>NZ_LT964699.1 GCF_900240215.1 Raoultibacter timonensis | reverse complement strand
CGGATGCGCGGCGTACGGCGGAAGGCGCGGCGGCCTCGCCGCGCCTCGATGGCAGGCCGTGCATCGTCTGCTCCGATGCGTTCTTCCGCTATGCGCGCGATCGCGCGTGGGTGCTGCGCGGAGCCGACTTGCGCGTTCGCGCAGGCGCCATCCATGTGCTCGTGGGAGGCAACGGGTCGGGCAAATCGACGATGCTGCGGCTTGTTGCGGGCGTGCTCGAACCCGAACGGGGAAAGGTGGAAAACGGGCTTCGCCGCCGTCAGGCGCTCTTGCCCCAGGACCCCAAGGCGTTGTTCGTGTGCGATTCGGTGCTTGACGAACTGCGCGAATGGCAGAAAGCCTGCGGTTTCGACGATGCCGCGGTCGACGCGGCGGCCGAACGGTTCGGTCTCGCCGATGCCCTCGGGCGCCATCCGTTCGATTTGAGCGGCGGTCAGCAGCAGGGTCTCGCCTTTGCGAAGCTTTTGCTGACTGGGCCCGATCTGCTGCTGCTCGACGAACCTACCAAGGGGCTCGATGCGCCCTCGAAGGTTGTGCTGGCGCGAGAGCTCGAACGGTTGCGCGATCGGGGCGCTACGATCGTCGTCGCCACGCATGACCTTTCGTTCGCTTCGGTTCTCGCCGACGAGCTGTCCATGCTGTTCGACGGCGAAGTCGTGAGCACTGAGCCGACCGAGGCGTTCTTCTCCCGCAACCTGTTCTACCGCTATCGGGAGGACGGGTTCTTGCGGGCGTGGGCTGCCTCGTCTTCTGACGGGGGATGCATCTGACGTGATCGCCCGCGTTCTCCCCAAGCTCGAGATCCCCGCGCTCGCTGCCGTCCTGGCGGCGTTGGCGTTCGGCGCTGTCGCGCAGTTCGATCAGACCGCGCTCCTCTCGCTG
>NZ_LT964698.1 GCF_900240215.1 Raoultibacter timonensis | reverse complement strand
CCCGCGCTGCTATCCGTTTTCGCGGGTGCCGAGCATCCGGCAAGCCCTGCGACGGCCGCGCCTGCGCCGGCGAAGGCCCCCATCTTCAGAAAGTCGCGCCTGTTGAACGATGCATCGATACTCATAGCTGTTCCCTTCCTCGCGTTCGGTCGGCCTTGCACCCCTGCCGATCGAATCTGGTGTATGCTGCCTTGGTGAGGCGGTTAGCATCCTAGCAACTGGAAAACGAAAGCGCTTCACACCCGTTATGTGAATTCAATAGGGAATAACTTAATATAGAATGGAGCTATGCGTTTCGGCTGGAGCGACGGGAGGACGCGTGGCGCAACGCAGGATCAGAGCATCCGAGTACGTCTCGGAGCATCGGCGCAGCTTTGCGGCAAGCGTTGGCTTTGCGCTGTTCATGCTCTGCTGCATGCTGACCATTTGGGGCGGCCTTCCGCTTTTGGAGCGAACGGGGCTGACACTCCTCTCGCTGCTCGCATGGTGCTCGATACCGCTGTTCGCCACGATCGCCGCAGCGCTTTTTGTTTTGGCGTACGCACGGGCGCTCCCCCCGTCGGTGGCTCTCGTTGTCGAGGTGCTTTCCCGCCCCTGGGTTGCCTGCGCCCTCATCATCGGCAGCTACATCGTGCTCGCTTTGGTGGGCAGCCTGTCGGGAGAAGCGGCTGCATGCGCGTTCGGCGTTCTGGCGGGCGGGGGAATCGCCTCGCTGCTGATGCGGTGGGAGCTGGCGTTCGGCGCGCTCGGCGTGGGCGAGGTCGTCAAAGTCGTTCTTGCGGCGCTCGTCGTCCATTCGATC
>NZ_LT964697.1 GCF_900240215.1 Raoultibacter timonensis | reverse complement strand
AGCAAGCCCGCAACCGCGAGCACGAGGCACGCACCCGCGCCCGCCCCGCCAAGGAAGAGATAGAGTACGATCGACATACCGAACATGATCCGCCCCTCATGGCATGGTTCCAAAGGCCCGCTCGACCCGTTCGTCGTTGCGACGGGATTATCATAAGACAATAGCCTCGATCATTGTACGCGAAGCGGCGGGAAAACGCACCTGAGTTATTCGGCGATGCGATGAGAATTCATATCCCGGCCATGCGGCGGCGCATGCGCGCTAGCCTCCTGCGACCAGCGCACGGTACGGCCTTCGAAACCGTCAGATCCAGTACCTCGAACACGTCAAGGACTTCGGGGGTCATCTGGCGAGCCTGCTTTTCCGAAGCGTGCTTTCGAGCTGCAAGGATGTACGCGAAATCGGAAAGGGAACCCGCCGAAATGCAGATATCCATACCCTCGGATAAAGCAACGTCAAGAGAGGAATACGGAGCAAAGAAGCCTTCGGTTCTGCTCCGAATATCGATTATCACATTGGTGTCGAAGCAGACTTTCATGCGAGAGTTCACGGGCGAAGTTTTCTTTCGATCCGCTCCCGTTTGAACCGACCCGCGTCAGCGTCGGGGGGGGACGGCCTCAACCCATGACCAGACCATCGATCGCTTCCGCTCTATTTCCGCCTGTTTTGAATCGGCTTCCCTCTCGGCTCCCGGATGATCGAGGCTCAGCAAGGACCGGGTTGCCTCCATGTATCCGAAAACCTCGCGGATCAGCTTGGAAACCGATACACCTCCCCGATTCAATACCTGCATACCGCGCTCTTGCCACTCGGAGGCGACCGTCGTCGGCAAAACCGCGCCCGATCGTTGCAGCAAGGTTCCGACACAAAAACGAATAGATTACCTTTCCCTGACCAAAAAGCCATCACCTCTATACTGGGCGGCAGACGAACAAGAACCAACCAGTGTCAGGAGCAATCATGAACGCATCAACGAAAACAAACCTGCTGCCGAAAATCGCATTTGCCGTTGCGAGCATTGCCGCGCTTGCGGTGATCGTAGCGCTCTCGTCGTGCTCGACCACCCCGCAGCAAACCATCAAGATCCCGTTGCAATCCAATGCAGGGACCGGCTACGAGTGGGTCGTCGACGGCGAAACGCCGAGCACGCTGCAGCAGATGGATTCGACCACCGAACCGCAGGGCGACGAAGACCTCGCTGGCGGACCCGTTCTTACCACATACACGTTCCAGAGCATCAAGGAAGGCGACGGAACCATTTCGTTCAGGCTCGAGCGCGCAGGCACGCCCGCTGACGACGATTTGCAGGTGACCTACCACTTCACCGTCGACAAAGACCTCCACGTGACGTTCGACGGATCCGAAGGCACCTATCTCGAAGGAGAAGAAATCCCCACGCCCGAGATCTACGCGCAATAGTGCAACGTTTCGCGCTCGGATGCGCACCCCACCGGCATCCGACGACAAAAACCGCGCGCCGCGCGGCAGCGCACGCAGCGCAACGC
>NZ_LT964696.1 GCF_900240215.1 Raoultibacter timonensis | reverse complement strand
CCGCCCCGTGGTGTGCCCGACCGAAGCGCTCATTCCCATGAGGCCGCTCGCCGAGGATCTGGCAACGGCGACCGCCCAGGCATGCGTGCTCGCCGACGGCATGGCCGTGTTCTCCTGCGCCCGCGCCGCTGCGAGGCGTAAGGCCGACCCCGATCGTTTCGCCGAGGTGCCGTGCTTGGCCCGTATGGAGGAAAGCGTGCTCATGAAGCTCGCTTCATGCGGGGTGTCGCGCCTCGTGCTCGTCGACGGCACGTGCAAAACCTGCAAGTACCGCGCATGCGATCCCGGCATCGACGCCACGGTCGCTTCGGTCAACGGGCTGCTCGAAGCCGAGGGCATAACGCTGCGCGTCGAGCGTATGTCCGAATTTCCCGAAGAGTTGCTCGTCGAAGAGACCACGGGCCTGTTCGGCGTCTCGCGGCGCGGATTTTTCACCCAAGCGAAAGACGTGGCGAAAGACGCCGCCGAAAAGGCGGCCGTCACGGCGCTTAAAAAGGAGCTTCAGCAGAAGGCCCCGTCGCTGCGCGATCGCCTCAAGATGTCCGACAAGGGATCGCTGCCGCAGTTCAATGCGATGCGCCGCATGCACGTGCTCGATGCGATGGATTCCATCGGCAGGCCCATCGTGCCCGAAATCGAAACCAGGCTATGGGGCAATGTCGGGATCGACACCGAGAAGTGCACGTCGTGTTTCATGTGCACCACGTTCTGCCCGACCGGCGCCCTGAAGAAGAGCGAGGTCGAGGCCGAGGACGGCAAGACCCGTTTCATCGAGTTCTCCACGGCGGACTGCGTGCAGTGCCGCATGTGCGAGGACATCTGCCTCAAATCCTGCATCACCGTCTCCGACGTCGTTTTGACCGAAGAGCTCTTCGATTTCGAGCCGCGGATGATCGAGCTGCCCGAGCCCCCGAAGAAGGCGGGCATCATCTCGAACCTCAAACGGCGCTAGGCGGTCGAAATCCATGGCTGCCGCAACCCATCGGATAGAGGCCGAACAGGGTCTCGACGGCTCGCTTGCCCAGCTGCAGGTAAAGGATGCCGAACGTACGGGGTTCCTCTCGATTGCGCCCGTTCCCATCGGCAACATGTTCAGCGCATCGGCGCTGCTCGTGGGTGCGACGCTCGGCGCCGGGCTCACGCTCGCCGACAGCCTGCTCGCCATCGTGTTCGGCTTCGGTTTCGTGATGTGCTACATGTGCCTCGTCGTCATGGAGGCGGCCGACACCG
>NZ_LT964695.1 GCF_900240215.1 Raoultibacter timonensis | reverse complement strand
TTGCTCGGCCGCCTCGGAGGCCTCGGCGCACGTCCCGAGCGCATCGGCTTCGTATCCGACGGCGACGGAGCGCTTGTCGCGCTCTCGTGCGCAGCGAAGCTCATCGACATGCGCCGCAAGGGCGACGTGCTTGCAGGCGACGTGTTCGTCTCGACTCACGTGTGTCCCCATGCGCCCACGATGCCGCACAAACCCGTACCGTTCATGGGATCGCCCGTGGCGACCGCAGCCGTCAACAAGGAGGAGGTCACCGACGAGCTCGATGCCATCCTCGTCGTGGACACCACCAAGGGCAATCGCATCGCGAACTACCGCGGTTTCGCCATCTCGCCCACGGTGAAGCAGGGCGTCATCCTGCGCGTGAGCGAAGACCTGCTCGATCTGGTAGAAATCGCCACGGGGAGAAGGCCCAACGTGTTCGCGCTTTCGATGGCCGACATCACGCCGTACGGCAACGGGCTCTACCACCTCAACTCGATCCTGCAGCCGTGCACGGCCACCGATGCGCCCGTGGTCGGCGTGGCCATCACCACCGAAACGGCAGTACCCGGATGCGCGACGGGGGCAACGCACCTCACCGACCTCGACGAAGCGGGCACGTTCATGCTCGAAACCGCAAAGGCGTTCGGCGAAGGCTCCTGCTCGTTTTTCGACGAGGCCGAGTTCGAACTGTTCGGCAAGCGCTACGGTTCGATGGCCGCCCTGCAGACGATGGGCGCGCTTCCCGCCGAGAACGAGATGGCGTAAGCGCACACCATGGGAGAACCGCAGCAGAACGAGCCGAAAGCGGACGACCTGCAAGGCGCTGGGTCGAATGCGCGAGCGCAGGACGATTCCCGAAGCGGCAAGCTCCTGCTCGGAGCCGTGACGATCGGGCAGGCCCCGCGCACCGA
>NZ_LT964694.1 GCF_900240215.1 Raoultibacter timonensis | reverse complement strand
GGTGGGAGTTGTGCTTATGCACGGGGGTTACCGAAGTGGGCGCCCGCAGAAAAGAATCCACCGCAAACCTTTTCGCGTAAAACGAAGCGAACTGTCGAGTGTCGCAGTGCGCATAAGCGCTCTCGAAGTCCATCGGCGGTGGTATGGCATTATTACAGCACAACGGGTATTAAGGTGGCATTAAACTTTGGGATCCGTCGTACGCAATCCGACTTGCGCATGGACAGCGAAGACCAAGGAGTTACTGCAGGGTTCCCGATTCGCTTCGTCCCGCTCGGTTATAATGAGGGGCATTCTCGCAACGGCGATTGCGCAGCGGCATACCGGACGATACGCGAAAAGGGGCAATGCATATGACGAACACTACGGCGGCGCATCCTGACGTTTCGGTTCTTGTGCCTACGTACAACGTTGAGCGCTACGTGGCGCAATGCCTCGATTCGCTGTGTGCTCAAACGCTCGAGAATATCGAGATCATCTGCATCAACGACGGGGCAACCGACGGGTCTGCCGCCATTCTCCACGACTACGCGAACCGCGACGCCCGCATCGTCGTTATCGACAAGGAGAATTCCGGATACGGGGCTTCGCTCAACAGGGGAATGGAGTGCGCTCGGGGGGCATATCTAGCCATTGCAGAACCCGATGATTTTGCCGAGCGCTCCATGTACGCGACTCTGTACGATTTTGCCCAGCGCTACGATTGCGACGTGGTGAAATCGAACTTCTACGAATATGCCGAAGGGCGCAACAGGAAGAATCGAAACCTGCAGGGCTATCCGATGAAAACGCCGTTCGACCCAGCCGATCAGCCGCGTATCATCTGCACGATTCCCTCGATTTGGACGGGGCTGTACCGCACCGATATGCTCAAGCGGGAAGGCATCTCCTTTCGCGAGACTCCCGGCGCGGCGTTTCAGGACACCTCGTTCGTTCTGAAGACGTGGTTTGTAGCGAAGCGCTGCGTGCTCGTGCGTAAACCGCTGCTCCATTACCGTATGGATAACCCGTCTTCTTCGGTGAAGACGTCCGACAGGATTTTCGTTGTATGCGACGAACTCGCCGAAAGCGAGCGGTTTCTGCGCGAGCGTCCCGATCGCTGCGAGAAGTTCATCTCCTGGTTCCACGTTGATAAGTGGGGCAAATACCGATGGAACTACGAGCGGATCGACGCATCATGCCATGAGGAATTCGCCGAGAGGATGCGCAGCGAGTACGCGTGCGCCTTTGAATCGGGCGAGCTCGTACAATCGTACTTTGCAGACGGCGATTGGCGCGCGGTTACGCAGTTGCTCGACGAGGGTGCCGCTTCGTTTGCCGCGCACCATCTGGAAACGTTTTAGGGGCGAACATGGACGAGGTTCGCGTATCGGTTATCGTTCCCCTCTACAACTGCGCTCCCTACATAGAAGCGTGCATAACATCGCTCAAAGAGCAGACCTTCGCCGATTTCGAGGTGCTATGCGTTGACGACTGCTCGACCGACGGCTCGCTTGCAATCGCTCGCGCGTCTGCGGGCGACGATCGGCGCTTCGGGTTCACCGCGTTGGAGAAAAACGGCGGGCAGAGCGTTGCCCGCAACGTGGCGCTCGACCAAGCTCGGGGAACCTACATCGTGCTGCTCGACGCGGACGACTACTTCGTACCCGAAGCGCTCGAGAAGCTCGTCGAACGGGCCGAGCAGCAAGACCTCGACGATCTCTACTTCTCCGCGCAGGCGTTCTACGAATCGAAAGAGCTGTTCGACCAGGTGCGCGAAGAATACCAAAATCGCCCCGCTTTCGACGGAGTGACCACGGGTCCGCGTTTGTTCACCTACTTCGAAGAGCATCGCGAGTTTTTGCCCCATGCGCCGCTTCGCATGGTGAAGCGTTCGTTGATCGAAGAGAACCACATCCGGTTTTACGAGGGTATCATCCACGAAGACGTGCTGTTCACCTTCCAGACGCTCGTGCGATCGAAACGAACTTCGTACTTGAACGAGCCGCTGTACCGGCGTCGCGTACGCAGCGGTTCGACCATGACGGCGAAGCATACCGTCGAAAACGTTCGGGGACACGTTGTCTGCGTGCGGGAGATGCGTGCGTGGGTTGAGCGGCACGCCGACGAGCTTGAAGAGGAGTTTTTGCGTGCGGTGAGCCGCCGCATGGTGGATTACTCGCTTATAGCGGGGCGCATTTGGCTTAAAGACATCGACGAAGCCGATCGCGAACGGTTTCTCCGTGGCCTTTCGCCGCAGGATCGTCTGGCATTTTACTCCGAGGTGGTCTATCCCGCCTCTGCGCTCGAAGAGTGCGAGAACGATCTTCGCTCGTCGAAAACGTATCGGCTGGGAGATGCGCTGCTCGGCGTGCCACGCCGTATGAGGGACGGCATCAGGGGGGCGAAGGAGTTTCGGGAAGAGCAAAACTGAGTGTTTTGACGTCCTGTATGCGAGCCGTCTGACAAGGAAAGAGCCCCAAATCGCAGAAAAGCGCGTTTACCGTTTGATATCTGCTAATATGAGCTGCACGAATACGTAAATGGGGATTTGACTTGTTAGCGATGCATCAGGCATTAACGGTGTTTTTCGTGGCGTTTATCGTCACGTACCTCATGGTGCCCGTGTCCAAGAAGATAGCCGTTCTCATCGGTGCGATCGATTATCCCAGTAATCGCAGGCTCAACACCGATCCGGTGCCCCGATGCGGAGGCATCGCTCTGTATGTTGGTTTGGTCGCCGCCTGCCTTTCCGTGCTGATTGCAGAGCGTTTCTTCGGGTGGGATATCGTCGACCTGTATGTGCTCAGCGGAGTCAACTACATTCTGCTGTTCATCGGCATCACCATGATGTTCGCGGTCGGTTTGGTCGACGACATCATCCAGATGTCGGCTTTGCCGAAGTTGCTGGGACAGGTTGTTGCCGCTATTGTCGTGGCCGTGGCCGGCGTGACCATTGGAACTGTCCGCTCGCTCATTGACGGGGATTACGTCGATCTCGGATGGTTGAACTACCCGCTGACCGTGCTGTATCTCGTCGTGTTCGTTAACATCACGAACCTCATCGACGGACTCGACGGGCTTGCTACCGGCATCATCGCTATTGTGGCGACAAGTTTGCTGTATCTGGTGCTCATGCGTGGAAGTGCGACGTTGGCGATGGCATGCGTTGCGCTTATCGCCGTATGCCTTGCGTTTCTGCGCTACAACTTTTTTCCGGCCTCGATCTTTATGGGCGATTCAGGGTCTTTGCTGCTGGGATTGCTTGTTGGCATTATCTCGATCACGGGCGTGGTGAGAACGCAGAGCTTCGTGGTCATGCTCGTCCCCCTCGTCATCGCCGGCATTCCTCTGCTCGACACCGTTTCCGCCATCATTCGAAGAAGCCGGGGTCACAAGCCGGTCGGGCAGGCAGACATGGGGCATATTCATCACCGGCTGCTGAGGGCGGGGCTCGGTCAGAGAAGAGCCGTTGCGGTTCTCTGGGTCTGCTCGGCGGTGCTTGCGTTTGTCGGCACCATGCTGGGAAGCTTTTCGGGACCGGTACGCTGGGCGATATTCTTCGGCTTAGCTGTGGTCATGTTCTTCATCATCTGGAAATTCGGCCTGTTCAAACCGGTTTTGAGGCACTACTACGACAATAAGGGCAAGCACGGCCCGCGTACTCCTCGCCATCATAAATAAGCCGACCAATGCCAATCTGAATGCTTCGTATTACCAGATGGTATACTGAGGCAATGGAAAACCAGCAAGAAGCGATAGCGCGTTCTCGAAGAAGGGCTGCAGCGGCAGTCCTCTGCGTTACTGTGTTCGCTGCGGCTTTTATCGGCGTCGCCTGCTTTCTGCATGCCAGCAGTCCCAAATACAGCCCGAACGAATTGGGTTCTCAGCTTGCACCGACATCCGATCCCCTGTATGTTTTGCTCATCGGTTCCGATTCGCGCAGGGGAACGGCGCTCTACACGGGTAAGGCGAACGAGCATGCTCAGGTAGATCAGCATTCCGATATCATGACGCTCATGCGAATCGATCCCGAAACCTATACCATTACACTGGTCACCGTTCCGCGTGATACCCAGCTGGCCGGCACGAGCGGAAAGATCAACGACGCTCTTGCGGGGGGCGATCCGAACGAGGTAGTCAAGGTCGTCGAAACCTTAACAGGGATTACCGTTGACTATTATATGATGACGACGTTCACGTCGTTCGAATCGCTCGTCGACGATCTTGGCGGCACCGTCGTCGATGTGCCGCTCAAGATTACTACCGACGATCCCTCGACGGGCAGAGACGTAACGGTTGCGCCGGGACAATCTCAATCGCTCGATGGTTCGCAAACGCTGGTGCTCGCCCGAGCACGCAAGGAGTACGTTGAAGATCAAGATGCTCTGCGGCAGGTCAACGTGAGGAATATCGAGGTGTCCCTCATCGAAAAGGTACTTGCCAATCCTGGCGGAATCGATGATGCGCTTCTGTACCTCGAAGAGCATACGACAACCAACATGGACTTCGGGTTGGTTGCCTCGCTTGCTGCAGACTTTTTACTGCATCGCGACGACGTAACCATTTACACGTGCACGGGGCCGCATAAGGGGTCGGTGAACGAAGCGGGCCTTTGGGTGATACCCGAAGACAAGGAAACGTGGAGTTTGCTCATGGAGACGGTCGACGCTGGGGAAGATCCGTCGGGCGTTGTCTCGCTGCCGTCGTTTCCTGTGTCGTAACCCCGTTTATACGCGGTATTGTTATAGGAGGAATCGGGATTGTGCTATATTGAGCGTTTGAAAATACGTCTAGTACAGAGGACGGCGAACTTTGTTCAGTACTCTTGCAACAATTATTAAAGATAACTGGCAATGGCGCAAACAAATAGGCCATCTTGCTATATTTGAGCTGATGAAGCAGGCGCGTGGCGCCGTGCTCGGGTGGGCGTGGCTCGCGGTGAAGCCCATCGTGTTCATCGTCGTGTTTTGGTTCGCGCTCGAGATCGGGCTACGAGCGGGATCTGCTGATGCCGCATACCCTTACTTTGTTTGGCTTGTGGCCGGGCTTATTCCCTGGTTCTACATGTCGGACATGTTCAGCACGGGTTCAGACGTCTTGCATCGCTATTCGTACTTGGTTAATAAGGTTAAGTTCCCTCTGAGCGGCATCTCGACCCTGTACTCCCTATCCACCCTTATCGTCAACGCGGTTTTGTTCGTAATCCTGTTCGTGATCTATGCAGCGTACGGTATGCCATGGGACATTTACCTTATACAGGTTCCTATACTTATGCTGCTTATGTTCGTATTTTGGGATATGTTTTCGATTCTCACCTCGCAGCTTTCCGGCATTAGCAAAGATTTCGGCCAACTCATGAAGGCTCTCAGCCAACCGTTGTTCTGGTTGTCGGGAATCTTGTTCAACATGAATGTCCTCGAGACATCAGGATTCGGCTGGGCTGCAAATGTCATGCTGTTTAATCCGGTCACATTCTTTGTCACGGCATTTCGCGATGCCCTGTGCGACAAGAGGTGGTTTTGGGAGGACCCCGTGTTTTTCGGCTGCTTTGTTGCGGTGTTCGTTGCAACCCTTGTTTCGATGGTGCTCGTCTACCGTCACTTCCATGAGGAGGTGTCCGATGTCCTTTGATGCCGAAGAGCGTTTGCTCGAATCGTTGGGACCGCGGGTTGCGGTAAGCGATGAACCGGTGGTTAAATTCGAGCACGTGACGAAGACCTATAAGCTATACAAAAACGATAGGAGCCGATTCCTCGGCCTATTCAGCAGAAACAACAAAGAGCTGGTCGGTATCGTTCATGCCAACAACGATCTTTCCTTCGAGATAAAGAAGGGCGAAGCGGTCGCGCTCATCGGGCGCAATGGGGCAGGAAAGTCAACCGCATTAAAGATGGTAACAGGCGTGAGCTATCCGACGACGGGAACGGTAACGGTGAACGGGCGCGTAAGCGCGCTGCTCGAACTGAACGCTGGGTTCGACGGTCAATTGACTGGGCGCGAGAACCTGAGTCTTCGAAGCCAAGTACTCGGTATGAGCAAAAAGGAGTATCAGGAAATTGAAGAGAGGGCCATTGATTTCGCCGAGCTTGGCCTCTATATCGATCAACCGATGAAATCGTATTCGAGCGGTATGAAAGCGCGCCTCGGCTTTGCGTTCGCCGCTTCTATCGATCCCGATATTCTCGTGGTCGATGAGGCTCTGTCCGTTGGCGATAAAGAATTTAGGAAAAAATGCATCAATCGAATGCGTGAGATCATGTCAAATGAGAACGTAACGGTACTTTTCGTTACTCACGAATCAGCGGCAGCTCAGGAGTTTTGCACAAGAGGCATCGTACTCAGCGAGGGGACGAAAGTGTTCGATGGCCCAATCGACGATGCGGTCGAATACTACGAGGGACCAGCTGACTAGCAAGTAATGGTCTGCCTGCAAACAGGCAATCGAAAGGAGCCGAAGTGATAGTAGCGGCTATATTGGCTGGCGGATCCGGTGTACGCATGGGCAATCCAGACAAACCGAAGCAGTATTATCAATTGGGCACAAAACCCGTTCTTGCTCATACGATCGATAAGTTCTGCGCGCACGGGCAGTTCGACGTCGTGCTTGTTCTCTGTCCCGAAACATGGTTGCAGCAAACCAGGGATCTCATCGAGCGCTATTGCCCCGAATACTCTAACGGGGTGCACGTTGCCGCCGGCGGGCAATCGAGAACGGATACCGTACTGAAAGCTATTGAGTGGGTGGATATCCACTGCGAGGTTGAAGACGATTCGATTATCGTTACCCATGATGCCGTTCGTCCTTTTGTATCGCTGCGAATCATTAGTGACAATATCGAAGCTGCAGAGCGGTTTGGCGCGTGCGATACGGTTATTCCTGCAACAGACACTATCGTTGCAAGCGAGAATGCTGCGACGATTTCGGAAATTCCCGATCGGCGCAACCTGTACCAAGGGCAAACCCCACAGAGTTTCAAACTGGCTAAACTGAAGGAAGTGCTGCTTTCGCTTAGCGATGCGGAAAAAGAGATTCTTACTGATGCCTGTAAGGCTTTTGTGCTGCGCGGCGAGCCCGTAGAGTTGGTGAAAGGCGATATTGCAAATTTCAAGATTACCTATCCTCATGATATGCGCGTCGCTCATGCGATGCTGGGAGTCGATGAATGCTAAACTGCGTTTACAGATTGGTTGCTCCAAGGACCTTCGAGCCTATTCAGGTTGAAATGGATTCTGCGAAGGGCAACGTGTTGGTTCGCCCTACTCACCTATCGATATGCAATGCTGACCAGCGGTATTATCAGGGACGACGCAGCGAAAGCGTCCTTGCCGCCAAACTTCCAATGGCTTTGATCCATGAAGGCATCGGTACGGTGCTGCGTGACGATTCCGGTACGTGCAAACGGGGCGATTGCGTTGTGATGCTGCCGAACAATCCGCACGAAGAGGATCCATGCATTGCGGAAAACTATCTGAGAACGAGCGAATTCTGCGGGAGCGGATACGATGGATTCATGCAGGAATGCGTGCTCCTCTCGCCTTCTCGGATTGTGCCTCTACCCAAATCGATTAATAAAAACGTAGCGGCTTTCACCGAGTTGGTTAGTGTTGCGGTGCATGCTGTTTCTCGATTCGGCATGTTCTCGCATTCTCGTAAAAACACTATCGGAATATGGGGCGATGGGAACATGGGGTTCATCGTTTCCCTGGTTTTGAGGGCCATATACCCAGCGGCGCATTTGATCGTTTTTGGTCGAAACGCCTACAAGATGGAGGATTTTACGTTTGTGGATGAAACCCATCTTGTTCACGAGATTCCAAAAGGGATAGCGGTTGATCATGCGTTCGAGTGCTGTGGGGGAGAAGGGTCGTCCCAGGCGATCGACCAGATTATCGACACTATAATGCCAGAAGGCACCGTTTCCTTGTTGGGGGTTTCCGAGCAGCCCGTTCTCGTCAATACCCGCATGGTCCTAGAAAAAGGGCTCAGGTTGTTTGGAAGCAGCAGAAGCGGAAGGGCTGACTTTGCCGCGACGGTGCAGCTCTATCAAGATAATCCGACAATACTGAGCTACCTCGAGGCTTTGGTAAACCAAACGTATGCGATTGAATCCATTTCCGATATGGCCCAGGCGTTTGAAGCCGATACAAGAAAATCGATGGGTAAAACCATCATGGAATGGAACGTTTAGGTTGTCTAGATGCCGGACATTGTTGACACGCTCAAACGGTTTTTGAAAAGACGCATCAAGGATTTTTTTCTGGGATGCTATTTGCCCCATGCGTATCGACATGCCTCCGAGCAGTGCGTAAACCCTGCAAAGATAGTATTTCTCGAAGCAAAAGAAAAGGGCATTCCGGACAGCTTCGAAACGCTGTACGATCGAATCACGACAGGCTATTCCTATGAAGTGATGTTCATCTCGCTTGGTCAGAACAGGGTGAGCATCAAACAGTACTATCGCAACTGTAAGCAAGCCGTAGTGGAAATAGCGACAGCCGGGTATGTGTTCCTCAACGACGCTTCAGATATTGTAAGCTGCCTTCCCCTTCGCCCCGAAACAAAGATCGTACAATTGTGGCATGCCTGCGGCGCGTTTAAAAAATGGGGTATGAGCACGGCTGATCTTATTTTCGGCGGCACGCGAAAAGATCTATTGCGCCATCCGTTTTACAGGAATCTTTCTCTTGTAACGGTAAGCAGCCCCGAGGTTTCGTGGGCCTACATTGAAGCGATGGTGCTTGAGGATCATCCTGAAATCGTGCAGCCGCTTGGCGTTAGCAGAACGGATCGATTCTTCGAGGAAGGTTTTCTTGCAACCGCCCGCAGTCGCGTTGAGAAGTTGATTCCCCAATCGAAAAGCAAAGAGATAATACTTTACGCTCCAACGTTTCGCGGAAGGGTTTCTTCAGCGGAAGGGCCCGACAAGCTCGATATCGAAGCCTTGAAAAACGCTCTGGGCCATAGGTATATCCTCCTGATAAAGCACCATCCCTTTGTTAAACGCCTGCCGTCCATTCCCGATAGTTGTACGGATTTCGCTTTTCAAGTCTCCGAGATGCTGCCGATTGACGAGTTGTTGAGCGTAGCGGACGTATGCATATCGGACTACTCCTCGCTGGTGTTCGAATACTCGCTATTCGCAAAGCCCATGGTGTTTTTTGCCTACGATCTCGAAGACTATAATGATTGGCGCGGTTTCTACTACGACTACGATGAGCTCACGCCAGGCCCCGTGTTTACCGAGATGGGGCCGATGGTCGATTATCTTGCTCATATCGACGAGCAGTTTGATGAAAAACAAATACGGGCATTTCGCGAGAAGTTCATGAGTGCATGCGACGGTCATTCCACGGATCGTATCTGCGCAGCGACGTTCGGCGAGGATGAGTTTGAGGGAAGGCGGATAAAGAACGCGCACGAAACGCTTGTCGGTTGCAACGGGGCCGGCATCGATATAAGCATCGTTATTCCTGCTCATAATGCGATGCCGCATCTTACGCAAGCGTTGAAGAGCGTTGTTGACCAGACCTATGACGCTTCGAGGATTGAATGCATTGTCGTTGACGACGGCTCTTCGGATTCGACGTGGGACGAGATCCAGCGTTTTGTCCGAGAATACTCCGGTCTATTCAAGGGCATTCGGTTGCCGAAGGCATCGGGCTCTCCGGCTGAACCGAGGAACATTGGCTTCGAGAGCGCTCAGGGAGAATACGTTTTCTTTTTGGACGCGGACGATTGGCTCGGGGCGGCTGCGGTTGAAAAAATGCTCGACCATGCGGTGGCGTGGAAGTCGGATGTGTTGTTGGTAAAGCTTGTAAGCGAGGGCGGTCGCGACGTTCCGAAATCCATGTTCGGATCGAACCAGCCCGATGTCGATGTGTACTCGTCGAAAGTCATGTGGACCTTTGGGCCGATGAAGCTGTTCAGGCGGAGTCTTTTAGTTGATAATAAACTGCGCTTCCCTTCGTTTATGCCCGAAGACATCTCTTTCGTACTGCGCGCCTATGTGCTTGCAAAAACGGTCTCTGTGGCGGCCGACTACGATTACTACCATTACGTGCTTTATAGCGAAGACGAGCAGTGCTCCTTTTCAACCTGGGATGATTTTGAAAGCAACATGCTTGCCCTGAAGGACATCTTTGATTTTGTTGAAAAGCGCATTCCCCCTGAAAAACGCGACGCAACGTTGATGAAACGATTGTTCCGAAGAGATGTTAGCAACATGCTCTGTTCGGCTGGCGCATGGGAAAACTCAGATGAAGGCGCTCGTCGACAGGCCTCTATCGTATCGCTCGTACGTCCTTTCTACAATGATGCCGTGAGCGCAACGATGCCTTTGTGGCAGCGTGCCGTGTTGGAGGTTGGCTTGTCGTCGGAATGGGGCAAGCTTCACGAACTCGTTGCCGCAGGACCCGAAGCCCTTAGCTCGATGCTGTATCAAAGCAGGGAAGACGAAATCGTATGTTCGTTGCCCGAAGCGTACGGGTCGGGCAGTTACCGTATTGAGAAGAGCATAGACTTTTCGGCATCGGTGGAAACCGTTTTCCGTGAATCGGACGGAGCAATGCGTTTTGCGGGGGCACTCGATGAAACGCTGTCGAAGCTGTGCGGCCCATGCGCCAAAGTCGAGTTCGTGGCGAAGACGAGAATTGGCAACTCCGAAATCGTATGGCCTGCGAAGACCTGGCAAGAAAGCCCGCGCCGTTTGTTCGAATGCTCTATTGACGCTAAAACGCTGAAACCGCTTCCCCGATCGGTCAACCAGCGATGGCATCTGTATATACGTGTCAGGTGGGTGGATGCACATAAGGATATACGCTTGAGCGGCGGAATGCTTACCGAAGCGGCAGCTAAAGGTTTTCTATCCTCGACGTTGAACAAAGGCGGCGTGCGTTTTGAGCCGTATACGACGGAATATGGAAATATTAGCTACAGGCAAGCAGGGGCACAATCGTGAGCGGCGTTTTAGTTGCCGTATCTCGGCTTTTGTTCAATGTCCTGTACAAGGCCTTCGATGCGTTACCGCGTAGAAACGAAGTGCTGTTCTTCTCTCGTCAATCGAACGAACCGTCTCGTGATTTCATGGCATTGGGCGCCGAGTTTGAAAAACGCGGCTTCACAGCGGTTTACCTGACGAAAAAGCTCTCTAAAAGAACCGTGCTTTCCTATACAGGGCATATTGTTCGCGAGCTGTATCATCTTGCGCGGTGCAAAGCATGCTTTCTCGATCGATACGATCCCGTTGTTTGCCTGCTTGATTTCCGGTGCGAAAAGAACGATCCTCTTCAAGGGGTCGAAAGGGAGATGTACGAGGAGTTCCCCTGCGAGCCGATAGTCATACAGCTGTGGCATGCTTTCGGTGCTTTCAAAAAATTCGGCTATCAATCAGTCGACACCGTCGAAGGCCACCCCGCGGCAACAGCCGATCGTTTCATGATACATCGAAATTACTCTTACGTTTTATGCTCGGGAGAAGGATGCATCCAGCCGTTTTCCGAGGCGTTCAAATGCCCGCCGAATCGCGTTGTGCCGCTCCTGCGACCAGAATATGATTGGCTTCTCGAAAACAAGCGGAAAGCGATCGATCGGAAAAAACCGGAAAAGCCAGTGATGCTTTTCGCTCCCACCCTGCGCAAAAGTGCAATCTCCGAGCACCCGTTGCGCCTGCTGCACGAGAGCGGCATTTGGAAGAGTCTTGCTGCGTGCGCGTCGCTTGTATGGTCGTTTCATCCGCTTGAGGAGACGGGAATCGCACCAGGAGATGCGAATGAAGCTCTGTTCCAAGCCGACTATGTGATAACCGATTACTCGTCCATCGTTTACGAAGCATACGTGCTGGGAAAACCTATTCTCTTCTATGTGCCCGACATCGATTTGTACAGGGATTCGCCTGGGTTGAATATTGATCCAGAGGCCGTATGCCCAGGCATCGTGTTTAAAGAAGCTGAAGAATTGATCGATGCGATGCAAAAGTACAGCACCGGTGAAAAACCGTATCCTGAGAAAGATCTCGATCGTTTTATGCGGGGGATGTTTGCCGATTCCGGTAGCTCAGCGACCAAGGCTGTGGTTGAATTCGCTCTTAAGAAATGCACCGAGGTGAGTTAATGCGCAAGAAGATAAAAAAGTGCCTTAAGCGGGTCGTGCCTGACTCGATAGTTGAGAAAGCGAAAACGTATCAGCAAGGTCGAGTTAAGGCCACCCGTAGTTTTAAAACAGACTCGTATCAAGGCTCCTTTCCCTATACGATTGTTACAGCTGTATATAACGCGGAAGCATATCTCGATGATTTTTTTACAAGCCTCTTCAGTCAAACCATTGGTTCTGACAGCCTGCGGGTGATCGCCGTCGACGATGGGTCAACGGATTCATCAGCTGAAGTTATCAGAGCATGGCAGGAAAGATATCCCGAAGCCATTCAATACTTGCATAAAGAAAACGGGGGGCAAGCATCTGCCCGCAATCTGGGCATGCAACACGTGAGCACAGAATGGGTAACTTTCATCGACCCCGACGACTTTGTTGCTGCGGATTATTTCGAGCAGGTGGACAGAGTTTTAGTTGGCGAACCCGATGCTCAAATGGTTAACACCAATACCATTTTTTACTACGAGAAAAGTGGGCAGTTTGATAATAACCACCCTTTGAAGTATCGATTTAGCAAGGGTAATGTTTTTATCAATTGTTTGGATGATAAAAACATGCACATCTTTTTCTCGATGGCAACGGCGTTTTTTCGAATGAGCGAAATTAGGCGCCAAAAACTGAGCATTGATGAATCGATCCGCCCGAATTTCGAAGACGGCCATTTTATAAACAAGTATGCACTGGGACTTGAATGCGGTACCGTTGGGTTCTTAAAAACGGCGGAATATTACTATCGGAAAAGAGAGCTGAAGACTTCGACCCTCGATACTTCATGGAAAACAGTCGACAAAGTCCTTACGGTTCCAGAGCGTGGATATCTTGATTTGCTTCGGCATGCTTCTCGCGTCAAAGGATATGTCCCAAGCACCATTCAGCGGACAATCCTGTATGATTTGAGTTGGTACTTCAAGTATTATGTCGGGCATCCTGAACGTGGAGCCTTCCTATCCGAGGAGGAGTCGGATAGTTTTCTTGCCATCCTGAATTCGATATTCTCGCAAATCAGTTTCGAGGAGCTTTTTGACTCCTCGAACAGCATGATGTGGTTCGAGCATAAGAACGCTATTGCGCAGTGGTTTATGAATAGAAGAGCGCCCTATCAAATCGCTTATTTAAAGCGAGTTGATCTAAAGAAAGGGTTGCTTCTATTCCAGATATTCGGCGGCGAAGTCGATTGTCTTCTCGATAACGTTATTGTCGAGCCTTTGGACGAAAAGGAAACGACGCGAGACTTCGTTGGGAAGGATTTCTACCAACCTAGAGAGCTGTGGGTTTCCTTCGACGATGCAGAGCAAAAGATAGGGTTTCAGTTTAATGATGCTTCACCGGTTTCCATCAACGTTAATGGAACCATGCTTTCAAACAACAGTACGGTCCGACAGCTCATAAACGTATTCACGAAAAAATGGGGCAAATACAAACAGCGTGGTGATACATGGATCATCATGGACCGGGATACGCAGGCTGATGACAACGGAGAGCACTTTTACCGCTATATGATGCAAAACCATCCGGAACAGCGGTGTTTCTTCGTGCTGAAAAGAGACTCGCATGATTGGGATCGACTTCAGGCAGAGGGATTTCGATTGCTTTCTTTTGGGTCGAAGAAGCATGAGCGAGAGTTGAAAAGATGCTCGAAAATTGTTAGCAGCCACGCTGACGGGTTCGTTCATTCGTATTTTGAAGATAACTTCCATCTATCGAAAGATATCATCTTTCTTCAGCACGGCGTCATATCGAATGACCTATCGTCGTGGCTCAACAGCAAGCGCAGCATATCGATTATGCTCACCTCTACGAAAGACGAATACGATTCAATAGTCAGAGAGCGTTCGCACTACAATTTCACACGCCGGCAAATTGCGTTAACGGGTCTGCCGAGGCACGACAAGCTTTTTCACTGGGAAGATGAAAGCACCGTAAAGTCGCATACGATTGTGATTATGCCAACATGGAGGAATTCCCTAGCTGGTGAAAAAACGGGAATCAGCAGCGATCGAGAGTTGAACGATCGGTTTATTGAGTCGGAATACAAGAAGACCTGGGAGAGTTTCCTTGGGTGCAATTGTCTGAAATCGTTAGCTAATCAAGGGATGAGGATAGTCTTCTTTCCGCATACTAATGTTCTTCCTTACGTAGAGTCCGGGCAATTTATAGTCCCCGATTATGTGGATCTTGCCTTTGACGATGGGACCCATTCTATCCAGGAGTATTTCGTGTCGGCGTCGCTTCTGATCACCGACTACTCGTCCACTGCATTTGAGGTTGCCTATTTGGAAAGGCAGTGCTTGTACTATCAGTTCGATAGGGATACGTTTTTTTCTGGAGCGCATACGTACTCGAAAGGGTACTTTGAGTATGAGCGCGACGGTTTTGGCCCGGTTGCATCGACAGAGGACGAGCTGGTGCGTTATATCAAGGAGATGGCCGAAGTGGATTTTGCTCCCCAAGAGCCTTATAGAACGCGAATGAGGAACACCTTTGCGTTTCGGGATGGTAAATGCTGTGAAAGGGTATACAAAGTCATCAAATCGCTCGACGACCCCTCAGTGCCTCTTGAATAACCTCTTTACGTAACGGGGTCCGGCGAGAAGCGCATGTCCGACTTTATACGAGCGAGACGCCTTAATTCTCTGAAGACGGTCTTCCGTGGATGCTTTCATTTCCTTTAGAGCAGAAAGACCGCGGTCGGTTTCTGCTGCGTACAGTTTAATACCGCGCAGTACGATTTGCTCGGTTTTGGTGTTCGCCCGAATTTCATTTTGGGTTTCGGGAGGCAGTGATGCAAATCGTTTTGCGGCCATATCGAGATAGTGGTATATTTCCTGCTCCACAACTGGTGAATAATCAGGAGAAAGGAACAGCTCTTCAGGAGTCGCGTCTATCATTGCAGACGCAGAAACGAATAGCGCTAAAAACTCTTCAGATGTATGAGTCCGGGAAGTCTTTTTCGATTCGAGGGAATTACGACGTATCCGATACGTGTAAAACGGATTGGGTAAAAGCGTAGCTCGTTGAGCAGAAAGAAGAATTCGATAGGTATAGTACATGTCTTCATGATGAATGCCTTCAAGGTTGCGAATTGAATGCTGGTCGAGAAAGCTTTTTCGGGCGATCTGAGCACCGTTGTGCATTCGGTATTCTCTATTTACGGCGAGAAGGGAAAGCAGCTCAGCACCTGGCAAGATAGGATAGCCGTTCTCGACGCGATTAAGGTTCTCTTGATAGTCCCTTCGTTTTTCCAGGGCTTCGTCAGCGGGGTCGTCATTGATAACTCGCATTGCATACTGGCAAAAATCTAAATGTTCCGATTCGCATAGGTCGTAAAGCTTTTCGAGGGCGTCGTGGTCGAGCAGGTCATCGTTTCCAACGATTTGAATATATGAGCCGTTTGCCAATTGGAGCCCTAGGTTGATAGTGGTTCCTGTTCCGGAATTGTGCGGATTATCGATAATGGAGATACGGCTATCTTCCTTGAGATGTTCATAAAGCACATCGAGTGAAGCGTCTGTCGAGGCGTCGTTGACGCAGATGATTTCGATAT
Source organism: Raoultibacter timonensis (assembly GCF_900240215.1). Taxonomy (GTDB): domain Bacteria; phylum Actinomycetota; class Coriobacteriia; order Coriobacteriales; family Eggerthellaceae; genus Raoultibacter; species Raoultibacter timonensis. The sequence continues at coordinate 12,878 of NZ_LT964694.1, read as the reverse complement.
CCTGAAGCGTTTGCTGTTGGATGCTTCGGAGAGTATCCCCCACAAGTTCTTCGGCGTTATAGACCGGAACAATTACGCTTACTTTTACCGGCGCGCCTTTATGCGATTCTAACGCTTCACGTGGCATGGTGGCCGAAAGAATGTCCGTGCCTTTATTCCTGGCCAGCGTAATCATAGATAGCTCTCTTTCAGGGTCGGGATAATCGTGATCCGATGCAAGGCGTCCATACAATTCTATTGTAACTCGATCAAATGGCGAAATGTTTGATAACCGTTCTCCGTTGTTGATAGAACGCTTTTGCGCTTCCGAAGTCCTATGTCATGATCTGCATCCTCTCTTCTTGCCAGAATGGTTTGACAGATAAAAATACCCAAACCGAAGTAAGCGGGTTGCATTGCTTCGCCACACAGTAGCCACTTGAGGGGAAAGCCTCTTCATTTGCTGATATAGCTGTTGGCGGATCAGTATTAACAACTGGTTAATGGTAATATGTCTGTTTGTTACCCGATCAAAAGTGACTGCAGGAAGATGATGCATGGTAAAGAACACATCCATAATTGATTTCCCTTGTTGGACTGATGAAAAAGGTTCTTTGGTTGCCGTTGAAGCTGAGGACACGATTCCTTTTCCGATTTATAGAGTGTATTACATTTTCGATGTTGGAGCCAAGGAGCGCCGAGGGTTTCATTCGCATTTAGATCTTGAACAAGCTCTCGTTTGCGTTAATGGGTCGGTAAGCATTTTGATTGAAGACGATGTAGCGTCGGAAAGCGTTGTTTTGGACGATCCGACGCGTGCTCTCTACGTAGGTCCTATGGTCTGGCGGGAAATGTACGACTTTTCTGATGATGCGGTCTTGCTGGTCTTGGCATCGCGTCACTATGAGCCTTCCGACTACGAGAAAGATCATGGGCGATTTCAAGAAAAGGCACGAGCCTATTTTCAGCAGCATGAAAGCGAGAGACGATGAAAGTACCATTTGCAACACTCGAGCACGTACACGGACCTCTTCGCGAAGAAATGAAGAACGCCTTTCTGCGTGTTTACGATAAGGGAACCTTCATACAAGGAGAAGAGTGCTCGCTATTCGAAAATGAATTTGCAGAATTTTGCAAGAGCGAACATGCAGTAGGTGTTGCGTCGGGCCTCGATGCTCTTGCGCTTGCCCTCAGGGCTTTGGGGGTGTCAAAATCCGATGAGGTTATCCTTCCGTCCAATACGTTTGTTGCTACCGCTTTAGCTGTGTCAATGATTGGTGCGAAGGTGGTGCTGGTTGATCCAGATCCTCTGACCTACAACATGACAGCTGAGTCGTTCGAGGAGGCAATTACTCCGCGTACAAAAGCGGTTATTCCCGTTCATCTTTATGGCCAGGCTGCAGAGATCGAAGAGATCGTCGATGTTGCTAGGCGGTACGGCATTCGCGTGGTAGAGGATTGCGCTCAGGCGCATGGCGCCTTGTATAGGGGCAAACATGTGGGCACCTTCGGCGACATTGGATGCTTTTCTTTTTATCCTGGGAAAAACCTGGGGGCGTTGGGCGATGGCGGTGCAACCATAACGGACGATGAGGCTCTTGCCGAGCGCATGAGGGAGCTTGCGAACTACGGAAGCAAGGTCAAGTACCATCATGTCGAAAAGGGAATGAACAGCAGGCTCGACGAATTACAAGCTGCGCTTTTGCGAGTCAAGCTGCGTTGCCTTGATGAGCACATCGCGGATCGCCAAAGGGCTGCTGCAGTGTACCTGGAGAATATCAGAAATGACCGGGTAACGTTGCCGGTTGTAGGTTCAGAAAGAAATCATGTCTGGCATATTTTTGCCGTACGATGCTCCCGCCGCGATGAACTCAAGCGGCATTTGGAAGAAGCAGGCGTCGGCGTCAATTGCCATTATCCGATTACCATTGCCGACCAGCAGGCATATGTCGAAGACGGTCTCGTTGCAACCCCCCTTGCGCGTAGGCTTGCTTCGGAGGAGTTGAGTTTGCCGCTGTATGTGGGCATGACCGATGATGAGCTGAGGTACGTAATCGATACCATTAACGAATTCGAGTAAGGATACTCTGTGGATCACGATTACAGCATCGAATACGAAGATGTTTTTTTGCGACCTTTGCGACGCACTGATATCGAGCAGCTTCGGATTTGGCGAAACGATGCAGCCAACAGTCGATACATACGCAAAATTCCCGAGATTACACCTGAGGCGCAGCAAAAGTGGTTCGAGGATTACCTGCTTGATGAAACGACGTACACGTTTGCTATAGAGTACGCAGGCGAGTTGGTCGGATCGGTTGCGCTATACGACATCGACGGCGGAACTGCGGAGTTCGGACGCCTTATGGTGGGCGGCTCAAAAGGGCGGGGTATCGGAGGAAAAGCAACGGATGCGGTGCTTCGGGTGGCATTTGACGTACTGGGCTGCAGCGAGGTCCGTGCCGAGGTTTCCGTTGACAATACTGCGGCATTGATTATTTACGTGCGTCTTGGTTTTTGTATTGTTGGTCGAGAATTCAACTCTGAGGCTAATATGGATGAGTTTCAACTCAGACTCGTTGCGGATAGGTTCACGTGCTTGGTGAAAGCAAGGTAGATGATTAAGAAGATTTGGCAGCAAAGTCAAATGGGGTGATTGTGTAAAATCGAAATGGTGATGGAGGCGAACATTGATGGTATCTGCATTCTCTATCGATCGTTGACGAAAGATTTGGTGAGTTTCGACGGTGCGTTCGACTTGCGTTACGATAAACGGATGAAGCTTCGTCGCTGCGGCAATAATGCATGCTCTACTCGAAAGGATTGTTGCATATGGGCATAAAAAATATTTTAAAAAAGGTGCTTCCGTTGCCTGCAGATAAAACGAGGAAAGTAATATCCAAACTCAATGTTCGACTAAGCGATATTGAGACGACTGAAGAAAGGCTCGAAGGTTCTCTTGCTCTTTTGCATGAGCTGAACGAAGGCCATAAGGCTGGGCTTGATTCGTCGTTAGCCGAAATGCGCGAAGTGCTAAACCATACCATTGCCGCGCAGGAGGGATTGAACTCGCTAAACTACAGAATGACCGTTCTGTCGGAGAGAGAAGTTGACCTCGCTGCTGCTTCAATGAAGCGAAACGTTATCGAGCACCTTGATTGCCACCTGACCGAGCACTGCAATTTGAATTGCCGGGTATGTAGCGTTTATGCTCCTTTAGGAGAGGAGAACTACGCCGATCCAAGAAAGTTTGAAAGCGATACAGCGAATCTTCAAAAGTTCATGGGAGACGAAGGCGTGATGAGGGTTCATTTGTTGGGCGGCGAGCCCCTCCTTCATCCTGAAATCGAAAAGTTCGTCCGCATCGCACGCAAGTCTTTTAAGTATGCCGAAATTGATGTCACAACCAACGGTTTGCTGGTATTAGGCATGCCGGACTCTTTTTGGGATACGCTTAGGGAATGCGATGTTGCGCTAAAGTACACTCGTTACCCCGTTAAGTTCGATTACGACAAGATGGTGGAATACGTTGCTGAAAAAGGAGTATCCGTCTTTCCGGCGGCGGAAGGCGAGATCGAGTTTTTTAGGCGAATACCGCTCGATGTTGGTGGACAACTCGATATTTATAAATCGTACGTGCGTTGTACCTATATTAATTGCGTACAGCTTTGGGATGGGAGGATATATCGCTGTCCTGTCGCTGCTTTCTCGAGTCGCCTTAATCGTGCCATGCAGAAAGAAGGAGTTGGAAAAGAGTTTCATCTTTCCAAAAAAGACTACCTCGATTTAGAAGAAGATCACACCATGCAGGAGATATCAGACTTCTTATCGACCGCAACACCCTTTTGCAGATATTGCGATATGGATCACGTCAATCCGTGTTTGCCGTGGGGTTGCTCGACCAAGGATGTGCGCGAGTGGGTTGATCTTTAGCTATGTGAATGCGCTGTGTGACCAAAGACCCTTAGGCTGTTGTTTGACGGGTTGCCAAGATGCTCCGCAGAATCCGACAAGAACCGTTCAGCGGAGGCGTAGAACGAGCAATCGAGTGAATGCGAGGCAAGACGGGGGCTATGCATGGTGAAAACGGTCAGTACCTTACTGCAATATGATGACAAAGTCGAAAACTTTGGCCGATTTCTTTGGGCTAGGAAAAATTAGAAGATCTCTATCGCCCGGTTTTGAAGAGAGAGGCAGACGAGAGGCAACCAGGAGATGGCAATGATTGGCGATCAATGTGTTTTAATGACCGCAGTAGTGCTTCACTACAATAACGGCAATGTGATTTTCGAAACCATCGACTCTATTCTTATGCAAGACTATCCACGAATAGAGCTGATCGTGAGTGATGATTGCTCGGAGTTTTTTGACATTGATCGAATTAGTGCATATATCGAGGATAAAAAACGATCGAACATAGAGCGAGTGGTCGTACGCAAAAACGAAACAAACCTTGGAACGGTAGCGCATCTCGAGCGCCTACGGATTGAGGCGTGTGGAGAGATCGAACTATTGATAGCTGCGGACGATTGCTGGCATGATGATAAGGTGTTTTCCTCCTTTGCTCGAGTTTTCGATGAGCATGGTCCAGAAGCCGAGTTCGTAACCTCTCAAATTGAAATGTGCGATGAAGCTCTTCAGAACGTCGAAAGCCTTTTCGTATCCCCATCCGTAAGACAAATGCTGCTTAACGGAGACATGCAGAGTTTGAGAGACCTAGAGGCGCGCGATTGTGTTTTAGCCGGTCCCGGATCTGCTTTTAGAAGAAGTTTTTTTGAAAAAATAGGAAGCTTATCCGAACACTATACAATCATTGAGGATTGGTCTGCCCATGTTAGATGGCTTGGGATGGGAAAGCGAATCTACTTTCTTGACAAGGTTACCCTGAAGCATCGGCATGGTGGAATCTCTCACTCTGCCAGCAGCGATTGGCCCCAGCATTATTATTCGTATCGAAAAGATATTGAACAGATTTTCAATATCGAAATCGAACCCTATGAAGAACGGTTTTCGCCCGAGGCGTTTGCAAAAGCAAAGCGCGCCCATCGTTTCAGCGAGGCATGTTGCTGCTCTTTGGACAATCGTGTTTCTGCGCTTATCTTGTTGGATGGCAGTGATAGCGATCTTGAATCTATCAACGCTGCGCTATGGCAAAGTAACATGAATTACGAGTTGGTTATCGGATGCGAGCGAGGGCGGGCCGAATGGGTTATCGACGAAACGAACGGTAGATATACCCAATCGCCAAGCATTAGACGAATACGATTGGTCTTGGATTGCGAAGGCGATCTGAATGCTTGTCGCGCAGCGCTTGAGAGAGAGGCTCGGAGTAGCCATACCCTATTTGTGCCGCCAGGAAAGAAACTTAACGGTTCTGCCGCTTTGCTGTCTTTTGTTTATGCGGAGGTCATGGGAAAAACCGTTGATGATAAAGCTGCGGATTACATTGTGCCTTCTAGGGCAAGCGCTAAAGCCGCCAAGCGCTCGAAGGTTTCTAGTGTAATAAAAAACAAGAGAACAGCTAACTTTGCGCAAATTCGAAAGATCGAAGAAGACTTAGTGTTTATGGTTCTTGTACTGCTGGGTCTGCTCGTTATAGATCTTTATTCGCCGGCTTTTTCTGAAATCCTATATGTAGTGTTGTGGGTGATGTTTGCCATTGAAACAATTCTTTTGATTGCCCGAATTGGCATATTCTGTTTTAGAAAAGCACTCGCATAATAGGCGGTAAGAGGGAATATGAATAATACGCAATCCATGCAAGCAATAAATCTGCTGAATCGTCTTTCTTCGGTCGATCCATCTTTTTATAAGTTAGTTAGCGCAAAGCTGGCTGATATTGTCGAGAGGAGGCGCGAGCAATCTTCTCGACGAGCATCAACAGACTTTGGGTGGGGATCTACCCAAAGTGAATGGGATTTCATAAATGTGCTCAAAGGCGTTTCAGATTTGCTTAATGAGCCTTGTGGGGAAATGCCCGAGCGACTTTTTTCGCTGGCTGATCGGATAGCCTTGCGAAGGCCTTCGCTGAAAGTTGTCTTTTTTGTTCAAGAGTATTCTTCATGGGCTTCTTTTAGGTCGATCTATGAGTATTATTTTTCTTTTGAAGACTGTGCAATAGATTGTATTTACGTGTGTCCGGAAGGGTCTTTATCGGAAAAGGAAAAAGATAGGAATATAAGACTATTTCGAGAAGACGGCTGTCGAGTTTATGAAATGGTCGACTATGATCTTTCGAATGAATCCCCCGATATAGCATTCTATTTAATGCATTGTAAAGAATCTGACGGAATTCCTCCCAGGTTTTGCATCGACGAAGTATCAAAACATGTGCGCTATACCGTATTTATCCCACCTTGTTTCGATATCCAGGAGGGCAAAGGCCTTCCCGAGCTTTTTTATGCGCATCCCACATATTATTATGCGTGGGGGGTGGTTTCGTATAGTTCACGTTTTACAAGCAAACTGAAGCGTTACAGTTATCGCGATGCCGATAATATTATCGAGATAGGTCATCCGGGTTTTGATGGCGTAAAAGCTGCCATGGCTCAAGGATCGTTTCGCATTTCTGGATGGGATGCTCGAATTGACAACCGGCCGGTTTTGCTCTGGAATACGCACTTCAGCATAGAGGATGGTGATGGGATCGGCACCTTCTTCGAACATAGAGATACCGTGTTCGGCTTTTTTAGGGAAAACAAGGACAAAGTGCTCCTATGGCGTCCCCATTCGCGCTTCTGGAGCCGTCTTGCAGAAGACTCTCGGGTTGGCAAAGAGGGGGTCGCCGCCCTGCTTGAAGAAATCCGCAGGATGGATAATGTGATTCTCGATGAAGAGGAAGATTGCCGTTATGCGCTTGCAGCCGCTGACGCTCTGTTGAGTGATGCGACATCTTTTTTGGCGAAGTTTGCAATTACGGGGAAACCCGTGATGTGTACGCTCAAGAACAACGGAGAGATAGTTGTCAATGAGGCTTACCTGAAAGAAATCGAAACCTGTTCGAGCAAAGAAAGCTTGCTAAGTTTTCTCGATCGCATAGGGGTGGATGACGAAAAAAGCGAGCAGCGAAAGCGCTACTTTGAAGATGAGTTTGGGGTGTGCGACGGTCAGAACGGCAGACGGATTGGAGAATATATTAATGATGCCATCAGGCGGGATTGCGAAAAGTTCGCAAGCGACTGTCTGACAAAGGGGGTTTAAATGGAACTGGACAAGGAAAAGCTAGTAAGCGTTATTGTATTAAGCCATAACTCCCGTGCAACAATATCGCGAGCGCTGCATTCGATTTTTGTGCAAGATTATTCGCGTATCGAGGTTGTTATTTCCGATGATGGCTCTGAAGATTTTTCTCAACAATATGTTGAAGGACTGGTGGCCTCTTCAAAAGGAGGCAATATTGAAAGAGTAACAATTGTTGCGAATGACAGAAATCAAGGCACCGTTTCGAATCTTTGGAAAGCTCTGGATGCAATTCGGGGAGACTACTTTCTGGTGATTGGAGCCGATGATACGCTTGCCTGCAAAACCTCAATAGCGGATTACATGAACACATTCGCTTGTCGATTCTGGAAGCCCTTGCTGGTAACAGGATTGGCCGAAGTATGGTCGGAAGACATGAATGTGCTGGATAGAACTATACCAGAGGGTAGCGGACGCGTCGCCCTTCAAAGGGAGGATCCCGATCTGCTTCTCAACGCTCTTGCATATGAGTGCACGATACCGATTGCTGCTACTTGTTTTCATAGAAGCTTTGTTGACAAAGTAAACGCCTTTGATTGCTCATATCGATACTGCGAAGATCACCCAACATTTATTCGAATGGCTTCAAAAGGGATTGCGCCAGCGTATCTTGGCAAGGTAATGGTTAAGTGCGTTGCAGGAGAGACCACGAACGAAAACTCTCCAAAAGAAGCAGCAGATCTTTATGCGGATCGGCAGAGGATGTGGAAGATGGAGCTTGGTCCGCATCGTAGGCATCTTACCGAGGAAAGCCGAGGGCGAAACAGGGAACGCAGACAATGGGAAAAGCAGGTATGCCGGAAAAGCAAAAGAGCGAAAAAAAGCGTATTTAAATCGGCTTACGATATTGCAGACAGCATAAAAAAACTGTTTACAACAAAAGCTGTGCATCGCTCAATGCAGTCATTCAGATTTACGATTTTGTTGTTGCTTCTCTGCGTCGCGTTCGGATGCGTGGGGGGCATTTGGGGTGCGTTGTTCGCGGTTTTTGCTTTTTTTGGTACTGTATTGGCATTTTGCTTCTTGTGGTTTATCGGTTTTGGCGGTTTCCGTCTAATGAAAAGGGCTCTGGCGTGGAGGCGAGGACAATAATCGTTTGCCATTGACCTAGTAAAGGCTTCCAAAGGGATAGTGAGCATATGGGTAGGTGTTGCATGATAATATATAGTACTATTTCAGGGTTCAATAAGCTGCTTTGTGGGAGCCGATCGTCATATGAAAATCTGTAGGAATAAATCAAGCAAATTGCAATACGATCTGGCGAAGAGCGATTTTACTAGGTCAACAGTTTTGTTCAATAGAACCTTGACGGAGGACTTTAACATCCAGGATTCCTTCAAGAGGGAGCCTGCTGGCGACATGGGCAAACCATACGAGGGGGACGAGTCCTCTTCTCGTGTATCTAGTCCTGCTATGAGAGAGCAAGAGTATGCTTACGCACTTTGACACGAATTGATCAACGTGGGTCGCTATTGAAGTTTGGGTTTGAATCGAATGCAAGGAGCGAAGTTGGTATCTCAATCTGATGTTTGTGAGAGCACTGCGAATAGTGTGCTGCCTTTTTTCAACAGAGGTGAAGATGGTCTTTCTTTTACCAATGGAACGCTTCGGCTGGGGAAGTTGTCCCTTTTCTCTACTGCCATATGGATGCTTTTGGCGCACCTATACCGCTGGGTGCATGTAACGTCGGCCTCCCATGATTCGCTAATGATCCTTCAGCATGATGCAGGTTGGGAAATCAGTCTAGGGCGGTTCTTGCAGCCCGTCTATACTGCTGTGCGCGGTGAAGTTGTTGCTCCATTGCTAATTGGCGTTATCAGCATTATCTTTCTTGCCTTGACTGTTGTTTTCGTATGCAGGATTTTAGATTTAAGGTCTACGCTGTCTATCGTGTTGCTAAGTGGTTTCCTGTCGACGAATGCTACGATCGCTCTCCATAATGCAACGTATATTTTCAGCCTGGATATGTGCATGCTCACCTGTCTTTTAGGAGCGCTCTCGGTCTATTGGTGCATTCGTTATCGATTTGGATTCTTGCTAGGTATTTTGTGCACCGTGTCGATTCTAGCTATAGCTCCTTCGTATATTGCTTTTTCCGTCACTCTTGCGCTCCTGTATTTCGTGAGGGTATCTTTGCGGGGTCATGAGCTTCCTGGCGTTTTGATTACTGGGATCAAGTATCTGATTCTCTTGATGGCAGGTGCGGTGCTATACATTGTTGTCTTCCCTCTTGTTCAGGATGCAACTGGCTATCATTCGAGTAGCTATTTGGGATTCTCGAGTATGGGAGATTTCACAGGAGTCTCAATTCCAAATCTGCTGCTTGAAACATATCTTATGCCTTTTGCTTACATGGCTAGGCCGGAGACGCACGCCACGAATGTTGTTTCTATTGTCAACGGTGCAATTCTGCTGTTAACGATCGTGGGCTATATTCGTTTTTGCATTTGTGAAAAAGCTTCCAAGGTGCGCATTGTGCTCCCTTTGGTTTTTATCGCGTTACTCCCCTTGGGCGCTAATTGTGTCTGCTTTGTCTCCAAAGGGACTATGCACGGGGTGATGATTTTTTCATATTACCTCCTATACGCACTCCCCCTCATGGTGCTTGAATTTAATCTTCGCCTCCCCAGTTCTCCGCGCGAACTCCATTCTAAGGAAGGGACGAAAACGAGAAGGAAGCGAGCAAGTACTGTTCTGGCAAAATGCATTTCGATGATTTTGGTGGCTATTATTTTTTCAAGTAACATTATTTATGCCAATCAAATTTATGTGAAAAAGGACTTAGAAGCTACAGCCACTCTATCGATTATGACGCGAATAATGGGAAGGGTGGAATCGATAGAAGGCTATGATCCCGGCGTTACTCCCGTGGCATTTGTTGGTTGCCTAGAGAACAGCGAAGCATATTCGCAGTCTTTAAAGGACTTTCCTCCCGATAGCGAAGGAAGTCAGCTCAAAGGTACGGGGCTCACTGAGGGCGCGTATTCTGTTACGTATCCGAGCACGTATAGGATGTATCTCGGGACGGTGCTTAATGAGCCTATTAATCTAATCGATGATGCAGAGTCTGCCGAAATCGCTAAGAAGCCGTCGGTCGAAGCGATGCCTGCGTTTCCCGCAATTGCGTCCTGCCAGATGGTTGATGGGGTGGTTGTAGTGAAGCTGTCCGATGAGTAGCGCTAATCAGTGCAGAAGAGGTGAAGCGGTTCAATTTGCTCCGATGACCAAGAATGGTTTTCGCACTTGTTTGGTTTGAGACTAAATAATGGATGCAGAGAGATGTGTTAGACGATGATTAATTTTAATGAGCCCCCCTTTGTGGGAAAAGAACTAGAATACGTAAAGCAAGCCATTGAGAATAAAAAGATTTGCGGCGATGGGGCATTTACACAGCGCTGCAACGAGTGGATTGAGCAAGCGATGGGCGGCGGCAAAGCCCTTTTGACTACAAGTGGCACTGCTGCGCTTGAAATGGCCGCATTGCTTTCTGGCCTCCAGCCGGGAGACGAAGTTATTCTGCCGAGCTATACCTTTTCGTCGACAGCAACAGCTTTTGTTCTTGCTGGGGCAAGGTTGGTGTTTGTGGATATTCGACCTGACACCATGAACATTGACGAGTCAAAAATAGAGCTTGCCATCACAGATCGTACAAGGGTGATTGCCGTGGTGCACTATGCCGGCGTTGGCTGTGACATGGATGCTATTATGGGCATCGCTGACCGCTATGGCATAAAGGTGATAGAGGACGCTGCGCAAGCCGTCATGAGCACGTACAAGGGGAAGCCGTTAGGTACGTTTGGCGATTTCGGATGTTTTTCTTTTCATGAAACAAAGAATTACTCTATGGGTGAAGGTGGGGCTCTCCTTATTAACGATTCCTCATACATCGAATCGGCAGAGATATTGCGTGAAAAAGGAACGAATCGATCTAAATACTTTCGCGGGCAAGTGGATAAATACACATGGGTTGACTACGGTAGCAGCTATTTGCCGAGCGATATGAACGCAGCGTATCTTTGGGCGCAGCTTGAGATTGCGGAGCAGATAAACAACAATAGGCTTGACTGTTGGGCGCGGTATCATGAGGCGTTTGCGCCTCTTGAAGAGGCTGGCATGTTGCAGCGCCCTGTCATTCCGCAGGAGTGCTCCCATAATGCTCATATGTATTACCTGAAGCTGGCGACCCTTGCAAGTCGCACGGAATTCATTAGTCATTTGAAAGAAAATGGCGTTCAAGCAACGTTTCATTACGTGCCTCTTCATTCTGCACCGGCTGGTCGTAAATTCGGGTATTTTGCTGGTGCGGATGAATTCACTACTTTGGAGAGCGAGCGATTGGTTCGTTTGCCGCTATACTACAATCTTAAAAAAGATGATCAAGAAACCGTGATAAACGCTGTCGCCTCCTTTTTTAAGGGAAAATAATGGAGAATGTGGACATTTCTGTGGTTGTGCCAGTCTATGGGTGCCGAGCAGCTCTTTTTGAATTACATAGACGCATATCGGCCACACTCGAAGCCATGGGAGTGTCATTCGAGCTTGTGCTGGTGGACGATCAATGCCCACAAGGTTCATGGGAAGATATAGCTCGAATATGCGAAACTGATCATCGTGTGAAGGGCATACGTTTGTCTCGCAATTTTGGTCAAATTCGAGCTATAACGGCTGGGCTTGATGTGTCGCGCGGTTCATGGGTAGTTGTTATGGACTGCGATCTTCAGGACCGCCCTGAATCGATCAAGGAGCTATACGAGACCGCCCTCGAAGGATACGATGTCGTGTTTGCTCGCCGCGCCAAACGTAAAGACGGGTTTATAACGAAACTTCTTTCTCGGTCGTTTTACAAAGTTTACGATTATTTTACTGACGGAAACTATGATGCTTCGCTATGCAATTTCAGTATTTCTCGACGAGTCGTTATTGATGCCTATTGCAGTATGCGAGAGCACAATCGTGCCTATACGATGTTTATCAAGTGGCTTGGCTTCAAGCAGACAGCGATAGAGCTTGAGGGAGACGAACGCTTTGAAGGCGCTTCATCCTATAGCCTCTCAAAAAAAATCGCCATGGCAAGCGAACTCATCACTGCGCAGTCAGCCAAGCCGCTGAAGTTTGCTATGATGGCCGGTTTTGTCATTGCTTCTTGTGCATTTATTTTTCTTATCGTAACAGTTGTGAGGTATTTCTTCTTTGGCCCCATTGCGGTTGGTTACACCTCGACTATCGCATCCATCTATCTTATGGGTGGATTGATCTTGGCGGCGATAGGCGTTGTGGGTCTTTATGTTGGTAATGTTTTTACCGAGGTTAAAAAACGACCCCTTTACGTAATATCTGAAATGCTGAATGAGGAGGAATCGTGATCATCGTTATTGGTGCTACCGGCTTTATCGGCATGTATACAGTTGAGCAGCTACTTAGATCGGGTAAACAAGTAGTAGCTACGGGTCGTAATCGGTTGCTTGGAAGCCAGCTTGAAAAAATGGGAGCAAGTTTCGTTTCTCTTGATATTACCAAACCAGTTGAATTTGAGAAACTTCCTCAGGAGGGAGTCGAGGGCGTCATCATGCTGGCTGGCTTGCTTCCAGCTAATGCAGATGCTGATCTTGACCAAAAGGAAAACGCTGCTGAGTATTTTGAGGTTAACGTCATTGGCTTGA
>NZ_LT964693.1 GCF_900240215.1 Raoultibacter timonensis | reverse complement strand
ACATCGATCATGGCTTTATCGGGTGCATTTCCAAAGCAACGCGAGAGCATGGCGTACAACAGCGCGCGAGAGCGGAGCAACATAGCCAAAGCTTCATGTTCGTTCATAGTGCCTCCTCGTTAAAAAGCTGCGGCGCGGCACCAAACGGTGCCCGCCGCAGCCTGCCTGAGTATACTAAATGAGGATCTCAGTGAACTCGCTTTCGAGAGCACTTGGCTTCGCCGCAATAACCACCGAGGGATGCGTCTCCGACGGATCGGGAAAGACCGCAATCGCGTCGACGGCATCGGGATGCTTCGCCCTAAGCTCTTCGATGTCGCCGAATTCCAAAGCCCTCATGGGACATGCGGCAACGCAGGCGTTCTCCTCTCCCGCACCGCGAAGGGCAAAACAGGCATCGCATTTGCCACTGATCTTCAACTCGGGACGATATTGAGGCACGCCGTACGGACACGCATTCACGCAATTCTTGCATCCGATGCACGTCTCGTCATCATGCTGAACGGTTCCGTCGGCTTCGTCGACATGCATGGCTCCAACAGGGCACACCCGTACGCATTCGGGATCTTCGCAATGATTGCACGTGCGAGTGAGCTGATAGGATGTTGCTGTCGGATAGATACCGACCTCGTAGGTTTCCACACGACGGTATATCGTTCCGGTCTCAAGATCGTTCTTGTCTTTGCATGCCACCTGGCAGGTTCGACAACCCATGCACAGCGCCATATTGAAATAGAATCCTTTGCGTGCCATATCTATTCACCATCCTCGAACAAAACGTTTTGGGGCTTCTCGACGTCAAGAACAACTTCGCCATCGAACTTCTCGATCTTCACAATTGCGCTGTTGTATCCCGATGTACCCTGACCGGTTACGTTTCCGCCGATGAGCACGTTCGAAGCGCCTCCCATGTCGGCATTGTTCTCCTCGCTGTACTCAAGCCAGCCGGTATGGGGGAGCGCAACCGTTCCCGGAACCAATCGATTCGTAACCGATGCTATACGGATAGCGGAACCGTACGGGCTCGTCAGACGGACTGCGTCGCCTGTCTTGACGCCCTCCGCTTCGGCGTCGGGGGCACTGATGAACACCGGATTCGCAATGGCCTCTTTAAGCTGGGGCACATTCACTAAGGAGTTCATAATCGAACGAAGGCTACGCGGATTGAACATCTGATAAGGATACTCGCCCTTGGTCTGCGATGAAAAATCCGAGAAAGTGGCCTCAAAACCGTCTGCCTTTTCCACGTATTCGGGGATCGGCGACACCTCGCTGTACCCCATGCTCGAAATAACGTCGGATGCCTTCTGGCAGTAAATCTCGAATTTGCCGCTTTCGGAGTTTTCAAGGGGATTCGCATCGGGATCTTTCACGAAGTCCTCGTAGGCTATGTAGCCGTAGTTGTCGCCCTGCTTGCGCCCCACAATGCAGATGCCATCGTCCCACAGCTTAGCAAGCGGATACTTCCCCTCTTGAGGAGATCCTTCCACACCCCATTCTTCTATATCTTTCTGGGTGATGGTGATAAGCGTTTCCTTCGTCGCGCCGTCCTCCCCGATTACCGTAGTTCCAGCAAGCTGATTGAACAATTGCTGCTTCTCGCTACCGCAGAACAACTCTTCTTCGGGAATATCGAATCGCTTCATGAGCCCGCGTACGATCTCCTGGTCGCTCCTGCTCTCGAACAGGGGCTCGCACACCGCTTGCTGGAACACCACCGCATCGCGCGAGCCGTCTGCCGCAACGCGACCCACACGCTCCCACGGAGTGCTGACGGGCAAAACTATGTCGGAATGCATAGCCATGGCGTTCGGAACGAATGCATGCGTTACGACGAAATCGACTTTGCGAAACGCCTCGACCCCCTTGAGCACATCTTCGCGAGAGTTGAGCATAGCGCGCCCAGAATTGTAAATGAGATGGATGTCGCACGTACGCTTTTCGCCCGGGACTTGAATGTTCTTGAACCCGTAGTTCATCATACGGCCATTAAAGGTATAGGATCCCGTCAGTACCGCGTTCCACAACTCGCCGCTGCAGATGCAATCATCGATAGGGGCATCGACCGTCGGATTCCCGTCCGAACCGACCGCAAAGAGGCGCGGCCCGCCATCTGCAGCTCCACCATCGCAGCTCACGCCCGTCATATGACCCGATTTGCCCATATGGCCCGTCATCGCGCCGAGCGTCATGAAGAACTGCGAGATATGGTCCGCGTTGTTGATGCGCGACGGCCCCCAGCTCGTCATGATAGCTACCTTGTTGCTAGGTTTAATCTCATAAGCGAGCGCCTTGATCTGCTCAACGGGCGTTCCGCATAAAGCGGATGCCCACTCGGGCGTTTTGGGTGTTCCGTCGTAGGTGCCCAGCACGTAATCCTTGAAATTGTTCTGAGGATCAACGCCTTCGGGCATATGGTCGGCGTCGAACCCGATCGTGCACCGATCGAGAAAATCCCAATCGATGAGCGGATTGTTTTGAGGATCGTCCTCCGTCAAAAGTGTATAGGCAACACCTAGGATGAGCGCATCGTCCTGCCCAGGACGTACCGGCATCCAGTCAGCATCGAAGAATGCGTAGGAGTCGTTGTAAAACGGATCGACGCCGATAAACTTCGCGCCGTTCTGCTTGAGCAGGCCGTAGTAGTACGAATGGATCCCGCATGTCGACCACGCAGGATTGCACCCGAACATGACGAATGTCTCGCAGTTCAGCAAATCCATACGATCATGACCGCCCTCTCGACCGAGATGGCGAAAACCGTTGTACAGCACGGGGATGGAGTACGCACCGAACGAGTGAGTGCCCCACAGACTCGTAAATCCCCCGATCTTGTTGAAAAACGCATCGGTTTTTCCGTCCGCCAAGATGGCTGCGTTACCGTACTTTTCGATAACGTTCTTGATTTCTGCAGCCACATAATCAAGCGCCTCGTCCCAACTGATACGCTCCCATTCGTCCTTGCCGCGCAGACTCTTATCGCCACCCGTCAACGGCTCCCAATGCTTGCGCTTCATGGGATACTTCAAACGATCCGCACCGAACACGTGCTTGCGCTGGGAGCGACCGCGCAGACAACCGCGATGCTGCGGGCATTCCACGCTATCCTCGTGCGTATCATCAGACTTCTGCCTTATTACCACACCGTCTTTGACCAAGGCTTTATTGACGCACATTCGCGTACTGCAACCGTGCCAACACGCTACCGGAACCCACTTTTCTTCCGAAACGCCCTTTTCGGCTTCTGTGACAGGCTGCACCGA
>NZ_LT964692.1 GCF_900240215.1 Raoultibacter timonensis | reverse complement strand
CGTGGGGGCAGGGGCGTCGGGGCTGCGGACGCGCACTGCCGCCGAACTCCTCGACAAGCTCCCCATTGCGGTCATCCGCGGCAACATGTCGGAAGTGAAGGCGCTCGCCGGCGGTGCGGCGACCACGCGCGGGGTCGACGTGTGCCCTGACGATGCGGTTACGTCCGAGAACCTTGCCGAGTCGGCTGCCTTCGCCCGGGATTTCGCGCAGCAGACCGGTTCGGTCGTTGCCATTACCGGTGCGATCGATATCGTCGCGCACGGCGACGAAGCCTACGCCGTATCGAACGGGTCGCCCGTCATGGGCAAGATCACCGGTGCGGGCTGCATGCTCTCGTGCGTCTGCGCCGCGTACGCCGCAGTCAACCAGGATTCGATGCTCGATGCGACGGTTGCAGCGGTTGCGAGCATGGGGCTTGCGGGCGAGACCGCCGAGAAGCGCATGGGTTCGCGCGATGGCAACGGGTCGTTTCGCACGTATCTGCTCGACGCGTTGTACCGCATGGACGGCGAGGCGCTCGAAGCGGGCGCGAAGATCGAGCGGATCGATCGGTAACCCATGTATCCGCGCGACAGAATACGCGAGGGCATGCGCCTCTACGCCGTCACCGACGACGCCTGGCTCGACGGGCGGACGCTTGCCGAGTGCGTCGAGCAGGCGATTGCAGGCGGTGCGACGTTCGTGCAGCTGCGCGACAAACGCGCTTCGACCGAAGAGCTGGTTGCCACGGCCGAAGCGCTTGTGCCGTTGTGCCGTAAGGCGGGCGTTCCGTTTGTGGTAAACGACGATGTCGAAGCGGCGATCGCCGCCGATGCCGACGGCGTTCACGTGGGTCAGGACGACATGGCGTGCGC
>NZ_LT964691.1 GCF_900240215.1 Raoultibacter timonensis | reverse complement strand
CCAACTCCGGCGGCCATCTTGCTCAGTATTCCGCTGAGGGAATAGAACAGCAAAAGCAAATGAAGGAAGAATGTAGTCCTGAGGCGTTCGGGCATAAACTTAATAGTCCTCATGATGGATGGGCAAGTACCGGATCATCTCGTCAAGAGGACCACCTGAAAAAATGAAAAAGCCAAGGCGCGTCGAGCTATCAGTAACTTTACGGTTTAAATCATCCGCAAGGCTTATCTGACGAAGCCATTCGGGACGCTTCGATTCCAAATCCGACAAAACAGTGCGATCCTCTTCAGAAAGAATAAATCGTATAGCAGCCGTTTGGTTTTTCAACCCCTGCGGCGCTTTAGGCTTTTGTCCCAAAGCAATGTCCACGACCGCCCGTACATAATCATAGCCAGTTGAAAGCTCCACCAAATCGCTTCCAATGCAATCGCCGCCCATGCGGCTGCCTATCTCAATGATCCATACATTGTCGTCTTCATCAACCTTGACCTCCGCATGGGATGCTCCGTACGTTACACCAAGATGGTCAAGGGCCTGCTCAACTATCTCACAGATTCGGTCGCGCAACAAATTATCCAATCGTGCAGGTTCTAGATGCCCTGTTTCGATAAAGTGAGGAGCGCCAGTTGTAAATTTCTCAGTTATCGAAAGGATCTCATGAGAGCCCCTCCAAGAAAGCCCCTCGATGCTGAACTCACGACCAGAAACGAATTCTTCCAACACAGCCATATTGGAAAAGCTTTCTTCAAAAGCTGACAATACTGCTTCTTGAATACCGTCAAGCGCATCAAGTCGAGTAATGCCGCGGCTTCCAGAGCGATCCGCTGGCTTCACGATAACTGGAGGCATCAGATCGATTTTCGAAAGCTCATCCAAGCTAGACACTGCGAAACTACGCGGAGATGGATCGCGGTTCTTTTCAAACACGTAGCGCATCGCGCTTTTATCTGTACTCTTAGCAACACATTCGACGCTGTTAGAAATAAGACCAAGGGCGTCGGCTACGTACGCTACCGTAATATTTGCAAAATCTGACCCTATGCTCGCGATGCCATCTATGCCTACTTCGCGACACTTATCGAGAATGGCTTTTTTTTCTGCAATGCTTATTGGATAGAAAAAATCTGCCGTATATTCCCCTACATCACCAACTTTCCAAGCAAATACATGTGTTTCAATCCCCATATCTTTCGCTTTAAGAATAAGAGGGTTTTGAAAGTTTGATGCACCAATGATTGCAAGCTTCTTTTTATCGTAATTATTGCTCATCCATTAATCAGCTCATCTCAAGCGAGAATTTACTAAAGTATCGAAGCGTCCGCTTTCCATCTCCCTTTTATAATCTTCCATCATGGTGCGATAGTCTGTGTATTCGGGCGTAAATCCAAAATCGCGTTTCGCTTTTTCCATGCTATACAGAAACGATGGTGTATGATTTGGCATGTCGGGCCGATACGCAATTGATGAGCCCCGATCAGAACCGAATACCTCGATAACAGCCCTAGCTTGATCCTCCAAATCCAAGCCCACGCCACTCGTCATATTGTAAAGGCCATAAGTGTCATCGCTTTCCAAGGCCAGCACGTAAGCCCTGGCAACATCTTTTACATATATGATGTCTCGAGAGATATGTGGGTCTCCCCAAAGCTCGATATCTTCACCCGCTTGAGCTTTTTCAATAAATGTTTGAATACCCGACTTGTATGGTTTTCCGTTGACCAAAATGGTACCGTGCGGCCCAACGCCGTAAACAGGAGGGAATCGGAAACAGGCGCATTGCATGCCGTGCTGCTGGTTGTAGTACTCCATCACATCATTAGCAGCATTTTTACTGATCACATAAACCGCATGGTCCCCGGTAAAGCGAAAGCTACGTGGCTCATCTTCTGTAATGGCATATCCTTTCCCCCACGCCCCCGAAACATCTGAATAACTACAACTAGAAATCACCTTACGCACCCCGTGGCTACGGCACCACTCCAGCACATTA
>NZ_LT964690.1 GCF_900240215.1 Raoultibacter timonensis | reverse complement strand
CATCGCGCCGCCGTCGCCAAACGCAGGAGCAGGTAGCCGGCAGGCAGCGGAATGAAACGGTGCGCTCGGCGACCCCGAACGCGCCCGCACCGCCTAATTGAAACGAACATGCATTGCCCGGGTCCGGAAACGGCAGATCGCCGTCACGGGCCGTGCAAGGCCAAACCGATTCCCATCCGAGCGTCAGAACGATCCGATCACGCAGAAAAGACGAGTTATTCGTCATCGAAGCCGCGCCGCTTCAGACGCACGGCAAGACCCGCCCTCTCGTGAAATTCGTTTTCCCCGATAGAAAGCCCGTTGGCAAAACCGCATCGGACCAGCGGCGTGCTTTCGAGTGCTTTCGCGACGAACGGCTTGCTTTTTCTGCCGCGTATGCCGCAATCCGCACACGCGGCATACGGGCCGAAGCGCCTTTTCGGACAGGCGAAGCAACCACCCTCGATAACCGGTGAAGCGCCCTCGCATGCGCTCGCCCGAAAGCCCGAGCCGCCTTACTCGAGCGGATCCTTGTTCTGGTTTGCCGCCACGCGGATCAGCCGCCCCAGCAAAAACAGGATCAGAACGAACGCCGCAGCGCCGACGACCGCGAACAGCCAGTCGGAACGCAGCAACGCAGCGAGCGTCAAGAAGAGCACGACCGTTGCCAGGACGATGACCGCAAGCGTTCCCACGGCTGCGATGGCCGTGCCTGCGATGCGCATCCGAGCGTTTCTGCTGTCCTGATCTTCAGCCATCTCATCATCTCCTCGACCGCCTTCGGCCGTATCCGGTTTCGCCTGCCGATCAGCAGCCTAGCGCATTTTCCTTCGCCTGCGCACAGGGAACGCCTCCCATCTCACGAGCGGCGTTTTTTCCGATGTTCCGGAGCACGCCGCCGCTTGGCATGCGAGCGCTCCCTTGCGGTTTCAGCTCAGGGGATGCTCTTGGTCGCCACGATCGCGACGCCGGTACCGCACGCATCCTCCACGAGAACCTCGCCCGCTCGGATGGGAGCCTCCAGGCGCAGGTCGCGTATGGCGGCGAGCACATCGGGAATGGAATCCTTAGGAACGGGCCGCTCCGTCTTCACGCTCAAGGGCTCAAGGCTCCCCTCTGCGCACGCGATAGCCGTCACCATGCGCACGGGCCGCACCGCCTCTTCTGCAGCGTATTCCTTACCGCGGGCACACGTGTAGCCCGTCACTTCCGATATCGCTCCGCCTTCGTCGAACGATACCTCGAGCTGGCACCCCAACGGGCAGCATATGCAGGTGTAGGTTTTAACCTCGGTTGCGTACTGCATCTATTCGGCACCTCCGCCCTGGGATTGCTCCGCACGCGCCGCTACCGAAGGCAGCGCCGCATCGACGCGCTCGGCGCCCTCGCGGCCTTCCGCTCTGACACGGATGGCGGCATACGAAACCGCATCCGATCCCTTGAGCTTGATCTGCACCATCTCTGCGGGAACGGCGACCATGGTCTTCGCGGTTTTGATAAGGTGGGCCCTCCCCGCCCGATCGATGCCCTCGATATGGAACCGCGGCCTGTGCAACGTCCTCGTCACGCGAAACGAAAGCGTGACGGTATCGTCCGGGAGGGTGCTGGCCGCTATGCGCTGCGGTACCGCGTAGCGCACGTTATCGCCCGCGACCACCGCAACTGCGCCGTTCGACGGACCGCGCGTCCCCAAGGCG
>NZ_LT964689.1 GCF_900240215.1 Raoultibacter timonensis | reverse complement strand
TGTCCGGTCGAGGATCGCTGCGGAGCGTGTCAGCTTTTGAGCATCCCCTACGCGCGGCAGCTTGCCGACAAGCAGGCGGCGATGGCCGAGCTCTTCGACGGCCTGGCCGGCGATTCGGTCGTCATGCATCCCATTGCGGGCATGGACGAGCCGTTCTACTACCGCAACAAGGTTGCCTCCCCGTATGCGCCCGGCAGGCGCATCAAGCCGAAGGCTTTGGGGGGCGGCAAGGGCACCAAGGGCGGCAAGGAAGCGAAGGGCGAGAAACGCGCGGCGATGACGCGCGCGGAAAAGCACGCCCTCACGCACGAGATCCTCTGCGGCATGTACGCGGCGGGCACGCATCGCATCGTGCCGACGGACTCCTGCCTGATCGAGAACCGGATCGCGAAGAGGATCATCCTCGCAATCCGCGATCTTATGCCCGCCTATCGCATCGAACCGTATCGCGAAGACGCGAACACGGGCTTTCTCCGCCATGCGGTCGTACGGGTGGGGCATACGAGCGGCGAGGTGCTTGTGACGCTTGTGACCAACGGGCGGCAGTTCCCCGGATCGAAATCGCTGGTGCGCGATCTGGTGAAGCGGTGCCCCGAGATCACATCGATCGTGCAGAACATCAATACGCGCCAGACCAACGTGATTCTCGGCACCGACGAGATTCGGCTGTACGGCCCCGGCTTCATTCTCGACGAGCTGTGCGGGTTGAGCTTCCGCATATCTTCTCAATCGTTTTACCAGGTGAATTCTTCGCAAACCGAGGTCTTGTACCGACGTGCGATCGAGCTTGCCCAACTGACGGGAAGCGAGACGGTGATCGATGCGTATTGCGGAACGGGCACGATCGGCCTTGTCGCCGCGCGGGGCATCGGGGGTACGGGCCATGCAGCGCGGGTGATCGGCGTCGACGAGACGGCTGCGGCCATCCGCGATGCTCGCGCC
>NZ_LT964688.1 GCF_900240215.1 Raoultibacter timonensis | reverse complement strand
ATCTGCGACGAACCGTCCTTGGCCGACTGCGCCCCCGCAGCAAGCTGCGAAGCGCCCCCGCTCAGCTGGTCGGCCCCCGACGCCGCCGACGAAACCCCCTCGTTGACTTGACTGGCTCCCGAAGCGACCTGCGACGCACCCGATACCAGCGAGGACATGTTGGCATCGACTTCGCTCGCGCCGGAGTCGAGCCTCTTGATGCCGCCCACCAGCGCGGGAGCGGAGGCTGCGAGCGCCGAAGTGCCATCGGAGAGCTTCTCGAGCTGGGGTTGGCTGCTCTCGATGCCGCTGCGGGCCGCCGACAACCCGCCCTTGACCCCGGCCAAACCCTGTTGCAAGGCCGATCCGTCGCCCGTTTGCGACGCGATGGACTGCGCGGCGGCGATGGCGCCGGGGTTGCTCGGGTCGGTACTCGTAAGCTTTTGCTGCAAGGTAGCCGCCCCGACGGCGAGATCCGACGCAGAATCGGTAGCATTCGCTATGCCGGTCAGGTATTGCTCCGCTATCGCAGCCTTTTCGGCATCGCTCGAAGCGCCCGCCATCGCCGAGAGGGCATCGTTCGCCTTCGCATTCAATCCGTTTACCCCACCGCCGATCCGGGCGACCCCCGCCGATGCGTCCTGCAGGCCCGATGCCAAACTCGATGCGCCCGCAGACACCTGGCTCAGACCGCCGGAAACGAGGTTCACGCCGCCGATGAGCTCCTGGTTCGATTGGGAGTCATCGGCGCCGATGGCGGCAGAAAGCCCGTTCATGCTTGCAACGATCTGCTGTACTCCCTCGTTGAGCTGCGCTGCCTGCCCGGGCAGTCCGGCGGTCTGCTGCGCCAGCTGGCTCGCCCCCTCGGCAACGGCCGACGTGCCTTCGTTTTTCAATTTCGATGCGCCCGAGACCACC
>NZ_LT964687.1 GCF_900240215.1 Raoultibacter timonensis | reverse complement strand
CCATGAAGG
The DNA here is from genome assembly GCF_900240215.1 of Raoultibacter timonensis. Lineage (GTDB taxonomy): Bacteria > Actinomycetota > Coriobacteriia > Coriobacteriales > Eggerthellaceae > Raoultibacter > Raoultibacter timonensis. Next base: position 1,040 of record NZ_LT964687.1, on the reverse strand, counting down.
CCCGCGGCTGGGCCTCGGCGGAAAAGCGGACGCAGTATCGGCCCTATCGGTTCAGGGCGGCAGACGCCGTTGCCTGCGCCGTGCTGGCCGCGCTCGTGGCCGGCAATGCGTTTCTAGCTTGGATCGCCTGCTCGCAATATCATTTCTATCCCGTTGCGAGCACCCTTGTCGCATGGTGGGGCTACGTGCCGTATGCGGTGCTCGTGTTCGCGCCGCTTGGTGCCGATGCGTTCGACCGCATGCGTTGGCGGCGCATCGAGCGCAGGATGCGCGCCTATAGGGGGTCGTCGGATGGAGGCGCTTAGGCTTCGGGGCTTCGGGTTCGCCTATCCGGGCGAGGTGCCGGTGTTCGAAAACCTCGACCTCGCCGTCGAGCGGGGGGCGTTCGCCCTGCTTGTCGGAAAAACAGGCAGTGGCAAGACCACGCTTTTAAAATGCTGCAAGCAAGAGATCGCGCCCGTGGGCACGCGGTGGGGCTCCGTCGAGGTGCTCGGGTGCATGCCTGACGGCGAGGGCACTCGTGCGAAAGCGCTTGCGGTGGGCTACGTGTTTCAGAATCCCGAGAACCAGATCGTCTGCGATACCGTGCTGCACGAGCTCGCTTTCGGGCTTGAGAACCTCGGCGTCGATCCCGACGCGATGAGGCGGCGCGTTGCCGAGGCTGCGGCGTTCTTCGGCATAGAACCGTGGCTGCACGCCGAGACCGCCCGCCTTTCGGGCGGGCAAAAGCAGCTGGTGAACCTTGCGGGAATCCTTGCCATGCAGCCGCAGCTGCTGCTGCTCGACGAGCCGACGGCCCAACTCGATCCGATCGCCGAGAAGAACTTCCTCCATGCCCTGTTCCGTATGAACCGCGAGCTCGGCATCACCGTGGTCGTGGCAACCCATGCGCCCGAGTCGATGACCGATTACGCAACCGAGGCATTCGAGCTTAACGGGGAAGACGGCATCGAGCGAATACCCCTCGACGGGCTTTCCGGGCGTCCGATGGGGAAAGGTACGGCGGATGCGCGGCGTACGGCGGAAGGCGCGGCGGCCTC
>NZ_LT964686.1 GCF_900240215.1 Raoultibacter timonensis | reverse complement strand
GGCCCTTCGCGTATAGGGCGCGCGAAACGGATGCCGTTTCGTGTATGTTGTTGCGCAACGTGTTTGCAGATGCGCTTGTGCTGGCGAAAGGAGCGGAAGGGATGCGTCGTGCGATCGTAACCGTTGTTGGTTTCGCCTGCTTGTATGCGGTTGCCACGGTGTTCTTCTACTACGATTGGCTCTACGAGCTCCCCTTCGAGACGGATGCGTTCCTGTACGAAGTGTTCCTCAACGCATCGCTGTGCATCGCTGCCGTCGTCGTCGCCCTGCTGATGCGGTCCGCCGATGCGGTGAAGCCCATCGCCTATGCGGGCACGGCAGGGTATGCGGCTGCGCTCGCGCTGCTCTTCTTTGCATGGCAAACGGGGGCTGGGGAGGCTTTGGTGTATGCGGCGGGCGTGTGTGCCGGCATCGGCTCGGGTACGCTCATCCCGTTATGGTTCATGCGGATAGGGGAGACGGGAAGCCGGGGTTTCGGCTACGTCCTCGGTGCGGGATCGCTTCTGAGCGGGGTCATCATGCTGGCGGAGAACGCTCTGCCCGTAGCGTCGATGATCGTGTCGTGCGCGGTGCTTCTAGCCGTATCGCTTGTTGCGTTCGCTCGCCTCGAGCGGGTCTCAAGCCGGGTTTCGGATGAGGGCATCTTCGACCAAAGGGCCGTTGAGCGCAGAAAGGGCATATTCGCCTCCCTCGCCGCGCCGCTGGTGTATGTGTTTTTCCTCTCGATCATCTACGGTGCCCTCGATGTGGTGATGGCGGTCTCCGGACCTGTTCCCACGAGCGACTCGGGTACGATATTCCAGGGAACGAGCATTGTGACGAACATGTTCTTCCTGCTGTACGTCAGGTTCGGTCGCGGCCGATACGCCTCCTTGCTCAACATATGCTTGGGAATCATCGCAACGGGTTTGATCTTCTTCCCGTTCTTTCCCTCGGGATACGGCATGGCGCTTGTCGTGTTCGTCCATGCGGGGTGGGAGATCGCCCTGCTTGTATCCTATGCGCTGGTGATCGAGCTGCTGAGCGGCAATCGCCGGGGGATCGTGGCGGGTGCCGCCGCCGTGTTCGCGTTTCCCCGTCCGGGCGTCGTGCTCGGGTCGGGCATCGCGACGCTCGTTGCGGTGGACAACCAGTTCGCGTTCACGCAGCTCGCTATGGTGGCGTGCTCCCTTTTGTACTTGATCGTCGTCGGCGTGCTGTTTATCCGCACTAGGGAGAAACGTGCGGCGGATCGGGCCATCAGGAAGCGCGACGAGATCATCGACCGCTATATAAAGGCGCGCGACGACCTTCGCAGCCTGGCATGCGACGAATTGGCGCAAGCGCATGGGCTGACGAAGCGCGAAACCGAGATGCTCCATCTGCTCTCCCAGGGAAGGGACGCGGCTTATATCGGAGAAGCGATGTTTCTGTCGCGCAATACGGTAAAGAGCTATTCGAAGTCGATCTACGCGAAACTCGACGTGCACTCGAAGCAGGAGCTCATCGATTTGGTCAACGATGCCGCGCCGTATTGAGTCGTCTTCGCTGCTGCACGGCGGATGCTAAGACACGCAGCGGCGAGATCGTCTTGCCGGGTCGGCGATCACGGCCCGCCAGCACAGTTTCCCGTGTCAATAACGTTAATGCCTTACTTGATGATTCTGTGGGCGCGAAGTTTTTGATAAAAACCTCTTGCCCGACGGGGCAACCCTATGTATTATATTTCAGCCGCGCTCGTAAGGGCGCGGATTGCTGTTCAGGGTTGCTCCCGATGCAAAGGCTTGGACCGGAGCGTTTCGTTCGCAAAGCGAGGCGGTCAGAAAAAAGTTTTTGAAACTTCAAAAAAGTTGTTGACAGCGGGGTAACAGAACAGTAATATATCTCCTTGCGCGTTTGCCTCCGGCGGATGCGCGGACGGCCCGGAAGGGCCGCCGAGAACCTTGAAAACCGGATACTGTGATACGAACAAGCTAGTAATAAACCTCGTCAGATGCCCGCCCCCAGAACAGGGCTCCGGGCACCTTGACAAAAGACCAAGATTCAAATTTTTCGAA
>NZ_LT964685.1 GCF_900240215.1 Raoultibacter timonensis | reverse complement strand
GTACAGATCGCCCACCACGGCAACGCGGATGGTCGGCGCCTGCTCCACGAAGGCGCGGTCCTCTTCGGTGAAGCTGATCGAGTTCACGTGGACATCGGAGAAGTACTTGTCGTAGAGCTCGTCGGCGAAGCTCGGATCGGCGGAATAGATGTTGGTCATCGCCTGGTTCAGCTCGGATGCGATCTCCGGCTCGTCGCCCGCCGCCACGATGTAGCAGGGTTCCGCCTTGAAGCGGGCGGCCACATCGCAATCGTCGCGCATCTCGATATCGCTGCTCAGCATGATATCCGCCTCGCCGTTATCGAGGCAGCGCAGGTAGGATTCCTCGTCGTCGTAGTAGCGGATACCGCATTCGATGCTATTGAACTCCAAGAAGTTCGTAAGGCGGTCGATCTTGTCGGACGCCTTGCCGAGCACGCCGACGGTCTTGCCGTTCAGGGTGTTCAGATCGAAGCTCTTGATGTCGGTGTTGGTCTTCTTGTACAGCAGCACCGAGTAGTTCGAGCCCATGATGTAATCGGGGTAGATGATGTCCTCGGCGAGCTCTTCCCGATAGAACATACCTCCCATCAGGTCGTATTCTCCCGCCAGCATGCCGGGCAGCAGTTCTTCGATATCACCGGTTACGAACTCGTAGTTCCAACCCGTATACTTCGATATCTCGACGAGCCAATCGTAGAAGCTTCCCGTGTGGATGCCGTTCTGGTCGGTCTCGCTGATTCCCCTGGCCTGAGGGAACGCAACTTTGAGCGTGCGGCCCGAATCGGCGTGCATGTCGACGTCGGGAAGATCGGCTCGGGCGGACGAGTCCCGCGTGGTATCGGCGCCGGATGCCGCATCGGAGCTCGACGATCGGGAGCCGTACGCGCTCGCATCGGATATCGCAGCCTCCCCCGCGGCAAACGCCGAACAGGGAAGCGCGGCAACGGCAAGGATCGCCGCCAAAGCAACGGCCGCAAGCCTTCTCATCGATGAATACCATCCTTCCAACAACACGCTGAAACCCACCGAATCGCGCATGCGCGAACCGATCCGAAATTTATGTTATAACCTACCGAACAGCTCGAAGGCGACTGACAATCAACCGTTACCGTTAGGGTAGCGCTCATCGATGGGAAAAGACAGTAACAGTCGGTCTACAGCATGTCGTGGGGATCGACGTCGATGGCAACGTTGACGGTCTTGCTCGCCTTGCGCTTGCGGAACAGCGGCAGGAGCACCCCCGATACGTTCTCGCCCGCGGGAGCCTTCACCACAATATGCCAGCGGTACGTTCCCCTCAAGCGGGAAAGCGTGCAGGGGTTGGCGGACAGCACCGTCCACGAGCCGCCCGCCTGCTCGGAAACCGTGCGCTCGATATCGACGGAAAGCTCGCGGGCCGTCCTCTCGACCTCCCGCTCGTCTTTGCCCCATACGAGCACGTTGGCCATGCGCACGTAGGGCGGATACCGCAGAAGCTTGCGTTTGGGAAGCTCGTCTTTCAGGAAGAGCGCCCGGTCGTAGGTCGCCGCAGCCTGG
>NZ_LT964684.1 GCF_900240215.1 Raoultibacter timonensis | reverse complement strand
TCCGCGCACGCCGAGCTTCTCCAGGAAGATGACTTTCTTATCGAGGCGTGCGGCGGTGATGGCGGCAGCGAACCCCGCTCCGCCCGATCCGACGACGATCACGTCGGCTTCCGTCGGCAGGTCGTCGGGCACTGCGGGCGTTGCATGGCCGTTCTTCTTGAAGTCGCTCGCCTTGGCTCCCGACGCGTCGATGGCATCGCTGACCGCCTGCATGAACGCCATGCTCGTGAGCGAAGCACCCGAAACGGCATCCACGTCGAGCGTTTGGTTCTCCACGATGAGGTTCGAGAGCGTTTCCATGGCGACGTCGCCGATGCCGAGCGTCTCGTTGGACGAGAGTACGGTGATGCGGTCGATCGCGCCGTCCTTCATAACGACTTCGATGTCGAAGTTCCCGTGCTTTCCCATGCCGCTGCCGACGTAGGCTCCGTTAGCGGCGGACGAGGATGCCGCCGACCCTTCCGAAGAAGGGGAGCAGCCCGCGAGAGCGAGCCCGCCGCAAGCTGCTGCCAGTGCCGAGCCGGTGAGAAAAGAACGTCGTGATAGTGCTTTCATGTGATTCCTCCTTTGTCTGGGTGCCTGCGCCGCATCTGCCTGGATCGGCGCGGGCTGGTGAAGCGGGCGGCCTCATCGCCTTCGATGCTTCCCTTGCCGCCGATCGCAACCTTATGCTCGGCGTCGGCAGTCGTCCATTGGCCCTGGGGGTTAAATGCATAACCCCCTTGTAACCCCTTGATAACAAGAAGCGTTTCGCTATGATTGAGGCTCGTGCGAGGCATGGGAGGACGGATGCGCAGGGTGATTGCTTCGGAGCAGAATCGGTCGGGAGAAAGCGGGGCGGGGTTTTCGGGCGAGGGGGTCGGCTCGGGAAGGGGGGACGCGCCGCACGACGACTCGCGCGGGCGCGGAGGCGGGCCGGTGTTT
>NZ_LT964683.1 GCF_900240215.1 Raoultibacter timonensis | reverse complement strand
CCAGAGCGGCGAATCGAAGAACAGCATCGCGATGATCCACCAGCCGCCAAGCGCTATGTGCACGACTTTGCGCGTTCCCTCGGACGATACGCCCCTGCGCGACAGAAGCTCCGAGGCACCGAGCACAAGCCCGATGAAGAGAACCGACACCACGATGCCCGCGATGTTTCCCGCAATGCTTCCCGCCATGCCGATCACCGCACTTCCGCGAACACGAGCGGGCGCTCCGCGCGAAGAAGCGCCTCCGCCTCGACAATGAGCTTTCTCGCCTGGTCCTGACTCACGACACTGCGCGAGGTAAGGCACCGGTAGCCTCCCTCGCGCACCTGATCGAGGATGCCGCGGTACAGAAACAGCGACGAGATCGTTGCGAACCGGCTGTCCTCGTCGAGCAGCGCCGCATCGAACTGCATGGGCAGGTAGAGCACCTCGGCGCGTTCGGCGAGCGACTCCCACAGGTCCACGAACGATTCGTCGACAAGGCGCCGCTTGAGATCCCTTCGCGAGTAGTGCGCCGCACGCATCGATTCGACCGGCAGGTACACGCGCCCGTTGTCCAAATCCTCCCCCACATCCCGCAGGATGTTCGTAATCTGCATGGCGATGCCCAGATCGATCCCGCTCTGCTTCAGCTCCTCGGGCACGCTTGCGCGGGCATGCAGGATCGGCAGCAGCATGAGGCCCACCGAGCCGGCAACGTAATAGGCGTACTCCTCGAGATCGGCAAGCGTTTTCGGCTGCTCGAACGCAAGATCGCGCCGCTGTCCCTCGATCATGTCGAAGAAAGGCCGCTCGTCGATCGAGAAGCTCTCGAGCACAACCCCCATCGCCCGCCAGAGCGGCTGATCGGGAACGCGCCCCGCGAAGAAGTCGGCGAGATCGCCCTCGAGCCGGTCGAGCGCCTCGGCGCTCTTGTCCCGATCGACCGAATCG
>NZ_LT964682.1 GCF_900240215.1 Raoultibacter timonensis | reverse complement strand
GCTTGGGATACATGATGTAGAACGCGCAGGCGAGCCCGTTCGCGATGCCCCAGATGAGCCCCGGCAACGGGATGGCGAGCGTCGACAGGTCCCCGTGCGTGGCGATCAGCACCGTCGCCGCGACGGCGAGCACGAGACCGGCGAGCTCTTTCGCCTTCGGCAGCTTTCTTGCGAAGAAGCAGGTGAACACCATGACGAAGGCGATACCGGTGCATTGGAGCACGGTCGCGGTGCCCGCGTTGGTGTACCCGATCACAACCGTGTAGGTGATCTGGTTCGCGAACAGCCCAACAACGCCGAACACGGCGATGCGCAGTATGGTCGGACGGTCTGAGAGCATCGCCTTGAGCATCCCGCGCTTTGCAGCAAGCATGTAGGCAAGGAACAGCAAGCCCGCGCCGAGCATGCGCACGCTTGTGATGAACAGGGGCGAGAGCCCGTAGCCGCCCGCAAGGAGAAACTGCGCGCACGCGCCCGAGAAACCCCAAAGCGTACCTCCGAGAAGCGTGCAGGCGACCCCGCGCACGAAATGCTGCGGACGGGCCGCTTGCCCCTGCGCGCTCATGCGCACCCGATTCCCGCAGCAAAACCCGGTGCCGAGCCGCCCGTGAAGCGCGCCGTCATACGAGCTCCTTGAGAAAGCCTGCAATCGCATCGAGCAACCCGTCATCCTCGCCGACATCGAAATACCGCAGGGGAATCGAGAATTTCTTCGAAGCCGGGATGTAGCGGGCGCTGTGGCGGCGCAGCTTGGTTACCGTATCGCGCGAGAGCGCAACGGGTTCGACCGTGAGCTTTCCCCCGACCACCGATACGGTCTTGATGCCGCGCTCGTTGGCGAACGCCTTGATGCGCGCTTTGTCGAAGAAGTTCCTTGCCGCTTGCGGCATTTCGGGACGGCGCGCGATCGTGGCACCGTAAAGCTCGTCGACCGCATCGACCGTATCCGCCGAAGCGATCCGGCGGTACAGCAGCACGCGCTCGTCGGTATCGGGTATGTACTCTTCGGGCAGGTAGGTGTGGGCTGGCAGGTTTACCGATATGTCGGAGAGGGCGGGCGGGAGCGCTTCGGCCGCTTTCTCGTCGCCTTCGCGCGTCGCATTGACCGCCTGCGCGAGCATCTGTGCGAACAGGTCGAAGCCGACCGCGCTCATGTTGCCCGACTGTTCGGCACCGAGCAGGCTGCCCGCCCCCCTGATCTCGAGGTCGCGCATGGCGATGCGCATGCCGCTTCCCAGATCCTTGTGCTCGTCGATGGCGGTCAGACGGGCTGCGGCTTCTTCGGTGAGCGCCATGTGTTCGGGGAACATGAAATAGGCGTACGCCTGCGCAGCGGAGCGGCCCACGCGACCCTTGAGCTGGTACATCTGGGCAAGGCCGAGCCGTTGCGAATCCTCGATGATGAGCGTGTTGGTGTGCGGGTTGTCGATACCGCTCTCGATGATGGTCGTCGCCACGAGCACATCGAGCTCGCCCGCCACGAAATCCTCCATGACGCGCTCGAGCTCGTCTTTGCCCATCTGGCCGTGCGCTACGCCGACGCGCGCCTCGCCTGCGGCCTCCGTCACGCGCCGCACCGCATCCTCGATCGAGCGGACG
>NZ_LT964681.1:1005411-1025112 GCF_900240215.1 Raoultibacter timonensis | reverse complement strand
CCCGACGCCCCCCACGTCGACCCCCCCCATCCCGGCAATTTCGTATGCCGGGGCCGCATGGCCGGCCTGCCCCGCCGCGTTCGCCTGATTGCCGCCGTCCGCACTTCCCTGTCCGCCTGCGGCGCATCCCCCCAGCACGCCCGCAGCGCCGAGCACGCCCGTAGCAAGCGCACCCTTGAGAAAATTCCTTCGATCTAAGGTATGCATGTGATTCCTCCGTTTCGGTTTCCCTGATCCCTATTGCGCTTCGGATGGCAACCGCCTCGAAACGCAACCGAAACGATTCTTCCACGACCGCAAAATATCATGTACCGTTGGTCGGGTGATATCAGGTCGAAAGCTTCACCTGTTTTAGATGAGCAGACACGGTGACGTTGCGCTACTGTATGATTGGGTTGATGTACGCCGTGCGAGAGGATCCATGAAAACCGTCTCCATCGAAATACCGGCAGCAAAGATGTCGATCGATCCGATCCTCAGCATCGGTTTGGGTCTTCATTGGACATGGGTGTTCTGCATCATGTTCGCAACGGGCCGTATCCTCGATGCGCCGGTCGAGAGATATGGCTCCTCGCCGCTCGCAGGATTCGCGCTCGGCGTGTTCTGCACGATCTGCATCACGTTTCTCGCCGTCGGGGTTTTCGGTGCGGGCATCGAACCTCTCTCGCGCAGAAAGCGTACGATCACCGTCGTAACCGTTATGGGCATCGCGGCCACCGTCGTCAGGTTCGCCTCCACGACGCTCGATTCGTACGAGACAATGTACGCTACGGGGCTGGTTGCAGGATTGTTCGGGGGAATAGCAACCGGATACCTGCTCATTTGCTGGGGCTTCGCCTACCGCAAACTCGACAACAACTCGGTTGCCCTCAATGCCGCTATCGGATTGTTGCTTTCCGTCGCGCTGTACGTCGTACTTCTCCTGTTCAACAGTCCCATGATGCTTATCGCCGCCACGGTTCTCTCGGTTGCCGCAGAAGGCGCCCTGTGCTTCGCTGCTCAGAAAACGCTTCCCGAAGAAACGGCACTGCGCCCGTTCTCGCAGCGCAAAGAAAGGCTTCGCCGCTACGCCAAGCCGGCGTTCCTGAGACTTGCCCTCATCCTGACGATTTTCGGATTCGTCGATAGTACGCTGCGCGAGCTCGCACTAAGCACCTTCAGCGCCGGCCAAGCGGCTCCCGATTCGCTCGTGGGCCTGTTCCTCATTGCGATCGGGTTTATCGCGCTGTTCTTTTTCGTCTACCTGGTCATGGAGGCACGCTCGTCCGAAAACGGCACCTACTCTTTCGCAACCCTGTTCGTGGTGGGCGTCTCGGTAGCGCTCCTCTTTTTCATGAGCCCCTCGCTCGGATTCGCCTACCAGTTCGTATGCGCTGTCGTCTACCTTCTGTTCGAACTTCACGTATGGGTGCTCCTGACCCATATCGCCCGCGACCGCAACGTCGCACCGAGTATCCTGTACGGGTTCGGTTTGTTCTTTCTCTTCGTCGGTCAGTTCTTGAGCCCTATTGCCAACGGGTTCGTAGCTTCGCTCGCCCAGCCCCTCCAGCTGGAGAGCGTCACCGAGCCCATTCTCCTCATGCTCGCCTTGCTGACCGCAGTTGTTCTGCTCGCCACAGGAAACGCGCGAAACGGATCGCTGTTCGACGACGAGCGCGTCGATGCGCCGGGCTCCCTCGACGGCGAACGAACGAACCGCGTCGAGATCATAACGGACACCTACCTGCTGACCGAGCGTGAAAGCGAAATCCTCTCCATGCTGGTCAAGGGAAGGAGCTTTGCGAAAATCAGCGAGCGCCTCTTCGTATCGGAGAACACCACGAAAACCCACGTGAAAAACATCTACCGTAAAACCGGCGTCCATTCGAAGCAGGAGCTCATGGATCTGGTGGATGGGGCGTAGAACGTTCAACCCACAAGTAAACTACAGCCCCCGTCGCATTGCTTGACGGGGGCTGTTGAAGAATTGGGTTTTCGGTACCCCAGATCGCCCTATTCAACCGGCACGATTGTGGGCAGCGGAACGACCGTAGTAGGATCGCCGCCTGCATCGACGACCTTCATGACCTCGCTCCAGGTGGCCTCGTCGCGAGGAATGAGCCAGAGCCCGCCGGCATTGTCGTCGAAATCGCCCGTGTAGGGGCCAGTGCCCGACACGAACGTTATCTCGCTCGCATGCTCCACAAAATTAGTAACGGTTGCCTTGAGTCCATCGGAAGGCCAATTGGTCTTCGTGTGATCGGCAAGCGCCGACAACGCCGTCAGCAGATTTGCGGGATCGGCAGCGACTTTATTGATTGCAACTTCAACGATCTGGCGATCTTGTATCTGACGACAGGCGTCCAAATCATACGCATACAGCTTGCGGACGCGAGCCAAGACGAGAGACTCGGCCCCATCGAGATCCTGCGATCCAGCAGACAGAGCAATGTCGTTGCCGCCGACAATATCCTGCAGATGCATGTCGATCGGCACATTCGCCGTAATGCCGCCTAACGCGTTGATGAAGTTTTCGAATTCGACGAAACCGGTGTCGAAGTAGTATTTGATTTTCACTCCGGTAAGGCTCTCGACTTCCTTTGCCAGAGCCTCGATTCCGCTGATACGATACACTTCGTTGATCTTGTTCGCGTAGCCGTCGATATCAACCGTCGTATCGCGGGGAACCGTAACGAGCGTAATCTGATACGTTGTCGGATCGATGCGAGCGAGCATTATGGTGTCGGATCGACCCGCTCCATCGGCATAATCCGCCTTGTCGATCTCAACCGTTCCCGTACGGGAATCGTTTCCGACGATAAGCACGTAGAACGGCTCCGTTTCGGCTCCTGCAGCTTTATCCGTCGAAGCCTCTTTCATAGCATCGACATCGCTGGTTTTCTCTTCCGGCTTCTCCTGCTGACAGCCCGCCAACGCCAAAGCAAAAACGGCACAGAGGGCAACTACCGCCACTTTGAGCCAGCGCTTCATGTCTTTCGCTTTTTCCATAACCTCATATCTCCCTTTACGCATCAAAACGGAACGCATAGATGCACGGTACGCTTATAATTCGTTTGGATATTTTAAGCCGCCGAAGGAATTATGGCAGTACTATTCACATCAAGACCACTCGGATCTTCTCCCGAATCGACAACGGACATGAGATTCGCCCAACCTTCGGGGTTTTCGTAGCACAGCCAAATTCCACCTGCGGCTTCGTTGATGTCGCCGTCAGTTGGACCTGTGCAGCTATATATCGTCATACTTCCCGAGCCGCCAGCGTATTCCAGTGCGAGAGACACGAGATCAGAAGAGTTAAAATCGGTCCCGACGCTCTCGGCAAGGCTGAGCACCGTATCCGGCAGCTCGTAAAACGGCTTCTCGAGAACCTTTGTGATGATGGCCTCGAGCAATGTTCTGATGTTGTTTTGGCGATGGGCGTCCTGATCGGTTTCGTATTCGTGGCGGGCACGCGCGAAAATCTGCGCTTGCTGCCCGTCGAGCGTTTGCACGCCAGGTTCGAGCGTGATCCACTCGCCCGTAAGCGCATCCTTGTACGACAACTCAACGGGAACGTCGACCTCAACGCCGCCGATCTTATCAACAAGCTCCTGGAACTCTGAGAAATGCACCTCGGCATAGTGAGATATCGGCACTCCGGTGATTTTCGATACCGCCTCGATCGAATAAGCCGCTCCCCCGATGTTGTAAGCCTCGTTCAGCTTAACGATGGAGCCATCTTCGAGGGTCAATGGCGTATCGCGCGGAATGGACACCATGGTAACTTGCTTATTCTTCGCATCAACGCGAACGAGGATCATCACATCGGAGCGCTGGTTATCGCCCGATTCGTCTTCCCGCGATGAAGTGTCCGACCCTTCCCGCGAATCTGAACCCAGAAGCAGCATATAGAACGGCTTCCCCGATATCGGGGAAGCAAGAGCATCGTTTACCGCTGCGTCCGTCTGATCGCCCATGGAAAACCGATCGTCAAGCTGGCCCGAAAACCAGAAAGCGTAGGCGCCCACCGCGCATACAAAGCAAACGAGCACCGACGCGGCAACGATGAGCGCCTTTTTCCATGGGGCCATTTTTCGTTTATGGCTTTTATAGTTCGGATTGCCATCGCGGCGATAGCGAGCAAGCTGCTGGTTATTCATCGCCTGCTGCGCCGCACCGTGCCCTGATCGGGCGTTGGCGGCCGATCGCGTTGCCGCAACCGAAGCACTGCGAGGACTACCCTGGTGACGGGTAGTGCCATGACGGCCGGTCGATGCTTTGCGCTGGGCATCCACCTTGTCCCGATCGCCCGACGAGTCCCTTCGGCCTACCGAAACCGTACCGCTAGGCGTTCGACCTTGAGGCACATTACGGTGTGCGGCATCGGACCGAGGGCGACTCGGTTGCTTTCTCGAGTGCGCACCCCGCCGAGGATTATCACCTGATCGTACGTGCTTTGCCGCCACTGGTGCCTTCCTGAATTAGCAGTATCCACGGAATAATAGCATAGGAGCAAACCGCTCTTGATTTTTCCAAGGGGAATTCACGCATAGCGCTGCTCGGAACACCGCCGATCAAGCGTATCGCTGCAAACCTGCAAGTTTATTTTTTCTTCGAGTACATCCTGTCATAGTATTCTCGATACGCTCCCGACGTTAAGTTATCGACCCATTGCTCGTGGTCAAGGTACCACTGAATGGTTTTCACAATACCGTCTTCGAACGCAGTTTCGGGATACCAACCGAGATCGTTCTTGATTTTATCAGGAGCTATGCCATATCGCCGATCGTGACCCTTGCGATCCTGGACGTAGACTATGAGGTCTTCGGAAATCGCGTTATCATTCATGGCCCTACAGGTTTCTTCGATGATGGTGCGGACAATAAAGTTGTTCGGACGCTCGTTATGGCCGCCGATGTTGTAAACCTCGCCAACTTGCCCGTTATGCAAAACCATATCGATAGCTTTGCAGTGGTCTTCAACGTACAGCCAGTCACGTACGTTCTCGCCATCACCATAGATCGGCAATTCTTTGTGCTCGATAGCATTGTGGATCATGAGAGGGATAAGCTTCTCCGGGAACTGAAAGGGGCCGTAATTGTTGGAGCAGCGGGTAATATTGACTGGCATCCCATACGTATCTCCATATGCCATTACAAACATGTCGGCCGCAGCCTTACTCGCAGAATAAGGGCTATGGGGATTGATCGGAGTCGTCTCGCGGAAAAACGCAGTCGGATCATCTAAGGGAAGCGAACCGTACACTTCGTCTGTTGATACCTGAAGAAACTTCTGATTCCCGTATCCTCCATCGGCATGCTCCCATGATGCCCTGGCGGCATTGAGAAGATTAACAGTGCCCATGACGTTTGTTTCAGCGAACACCTCGGGCGTCTCGATAGAGCGGTCAACATGGCTCTCCGCTGCAAAATTAACCACATAGTCGAAATCGTAAGCATCGAAAAGCCTCTGGATACCGGCTTTGTCGCATATATCGGTTTGTGAGAATACGTGGCGAGGGTCGCCTTCGATAGACTTGAGGTTTTCCAAGTTCCCCGCATAGGTGAGCTTGTCTACGTTAACTACAAGAACATCCTCATAGCGGCTCAGGAGATATAGAACAAAATTACTACCGATAAAGCCTGCGCCACCTGTAACCATATATGTTTTCTGCATACTCTTACCCTCTTACTGGACTATCGATTTCATCGTTCGCGACTCTTTGGAGATATTCGCCATAAGGCGATTTGCCGTACTTCATCGCCGACTCAAGCAAAGCCTCGTGGCAAATCCAGTTGTTCCGATATGCAATTTCTTCAAGCGAAGCTATTTGCAGATGTTGGGAGTTCTCCACCACCCGAACCAATTCGGCAGCTTCGAACAACGAATCCATCGTGCCTGTATCAAACCAGGAATAGCCACGACCCAAAGTTACAACGTTGAGCGACCCATCCTCTAAATACATTTGATTTAGGCTGGTTATCTCGTACTCGCCTCTCTCAGAAGGCTCCACCTGCTTTGCAAATTCGCAAACGCGGCTATCGTAAAAGTAGAGCCCGGTAACCGCAAAATTCGAACGCGGAGTCTTCGGCTTTTCTTCAATGGAGATCGCTCTTCCATCCATGTCGAATTCCACCACCCCGAAGCGCTGAGGATCGCTCACGTAGTACCCGAAGACCGTTGCTCCCCTATCCGAATTCGATGCTCTGACAAGATGCTTGCCTAAACCATTCCCGTAGAAAATATTGTCGCCGAGGATAAGAGAACATGCACTTCCGGCGACGAACTCTTCTCCGATAACAAAAGCCTGCGCCAAACCGTTGGGTTCAGGCTGCTCTGCGTATGACAACTTGAGTCCAAACTGAGATCCATCCCGAAGCAAACGCTTAAAGTTCGGAAGATCTTGCGGCGTAGAGATGATTAGAATCTCGCGAATGCCTGCAAGCATTAACGTCGAAAGGGGGTAGTAGATCATCGGTTTATCGTAAACTGGCAGAAGCTGTTTTGATGTAACGGTAGTCAGCGGGTACAGCCGCGTCCCCGATCCCCCGGCCAGAACAATTCCTTTCATACCTTTCCTTCCGTTCAACCCACAGAGCGCTTTGCTAAACACGTTGAGTACTTATTCCATGCGTTGCTCTCATAATACCAGTTAACAAATGGCAAAGCAGAGGAACAAACCTTTTCCAAGAGCTTTCGAAAGATTATCTCATTGCATTTATAGAACCAACGCTTCACGATTTTTCGTATCGCGCGTAGTTGCCCGCTCAACTCGAGCGCGCTGAATACGCGAATGCTTAAACCCAAAGACAAGCTAGGCAGAATCACTAGCGGTAATGCCTTCAGGCGATATACTATCCTGGGATACCAAATGAATATATCACTATGCCCAATAGAATCAGCACCAACGCTAAGAGCTTTTTCTTTGTAATACGCTCTTTAAAAAAGACTACACCAAATATGGTTACATAAATGTAACTCGTTGCCTCGAGCACGGGCCCAAATGACAGCGGGACAACCCTATACGCAACGATGCACATCAATGACGCCAAAAAGAAAAGAGTGTAAGCAAATATAACGGAAAAATTGAGATACTCTCTAGCCTTTGACTCATATGTTTTAGCGGCTGATTTTTTAAGAATAACTTGAGAAACCGAGCTGATAAACGTACCGAGCAACAGCACTCCAGCGTACAGAGCCATCGTCAAGCTCACGGCAAAGCACCTTCTTCGCCTTCAACTGGTTGGCAGCCATCCTTTTCTTCGTCCACATCTGCATGGGAGAACAATACTACGCCAGCGATAATAAAAACTGCTCCGATTACTTTTAGCGGAGTAACAGGCTCCGAAAAGAACAGAGCACCCCACACTATGCCCCATACTACCGTAACGGCTTTATTCGAAAAAGCCGACGTAAGAGGCATGCGCTTCAAAATCTGCTGCCATCCGATAGCATATACTCCAAGAATCGCTAAAACGCCACCGTATAGCAACATAAACTGTAGGCTAAGAAACGGCAGGCTCCGTGCACGCCGCCGGTCGCCTCGCCCGCGGCGTAGAAGCCGGGGATGGGGTTCAGGTCGGCATCGAGCACCTGGGCATCCATGTTGGTTTTCACGCCGCCCATGGTGTGATGCACCTTCGGCCAAATACGGGTGATATAGTAGGGACCCTCGCCCAAGGGCTTCGCATCCTCGGGGATCATCTTGCCGAATTCCTCGTCGTTGCGGGCCTCGACGTACCCGTTGTAACGGTTGAACTGCGCCATAAACTCTTCGGCGGGAAGGTCGTATGCGGCAATGACATCCTCGATCGTGTCGAACTTCTTCGTGATGCCGGCGTCGATTGCAGGCTGCAGGTTTGCATCGTAGTTCCACTTGGGAATGTTCTGCTCGTCGACAACCTGGATCAACGGCACGCCGTTTGCGACGATCGCATCTGAGTACACGCGACGGTCGGCGAGCTCGCTGACGATACGCTGACCGGTCTGAGGATCGATGCTCATGCCGTAAGCCACATTGGCATCGATGTAGCTCGGGCCCTTGCCGTAGCCGGTCTCGTCGGGGCTGCACCACGGTCCAAGCTGAATCCAATCGAGGTGCACCGTAAGGGCGCCCGCTTTCATGGCCGCCGCGAGCGCTTCTGCCGTTGCGCCATCCTGGTTGGTGCAATCGACGGTTTCACCGAGGCGCGGATCGTGCTGGGAGCGCCAGGTGACGTCTTTTCCGAAACCGCCGCTGGCGAGGACGACGCCCTTCTTCGCCTTGATGTAGAGGGGGTTGCCCGTGGTGGGATCGTTGCCTTTGGCCTTCTCGTTCACCTGAACGCCAACCATGCGGCCGGTTTCGTCGCGGAAGAATTTCGTGACCATGCGGCCGGTCTTCATGGGAACGCCCATTTCGTTAAGCTTTTCGGTCAAGGGAACGGTCATGGCCGACCCGTGGCCGATCTTGGGGTGGATGGTGCGCACCGTGTTATGGCCGCCGTAGGGAATCACGTTGATGTTGCCTTCTTCGTCGGTATCCCATTCGACGCCAAGATCGCTCTGGGTCCATTCCCATGTTTCGTTCGACTTCTCGGCAAGCACGCGGCACTTTTCTTCATCGTTCAACCCAAGGCCCGCCGCCATCATGTCGGCAACGTACTTGTCGACCGAGTCTTCGATGCCCTTAGCCTTTTGCGCAGAGGACATGCAGACGGCGAAGTCGCCGTCGGCAATGGCCGAATTGCCGCCCGTCGTCGGCATCTTCTCAACGACCATCGTATCGGCACCCGCCTTCGACGCCTCATAGGCAGCCGCGAGCCCCGCATAGCCGGAACCGATAACGAGCACTTCGCATTCCTCGTCCCATTTCTCGGGAAGACCCGCGCCTGAAACCGTCGTCGCGCTCGCAGAACCCTTCTGCTGAGGCGCGCAACCCGCAAGTCCAGCCCCTGCTACCATAGCGGCAGCCGAACCGATCGCGAAAGTTTTGAGGAATCCCCTTCTGTCCAGCGATGTTTCCATGATCCTTCTCCCTTCGAATCCGTCCCCTGTTACTGAGTACCGGCGCTTCTTCTGCACGCCTTGCGCCGTTTTGCGCATTGTGTTGAGGACGGTTCGAATCATAGGAGCGAAAGCAGGATACCGTGTACCTCCAAAGGGACTATTTGCCCGTTTCCGCTTGTGGCACAAAAGGAGGTATATTGGTGTTTCTGCTGGTCAGATAAGGTTGATATCGTACGACCGCCGCACATGGAAATACAGCAGGCCCACGAGGCACCTCGGATATTACCGAACAGATGTTTCACGTGAAACATCCTCGACTCTCGATGCGGAGGCGCTTGCTCGCGTTCTTGCGAACCCTATGCGGGAGGAAGCTGCCCCTTCCACACCAGATCGAGCAATTCCTGACGGGAGTGGATGCCGAGCTTCGCATAGCAGCGGCGCAGATGGGTTTTCACCGTGTAGTTCGACAGATAGAGCTCCTCGGCAATATAGACGGCACTGCGGCCGCTCGCATACATCATAAGGATTTCGCTCTCGCGCTCGGTGAGCCCCGCGCCCTCTACCGCTTCAGCGAATTTTCGTTCGTAGAGATTCGCGTCATCGACCTCGACAGTCCCACCAATCGGACCGCTCGCTTCCGCAGCCGCACCGGTTCCCGCACCGGATGCGGCAACATGCAGCACCGGCACATCGCCGATACCCGCAGCGCGCACTTCCTCGTCCGCCTCGAAGGGGGTCGTCTCCGCATTCTGGCGTTTCAGAATGATCGCGACGGTAACCAGAACGCCGATGAACAGCGCCCACAGTCCCACGATTGAAACGAGATTTGCCGTTGCATCGGAAATGCCGACCGAATTCGAGAGCAGTTCCACCGAACCGCGGCCGCACAAAAGACCGAGCCGCATCGAACCGAGTCCGAACGCGAACATGATGAGGGAATTCGCCTTGCTCTCGTATCCCTTCCACGCAAAGACGATCCAGACGAGCTGTCCGAAGAAATTGAACAGCGCAAGCGGCAGACCGTTCGCGAAGAACGACTGCCCCTCGAGCACCGCACGAGCCATAAGCACCGTCGCCAGAGCGAGCGGCACCAACACGAGTACGCGAAACTGCATGCGCATGCCGTCGCGCAATACGTAGAGCAGCAGCGCCACCGATACGGCGATCGTCGCAACCTGCGCTTCGGGCGATACGATGTAGCCCGACGCCCCCTGCACGATATCCATCTGCATGATGCTGCCGAATATGAACGAGAAAGCCACGGTCGCGATCACCGGCTCCTTCACGCCGAGCAGCAGCGTGGCGAAACCCGCCGGTTTCTCGTCGATCGCGTAGCGCTTCTGCTTCGAACCGAAGTCGAGGCGTGCAAGACAGAATCCCAGGATGATGAGCGAAGCGAGCGGGAACAGCAAGCGCAACCCCGTCATCGCCGGCGAGTTATCGGTGGTGAACGAGAAGAGGAGCGAGCACGCGCTCCAGATGATATAGGACCCGATGACGAGCACCATCGAAACAGACGGCTTGAACGAGGCGAAGCACACGCCCCAGCATAGGTTGAGCAGTGCGAGCGCCATGTACACCACCACCTGCAAAGCGACGATGGCCCCCGCAGGAAGCTCGGTTACGTACAGCAGCGCACAGCAAACGACCACGATGGCAAAACAGATTGCGTACAAACGCTTATTCGTATAGGCACGCAGGCGGTATACTATATAGCCGCCTACCAAATATGCAAGCGTCTCTGCGGCAAGCAGATAAAACGGGGTCAACCCGAATCCGAAGAAGTTAGGCGAGGGAACCTGCAGCACGACGAACAAGCCATCGCCGATGATAACCGCCCACAGCAGCCAGCGCGGATATGATGAATCCTTTAGCACGTGCCCTCGTCCCCTGTTCGCTTCATTCTCGAAGCAGCATGGAATAGCCTCGCGATCTCGAAAGCACAGTATACCCGTTTCTGCGGGTCAATGCTTGAACCACCGCAACGTTTAAAACGGCAAACAAGCCGCTTGCCGCAAGGTCGGAGAAACAATGGACAGCACTATGCGCCCCGTGCAACAATGCGCTCATCGCGCTGGTCAACTAAGGGCGGACCGCGATGCATTCGGCGATTTCGGAGGTGTTCGGTGCGGCAGAAACAGGCAAACCACGTGATGCGCGGCATACTCTGCGCGGCAGGCGGTGGAATCTGCTGGGGTTTCTCGGGAACCTGCGCACAGCTCCTCACCTCCGGGTTCGATATTCCCGTCGCATGGATCACCTGCGTGCGTCTGCTTTCGGCCGCAGCGATCTTCCTCGTCATCTGCATCGTAAAAGACGCGAAGAGCCTTCTCGCGGTATTTCGCGACCGATCATCGCTTATCCAGATTGCAGGATTCGCGCTGTTCGGCGTTCTGCTGACGCAGATGAGCTACCTCACGACGATTTCGTACACCAACGCGGGAACGGGAACGGTTCTCGAACGCCTGGGGCTGCTCGTCATCATGGTGTACGTATGCGTTCGCGTACGGCGATTGCCGAAAGCGCGCGAACTCATCGGGTTGGTTCTCGCCATAGCAGGTACGTTCCTCATCGCCACCAAAGGGCACTTCGATTCGCTCGCCATTCCTCCGGAAGCTCTTTTCTGGGGCGGAATGTCTGCAATAGCCCTCGCCTTCTATACGCTGCTTCCCGTCAAGGTGCTGAAAAAATGGGGTAGCCTGATCGTCACCGGGCTTGCGATGCTGATCGGCGGCATTGTGGCCACGATCGTTGTCAGGCCGTGGACCATATCGGTAACGATGAACGAATCGGTAGCGGTGGTTATGGCGCTCATGACCGCGATTGGAACCGTTGCCGCCTACATCCTCTATCTGCAGGGCATCACCGATGCGGGACCCGTACGCGCAGGTTTGGTGGGATGCATCGAGCCAGTGTCGGCAACGTTCATTTCCGCCGTCTGGCTCCATACGCCCGTCGCTCCCGTCGACATCGTCGGAGTCATCATGATCATCGTGATGGTGGTGCTCGTCACCGATCGCGGCGAGGATCCGGGCGACGCGGGCGACACCCCCTACGACGGGTCGAGCGACGACGTTCCCCTTTTCGAAGGGCGGGCATCGCTGATCGGCTATTACGGTGCACGCAGGGCAGTGCATGATGATTACCAACGCATCATGCAGCTGTTGAATGACGGGCATCGCTCGCTCAAAGAGATGGGCATTGCCGAAGGGCTGAAGAAGTACCCTTCGGCGAGACGGGTTATGAAGAGCATCGAGAACAAGACGTGCTACGTCGTCGCCGATGAAGATGAGATCATCGGGATGTTCGCTGTCGAGACCAACGGCGATCCCCATTACCAGCTCGCGCTCGAGGGCCAATGGCTTGTGCACGGGAACGGCGATGTCCCAGTGTATGCGGCGCTCCATTGGGTGAACGTTGCTCCCGAAGCCAGAAGATGCGGTGTGGGATTTTTCATCCTTGGGGAAGCCGAGCGCATCGCGCGGGAAGCAGGAAAAGAAAGCATCTGCGCCGACATCTACCCCTCGAACGAACCGATGAGAACGATGCTGCTCAAGCACGGCTACCTTGAATGCGGATCCATCCGCATCAAAGACTACCTCGAACGCGAAAAGCAGCGGGCCGTGTTCGAAAAAATCCTGTAGCTCTTCGGTGCGCCGCGATCGTCTCCGAGACAGCCGCAAAAACAAAGCCTTTTCGCAATGCCTTTTCGGGAAATGAAAAACGGCGATCCGAAGATCGCCGCCCGATTGCTATGTTCTTATCGTATCAGATCGAACAGAGCTATGCGTAAACAGTGCTACTTGGCAGCGCCGATACGGCAGATGGTGGTGCCGCAGTCGGGGCAGGTGCCCTTGGTGATCGGCTTGCCGTTCTTCGTGGTGCTCTCGACGGGATTCTGCATTTCCTTCTTCGCCTTGCACTTCACGCAATATGCTTCGATTGCCATGGTTGTTGAACCTCTCTGTTCGTTCCTATGGGCCCGAGGGCCCTCTTTCATCTATGACTGCATAGGTCGCACTCGCGTATATAGCTCTATATAGCTTTGCTCCTAGTGGTCATTGCTGCGGCCATTATACTGCAAGCACGCATAATACCAGCAGATTCGCCCTGCCGTCCACTATATATTCTTGAGTAATTCCATAACGAAATCCGAGTTTCGATACAGCGTATCCGGGTCGATGTTCTCGAGCACGTCATCGCCCTGTCCGAAGTACGCGGGCTTCGATCCGTCCATACCGACGATGCTCATCGCCTGGAATCCATGGCGCAGTGCGACCGACGAAGCGCTCTCGGACCATTTGATCGATGCGGTCGACGAATCGATGCCCGTCGCCTGGCTCGCTTTCTTCATGTAGCGCTTCATGCGAGAAGAAGCGGAGACCCTGCGGTATTTGCCCTCTTTCTCGATGAGGCTCAAATCGCCTGCACCGAGCGCATTGAGGTTGATGATCACCGATCCTCGCAGTTCAGTGCCGTGTTCAGCAAGAAATGCCTTCATGCCAGCGTTGCCGGCAAGCTCCGACCCGAGCGCCACGAACCACACCTCGACGTTCACATCGGGATTCCGGAACTGATAGACTTGCTGCAGCTCGTCGGAAACCTGCGCTTCGGAAGAAACCTGCGAAGCGACAGGCGTCTCTCCTTCGTCGAGCGCCTCGTCCTGATCGACAAGACGGCGGCGCGAGAACGCTCCTCCTTGCCACGGACGGTTGCCTCCGTTTTCAAATTCGTCATCGTCGAACTCGTCGATTTCACGATCGCCTCCGTACGCCGCGTTTTCGTCGAACTCGTCGTATTCGCTGTAACCGTCGGTTTCATCGAAGGAATCATCCTGCTGGAAGCTCTCCCATCCGCCACGCGCTGCGCCCACGCTGCGCGCTTCGAAGTTCTCATCCACATCGAGCCATTCCTGCGGGCTCACTTCCTCTTCCTTCTTTTTCTTGCCGAACCGGTCGAAGAAGCGGCGTACGCGTGATTTCGGCATCTCGACGTAACCCGGGCCGGCAAACGCCCCCGTCTCCGTAAGGCCGCTCTCGTAGTCGGAATCGTCTGCGTCGTCGACGTAGATCTCGTCGGGATCGACGTTTTCGATCAGCTCATCGCCAACCGGCGTGAATGCTCCCGTCATACCCATCGAAGCGAACGACCCGGCTTTGCTGACGCTCCCGGCTGCCTGCGTGCCCTCATCGGTTGAGGGCTTGCGAATCTCGCCGCTCAAGGAGGGCAGCAATCCTAAATCGGGCTTCGGGGAAACCGCTTTGTCTTGATGCGCTTGCGCGGGGTCTTTGCCGTCTTTTTCGGCGGCGATCTCCTCGGCTCCGATAGTAGGCAGCATGGTGAGCAAGCTCTTGGCGGCGACCTTCGAAGATTGCTCCGCTTCGGCGAGCGGAGCGCGCTGCTTGCTCATCTCGATCACGGGTGGCAGGTTGGTAGCCGACATGCCGATATCGGGAAGGACGATCGCAGGCTTCGCTTGTTCGGTTTCGATGGGCGGGATGGGCGCTATAGGCGGCACGTTTCCAGCCACCTGAGCGCGTAAATCGCTCACATCGATTGGGGGCATTGCCGTGGTCGATCCGGGCGCCGCGCTGCTTTGCTGCGCTGCGTCCTGCAACGGAATGGGCTGCGCCGACACCCAGAGCTCGGGCGCATCGGGCAATCCTGCAGAAAGGTTCGCGGCGTCCGCCTGCTGGTTTTCGCCAAACTGCTCCGGCACGGCAACGCCGTTGCCGGAAGCCTCGGATTGCATCGCCGCCTCGGGCGCAGGAGGTGCCGTCCGGGTTTCCAGAAGCCCTTCGCGCATCTGCTTGAGGCGTCCTTCGGTCTCGGCGTCAACAAGACGGTTCGCCTGGTTGAAGTGGGACGAGCTTTCGGAAACGGCCGCGTCGAGCGCATCGGCGTAGCGCGAGCGGTGGATTTCGCCAGGCTGCGCGCTGCGCGGCTTCTTGGCGTTTTCTTGAGCCTTCTTGAACCAATCGGGCACCGAGGCATCCGCAGCCGATGAAGAATCCGGAGAAACGACGCTGCCCGCAATCGCGGCGGCCGCCGCAGTACCGGCTGCCGCAACGGCAGTTCCCGCCGCCGCACCGCTATCGGCCACTTCGNTCGCGGCGGCCGCCGCAGTACCGGCTGCCGCAACGGCAGTTCCCGCCGCCGCACCGCTATCGGCCACTTCGCCCTTCCCCCCCGCTGCAGGAGACAGCATCTCGACGACAACTTGGGAAGGAGCCCCCTCGGAAGGAACTCCCGCAAGGGCTTCGCGGGTTTCATCGCGCTGCTCCTTGATGTCTTCTTCGGTCGGCTGCCCGATCGGCGCTTCTTTCACCTGCACGAGATTGCTCGCTATATCGCGAACGGGTTCGCTTTGGGACACGGGCTGACCCGTGAGTGCGGCAATGGCCGCCTTGGCGGAGGCAAGACGATCTTCGGGCGTTTGCGGAGCGGGCTCGGGAGGCTGCATCTGCGCTGCCTGATACGCAAGCTGTGCGCCTTCGGGAACGAGACCCGATGCGATGGCCGCCTCTTCCCCGTGGACAACGGTACCGTCGGCTTCGGCACGCGCGGCCAATTCGGCGGCGCTCACTCTACCCCTGCCGATCCTTCGCGCAACGTCGAGCAACACGGCAGTGCCAGCGGCGTTTGCGTTGGCCGCCTCGTTGTACGCCGCGAACTTGTGAACGATAGCGATGACGAGAGGCAGCGCTGTAAAGAACAGACCGATGCCGATGAGCACGAAAAAGACGATTGCCGTCACACCTTCGGCATGGAGGAAGAAGACGTTTCTCACAATAAGGAGGATTGGAATGAGTACAATGGAAACGAGCAGCGCCCACTGGATGAAAGGCAGAACGCCCAAAATGGGCGCTTTAAGCTCAGGTTGCACTTTTCCACTGTCGTAGCGCGCTACAAGAATGACCTTTCGACGGCGTGCCCCGCCTGCGTCGGCGGAATAGCCGGGTTCGTATTTGGCCACGACGTTCTGACTCACACCGCGAGCAAGGAACCGCGAGATGATGGGCTTGCCACCTACCTCGAGCACGTAAAGAATCGCAGAGAGCGCGGTAAGGACCATCGCGGGGATGGCGAGAACCGGCAAAAAGAGCGAGGCGAACGCGATAACGAATGTTATGGCGCAGCAGATCGCGCGGGGGGTCTCGGCGTTCGAAGCGCTGTTGAAATCCTCTATCACAGCCGAAAGGCCGGCGTCTTTTTGCATCTGCTCGGTAATGTAGAGGGCGGCTTGCTGCTCCTCTTCAGTCCCAGCAGGACGAGGACCGATTTCTTGCGACAGATACGCAACATGATCCATTAGTTCTGGCATACGCGTGCCTTTCGTTTTTCATCTGGTCGTTTGCAGGTAGGCATACAGTAGGTAAGTATACGCTATTTGCCGTTTGACCCCAAATAATCACGAATAAATGCATCTGCGGTTGATGCGATGGAGCGCGCTTCGTTGTACAGTTTTTCAGATTGCTCAATATCGCGCAGGTATGCGCTTTTCACCAGCTCCGATGGATTGTCGGGCAATGTTTGCGCGAGCTCGGCCGCCTCCTGGTCCACCGCGTTGTACGCGTCGTTTTGAGATGCAGCCGTCTCCTTATCGTAAGCAAGAATCGCATCATCCGACGCAATGGCGTATTCCATGGCGGCGATTCTCTTTTCGATGTAGTCGATCTGCCCGGAAAGATCGGCGCTCGGGTAGACGGCGGCGGCATCCTGGAATTGAACAAGGGCTTCGCCGAAGAGGTCCCTCGCCTGGACGCTCTTTTCCTTCGACGCCTCGACGTTTTCCATAGTCGTATCGGCGATGAGCGCCGCCGCATCGCGGGCGAGCGTATCGGCCTGGATCACGTCGGCCCATGCCACTTCGATTGTCTGCGTCGCCTGCATGGCCGAGACGGCGGCGTCCATGATGGACGGCCCTTGTTCGATCATATCGCGACCCGCCGAGATTGCAGCACTGGCGTTGGCCACCGCCTCCTTCTCCTCTGCACGGTTTGCTTCCGACTCGGCGGGCTGCAGCGAACTCTCCGCTTCGTCGAGCAGTGCCGTCGCCTCGGCAAGTTTGTCTTCCACCTCGGTTACCTTCGCCGCGTTTTCGTCGGTCATCTCCCCCGCAACGATGGCATCCATCTCCATGATGATGTCGTAGGCTTGCGTCAGATCGGAAAGGGAGGTTTCAAGATACGACACCCGCTCGTTGTAGGCGGTATATTCCTTGTACAGAAACGAAGCGCCCGCCCCTGCGAGCCCGACAAGGGCTACGGCGACCACGGCGACGGCCAACCCGTTGCGCAAACGACGGCGCGTTTTCCTTCGGGCTATCTCATCGACAGGCGGTTCGTATTGCTTCTTCGGTGTTTCGGGAACAATGGTCGCAGGAGTCGAAAGTTGCGAGGGCATTCCGACGGGACCCTTGCTCGAAAGAGGCAGCGCCTCTTCTTTCTGCGGAGTCGTGTGAGGCTTCTTTTTCCCCGGCAAGGTGAACAACGGGATACCGCCGAAACGCGGCATCTTCACCTTCGAATCGCGCCCCTCTTCCGCATCGGCTGCGTTTTTCGCAGCATCGAGCACGCTGAAAGACAGCTCGTTGGAGGTTCCCTCGGTATGCCGCTTGATGTGCGCGGCGTGCGAAAGCTTCGTATGCTTGTTCTTGCGACTCATGGTTTGCCTATTGTACGGTATTACCCCGCAGCGGACGGATCACGACACAGAATCGGCTGCTATTCTGCGAAAGGCGCACCGTCGGATCGCGCCGCTTCCCGAGCGATGCATTCGACCACTTCGGCGGTCGTACATACCTTGATCGTCTTGCTGGGAAGCGAATTGAGAAACGCCTTTCCGTACCCCTTGGTTATCAATCGCTTGTCGGCGAGGATGAGCGATCCCGAATCGGTTGATTTGCGAATAAGGCGTCCTGCCGCCTGTTTGATTTCAAGCACCGCAGCGGGCAGCACGTAATGGCTCCACGCATGGGAGTCGCGATCGGCTCGCTCGCATGAAAGCGGATCGGTCGGTTTGGAAAACGGCAGTTTGGGAATGACGACGCCCTTGAGCGTCGCGCCCGGCGCGTCGAATCCTTCCCAGAAGCTTTTCAGAGCGAAGAGCGATAGGTGCTCGTCGACGAGGAAATCATCGCGCAGGCCCTTGACCGAGACGCCCCATTTCTGGCAGACGAGCCTCAGATCATCCGCTTTGAGAACGGGATATACCACATCGAAACAGCGTTCCATCTCTTTGCGGTTCGTGAAAAGGGTGAGCATCGAACCGTGCTGCGCACGGTGGATGCCGATGAGCAGATCTTGCAGGGCCTCGAGATAACCCGATGCATTCGGCTCGGGCATGTCTTCGACGACGTATACCGTCATCTGCTCATCAAAGTTGTAACTCGAAGGCAACTCGCGCATCGAAGTTTGGGAGAATTCTGTTCGATTAAGGCCGAGCGCCTGCTCGAACGCCGAGAATTTGCCGTCGACCGTCATGGTCGCCGAAGCAAAGACCACCGAATGGGTGTTCGCATACAACGTCTCGTTCATCTTATCGCCCACATCGATGAGCAGCGCCTGCAGCGTTTCGGCAACCCGATCGTTCTTTTTCGAAAGCGAGGCCGCATAAGCGTAGGTCTGTGGGGCAACAACGAGAATCGTATCGGCGGCGTTGATCATTTCCTTGAGCGCGATGGCCGTCGAAGCAATCTCTCGCTGCAACTCCGCCGCACTGTCGAGATCCTCGAGATAGGCGACGATGTCCTGACATGCTTTTACGAGCTTCTCCGCCTTGTCAGAAAAAATCTTGCCGTACGAGCAGAGCGTTGCAAACGTATCGCTGTTGCGGATTTGATCGTTAATCCACAGCTCCACGAACTCGTAGCCTTTGCTCTTGCTGCTCGGATCGAAGTACAGCAGATCTTTCATATGAGCGGTGAACTCACCTGCCGCCTGCTCGAACTCCTTGCCCGCAGCCCGCGCTTTCGCTGTAAGGGCGAACAGCAACGTTGATCCATCGGGCGCTTCGCCTAACCTGCGCTCGGTTCTGATGAACACGTTGCGCGATGCATCGTCGGCAGCTACGCGAGCGGCCGTTCTCATAATCTCCTCGGCCGACAAGTTGATTGAAAACGCCTTGCGCGCTTCGGCTTCCGCTCCGTGGGCCTCGTCTACGACCCAATAACGGATCGGAGGAAGCAACCCCCCGTCTGCAACCAAATCGCAAAACAGCAGACTATGGTTGGTTACCACGATATCGGCCGATTCGGCCCGGCGGCGGGCTCCGTGAACGAAGCACATCGCCCCGAAGAACGGGCATTTCCGTCGGAGACAATCGGTACTCGAGGTGGTGATGGTGTAGCGCGGGAGCGCTCGGTAATCGATTTTGAGGCCATCGATGTCATCGTACTCGCTCTGCTCGATAAAGGAGAGAAGCCCCGCAAGCGAGGGAGCCTGTAAAACTTCCTTTCCGGCAACAGTGCGAGATTTCGGGCCGGTCGTCACGATGCGGTTGATCTGCCTCAAACACGGATAATGCGAGAAACCCTTCAAAGCGGCGTAGTCAATGCCGAGCTCCGATGCAGAACCGTCGGGTTTCATCTCAGGTGTCGCTTTGCCTCGTTCGCCGTCAGCCTCATCAGCACCCGGCTTGGTGCATGCAGGCGCTATGCCATCGTCCTGGATGACGCTCGGCAAAGCAACTTCGCCCTCGCTTTGCACGGTCGCCTGTTTTTTGAGTGCCTCG
>NZ_LT964681.1:992660-1004986 GCF_900240215.1 Raoultibacter timonensis | reverse complement strand
AGGTGTCGCTTTGCCTCGTTCGCCGTCAGCCTCATCAGCACCCGGCTTGGTGCATGCAGGCGCTATGCCATCGTCCTGGATGACGCTCGGCAAAGCAACTTCGCCCTCGCTTTGCACGGTCGCCTGTTTTTTGAGTGCCTCGTTCAGAAGGGGCAATTCCTTGTACATCAACTGATCGAGCAGGGCATTGGTTTTCGTTGCCACCCCGATCGCGATGTTGTTCTTCTTCGCCGTCAGGGCCGCAGGTAGCAGATACGCCATCGATTTGCCGACGCCGGTGCCTGCCTCGACGGCAAGGTTGGTCGATGATGCAAACGCTTGACGCACCGATTCGGCCATGATGACCTGTTCTTCCCTCGTCTCGAAATCAGGGTAAAGCGATCCGACGAGCCCATCCGACGAAAACGCTTCATCGACCTCTTCAGCAGAGGGGAACACAAGCGCTTTCCCCGGATCCGACGCGATCGAATCGGCATCGGTTTTAGCCTTGCGCTCGATCGACCTCACGCGAGCCTGGCGCATCGCCCTCAACGAGAACGGTATCTTCTCGGCATCTCCCGTTTGCCCACCGCACGATGTTTGCCCACCGCGCGATTCCGTTTCAGATGAACCCTCGTCATCGTGAGCGGAGTTGCCGGCTGCCGGCGAATTCGTGGCGGCGGCGTCGGCGAAATGAGCGAACACCTTGACGGTCGGCCACTCTTCAACCGTTGCCATGCCGGCAATCTCGTTGACGAGAGGGCGCGGCATCGCATCGATCGCCGCAAGCAGTATGCGGTACACCGCGCAGAGCGCCTCGACGTCGGCATCGGCGCGATGCGTCGAAATCGGCGCATCGAATGTGCGCACAAGATCGATGAGCCGATGGGATTTGAGCCGCGGCAAAGCGATGCGGGCAAGGTCGAGCGAATCGATCCACGTGTTTTCCGCAAGCGGCGTGCCGTACATGTTCTTGGTCGTAAAGTTGCGGTCGAATTCGGCGTTATGGGCGACGATATCCGAATCTCCCACGAATTCGACCAAATCGGCAAGTGCCTGCGCCGGGGTGGGAGCATCGGCAACGTCTTCATCGTGTATATCGGTAAGCCTCGCCACGTCTTCGGGAATGGGCTTGCCGGGATTCACGAAGGTCACGAACCATTCGACTATCTCGCCGTGCTTCATGCGCGCAGCGGCAATCTGGGTCAATTCGTCATGGTTGATCGAAAAACCCGTCGTCTCGGTATCGAGCACGACAACATCTCGATCAAGATCGCCGTAGTCGGCGGTGCGGGCTACCGCGGCAAGGTTGGCATACCGTGCGCAAACGTCTCGGGGCGTTCCCTCGACGATATGATTTTGTATAGTATCTGTCTGCAGTGCTGTTTCTTTTTCCATAGAATGAAGCCTATCATCTATCATGATGTCGCACAAACCGAAAGATCGGGTCGCGAAATAATCGCACAAACCGATCAGCCGCATCACGAGGAACTATTGCGAGGAGAACCACCATGGCCGACATCCCCTACTTTGGAACGTACGCGCGCTTCGATACCGCATCGAAGAAGGATGCCGCCGTGCTCCTCGGCGCCGACAATCTCGTTGGCGATGTCTTCGACATCGAATTCGTTACTGAAGACGGAGTACGGACCGCATGGATGAAGAACCGCTTCGGCGCTATGGTCGGTTTTTTCGAGCCGGGAACATCGCGCGATTTGAGTCTGTGCGAAGCGCGCGGATTCAGAATGCAGGCGCTGCTCTCTTTCATTGCGTACAGCGAATCGCCTGAACCAGGCGAGTATTGGGGCGAAGCGGCGATCATTTGCTACGACCCGAAAGATGCCGAAGCGTTCGAATGTTTCACGGGAAACATTGCCGCGCGCATGATGGACGGCATCAGACCCGAAGTGGATCTCGGCGAGCAGGGATATGCCAAGGTTGTCGAAAGCAAAGGAACCTGGAAGCCGACGAAAACCGTCTCTTTGCCCTCGAAGCAGGCTGGCGTAGCGATTCTCAAGACACGGCGCAGCGTTTCCGAAAAGATGATCGAACAGGGTCGCAAGGGAAACAAGGGTTGCTACATCCTCAGCTGGGTCTTTCTTCTCGCCCTTATCGCCGGCATCATATTCGGTCTTCGCTCCTGCGGCGTTTTTTAGTCTCCCAACCGCTCGGCCGCTCGAGAGCTCGAGCGCTTGACCGCTCTATCACCACTTCGCGCCCCTTCCGCGCATTTCGGAATATGACATTATGAATTATGCGGAAGCAAAGAAGAAAAATGCCTCCGTATACGCGGAGGCATCGGCGATTAGATTGTGTCTGTGGCTTATCTTATCTTTGCCTAGCGAAGCGCAAGCTCGACAAGCTTCGTGCATAGCTCGGAAAATTCCATTCCCGCAGCGCGCCCCGCATCGGGAAGCAAAGATGTTCCCGTCATACCGGGAATGGTGTTCGTTTCGAGGATCCAAAACGCACCGTTGCCGTCCTTGATGAAATCGCTGCGCGAAACGCCACGGCAACCGAGCACCTTATGGGCTTCTACAGCCATGCGCTGCACTTCATCGGTCTCGGCGATCGACAACGGCGCGGGGCACAGATGCTGCGACCCCCCGGGCGCGTACTTCGATTCAAAATCATAAAACTCGTTCGAAGGAACGATCTGAATGACCGGCAGCGCTTCGGGATTCTCGTTTCCGATAACCGCCACGGTAAATTCATCCCCTGAAACATACGTTTCAACGAGCACTTCGCTATCTATCTCGAATGCTTTGCCTATCGCCTCTTCAATATCAGGAACGCCCTCGACGATAAAAACACCCAGTGCGCTGCCTTCGGTTGCCGGTTTCACGACGCAACGAACGCCGACGGTCTTTACGATCTCCTCGATATTTCGCTCGTCTGCCTTGCGCAGCGTGATCGATCTGGGAGTCCGAATTCCCGAATGCTCGTAAAACACCTTCGCCTTGGTCTTGTCCATCGCAAGAGCGCTGCTCCATACGTTCGAACCGATATAGGGAAGGTCGATAATCTCAAGCAACCCCTGCATGGTGCCGTCTTCACCGTATTTGCCATGAAGGCAGATGAAAGCAACGTCGAAATCGCCGTCGATCAGCTTTTTGAGATCCTCCTTTTTCGCAGGATCGATAACCGTTACAGGAAAACCAGCCTCTTCAAGTGCGGTTTTGGCGCCCATACCCGATGCAAGCGATATTTCCCGTTCTCCGCTCTTACCTCCCGCAAGCAAAGCAATCTTGCATGTTTGAGGTGTGAAGGTATCTGACATGAACCCCTGCTCCATTCGCTTTATCGCCCGGCAGCGTCGATTGCTTCGAGTTTTCGCGCGCCGATTCTTCTTTCTTTTTTCCGTTCGCGGCGCGAGGGCGGGATCGGCCTTTGGCTGCGACGGATGAAGTATAGCAAATCCCCTATTTCACGCTATCGATTGACCAGTTAAAACATAATGCAATCGGCTCCCCGAACACATTTTCTCATCCCATATTCCGAAATCGCACAAACAACTATAATGGGCAAATGAAACACGACATCAAATCATTAACGCGCGCCGAGATTGCCGAGCTCGTCAAAGAGCTCGGACAACCCTCGTTTCGCGCCAAGCAACTAACTCAATGGCTTTACGGACACCACGCGCGTTCGTACGACGATATGACTAATCTGCCAGCTGAACTACGGCAGCAGCTCGCCGAAGATCATCCCCTCATATCCGGCTCAATGATCAATCGCCAGGTATCGAGCGATGGAACCCGTAAATACGTTATCGAATTCCCTGATGGAGCGCGCGTCGAGACGGTTGCCATGCCGAGCCGTTCAACCGACGGCAACTCTAAACTTTCGATTTGCTTTTCCACGCAAGCGGGATGCCCGATGGAGTGCTCTTTCTGCGCGACAGGGAAAGGGGGGTTCACCCGCAACCTCACAATCGGCGAAATCATCGACCAAATAGTCATCGCCCAAACCGATATGGAGCTGCGCGCCAGCAGCTTGGTTGCAATGGGCCAAGGGGAACCTTTCCTCAATTACGACAACACCCTCGAAGCGCTGCATATCGTCAATTCGAAAGAATCGCTGAATATCGGAGCACGTCATATCACCATTTCAACCTGCGGAATAGTCAAAGGTATCCAGAGGCTCTCGAACGAACCGGAACAATTCACCCTTGCGATCTCGCTCCATTCAGCGCAACAATACGTAAGAAACCAGCTCATGCCCGCAATGGCCAATACGCCGCTTCCCGAACTTAAACGAGCGCTGACAGAGTACAGGAACAAGACGAACCGGCGGATAACGTTCGAATACATCATGATCAAAGGCGTGAACGACACCGACGACGCCCTCAAGCACCTGTCCAAGTACTGCGAAGGCATGCTTTGCCATGTCAACCTCATTCCCATCAATCGAATCCCTAGCAGCCCGTATCAGCCGTCCGATAGCGTCACTATGAGGAAATGGGTCGATGCACTGGCTAAACGGGGCGTAGAAACGACCATAAGGGCTTCTCGCGGGTCCGATATCGCTGGCGCGTGCGGTCAACTAAAGAATTCCCTATAGCTGAAAACAACGAAAAAAGTGACGACGCTGATGGCCGTCACTTTTTTCGTTGAATCGTATATTTCCTATTACTCTGCTTGATCCCTCTTGTAAGCAGTCATTGTTTCGAACAAACGTTCTAGTTCTTCTTCGTCCTTGAATTCAATTTCTATTTTGTTCTTCCCTTGGACGGTTTTCACGCGCACATTGGTATTGAACGATTCGCGGAGCGCCCGCGCAACAGATTTGAACATCTTAGGAGTGGGGATTCTCGCCGTATTCTCCCCTTTTTCCTTCTTACCCGCGAAAAGACGAGCCAGTGTTTCGGCTTCGCGAACCGAGATCTTTTCCTGAACCATCTTCTCCGTCAGTTTCTGTCTTCCCTCCTTAGAGGGAATCGACAAGATCGCACGGGCATGACCGGCCGATATCTTCTCTTCAAACAAAAGCTGCTGCGCATCTTCGGGAAGCTCGAGCAGGCGCAACGAATTGGCGATCGTCGAACGGCCCTTAGAAACCGCTTGCGCGACTTCGGATTGCGTCATGTTTTGACGTTCCATCAACCTACGATACCCGTACGCTTCCTCAATCGGGTTCAGATCGGATCGCTGAATGTTTTCGATCAACGCGAGTTCGAGTGCTTTATCGTCATCAGCTTCTTTGATGCGAATCGGCACCGTTTTCAACCCAAGAGACCTGCAAGCTTGCCAGCGACGTTCCCCGGCGATGATCTGATATTTGCCGTTTGCCATAGAGCGTACCAGTATCGGTTGGAGCAACCCGTCTTTCTCGATAGAGGATGCAAGCTCCTCTATTTCCTCCTGCTTGAAGTTCGTGCGCGGCTGATCGGGATTCGGTTCGATAGAGGTGAGCTCCACCTCGTCTACCCTTTTATCCTTCACCTCGCGCGCAACGACGCTCTTTATCGTAACGTGGTCTTCCTCTTCCAGATACGGCTGCGACTTCTCGGGAGCAGCCGTGTCCTGGACTTTCTCAGCCACAGGTTCAGATTCTTTAACTATCTGTCTTTCGGATAGAGGTTGTTTTGCAGGCGTCGGCTTCTGTGCTGGTTTTTGCGTAGGAGCCGGCGTGGGGAGTTCCTCGTCAACCGTGACCATCGTTCTCTGTTTCGACGGTACGGCTTCTGCGGGGATTGCTTCTTCCATACTTCCACTCAAAAGAGAATTCAGGCCGCGACCAAGACCGCTCTTATTCTGTTTAGCCACGGAGTATCACTTCCTTTGCAAGATCAATATACGATTGGGCGCCTTTGCCGGTCGGATCGTACTGGGTGATCGGCAGACCATAGCTCGGAGCCTCAGATAGCTTTACCGTACGGGGAATAAGAGTCTCAAACACTGTTTTCCCGAAATACGAACGCACCTCATCGACAACTTGACGGGAAAGCGTTGTTCTTCCATCGTACATAGTAAGAAGGACTCCATAAATATCAAGGCTCGGATTAAGGAGACCTTTGACACGTTTCATTGAATCAAGGAGTTTTGTCACACCTTCAAGGGCATAGAACTCGCATTGAATCGGAATAAGAAGCTTATCTGCAGCTACAAGAGCATTGACGGTAAGAAGGCCGAGAGATGGGGGGCAATCAATGAAGATGAAATCATACTTTCCCCTCAATGAGCCGACGGCATCCTTGAGTCTATTTTCCCGGGCCATCTCCGAAACCAACTCCACTTCGGCTCCAGCTAAGTTAATGGTTGCTGGAATAACATCAAGACCCTCGCATATATCGGGAATTATTACGTCTTCGACAGGCGTCTGGTTGAGAAGGACGTCATAGACGCAATGCTCAACCTGGCTTTTCTCTATACCGAGACCGCTCGATGAATTTCCTTGCGGATCCAAATCGATCAGAAGTACCTGTTTTCCCATTTCACCAAGCGCGGCCGAAAGGTTGATGGCAGTTGTGGATTTACCCACTCCCCCTTTTTGGTTAATGATGGCAAGTACTTTAGTTTGACCTATCACGTGTTTCACAGGGTCTTTCTCTTTATAAGATTTCAGATGTTTCGGAGCGACCTCTTCGATTGTTTCACGTGAAACATCGCGTTCTACCACTTCAACATCTTCAATATCGATTTCTGCAACCTCGTTATCAGAGGAAATTTCGGATGATATATCCATATCATCCGACGCGATAGTCTCTGCTGCCTTTTTTTCACGTTTCAGACCATCAAATAAGCCCACAGCTCCCCCTTTCATGGATAATCTGCATCAGTATAGCGCAAATGGGAACATATGGGACGGTTATGAGACCTTTACCTATGTTTCACGTGAAACAATCATGCATCGTATTTATATCAAAAGGTGTTTCACGTGAAACATTGCCCCACTTGCCTCTTTAACAATCCAATACCGATTCACGGTTATGTGTGATTTACCTCCTGTATACGTAAGGTTTAAAAGACAATCTGGAAAGGCTTATCTGATAACATCTTCTGGGGTGATACAAATGGGTCTTCCAAGAAAAAATGCTTTAGCTTCATTCGCCTATCAGCTTCGATGCAATGCCACACCGGCAGAAAGAAAACTGTGGTACCGATTCCTTTGCTCGTATTCAGTCCCTTTCAGACAGCAGAAAGTTATCGGCCCGTACATCGTAGACTTTTTCTGCAACAAAGTACGTATGAGTATCGAACTCGACGGGTCTCAACATTATGAGGAAAAAGGGAGAATCAAAGATACCTATAGAACAAGATACTTAGAGCTGCTTGAAATCAAAGAATTGAGATTCTCAAATTATGAAATATCAAATGATTTTGAAGCCGTATGCGAAACCATACATCTCGAGGTTACAAAAAGGAGAAACGATATCATCAATATTCCCATAGCTAAACTCAAAAACAAACACTGAGGATGTTTCACGTGAAACATCCTCAGTAAATCACATATAGCCAACAGCATTGTTTCACGTGAAACAAACTACAAAGGTCTCTTTTGCGCCATCCCCACCCGTCGAGGCAATTTAATACTTGGATATCCCTTTTTTTCAAAAACAAGAATACGACGAGGGGTCACTCCATCACTGAGCGTGAATGATCTATCGCTCACAAGACGCATCGCTAATAAACCTTTGAGTTCTTCTACGTGGTCAATCTCCTCGTCTTCGACGTTTGCCTTATAGCATATTAGTTGACCCCCTTGGACAAGAAGAGGGCTCGACAATTCCAATAATGATGAAAGAGAACTCAATGCACGGGCAGTCAATACCGAAAAACTCGCTTTCTTCTCAGTAGCTAGATCTTCGATTCTTCCACCATACGTGCTCATCTGCTTGCTTAATCCCATTTCACGTACAATATCTTCAAGAATAGAGACTTTCTTTTTTACCGAATCCACAAGCAGAACGGTTCGTCCTGTTGCGATAGAGAGCGGAACGCCAGGAAAGCCGCCACCGGTGCCTAAATCTCCGTATAGTCCTTCTGGCGCTTTATTGAACTCTTTTAATCCAGAAAGAGAATCCTCAAGGTGAAGCATTCTTCCTGATTCCAGGGTTTCTATTCTCGTTAGGTTAGTTGTTTTGTTCGCTTCAATGACATGCAACAAATACGATTCTATCAAATTCATTCGGTCGACGCTTATCCCTAACGCTTGAGCGGTTTTTTCTGCCCAAGTGGTATCTTCGATCATCTCAACTCCTGATATATCATATTTCGACTATAGAAAGCATGGTTTCATAGTTCAAGGCAAAAGAAAAGGGTGTTTCACGTGAAACACCTCACATGAAACACCCTTGTTCAGTAAAAAACAACCGCTACTGGGGAACAACCACTACATGCCTCGCACTACCCTCACCTTCGGACGCCGTTTCTACGCGATCGTCGTCTCTAAGGGTGATATGCACGATACGGCGCTCATACGGTGTCATGGGACGCAACTTGATACTGCGGTTCTGACCGGCTGCACGGTTCGCCGCCGAACGCGCGATAGACTCGAGTTTCTGGCGCTGTCTACTCTTATATCCCTCGACATCAACGACAACAGGATATCTGAAACCCATTTTTCGCACGGTTACCGCTGAAACAAGGAACTGCAACGAATCGAGGGTTTTACCATGACGCCCTATCAACACAGCAAGATCGTCGCCGGTGATATCGAGAATTAGCTCTCCCTCATCACCTTCGTACTCATCGATAGTCACTTCACCTACATTGAAATACTTCAGAATGTCCTGGAGAATGGAGATAGCAGTATCAGCTACCTCATCAAGCTCCTCGTCGCTCAGTTCAGGGACTCCGCTCTCGTCGGATCCGTTCACTTCCTCGACGGACTCCTCTTCTATCCCTTCGACATCTTCCTCAAACTCGACTTCGTTGTTCGTCTCTTCCGACATATCTATGCTCCTTAGTCGATACAAGCACGTTTATACAGCCAACATCCAGCGGGATGCGGTCTTCAGAGTTTATTTGCCCTTTTTAGTCGGACGGGGTTTCTTTACTTTCCGAGTCACATCCACTTCGATCGGCTTCACTTCAATGCTCTCCTCGGCTTCAGCATCCTTCTTTCGCATGATGGCCATCGAAATCTGCTGCTGGGCAACGCCGATAAGAGAAGAGGTACCCCAGAACAAGAGAACGCCGGCAGGGGAGTTCCAGCTGATCCAGAGCATAAAGATGCTCATTACGCCGCTCATGATGAGCATCTGCTTCTTCTGAGCTCCCTCGTTGTTGCGCTGCTGAAGAACCATGGGCAAAAACGTAGCGCCCGCGAAGATGATCATGAGAATGACGTAAGGGATAAACGCTCCGATACCTTCAGCGAATGCCTGGGACGGCGTAGTGATCAGGCTGGGCACCAGATTGTAAAACTCGTAGGTAGAACCATGGGTGCGGGTTCCCATTTCCTGCAGCACTTGGAACAAGGCGATAAAGATAGGCATTTGCAGCAGCATCGGCAAGCAACCGGCGATGGGGTTGAACTTGGCTTCAGCGTAAAGTTTCTGCATCTCCTCTTGCTGCCGCACCGGATCGTCAGCGAACTTACGCTGGATCTCTTGCATAAGAGGTTGCACCTTCTGCATTTGGAAGGACGATTTCGTCTGCTTATGCATCAACGGGGATATGATAATACGGAATATGACCGTGACGATGATGATAGCCATACCCCAGTCACCGCCGCCCGCTTCACCCCCAAGCAGGTTATAGAAGAACTCTACAATCCAAAACATTCCATCTTTAATTGCATCCCACATACTCAGCATTCCTTCCTATATACCAAAGAGGCCTCTGAACAGGCATGTTTACGGCACGGGATCGTAACCGTGAGGGCCTCCCGGACGACAGCGTAATATTCTCTTAGCAGTGAGCTTAAAACCTTTGATAAACCCGTATCGGCGAAAAGCGATTATTCCATATTGAGAACAAGTTGGTTCGAAACGGCAGCATGAGGGGAAGAGGGGAGAGATGGCGGCTTGATAGAATGTAATAAGGAAAACCGCGGCAGTGCACGGTATTTTCTTTATAAATGGTGCTATCTTATCCATCTCACAGCCTTATTGAGAGGTCTGAAAACCGGTACCGCCAAGGATCTTCTCGCATGCATCAAGAACTTTACTATAACTAGCCTGGGTAGTTTGACGGCGTGCGAGAAATATCACGTCGCAGTTGGGCCATGGCCCCCCAAGATCGCGGCATAACGCACGCATACGGCGTTTCGCCCTGTTTCTCCAAACCGCATTCCCGAGCTTTTTACCTGCAACAAAAGCAACACGACCCATCTGGCCGTGTTGCTTTTCGTGTTGTAACACAATAAATGTAACAAAAGGAGTATTTAAACGCCTTCCGTGCGTAAAAACATACGAGACTTCGGTGCTGGACTTAATGGTTTCCAACACGAATACCTATCTTTACACGCAGATGCGTTTACGTCCTTTTGCGCGGCGAGCAGACAATACGGCACGACCACCTTTTGTCGACATACGTGCACGGAAACCGTGGCACTTCGCACGCTTACGAGTGTTAGGCTGATAAGTGCGCTTCATTTCACAATCCCTTCATGGTTCAAGAGTAACTTCCAAAGTATATACCGACGAGAGCTAAAGTCAAGGAGTTTACGCAGGTAATTCTGCATAGAACATTTCGCTTGCGTTATCGGGTGGCATGAAGATGCGAAGGCAGCCTCTATGTTGTACATCTCCATGGTTGAGGCTCTACATCTAGATTTTCGATTTGCACATTCCTTTATTTTTCTCGGTTCTTCTAAATATCTAAATGTTTTGAATAGTTGTAATAATAAGGACAGTGGAATTGTTGATAAATACCGAAACACCTGTTCAATGGAATGAAATCTTTAGATACCCATTGTTGAGAAGCGGTATCTGACATCAACAATTTTTATCGCTTTGATTATCATTCCCAATTGATCAAGGGGTTTTTAACTACTTTTGAGTCATTGCCGAGCCACAAACTGAGCGGCGCCGATCACTCCGACCGGGTTTGATCTCCAACCTGACGAAACGAGCAGACCCTCGTATGGGAATCCGAGCGCTGGCTGCTGGGTTTGAGACTAGATTTCCCGGATCAGCTGTTTGAGGGCCTCGAGCTCTTCGCGCAGCTCCCTGCTTTCCTTCATCTTCTCTTCGACGTTGGTGACCGAGTACATTACCGTGCTGTGGTCGCGGTTGAATTGCTTGCCGATGTCGTTGAAAGGCAGGTCGAGCATCTGTCTGCATAAGTATATACCTATTTGACGTGCATAGATGATGTTGCGCGTCCTTTTTTTGCCGATGAGTTCGGCGTGACTTATCTTGTAGAAGTTCTCTACTTCCTTCTGAATGTCGGCGATCGTGAGCCTTTTCGAAGGACCGCCTGAAAAATGACTCTCAAGCAGATGGCGCACATCGTCGAGACTCAGATCCGGCTGATTGAAGAAGGTCATCTGGTATATGACCTTGGTGACGGCGCTTTTCAACTCGCGGATGTTCGAGCTCGAGCTTTCGGCGATGTAGAGCTGTATGTCGTCGGGGATGCTCAGTTCGTGAATTCCCTCGTTTAACTTGTATTCTTCGACGAAACTTTTTACTATTCCAAGTTTTGTTTCTATCTCAGGAGGTTGGATGTCGAAGGTGCCCCCCGAGTTGAAGCGGCTTTTGTAGCGTTCATCGATATCGATGTTCTTCGGTGCTCGGTCGGCTGAAAGAACGACCTGCTTTCCTTGGCTTGTCAGCTTGTTGAATATCTGGAACACGATATCGAGCGTTTGTTTCTTGCCCTGCAGGTACTGAACGTCGTCGATAAGCAGTACATCGGCATCTTCGTAGCGGGTTTTGAAGTTCTTGTAGCTCGATTTTTCCTTGTCATGCGCCGCCGACGCCTCCATGTAGTCGCTCAATAGCTCAGCTGAATCTACATAGATGGTAGTGAGGTGGGGCAGCGTTTCGATGATGTAGTTCTGTATGGCTCTCATCAGGTGGGTTTTCCCCAAACCGCTCTTCCCGTAGATGAAAAGGGGGTTGAGATGGGCTTTACCTGGCATTTCGGCAACGGCTACAGCCATTGAGTAGGCCATTCGGTTCGAATCCCCGATGACGAAGTTCTCGAAAGTGAGGCTCGAAGTGGGTTTTCCCATCTCGTCCACATCCGCGCTCGTGGCATACGGGCTTCGATCGTCACGGATGGGGTCAGGGTACACCTGGTTGGATGACGAACCGAACGGCTCGACTTCCGGTACGGCCGAGACCGACGATGCAACCGTATTGGCGGAAAGGGGTTGGGCTGCAGGCGGGGTGATCTGCGCCGTGGCAGCGGCTGCGGCAGCGGCGTTGGCTGCTAGCTGCGGTGCAGCGG
>NZ_LT964681.1:845539-992562 GCF_900240215.1 Raoultibacter timonensis | reverse complement strand
ATTGGCGGAAAGGGGTTGGGCTGCAGGCGGGGTGATCTGCGCCGTGGCAGCGGCTGCGGCAGCGGCGTTGGCTGCTAGCTGCGGTGCAGCGGCGCTTGCTGCGGGGTGAGAAACCTGAGCGGGTTGTTGAACGGGCGCAGCGGTTGGTGCCTGCGTATTGGGTTGAGCTGCGGTTACGTCGACTTCGATGACAACGGTATAGGGAATCTGGTACAGATCGTTG
Source organism: Raoultibacter timonensis (assembly GCF_900240215.1). Lineage (GTDB taxonomy): Bacteria > Actinomycetota > Coriobacteriia > Coriobacteriales > Eggerthellaceae > Raoultibacter > Raoultibacter timonensis. Next base: position 992,339 of record NZ_LT964681.1, on the reverse strand, counting down.
AGCGCTTGTTTGATGACTTCGACGTAATGGCGCTCGATCCACGTTTTGATGAAATCGTTGTCTGCGGTGAGCATGAGGAACCCCTCGCTCATCGCCTGAGGATGCAGCCGTGAAAAAAACGCGTTGATCTGAGTGGGGTCGATGTTGTTGTAGCCTTTAACCTGGCTGCAAACCTCTTCCCAAGCTTTTTCGAGCATTTCGCTGTCCATGCCATACATCCTAGTCGTCGGTTCGGAGTCGATCTGCCATTCTACGTGATGTGCACCCCGCCCGTTGCTCGTCGATGGCGGGATGGTTCAAGGTCGCCTCGGTGAACGGAAATGGGTATCGATTATACGCTCTCGATGAGATTGTAGTAAAAATACGCACGGTCGGCAAAGAAGTCGGCAAAGAAGCTAGAGGGAATTCGCTACTTGGAACCCTAAATCGGTCAAGATGCGTTTCTGATTCACCGTTTTTTCGATAAGACCGTATTCCTCGAGCTTTTTCAACGTTACGTAGGTGCTCGATTGGGGCATACCGGTCAGGTTGACCAGATCGGTGACACCGAGAGCTCCTTCATGAAGGAAGAAGGGCAGAAATTCTTTCTCCCGAGCACTGAGGGGAGGTGTGAGCGATTCTATTCTCGGCTGATGCTGCTGTTCCTTCTGCGGGGGTGCAAGGCTTACCGTTACGACGGCGCCGCACTCGAGATTGTCTTCGATCGTGATGGTGCCGTTAGAAAAATCGAGGTAATCCTTGACGATGGGCAACCCGGATCCAACACCCCTAATATAGTGTTTCATGGGTTCTATAGCCGAAGTGAATCCAGGTAGTTGGGCTTTGTCTTTGTTTGCTATACCAGGCCCTTGGTCGGAGAAGCGAATTGTTTTTCCCTGATCGAGGATAGAAACGATGATCTCGGAGAACTGAGCGTGAATGAAGTTTTCCGACACTTCGCGAATGACGGTATAGGGAATGGTCCCCCCGGAAAGCTTTGCTTGCTCATAAATTTTCGACGCAAGGTTTTCAATGAACTCCGCCGTGGTGTTCGGTTGAATTTCGATGACGCGAGGAGCGCTTCTCAGATCGTCGTAGACCGCGATGCGAGCGATTGTTTCAACGAACGTGTAATTGAAATCCGCCTTATTCCCATCAGCGGATTTAGAAGCAATGTTCTGGTCTGTCGGCACGGTATTCAGAAAAATTCCTTGTAGTTTCAAGCTATTTCAGCAAATTATTCAGCAGTATTCAGACATATTCACACGATTTCAGCGAGACTTCAAGCATTCTACGTGTTTTCAGCCATTTTTTAAGCAAGTATTCAAAATTCTTCAAAACGGAAACGTAGTTTTACAGGCACTTTTCCGAGTTATCAACTTTTTATTCAGAAATTGTTGAAAACTCGGAAAATGGCTTTCAGGGAACCCGAAATATAGTGAATAACTAAGCGTCGATTGTTGAAATTACTCCTTGACAATTGCCGCGAATACGTTTTCCCAGATGGATAAAATTCACCTTGGGAAAATATCAAATCTTTGTTCGCTTTTTAACGCAAACGCTCTGCAATGAAATCATCATTACTGGGTATGAATTGAAAAATACCAGATCATAGTGCATTTTTCTCTGAAAACACCCGTATTGTAATCATGAGGTGTGGATGTAAAGAATTTCGAAAACGGGTGCTTGACTTTATGCGCTTTCGTGGATTTCCACAGGTCTCTGCGAATGAAAAAATAGTTTTCCCCATTTTCCACAGTCGAAATGAAAAGAAATGTGGAAAACGAGGGAGGTGGTGGCTAAAACAGCGTTTTTCTTTCCATGAAAGAAAGAAAAAGTTGAATAAGGATGTGGCTGGCGCTGGGCAGTGAAAAAACAGGAACCATGGGAAAGCCGAATGAACTGGGATAGGGAATATTGGAGACTGCAGTCGGGGTGGAGAAAGACGATACGGAGGAAACGACGAAGAAAATCATGCGGACGCCCGCCGTATGAGGCGGGCGGCGGGGACCGATTGAAATGGTTTGGGCGCGTAGATTGGAGAACGGCGCCCCGTGCCCGCTTGTTATTTGCGATACTGGTTCCATACGATATCGAAAGGGAGCAATCGTGAAGTTCAGCATCAACCAATCCGAATTACAAAATGCACTGACGATCGTCATGAAGGGCGTTTCCACCCGCTCGACATTGCCTATTCTTTCGGGAGTTTACATTCAGGCGCACAGCGATTCCCTCACTCTTCAAACGACCGACCTCGAGCTGTCCATCCAGTACAGCGTCGACGCCCTTGTCGAAGAAGAGGGCGAAACGGTGGTGCCCGGTAAGCTTTTTGCGGAAATCATCAAGAATCTCTCGGATGCAGCAGTACACGTTGCCGGCAACGAGGAAGCCGTCGTCGTTACGTGCGATGCGGCATCGTTCTCGTTGAGGACGCTCGATCCACAAGATTTTCCGGGATTTCCCAAAGTCGACGTACATCAGAGCATCAACATCCCCTTCGATCAATTCTCTACGATGGTGAAACGCGTTGCTCGCGTAGTATCCAAAGACGAATCCCGGGCAATCCTGACCGGCGTTCTGATCACCCTCGAAGATAAACTTCTCAAGATGGTGGCAACCGACTCGTACCGTCTCGCCGTTACCGAAGCCGATGTTCCCGATGATATGGCGGGCGAATTCAACGCCGTGATATCCGGATCGTTCCTTCAAGACATTGCGGCTCTTCCTAAAACCGACAATCCCGTTTCCTTGGCGCTCGCCGACAACCAGATCGTGGTTACCTACTGCAATACCGTGTTCGTCAACCGCCATACTGTGTTCACCACCCGCCGTATCGAGGGAAATTTCCCAAACTACAAGCAACTTCTCCCGGATGCGTACGTTACGAGGGCTTCGATGAACGTTGGTCACCTGATCGCTGCTGTCAAACGCGCATCACTGCTCAGCAATACGGCTACCCCGGTGAAGTTTGACGTGAATATCGGTTCGCAAACCACGTTGTTGTCAAGCACGGCGCAAGATGTCGGTTCGACGCAGGAAACTCTTTCGTGCGAAGCCGAGGGCGAAGATGTCGAAATCGCGTTCAACTACGCCTATCTGCTCGACGGTTTAAGCGCGGTGACAACCGAAAAAGTGTACCTTGAGGCCCAATCGTCGATGAAGCCGGGGATATTCAAGGCGGAGGAAAGCGAGAACTTCCTCTATCTGGTCATGCCCGTGCGCATTTCATAAAAACCTGCAAGGCGATCCGATACCATCGATGACAACCAGCGCGCCCGATACCAAGGATCTGCGGATCGAATCGGTTAGATTCGACCATTTCAGAAACTATCCGATGTTCAAACTGGACGATGTCGGCCCGCTGACGGTGTTCGTGGGAAGAAATGCCATCGGCAAAACCAACATCGTCGAAGGCATCGAGCTGCTCACCGCGCTCTCGTCGTTTCGCAATCCGACTGCAAGGCAGCTCGTCCAATGGGGAAATGAGAACGCACGGCTCCAGGCAAAGTTTTCAAGCGCATCGCGCGACCTTGATCTCGCATTGAGCATTGCGGACGGTAAAAAGTCCTACACGCTCAACGGCAAGCCGAAGAAGATTCAAACGCTGAAGGGGCTTCTGCCGGCTGTCGCTTTCACTCCCGACGATCTCGATCTTGTCAAAGGATCTCAAGGCAGCAAGCGCGCCGCCCTCGATGCGCTCGGCTCGCAGCTTTCTCCGAACTACTACGTTATACGCAAAGATTACGAAAAGATTCTTCAGCATAAGAACCGCCTTCTGAAAGAAGAAGGATCACCGTCGTATCTCGATGCGGTCGACGAAACGCTGCTCGCGGTCGGCACGCAACTGTACTGCTATAGAAGCTCGTTGTTTGTGAAGCTGCTGCGAGAGATAGAACGGTATTACCGGGAAATCACCGATGGGAGCGAATCGATTCAGGCGGCGTATGTTCCCTCGTGGGAAGAGCACGATCCTGAAAAGACGGAGACGTTCGTCCTCGGCAAAGAGGATGCGCTCGATACGATGCGCGTTTCTCTGAAGGACGGCAGGGAAGAGGAGCGCCGACGCCGCCATGCCGTAATAGGACCCCATGCCGATCGAATCGAATTCTTCATTGAGGGAAAGAACGCCCGCATATACGGAAGCCAGGGACAACAGCGTTCCATCGTGCTGAGTTTCAAACTTGCGGAAGTGGCGTTGATCCGGGATATGCTCGATCAGAAACCGGTCCTTTTGCTCGACGATGTGATGAGTGAGCTCGACGAACAGAGAAGGAATGCGTTGGTAGGGTTCATATCCGGTGACATCCAGACCTTCATCACGACAACGAACCTCCAATATTTCTCCGAAGACATTCTCGCGCAGGCCCGCGTTATTAGGTTGGGTGCGGAAGATGAGCGATCGATAAAGCGATGATTGCTGTTTTACAGTGAATTATTCGCTGAAACGAGAAAAATGACAAGCAAGGCATCAATCGGCTCTTGTGTGCGTTCTCTGTTGCCTTAAACGCGTTCAAAATCGATACCATCGAACCACTATATATGGTATAATTTGCAGGTTGTCATGCACATCCGCTGACAGCTCATCACATCAAGAAAAATGCAGTACAAAAGGAGCAGTACGTGGCGCAGAAAAATCCTGAGCATTACGATGGTTCGGATATTCAAGTCCTCGAAGGCTTGGAAGCGGTACGCAAGCGTCCCGGCATGTACATCGGCTCGACGGGCCCGCGCGGCCTGCACCATCTCGTGTACGAGGTGGTCGACAACTCTGTCGACGAGGCGTTGGCCGGATATTGCGACAAGATCGAGGTGTGGATACACCCCGACAACTCCGTAACCGTCGCCGACAACGGTCGAGGCATTCCGATCGATAAGCATCCGAAAGAGAAGATACCGACGGTCGAAGTCGTTTTAACCATCCTCCACGCCGGCGGTAAATTCGGCGGCGAAGGTTATAAGGTGTCCGGCGGCTTGCACGGCGTCGGCGTTTCGGTTGTCAACGCGCTCTCCTCGCGCGTCGAGGTATTCGTGAAACGCGATGGCGGCGAATACAAGATAGCCTTCGACCATGGCAAAACATCCGAGAAACTCGCGAAAGTCGGTTCGGCGAAGGGTACGGGAACCAAGACCACCTTCTGGCCCGACCCGACCATCTTCACCGAGACGACGGTGTTCGATTACACGACGCTTGCCAACCGTTTCCGCGAGATGGCATTTCTCAACAAGGGGCTCAAGATCGTGCTTTACGACGAACGCGAGCTCGACGACGAGGGAAATCCCAAGACGGAAGTGTTCCAGTATGCGGGCGGCATCCAGGACTTCGTGAAGTTTTTGAACGAAGGCAAGGAAACGCTCAACAAGCCGATCTACTTCGAGGCGGAGAACGAGGACGGCACGGTCGAGGTGTCGATGCAGTGGTCGACGTCGTACTCAACGAACTCGGTGCTCGCGTTCGCCAACAACATCAACACGCACGAGGGCGGCACGCATCTCGACGGCTTCAAGCAGGCGGTCACGCGTACCATCAACGAGTATGCGCGCAACAAAGGCATCCTCAAAGAGAAGGATGCGAATCTTTCAGGCGACGATACGCGTGAGGGTTTGGCGGCCATCATCTCGGTTAAGCTGCATGATCCGCAGTTCGAAGGTCAGACGAAAACCAAGCTCGGCAATACCGAGATCCGCCCGCTCGTGCAGAATGCGGTAACGCAGGGTCTTGCCGAATACCTCGAGGAGAACCCGACTCCCGCGAAGCGTATCATCGGAAAGGCGACGCAGGCGCTGAAAGCGCGCGAAGCCGCACGCAAGGCGCGCGAGATGACCCGCCGCAAAGGTGTGCTCGATTCGTTCGCGCTCCCCGGCAAGCTCGCCGACTGCTCGAGCAAGAAAGCGGAAGAATCTGAAATCTTCATCGTAGAGGGCGATTCCGCAGGTGGCTCGGCCAAGCAGGCCCGCGACCGCAAGTACCAGGCGATCCTTCCCCTCCGCGGCAAGATCTTGAACGTCGAGCGTGCAGGCTTGCACCGTTCGCTTTCGTCGGATACCATCTCATCGCTCATCACGGCGATCGGCACCAACATCGGCGAAGATTTCGACGCCGATCAGGCGCGCTACCATCGCATCATCATCATGACCGACGCCGACGTCGACGGAGCGCACATCCGCTGCCTTCTGTTGACGTTCTTCTACCGCTATATGCCCGAACTGATCACGCGCGGTTATATCTACATCGCTCAGCCGCCGATCTTCGGACTCAAGAAGAAGAACTCGCGTTCCACGAAGATCGAGCGCTATATATACGATGAAAGCGCCCTTTCCGCTACGCTTGCCGAATACGACAATCCCGATAAGTTCGACGTCCAACGCTATAAGGGTCTTGGCGAGATGGATCCCGATCAGCTGTGGGAAACCACGATGGAGCCCGAAACGCGCACGCTTTTGCAGGTGAACATCGACGATGCCGCCGAAGCCGAACGCGTGGTGAGCGAACTCATGGGCGACCAGGTGGAACCCCGTAAAGAATTCATCCAGAAGCACGCACGCGACGTGCGGTTCCTTGATATTTAAGGAGAAGGTACGTGACTGACGAAACACAAGATTTCGATTCGACCGACGAATCCGAAGGCGGCGAAAACGCACTGCCCGAGGATCTCGATCGCCTGCTCGAGCGCGCCGAAGATGACGATGATGTTCTCGACGATACGGAATCCGACGATGCCGATTCCGGTCGTGGCGAGATCGGATCGGTTGTATCCGAGGAGATGATGGCGCGGTCTATGATCACCGATATGCCGAGTGCCCACGGCGAGATCGTCGAGGGAGCAAACGGCGGCAACGGTACGATCGTACGCACCGCCTACCTCGGCAAGGAAATGCAGACCTCGTTCCTGGAATACTCCATGAGCGTTATCGTGGCGCGTGCGCTGCCCGATGTGCGCGACGGTTTGAAGCCGGTGCACCGCCGCATCCTCTACGCCATGAACGAGTCGGGTTACACCCCGAACCGCCCCCATATGAAGTCGGCCCGTACGGTCGGCGACGTGATCGGCAAGTACCATCCGCACGGCGATTCGGCTGTGTACGACACGATGGTGCGCCTGGCCCAGCCCTTCTCGATGCGCGTTCCGCTCGTCGACGGCCACGGCAACTTCGGTTCGATCGACGGTGACGGCGCGGCTGCCATGCGTTACACCGAGTCTCGCCTCGACAAGGCCGCGATGGAGCTTTTACGCGACCTTGAGAAAGAGACGGTCGATTTCCAACCGAACTACGACGAGAGCTTGGAGGAACCCAAGGTTCTGCCCGCGCGCTTCCCGAACCTGCTCGTCAACGGTTCGAGCGGTATCGCGGTCGGCATGGCAACCAACATTCCGCCGCACAACCTCGGCGAGACGATCGATGCTACGTGTTTGATGCTCGACAACCCCGATGTGACCACCGAAGAACTCATGAAGGCGCTTCCCGGCCCCGATTTCCCGACGGGCGGCATCATCATGGGCCGCAAGGGGATTCTCGACGCGTACGAAACGGGACGCGGTTCGCTCACCATCCGCGCAAAGTGCGAGGTCAAGGAGGGGAAGAACGGCCGCAGCACCATCGTGGTCTCCGAGATCCCCTACCAGGTGAACCGCCAGCGCCTCCTCGAGAAGCTCGGCGAGCTCATTCGCGACAAGAAGCTGCCCGAGGTGTCGAACGTACACGACGGCGCCGACCGCCACGGCATCGACATCATCATCGACCTCAAGCAAAACGCGATCCCGCAGGTTGTTCTCAACAAGCTGTTCAAGCATACCCAGCTGCAGGTGGGATTCGGCGTTATCACGTTGGCGCTCGTCGACGGCGTGCCGCGCGTGCTCTCGCTCAAGGAGACGCTGCATTATTACATTCAGCATCAGCAGGAAGTCATCGTGCGCCGTACTCGCTACGAGCTCGCAAAAGCGGAGGAACGTGCTCATATCCTCGAAGGATTGATCGTCGCGCTCGACAACATCGACGAGGTCATCTCGATCATCCGCTCGTCGCAGACCGATAGCGAAGCGAGCGAGCGTTTGACCGAGCGCTTCGGTCTTACGAAGAAACAGACCGACGCGATACTCGAGATGCGCCTGCGTCGCTTGACCGGCTTGGAGCGCAACAAGATCGAGACCGAGTTGAACGAACTCCTCGAGAAGATCGCATACTACAAGCGCGTTCTCGGAGACGAGGCGCTTGTGCGCGAGATCATCAAAGAGGAACTCCTCGAGATCAAGAAGAAGTACAACTCGCCGCGCCGCACCCGCATCACCGAAGCGGCTAAGGATTTCGACGTGGAAGACCTTATCGCCGAAGAGGACATGGTCGTTACCGTAACCAAAGCGGGATACGTGAAGCGCCTGCCTGTGAGCACGTACCGTCAGCAGAAGCGCGGCGGCAAGGGCATGCAGGGCGTGAATCTCAAAGACAGTGATTTCGTCGAGCATCTGTTCATCGCGTCGACCCACGCCTACATGCTGTTCTTCAGCACGGCGGGCAAGGTGTATCGTCTGAAGGTGTACGAGCTTCCCGAAGCCTCGCGTCACGCGCGCGGTACGGCGATCGTGAATCTGCTGCCGCTTTCCAAGGGCGAAACCATCTCGGCGGTCATTGCGACCAAGGATTTCCCCGAAGACGAATACCTCATGTTCGCCACTTCGCACGGCATGGTGAAGAAGACCTCGATGAGCCTGTACGATCGTACGCGCCGCGACGGCCTCATCGCCATCAATCTCAAGGACGACGACACCTTGATCTCGGTCAAGCGCGTTGCCCAAGGCGAGAAGGTCATGATGGTATCGTCGGCCGGCAAGGCGATCATGTGGGACGAAGGCGAGGCCCGCGCCATGGGTCGCGACACGATGGGCGTTCGCGGCATGACCGTGGCTCCCGGCGTGCGCGTGCTCGGCATGGAGATCGCCAAACCCGGAACCGAGCTGTTCGTGATCACCGAGAAGGGCTTCGGCAAGCGAACCCCGGTTGCCGAATACCCCGAGCATCATCGCGGGGGCCAGGGCGTCTTCACGATCACAATGACTGAGAAGAAAGGTCTGCTTTCGGCCATGAAGATCGTCCGCGACACCGATGAGCTCATGATCATCTCCGAAGAGGGCGTAGTCGTGCGCACCCCGGTCAAGGGCATCTCGCAGCTCGGCCGCTCGACGCAGGGCGTGTGCGTGATGAAGGCCTGCGAAGGCGATAAGGTGACAGCGGTTGCCATTTCTACGGCAGGCAAGAAGCGCAAGGCTCCGAAGACCGTTGACGAGCCCGAGACGATCGTGGATGCGCAAGACGATATTCACAGCTCGCTCGATGGTGAGATCAGCGAAGCCGACATCGACATCGACGACGATGACGATGGGGACGAGGGCGAGGGCGAGGAGTAGGGGTTCCTTACCGAATCTGAAAGTGCTCGATATTCGAACGCCGGACGGGAACAATCCGTCCGGCGTTTTTTGATATGTACGTCAAGCGAACAGATGTTTCACGTGAAACATCGGAGCTTGCAATGGCGGCTAAGGGGCATTGTCTCTGCTATATACTGAAAGCAACGATTCTCGATGATAGCTCTATGCGGGAAGGGTGGGAATATGCACGCGGCAAATCAATCTGAAATGACGCGGAAGCAGCCGATGGCGAAGCTTTTTCTCGGATTGAGTGGAGTATCGTTTGCCGCTACGGTGCTGCCGTGTTTTCTGAGGATGTCTTCTAGTGAAGCGGTCATGGTGGGCGTAGCGGGTTTCGGAACATCTTTGGGATCGGTGTTCATCGGTGGATTGATTGGCGGATTCGCTGCCTTGCTCGTGAATACCTCTCGCCTCAACGATAGGGCGAAGAATGCGGCAATTACGAGTTTGGGGGCCGCGCTCTATCTCTTGGGCTATGTGGCGATGATTGCACTCCGTTCTCATGTTAAATTTGAAGTAGCGGGCTTTGTTTTCGGCATTGGCGTCGCTTTCCTCAGTATCGGCTGGTTGCTGTGCTTGGAAGTGCGTGATTTCAGGCAAACGCTCGCGCAAACTGCCCTTGTCGTGGTCTGCGCGGTAGTGGTTGTTCAGGCGCTTTGCTTGATTCCCGAGGGGAGCAGGGTCGTTTTTTCGCTCGTCCTGTTGGTTGTCGGCATGGCGGAACCGATTCGCTCGCTATGGGCAAATAGGGGCTCGGATTCTCGACAGCTGGTATGCCGCAGCGATGGTAACGATGATTACGACGGATTGTTTTCTTCGAGGCCTTCTTTCGCCGAAGTGTTCAAGGCTCTCTCTTCGTCTATGATCGGTTTATCTATCTTCGCGGTATATTCGAACGCGCTCCAGGTTCCCTTTCCGAGCGTAGACGTATCGGGAACGTCGCTCGGTCTCGGCGTAGCCTCCTTGCTGATCTTTCTCGCTACCCGATTCGGAAAGAAGAAGTTCGCCGCGCCGTTCATCTATTGGGTTCTTTTCCCGGCGATTGCAGCCGTGCTTTTGATTCTCGATAGTTTTCCCGTTAATTCGCAAGCATTCATGGTCGGTGCGGGTGGCATTACCGTCTTTTTCTCGGGATTGGGGTTGTTTGCTGTTGCGTTCCTCCTCATCGCAAATCGGCAGAATCAGCTATCGCCGTATTGGTCTGTCGGGTTGTCGTTTATCGCGTTCTCGTTTTCGGGTTTCATCGGTTGCATGCTGAGGGAAAGCGAGCTTTCAACCGACGAGAGAGGATCGCTCCTTTTGGTTCTTTCGACTTCGTACATGGTGTATCTGCTGTTCTCTCCTGCATTGCAGCTTTGGAAAATGAGGAAATCTTCTCCGGTGCGGACGGACGGAAGCGTAATGGGATCGGATGACATCGATGGCGTTTGCACACGACTTGCTCGGCGCTACGGCTTGTCTCGTCGGGAAGAAGAAGTGCTCGCATACGTGGGACAAGGGTACAATTCCCCTTACATTGCCAAGATGCTCTTCATCTCTGACAGCACGGTGCGGAGCCATCTGAAAAGCATTTACCGTAAAACGGGGGTGCCCTCTCGAATGGATTTGGTCGATCTGATCAGAAGGGAAAGCGCCTCGTAAGACGAGGGGCGAGACGCTTTCCCGCTTGTTTGTTGTTCCGAGGGAAGCCGACTTATGATGTGGCTACGTACTCACCCGTCAGCTTGCCGAGCGTGTGAGCTATGGTGAGGCTCTGCCCGGCGATCGAGGTGAAGTACTGCCACCCGAACCGCCCACCCGAGGCGTTGCCCGCCGCGTAGAGTCCTTTGATGGGGCGATAGTCTTCTCCGAGAACGGCACCGTTCTGGTCGATGAGAAGTCCGCCGACGGTAACCATCAGCACGCCTACAGCCTTTGTCCCCCCGTATGCGTAGTAGGGAGGTTTGTTGACGGGGATCATGAGTGAGGGGTCTTTTCCGAAATCCTCGTCCGAGCCTTGCTCGCACAGCTCGTTGTACCGTTCGATCGAAGCGACGAAGTTCTCGAGCGCTTCGCCTTCGTACCCTAGATAACCTCCCAGCGTTTCGTAATCGTCGGCAGCGTAGACGACGGCTCCAGCTCCCATCGCCTTGTTGGCTCCCGCCTCGGTTTCCGCTGCTTCTTCGCCGTCGGCTGAACCGTTCGGTCCGCCTGCATACGCCTTATCCATGGTTTCATGCAGGGCGTCGTACCCCAATGTAGTGTCGAACCCCATGTGCCCGAACGCCTGGACTTCCAAAAGTTCCTCGACGTTGCTGTCGAATACCGTGACGATCATGCCGTCGGGTTGGCGGGCGCCAGGAAGGGCCATGATCTCCGTCGATCCGAAACCCTCGTTGCTGTAGCGATAGCCGTCTGCGTTTATCCAGAGTGCTGCGGTTGCACCAAGCGGGTCGGTGGGGGAATCACAGGGGTACCAATAGGCTCCGTCCATGGTGCCCATGCAGGGATCGAGCCTGCCGCCGGCCCAGTATCCCATTTGGATACCCGACCCGTCGCGATCCATCATGTTGGCCATCGCATCGTTCGCGCCCATGGTTTGCTTGATCTCGTACAGAAGATCCTCGCGCATCTCCTCGTTCGAACCGAATCCGCCGGTTGCTATGATGACGCCCTTCGACGTGTTCACCTTCACATACCCTTGCGGCCTTTCTCCGATTGCTCCGATCACGGCACCGTCCGCGTCGGTTACCAGCTGGACGCCTTTCGTCTCGAACAGCACCTGCCCGCCGCTCTTCTCCGCCGCGTCGACGCATCGTTTGAGGGCGGCTTCGAGCATTCCGTCGCCGGCGGTTGCGGTGCCGACCCACGATTTCATGCCTCCGAACTCGCNTCGCCGTGTCCCCCTTCACATGCCCTGGCGGCCTTTCTCCGATTGCTCCGATCCCGGCACCGTCCGCGTCGGTTACCAGCTGGACGCCTTTCGTCTCGAACAGCCCCTGCCCGCCGCTCTTCTCCGCCGCGTCGACGCATCGTTTGAGGGCGGCTTCGAGCATTCCGTCGCCGGCGGTTGCGGTGCCGACCCACGATTTCATGCCTCCGAACTCGCGCATGTGGGGTCCGTTCTCGGACAGGCACCGAACGGAGAAGGATTTGTAATCGTCTTCGCTCAGGTTGTCGAAGATCCAATCGAAAGTAGCGCCGCAGTTCTTCGCGTAGTTCATGATGAGCGCGGGATTGGATCGGTTATTCGAGCGCAGCTGCCAGTCGTTCACGAATTCGATGGTGTCGACTTCCGGTACTCCGACGCTCTTGAGGTACGAGGAGTTGATGTGTCCCATCTGGAATCCCTGGAACGACCACGCGTCTTGTGCCGCCGTGTCCATGCCAAAGGCAACCGCACCTGCCTCAGCCGCCGCGCGCAGTGCGCAGCAGCCCGCGTGGCCGAGGCCGATGACGAGCACGTCGCAATCGTACGTGTCTACGATGTCGCTTTCGGGTATATCGCTCGGCGGCGTCCTCCACGAAGCGGTGCTTTCGCTTGCCGAAGCGGTAGAGTTTGCCTTCGTCGACGATCCTTCTTCAGATGAGGGAGAACATGCCGACAAGGCCCCCGCCCCGGCAATCCCCAATGCGCCCAATCCTGCTCCCCGAATAAAGCTTCTCCTTGAAATAGTCCCCATCAGGATTCCTTTCTGTTGCTGTGTTCTTGGCTAAAAGGGGAAACCCCTCTACCAACATCGCATGCAGCGCCGCGCAGTGGAATCAACGGAACGTGGAAAAATGCTTACCAGCAGATCAAACCATAGACGGAATGGGTGATTTCGTTCATAGGGGAATAGCGCCGCGCAGAGGACGGCTCTTGTTCGCCTTTATCCTCGGGGCTTATTCGTCGAAATCTTCAGGCGCAAGATTCTCGACGAATTTACGGAACTCCTCGACTTCGGCTTCTTTGTCGGGATTCGATTTGAATACATAGGGAAACGAAGCCCGCTCGAGAACGTCCTCGTTCATGTAGATCGGAGCTTCTTGGCGAATAGCGAGAGCGAGTGCATCGGAAGGGCGTGCATCGAGTTCGATGAGACGGTTGTGCTGTCGGAGTACCAGCTTGGCGTAGAAGGTCGGACCGTTCACCTCGTTAATAAGCACATGATCGATGCGCGCATCAAGATTGGTGAGCGCATCGAGAAAAAGATCGTGCGTCATCGGACGTGAGAAACGGGCCTTTTCAAGGGCGATGCCCATTTGGGTAGCCTCGTTGACACCGATCCAGATGGGTACAATGCGAAACTTGTTGTTTTGCGAAGTCTCCTCAACGGGCTGGAGCACGATGATCGAGGGGGAAGGTGCGCTCGACACGATGAGCGTTTGTATTTTAACGGGAACCATGGCACCTCCTTGCGATTGAGCGGCATATCGGTCGGGTTTTGCTTTCGACCGTATCCGTGCTAGTATGGTAACAGAAAAAAGTTCTTGACCCGCCGACTTGTCTTGTTATACAGTGTTCAGGCACTTTTTTTACGGGCCCGTAGCTCAGTTGGTTAGAGCGCACGCCTGATAAGCGTGAGGTCGCTGGTTCAAATCCATTCGGGCCCACCATTTTTTGCGATAAACGCTCCACCGTGAGCCGAGTTTGCCGGTGGAGCGTTTATTAATGAAGACGTGATGGAAGTGCATCCGGGAAGCCGGAACCCAATCGTGGGGCTTTAGCTCAGCTGGGAGAGCGCGGGCTTTGCAAGCCTGAGGTCAGGGGTTCGATCCCCCTAAGCTCCACCATGAAACGCACAGCAGCCGATCTTGGTCGGCTGCTTTTTCTTTTTTTGGCTTTTTGTTTGAAGATTAGTCGCTCTCAGCTAAAACGTTTCTCGCTGCGATTCTCCCGAACGCAAGGCATTCGCTGATATTTCCTGCACCCTGGTACTTGTCGCACCATATCGATCCAAATTCTCCCGAAGAGTACAGATGCGGTATGGGGTTGCCGTCGAGATCCAGTATCTGTGCCTTTTCGTTTCGCCGAGGCCCGCCGTCGGTATTGAGAATTTCTGGCATACACTTCACCGCGTAAAACGGCGGTGTGTCTATTGAGACGAGCGTGTCAGAGGGACGGTAGAAGCGATCGTCTTCTCCCTTGGTGCAGCTTTCGTTCCATATGGTGATCGTATTCACAAGTTCGTTAACCGGTACGCCCATCTGTTCTGCAAGCTCCTCTATGGAGTTGGCCTTGTACCCGTATCCGTCGGCTACCGGGTCGACCTCGTACTCGTTATCGGTCGTCTGCGTCTGCGTGGTGAGCGTGTTGCTCGACGCGTATTTTCCGAGATAGGCGCTTTTCGACAATCCGTTGCTGTCGAAAACGAACCACGATGTGCTTGGTTGAGGCAGACATGCCCAGTCACCGCCGAAGTTTTGATGCCCGTGCCTGCATCCGTAGTTCAAGGAGATATCCGTTCCCACCCAATCGCCGAACATGGTGGTGCCATCCCAATCCATATAATAACGTCGTCCGTTGATGCCGACACTGATGCCCTGATTCTTTTTGAGCATCCGATAGGGAGCCATTTCCGATCCGTCTAGTTTGACGGCGTTGTTCCATCCGCCGGCATAGCTGTTCATGTGCCACATATCGGCTCCGAGCTTTCCGCAGATTCGGTGTCCGTCACCGGTGTTGCAGAGGCCTGCCGCTGGGTGGGCTTTGGGATAAGAGAGATAGTCTTGAACCATGACGCTATCGTTTTCGAATCCTCCGCAACACATGATGACGCCTTTGTTTGCTTTGGCGTATACGGTTTTGTTCTTGTACTCGTAAACTCCTCCGAGTACTTTCTTTGATTCGGGGTCTTGCACCAATGCGACGAGAGGCGCTTCGTTCAAGCGCGTTACAGAATCAGCACGCTGCTCAAGTGCGGCATTGAGGAATTTCACAACATGGGTCATATCGTTTTCGTCCTCTTTGTTGAAGCTGAAGAGTTCGGTTGCCGTTGCATGGGGCAATTCGCCCCATTCCCAGTTAGTACCGGCATAGTCGACGAGCATGTCGTCGGTAGCTCCAAGGGCTTTGAGCCATTCTTTGTGGTGTACGATCTCGTCAGCGTAAGCTTTGAGCACGGTATCGGGGGTTCCCGAGAACTCTCCTCGCAACTCTTTCATGTATTCGAACAGGCTCTCCGCATCGCTTCCTGAAAAGATAATGCCCGAAGAGAAAATGCTGTTCCCATTGCCGAGGTTTGAATTTCCCTTTTCGAGCAACAGGGTTCTTGCTGTATCCCCTTCGGTAGAAACCGTAAGTGCAGCTGCCATTCCCGCTGCTCCTGCCCCTACGACAACGACATCGTATTCTTCGTCCCAGGCGATCTCGTTTGGCGATTGTGCCGAATCGTTTTGCGCGGTCTGCGCCGAACAGCCCATCATTCCCGCCGCCGCAGCGCCCAAGGCCGCTATTCCCGCTGCTTTGATGAAGCTTCGACGCGTTTGCAGTAAATCGTCCCTCATATGACCCTCCTTCTCGCGATCTTTTCCGAACGGGCTTGAAAAAACCTAGGTCGCCCGTCCGACCGAAGACCATCCTATGGGTAAAGACGAGGTGAGAAAGCATCCCAAAAGGAGACAAGAGGAATAATCTTGTCACCCGAAAGAGGGACAATCCAAGAAGGGAGTATTCAGCCGAGGAATATCGTGAGAGAATCGAACGCAGGGATGGGGGTCTATGAAAGCGTCGAAACTACGCACATATTTCGTTGATTCGATCGGGCTTTGGGGTTGGTATGGGTTCGCCCATTGGGCGAGCTCTCGGATCTATCTGGTGTCCACTGACGTATGGTGGTGCAACCAGTTTGGATTCTGCGGTTTATCTTGCATCGCGATAGCTCTCTGCTTGGTCATGGCGGGCAAAAACAGAATTCCCTATCGGGTTATCGATTGGCTATGCCTTGCTTGCACGCTCGTAGGATTATGCGTCCTGAGTCAAGAAGACCTGTGGGGTATGGGATTTCCCCTCATCGTTTTCGGCGTATTCTCGGTAGGATTCTTCATGGCATGGTTCGTTGTGAGATGGGCTTCGAGATATGCCGCCATGGGCGCAAAGGAAATGCTCATTAGGGTGCTTCTCGCCATTATCATGATATCGATTCTAAAGATGGTGAGCTACGGGTTGCCGCTTTTTCTGCTTCCCCTGTTGTACGGGATGGTGCTCTTTGCTCTGACTATTCTTACGAAGGAAATCAAACCCCTCGAAGAGCCAGTACCGAATTCTGAAGCGCGCTATACGGTAAAAACCATTCTGTCATTGTGGCAAACGATTCTTTCGATCATGCTTTTCTTCATCCTCTGGTCGTTTCTCAACATGACATTCAATATCAACGTAGGACATATATCACGCAGCGGCTATTCCTCCGTATACCTCATAGCCGCCGCTCAAATCATCGATATCGGTTTCAGTCTATTCATGCTTCTTTGGATGTTCCGGCTAAAACGAGCAATCGATTGGACTTTATTCTGGCAAATAGCGTATTTCGTGCTTGCGGTAGGTCTTTTGGCAATGTCTCTATTTGGGACGACCCAGGTCGTGCAGGTGTTTCTCAGTGCAGCTGCGGAGCTCGTTTTCATGTTCCTCGTTTACTTTCTCACACGGCTGGGCAGAAAAAGTGCATATGAGCCGCCGTTGGTGATGGCAGTGGGATATGCGTTCATTTCTCTCATAGATTGGACGGTGCGCGCTTGTGTCTCCTACTTTAAATTCGGGTTCACCGATACGCCGCTTGTACCGGTTTTCCTTTTCGTAATCCTGTTCACCATCGTGTTCTTTTTACCTGCGCGGTCGCCGGGAATGCAGCTTCTTACCTCCGAGTTAGGGGAAACCGTGCGAGGGGAAAATCTTGATAGTGAACGTTGTCGTGCGTTGGCGAAGAAAAAAGGTTTGTCGTCGCGAGAGTTCGAAGTGCTGGTTCTGCTTTGCAGGGGACGATCGGCTCCCTATATTGCAGAAACGCTGTACCTTTCCGAAAATACGGTGAAAACGTATCGCAAAAGGATATACCAAAAACTCGGTGTCCACGATAAGCAGGAACTACTGGATTTGATTGATGCTCATGAAAAATAACTCGAATGAAGAATAATGAATAGCTTCCTTGTGCGGAACCTGCGATGCCCGCCGTGTATCGATTCCCCAGTTCGCCATGCGTGGTAAGATACGCACTGCGATTGACCGTAAAGCGACCACAGGATTGAAGATGAATCGGCTCGAAGCATTGCGTATTCTCGGTCTCGATGAAGACGCGACGATTGACGACATCAAAACCGCATACAAGGAAACTGCGCAGATCCTGCATCCGGACCGCTTTGCCACGAACAAGAAGCTGCAGGAGCGGGCTACCGAACAATTCAAGAACCTGCAGGAAGCCTACGAGTACCTGACGAGCGGCAAGGGATCGAAGGCGACGCGCGCCGCAAGTTCGTCGAACTCTCAGAGAAGCGGCGGCTACTCGGCCGCCAGCCAGCTCGAAGCACGGCTTGCGGGCATCGCGGCAGCGCGCACGCAGTTGGTCGCGCAGCGCGACGTCGTGCTCGACGAACGTCGCAACGGCATGCTCATGGCCGGTATCGGCGCCATCGTTGCCCTGTTCACGGGTCGCCGGCCGTTCGGCTTGTTCGGCATCGTCGCGGCAATCGCATCGGCCGCTACGGTTTGGGGCATCGTGTCGATCGTGTCCGCTCAGCGGACGCTTAGCAATCTCGATACCCATATCCAGGAGCTCAATGCCGAGCAGCGTCGCATATCCGACGAGCTCGACGACCTCTGATCGACGAGAATCACTCGGCAAGAAAACAGAAAGAAGCAGAATGAAACAAGAAAACATCCGCAACGTCGCGATCATCGCGCACGTCGACCATGGCAAAACCACGCTGGTTGACCGCCTCCTCTACACGAGCGGGGTGTTCAGGGAGAATCAGCAGGTTGAGGAACGCGTGCTCGATTCCAACGACCAGGAACGCGAGCGCGGCATCACGATCCTGTCGAAGAACATCTCGGTCCGCTACAAGGACGTCAAGATCAACGTTATCGATACGCCGGGCCATGCCGACTTCGGCGGGGAGGTGGAGCGCGTTCTCAACATGGCCGACGGAGCGCTGCTCATCGTCGACGCGTTCGAGGGCCCGATGCCTCAAACCCGTTTCGTGCTGCGCCATGCGCTGAGCCTGGGGCTGCGCATCGTGCTCGTCATCAATAAGATCGACCGTCCGGGTGCACGCCCCGAAGAGGTGGTCGACGAGGTATTCGACCTCATGGTCGAACTCGAGGCATCCGACGAACAGCTCGATTTCCCGATCATCTACGCGAGCGCCGTAAACGGATACGCCCGCTATGCTCCCGAAGACGAGAACATGAACATGATCCCCCTCTTGGAGACGATCCTCAAAGAGGTTCCTGCTCCCGATTGCGAACCGAACGGCCCCGTTGCGCTGCAGATCTGCACGGTCGACCACTCGAGCTTTGTCGGACGCATCGGCGTCGGGCGCCTGTTCTCGGGCACCATCCATAAAAACGAGCCGGTACTCGTTATCAAAAACGACGGAACGCGCTACAACACCGCCATCAAGGAGGTGTTCACCTTCGAGGAGCTCGGCAAGAAGAAGCAGCTCGAAGTACACGCCGGCGATATCGTGGCAGTGGTCGGCGTCGACGATGCCGACATCGGCGACATGGTGACGAGCCGCGAACATCCGGTCCGCCTCGATCCGATCGAAGTCGAAGAGCCCACGATGGCCGTCGTCTTCGAAGCGTCGACGAGTCCGCTCGTGGGTCGCGAGGGCGAGATCGTGGGCGCCCGCCAACTCAAAGAACGCTTGATGCGCGAATCTGAGAGCAATATCTCGATGCGCATCGCAGAGCTCGAAGACAAGACGGGCGTGGAGGTTGCGGGCCGCGGCGTACTCCACCTCTCGGTGCTCATGGAGACCATGCGTCGCGAGGGATTCGAGTTTCAGGTTGGCCGTCCGCGCGTGCTTATTAAGAAGGACGCGAACGGAAAGAAGATGGAGCCCATTGAGGAGGCCACGGTC
This sequence comes from Raoultibacter timonensis, assembly GCF_900240215.1. GTDB lineage: Bacteria > Actinomycetota > Coriobacteriia > Coriobacteriales > Eggerthellaceae > Raoultibacter > Raoultibacter timonensis. The sequence goes on along the minus strand of NZ_LT964681.1, from coordinate 972,906 downwards.
GACACGCCGAGTGAGTACGCCGGTAAGGTGATCGAGGTCTTCGGCAGCGCCGGCGGCGAGATGGCCGACATGTTCCAGCGCGGCGATCAGACCCATCTCGTATTCAAGATCCCCACGCGCGGAACGATGGGACTGCGCACGCGCCTGCTCAACGCGACGCGCGGTGAGGCCAACATGTTCCATCACTTCTCCGAATACGGTCCGTACCGCGGCGATTTCAACGGTCGCAAGAACGGTTCGATGATCTCGATGTCCACCGAGAAGAGCGTTGCATACGCACTCGATACGCTGCAGGAACGCGGCCGCTTGTTCGTGGGACCGGGCGAGGATTGCTACGAGGGCATGATCGTGGGGCAGTCGGCCAAGGAAGGCGATATGGTCGTCAACATCGCCAAGAGCAAGCAGCTCGGCAACCAGCGTTCGTCGGGTGCCGACAAGGCGATCCAGCTTACGCCGCCGATGACGTTTACGCTTGAAGAAGCGCTCGAGTACATCGAGGACGACGAGCTCGTTGAGGTGACGCCCAAGAGCATCCGCCTTCGCAAGCGCATCCTTTCGGCTGTCGAGCGCAAGAAGGCCAACAAGAACTGACCTGCTTAGGCAGGCGCCTGCAAACCAGGACGAGGGGCCCGGGAAAATCATTCTCGAGCCCCTCTTGTATGAGCGGCTTTAAGGAGCTCCGCGCGTGCGTCAACGTGCCAAATCAAGACGAAAGCGCTCTTCGCGGCAATCAATACTCCGTACGGAGTATCTGGGCATGCACATTGAAATTGCCAGCAGTTTCGGGCAACAATGCGCATGAATCGTTTTTATCCCTTGTTTGATCAGGTAAAATTGCAAGAATTCTAAGATTGTATACAAAGATTCTGATACCCAATAAATTACATATATAGGCGGGATGAGAAGTGAAAATGGGCTTCTTGTGCAGGGCTTTAGCCCGTTATCGGCGCTGTGCGAAAATAGCGGATACCGTATAAGACTCCATGCCGACGGGCATGTACGAGGGAAGGTACTATGAAAGCATCTAGATTAGCCAGGTTCGTGTGCGCGGCGGGCATCGTTTCCGCTTGCGTAGTTGGCCTTGCCGGTTGCGCCGACAATTCAAATCCGAGTGGATTGACCGGCGGCACCGCCGCAACGGTCAACGGGGTCGAGATTCCCGAAGACACGGTAACCACCTACATCCAGTCATTCAGGGCTACCTATGGAATGGATACCGAGGACGCGTGGGGCGAGTGGCTTGCCGAGCAGGGCATGACGCCTGAGACGGTCCGTGAAGAGGTTATCAACTACTACGCGAGCCAAGAGTTGGTGAAGCAGGGCGCCGAGGAAAACGGTGCCACGGTCGATAGCGCGAAGATCGACGAAACCATCAACAACATGAAGGCGAACTACGGAACCGACGAAGAGTGGCAGTCTGCCCTTTCGAGCGCAGGTACTACCGAAGAAGCGTATCGTGAATCCGTTGAGCTCGCTTTGACTGAAGCCGCTCTCAAGGAAGCGGTCGGAACTGCCGACGCTCCCACCGACGAAGAGCTCCTCGAGTACTGCGCCATGTACGACGGTGCTCGCCGTTCTTCTCACATCCTGTTCAATACCGATGACGAGGCTACCGCACAGGAAGTGCTCGACAAGATCAACAGCGGCGAACTCGATTTCGTCGATGCTGTGAAAGAATACTCGCAGGATTCTGGTACTGCCGAGAAGGATGGCGATGTGGGTTGGGATAAGTTGAGCTCCCTTATCTCCGAGTACACCACGGCGCTCGGCGAGCTTGAGAAAGACCAAGTGAGCGGTCTTGTGGAAAGCCAGTACGGATGGCACATCATCAAGTGCACCGATGTGTTCGAGGTTCCGGAAGACGGTTTGACAAGCACCGATCAGGTTCCTTCCGAGATTCTCGAGAGCGTGCGCACGAGCCTCACCAGCCAGAAGGAATCCGAGGCGTTCAACAACTGGTATACCGAGTACAAGGAGAGCGCTGAGATCGTTATCAACGACATGCCCTCCAACGTTCCCTATAACATCGATATGACGAAGTATCAGACCGACGAGGGAACCGATGGGTCGACCGATGGTTCCACCGATGGTAACGCGACCGACGGGGCTACCGATTCCGGCGACAATGCGGATGCTGCCAACGGGGCCGATGCCAACGCTTCCGACGGCGATGCATCCGGCAGTGCCGACGATCAGTCCAACGCCGCAGACGGCAGCGGATCTGGCGACGATGCGGCGAACGGCGAATCAAACGGAGATTCATCGGGTAGCCAGCAGCCTGCCGAAGCAGCATAAGCTTCGACGCGCGCTTGAATACCAGGCTATCCCATAGCGCTAAGACGCAACCGCTTCTGCATTTCGCAGAGGCGGTTGTTGTTCGTTCGGGCAATCCGATTCTCTCGATCGATTCGTTCACGCTTCATGAAGGCGAGAACATCGCGATCCTCGGCCCGAACGGGTCGGGGAAGTCGACCTTTATCAAGCTCATTACGCGCGAGGTGCTCCCCTTGCATCGCGACGACCCGCCCGTCCTCTTTCGCGGAAGCGAAAGGGTACTGCTGAGCGATATCAAGAAGTGCATCGGCGTGGTGTCATCGACCATGCAGGATCAGATAACGGTTCATCTGCCCGTTATCGATGCGGTGTGCGGCGGTTTGTTCGGAACGCTCGGAATACTGCCCCAGCACACGGTGTCCGATCACTCGATGGCTCAGGCATATCGGGCGATGGAACTGCTCGATGTTGCCGATCTTGCGGATCGCGACATCAAAACGCTTTCGACCGGCCAGGCTCGGCGCGTGCTGTTCGCGCGGGCGCTCGTGCACGATCCCCAGGTACTCGTGCTCGATGAACCGTGTACGGGGCTCGATCCCGAGGGAATGTTCCATGTGAGGCAGAGCATACGGGCTCTTGCCCAGGCAGGCAAGTCGATCGTGCTCGTTACCCATTATCCGGAAGATATAGTGCCCGAAATCACCCGTCTCGTACTCTTGAAAGGCGGTCGCCTATACGCCGATGGCCCGAAAGAAGAACTGCTTACCGACGCAACGATGACCGCATTGTTCGAGGTACCTTTGCAGATTCAGCGGAGAGGTGGATATTATTCGCTTGTGAGCGAATACTAGCTGAGGTATACTACGTATCCGCTGCTGCTTTTACGGGCTATGAAAGACGTGCGGCGGCCACGAACGGCTGAATGGAGAGATGACCGAGCTGGCCGAAGGTGCACGATTGGAAATCGTGTGTGCGCCAAAAGCGTACCTAGGGTTCGAATCCCTATCTCTCCGCCAGATGAACATCGCGTTTCGGCGCGTGATCATAGGGTGCTCGCACCCGAAGGTGCTGGAAACGGTGCCTGGCAGACGATCGACGTTGTCGACGATCTGCCGAAGCCTTGATAGGTCGACTCTGAAAACCGAGGAGGCCTGCCCCAAGCGGAGGGGTGGCAGAGTGGTTGAATGCGGCGGTCTCGAAAACCGTTTCACCGGCAACCCCGGTGACGAGGGTTCGAATCCCTCCTCCTCCGCCAGTTTTAATGCGAACGGCCCCGCGTGAAGCGAGGCCGTTTTTTCATACCGGATCTGTCTATCGGGTCGGGGGCGCTCGGCGCCCGATCGACGCGATGCCGAAGTTTCTCTCACCCAGCCTTTCTCCGAACCTCGCGGCGCAAGGTTCATGCGGGAGACCCCGCCTTGGCAGGTGGGGTCTGGATGCTGGGAGGAAAACGCAACGTTACGCGGTCTGCTCGTTGGCGGCGTTCTGGCCCGCGATGCGGCCGTTCACCAAGCAGTCGGCCGTAGCGCACGAGCCCAAACGGCAGGCACCGTGGATGCCTCCCACTGCTTCGCCTGCTGCGTACAAGCCGGGGATAACCTGAAGGTTCATATCGACCACGCGGCAGTCGAGGTCGGTTTTTACGCCGCCCATGCAGTGATGCACCTTCGGCCACAGGCGTACGCCGTAGAACGGAGCCTCGTCGATGGGCTGGGCGTCTTCCGGGATGGGCTTTCCGAAATCTTCGTCGATCTTATTCTCGACAAACGTGTTGTAACGAGCGATTTCCTCCTTCACGGCATCGACGGGCATGCCGTAGTGTTCGGCCGCCTCTTCGATGGAAGCAAATTCGGTGGTGATACCGGCCTTGATGGCGCTTTCGAGTCCGCTTCCTCCGTCGTACAGCGCTTTCTTGCACGTAATCTGCACGCACGGCTGTCCGGTTTCCAGAATGGCATCGGCATAGCGCTTGCGGTCGGTCAGTTCGTTGACGATTCGCTTGCCGGTGGCAACGTTCAGCGTGGGGGCGTAGCTTGCCTGCCCGTCGGTGTAGAAGGCGGCAACTCCGTACCCTTGCTCATCGGGGCTCATGAAGGGAAGGAGTTGGATCCAGTCGGTGTGCACCGCCATCGCTCCAGCGGCGACCGAAGCGCGCAGGCTCTCTGCTGTAGCTCCTTCCTGGTTCGTGCAGTCCACCGTATCGTCGAGTCGGGGGTCTTGCGCTTGGCGGAATTCGAGGTCGCGCCCGAATCCTCCGGCGGCCAACACGACGGCTTTTTTCGCCTTGATGGCGACGGGCGTGCCGCTTTCCGTGTCGTTGCCGCTCGGCTTGTCATGGACGATGGCTCCGATGACGCGTCCGCTCTCATCCTTCACCAGGTCGGTGAGCATCCGCTTCGTCTCCACCTCGACGCCCATTTCTTTGAGTTTCTCAGCGAAGGGGCCGGTAACGTTCGCCCCGCCGCCTTCTCCCTGTGCAATGGAGCGCATAACGGTGTGGCCGCCGTACGGATAGAGGAAGTGCTCGCCCTCGTCGTTCGTCGCCCAGGTCGCGCCCATCTCGAGGGTCCACTCCCACGTCTCGTTGGACTTCTCGGCGATCACGCGACACTTTTCCTTGTCGTTAAGATACAGACCCGCTACCATCATATCGTCGACGTATTGCTCAACCGAATCCTGTACGCCCTCACGCTCTTGCACGCTGGAATTGCATACGGCGAAGTCGCCGGCCGCGAGAGCGGAGTTGCCGCCTACGCGCGCCGTTTTCTCGATGACCTTAACATCGGCGCCGGCATTCTTCGCTTCGAGCGCCGCAGCAAGGCCCGTGTAACCGCTGCCTACGACGAGTACGTCGCATTCCTCGTCCCATTTCGTATCGGCACCGTTCGTGGTAGCCGATGCGGTTTTCTTATCCTGTGGCGCGCATCCCGCTAAGCCCAGTCCGGCAAGCACGCCTGCTGCGGCTGCTCCGGTAATGAACGAACGGCGCGATACTCCCTGAGCGTGTTGTGCGGTATTCCCCATAGGTGCCTCCTCTGTTGGTGTTCCACTTGCTTCGATGCCTTGAGAAAAGCGCATCTGACGGAACCCAGCGTACGGGAGGTAATGCATGCGCACACCCCACCTGGTGTGGGAAACTGCGAAACCCCCCTTAAAGTGGGGTGCATGATCAGGCGTTACGGGAAGAATTGGCAGTGTTTACGAGATCGATGATCTCTTGTTTGCTGTGCACGCCAAGCTTCGAGTAGATAGTTTTCTGATAGCTCTTCACCGTGTTCTTGGACAAGAAGAGCGTTTCGCAGATCGAGGCGACATCGCGTCCTTGGGCAAGCAGATAGAGGATGTCGCTTTCCCGGTTGGTCAATCCGCAATCGGCGGCCAATGCTTCGCAGCGTAGCTTGCGCACGTTTTCCTGTTCTTGTGCAAAACGACCGAGCAGCTCGTCGGCGGCCCGTGCTTGCGATTCGGCGCGCTTGCGTTCGTGCGAGTTCACCATCCAGATGACCATGAGGATGAGGTACAGCAGGAAGAAGGCGACCGCCGTGGTGCGCACGAAATCGGCGGTACTGCCAACGCCAAGCAGCTGGGCGACGTTCTGACCGATGAACAGGCCGAAACGTGGAAGCGCATATGAAAGCGAGATACCGACGAGCAGTTTCGTTCTGCTCCGCGCGTACGTGGTTACGACGAGGTAGAACAGCGCTAGCATGACGAGCTTCCATCCGGCGGCGGCCAAGATGTTCAGCGATACGGCGTAATCGCTCGAGAGGAACGGCAGAAACAAGATGCCCGTAGCCAAAATGCCGAACACCACGTTGAAGAGCAACGACGTAGGCGGTTTCGTACGCGTCCCGAAGTAAACGAGGAATACAACTGCCGCCGCAATGCCGCCGAACTGCGAGATGAGAATCGAAGTAGCCGGCGAAGTGCTTGTGCCGGTAGCTGCGGTATCGAGGATGCCGTACACAATGGAGAGCGCGAACGTGCAAATGCCCGATACGAGAAACACGTTGAGGAAATCCTGCTTCGACAGCACGGGATGGGGCGAAGGGATTCGGCGGTCCCGTTCGATTTTGCCGTTCTCGGAGGTTTCTGCGTGCCGGGTGAACGCGAGGCATAGCGCCGAAGCTGCGAGCAGCGCACCATACAGAACCAGCGATACTATATCGGGGGCGAAGCCGAGCAGCATGTTCGCTGCCATGCCGCCGAGCGACATGATGCCGAAGGCGATGGCGATGCGGCGCGACGAATAGCACGCAAACGCCTCGAAGTAGAAGGGCATGACCAGCGCCATGCCGATCCCCGCTGCGAGGGCCGATACGGCAACAACAGCTTGGTCGAGGCATGTCGTTGCGGCAAAAAACGCGCTACCGAGCGCGAGGACGAATCCGCTGTAGCCGAGCGCGAGACAAGGCAGGCGGACAAGGTGAGTCAGCTTCGAACCGACGAGTACGGAGAATAGCAGCGACACGACGAATATCGTCGGGTTCAGCACATTGTCGAACGATGCCGGGGAAAAGCTCGGCTGGCTAACCAGCCAGCTGGAGTAAAAGAATGAAACGCATACGGCATACAGGCACGTAAAGCCAGCGACGGCGATGCCGTAGCGCTTGCCTGACGAGCGTTGCAGAGCATTGCGTTCCTGGTGCGTTTTCCCCATATCTCCTCCGTCGTAGCCCCGAGGGGTTGCGTCATCTCATTATAGTGCACCGAATGCGCGCTGGGATTCGCGCGGTATCGCGTTCGGCCGCTTGCCGAGCACGCCGGGTGCGCGACTGCCTTCCCGGTGCGCCCGCATCGAGTTTGGCTTCTTTTGGTCCGTCGTTGAACCAGGAGCGGAATCGTCTGAGCGGCGGTTCGTTTTACACGGACTTTGCGCCTTGTGCCGTCGTCGGCGACAACCCTGCATTCACCGCTGCCCTCGGCTTTTTCGGAGCACTCGCTTTGGCAAAGCAGTCACGGCGAAACGCGACAATGTTGCAATTGCCCACCGTCACGAACCAGCACGAGTCCTTGGGCGAAAGACGAGACGAGCTCCTTTTCCACGGGGCCATAACCGTTCGTTCTGGTACGCCGTTGATCTAATACAGCACAGGGTTCTCGTCTCGCAGCAATTCCTTGATCTGAGCTCGATCCGCTATCTCCAAGTGCGTTCGGGTTTTGTTGACGATGTTGCGCTCTTTGAGGGCTTTGAGCAGCTTGTTGCACGTTGCATAGTGGATGAGCAGCAGCCCGGCCAACTCGTCGACCGTCAGGTTGCAGGGAATGCGGTATGCGCCATCGGCAACGGGCTCGTTCGCTTCGCACAGCTTGTCGAGCCATAGCAGTATACGGCGGCTGCTCGATTGGTGCGCGGTCGTGTCGATGCGGTGTCCCATCTGGGCCATAGCCATATGCATCTCGTAGAGGTAGTCTTCGAGGAAGTCATCGTCGCTGCGAATGAGCTCCTTCACCTGCTTGAGGGTGAAACCTACGAGAACGGTGTTTCTGACTGCCTTGAGCGTGAAGCGGTTCGTTCCGAACGACAGGTAACCCTGGCGGCTGCATATGACCGCATCGCCTTCGCTGCGAATGAAGAAGATGGTATTGCGCTCGGCATCGCGGTTCATGCCGACTTCAAGCGCGCCGGACTTCACATAGTAAAGGTAGACGTCCTCGTCGTTTTCGCAAACCGCATCGAGCTCTTCGTCGATGAAGAGCTTGACCGTCGTTCCCTGATCGAGGTACCGATCGAAGTCGATCCGTTGATGCAGCGCCGATATGAACATGATCGACGTTGCATCGTTGCACCCCTTTTGCCCTCTGACCCTCATACCCGCTCTTTCTATCGCCTGCGCCTTGCCTGGCGTGCGGCGCTGTTTCTGCATGCGGCGATTCGCTTCCGCATCGCTTCCGTCCCTTTGCGTTCGAGCGTATTGTAGCAAAGCCGATCATTTCGATATGAGGATAACCATAGGCGCTCAGGCGAGGGTGCGGTTCGCGCGAAAAATCGTGTCGCACTCGATTCTGAGCGCCTACAGCCGAAACATCCTTTTCCGTACAATCCTGCCGGGGAAGAAACCTGCCGGATTATCTCGGCAAACAAGACGATAGACAAAGGAGGAAGCGAATGAAGGCAAAACAAAAACTGACCGTGTTTTCGTTGTGTCTGGTGATGGCGCTCGGCCTTTTGGCCGCGTGCACGCCGAGCGAAACGAAAGCGGACGGAAGTGACGATGCCGCAGACAATTCGTCGCCCATAGACTACGATAGCTTCGGGCGCATGGGAAACAACATCGGATTCGGCGAGGACGGAGGCACGTACCTCGATAGCTATTCCGAGTACAACGAGAAGCTCACCTACGCCGATAAAGTGGCCGCGAACGCCGAGCGCAATACGCCCAACACGTACACCGACCAGTTCGGGTTCACCTACCAGCCGGTTCCAGCAGACGAAAAGGGCTGGAACATCAGCTATTTGAACGCCGACGACCGCGGTTGCCTTGCCTGCCACGAATCGATCGAAGATGTGGTGATGAGCCTCGACACCAAGCACAACGTGTACGCCATGGGCTACCCCACCCAGGTGACCATTGCGAACTGCCTCGGCTGCCATCGCAATGCGGGTTTTGGAAACATCCAGCTGGTCGAAACGCTCCATGGCATCCATAACAGCAATCCCCAATTCACAGCCATGGACGGAAGCTGCGATTCGTGCCATTTCATTGATTCCGACGGCAAGTTCAACCTGTGGGATTACGCGAAGTACGATCTGTACAAGGGAATCACCGACGTGAAAGCCGATGAAGCGAATCTCGATGTGACCTACGATCAGACCACCATTTCCGATAACAGCCAGCTTTTCTTCGAATCGCTCAACAACGAGCCGTCCGAATGGCGCACCGACACCGACCCCGCGGTTGCCGATGCTTGGACGCTCACCATCGACGGCGAGGTCGAGAACCCCATCGAGATGACGGTTACCGAACTTGTTGAGAAATTTGGCACCAAGAGCTCCGTTCAGAAGCAGGGGTGCATCGAAAACGCGACCGGTAACGCATGGATCTACCAAGCCGAGCTCACTGGCGTTTCGATGAAGGATATTATCGATTACGTGAAGCCCGCAGACGGCGTGACGAACATCAAGTGCACGTCGGAGGACGGCTACAACATGGTCTCCCCTGGATTCGATGAGATCAACTATGAGGATTGCCTGCTCGTAACCGAGATCAACGGCGAGCCGCTGCCCGCGCATCAGGGTTATCCGGTGACGCTGGCCGTCCCGCGCAATTCGGCGGCTTCCTACATCAAGGCGATCCAGTCCATCAGCTTCGTAACCGTGCCTTCCGACGGGGAGGAGGAAGAGGAAGAGGGAGTCGGTACTCCGCTCGACCCCGACACGGGCAAGATGCAGGGTAAGCCGAACAGCGCCGTACTCAACTTCCCCGACGGTGTAGTGCTTGAGGGACAGGCTGGCAAAGAACTCACCATCGAGGGATACGCCGATGCCTACGACGAGCCGATTTCTAAGGTCGAGTACTCGCTTGACCATGGCAAGACCTGGACGACGCTTGAGACTCCCGACAACGATCCGACCTGCTGGACGTACTGGCGGCTGAACTACACCCCGCAGGAAGCGGGCAGCTACCTGCTCAAGATTCGCACGACGAGCACGCAGCCCGACGGTTCCGATCGCGTTTGCTCGCGCGATACCAACTTCCTGTTCCATGTAAAGTAGATCTGGAGACGACCATGCAAGACATAAAGAAGAACGTACTACTCGGGACCATGGCGGCAACGCTCGTGATCTCGGGCGGGGGGACGGCCCTCGCAGAAGAGGCGCCGCAGGGCGCAGGCGATGCGTCTTCCGCAAGCACAAAGGCCGATGCTGCGAGCGGCGTTGCGCCGAGCGTAAACGAAGCCGAGGCATCGCAGGGCGAGTTCGCATACGATCAGACCGCGATCACGCCGAACAGTATCATCAAAGACGTGTTCCAGCGCGCCACCGCCGCGCTGTGCAACGCGACCGACGATTTCGCGGTCGGCAACCCCCTCGAATGGAAGATCACGGTGTCGGGCGACGTCGATCAGGCGTTTACGCTGCCGGTTGACGAGCTCGCCTCCGAGAGCAGCGTCCAGCAGGTCATGACCTGCACGTGCGGCGGCAACCCCGCCGACGGCAAAGCCATCATCACGGCGGACGTGAAGGGCATCCCGGTGTCCTACCTCCTCGATCGCGCCGAAGCGCGCTCGGGTGTCAACACGCTCACGTTCGTGTCGAGCGACGGAACCGAGCTCGCGATTCCGATCGCATACGTCGTCGGGCGCCACGGGGTCATCTCCTACGAGATCAACGACGAGGACCTGTCTGCGTCGGTCGGCGGCAACAACCAGCTGTGGATGACGCGCACCTCGGCCAACTACTTCGTCCGCGATATCGTCGAGGTGAGGGTGACCAGCGAGGCGACCCCGCCCGAGAACCCCGGCGAAGGGATGGAGTACCCCAACAGCCCGAACGTCGGCATCCTCAGCGCCGAGATCGGCTAGGATAAAAGCGGAAGGAGGTCGGCCATGATAGCGCCTCAAGAGCTCGATCTGGGCCAGACGATAACGCTCGAGGGATACGCCGACGACTTCGACAAGAGCATCGTCGCGATGGAGTTCTCCCTCGACGGCGGCGAAACGTGGACGAGCCACGACGTGTCGGATACGACGGCCGACCTCTGGGTGCATTGGACGTACTCGTTCACGCCCGAGGAGCGCGGGGCCTACCAGCTGAAGGTCCGCTCCGTCAACGAGCGCGGCCAGGCGAGCCCGCAGGCGGCCGTGGCCGAATTCTACGTGCGATAAGGCATCGGATGCGCCGGTTGGTAAAGCCAACCGGCGCACTTCTTTGTTTGAGAATCTGTGCATTTGCGATAGCTGAGGATGCTTCGATTAGCCAAAGCACGTAGTTCGAGATCGCTTCTCGGTACTCTTTTCCTTGTGTACCTCGTGCCTCTTGCCCAACCGTTGAACTGCATGTTGCGAGCTGTGGCATAATACCAGCATCACCCATAGGTTAGAAAGTCTCCGGGAGGAGACGATGAACGATTAAGAGGACGCACATGGTAGATCGCGTTGTGGAATCCAGCGAGACCGAGGTTCCCGAGATCCCGGAAACCCTTGAGAAGGTTCTGCTTTTTACGCTCGACGAAGCGAAGGAGAAGATGAACCAAGGAGCCGACGTGGTGCCGTTCACGGCGCTTGTCGTGAAGGACAACCTGTTCATCGAGAGTCATCCAGGTGATTCTGCAGAGGAGTGCTTCGCTTTCGCGCGCCACACCGTCGAAGGCGCTCGCGGTGCCGAGGCCTACGGCTTCTGCTACGACGGCTACGTTGAGACCGATGCGGGAACACAGGATGCCATTATCGCCGAAGGCGGCATTCCCGGCGAAGACGAGGGGTATGCAATCGGGTATGTGTACAACATCGTTGACGACAAGCCGGTCTTCGAGACCGATCCTGCCTACATCGGCGCAGCGCCGAACTTCATGGCCGGTCTGAAGGATGCCGAAGCATACGCTGACGACGAGATCGACGAGAAGTACCTTGACGACGAGTTCGATGAGGAAGAGGAAGTCGAAGAAGAGGACTAGCATTCGGCACCCGCCTGCGCATTTTTGCGTAGGGTTCGCATCGCTTTGCGTTCGCTGTAGGGGTGAAGCACGGTAAGAAGTGCTTCACCCCTGTTTCGTTATCGGCTCTTTTCGAAGGTGCTCTTTTCCGACTGCATGCAAACATCGAGCGAGGTATGCTCAGTGGTGCTCAAAGGACAAAGCATGGGTGAGGCCGTTTGCCAAGTGTGTTCGAAGCGTGGATACGTGCGGCCCGAACGGGGAATATTTCTTGCGGGGGCACAACCCCTCTGCTAGAATGGGCAAGCTAATCCTGCTTCGGGTATATGCCTTCAACAGCCCCGAAGCCGTAAAGTCCAGAGGAGGTGAGCTGATGAAGGCTTATGAATTGTTGTTTTTTGTGTCTCCGTCAATCGACGAAGAAACCCGCGCCGCAACCATGAAACGCGTTGAGACCACCATTGCCGCAGGCAACGGTGCGATCGATAACGTCGACGACTGGGGAAAGCGCAAACTCGCCTATGAGATCAACGGTTTGACCGACGGTGATTACACCCTGATCGATTTCCATGCTGAACCCGAGAATATCGCGGAATTGGATCGTGTGCTGCGTATTACCGACGCAATCGTGCGTCATATGATCGTTAAGCGTACGGATCGCGACTAATTTGAGCGAATGACACGGGCGGCGGGCGCTGAGCGCATCGCCGTCAAGCATGAGAAGAGGTGGAAGAATATGAGCATTAACCGAGTGATAATCAGCGGAAACCTGACGCGTGATCCTGAATTGCGTTCCACGGCGAGCGGTCTTCCGGTCCTCGGTTTCGGCGTAGCGGTCAACGACCGCCGCAAGAACCAGCAGACCGGCGAATGGGAAGACTACCCGAACTTCATCGACTGCACTATGTTCGGTGCAAGAGCCGAGAGCCTCTCGAGGTTCCTCTCGAAGGGGACCAAGGTCGCCATCGAGGGAAAGCTCCGATGGAGCCAGTGGGAACGCGAAGGCCAGAAGCGCAGCAAGATCGAGGTGATCGTCGACGAGCTCGAGTTCATGTCGAGTCGTGATGGTGGCCAATCTTACGGTTCCCAGCCTTCCTCGGGTGGGTATGCTCCCGCTCCGGCGGCAGCGGCCCCGATGGTCGACGCCTCTTCTTCGGTCTATGATGAAGACATCCCGTTTTAGTAGGTACGAAAGAGGTTAGTAAAATGTCTGATTACGCAAAGCAGCCTCGTCGTAAGTACTGCCAATTCTGCAAGGAAGACGCCAAGTACATCGATTACAAAGATACACAGATGCTGCGTAAATATGTAACTGACCGCGGAAAGATCAAGCCCCGTCGCGTTACCGGTGCCTGCACCCAGCACCAGCGCGACGTCGCCGCCGCCGTGAAGCGCGCGCGCGAGATGGCTTTGATGCCGTACGCGGTTCCTGCCGTCAGTGGTCGTGGCGACCGCCGCAACCGCTAGGCAAGGGGGTAACTGATGAAAGTTATTTTGCTTCAAGAACTGAAGGGCAAGGGAGGCGAAGGCGACGTCGTCGAGGTAGCACCTGGATTCGCCAACAACTTCCTGTATCCCCAGAAGATCGCTATTCCGGCTACCAAGGGCAACCTGAAGCAGCTCGAGCAGCGCAAGCACAACATCGAGCTGCGCGAAGAGACGCGCATCGGTGGTGCCGAGAAGTTCAAAGAGGCCATCGAGGGCAACGTGGTCAAGGTTGTCGCGAAGGTGGGCGAGGAAGGCCAGCTGTTCGGCTCGGTTACTTCCGTCATGATCGCCGATGCGGTCAAGGAGAGCCTCGGTCTCGACATCGATAAGAAGCGCATCGAGCTCAAGGCTCCCATCAAGACTGCCGGTGAGCACGAGGTGACGATTTCGCTGTATCGCGACATCAAGACGACGCTGAGGCTGTTCGTCGGCGGTGCCGACGATGCGATTCCTTCCGAGGAAGCCGCTGCGGCAGTCGAGGCAGCAGAAGATGCCGAGGCTCGCGAAGAGCTCAAGGCCATCGAAGACGCTATCGTCGAAGAAGCCGCTGCCAGCATCGAAGCCGCCGATGCGGCGGGCGATGCCCAGGCTGCTTCCGAAGCAGCCGAGACGGCTGCCGAGTTCGTCGAAGCCGAGGACAAGCAGTAGTTCTGCGCTTCGATCGAACGATCGAAATCGAAACGGGTCGCATCGAAGGGTGCGGCCCGTTTTCTTTGCCAGGCAGGGGGTTCGGCAGGGTACGGCTTATCTTGCAGCCAATGCCGTTGCGGCTGGGGTTCATGTCGAGAATACCTGGATTCTCTACATGAGCTTTATCCACACGGTTCCGTAGTGGAAAATGTGGAAAACCTCTTTTGCGGCAGGTGGGAAAGCTGCCTGGACATGCGGCGTTGTGGATAACGAAAACCACTGGGAAAAATCGCCAAAATACACAGTTGAACTGCGGTTTTTATAGTGTAGTATACTAAGCTCGACCAGCTGACAAGAAAGCGAAAGGACGGGTATGCCGGACAGAGGACCTGGCTCTTACCATAATCCGGATTTTGCACCGGAAGAGACGAGCGTCGAGCAAAAACGCAAGTCTTTGCCTCAAAACATCGAAGCAGAGAAATCGGTTCTGGCTGCCTGCATGCTTAATCAAGAAGCGGTAGAGGAAATCGCGACGAAGCTGAATCCCGATAACTTCTTCCGTCCCGCCCACCAGCGCATCTTCGAGGCGATTCTCGATCTGTACGTGCGTCATATTCCCATCGACCAGATATCGTTGGCCGATAACCTCAACGCTTCGGGCCAGCTCGAAGCGATCGGCGGGAAGGCGTATCTTGTCGAGCTGGGCGACAACACGTTCGCTTTGACCAACTGGCACAACCATGCCGAAATCGTGAAGCGTACGGCCATCCTCCGGGAGCTCATCTATGCGTCGGCCGAGATAAACGCGCTTGCCTACGATGCTCCCGACGATCTTGACGTAGTGGTTGAAGAAGCCGAGAAGACGCTGTTCAAGGTTACGGAGAAGCGCGTTTCTTCCGCATTCCAAAAAATGGACACGCTCCTCAACGATGCGTTCGAGGAGATATCGGAACTGGCGGCTCGGCAAAACCATATGGCCGGCGTTCCCTCGGGCTTCAAAGACGTCGACGATCTGTTCCACGGCTTTAGAGGCGGCGACCTCGTTATCCTCGCCGCCCGACCCGGCGTCGGCAAGACGTCGTTCGCGCTCAACCTCGCAGTCAATTCGGCGAAAGAGGGAACCACGGTTGCCTTCCTCTCGCTGGAAATGAGCGCCTCCCAGCTCGTGCAGAGAATCCTGTGCTCGGAAGCGCGCGTCAGCCTGTCGAGGGTGCGCAGCGGCCAGTTGCAGGAAAGCGACTGGGCGGCCATCGCCGATGCGTGCGGCACCCTTGCGAACCTCGATCTGTACATCGACGACACCCCGGCGCTTTCCATCCTCGAGCTGCGCGCGAAGGCGCGGCGCGAGTTGCGCGATAAGAAGCAGGGTATGATCGTCGTCGACTACCTCCAGCTCATGCAGCCGCCCCAAACGCGTCGCGACGGCAACCGCGCCGTCGAGGTCGGTGAGATCTCCCGTGGTCTGAAGGTCCTCGCAAAAGAGATGGACATGCCCGTCGTGGCACTCTCGCAGCTTTCCCGTGCCGTTGAAATGCGTGGGAAAAAACGTCCGATGCTTTCCGACCTTCGCGAATCGGGCTCGATCGAGCAGGACGCCGACATCGTTGCGTTCATCGATCGAAGCATGGACGAGATCGAAGCGGAAAGCGACGATCGCCCCGATCTCGGTACCGCCGAACTCATCGTTGCGAAGCACCGCAACGGTCCTACGCGCGATATTCCGCTGGCGTTCAACCCCGAGTTTACGAAATTCATGAACTTTGTCGACGATTCGCGCGCGGCCGGCTACGCGTAGCAGCGAAGCATCGCGTTTCGCGGTACACTGCATACATGCCTAAACGCGTTACATTTATCCATGCGGCGGACCTGCATCTGGGCGCTCCGTTTCGGGGCTTGCGAGCCCTGTCCGATGCGTGGGCCGATCGCCTGCTGACCGCCATTCCCGAAAGCTACGATCGCGTTATCGAGGCGGCTCTCGAGAACGGCGTCGATTTCGTCGTGATGGCGGGCGATATCTTCGATTCGGCGCGCGCATCGTATGGCGACTACCTCCATTTCTTCCAAGGGCTGCACAGGCTCGACGAAGCTGGCATCCCCGTATACCTCTGTACGGGCAACCACGATCCGTTCACTTCATGGAAGCAGGACTTTTTCGCGTTCCCGCCGAACACCTTCATGTTTTCGGCGGACAAACCGAGCTTCGAAACCTTCGAGCGCGACGGCGAGCCGCTCGTGCTGTTGGGAGGCCGTGGCTACTACAACCAGACTTGGCCTTTCGATCAGGATATCGCCGAGGGGGTGAACCGTTCGGCAGCCGAAGAGGCAACGGGCGCTGCTGATGCCCCGTTCGCTGTCGGCGTTCTGCATACCGGCCTCAACCTCGACCACACCAAGGCGCCCACCGATCCTTCCGCGCTCATGCGCACGGGCATGGACTACTGGGCGTTAGGGCATATCCACAAGCGCTATACGTTTCCCGACGACAATCCCCGGCTCGTATTTTCGGGTTGCATCCAGGGACGCGATATCAACGAAACCGGCGAGCGCGGCGTTTTCAAAGTCACGCTGACCGAGAACGCGCCGAACCAGCTCGAGTTTATTCCGACGGCCAGCGTTGTGTGGCAGCGGATGCACGTCGATGTTGCGGACTGCGCAAGCATCGCCGAGGTAAGCGAAAAAATCATGCGCGAACTGTTTCGCGAAAACGGGAATTCGCATTGCGAGGAAATGTGCGTGCGCATCGAGCTGACGGGCAAAACGCAGCTGCATAAGTTCCTCGAAGCACCCTCGGTGCTGGCCGATCTGCGAAAGAACATCAACGATTCCTACGCGTTCTTCTTCTGCGATGCGCTTATCGATCGCACCGAACTTCCTCTCGACAAAGAGGCGCTTGCAGGCGAAGGCCTGTTTCCTGCGGTGCTTTTACAGGTTGCCTGCTCTCAGAGGGAGAACGAGGAAGAAACGCTCGCCTATCTGCAGGACGAATTCCTGAAGAAGAACCTGACGGTATCGAGGAGCGTCGAGCGTTCGCTCGGTAAGCTCGCTGGCGAAGCAGAGAACCTCGTACTCGATTTGCTCGGGCAGAGCGAGGCACGATGACGGACAATGAGATGGAAGGCCCCGGCCGCAAGAAGACGACGGTCGATACGAGTCCTGCAAGGGGCTTGTATCTCAGCCGCATGAAAATTGTGAGCTTCGGTTCGTTTTCAAATCGCGTGATCGGCCCGTTCGCGCCGCATCTCAACGTGGTCCATGGCAAAAACGAGGCGGGCAAGACGACGCTCAATGCATTTTTCGCTGGCGTGCTGTTCGGCTGGGAAGATGCGCGCGGTGCGAAAAACACGTACAAGCCGAGCAACGCCGATCGTGCCGGATCCCTTTTCTTTACCGACGAGGCGACCGACGAGGAAATCGAGCTGACCCGCATCAAGAACATCGACGGCCTGCAGGGCGCTGCAGATATCCTCGACGACATCGATAAAGAGACGTTCCAGACCATGTTCGCGCTTACGAGCGACGAGTTGCGCAGCCTCCGGAATACCACGGACGTGACGGCCAAGCTGCTCACAGCAGGATCGGGCACCGGTGCTTCGCCCGCTCAGGCCCTCGCAGAAATCCAGAGCAGAATCGGCGAGTACACGTCGCGCGCTTCGGGGCTCGACCACTCCATCACGCAGCTGACTGCGCGCCAGGATGAGTTGCGGGCTCAGATCGCCCAGGCGGGCGATGAGGCCGAGCGCTTCAAGCACCAAGACAAGGAGTTCCACGAGCTGGCCCCGCAGCGCGAGGCCCTCATCGCCTCGCTGCAAAAGCTCAACGCGGAAATCGAAGCATTGTCGGCGGGGAAGGCGAGCCTCGAGCGGCTCGAAGAAGAATTGACGCGCAGCATCGACAAGCGCGAGGCGCTGCTCGAGGAGGAGCAGGCCCTCGTTGCCGAGCATCGCCTGCATGAACGGGCCCTCGATCCCTCCCTCGCCTCGATCGCTCCCGCTGACGAGCATGCACTGCGTGATCGCATCGATCTGCTCGTCGAGGAGCGAAGCAAGTGCCAGCACAGTGTCGATCTTGCCAAGGAGAACTACACCGATTCCAAATCGAACTACGAAGCGCTGCTCGAGGCGCCCGATCTGCAGGAGCTCGAAGGCCGGGCGCGCAGGCAGCGCCACGTGCAGATCGCCCTTTCGGTGGCGCTTCCCGTACTGTTCGTTATCGCGGGCGTGCCGGTATTCATGCACGGTCGCGAGATAACGAGCCTCTCGTTTACGGCGCTCGGCATCATCCTCGTCGTGTTCGCGCTGTTTTTGGCGGGTGCGGCGCTCGTCATGCTGTTCAGGCCTTCGAAAACCGAAGAGGCGCTTACGCAGCGAAAGCAGGATGCCCAATGGGTGATGCTGCAGGATAAGAAGAAGCTCGAAACGTGCGAAGGCGAGCTGTCAGTGCAGATGACGCAAACCACGACGTTTCTCGATCGTGCGGGGCTCGGTGCCGCCCAGGGGTCTCTTCGTCGTGCTCGCGCGTTGCTTGACGAAGCCAAAGACGCCCGGGCGGCATCGAGCTTGTTCGTGCAGAGACAGCAGGCGCTCGTGGCGCAGCTATCCGCCATCGAAGACCGCCTTGCGGATATTCAGAGGCAGAAAAACGCTTTGTACAGCCGCCTTGGAATAACGCTCGATACGCCCCTATCCGAAATCGCAACGCTCATCGAGCAGAAGTCCCATCAGCGATCGGGACTCATCGAGACGAGCGAGAACGTTAACCGTCGGTACGGGGAGCTCAAGCAAGAGCTCGCGCACGCGAAGCGCCAGAAGCGCTTCGACGAACTCAAGCTCGAATACCAGCAGGTGACCACGCGCCTTGCGGAAAGCGGGGAAGACCTCGCTCGGCTGCTGCTCGCCAAGCACATGCTTGAAGCCGCCATCACCGCATGGGAAAGCAAGAGCCAGCCCGAGGTGTATCGGCAGGCGAGCCGCCTGCTCTCGCTGATGACGGCGGGTGCTTGGGTGCAGGTTCGCATGAGCGAAGAAGGCAAGCTCCAGGTGATCGACCGGGTGAAAACGGTGCGCGAGCCGATCCATCTATCGCTCGGCACATGCCAGCAGCTGTATTTGAGCCTGCGCATCGCACTTCTGATGACGGCGGAAAACGTAGGGCGCGCTATACCCATCATGGCCGACGACATACTCGTGAACTTCGATGAGGAACGTCGGCACGGTGCGGTCGTGGCGCTCAAAGAGCTATCTGCGCGCAGGCAGGTCATTCTCTTTACCTGCCACGATGAGATCGTAGAGCTCATGAAAAGCGCCGATCTGGGGTTGAACCTGGTCGAGCTGTAACGTCGGTTGGCGTCACGCTCGAGTTCTACTGAAATGCTGGCCGCCTGTTGTATGGCGAGCGGCAGGCGGCCAGCGAGCAACCGCTATTCGAGTTCGGCGAGTTTTTTGGCGGTAATGTAGCCCGTTACGAGCGAGCTGCCGACACCGCCGTACATGGTGCCGTTCCAGAATCCGCCTGCTGTTCCGTCGCCGATGAAACCTCCTGCGGTGGAATAGCCTGCGTAGAGTCCTGGTATGGGAACTCCTTTCTCGTTGATTACCTGGAAATCTCCGTTAACGCGTAGACCGCAGAGCGTTTTGCCGATTTGGCCGCCGATGATGGCTGCGTAGTACGGCGGTGTATCGATGGGGCTCAGCCACGATGGATCGTAAGGAAATGCTAGCTCGTCGTCCTCGCCTTTCTCGCACAGTTCGTTATACCTTTTTACGGCATCTTTGACGACTTCGGGATCGAGTAATAGCATCTCGGCAAGTTCTTCGAGCGTGTCTGCCTTCTTCACCGCACCGCGTTCGACGGCTTCGTCTACCTCTGCTAGCCAATCGGCCGAGACCAGTCCGGCATTGTCAACGAGTACCGCAGGGTCGGTAAGTGGAATGCGGCATTTGTCGTGGGTTGCCTCTAGGGTGGTATTCTTTTTGAATATCTCGGTTGGGTACTTCGAATCGCAAATATTGTAAACATGGTGTCCGACTGTCGCCATCCAGCGAGTGGAGTTGGTCAGATCGCCCATGCCGCCGCCCGGGTTCAGGGGAGCGTATTCCTCGCGGGTTAAAGCATAATAGGGTTGACGGGTGCCGTTTTGATCGATGATGAGCCACGGGTTATGGAAGAGCTGGCGTTCGCCATGCCAGAAATAGTGCCAGAACTGCCCATCGCCGCCCGCGATGCTCTCGTCGATGCCCGACTCCCAGCAACACCATGAATCGTATCCCGAGAAATCGCCACCGACTCCAAGCCCCATGCGGAACGTCTCACCGGTATGGTAGGGCATGGGACCGCCCTGCACAGCCCCTTCGTATGCGCTCGGAAGATATGCCTTAATAAGGTCTTTGTTCATGCCGATACCGCCGGCCAAAAGAATAATACCCTTTTCGGCTTTCAGATATTTCTTGCCATCTTGGTCGGAAACGAGCACGCCGACAACACGATTTCCGTCGAATACGAGTGTTTCGGCAGAGGTACTCAGCCTAATATCAGCGCCCGAGGAGAGGGCGTTTTTTTCCAGCGTGTCGATGGGGTTGGTGAAACCGAGTACCCGATTTTGCTTGCCGTCGACCACGTCTTTGTCATGCCACCGGTTTCCTAGGCATACGAGGTTCATCCCTTCTTGTTCGACAACCCAATCGCATGCTTCCCCGCCATAATCGAACATCGTACTCATTAGCGAATCGTCGACCGAATAGCCACAATCGGATTGGTAGCGCCTCATACCGGCTTTTTTATCGCCCTTGCAGATGCCCTCGAAACCAGCTTCTTTCTGTGATTTTGCTCCGCCGAACGGATTGACGAACGAACATGCATGACGACATGATCCGCCCACGGTCGATTGCTTCTCTATGCCGATGACTTTGAAGCCGTTTTCCGCAAGGTAACCTGCGGCGACAAGGCCGCCACCGCTCATGCCGACGATGATGACATCTGCTTCGTCATCCCAGCTCTCGGGTGGTTCAACGGGCGCAATGGGTGTGGCATCGGGAAGCGATGCGCCGGCTATGCCGCGGTCGATCAGCCGTTGGGTTACCGCGTCTACCGCTGTAGCAGACTCGTTTTTGTCTGCGGCGGAAGACGGGCTTGCGGCGCAGCCAGAAAGTGCGGCGCTCGCCACGCCAGCAGCGCTTGCAATGCCTAAGCCCTTTAGAAAGGTGCGTCTCGAAAGGGAATGCTTTGTTGTTTTGTTGCTCTCGTGGTTTGTGTTGGTCATGATGAGCCCCTCCTCGTGTTCGATGTTGTTCGTTTTATAGTCGTGTGTTTGACATCGGATGTTTTCGTGCACCAACATGTTGATGCCTTTATGGTATTGAGGAACGAAGCGCTCTAACAGGGGACGGGGATGCAAGGCAAGGCACGCGGTGGAAACAAATCAATTAATTTGTACCCTTGACATCGCAGCGGAGGAATCATCAGAATAAAGTAATCGGTCGGGGGATGCGGCTCGGAGTGGGGATGGTCTTCGTGCAGATACCTTTAGCAGATGTGCCTGCTGATTTTCGAGACAAGATCGCGGTCTTGCATGCCGCGGATTCCCCGCTCGATCGCATGACGGTGAGTGCTATTTGCAAGAAGTGCGGTATTTCACGTAAGAAGTTCTACACGCTGTTCGAATCGAAGTACGACATTATGTACTGGTATCTCGATTTTTGTTTTTCGGTTTCTTTGTACAAGATCGGCCGAATTCTTACTTGGCGCGAGGGCATTACTACGTGTCTTGAATTGGTGGAGCAGGAGCGGTCGTTTTTCTTGGCGGATTACGAAAACCTTGTTCAAAAGCAGAAAAGCTATTACTGGCCGCTCAATGCTCGAAGAATCGACGTCATCGAAGAAACGCTCGCGCTGCGGGGATTCACTGATCTTTCCGCAGCGCTTCGCCTAGAAATTGCGATTTATTCCAACTGGGTTCCCGATCTCATTCGTCATTGGATACAGCCCAACGACTTTATCGGCTTGGATGATTACGTTGGGTTTTGGCTGGACTGCGTTCCGAAAGGGCTCTATGAAGCATTGGAGCTGAGTGGCGGGAGCTGTCGATTGGATGCATAACGGGAGGATCAGCCGAGCGGTTTTCTGTATGCTACGCGGCCGCCTTCCGCCGCAACGGGGTAGGCGGCCGCTTTTCACGGTATATCTGGAGATCGCAGTGTATCCGTTATGGTGCTTGCGGCTATTTCTTTCGAACAGCCCTATTTGCCGCTCTCGCCGTTTTCCCAGACGGCGATCTGCGCTGTCGTTCTGTCCTCGGCTGCGGCGTTCCTGCCTGCGATCATTCCGAAGAGAAGCGCCTGTATCAATCCGTTTCCGCTTGAGTACACCGATCCGGCGCGGCAGGAGAATCCTTCGGTGCAGCCTCCTGCGGCATACAGGCCTGGTATAAGGGTGTCGTCGGGGCGGACGACATGCCCGGCAACATCGGTCGGCATGCCCCCTTGCGTATGGCGTATTTCGCCGGTGATCTTCATCGCATAATACGGGCCGTCGAAATTCTCGGGCAGGTTGGACTTATTGAAAGCATCTTCGCCCTTCTCGATGCCCGCCTTGTATGCGTCGAATGTCTTTTCGAGGGCGACGGCGTCGATCCCGAGTGCTTCCGCAAGCTCGGCTGCGGTAGCGCCTGTCGCAACGTAGCCCGCTGACTGCCTATCTGCGAACTCCTTGCTTTTCGATGCCTGTATATCGGTGAAGCAGATGTAGCCGATGTGGTCTGGCTGGGCGAGCACGTGAGGGGAGAGATCCGAGTAGCCGCCGTATTCGTTGACAAACCGCTCGCCATTGGCATTGACGATGATGGCGCCGTTGGTAGCGAGAGCCTGATGGCCTGCGGTCGTATTGCTATCGACTCCGCGAAACGCATGCCCTTGGTAAGCACCCATGCATTGAAGCTCTACACCGAGCTCTTCCGCCCATTTTATTCCTTCGCCTGTTGCGCCGAGTGCAACGACCTTTACCGCATCGGCTGTTTCGGGGCAATACTGTGCGATCATATCGGGATTGTTGGCGAACCCGCTCGTGGCGAGTACCGTGTTCTTCGCGGTAACTGCGTATTTTTTCCCGTCATACGTTCCGTATGCGCCGGCAACGGCATTGGAATCGTCGAGAACGAGGCCCTCTATTTCGAAAGAAAGCATCTGGGTGATCGATTCTTGCGCTGTCATATGTTCGATAAGCGTGTTGACGAGTCCATCGCCAGTGCCTTCGGCTATGTGCATACGACGTGCGGTTTGCCCGAAGCGCCCCCTTTCGTCAAGGGTCCAGACGACCCCTTTCTGTTCCGTCCATTCGATAAGCTCTTTTGCGCGTTCTGCTACGGTGTATACGAGATCGGCGCGGACCGTGTAGTTGGTGGGGCGCAGAATGTCGGTTGCCATGGCGAAGATGCTGTCTTCTACCTCGGCTTCGGTTTGCTGCTTGGTTCCCACGACGGGAATTGCTCCCCCCGATAGGATAGTTGCGCCGCCGAGCTGACTGAGTTTTTCTGCCAGAATAACCTGCGCCCCGTTTTCTGCTGCGCTGATCGCGGCGCATATGCCTGCGCCACCGCCGCCGACAACCAAGACGTCGGTTGAAAGCTGCTCCCTATCGGACACGTCCGACTGTTTTTTAGCGTAAACATAGGAGTCGGCTGTCTGGCCGCTTTCGCTTGCTTTCTCGGCGGTCGTTGACGGTGCGCAGCCGGTAATGCCGGCGAGTGCCGCTATTCCAGCTGCTGCTCCCGCCCCTGCCAAAAACGTGCGCCTGCTCACCGTGCTGCGCGACGAGATGCTCTCTTTTATCATATGTGGTCCCCTTTTCTTTTCGACGGCGCCTCCCGGTGCCTTTCCTGCGCTTGCCCTAGCGGATTGCCCCGCAATGCTCTGCCATCGTATTAAGCGGAGGCGCTTCCGTCTTCGACAAGGATGGTTGAAATTGACCGAAAACGGGGTCAACACCTGTCTGTTTAGCTCGACAAAAAGTGTCTAAATTTGGAGTTTCGCCTAGTCGGCTGATTTCGGATGCATTGTCGATCGGGTCTGCTGTCGGGGTCCGGGGGCGGCCATGCTAGAATGCGGGTTGCGATCCTCGAACTCGGTGGGATGATGTTGGCATTGGGGAAATGAGTTGCGACGATTGGTCGGAGGTTATAGTGGCCTCTTCTAAGGGTAAAAACGGGCAAAGCGCGCCTGATTTGACGGGTGTCGATGACGAACGTGCCGTGCGCTCATCGCTTGAGTGGCGCTCGGGTTCTTTGCTGATCTTCGGGTTTCTCTTCGGATGGATTTACGTTGCCAAGGCTTTTTTCAAAGAGTCGTACTTCGGTATCGTTGATTACGTCGACGGAGTTCTTGCCTACTGCTTCTTTCTCGCGGTGTTGATCGGCTTGGTCGTTCTCGCCTCCGTTCTGAGAAAGAGGTTCGTACGCGTTGCGCGACATCGCTATGCCGTGCTCGGCTCAGGCCTTGTTGGTTCGTTGTGCCTCTTCTTCATTCACTCGATTGCGGGCCTTTTGGGGCAACCGTTCTCGGTAGCCGTATGCGCAGCGTGCCTTGTTGTCTTCGCAGCTTGCTTCGTTGTCGTTTTCTTCTCGTGGATCGTCGAGATACGGGAGCTGATGTTTTCGCAAAGACTCAATACGGTTGTCGTGCTTATGCTTGTCGCGATGGCGCTCGCCTACGTTGCCGCTCCCAGCAATCTGAACAACAGCGAATACCGAGCCGTTATTCCCATTGCGAGTCTGGGGCTGTCGAGCGTGTGCTATGCCGCCTACGCGAAGGTAAGGGGAGGTTTGGCGGTCGGCGTTTCGACGGAAAACCTTTTTGAAGAGGGGGATCGCCGAACGGAGCGAAAGGCATGGCTCGTCCCCTTGGCGATGCTTGTGCTCACTATCAATCTGATTTCTTACGTTGAAATATTCGTGCCGGGGTATCACGTAATTACCAGCGAGTCTCCTCTTACGTACGCTTTGCCGTTCGTTTTGTGCCTTATGCTTGCCCTGATAGCCGTGCAATCGGGAAAGACCCCCTTTTTCAAAAACAAAATGTTCTGGCACGCCTGCCTCGGGTTTCTGGCAGTCATATTCTTAAGCTTCTTCATGGCCGTATTCGTTTTGGCGGTGCAGACGAATTTTTGTTTTGAGGTCATGTACCTTTTCCGACGGATGACTAAAATCATGTTCTTCGTCATATTCATGGTCATTGTTTATCAAGAGGATCTGAACCCCATTCCTGTTTTCGGGATTTGCTACATCGCGGCGCTCTTTTTGCCGTCTCTGGTAGTCAATGCCGTCAGGTTCATCCTCGCTCAGTTTGCTCCGACCGTGCTTGCATTGATAGGCGAATATGCGGTGGGTTACGCCTTGATCCTCGGCTTCTGCCTCATTCTCTGCCTCGTGTTCGTTTGCGTCATGTTCGTCAACGGGAGCATTGCGAAGATAACGTTTTCGCCGAGCCAGGCCGATGAAGACCGGGGGCTTGACAGGAGCGATGTTTGCGATCAGATAGGGAATCGCTTTGGCTTGACGCAGCGAGAGAAGGAGATACTTTTCTGCATTTCGCTTGGCTACAGCATGCGGAAAACATCCGAAGTACTTTATATCTCAACCAGTACGGTCCACACCCATACGGCAACGATTTATCGCAAGCTCGGCGTGCATTCGCGACAAGAAGTGATCGATTTAATCGATGCGGCGGTTTGACGGCAGACGAGCGAACAGTCGTCAGCGTCGTAAGGCGCAGCTCATTCATAAAAAGCCTATGCACAAGGAATGTGGAATACTCCATTCGACCCCATTGGCTACGGAAATCACCCCATAGATTGTTATAATCGGAATTTGCTGAGGTAAGGCGAGCGAGGGCTCGCATATGCGCGGCCGCCGACGTTCGGGAAAGACCCCGTTCGCGCGGCCAGGGAAAGGAACGAACGACATGCCCAGTACGGTTCTCGTCGGCGCCCAGTGGGGCGACGAAGGAAAAGGCAAAATCACCGACATGATTTCGAGCGATTACGATTATGTCGTCCGTTACCAAGGGGGGAACAACGCGGGGCACACCGTCATTCACGGCGATCGCAAGCTTGCGCTGCACCTCATTCCGTCGGGGATCATGTACGAGAACGCGGTGCCGGTCATCGGCAACGGCGTCGTAATCGATCCCGGCGTGCTCGTGAAGGAAATGGCCATGCTCGAAGCCGAGGGTATCTCGTGCGCGCGGCTGCTCATCTCCTGCGATGCGCACGTCATCATGCCGTACCACAAAGATTTCGACGGCGCCGATGAGAAGCGCCTCGGAGAGAACAGGATCGGAACCACCAAGCGCGGCATCGGGCCGTGTTATCAGGATAAAGCCGCCCGCAAGGGCATCCGCATCCAGGATCTGCTCGACGAGAAGATCTTCCGCCTTAAGGTGGAAACGGCGCTTGCCCAGAAGAATCCCGTGCTCGAGAAGATCTACGGCATGCCCACCTACACGGTTGAGGAGATCTGCGAAGAGTACCTTCCCTACGCACGTATCCTCAAACCCCATATGACCGAATCGGCGCAGCTTTTGAACGATGCGCTGCGCGAGGGCAAGAACATCCTGTTCGAGGGTGCTCAGGGAACGCTTCTCGATATCGACCACGGAACGTATCCTTACGTGACGTCTTCGTCGTGCTGCGCTGGCGGCGCGGCTACGGGAAGCGGTGTGGGACCTACGGCCATCGACAAGGTGCTCGGCATCCAGAAGGCTTACGTCACCCGCGTGGGCGGCGGCCCCTTCCCGACCGAGCAGCGCTACGCCGAGGATGGCGGCGCCCCCGAAGAGGCTGAAGTCGGCGAGACGTTCTGCCAGGTTGGTGGCGAGTTCGGTGTAACCACCGGTCGTAAGCGCCGCTGCGGGTGGTTCGATGCGGTCATCGGACGCTATGCAGCCGAGGTAAACGGTCTCACCGACGTTGCGCTCACCAAGCTCGACGTGCTCTCCGCGTTCGAGACCATCAAGGTATGCGTTGCCTACGAGTGCGAGGGCAAGACCTACGATTACTTCCCCATGCAGCAGAGCGTGCTCTTCCATGCCAAGCCCATCTACAAAGAGCTTCCCGGTTGGAAGGGTGTCGATATCACCGGGTGCAAGACGTTCGAGGAGCTGCCGGAAAACGCGCAGGCGTATGTCGAGTACCTCGAGGAGATCACCGGTGTGCCGATTTCGATTATCGCCGTCGGCCCCGATCGCGACCAGACCATTCTGCGCGGATGGCAGAGCGTCAAGTAAACCGAAGATGCGGCAGGTTTGCGCGGTCTCGCGCAGCCAAGCGTTTCAGGCGCCGTCCACCTGGGCAAAGATGGTACGGCGCAGAGCAGAGATCGATATGTTTCACGTGAAACATTTGTTCGTATAGAACAAGAGGAAAGGACAAGCAGTGAACATCTTGGTTTTGGGAAGCGGCGGTCGCGAGCATGCGATTACCTGGGCGCTTGCGAAATCACCGAATTGCGATGAGCTGTTCGTGGCTCCCGGCAATGGGGGTACTGCTCAAATTGCCGAAAACATAGCCACCCTCGATGTCAACTCGGGCGCTGCCGTGCTCGGCTTTTCTCGCGATCACGATATCGATCTTGTGGTGATCGGCCCCGAAGCGCCACTCGTGGCGGGCGTGGCCGACGTGTTGCGCGAAGCGGGTGTTGCCGTGTTCGGCCCCGATGCGCAAGGCGCGCGCCTCGAGGGCAGCAAAACCTACAGCAAGCAGTTCATGGATGAAAACGGCATTCCCACTGCGCGCTATGCGAGCTTCACCGAGCTCGAGCCCGCACTCGCTTACATCGAAGAGCTCGGCGCTCCTATTGTGGTGAAGGCCGATGGATTGGCGGCTGGCAAGGGCGTTTTCGTCGCAGAGACCGAAGAGGTTGCCGAGGATGCGGTTCGCAGCTGCTTCGACGGCGAGTTCGGCGAGGCGGGATCCACCGTGCTCATCGAAGAGTGCCTGACCGGTCCCGAATGCTCGCTTCTCGCGTTCGTCACGAACGGCAAAGCGTTCTGCATGACCACCGCGCAGGATCACAAGCGCGCGTTCGACGGCGATCGCGGCCCGAACACGGGCGGCATGGGCGTGTACTCGCCGGTGCCGATCGTGACCGACGAAGAGCTTGCCGAGATGCAGCGCATCATGCAGGTTGCCGCTGCGGCGACGGCTCGCGAACCGTTCGAGCACGATTATCGCGGTGTGCTGTACGGCGGATTCATGCTGACCCCCGAGGGCCCCAAAGTCCTCGAGTTCAACGCGCGCTTCGGCGATCCCGAGACGCAGGTGGTGCTTCCCCGTCTCGAAAACGATCTTGTCGAGATCATGTACGCGGTTGCGCAGGGTCGCTCGGAAGACATCGATCTCGTTTGGTCGGATGCCTGGGCCGTGTGCGTGGTGCTTGCGAGCGAGGGGTATCCGGGCTCGTACGAAAAGGGCAAGGTTATCCTCGGCATCGACGAGGCCGAGGATCTCAAGGGCGTCACGGTGTTCCACGCGGGAACCGCGCTCAACAACGACGGTGAGCTCATTACGGCAGGGGGTCGCGTGCTCAACGTGGTGGCCTTGGGCGATGATTTCGACGATGCGCGCGAACTTGCCTACGATGCCGTCGACCTCATCAATTTCGAAGGCAAGCAGTACCGCACCGACATCGGCAAGCGCGCCGCATCGGGCCGCGGAGCTTGGGAGTAGCCGGTATGCTATCCGAACGAATGCTTTCCACCGTTGTAGGCCAATGCACGAAAAGCTACCTTAAACTTGAGCCGACCGAGGACGCGTTTGTTCCTGCGCCTACCCCGGGGCAGGCCTATATGCTCTACATGCACGTGCCGTTCTGCGAGCGGCTCTGCCCGTACTGCTCCTTCAACCGCTTCCCCTTCAACGAGGACCGCGCGGTGCCGTACTTCGAGAATATGCGCAAAGAAATGCTCATGCTCAAGGATCTCGGTTACGATTTCGAGAGCCTGTACGTGGGCGGCGGCACTCCCACCATCATGATCGACGAGCTGTGCGATACGATCGACCTCGCGAAGGAGACCTTCTCCATCAAAGAGGTTTCGAGCGAAACGAACCCGAACCACCTCATCCCGTCCTACCTCGATAAGCTGCAGGGCCGGGTGCAGCGGTTGTCGGTGGGCGTGCAGAGCTTCGACGACGGACTGCTGAAGCAGATGGATCGCTTCGACAAGTACGGGTGCGGCGAGGAGATCCTCGAGCGCATCCGCGAGGCGAGCCCGTACTTCACCTCGCTCAACGTGGACATGATCTTCAACTTCCCTGCGCAGACGGAGGATGTCCTCATCAGCGATATCGAGCGCGTGGTGGAAAGCGGCACGAGCCAGACCACGTTCTACCCGCTGATGGCCTCGCCGTCGGTGGCCCGCTCGCTCGCTAAAACGGTCGGCAAGGTGGATTACCAGCGCGAGCAACGATTCTACAAGATCATCGACGAGCTTTTGGCCGGTGGTCCGGATCCGCTGTTCAAGCACGGCAGCGCATGGACGTTCAATAAGGCCGAGGTTGCAGAGTCGGGCGAAGACGTCATGATCGACGAGTATGTGGTCGATTACGAGGAATACCCGGCAATCGGCAGCGGCGGCATCACGTATCTGGGTGAATCGCTGTACGTGAACACGTTCTCGGTCAACGAGTACAACAAGGCCATCGAATCGGGCCGTATGTCGCTCATGGGCAAGACCACGTTTTCGAAGCCCGATCGGATGCGCTACCGGTTCATGATGCAGCTTTTCGGGCTGCGTCTCGACAAGAAGCAGTTCGAGCACGATTTCGGGTGCACGGTCGAGCGCGGCCTTCCCGTGGAGATGGCGTTCATGAAGGCGTCCGGCGCCTTTGCGACCGACAACGACAACGAGCTCACGCTCACCCCGAAGGGCCGTTACCTCATGGTGGTCATGATGCGGCAGTTCTTCATCGGCGTGAACAACCTGCGCGACCAAGCCCGCGCGGCGTTGACGGGCGAGGAGCGCGAGCTGATCTTCGGATAGCTTTGCGTTGCACGCCTGCCGATTCGCTCAAAGCGGTTGGCGGGCGAATGACAAATGCTTAACAAAAGGGGCCTTTGCGGGTCCCTTTTTTGTTCGAGCCGTATACTTTATATTCCATGCGAAGGATGTGATGCTTGCATGATCGTAAGGGACGGAAGGCCGAACGGGAGGCGAAAGACCGCATGCTGGACGATACACAGATCGACGAGTTGATTGCTCATGGCATCGACTATCGTGGCGGAGTCGACCGCTTCGGAGGCAATGCCGCCATGTTCGAGAAGTTCATTTTCCGCTACCTGAACGACGAGCACTACGACCTGCTTACCCAAGCGATTGAAGCAGGGGATGCCGAAGAGGGCTTTCGCGTTGCCCATACGCTTAAAGGTGTAGTTGGGAACCTGTCGTTCTCATCGTACTTCGCTGTTTTGGAGCCCGTCACCGAAGCGCTCCGATCAGGCAATATAGATGCCGCCCGCCGTTCGATGCCCGACGTTGAGAAAGCACATAAGGAAACGGTGGCTATTTTGGGGCAGTTAAGCTAAACTAGCGTCTTCTTAAATACCACGTTGTATACTAATCATTAATGAAATTGATGAGGTATACGGGGGCGCGGGCGCTCCTGTGGGCGGAGACAGATGCTGGTTTATGCTTGACCGGGATAGGAATACTCAGGGTTTCACCCTTGCCGAACTGCTGCTAGCCATTGCAATAGTCTTGGTTCTTGCGGCCTTGGCCGCTCCCTCTATATCGAACATCCAACGCAACATGCGCATGCTCGAGCTCGATGCGGCTGCGAGCGACATTGCCGTAACCGCCCAGCAGCAGATGACTTCGATGAAGGTGTCGGGAACGTGGCTCGCCCTTTTCGACGGCGACTCCCCGCAGCTTCCCACGGGAGATCAGAATGCGTTGAACGTTCCGTCCGGGGTTGTCGATAACCATCCCGAACAGAACGATCTCTATTACATGACCGCCGACCAAGCACGAACCGCTGGAATCATCCCGGCGGGATCGATCGACGCAGCGGTGCGCAACGGCGATTACTTGATCGAGTACAGCCTCTCAACCGCGACGGTGTTCGGGGTGTTCTACACCGATGGGAGAACGGGTTTCTTCCAAACGGCACCTGCGGATATCGGAGAGACGAAGCCTGCGCAGGCCTACTATGCATCGATGACGTCGGAGGTCGGCCGTATCCAGGATGCGCGCATCAAGGCCGACCCCATGATCGGGTACTTCGGCGGTACGCCTGCGGGAGCTACGAACGAAGTGGCGCTCGCCAATCCGAACATCTGGGTCGATGAAGACGGCATGCTGTGCATTCAAGATGCAAACCTGTCGAAGCATCCCGAATGGCTTACGAGTTTAGAGGTTTATTTTGAAAATCAGGAAGACGGCTCAACGGCTACGCTTGCGTTTGCCGGTTTGCAGGGAGATACATACACGGGAACGTATCTGGCGGGCGTGAACCTCGATCAAGAGAATTTGAGCCTATACGACAACGACGACAACACGGCTCTTTACGTCGTCGTCAATCGCGACGATGCGATCGCGGTCGATCAGGGAGCCGATGTATACAGGTTCAACCTCGACATGCTTAAATCATCGTCAGACGTAAACCTGAAAGCACTCGGGGGGGGGTTCACTTATGGCGATTCGGTTAAGGTAACCGCTACTGTTCGAACCGGCCAAAAACCATTTGTCCCTACGGACTCGACGGCGTATATCAAATGGCCTGAACCGATTACGAAGCTGAGCGTTGTGGTGACCGACCCTGCGAACCCCGAAGGCGAAGCCGGCGGTTCGCACATAACCGGCACGTATGCTTCCCCCGAAGTAAAGGCACAACCCAAAAGCGGAAAACCACTGGTGCTCGATAACATGAAGCCATGCACCGAAGAGCATGAAATTGCAGGCACCGATGCGGCATTGACGGACGTGGACGATGGAAAACCCGGAAACACCGAGGCGGCATACCAACGGTACTCAGGTTCTAGCATAAGCGTCGACCAAGCGATATTGGACGAAGTATCGATTGAAGCTTCGGTTGGTTCGTATACGAGCAGCAAGCGCAACGTCCACTACTACCAAATCCACGAGCTGTGGATCGGCGTTGGGTCTGATCCTCAGACGAGCCGAAAAGAACGTATCGGCTATCTGATTGACAACAAGTGGCAGTGGACGGGTTCTGGAAGCACGCTTGCGTCAAGTGTAGGCGTAACACGAAACGGTGAGAACGTTCCCCTTAACGATGGGGATGGCACTTCGGGAATCATGACGCTGAACATCGATCCGGTAGCGCTTAAGCAGGCTCAATCGGATCTGGGGATCGGCGATCAAACGCTGACGCTATATGTGCGCACTGCGCCGAGCGTCGACGAGGCGCGTGTCTTCTTTACGGGAAAGGAAAGCGTTTACGGCGGTTCCGGGCAAGGCGGCTTAATCCCAACCATTATCGCTCAGATGGCGGACAACCTCGCCACCGGTGCCCGAGGGGTTAATCACGGAGCGGTATTCCGTGCGGCGTTCGAGGGCGAATTCGGCTGCGCGTCGTCGGTTGCAATGTGGTCTATAGCACGCAAAACCGAATCAGGTCAGTATTCCTATGACAACAAGGCGTTTCCTACGGATAAGCGCGATATTCGCATATATTATGCGATTACCCCAGGGTATGGCTTTGACGGAAACCTTTCTGCGAAGGATAACGAGTCGACCAACACGGCGCTGTGGTATTTCTCAAGAGCGGAAGACGTTGTATACCCGCAAGCCATGGTGAACAATCACGGAGACGGTTCGAAGTACGGCAACTATTTGGTTTCGACGAAGGACGGCCGAAACGTGGTCGCCGATTTCGAGTTTCGCTACGATCAGGACTACCTGTTTTATCGCCTGCTCAAATACTACGCTATGACCGAAGCCGATGGTGATTACTCCGCCGCCAGCACGGTTCCCCAGTACGTTCCGTTTTCGTTGCAGGACGATGAGCAAGTCGCAGAGATCGAGGCTGCCGATCCGATTAAGGATGATTCGGGAAAGCTCACCAAGCTTTTCTCGCATTGGACGACCGATGAAACAAGGCCGGAAAACGTCGGCTCGATAGCCGTTGAAGCTGGAACTCTGCTCGGGCAATACCATGATCAGCTCAGCTACGTGGGAACGTCTCTGTATGCCGAATACGTTGATGCGGGCATTGGCATGATGTATTTGGAGTTTGGGGCCAAGGAGGACGGCAACCAGGTAATGGGTTATTCGGGTTACTTGACTTCTAGTCAAAGCAAGATCGAAAGCTTGCTTGAAAACGATGCGGCCATACAAAGCTGGGGTTATTACGTCTTGGTTCCCACCGCTATGAATGCTCCTCAAGCCCCGAAGGTTTCAGGCAACGATATGTCGGTGGCCACCATAGCGAAAGCGGTTACGATCAAGGGCGTTCAATACCAAGCGTATCAGGTGACGGCGCGCGGCAACGCCGCCAAGGCGCGCAACCTTACGGGAGCGTTTACGCTGCCGATTCTCGGAAACCAGAAATACCAGTATACGGTCAATGCCAACTTCGCCTGTGCGGTTGAATCCTCCGAAGTCGCACAGGAAGAGAAAAAGGCAGACACCTGGGGCGATTCCGAGAGCAATCCGTGGCAAGTCAGACACGCTACCCAATTCATCGGGACGCTTTCGCTGCTCGACAAGGTGCAAGCGAGCTATGTGGGCGACTGCTTTTTGCAGACGCATACCATCGATATGAAAGATACCTCCGATCCTGCCTTGAGGGTAAGCCTCAAACTCGATCACGAGTTCTCTGGGATTTACGACGGTGGCAGCGATAAAGGAAACTCCATCAGGAACATCCAGTATTGCTTGTGGAGCTATTACGTTGTCAACGGTGGGGATACTGCGCTGGGCCGTGGCAGCGGAATGTTTCCGAAGGTGGTGGGAACCGAAAAGAAGCATGCTGAAATAAAGAACATGAAGGTTGAAATCAAGTGCTCGGACTTTGTCGACGATTCGTATACGTGGGACACTCTCAGCCCGTTCTCCCACGCGGGGATACTCGTGGGCTACATGTCGAATTGCACCATGAGCAATTGCGTAATCGAGGGAGATAGCGCAGTAAGGGACGGTAAAAAGGTATCCCCCTCGATCGACATCGCATTCGGAACCGACTCGATACGGGGATGGGGCGCGCTTTTCGGCGGCGCCACCATGAGCGAAGTATCGAATTGCGCGGTAAAGTCGATTAACTTTACCGCGTCAAGGAAGAACGGCGGCGTATGGAACAGCAACCCCAAGATCGGAGCCCTTGGAGGTCAGGCTATTGATACGACTATAAGGGACTGCAAGGTTGACGATGTGAATATAGGCACCGGTTCCAAGACGAACACGATTTTCCGCGATGACCGAGGCGTGATGTCGGTGGGCGCGCTAATCGGTGACATATCAGGGGAAAAAAGCTCATGCAGCAGCGTTGAGGCGAACAATGTGAGCATGCAAGTTGCCAACGAGCAGTACGATGCCAAATGGGAACGCGGTTTGTTCTACGGTGGATTGGCGGGTACAAGCACAATCGAATTCGATGCTACCTGCACGTTTAGCGGCATTACGCTCAAGGTGGGTTCGGATACGGTTTACGATGTGCTTGAGGCTGCAAAAAAGACTGCACGCGACGCTGTCGCTTCCTCGGACAAAGAACCCGACCAGGAAGGCGAAGGAGCTGTTGCCGAAAGAGGCGGCTCAAGTTCAAAAGAAGAAGAGCCTGCAGTTTTCCAGGATGCCGAACCCGAGGATAATGCCGCCGAACCGCCCGGCGAGGCGGTGGTGCAGCAATGAGCGTTCGGCTGCTGTCGAAAAGATTTCCTGTCATCCGCCGTGGGTTTGGGAAACCGATCGGAAAGCTCGAAGACACTTCGGGTTCATCGGTCGTCTTGGCGCTTGCGTTCTTTCTTATATGCGCGATTGTCGGATCGATTATTCTCACGGCGGCCTCGGTGAACGCAAAGACGGTGGCCACGTACAAGGAGACGCAGCAGGCGGAGTATACCGTGACAAGCGCGGCGGGCCTCTGGGCGGATTGGCTCAACGGCAGCTCGGCGGAATGGGTGCTGGGGGATGGTGGGCAGCCAGATTTTGTCAACAGCGTTTACGGTGTTGACGCTGCCGTTAATCCGACTTACCCGACGAAAAGTCTCATCAAAAGTTTGTGGGTTAATTACGGCGATGAGATCTGGCCGAAGCGAAACGTCGAATCATACACCATTCCCGCGACGTTCACCGTGAAAGCGACATCTCTTACGGGCGAGCAACCAGTTGACCCCGTATATGCGCAAGTGACATTCGATCGCGACTTCAATATCGTTGTGGTTTTCTCTCTCAAAGGGTTTGTGAACGGCGCCGTCGACCAAACAAGCCTCTACAACTTGCAATTGACGATGCAGGCAACGCCGACATTCGACAGCGACGGCTCTTTGACAAGCATATCGTGGGGGTCTCCGAAGATGGTGAAGCTCGGATCGACCTTGCAGGAGGTCGGTTGACATGAAGCGCAGCACTCGGAAGCATGCAAGCATGCCCTCGGCATTAAGCGGGAAGCTTGCCTCGGTTGCGGGCGATACGCTTGCCGAGGTACTCATTGCGTTGCTCATCGTTGTTCTTGCCACTACGTTGCTTGCGACGATGGTCGTAACCTCTACGAAGGTAACATCGCAAAGCGAAGCGGCGATGAGCGGCGCATATGCCGCCCAGAGTAATCTTGCAAGCAAGGGTGGCGCGCAGGGCAACATCGACGTGTCGATCACTTCGAGTGACGGAAAGCTCGGCACTTCGACAAGCGATAGCGTCGCATGGAAGGTTCCCCTCTACGAATCCGACGGCTTCGCTTGCTACGAAGCAGCGGAATTCTAAGGGAATTGCGCATGAGCCGTTTTTCTCGACATACAGCCTCCGTTAACCGTTTTCGGTTGCGCTTGCGCCCATCGCTTTGCGGAGCGAGGCCGAAGCTTTGCAGGCGGCTGCACGATACGCGCGGGTTTACGCTTGCCGAGCAGTTGATCAGCATCGTATTCCTCGGACTTTTGTGCGTTGTGATTGCCGTTGGCTTGAATACGGCATTTCAATCGTACCGGCTCGCAAACGAGTCCACGCGTGCGAACGAACTGCTGACCCGCGCGGTCGAAGAGGTGGGCGACGAGCTGGCGTTTGCTTCGTCGGTTGAGGTTACGGGGGCAGGTCCGACATTCGTAAGCCCAACGACTAAGCAACCGGTCGCGATCGGCAACGATGCCGACGGCAGCGGCATCGTGCTCGTTTCCCAGAATGCGGGGGACGATTCAGCATTCGATCCGGTGCTGCTCGTCGCTTCGTCGCACGGTTTAACCGTAGAGGTATTTGATGTGGCGTTTAACGATGATAAAACTGATAATGGTAAGAAAAATACGTGGGATTTCAGGATCGATATAAAACAACAAGGACGCGACACCGTCATTGCGTCAACCGCCATGACGGTAGCGTGGATAGGATAAGGCTATGGCATACAAGCGTCTCGGCGACTTACTTATAGATGCAGGGCTGATCAGCAACGATCAGCTCGATTTGGCTCTTTCTCACCAAAAGGGCTCGAACCGCCGATTGGGCGAGGTCCTCATCGACGAGGGCATCATTACCGAAGCGCAGCTTATCGAGGCTCTGCAAATGCAGCTCGGCATCGAGTTCATCGATCTTTCCCAATACGATATCGATCCTGAGATGAGCAGGGTCATCTCGAAGAATGTCGCGCGTACGTACAGCGTTGTGCCGGTCAAGGCAACTCCCGAAGAGGTGTTCTTGGCCATGAGCGATCCGCTCAACTTCCTTGCTATCGAGGCGGTGAAGACCGCATCGCGCAAACGCGTGGTGCCTATGGTGGCGACCAACGATGCGATCCAGCGCGCCATCATGACGCTGTACGGCAACGAGGGTGCCGCGCGCGCCATCGAAGAGATGAAGCGCGAAGTCAAGACGAGCGATGAGGCGACCACGTTCACATCCTCGACGCTCGGCGACGATGCCGATGCGCAAAGCGCGCCGACCGTGCGCTTGGTGAACAGCATAATCGAGCGGGCGGCCACCGAGCGTGCGAGCGACATTCACCTCGAGCCGCGCGAAGCCGACATGCATGTGCGCATGCGCATCGACGGCATCATGCGCACCATCCTTACGGTGCCGAAGGAGCTGCAGCAAAGCGTTATCGCCCGCTTGAAGATCATGGGCACGATGAACACTTCGGAACGGCGCATTCCCCAGGATGGCCGTGCGAATGTTCGCATCAAGAAACAGGACATCGATCTGCGCATATCAACGCTGCCGACCATCCACGGCGAAACGGTGGTTATCCGCCTGCTCGATAAAGACGAGAAGCTTCTCGAGGCCGAGGGAATCGGTTTGGCGGGCGGCGATCTCGAGAAATACCGCACGCTCATCAACGCGAGCAACGGCATGGTTCTGATCGTCGGCCCCACGGGATCGGGTAAGAGTTCCACCATGTACACGATGATCCGCGAGCTCAATACCGATGCGGTCAATCTCGTTACGCTCGAAGATCCCGTCGAGTACAACATCGATGGCGTCAACCAAGTGCAGATCAACGAGAAGGTGGGCATGACCTTCGCCGAGGGTTTGCGTGCGGTGCTGCGCCAGGATCCCGATATCGTGGCAGTCGGCGAGATCCGCGACGGGGAGACCGCCGAGATAGCCATGCGCTCGGCCATTACCGGACACCTCGTGCTTTCGACGGTGCATACCTACGATGCGGCTTCGACGATCGACCGCCTCATCGACATCGGGGTGGAGCCCTACCTTATCGCGAGCGGCGTGCGCGGCATCGTATCTCAGCGTTTGGTTCGCTGCGTATGCCCCCATTGCCGCGAAGCGTATACGCCCGACGAAGAGGATCTGGCCATGCTCGGCCTTTCACCCGATCCGTCCATCAAGTTCTACCGTGGAACCGGATGCCCCATGTGCTTCAACACCGGGTATCGCGGGCGAACCGGTGTGTTCGAAATCCTCATGCTCGACCGCGATCTGCGCTCGCGCATCACGGGCGGCGCTACGCGCGAAGCACTGCAAGATGCGATAGAGGCAACGGGTAAATACCAGAACATGCAGCACGGCCTTCAAAGGCTCGTGCTCGGAGGAACGACCACGGTTGAGGAAGCCCGCAAAACGATGACGGCGTTGGAGTAAGGCGTACCCATGAATATCGCTCACCTGATAAACCAAGCACACGACGTTAACGCGTCGGACATCCATATCGTCTGCGGTTTGCCCGTCAAGTTCCGTGTGGGCGGCAAGCTCATATCGGCAACCGAGGAGACGTTGACCCGCGAAGAATGCGAGCTTATCGCGCGCGATCTTGCCGGGGAGCGCTATGAGGCAATGAAGGACATCGGCGAGATCGACCTTGCCCGCACCATTGCCGGTGTGCGCATCCGCATCAACCTCTTTCGCGCGCAGGGCAACGTAAGCGCAGCGCTCCGTCTGCTTTCCGACGAGATACCCCCGCTCGAAACGCTGGGCCTTCCGCCTGCGGTCATGGATTTTCCGAGCATGCAGCGCGGGCTTATCGTGGTCACCGGCGAAACGGGGAGCGGCAAATCGACGACGCTCGCCGCTTTGATCGATCGCATCAACCATACGCGTGCCGAGAACATCATCACGATGGAGGATCCCATCGAGTACGTGTACAAGCCCGATCAGTCGATCATTTCTCAGCGAGAGATCGGCCAGGATACCGAGAGCTACCACAATGCGCTTCGTGCCGTTTTGCGCGAAGACCCCGATATCATCCTGATCGGCGAGATGCGGGATCTCGACACCATCCAAACGGCGCTCACTGCTGCGGAAACCGGCCACCTTGTGCTTGCCACGCTGCACACTAAATCAGCAGCCGATTCGATCGACCGCATCGTCGACGTGTTTCCCGAGGGTTTGCAGCGCCAGATCCGCATGCAGCTCTCGACGTGCTTGGTAGCCGTGCTCTCGCAGCAGCTGCTTGCGCGCCGCGATGGCATGGGCCGTTCGCTCGCATGCGAGCTCATGATGGTCACGCCCGCCATCCGCAACCTCATCCGCGAGGGCAAGACGCCCCAGATTGCCAGTTCGCTTGCAACTTCGGCGGCGGCAGGCAGCGTGACGATGGACAACGCGCTTCTCAACCTCTACCGCGCCCGCGCGATCGATTCCGAAACCGCGCGGGAGAACGCCCATGACCAAGACTACATAAGGAAGAACACGCTGTAATGCCGACATTCACCTACAAAGGAATCACCGAAGGCGGCATGCCTGCAACGGGCGTCGTCGAGGCGTTCGACGAGATCGGGGCAATGGAGGCCGCGCGGGCTCAGTGTCGCGTGGTCCAGGAGGTTAAGCTTGTGCGCGAGCGCAAGAACCTCCTTACCATGGATATCACCAAGCCCAAAGCCAAACTCAAGAACCTTGCGATCATGTGCTCGCAGTTCTCCATCATCCTGAAAGCGGGTCTGCCGATCGGAAGAGCGGTTGCGCTCGTGGCCGACCAGACCACCGACAAGTATCTCAAGCGCGTGCTTTCCGATGCTTCTTCGGATGTGGCTGCCGGTCACGGTTTTGCCGACAGCCTCGAGAACAAGGGCGAGAGCCTCCCGAACATGTTCATCGAAACCGTGCGTTCGGGTGAGGAGAGCGGTCATCTGCCCGAAGCGTTCGCGCGGCTGCATACGTATTACGACAAGCGCTCGAAGGTTGCGGCGAAGGTGGCGAGTGCGCTTACCTACCCGATTTTCGTGCTTATCATCGCGGTGATCGTGGTTGCGGTCATGATGGTGATGGTTATTCCATCCATGACGAGCATGATCTCGTCGCTCGGGAGCGAAATGCCGTGGGTGACGCAGTTTCTCATCGACGCTTCGTCGTGGCTGCGGCAGAACATCCTGTGGGTGATCTTGGTTATCGCCCTCATCGTTGCCGGGTGCAAACTTTACGGGCGTACCGAATCGGGCAAGACCGTGTTCGCCCTCATGAAGCTCAAAGCGCCGATCCTCGGCGTGGTTTCGGTGTATTCAGGTGCCGCGGAATTCGCAAACTCCATGGCGACGCTGATTGCGGCTGGCCTGCCGATACCCCGCGCTATCCAGGTGACGTCTCGCGTGCTCAACAACCATGTGCTTTCAAGCGAGGTGAGCATGATGGAAGTTGGTTTGACCGAAGGCAAGAGCCTGGGCGAGTGCATGGGCGAAGCGGAGCATTTTCCGCGTACGCTGATCGAGATGGCTTCGGTAGGCGAACAGACGGGCGAGCTGGAGGAAACGCTCCAAACGGTGGGCAGCTTCTACGACACTGAAACGCAGCGCGTGACCGATCGGGCGCTTTCGCTGCTCGAGCCGGCGCTGTTGGTGCTGATGGCGGTTTTCGCAGGTTTCATCGTTATCGCGTTGTACCTGCCGATGTTTTCGATGTATGCGTCGATGTAGCGGGAGGCCGAACACGGACGGCCGAGCATCGCATCGTGCAGATAGAAGGATCCGGATAGGGAATGCCGGGATTGAGGATTGTTGTTCGGCCGACAGGCCGAGCAGAAAGAAAGGAAGTGTCATGAAAGAGATGATCAAGCGCGTGCGCGAGGAGAAAGGCGGCTTTACGCTGGCCGAGCTCCTCATTGTGGTAGCGATTCTGCTGGTGTTGATTGCGATCGCAGTGCCGCTGTTCACGGGAGCGTTGGATAAGGCTCAGGCTGCGGTTGGGATTGCGAACGCGCGCTCCGCTCAGTCCGAAGCTTTGACGGCTTACCAGCTGGCAGAAACTTCGAAAAAAACGGGTCTTGCAACTCAATACTTCTATTACGACGATCATGGGAACGAAGTGGGCGAAAACGATGCCTATACATACAAGTATACGGTTACCTTAACCGAATCAAACGGGAAAACGTCAGTTCGCGTTGATATGAACGCCCCAGAGCAGAAGGACAATATTCTTAGCACCACTGGTTCATCCACCGGCGGTTCGGATGGCGGCGAAACGGACAAAAGCTAGGATTTCTTCTATCCTCGGTTTTTGCGAACGAATGTAGAAATATGGAGCAGTCTTAACACCGCATGACCACATCTCTATTCGACATAGCCCCTGCACTCGCAACGTACCTTCTGGCTCTCGTTGCGGTGCTGGGGGCGTGCATGGGAAGTTTTATGAACTGTCTGGCATGGCGGCTTGTCGGGGGGCAGAGCGTTCTTTCGGGACGAAGCTACTGCCCGCGCTGCAAGGAGCAGTTGTCGGCGGTCGACCTCATCCCAATCGTTTCTTGGGTGGCGCTGCGTGGCAGATGCCGACACTGCAAAAAGCGCATCCCCGTGCGCTACGTGCTTGTCGAAATCGTTATGGCGGCGGTGTTCGTTGCGATTGTGTTCGTGTACGGATTTACCGTTCAGGCGCTGGCATATGGTGTGCTCGCATGCATTTTGTGCGGGGTCACGCTGGTCGACGCCGACACGTACACGATACCCAACGGGTTTATCCTGGCGGGAATCGCGACGTGGGCTTTCACGGTGTGGTTTATGGGCGTTCCGCCGCAAGGTTTTTGGCCAGGTAGCGATTTTGCGACTCAATTCGGTGACGGGTTTCTGCCGGTGCTGGCCGATGGCGTTGCGGGCGGCTTGTTGCTCGGCGGGGGCATTCTCGCGTTTTCGCTTTTGTTCGAGCAGGTGACGAAAAGGGAATCGCTCGGCGGCGGCGATGTAAAGCTGTTGTTTGTAACGGGGCTGTTCCTCGGTGCGCCGCTGGGGCTGTTCTGCTTGCTCATGGCTTGCTTTATCGGGATTATCATCGCGTTTGTTTTGAGGCTTTCCGGCGGGTTGCCGGGTTCGGACGTTCTTAACGAATCCGATGGCGGCCCAGGGGAGCTGGAAAGCCTCAAAACAAGGGCGATACCGTTCGGTCCGGCGATAGCCGTGGCCACGGTGCTGACGCTTTTGATTGGCTCCCCGTGCATGACGTGGTACGTGGGGTTGTTTATGTAATACCGAGCCGTTTCGGTGGATGAACGCCAACGGTGCGGGTGAATGAGAAACGGAAGATCGCGCGTATGGGAAAAACGTATACAGGAATCGATATCGGGAGCAGCACGCTTAAGATGGCCGTTTGCGACGGCGGTTCCATAAGAAAAATCGCGCTCGAAGAGCTGCCCGAGGGGCTGATGTCCGAGGGGCGCATAACGAGCTTCGAAGCCATGGCCGATTTCATCAAGGCTGCCGCAAGGCGATCGGGTGGTATGACGAAGCATGCGGCATTTGTGATTCCGCAGGCAGATTGCGTAACGCGGCGGATCCAGATGCCCGCCATGAGCGTGCGCGACCTCGAGATCAACCTGCCCTACGAGTTTCGCGACTACATCACACAGGGCAAAGATAAGTTCTTCTACGACTATGCCGTCGTGGGCACAAGGGCGCTTCCCGATGGTACCCCTGAAGTCATGGATCTGCTGGCTGTTGCGGCATCGAAGCAGGTGATAAACGACTATGCGCGCATGTTCTCGCGCGCTGGCATGAAGCTCGCCATCGCTTTGCCAACCGCTGCGGCATTGCAGAATCTCGTGAGGGGCAACGTTTCGGCTCGGGCAAACTGCTGCATAATCGATTTCTCCCACGCCACAACGCAACTCCATTTCTTCGCCGACGGCGCCTACGACGTGTCTCGCGTAATCGAGATCGGAATGATCGATTTCGATCGCGCGCTCGGCGAACTCCATGGCCTCGACGCTCATGCGGCAAGCGGCTATCGGCAGGCAGGGCTTCGGGACGAGAAGGATCTTGAGGCAATCCGAGGCGTATGCGAGTCCATTGCCGTGGAAGTGGGCCGCGCCCTCAATTTCTACGGGTTCAACAATCCCGAGACGACGATCGACACCGTGTACACCTGCGGAGGCGGTTCGATGGTTGAGCCCCTTGTAGCCAAAGTGGCCGAATACATCGATCTTGAGCAGCGCAGCATCGCCGAGATCATGCCTTCTGCATCCGAAAACGTTTCGTTGGCCTGCCGCTGCCCTGCGGCAGTCGGTGCAACGATGGGCGGGGGGAGGTAGCCATGGATTTGCAGAAGGAGATATCTTTCAAAGGCGCAAAGAAAGTCGACTACCCGGTAAAAACCGATATCAACCTCATGAAGGTAGAGGTCGCGAGGGGAAACACCGTTGTGAACGTACTGCTGTTCCTTGTGTTCCTCGTTCTGCTTGCGTTGTTCGTGAAGTTTGCCGTGCTCGATCCGTTGTCGGCAGGCTCGCAGAGCAATCAGCAGCTTGCAAATGCGCGAGCGCAACTCGATGCCCTGACCGCAGAGAACGAAAGCTATACCGAATTGAGCCAAGAGTACTCGAAGTATGTTGTCACGGGGCTGACCGAAGAGGAGATGGACCTTTCCGATCGAAACGAGCTCATCGACCTTCTTTCCGATACGGTCATGCGGGCAACGTATCTTTCATCGGTGAAGGTCGTTGGGAATTCTGTGGCAGTTACGTGCGTGGGGGTGGGCTTGCAGGACGTTTCTGGGTTGGTGCAGGAGCTTGAGCAAGACGAGCGCGTTGCGTATGTGACCGTGTCGACGGCGCAAGAGAAGGATGAGGCCGCCTCGTCGGCAACCA
The DNA here is from genome assembly GCF_900240215.1 of Raoultibacter timonensis. Classification (GTDB taxonomy): domain Bacteria; phylum Actinomycetota; class Coriobacteriia; order Coriobacteriales; family Eggerthellaceae; genus Raoultibacter; species Raoultibacter timonensis. The sequence continues at coordinate 929,266 of NZ_LT964681.1, read as the reverse complement.
TTCAAATCGTATTGCGGGGATCGCTCGCGGCGGGTGCGCAAGAGCTTCTCGGGCAAAGCACCCAATCCGAATCGTCATCCAACGACCAATCATCGACCACTCCCGGCGAAGATCTCGCTGGCGCCTTGGGAGTGAAGGGAGGTAGCAATGGGAACTAGCATTCTCAACAGATCATTCTCCACGAGGGAAAAGGCGCTGATCCTCGTTCTTGCTATTGTTTTGCTTGTTGCCGCCTACTACTATTTCGTGGTTCGCAGCGTTGCGGAGACGCAGGAGGCCAACGCCGCCGCTCTCGAGCAGGTGCAAAGCGAGATCGATACTCAGTTGGCGATCGCCCAGGTTCGTTCCAAGATGCAAGGCGAGCTCGAGAAGCTCGGAACGCTTGAGAGCCTACCCGAGGTTGCAGTATACGACAACCTTCGCAACGAGCTCGACGAGCTCAACAAGGTGCTTGAGCAAACAAATTCGTACGACATCAAGTTCTCGACACCCGAGATCGATGGCGAAACGGTACGGAGGATCGTGAACATAACGTTTTCGGCTCCCTCGTACGAGGAATCTCTTTCCGTGGTAGATCAATTGCAGAACGGAAAGTATCGATGCGATGTAACCGATTTCTCCCTCGTCGGTACGCTTCTTGCCGATGGCAGCGTGAAAAGCGTGAGTGCAAACCTCAAGGTGACGTACTTCGAAACGGCGAACGGCGCGCAAAGTCTGAACGGATTGGTTGAAAAGGCCGAATCGTAAGCGGTTCCTGCGGAAATAGCTTGACCGCATCGCATCGCACAGGTAAAATAATGCCCCGCGTCTCAAACTGTGCGTTTGGGATACAAAAATGGTCGGGTAGCTCAGTTGGTAGAGCAGCGGACTGAAAATCCGCGTGCCGAGGGTTCAAGTCCCCCTCCGACCACCATTGATACTTCTGGTAGACCTCGCGTTTGTGGGGTCTACTTGCATGTTCGGGACACGATGGCTCGCCGGATTCCATTTCTTGAATATTTACTTGAGACAACCAACCATATAGGGGCAGAACGATCCTGTCACCTTCAACCGAAAGCTCCTTCGGGCAGACGATGTATTGATTGCCGATCTGCTTGTTAAATTTTCTTTTTAATTTATCAAGCGAGGATGTACTAAAGCGCTTTGACGACTTTACCTCCAGGGGGCTCACCCGAGGCTTTAGACCTGCATTCTCATAGCCTTCTGCAATCAGAAAATCTATCTCCATGTTTTGCGAAGCATCCGTCCGATCGCTGCGGGAGTAGAAAAAAGTTCCTGAGGCATATCCCCACAAGCATGTATTCTCTAAAAGCCTCATCGCTTTTTAAATAAAGGGATGCTGGCATAGAGTTTCGTCGGACAAACGAGTCTTCTATTGCATCGGCAATGGGTTTTTCGTCCATAGCCCACAAGACTTCTTCGAATCAAACTGAACAAGCTGCATCGGTCGTTCCTCGGAAGGAATCAGGATGCCCTGCGCGCTTTTTCGAATAGACATCAAAGAATCAGTTCGATATAGTCATAGCGTCTATCGGCGACCAGTTGCTTAAACGCCTCCCGGGCTTTTGCGAAAGCTTGTACTTCGTCAAATATTGTAAGAGATTTACGATCATGCAATGAAACCTGGCAGCAAGCAGAAAGATATAAAAAGAGGGCCAAATGCAAAACACCGAGATCAAATACCCGGCAAACGTCTGCGAACAGCAGAAGACCGGCGATGAGCCAGTACTTTTGGGAAACGAGGCCATCGCGACGGTGTCAGACTATTGGCGATGGGCCCATTCAGACCTCAACAGCAACGCCGAGCGCGGTAAGTTCGCCGAATTCTTAGTGGCTTGCAGTCTCGATCTCAAGCACGAGGTCAGTCAGGAATGGGAGCGTACGACATCTGTTGGGCGGATGGCGAAGACGAGATCAAGATAGAGGTCAAGACCTCCGCGTACTTGCAGATTTGGGACAGAAGAAACTCTCATCGCCCTCTTTCAGCACCAGGCCTTCTCGAAAATGGAACATTGAGACAAACGAATACGAAGAGGTCGTTCGAAGGCAGGCCGACGTGTACGTGTTTTGCCTTGAAAAACAGAGGACGCAGGAAGGATGCAACCCCAACCCGCTCGACCTCGCCCAGTGGGAGTTCTACGTTCTGCCGACTTCGGTGCTTGATAAACGGGGTATGCAGGGGAGAGTGGACCTCGCCCAGCTCGATGCCCTGAAAGCCGAGAAGGTACTGAGTCTTCGCGGTTTGCCCGATGCCATACGCCGGGCTTTTCATGCATAGCCAAGCGCTGTTTAGAAAACGCGAACAAAAATGACCCAATTACCGGTTCGCTGCTTTTCTAGAGATTCCGCGCCTTCCCTCTGTCCGCGCGTAGTTCCCCGTATCGCGGTGTAACTGCTTGATCAGGGAGGCATACAGCGGGTTCGTGTCCCCCAACCACCATGTGCACCACGCAGGCTTCTTCGGGACCTGTTTCATTCGGGTTTCATTACGCTTGCAAGAAGCATAGCGCCTGTTCGGCCCAGGGCGATTCGCATCTCGCGCTCGAGGCTCGTATCCCATGGAAGCGCATGCTCAGCACGCAAAAGAAAGCGGAACCGAGTTGGCTCCGCTTTCACTGAGTTGGTTCTGCCTTCAGCCATGGGGCTTTTGCCGCAGACCCCCACTATCTTGGCGGGAATGGGGGTCTGCGACGTACGCAATGACTCGGGGGCTACTCGTTTTCGTTGATGTAGCGCACCGCGTGGCGACCCTCGGTCATCGTGCGGCCGACTGCGCAACCGACCAGGTACTCGGGATAGTTGCCCGAGAACATGCTGCCACTACAATCGCCTGCAGCGTACAGGCCGGGAATGGGCTCCAGCGACTGGTCGAGAACCTGCATATCCGCGTTGATTTTCAAACCGTCGAGCGTGGTGAGAATGGAGCCGCCGAACCAACAGCCATAGAACGGAGGCGTTTGGATTCCCGAAAGGCGGAAAGCCTCTTTGCCGTAATCCTCGTCGTCCTGCTTGTCGTAGAGCTCGTTGTAGCGATCGACCGTGGCAAGGAAGGAATCCTTGGGCACTTCAAGGAGATCGGCCAGCTCTTCGAGGGTGTCGGCCTTGAAGAAAGCTCCCTGTTCAAGCAGCTGCTGGCCGCCTGGGAACGCGCTGACGGCTTCTTCCGGGGAAGCGGATTGCAGCAACTGCGAGGCGATTTTCGCGCAACCGACAACCTGGAACCGTGCAGCGTCGGCAGCTATGTTGGCATCGAAGACAGAACACCACACGCCGCCCGGTTGGTTTGCCGAAGCATTAGCGCACCAATCATACGGAGCGGACTCATTGAAGAAGCGCTTGCCGTGGCGATTGATTTTGAGGAAAGGCAAGCTGCCCAGAACATTTTCCGAGCAGACGCTGGGGAAATCAGCATCCATGCCCTCGCCCACGAGACCGCAATCCACGCCGGGAAGAACGGCACCGCGGTCGAAGATCATCGGTGCAGATTCCGCATCCATCCGAGCGCCAATCCAGATGCCCGCTTTGATGCCATCCCCGGTGCAGTTCGGCATCTTATCGATCGCGGTGCAGGATTCCAAGACGGCGGGAGACAGCGCTTCGAGCATCACCGGATTCGCTGCATAACCGCCGGTGGCAAGGAGGACGCCCTTGGTTGCGTTCACCTGAACATAGCCGTCACGGGTTTCGAAGATCGCACCGGTAACGCGACCGCCTTCTTCGCGAACGAGCTTCGCCAGCGTATAGCCGAACGCGATCTCGTTACCCTTGGATGCGATGTAGTCTGCCAAGACTTTGTTGCGGGAGAATCCGGCTTCCGCAGAAGCATTGCCCCAAAGGGCAGGGGGGGCGGCGTCGGCAACGTCAGGGAGATACCACATGTGCTGTTGGGGCGGCACGTAGAAATTGGTGCCGCCGGTCGGGTGATCGTAGCCGTCTGTATCCAAGTATATATCCATACCGGCAGCCGCCATGATGTCGTGCACGTACTCGAACGTCTCGCCGCTCTCGTTGACCCAAACCTTCCATACGTCCTGGGAGCATTTGCCCGAAGCGTAGCGGGTCAACTCGTTCAGCAGTTTGCCCTTGTCGGTTTCAACGCCGGCTTCTTTCTGCCATTTGCTGTCGATGGCGCCCGCGAAGTGACGGGTTGCCTGCACGGCGCCCGCCTTGTCGCACAGCAAAAAATCCATGTCCAAGTCGGCAGCGGTCGCTGCGGCCACCATGCCGGCGTTACCTGCGCCCACGATCAGCAGATCGGTGGTTTCGGTCTTAACGATCTGGTCTTCGGCGATTTCAGGAGCCTCGCCCAACCAAGAAGCAGATTCTTCCTTGCCGTTCGATTCGTCGCCTGCCTGTGCCTTCGGTGTTTGGCACCCCATAAGGCCCATGGCGGCAAGTGCGCCTGCACCGATGCCCGCGATAGACACGAATTGGCGCCTGTTCATTTCGATACTGCCCACGATATCCTCCTCTAACGTTTTCGGGTTGGTCCCTCCCAAAACCCATTGCCATAAGTTAACAACCTGCCGAACAAAAAGAGAAATACCGATTCGAGTATGATTTATAATGGTTTGGTATGAATGATAGGCCGAGAGGGGCGTCTATGCGTACCGAACAGCTCAGAAGCTTTATCGCCCTCTACGAAACGGCGTCCTTTACCGCAGCCGCTGCGCAGCTTTACACTTCCCAACCGGTGATCACCAGGCATCTGGCGCAACTGGAAGAGGAGCTGGGCGGACCGCTTTTCACCCGCACGACACGACGAGTTGCGCCTACGAAGGCGGGGGATCTGTTCTACGAAAAAGCCCGCGAGGCGATCCTGCTTATCGATAAGGGGATTGCAGAGTGCAAAGCCCTGAACAACCACAGCAGCAGGATCGCCGTTGGATACGAGTACCTGTACATGGATCAGATTACGACACCATGGCTCGAGGAGTACGAATCGAACTGCGGCGAGGGCATCGCGGTGGATGTTATCGAGCAACCTTCGCCGCAGCTCTTTGACGCGCTCTTCGCGGGGAGCGTCGACTGCGTTTTCGTCGGCGTGACCAGTGAAGAACTCATACCGGCCTATCTGGAAAAGCGCCGCGTTGCATCATCGATGGGAGAAAACATCTTTGTCGGGAAGACGCATCCGCTGGCGAACCGTGCATGCATCACCATCGATGACCTGCTGGACGAGGGTTTCGTGTATCCGCTTACCAAGCCCACGTCCCGCGAAAGCATCGTCGCCCGAGACTTCGAGGAACGCGGAAAGACCCCTCATTCCGTCGTTACCCTCCACCAGCCGAGCGCTCTGAGCGTGGTTGAACGCGGTAGCGCAGTCATCAACCTCCCTGAAGGATACGGGATCGAAAGCCCCAACCTGGTTCGGATTCCGTACAAATCCAACCATCGCATCGACTATTTCTTCGTTTGGAATCGCGGAAACGACAACGAAGCCTTCGAGCAGTTCCGCGCATTTATCGAGCAGAAAATCACGGAATTCAACGGCTGAAGGAAGGCGTTTCGAACTAAGCGCTTGATTTCGAAGATCTGGCAGAACGGTTGGGTACGACAAGGGTTTTCGTGGTGAATCCCGTGCGGCAGCATGGCGCAGGTTGCGTTTCTCAGCCGATCTCCCGTTCGTCAACCACCACGCCCTTCAAGAGCTTGTGCACGTCCTTGAGCGAATGCACATCGATCTTCGCGTACAGGTGTTTGATGTGCGATCGAACCGTGTCGACGGAAACACCGAGCTCATCGGCGATCTCGGGCGCCCGCATGTTTTTCCCGAGCAAAAGCAGCATCTCGCTTTCTTTCGGCGATCGAGCTGTTTCGGCTATGTGCGCAACGGTATAATCATTTCATGGAGAAACTCCTCGACAGATTTACGGGCAACATATCTCCTGTTGCGTTGCTTGTGTCGTCGTTCTACTGGTCGTGGTTCGACGTCGTGCCCTTCAGTCCCGCGTTGTTTTCGGCTGTGGGCATACCTGCCGACGTTATGCCGCTTGCTCTTTCGCTAGCGGTGAGCGCTGTCGTTCTTTGCATACTCGCATTGTGCCCAGCCTGGCGTGCGCGGGCCGTATCCGCGAAAGCGTTTTCTCTGGTTTCGCTCGTGGCGGGCGGCGGCGGATCGCTTCTCATGTATCTGGGCGCGCAAACGGCTTCTGCGCCGCTTCTCGTTGTCGGTGGCGTATTGGTGGGTGTCTATCAAGGTGCTGGGATCGTAACCGTTGGCGGACTTATTACCTGCGAGGGAACGACGAACGCTCTCGTGCATATCGCTACTGCGCTGCCGCTCAATCTGCTTGCGATTCTCTTTGTTATGTTTCTCCAGCCGCAGCCCTCGGTGGTTTTCGCGCTTGCTCTCCCGCTCTCTTCCGCGTGTTGCTACGCGGTTTTTTCTGCGCGCAGGCAGAACAGGATGCTCGTAGATGCGCTTGCGGATGAAACCGAGAAGAAGCTGAGGGGTTCTCGCGCCTTGAGCGGCACGGGGATAGCGCGGTATAACCCGCGGTTTCTCATCATATTGCTTGTTGTGTGCTGTTCGTTCGGATTCGTGAATTATCGAACGGTTTTCGACAGCGGGTTCGGTGGGTCGGATCTCGACTACCTATCCCTTGCCATCCGCGCCGTTGTAAGCCTGGCTGTACTGGTGGGCTATATTCGCTATTCTCAGCGGCCGTATTCCATTTTGCGTTTTGCGTTGCTGTTCATGACGTTTGGGTTGCTGGCCAGCCCGTCGTTGGCAATGCTGGGCGAAGCAGAAACCATCGTGCCGGAGTGTTTGTTTCTTGCCGGATACGCATGCTTCGATCTTGTCATTTGGGCGATAATCATCATCTTGAGCAGAAAGGCGAACCTCTCGCTTCTAAAAACCATCTGTATTGTCGACGCAGTCGATCAACTGGGGATATTCGTGGGGACCGTGCTCGGCATCGCCTGTGGAGAAAGCAGTGCTGCGTTGGCGGTTTGTATCATCCTCGGTGGGCTCTTGTTCGTTCTCATGCTGAGCTTTACCGAGAAAAGGGACCCTGTCAACGATGATCTGAATTCGCTTGAAATCGAGTTTGCGTCTGCGATCAATGTTGCAGACAGCAGTGACGAGCGAGATTCTGCGAGCGCCTTTCAGTCGGCATCGGTTTCGCCGGGCGGGTCGGTCGAAGAGCTTGCGGGCCGTCATTTTCTCACGAAGAGAGAGACGGAAGTGCTTTCGTTTCTTGTCGAAGGGCGGAGCGTTCCGTATATTTCCGAGCATCTGTGCGTATCGGACAACACTGTGAAAAGCCACGTGCGTCATATCTATACGAAGCTCGATGTGCACAATCGCCAAGAGCTTTTGGATCTTGTGCTACACCGCTAATGCGGGCGCTCGGCGAATTGCCCCATCCGCCTTGTTTTGCCGATAACGATTTCAGCAATTCTTGGGTGACATATCGTCTAGTCCGTTCGTAATCTCATCACAATCGGGTGATTTATTGAAAAACGCCCGCAAGTGATGAAGAAACCCCTTCGTGAATTTCCTTCAATTGACGGGTGTCGTCACCTAATGCATGGGTGGGGCATCTAGGGAAGGAATCAAGGAGAAGGGAAGTACCATGAAAGAAAAAGCAAGAGGCAACGCGTGCACTCGCTTGGCAACGATCATTGCATTGGCAGTTGTTGCGGTTCTGTCGTTTGGCATGCTTGCGGCATGCAGCTCGGGTTCGAGTTCTTCAGGTGGTGGTGCGACTGCTACCGATGAGGCAACCATGACTACGAAGACGTTAGTGAAAACTGCCGCAAACGAGCTCGCGCTTGTTGATTGGGATGTGTCGGCAGATGATAGCCCGCTTACCATTTCAAGCGATGATTCTCAATATGCAGATTACATCGCCGATCTGAGCAAGCTTACCGGATTCAACATCGAGAGCCTGACCATGACAGTGGATATTGCGACGACCCAGGGTGCGGAAATCGGCGCAACCCACGAGTTCACAAAACTGAACACCTACACCATCAAGAGTCTGGATGCCGTTGTCGATTCGAAGAACATCACGTATGCCGACGGCGATTTCAAATAGCTCCGGGAATACTGACCAACAAACCGCTACGTTTTGAAAGAGGGAAGAAACATGGCTGAACTTACGAGAAGAAACTTTTTGCTTGGTGCGGGCGCAGCCGGTGCGGCCATAGCTATGGGCGCTGCTACGAATCTGGCATACGCTGCCGACAAGAAGGCCGATAAGAAAACCGACTACGCTAATCAGGTATCCGAGGAACTTACTTGCGATGTGTTGATCATCGGCGGTGGCCTTTCGGGCACGTGCGCGGCTGTGCAGGCGGGCGAAAACGGCGATAATGTGCTGCTAATCGAGGGGCAATCTGCTCTGGGCGGCAACGGTACTGGCGTCGAATGCACGAACGCCTATGGCCTGCATCCCAATTCTTCGGAGACTACGCTCGGCGAAATGGTCACATTCGAGACCAAATCTCAGGCATATACCATTAATCCGCTGCTGGTTCACGATATGGTTGGACATGCAGCTGAGAACGTGCAGTGGCTTATCGACAATGGCGTCGAATACGAGGCGATCGAGGATCTTGACCCTGCGTATCTCGAGATGTACAAGGCAGGACGTTATCGTGCTGAATTCAGTTTCGACTTCGTGTACAAAGGGGGAGCCGCTGGCGTAGGCTACTTCCCGGCAATGAAAAAGAAACTGCGCGAGTACGGCGTGAACCTCCGTCTCAATACGCGTGGACGTGATCTTATCTTGGACGAGTCGGGTAATGTCATTGGCGCGTATGCCACCGACACCTATGGTGACACCATCAAAATCAACGCGAAAGCCGTCATTATTGCAACGGGCGGATTTGGCGAAGACGAGGAGCGCATGGGCAAGTACGGAGTCGATCTGAACGACATTCGCATCATCGGCACGCCCGGGCACTACGGCGACGGCGTCACCATGGCCATCAATGCGGGCGGCATTGAGCACGGAGCATCGGCTTTCGGTATGACCAACATCATCGGATCCGCTGGACCTTGGGGCCCCATTTGGGACAAGCTCTGCTGGGGCGGACCGAGCCTGTGGGTTGATATTCACGGCGAGCGTTTTTCCGACGAAGCGTGCTCGGCATACACGCATAACATGGAGCTCCAGAACGTTCCCGTACGCTTGAACGGCGGTACGTGTTGGACCATCATGGATTCGAAAATTCTCGAAACGATGCTCGATGGCGACGAGGAAGCCGCCCAGCTTTGGGATGAGATGATCGAGAAGGGCGATGATGCCTACAAGGCGGATTCGCTCGAGGAGCTCGTTGATATCATGGGAGTTGAAAAGGACTTGTTCCTTGAAAATGTGAAAATCTACAACGAGCATGCAGCAAAGGGAAGCGATGACGACTATGGTAAGGATCCCCAGTATTTGATGGAGATATCCACTCCTCCGTTCTATTGCGGCCTTATTCGCGGCGCTCTTGAGGGATTGTACTCCGGCGGCGTGAAGACTGATCGTCAGTTCCGCGTGAAGAAGCCGGGTCGCGACCAAGCGTTTGAAAATCTGTTTGCCGTCGGAGCAGATGGCGGCATGCTGTACAACCACGTATACGGCCTCGATATCAACGGTTCGATGAGCTGCCATGGTATCAACAGCGCCCGCACGGCCGCCAACACGGCCCATGCATACATAAGCGGGGAGTAGGCGAGTACAACCAGCGAAATCCGAAAGTCTGCACATAACGCCGAATGCGTACCGCCTGAAAAAAAGAGCGGATGCTTCATGCGGGCATCCGCTCTTTATGCAACTAATAATCGAACCCCCTACGCTTCGGCGCTGCGTTTGCCCACAAGATGTTCAGCGTCGGTAAGGTGCGAATCGTCGTAAATCTTCTCAGTTGGCGCGAATCTGCCGGTTCCATGCTCTTTGTCGAAGGCGATTTGAGTTTGGGAAAGACCCTTCCAAACAGGTTTGATGTCCCGCGATTTTTCAACTGCCTGCGCAACAAGAGAAGGAGCAATGTAGCCGATCCAGCAGAAAATCGCGCCGTAGAGATTTGCTCCGAGCATGTCGGCGCTCTTGCCGCTTATCTTGTGGCCGAGCAGCATCGGTGCATCCTGCGCGGTGAATTACGAGAGGCTCGCGAAGGCAGAATCGAGTGTCGAACCCGCCGCCAATATCATGAGAATGCACATGAGCGGATATCCGGCACCTCCCATAGCCTGGCCGAGCGCTGCGGGGGCGTTGCTCAAGAGCGCGTAGCCGCTTAGCGTGCGGTACATGCCGATCGTGCTGATGCCGAGTTCCAAGGGGAGATGCGATAGCGCCCTTTGCGTTACGGCGGTCCCGAACCTCGTTGGCGACATCTGCAACAATGTCTGCTATACTGCCACCTCGTGTTTGGTTCCGGTGATTTCGGGTGCATGTGCCCGTCGGAAGCCGAGCACCCGCGTTTGCATCGATGGGCCCTGCTCTCGCGGTTTATTCGTTGCCCATAGCCCGCGGCTTATGCCGTGAGGAAAAAGGAGAATACCGTGAGAAACAAGAAGACGTCCTACGTCGCCCAAGCGGGCATGATCGCTGCTGTCTACGCGGCGGCAACGCTCATCACCATGTTCCTGTTGCAGGGCCTTGCCTGGGGTCCGATTCAATTCCGCATCTCGGAGGCGGTATGCGTGCTTGCCGTGCTCACCCCGGCAGCGGTGCCCGGTCTTACCATCGGGTGCGTTATTGCAAATCTCGTTTCGCTTGCCATCAACGGAACCGGTGCGCTCGGCCTGCTCGATGTCGTGTTCGGTAGTTTGGCTACCTGCGTGGGGGCGCTGTGGTGCTGGAAGTTCCGCAGCCGCCCGAAGGTTGCGCTTTTGGGCCCCGTGCTGGCAAACGCGCTCATCGTTCCGGCATATCTCCCGATCTTGCTCCAGGGGCTTGGCTTCTACACGATTCCTTTCACTGACATCAGCCTCGACGGGGCGTATATTCCCATGTATCTGTTCGGGGTGGTTGCAACAGGCATCGGCGAAGCGCTTGTCGTCTATGCGTTGGGTTTGCCGTTGCTTAAGGCGCTGAAGAGATTCGGTATAGCTGATGAGCCTCGTATCGAAAAACGGGCTTAAGAACAACATTCCGATATACCCGAAGTAATTCCCTCGATTGGGTTCGCCGTAACCTTTAGTTTGGCAGACTGCTATTTCGATGGAGCGCGGTGTTGCAGAGTGCAAAACGGATACAATATCTGCGTATATCCATCGTTATAAGGAAACGAATGAACCCGGTAATCGTCATCCCGACTTATATATCGGCGCGCCGCAGAAAAGAAGGCGGCAACATTCTCGCCACGTACGATCACACAACGCCGCTTACCCAAGCGGGGGAGTTGGGTCGTTGCCTCGATTCTCTGCAGAAGGTGCAGGGTCTCGGCCAGATCGCGATTCTCGTTGTGAGCGAGCCTTCGATAGAAAACCAGGCTGCCGAGAAGGTGCAGGCGATAGCCTCCCAGTTCCCGAGCCTGAACGTCGTAGTCATCGGGGCTCCCGAGCACGCACTCATCCAACAGCGTATGGAGCAGCTAGGACTCGGCCGCATGAACAAGGAGATCGGCCTTTCCGGGTACGGAGCGGTTCGCAATCTCGGATTGGTGGTGGCCAATACGCTTGGTTTCGATTCGGTCGTATTCGTCGACGATGACGAGATCATCGAGGATCCGGATTTTCTCCAACGGGCAATGTACGGTATCGGGAAGCTTACGAAAAAGGGCATCCCGATTCTCGCCAAGACGGGCTTTTACTACAATTCCGAGGGCACCTACCTCTCGAAGAGCATGGACAAGTGGTACAACCACTTTTGGCAGCAGGGTAAAGCGTTCAACAAGTGGATCACCAAGGCTATGCAGGGGCCGCGGCTTTCGCGATCGAACCACGTATGCGGCGGTTGTCTCGCGCTTCATAAAGAGGCGTTCAAGCGCGTGAGCTTCGATCCGTGGATTCCGCGCGGCGAAGACCTCGACTACCTGTTGGGCTTGCGCATGTACGGCTCGGATATCTGGTTCGACAATCAGTGGAGCCTCGTGCATCTGCCCCCCGAGACGCCGAGCGAGGGCACGCGTTTTCGCCAGGACATCTTCCGTTGGCTCTACGAGTACCGCAAGATGGAGTACAGCCGCACGCAGATCGACCTCATGCAGGTGAAGCCGTCGTCGCTCGAGCCCTATCCGGGGCCGTTCCTCGAGCCCGGTATCAAGAGCCGCATTCGCACGACGGCGTTTCTGCGCAGCCTCGCGCGCCCCGACAAGAAGGCTTACCGCAAGGCGGCAAAAGCCGCGACGGGCGAGGCTACGACGTACGCTCAGCGCAACTGCTCGAAATACTTCGAGTTCCAGTTCGTATGGCCCGAGCTCATGGCTCGTATCGAGAACGACAAGATACTGCGGACCGCCCTGCTGCAGTCGGCTGCGAACCGCCAAGCGAGCGGAAGCGGGCAGCCGAGTCAACAGCGGGCCCGCGCGGCAAACCCTGCGCCTGCAGACGTTGCAGCCGTCGGCATCGATCCCGGATCGACAACGGAGATCCGCCTCAACATCGCCGATTAGGCTCGGATGGGAAACGATCCTGTGACAAGGGGAGAAGCGCCCCTGCTGTAGTGGCACAATCTTCGTGTGCCCAGCGCTTTGCTGCAAGAACGCGGCATTGCGCGAGGGATGAACGGCTTTCGGTTTGCGACAGGTGAAAGAAGCGATTGATCGATGGACGTCTTTGTAGCATATATTGCTCCGGTGCTTGTGGGCATCGGTATCGGCATCCTGTCGGGTATGCTCGGCATCGGGGGCGGCACCGTCATGGTGCCGATATTTCGCCTTGCGTTCGACATGAGTGCGATCATGTCGACGGCCACTTCGCTCTTCACCATTATCCCGACCTCCATTTCGGGGGCGGTGTCCCACATCCGCGCTAAAACCTGCATCGTCTCGCTCGGTGTAGCCGCCGGTATCGGTGGCGCCTGCACCTCTCCGCTCGGTGTGTGGTTGGCGACTATCTCGCCCGCATGGTTGATCATGGCGGCTGCAGCGCTGATCATCGGATATTCGGCTGTCAGCATGCTGCGCAAGGCTTTCAAGACGAAGCCCGCGAAGGCGGCGGCGAGCGGAGCGGCCGTGCCAGAAACGTCGAGCACCCCGAACGTCGCACAGCCCAGCGTGTCCGATGAGCAAAACGCGAGCGTTAAGCTTTCCCGCAAGCAGCTGCTCATCGGTGCGTGCATCGGACTTGGTGCGGGCCTTGCTTCGGGATACGTTGGCGTGGGCGGCGGGTTCATCATGGTTCCGCTCATGCTTTCGCTTATCGGCATCCCCATGAAGAAAGCCTCGGGCACTTCGCTGATCGCCGTGATGATTCTCGCAATCCCTGGCGTTATCGAGCAAGGTTTGCTCGGCAACATCAACTACACGGCAGGCATTATGGTGGCGGTCGGCTCCATTCCCGGTGCGGTTATCGGAGCGCGGCTTGTGCGCAAGGTGCCAGAGCGTATACTGAGGTTCATCTTCGGCGGCTTCCTGATCGTGGCGGCGATTCTGCTTGTTTTGAACGAAACGGGCGTCATCGCATAAACGGCCTCGGAGGCCAATGGCAAGCACAACGCGGAGGAGATGCGCCTCATGGCCCAACCTAAGAAAACCGACAAGAATCGGCAATCGTCGACGCTGCCCCGCTTCTTCACCCTCGAAATGCTCATGTTCACGTTCGTGGTGCTGTCGGGCTTCATTCTGCTGTACTCGATCGCCATGCCCAACAAGAACATCGGCATTATGGTGGGTGCGGGCATCGTGTTCACGTTCTCGCTCGTTGTGGTTATCCGCTTGCTCATGGATCCCGATAACGTGCGGGCTCGGCAGTCGGACGCCATGCTCAAGCTGGCCAGCCAGACGCTAGCGTGCATGAAGGAGGGGCTGAACAAGTCGTCGGCGCAGAAGGTGTGCCGTCTGCTTTTGCCCTCGACGGCAGCGATAGCCGTTGCCATCACCGATAAGGATCAGATACTCGGGTACGCGGGCGTCGAAGAGGACCGCAACCCCACTGGCAGCGAAATCCGCACGCATGCCACCCACGCAACGCTGCAAGACGGGCGTATGCGCATTCTGCTGACCACCGAGGACATCGGGTTTCCTACGGAAACGAGCATCAAAGCGGCTATCATCGTTCCGCTTGCGATGGGCGGCCACGTGGAGGGTACGCTCAAGTTCTACTACCGCCGTCCCCATCACATCAGCGAGACGCAGAAGTCGATCGCCGAGGGATTCGGCAAGCTGCTTTCGACGCAGATGGCCGCCGCCGCCCTCGAGCAGCAGACCAAGCTCGCGACAAGCATGGAGCTTAAGGCGCTGCAAAGCCAGATCAACCCTCATTTCCTTTTCAACACCATCAACACGATCGCTTCGCTTATCAGGACGAACCCCGAGAAAGCCCGCATCCTGCTCCGTGAGTTCGCGGTGTTCTACCGCCGCACGCTTGAAGATTCGGCCGAGCTGATCCTATTTGCTCGCGAACTCGAACAGACGCTGCGGTACTTCTCGTTCGAGGTGGCGCGTTTCGGCGAGGATCGCGTTTCGATCGATGTCGACGTCGAGCCCGAGGTCGAGGATATGATGGTGCCGCCGTTTTTGATCCAGCCCTTAGTGGAGAACGCGGTGCGTCATGCCATGCCGTCGGAGGGAATGCTCGAGATCGAAGTGAGCGGTGTGCGCGAAGGCGACGATGTGCACGTGCGCGTGAGGGACAACGGCGTAGGCATGACCGAAGAGGCGCGACAGAACATCCTCCACCCGCAATCGTCGAAGGGGCTCGGCATCGCCGTCAAGAACGTGAACGACCGCATCCGCGGGTACTTCGGGCCCGGCACTCATATGGAAATCGAGAGCGAACTGGGCAAGGGAACCGTGGTAACGCTTGTGCTCAAGAACGGAGCGATTCGCGATTTTCCTTCGATTGAGGAGACCCGCTAGGAAGCGGTTGCTTGACGTCGGACTGCCTGCAAGCTGATCATCAGGATAAACGAATGCAAAGCGGCTCGGGTATAAGGCCGTTTTGTGTTTTGATCCACCACATCCGCAAAAAACTTAACTAATTATATAAAAGTTCTTGCATTCTTACCTGAAAATAGGTAATTTATTAATCAATTGAGCCGGAACCCAGAAAGGATTCACTATGGCGAAATCTATGCAACAGCGTGGCATGGCTGTCGTGCTTGCAGCATGTCTCGCTCTGCAACTGGGGGGGGTAGTAATTTCTCCGCCTTCCGCTAGTGCAGAAGACGACCCAAGCGCGCACCTGCTAGCAAGCTATTCCGATCGGTCGGAATCCCGATTGTCGACCGATCAGTACAACGATCTTTTGACTCCGGCCAAGTTCGGTAAACTCTCCGGTGGAATCGAGATAGAGATTCCCGGATGGGGCGGCGAAGAGGTTAGCGTCGGCTTTTCCGAGGCCGTTAATACAACTTCTTACATAGCTCCCCTCGCGGCAACCCAGGTTTCCACCGAGGCGGGGTTGCAGGCGGCCCTTTCGGCACAGGAGCCGGAAATCGAGATAACCGCCGGCTTTCCCATCACATCCACCAACACCATACAAGCGAATTACGACGTGCTTATCTTCAGCGATGAGGCGAGCCCCGTAACGCTTACGCGCGATTCAGGATTCAAGGGCGCGTTCTTCCTGACCACTGGCGGCGGCAAGATCACGCTGCAGAACATCGTACTCGACGGCGGCGGCGATGCCATTGCGGGCGTTACCGGATCGCTCGTCGAGGCGAACGATCAGGGCACAATCACCCTCAATACCGGTGCGGTGCTGCGCAACAACGTGAAGTCCGCAGGCAACGGCGGCGGCCTCAACGCAATCGTCAACTCGACGGTCTACATCAACGAGGGGTCGGTTGTCGAGTACAACAAGACTCCTGGTGAAAACCACGGTATTGGCGGCGGCGTGTACGTGAGCCAGTCGTATCCCTACAACGACGCCTCGAAGCTGTTTGTTTCGGGCGGTACGATCCAGTACAACGAAGCCAAGGGCGGCGGCGGTGGCCTGGCAACCGGCTCGACCGTTGTCGAGGTGCAGATGACGGGCGGCGATATCGTCTACAACAAATCGACCCCCGACTATCTTGGCGGCGGCGTGTGCACAACCGGTTTCTTCGAGTTTTCCGGCGGTTCCATCTCCCATAACATCGGTACGCGCGGCGGTGGCGGCGTCTATGTCAGCAGCGGCGAGTTCACGATGACCGGGGGAGAGATATCCGAAAACGAAGCCATCATCGGATCCGGATGGGGCGGCGGCATCTGGCAGGGCGCAGGTGGCTACACGCAGATCCTCGGCGGTTCCATCTCTGATAATAAGGCGAAGTACGGCGGCGGCATCTACCATGAATACTATGAGCCCTATAATGCGAAAACCGGTATCGTGATCTCAGGCAACGCGGTCATCAGCGGAAACAGTGCCACCACGACGGGCGGCGGCGTAGCCATTCTCATGCCCGATAGGAGTGCTACGCATCAGCGCGTCTTCGAGCTTTCCGGCAACGCGAAGATCACCGGCAACACCTCGAAAGATGTGGGCGGTCTTTCCATCCAGGCTGAGAATGCGAACGTGAATGCGCTCATCACCCTCGGTGGCGACGCGGAGGTTTCCGGAAACACTGCAAGCGGGCAGGCCGGAGGCATCTACCTGTGCGGTGTCGATGCAGAAATAACCGACGCGTTCACCGTATCGGGCAACACGGCGAAGTACGGCGGCGGCATCCGGCTCATGCCGTTCAGCTCCTCGCTGTCCACTGTGCTGAAACTCAGCGACGACGTGACCGTATCGGGCAACACCGCAGAGCTCGGCGGCGGCGTGTGCCTGTCGAGTGGCGTTTCGCTCGAAACGGCCGACAGCGTTGCTATCGACGGCAACTTCGGCGATCTGGGAGCCGGCCTGTTCTTGCTCGGCAGCACGGCTACCGTCGGCGGTGCGAGTACCATCGACGGCAACAATGCGAATCTGACCGGAGGCAGCACGGCGAACAACGCGGCCGGCGGCATCTACCTCACGCAGACGACCGCTGGCGATACGTCGACGGTGAACCTGATCGATACCGCATCGGTGTCCGACAACGATGCGGTCAATGAAACAGGCGGCATCATCATCGACAAGGGCGGCATTCTGAACGTCTCCGATTCCGTAACGATTCTCGGAAACGGTTTGGCGGGCGGGTCGTCCGGCATCGCCGTATATCCGAACTCGACGCTCAACGTATGGGATACGCCGCAGATCGGCGCATCCGACACCGATAACGGCGTGTTTCTTGCATCGGGCATGTCGGCTACGGTTCCTGCGGGTAAAGATTTGCTTGCGGGTGCTCGCATCAATTTCGAAGGTCTCGAAGACGGTGCAGCCGAAGGTGCGCTCGTTGCCAAGCGTGCCGACGCATCGGCGGCGGTTACCGACGAATCGGCCTTCATGGCTTGGACGGCTGGAACCTATTCTGTCGTTCGCAATGCATCGAACACGTCCGAATATGTGCTTGAAGCCAAAACGGATGTCGATGTTCTCACGATTGCACGGCTTTTCGGTTCCGAGCGCTATGAAACTGCAAGGCAGGTGGCAAATTACGAGCGCGATATCTCGATGGAGGATGTGTTGATCGTCGCATCGGGGCATAACTACAACTTCCCCGATGCCCTTGCGGCCAGTTCGCTTTCGGGAGCAAATGGCAATGCGCCCATTCTGCTTACCGATCCAAGTGCGCTGCCCGCGTCAACGCGCACGCTTATCGGGCAAGCAGCTTCGGCGACGAAGGTATACATCATCGGCGATACGCCTTCTGTTTCATCTGCCGTAGAGGCTGAGATTGCCTCGGTGCTCCCTTCGGCGCAAATCGTTCGACTTGCCGGGGAGACGCGCATGCGCACCGCAGAGCTCATTTTTGATGAGATCGGGACGAAGGCGTCGAAAACGGCCATTATCGCACGTTCGATGGATTTCCCGGATTCGCTGTCTGCGTCTTCGTGGGCGGCTTACACGGTAAGCCCCATCTTCTTGACCGACTTCGCGGAGACGGGACTTGCGCAGACTACTATTGAGGCGCTTGCTTCAGGTGGCTTTGAGCGAATCGTTGTGATGGGCAGCGAGCTTTCAGTGCCCGCCTCGGTGGTCAACCAGGCACTTGCCGCAACAGGCCTTGCTGATGTTGATGTTGTTCGCCTTGGAGGCGCTGATCGCGTGGAGACCTCAGCTCTATTCGCCGAGTGGGCAACTGATTCAGCACGTGGTGCCGAGGCCCTCTCCTACGATAACCTTGCACTTACTCGAGCCGACTCGCACTCAGATGCGCTTGCTGGTGGTGCGCTGCAAGGCATGCACGGATCGGTGATTCTTCTTACTTGGACCGATCGGGTTCACCCCGCTGTTCTCTCAGCGATTCAGGCCGCCGAGTCTTCGGTTTCGGAAGTTCGATTCTTCGGTGACGAGAAATCGGTTGCCGTACCCACCATGCGCGCATATGTAAACGCCATTCAGTTCGATGAACCTTCTTGGAAGCCCGATGATTCGGTGGCTTTCGATCTCAGTTAGAAACAGACTGGCAAGGCGCAAACCGCTTACATATCCCGCCCGACTACGGTTGGGCGGGAATGGACGAAGCACTTTTGAAAAACAGTAGTGATTGGAGCTCGCAATGGACGAATTGCTCGCTCTGAAAGCCGACATCGATGCGATGCTCAGAGCAAAATACGGCCACTTAACAGGACGAGAGTATCTCATCCTCATTGCCGTCGCGGCTCGTAAAGGGCATGCGACCCTCACCGACATCGCGCGCGCAAACCGGTGTTCCACGCAAGCAACGCGAGCGTTTGTCGAACGGCTTGAAGAGAAGGACTACCTCGTGGTGTCCGATCCGGACATCGGCGACAAGCGCACGATCGATATCGCGCTCACCGAAACAGGCGAGCAGCTCATTGAAAGCTGCCCGATCGATCTTGGAACGAGAAAACGACTGGTTGATCTACCTCCTGAAGCACTCAACGCGGTGTCGACGGCGGTTGAACTGTTCAGCGAATGGGGTTCGGTCGACGAACCCGAGCAACGGGCGTTTGGCTATTTCTGAAAGGAAACTCTATGATCAAATCGATAAAGGCGCGGGGGATGGCGGTGCTGCTCGCTGTTTCCCTCGTGCCGTTCACAGGAGCCGGGCAGGCGTTCGCCTCGCCAGGCGGCGAATCACCTGGATTGGACGCGGCCTTTCCAGCAGAGGTCGAGCCCATACATCTCGATATCCCCGAAATCGAGCGGCCTTTCGACGGACCGATCCAATATGTAGCCGACGAGTCCGCGCAAGCGGTCGAGCCGAGCGTCGAGGCCTTATCGGCCGACGAGGGCGGCATCGAGCTTTTGAGCGCTGTCACCACGTTCAGCGATCTTAAAGCTGCCATCGCGGCGGCACCCGACGGGGGCACCGTCGAGGTGGGGGCTGATATCGAGGTTGAGGGCCTGATCACTCTAGCGGTTAACAAAACCGTCACGCTCACAAGCGAGGCGGGCGGCACCTACACGTTGAGCCGCAGCGCCACGGTTCCATACCTGAGCGATCTGTTCCAGGTATCCGGAGGTGCGAAGCTCGTGCTGACCGACATCGTCATCGACGGCGGCGGTGCGGCCATAACCGAAGTGACGGGCTCGCTTATCAGGCTGGGCGCAGACGGCCACCTCGAGGTGAACGACGGGGCTGTGCTGCAAAACAACATCATCGATATGGCCAGCTCGACCGGTTACAACCTGCGTTACAACGGCGCTGCCGTGAACGCGGTCGGCGAAGGCGCCACGATGGCGTTCAACGACGGGTGCCTGATCGACGGCAATTCGGCGCCAGTGCAGGAGGGGGATAGCGGTCACGGCGGTGCGGTTTCCGGATCGCATCATTTCGAGGGCGCTCCCTCGATTGAGATCACCGTGAACGGTGGGACGTTCTCGAACAACTCTGCAGGTTCGGGCGGTGCGTTCTGCGTCGGTCGCAACTCGACGCTGACCGTCAACGATGGCGAGTTCCTCAACAACACCGATCTGAACTACTTTGGCGGCGCGATCTGGTCTGCCGGTGTGCTGAACATCTACGGCGGTACGTTCGACGGCAACGTGGGCAGTCGCGGCGGCGGCGCTGTCAGCTACATGGGCGATGTCAGGTACGGCAGCTCGTTTACCATGACGGGGGGAGCCTTTACGAACAACACGGGAGGCGGCTTGGGCCTCGGCGGCGCCATTAACCTGTGGGGCACTGGTCCGATCAACATTACCGGCGGAACGATCGGAAGCACCGACCCTGCCGATGGAAACGCCGGCGTAGCCGGCGGCGGCATCTGCATCGTTTCAGGCAAGGGAAGCGCTCCGATCACGATCGGCGGTACAGTTAAGGTTCTCGGCAACTCCGCATCCGATGTGGGGGGCGGCATCGCCTACACGACGAGCGATAACAACGAGGACAACGGAACGCTGACGCTGTCGGGAGATCTCGAGGTTGCGTACAATCATGGCAACCAGGTTGGCGGCGTGTACATCAACAACGGCGATGAAAAGGGCGCTGCCATTATGGACGCAGACATTCTCGGCAACGTGGAAATCCACGACAATAAAACCGATACTGACTGCGGCGGTCTGTACATGTCCGGCTTCGACGGAACCGTCTCCGGCAATGTTTCGATTGCCGACAATGTGGCGGCCAACATCGGCGGCGGCGTGATCCTTACGCAACGAATCGGCATAACCACCAGCAGCTTCACCTTCTCTGATGATGTGGAGATATCGGGCAACGAAGCGTTCGTCGCCGGTGGCATCATCCTTTCGGGCGGTTGCGGAGCGACGTTTGCCGATGATGCTTCGATAACCGACAATTCGGTTACGGGTATCAGCGGCGGTGTGCACATTGCCGTGAACGCCACGCTCACCATGAAAGACCGGTCCGTCATATCGGGCAACACCGCGGCCGTCCTCGGAAGCGGCGTGATCGTATTTGCGCCTTCGACACTCAACGTGCAGGACGCCACGCAGATCGGAACGTCGGACACCGACAACGGGATCTACTTCGACTCGAAGACTCACGCTACCATTCTCGCAGGCGAGAACCTGCTCGCTGGTGCACGAATCAACGTCGAGGGTCTCGAGGACGGTGCGGCGGTCGGATCGCTTATCGCCAAACGCGCCGACGGCACGACGGCGGTTACCGACGAGTCGATCTACATGGAATGGACCCCGGGCGGGCTCTCTGTTGTTCGCGATTCGGCTACTCCGTCCCAGTACGTGCTCGATGAGGCGCCTCCTGCAGGTAAGGCGCTTTCTATCGCGCGTCTCTACGGTGCCGACCGCTATACGACCGGCAAGCAAGTTGCCACGTATGGACGTGATATCTCAACTGAGACTACGCTCATCGTTGCTTCCGGCCACAACTACAATTTCCCCGATGCGCTTGCGGCGAGCTCCCTTTCGGGTGCCCTCGGCAACGCGCCGATCTTGATGAGCGATCCAAGTTACTTGCCTTCGGCGACGCGCGACGTGATGGCTGCGGCAACCTCGGTTTCCAAGATCTATATCATCGGCGATACCCCTTCGGTGTCGGCAAACGTTGAGGCGGAGATCGCGGCCTTGCTGCCTTCCGCTGAAATCGTTCGTCTTGCCGGTGCGACGCGTATGCAGACTGCTGAACTCGTGTACAAGGAGCTCGGGGCGTCTGCTTCCAAAACCGCTGTCATCGCCCGTTCCATGGACTTCCCTGATTCTCTCTCGGTATCGTCTTGGGCAGCACATACGCAAAGCCCGATCTTCCTGACCGATTTTGCGGAAACCGGGTTGACCCAAGGAACGCTCGATGCGCTTGCTTCGGGCGGCTTTGAGCGAATTCTCGTTCTTGGCAGCGAGCTTTCGGTGCCCGCTTCCGTTGTCGGCCAAGCGCTTGCAGCGACGGGTCTTGCCGATTCCGACGCGATCAGACTCGGCGGCATCGATCGAGTGGATACTTCGGTCAAGATCGCCGAATGGGCTACCGATCCTGCCCGTGGTGCAGAAGCTCTCTCCTACGACAACGTAGCGGTTACCCGCGCCGACTCGCACACCGACGCACTCGCTGGTGGGGCGTTGCAGGGCATGCACGGTTCGGTAATTCTGCTTACCTGGACTGACCGCACCCATCCTGGCGTACTGTCGGTTATCGGTTCAGCGGAAGACGGTATTAACGAGATCCGCTTCTTCGGTGACGAAAAGTCTGTTGCCGTCAGCACCATGCAGGCCTATGTGAAGGCAATCCAATTCGAAGATCACGCCTGGAAACCCGATAACTCGGTGGCGTTCGATTTGGGGTAGGCAAGGCGGCAGCTAACCGATAGCTGTCTGGAAGAGTCGCCCCGGGATCGGTCTCGGGGCGACTCGCATTCACGAGTTGAGAAAGGAACAAGGTATGGAATCAACACCAATGCGGAAACCGCTTGCGTTTTTCCTCGCGGCGCTCCTCGCTGTATCGCTTGTACCCTTTGCGGGCGCGGCGTATGCCGATCCTGTCGATGGGGGCGAGCGTGCCGAAGAGGTTGCTGCGGGTGAGACCGCTGCGACGACAGACGAGCTTGGGCTGGCAGCGGATGCTACAGCCGTTCCGCAGGCTCAGAGCGGTTCGAACTCCCAATCTGCCGTCGGCGATGGCATCGGCGCGCTCGCCGTGGCCGATGTTACGGTAACGAATTTCGGCGAGCTGCAGGCTGCGATCACCGCAATCACGAGCGATAGCGACCCCAAAGGCACGATCATCATCGGCCAGGACTTCGCGTTCGACAGCGCGATCGATATCGACAAGCCCTGCGAAATTCTCATCCAAGGCAACGGCAACACGCTCACGGCTGCTTCGAGCAGACACTTCCAGGTATTGTCGCTGGCCAACGTCACCATCGTCGACACCGTGCTCGACGGCGGCACCACGGCGGGCGGCATCAACCTGATCAACAAGGGTGCCCTTGCGCTCGAGCGCACGACCATGCAGAACTGCAGCGCTCCTTCGGGCCGCGACGGCGGTGCCATCAACACGTACGGCAACACGGCAGCCGATGCGGTAACGCTGACGATTAGCGACAACTGCCTGTTCAAGGATAACGTCGCCAACGCGACCAACCCCCATTCCGCCGGAGCCATCTCGCTGCGGCGCAACACGGTGTTCACGATGTCCGATACCGTCCTCGAGGGAAACACCGCGCGCGGCACGGGCGGGGCCATGCACATCATCGGCTCGTCAACCACGCAGAACGTCCAGGCGACGTTCACCAACGTGACGTTCGACGACAACGAGAGCCTCGATTCTCAGGCGGGCGGCATCGCTATCAAGGACTACGCTACCGTCGTGTTCGACAAATGCACGTTCACCAACAACAAGGCCTTGTGGAGCGGCGGGGGATTGTTCTCCGACCGCTACTGCGATATCACCATCACCGACTGCGTCTTCACCGGCAACGAATCGAGCGGATCGAACCAATCGAGCGGCGGCGGCCTCGGCTTGAGCCTGTACGACAACGCGGCAACCGCGTTCACGATGACCGGCACCCTGATCGAAGGCAATACCGCCACACGCGGCGGTGGCGTCACGTTCAGCACGTTTACCGACTACGAGATCTCGGACTGCACGATCATCGACAACACGGCGACCGACGAGGGCGGCGGCGTGTACGTGAGCAGCGCCGTTTCGGGAACGCTTCCCACTTCGGTGACCATAGCCGATTCCGAAATCAGCGGCAACACCGCAACAAACGGCGGCGGCCTGTTCGGCGGCCAGTACAAGACCTACAACTCGCAGATCAAGCTCGAAGGCACGACCGTCTCCGATAACGTGGCAACCGAAGACGGCGGCGGCGTGCACATGCAGGATGCGACGCTTGCGACGCTGCACGCCGATGCAGCGACGGTCTTCTCGGGCAACACGGCGGCTACGCTGCACGACCTGACCGATCCGGCGCTCATCGCGACGCACGGAACGAACATTCTGACCGATACGAAGTCGACGCAGTACGTGGCCTATGCGTACAACAACTACGATGTGAACCAGGTGCTCGGACCGCAAATCGTTCTCTCGACGATTGCCTACGATGCGAACGGCGGCACGGGTGGCGATTTCTCCGAAACGGTGCTCACCTCGTCGACGTATGCCGCAAAAACGGCAGCCGAGCTCGGATTCTCGAAGGGAACCGACCAGTTCCTCTACTGGACTACCACAGCTGATGCCGAAGACCCGTCGGCTCAGATCTACCGCGAGGGCGAGACGGTGGCGCTTCCGAGTGACGGTTCGGCGGTGACCCTGTACGCGCAGTGGAAGGCCGAGGATCCCACAGAAGTGCTTTCTATTGCTCGCCTGTTCGGCAACGAGCGCTACAAAACTGCACAGCAGGTGGCAACGTACGATCGGGACATTTCGACTGAGCCGGTACTTATTGTGGCTTCAGGGCACAACTACAATTTCCCCGACGCTCTCGCCGCAAGCTCTCTTTCGGGTGCTAGCGGCAACGCTCCGATTATGCTAACCGACCCAAGCTCCCTTCCATCATCGACCCGTGAAGCCCTTGTCGCGGCTACGTCGGCGTCCAAGGTGTATATCATCGGCGATACCCCTTCAGTGTCGGCGTCGGTCGAAGCTGAGATCGCACAGATTCTACCCACTGCTCAGATCGAGCGTCTTGCGGGGGCGACGCGCATGCAGACCGCCGAGCTTATTTATGGCGAAATCGAAACCCGTTCTTCCGATACGGCAATCATTGCTCGCTCTATGGATTTTCCCGATTCTCTATCGGTCTCCTCGTGGGCGGCTTATACCAACAGCCCCATCTTCCTGACCGATTTTTCCGAGCAGGGGCTTACCCAGGGCACGCTCGATGCCTTGGCGCGCGGCGGATTCACGCGGGTTCTTGTGCTCGGCAGCGAACTCTCCGTACCCGCTTCGGTTGTTGAACAGGCGATTTCGGCTTCAGGGCTTTCGGCTTCCGATGTTGTGCGTCTCGGCGGTATTGATCGCGTAGATACTTCGGTCAAGATCGCCGAATGGGCTACCGATCCATCGCGCGGAACCGAGCAGCTTTCCTATGACAAGCTGGCAATAACGCGTTCCGATTCGCATTCCGATGCGCTTGCCGGTGGAGCGTTGCAGGGCATGCACGGATCGGTGATCCTGCTCACCTCAACCGCAGTTGTTCATCCAGGCGTGCTTTCGGCTATTGCAGCTGCTGAAGCGGAAATTAACGAGATACGCTTCTTCGGCGACGAAAACGCAGTTGCCGTCGATACCATGCGTTCCTACGTGAAAGCCATTCAGTTCGACCAGCCTTCT
Organism: Raoultibacter timonensis; assembly: GCF_900240215.1. Taxonomy (GTDB): domain Bacteria; phylum Actinomycetota; class Coriobacteriia; order Coriobacteriales; family Eggerthellaceae; genus Raoultibacter; species Raoultibacter timonensis. Next base: position 903,935 of record NZ_LT964681.1, on the reverse strand, counting down.
TGGAAGCCCGACGATTCGGTTGCGTTCGATCTGAATTAACGCGAACCGCACCGAAGTTCATGCGCGTTCGATGCGCCACGCCGGATGTCGGTGTGGCGCATCGTCGCTGTGAGGGGTATGCTTGAGTCGAGCGCAGCAAACTGCGCGCTTTTCGCAGGTAGGTGTTTGATTGGAAGGACGCTGAACATGAAAGAGCTGAGCGACGAGAAGACGCTGTTTGCCTTTGCTCGGGACTTGGAGCCGGCGATGACAGTCGAATCGGGCGAAACCGTTCGTATTCGTACGAAAGATTGCTTCGGCAACCAGGTGCAGACTCCCGACGACGTGCTCGACGAGATCGATTGGGATGCGATCAACCCCGCAACGGGCCCGATCTACGTACGGGGCGCGAAGCCGGGCGGCGCTCTCAAGGTCGAAATCCTCAATATCGAACTCGATGCTCAGACCTCGTCGTGCACGGGCAAAGACGAGGGCGTGTGCGGCGATAGGTTCGATGCGTGGAGCACGCGCTTGTGCGCCATCGAAGGCGATAAGCTCATCTGGAACGATAGGCTTTCCATTCCGCTCAATCCCATGATCGGCGTGATCGGCGTGGCGCCCGCGGGCGAACCGGTCAACTGCGGCACACCCGGCACGCATGGCGGCAACATGGACAACACCGCCATCACCACGGGAGCGACGTTGTATTTTCCCGTGGCGGCAGAAGGCGCGCTGTTCGGTTGCGGCGACATGCACGCCGCCATGGGCGACGGCGAGATCAGCGTATCGGGCGCCGAGGTTGCCGGATGGGCGACCGTGCGGCTGACGGCGCTGCCTGCCATGCGGGTGAAAAACCCGCTGATCGAAAACGAGACCCATGTGGGCGTGATCGCTTCGGCGGAAACGCTCGACGAGGCCGCATCGATCGCGGTGCACGACATGGTGCGCATGGTAAGCGAAGCGACGAATACCGCAGAAGACGAACTCGTCATGCTGTTCTCGCTCACGGCTGACGTGCAAGTGTGTCAGATGGTCGACCCCGAGAAGACCGTGCGCTTCATGGTGCCGAAATACGTGCTCGACGCATACAGCTTCGAGCTTTCGTAAGCTTGCCTGCTGTCTTCGGGTGCCGACGGCGGCATGCGCGCAGGGCGTCGAAAGCGGTTCGGAGGCGAGCGGCAAGGTGTCGGATCGTGTCAGAAAAATACAGTAATTCGTCGCTCGGAGCACCCAGAGCCGCGAAACCGAGGGTATCCGCCCCGAAGCTTTGGAACCGTCCCAGATCAGTGGCATGGCCTCGGAATCGGCTATAGAGCGGATGTCGAACGACGACGAATTACTTCGTTTTTTTGCCAACTTTCTGCTAGCTGCGGGCGGTTCCATCATGAACCCACGCCGGCGCGCCCGCCGTTTTATCGCTGCGCTGCTGTCGGCGTACCTCTCGCGCCGCCGCCGGCTTCCGGCGGATCGAAGTGGGCGGGGTTACGTGCCGGCGATCTTCCCCAGCGCCTCTGCGCTGTCGTCGGTGAAACCTTCCGCGTAGGCGCTCGGGACTACAACGGCACCCTTCGACTCTTTGATGCCCTCGTTCAAGAGGTGCATCTGCCGTAGTTTGAGCGCTATCTCGTCGTTCCGGTAGATGTCGCTTGCGTTGTGCAGCATGGCGGCGATGTCCTCCTCGACCTCAGCAAGCATGACGCGGGCGTCTTTTTCGCGCTCGGCGCGGGCTTCGGCCGACATGGCTTCTTGCAGCTCTTTCGGGATGACGATGTCGCGGATTTCCACGAATAGGATTGAAACGCCCCAGATGCTTGTCTTGTCTTCGATCGAGGCCTTCAGCTCCTCGTCGAGCTGAATGCGGTGAATGGCAACATCGGTAACGTTCTTGCGGCCGATAGCGTCGCGCAAGGCTGCCTGCGCGGCAAGCGCTACGGAGTCGTAGTAATCCTCGACCTCCATGCAGGCCTTTTCGGCATCCCACACCATCCAGAATACGGCAGCGTCCACGTTGACGGGAACGAGGTCGGCCGTGAGGGTTTCTTCGGCGCTGAAGCCGGTGAGCATGACGCGCTGGTCGGCGCGCAGCGCTATGTGCTCGATGAAGGGAATGGTCCAGTAGAGTCCTGGGCCGACGGTTCGGTTGAATTTTCCCAGCCGTAAGATCACGACCTTCTCCCATTGCGGCGCAATGCGAATGGAGAACACGGCCAGCACGGCGAGGGCGATGGCGAGCGCAACGATCCAGATGTTGATACCGCCGAGGGCATAGGCTCCGAAAGCTCCTACGGCGAGTGCAACGACCACGAAGAGAAACGCGGAGAAAATGATGCCGGCGTTTTCGTCGGTATGGCGGGTTTTGGGCGAATTGTAATTCTCTATCTGCAAAGGTTCCTGGCGCTCGATGCGACGTGAGCCCATCGGCGCCGCGCTCTTCTGTCTGTTACCCCTCATCGGTGTACTCCATTCTCTCCTCTTGCGCTGCTGCGGTCTTGTCCGCCATGTCCTGCGCGATACTGGAGAATCGCGCTCTGATGTCTTCGTAGGTGAGTCCGAGTGCCCGATACTGGCGTATACAGTCTTCGAGCTGCACATCGACGGCGATTTCTGCGGGTTCGGCTTCGCCGGGGATGTTCTTCTGGACGTACATACCGCGACCCCGAACGGAAACGATCAGGTTCTCAAGCTCGAGATCGCGATATGCTTTGGTCACGGTGTTGTAGTTGATCTTGGCATCGGCTGCCAGACTGCGCACGCTTGGCAGTTGCTCTCCGGGTTTGAAATATCCGGTTCGAACGAGGTAGGCGAAACGATTCCGAAGCTGCACCCAGATGGGCAGATCGGACGTTTCATCTACGACGAAAAGGCTCGGTTGTTTCTCAGCGGTCAAAATGGTACTGGCTCCTTTCGCGCTGCGTTGCTCGATGCGGCGCTTTCATCAGTGCACCCCGCATATGACCACGCAGTAGCGCAAACAGAAACTGCCGATAAGGCAGATGACGTCGGATACGGGGATGGTGCGGCAGTCTTTGTGCATGAGCGAGTTCAGCTCGAGTGCGAACGGCACGAGTATGCCCATGCCGATTACGCCGACAACGGCGGTTGACAGCATGGCGGGATCCATGAGCAGCTCGACCGAGTTTGCCGCTGCCGGTTTAGCGAGGGTGGCATGGACGAAGAACGCAAGCGAGATGCCTTCGAGTACAAGGCAGGTTAAGTGTGCTTTCTGCAGAGGTCTCGCCGCGCGCAGGAGCAGCGTTTGACCCTGGATGAAGTAGTCGATTAAAAGTACGACCGATACGCCCGACGAAAGGGCGGAGAAGAAAAACAGGGCAACGAGCGACCACTCGTGCCAGAGGGGAACAGCAGCCTGACTTGCCAGGAGCACACCTGTATATCCCATTACAGCGATAGAGCAGATCGCGCAGAGAGCTTCGAGCACGCGCTTTACTCGTCCATCGAGGAAGGGAATCTTGAACACATTGGCAAGCGCGAGGAGCAATCCCAGGATGGCCTCGACGGCAAGCGCGTAAGCGCCGAATGTCATGGGTGTCGGTCGGGGGCGAAAAAAGAGCAGAAGCGCACGATCGGGATATTGCAGATCGAACACGAGGCAGGCAAGCGAAACCGCGAGCATGATAAGGCTGATGGTGTATACGCGCCCCTTAAGCGCTTTGAATGCAGTGCGAAGGCGCATGTGGTGGCGTGCGGCGGTGTCGGAACGATAGAATCCGAGGCTCCAGGCGGACATGACGAAGAACGCGCCAGCGGATGCCCCGCCGAGGAACAGGTATGCAATCACCAGGGAACCGAAGAAGGATGTTTCCATGAGGTGCTCGGGTACTCCTGTTCTCAGCGTCTTATGAACTTCTCCCATTATCAGTCATTTCGAGCCAAAGTGGAATACCCATTGACTGAATTGGTGAATCGGTATAGTATGACACCATGTCGGGTAGAGCCATGCACCGAGCACGTTCCTGCAGGCTTGCTGATGGGCAAACGGACTCGTACCCGCTACTATGGAACCAAGGCAAAGGGGGATTTATGTCTTTACTGGATGGAAGTATCCGCCGCCGCGATTTTCTCAAGGGCGGTGCCGCTGCTACGGCAGCCGTCGCAGCGATGGGCCTTATCGGTTGTGCGCCGAACGGAGGCAGCGAAGCGGGTGCCAAAGAAACCGACGCCGATGGAATGAACCCGCATGTCGTGGAATCGGATACGGCGATTCTTGGCGACGAAGGCTCATGGGTAACGGTTGAGTGCTGGGCGAACTGCGGAGGCCGCTGCGTCAACAAAGCGTTTGTCAAAGACGGCGTTGTGCTGCGCCAGAAAACAAACGACGATCAAGAAGATACGCTTGAAACGCCGCAGCAGCGTTCGTGCCCGCGCGGCCATTCGTTGCGCCAGCACGTGTTCAACGCCAACCGTTTGAAGTATCCCATGAAGCGCAAAAGCTGGCAGCCGGGCGGCGGAGAAAACGCCCATGGCGACTTGCGCGGCGAAGAAGGATGGGAGCGCATCAGCTGGGAAGAAGCGCTCGGATACGTTGCCGAGGAACTGAAGCGCGTCTATGCCGATTACGGACCTCGTTCGGTTGTGTGCATGGGAACGGAGTGGCAGGTATTGAACCTGCTCGGGGGCAGAGTCGAGTGGAACAGCACCGAATCGTACGGCAATTGGTATCTGGCACCGATCCAAATGGGCACCACCGTTGGCAATGGCTTTCCCGATGCGCTGCTCATCAACGACCGTCTCGATATGCTCAACGCCGATACTATCGTGCTGTACGGCATCAACCCCGCTTGGCACAACGGGGGCAATCCTTCGTACTACTATCGCCTTGCCAAAGAAAACGGGACGGAATTCGTATTCGTGGGGCCCGACTACAATGTATCCGCTGCCATGCTGGACGCTCGCTGGATTCGCGTGCGGCCCGGTACCGATACGGCATTTCTTCTGGCAGTCGCTTACGAGATGCTGCGACTCGACGAATCGGGCGAAAGTATTGTCGATTGGGATTTCCTGCACACGTACTGCGTCGGGTTCGATGCAGAATCCATGCCTGAAGGCGCTGCTTTGGATGAGAATTTCAGGGAATACGTGCTCGGTACGTATGATGGGCAGCCGAAGACGCCCGAGTGGGCGACCGAGATCTGCGGAACGCCGGTAGAGGATATCACCTGGTATGCGCAGAAGGTCGGAAAGCAGGACAACGTGACGCTGCTTCACAGCTACGCGCCGTCTCGGTATAAAGGCACGATCGATTTGCCGCAATTGTTCATGACTGTGGCCTGCATGGGAGGTCATCTGGGACGTCCTGGCAACGCATGCGGGAGCGTGTTCAATACCGAATCGGCCAACGGCGGTCCTCGCCTTGTCAAGCTGGGAAATCCGAGCAAAAGCGCTACGGTCCCCAATCCGCTCGAGCGACCAGAGATTTGCAAACCGGAAATCTGGAGGAGCCTCGATGAGGGCGTGTACTACAATCGCGGCGGCTACCGCAAGGGCCCGATCGATAACAATTTTCTTCCTCAGGAAGAGATCCGGTTTGACCCGAAAATCATCGTGAACGATTTCCATAATCCTCTTCAAGCGACCGAGGACATCAATCGCGGCATCAAAGTCTTCAAGAAGATGGACATGGTGGTTGACGTTCACTACCGCTATACGCTGACAAGCCAGTACGCCGACATTCTTTTGCCGTGCACGACGCCGTGGGAAGGCAGCCTCGATAAGAGCAAGGGCGAATTGGATGTTGCTACGACAAGCACGATGCGTCTTTCGCGTTTCCAGTGCAGTCGCGATATGATCCTTGTGACGCAGCCCATCATTGCGCCTATGTACGAAGCGAAGAACGAGACGTGGATCTTCAGCGAGCTTGCGAAACTACTCGATCTCGATCCGAGCGAGCTGTATCCGATCAGCGACATCCAGTCCTATTACGACAAGATCGCCGGAGCCGAGGTGATCGATGTCGACGGAGTCACCTACAAGACGCTCGTTACGATCACCCAAGACGATATCGATGCATGGGATGTGGAAGGCGAGCCGCAGGAAGGCGTGATCTCCCTGCAAGATCTCCTCAAGCAGGGCATGTACATTGTGCCGCGCGAACAGGGCGACAACCTCGGCTATATCGGCTATAAGGATTTCATCGACGATCCCGAGGCTAATCCGCGAGGATCCGCAAGCGGCAAGATGGAGATCTATTGCCAGGCGAAAGCCGATAGCATCAATGGAATCGGGTATGCTCAAGAAGAACTCAAGCCGTATCCGACGTATCATCCTTCGACTTACGAAAACAGTTTTTCCAATTGGGAGGCCAAGGAGAGCGGAACCTATCCGTTCCTTATGTACCAACCTCATTATCTCAGGCGAGCCCACACAAACTACGACGAGAACGTGTGGACTCAAGAAGCGTTCCAAAATCCTGTGTTCATCAGCGCGGAGGATGCCGCTGCCAAGGGGATCGAAACCGGAGATACGGTGCTGGTGTTCAACGATGCCGGCAAGGTTCTCCGCCAAGCGAGTGTAACCAACCTCATCATGCCGGGTGGTATAGCTATGCCTCATGGGCCGCGGACGTATCTCGATCCCGAAACGGGCATCGATTTCGGCGGCAACGAGAACATGTTGGTTGATGCGAACACGCAAGACGAGTTCTTCCCCCATATGAACGGCTATAACAGCTGTCTTGTCGATTTTGAAAAATACGACGGCGAGCCGTTGCCAGCTGATTGCATGAGGGAACCTGTTCTTTGGACGGAGGAGTAGATCATGAGCGAAGGCTTTTATTTTGATCAGACCCGCTGCATCGGGTGCCGTGTCTGCCAAGTGGCATGCAAGGATCGCTTGGGTCTCGAGCAGGCTGGACCGCAGACGAGGAGGGTGGTAACGTTCGAGGCGGGTGCGTATCCCTCTGCTACGATGTACCACACTTCGGTGTCGTGCAACCACTGCGAGAATCCTGCGTGTGTTGCAAACTGCCCGACGGGAGCCATGTATAAAAGTGCCGACGGGATTGTACTACATGATGACGACGTGTGCATCGGCTGCAAAACCTGCATGTCGTCGTGCCCTTACGGTGCGCCGCAATATTCTGAAGAAAAGGACCTGATCATCAAATGCGATAGCTGCAAAGCACTTCGGGAGGCCGGTATGAATCCCGTCTGCGTCGACGCTTGCATGACTCGCGCGCTCGATTTCGGCGATACGGACGAATTGAAATCGAAGTACGGGAGCGATCTGGTGAGCGAGTTGCCGTGCCTTGGTGGTGCGGATATTACAGCTCCGAATCTTCTTATAAAACCATCCGACGCTGCGATGGGGGAAGATTATCGGGAGATAGTGCTATGAGCGAGAAGTCGGATTCGGCAATCGAGGAGACAGCGGTTCGCGATGAGCTGCTGTCCCTCGAGGCTCTGCTGGTAAGCAGATGCTATTTGTTCGCCTTGTTTCATAAGGCTTTCGGAGGAGAGCCGAATTCGCTGCTTTTGGAGTCGATGGCTTCGACGATAACCGTTGATGTAGTCAACGAGTACGCGCATGCAGACGAAACAATGGGAAAACTCGAGGTTTTTATCAGCGGCCTTTCCGATAGGGCGAGGGATGCTTCGTTTCTCGATGAGGCATTTACGGAATATGCGCTCTTTTTCGAGGGGCCTGCCGATCTTCCGGCCTATCCGTGGGAGGCTCCCTACATCAGCCACGATGCAACTGTCTTTCAGAAAAGCACGCTGACGATTCGGGAGGCGTACCGATCATACGGTCTTCAGGTAAAGCTGTTCCAGCACGTACCCGACGATCACGTTTCGACCATGTGCGCGTTTATGGGCCATCTGGCGGATCGATCGCTGACCGCTTTTCGGGATAGGCGCTTCGGCGATCTCGGCGTTTTGCTGGGGGATCAGTACAGGTTCGTTCGAGACCATTTGAACAACTGGATTCCCGAATACGCAAAGCTCGCTCGCAACGCGAAGACGGCTTGCTTGTATCCGCAGCTCATCCAAGGGATGCAGGCTTTTGCCCGGTTGGATGAGGTTTTTTTGGCAGAAACCCTTGTTTGGCTCGGCGGCTCTTCCGCCGAAGCTGCTGTTGCTTGCAACATGTCTTATGAAGCGCCCTCGGCGTTCGCGGCGGTTGAAAACATCCTCGCTCGGTTGAACGAAATCAGGCTTGTCGGCATCGAAGAAAACGAACTCGTCGAGGTAGCCTAGATACTGAGGTGTTCGCTGGCTTGGCGATGATGCCCGGGAGGCGGTCGGTGTGCGTTGCATGGCCGACCGCCTCTGGTGTTTGCAAGGGCGTTTTGGTGCTAATCGACGCCACTGCGTGTAGCACGACTTCGCGGCAGTCGCCCAATCGCCACCGGCCTGTTTCCCTCCGCTTACCGCCCGCCTCATTCCCGATTCTTCGCGTTGCGCGTGATTCTCATGTGATCGGCTCAACTTGCTCTATAATGGGACTTGTTACATCAGCCTTGCGCAGCGATTTGGAGGCCCCATGTTGAAAGCAATGATCGTAGACGACGAAGCGCCCGCGCGGTCAGAACTCAAATACCTGCTTGACGAGCTCGGCCAGACCGAAGTGGTTGCCGAGGCTGCCAGCGTGCGCGAGGCCATCGAGAAGCTCAAAGAGTATCCATGCGATGTCATGTTTCTCGACGTGAACATGCCCGAGGCCACCGGTCTGCAACTAGCCGAAGCTTTGCAGCATCTGAAGTTTCCGCCCGCCGTTGTGTTCGTAACGGCCTACAGCGAATTCGCGCTCGACGCCTTCAAGGTGAACGCGATCGATTATCTGGTGAAACCCGTTGAGACCGAGCGCCTTTCGCAGGCTATCGCTCGTGTGCGCGAACATGTTTCGCTGCACGTCAAGGCGCAGCGTTCCGAGCGCATCCCGGTTGAAAAGGGCGGCAAGAAGATTCTTATCGGCATCGACAAGATCCGCTTCGTCATGGCGCGCGACGATTACGCGTACCTGCAAACCGATACCGACCGCTATTTTTCGACGGTGAGCTTGGCTCAGCTCGAGAAGCGCTTGGACGGGCACGGGTTCTTCCGCGTGCATCGCGGCTACCTCGTGAACCTCTCGCTTGTCGAGGAGATAGAATCGGTTTCGGGCGGCACGCTGCTGCTCACGCTCGACGGCACCGATGAGAAGATCCCCGTTTCGCGCCGCCGCGTTTCCGCACTCAAGAAGGCGCTCGGGCTGTAAAAGCAAAAAGAAGTGATTGTTCGAGGGGTCGGCGTTTTTATAGCGCCGACCCCTTGTTGTTGCGCTTTTAAAGCGCCGACCCGCGCTTGCATGCGGATCGGCGCGAACGTGCGCTACCGCTCTTCGTCCTCCTCGTTGCCGAGGTCTTTTGCGGCGTTCTTCTGCTCTTCGTTGAAGAGGTCGGCTGTGCGCTTTTCGGCTTCAGTCGCCTTGCGGTACTCGACGGGTTGGTTGAGTACCACCTGCGGGTACGGAATGCTGATATCGTACTTGTCGAAGAGGAGCTTCATCTCGCGGTTCAGGTCGCGTTCGAGCTGTATGCGGTCCGATTCGTCGCACTGGACGACGATGCGGATGTTCACGCTGTTGTCGCCGAGCGAGACGACGCCCTTGTAGAACGGGCCGTCCTGGATGGCCGGCAGGCGCTTGCGGATGAAGGGGAGCTCCTGCGCGAGGATGTTCTCCACGCGTTCCAACGATTCACCGTACTCGATGCCCACGTCGCATGAAGCGTAGGACGATTGCTTGGTCATGTTGATGACGTCGCTCACGTTGCTGTTGCGGATGACCTTGATGTTCTTGGAACCGTCTTCGATCTTGGTGGTGCGCACGCCGATTTCGACAACCGTGCCGCGCCAATCGCCGACCATGATGATGTCGCCGACGCGGAACTCGCCCTCGAAGATGATGAACAGCCCCGAGAGGATGTCGGACACGAGCTCTTTCGCGCCAAAGCTGATTGCGATCGACAGGATGCCGGCTGAGGCGAGCAGCGTCGTCGTATCAACGCCGATGAGCGCCAGGCAGTAGTACAGCATGCCGATGATGGTTCCGTATTTGATGAAGCTCCCCACTAACCTGCATACGGTTTCGCCACGTGCTCCGAGTACGCCCGAAAGCAGACGCAGGAGCTTTTGGACGATGGTGGCAACGGTCATGGCCACGCAGGCAAACATGATGCAGGCGGTGATAGCGAAGATGTTCAACCCGCGCTGCCATTCGCCGCTCAAGATGTAGGAGAAGATGGAGCCGCTGCCGAAGATGCGATCCTGGAACACTACGGCTACAAATACCGCAAGCACCGATATCGCAGCGAGCCATTGGGCGACCGAGAGAATCTTCTGCTCTGCGGTTTTCTCGTTCCACTTGAACGACCTGTTGATCCAGCGGCTTGCCGCCGATTCCGTTTTGATCGTGCGCCCGCTGGGCATCTTCACGTCGATCATGCGCTGTTCGGCATCCGTCCCGTTCTTCGGCTTGCCTGCGAATGAAAACTCGCGGTCGAATGCAAGCAGCAGGAAAATGATGACGAGGCACGCAAGCGCGATGCCGCCCGTTATGAGCGTGAGGGGTACGCGCTCTTCCATGAGCTCGCCTTCGGTACCGGCAACGTAGAGATAGTAATTGTCCGTCTCGAGCGACGAGGCGTAGTATTGCTTGGAATCGATGGTTATATAATCGCAGTAGCCGTCTTTGAGCTGGGATTCGGTCATGCCGTGAGCCAAGGCTTCCTTGCCGAGCAAGCGATCGTCGGGGAAGTACGCAAAGGTGTTGTCGGCCTTGTCCACGGCGAAGGCGAATCCGTCGGTGCCCACTTTCACGCCGTCGAGGATGCTTTCGATCTGGACGCTGGCGAGCAGGTTTTCGAGGCGGGTCGGACGGATGCCGATTTGTACGAAGCCGTCGGTGCCTCCTTCGGCATCGTACAGGGCTACGCCGATGTATTGAGCCATCTCGCCTGAGATTTCATCGGCTTGGGGCTCTTGGATAACGTACTCCACGCCTTGCAGCAGCTGGCGAAACTCGTAGGATTGGTCGGTAGGATCGTCGCTCAGCACAAAGTTCGTATACGTGGAATTCGTTGCCGTCAGGGTTCCCGCCGCATCGAATACGAACACGCTCTTGATCTGAAGAACGTCTGCCAGCTCTTGCAGTTTGTCCCTGGTTGCAAGAGCGGGATTGCGCTCGATGATGTAGGCGGCCGTCTCGCATTTGCTCAGGTAACGTTCGCCGTATTGTGCGGTGAGCTCGCCTGCTCGGGCCTCTGCGCGCTGGATGGTGCCTTCGATCTCGTTGACACGCTCGTTGTTGGCGACGGATTCCGAGGAGAGTGCGAACAGGGTTTGCATATAGAAGGATATGACGAGAATGCCCAGGAATCCCACCAGCGACAGTACGGCCGCCTTCTTGCCGATGGTCTTGTTGTAGCGCAAAGGCCCGACAGGGCTGTAGTCTTCGAAATCGTGTCCTCGGCGTTCGTCTTCCTGCATTACGAAGATGCCGTACGTGATGATGATCGTCATGACCGCAAAGAACACGAAGAGGATAACGCCAACCGTCACGTTGCGCGACGCGGTCATGTCGCTTTCGGGAACCGCAGCGATGTAGTATGCATCGTCGATCTTGCTCACGCCGCAATAGAGCTTTTCGCCGTCGAGGGTCATCCAGGTGAAAGCGCCGTCTTCAAGGTCGGTCACATCGATCCCGCCGTCGAGGGCGTCGCTTCCGACGAGGTTCGACAGCGGGTGGTACTCGATCAAGTAATCGCGGCCCGACACCGCAAACATATAGCCGTGCTGGCCGATGCTGATGTTCTTGAGCACGCTTGCCGTCGATCCCGTGTCCGCGATAAGTTGGTAGAGCTCCTCGGGATTCTGCTCGATCACGACCATCGTGGAATCGTCGATGCGGGCGGCGTAGTAGCGATCCCACCAATCCTGTTCGGGCAGCTCCACTTCCACCGCGGCAGAGGGTTCGCCGTCATCGAATACGGTTCTGAGTTGGTTGAATCGGCTTGAGGAGAAGTTCTGGGGGGGGGAATTATATGCTCTGGCGACGATCGTTCCGTCGCGGTCGACGACCATGACGTTATCGACGTCGAGCAGCTCGCAATACTCCGCCATCTTCGCGTCGGTTGCTTCGAATCCGACGTTGTTGTTCGCCATGAAAGCGACGCTTTCGGCTTTCGATTGGTATATTTCGTCGTAGGTGACGGTGTTCTGCTCGGTCTCTTCGTTCGCTTCGGCAAGAAGGATTTTGAGATCGCTCGCCTCCTGCTCCATCTCGTCGGTATAGCTGTCGAGCGAGAGGCTGCTTTGCATCGTGGTAAGCGATACGGCCATGACGGCCAAGCTCGCCACTGCTACGACGATGAGGATGGCTGTTTTCACCTTGAGTTTTCTTGACATGCGATGCACCGTTCCTAATCCCATTTGTCGATCAGCGCGTCGATGGTTCCGTCATCGAGCATTGCCTGGATGGCGTCTGCGACCGGCTGGCTTAAGACAGAGCCCTTTTGCGTGGCAACGCCGTATTGCTGGTTTGCGATCTCGGTGTCGAGAAGGCTGCGATCGTCGGTGAGGTACGTTTTGGCGATGCTTCCGTCCATGCATGCCACATCGATGGTTCCCCTCTCAAGCGCCTGGCTGAGTTCCTGGTATGAGGGAATCTGCTGGAGGTAGAACGTATCGAACTGCGCGCCCGCCCCATCTTCGCTTTGGGAGACGACCTCGCCGTTGGTGAAGCCCATCTCGGTGAGCTTGATTGCGAGCTGCGGAGCGGTGTTCGATCCCGACATGGTGCCGAACGTCATGCCCTTAAGTTGATCGATATCGGTGATGAGCGAACTGTTCTCCACCATCATGATGGCGGCGTCGTTGTAGTAGGCAGGCGAGAAATCGAAATTCTCAAGACGCGTATCGGATATGGAGTAGCAGGCAACGAGGCAATCGACCTCGCCGTCGAGAAGCATCTCCTTGCGCGTCTCGGGCAAGACACTTACGAATTCGACGTCTGCGTAACCGAGCCGATCGGCCAGTTCTTCGGCGATGTCGATCTCCAAGCCGTAGTAGTTGTTCGTATCTTCGTTGAGATAGCCGAAGTTCATAACGTCGCTGCGAACGCCGACGCGCAACGTGCTGCTGCCCGAAGCGTTGGCTTTGTCGGTATTGCCGGTACAGCCGGACAGCGGTGCCAGCGCAAAAGCAAGAAGCACGGCGGCGAACACAAGCGCACCCCGTCTTACACCTCTCATGTGCAATCCTCCTGATGAACGTTATGAAGCCGCATGCATACGTCGGCTCGTCCGCTCTGATGTGCACGCTCGTATCGCTCGGGCGGCGGTATCAGGGGATTCGATGACAGACGTGCGTATGCGGCTTCGTGTGCCTTTCCACCATTGTATATGCGAGTAACTGGGTGAGGGAGAGGTCGCGCAGCGGTACAACTAATGGTTAAAGCGCTGTGTAGCCTCGGAGTTCGCGGAGGCTTGCGGCTGCGCGCGCAGTCGTCCTTAACGGGGTTGCCGAGCGGCCTTCGCTTCCTGCGCAAGGTTGGGTGGCTTGCGGTTGCGTGCGAACACGAGAAACAACGCAGCCGATACGAGCGGCAGCGCGGCGAAGCAAAGGTACATGCCCGCATAGCCGAGCGATGCCGCGATCCAGCCCGAAACGACCGATCCGATACCGATGCCGCCGTCGAAGCCGATGAGGAAGGTAGCGTTCGCTGCACCGCGGTGCTCGGGCTCGGCGTCGGCGACCGCCATGGTTTGCAGCGTCGAATTGCAACCGGCGAACCCGAAACCGTAGAGAAAAGCGGTCAGCACGAACATCCCAAGCGAGTGCGCTTGGGATAAAACCACAAGCCCCACTATGACGAGCACGATTCCCGGCAACAGGATCGGCGCGTACCCTTTTCGATCGACGATGCGACCGAGAAAGGGGCGCGAAAGCGCGACGGCGATCGCGTAGGCGGTGAAGAAGAACCCAACGTTTTCGACGCCCTGCGACGAGGCGTGGATAGCCAGGAACGTGACCAGCGAACCGTATGTTGCGCCCATGAAGAGCATGATCAGCGCCGGCAGTACCGACGATCGGTTGAACATGCTTGCGAGATGCAGCGATGCCGGTTTTTTCAACGTGCGGTATTTGAGTGTGCTGGCGAAAGCGAACGCCAAGGCCAGCGTTGCGACGGCCACCATCACGACGGGCACCATGCCGTTCGCGTGAAACAGTTCGAGCGCAACGCCGGGCGCAATGGCGAACGCGAGGCTTGCCGAAAGCGCGAAGAGCCCCATGCCTTCGCCGAAGCGTTTCGGCGGTATGATGTCGCTCGCTACCGTCGAGCTCGAAGTACTCGTGATGCCCCATGCGAGCCCATGGACGAAGCGCAGCGCTAATATGATGCCGACAACGGGGATGAAGGCGAACGATGCCGATGCGAGGCCCATGAACGCGATGCCCGCTAAAAAGATGCCCTTTCTTCCGAATCGATCGAGGATAATGCCGCAGAACGGACGAACGAGCAATGCCGATACCGTGGTGATCGCGGTCACCCAGCCGAGTGCGGCATCGTTCGCACCGAGGGATTGCAGGTAGACGGGCAGCACGAAGGGAAACGTCTGCCAACTGCTGAAGATGAGGAAGTTCACCGCGGCAATGAGAACGAAGTCTTTCGTCCGGAGGGTTTGCTTTGCGTCTTCGGGTACCACGAGCATCCATTCTCTTGATTCGATACGACACATGGTATCACCAGAAGCAATCGGCGACGGCGATCGCGGGCGGTTGCGGACTAACGAGCGGCTGCGGGCCAGCCGATCTGGCCGCAGAAACCCTTGATGCGCGCTGCGAGGGCCGAGCGAACAGGATCGCTCGGCCCTCTAGCAACGGGAGGAGGGGAGTCGAGGTTACGCGATGGCCAGAACGTCTTCTTCCGTGACGGGCTTGGAGGCTTCCAGCTTGCCGCCTGTTGCGGCTTGGATTCCGCAGATGCGACCGGTCATGATGCAATGGCCTGCCGACATGCCGCCCTGATACATCGACCAGTCGGGGCTGCCGCACAGCTGGCCCGCGCTGAAGCCGGTTACCCAGAGATTCGGGATAACGGCGCCCTCTTTGTTCAGGGCTTGGTAGTTCTCATTCACGGTGACCCCGGCGCACAGGGCGGAAACGCGTACATGTTTGTGGATGCCCCAGAACGGCGCCTTCTCGATCTTCTTGAGGTACTTCTGCGCCTTGCCGAAATCGGCGTCGAATCCCGCGTCGCAGAGCTCGTTGTAGCGTTCAACCGATTTCTTCAGGGCATTGGCGGGAATACCGAGCTTTTCAGCCAGTTCGTCGAGGGTGTCGCAGCAGTACGTGTCGATGAGGCCTTCGATAACGTTCGCGCCGCTTTCGGCAGAACGATCCATCTCGACGTCGGGCATGTAGGGCTTCATCTTTTCTTTTTCGGTCGGCTTGCCGCCCCATTCGGTGACGGTTTCGAAATAGTCGTCATCGAAAATCTGCGAGTACCAGCCGGGTTTCGGCTGGTTGCGTAGGACGCAGTTGATTTCCTCGAACACGCAGTCTTCGTTCATGAAGCGCTCGCCGTTTTCGTTGACGTTGAGGAACGGCTCGTTGTACATGGGGCCCGAATCGAAATCGTGCATCATGTGGGAGTGGCCGACGGGAACGAAACCCGCGCCGACCGCCATGCTCATGAGGATGCCGTCGCCTGTCTTGTTGACCTGCTTGCGGTCGAATTCCTTGACGTCGGGGCAATAGCGCTCGACAAGGCTTTGGTTGTTCTGGTAATCGCCGGTCGAGAGGATGACGCCCTTCGTGGCGTTGAACTTGATGTAGCTGTTGCCCTGCTTGCCGACGATGCCCGTTACGGCTCCCGATTCATCGGTTATCAGCTGAACGCCGGGGGTCGAATAGAATATCTCGACACCCCGTTCTGCTGCATAATCGGCAAGGTGCTCGATCATGGTGCCGTTGTTGTACGGCTTGGGGCCGAACATGATGCTGCGTCTCGAGCATTTGCTGCCGTCGTCGTACGTGGTTACCGCAGTCGGGCGAACGTTGTAGGGCGGAAATCCCGCTTCGGCGCTGCGAACCTGAAGCCAGCGGATAGATTCGCCGGAATACTTGCAGTACGTTTCAGCAAGGCCTCGATCGGCGCGCCAGCGGCAGTCTTCCAGGTAACCCTGCAGGTAGTTTGCGATTCCCTGCTCGTCGCTTTCGTCGAGTAAAACACCCGAGCACGTTCCGCCCTGCGCGATGGCTTTCGATTCCTTTTGCAGCAGGGCGACGGTTGCGCCCTCCTCGAGGGCGGAAAGCGCCGCGGGAACGCCGCCCGTGCCGGCGCCCACGACAACGACGTCGTAGGTTTTCTCTTCGGAGAACTCGGTGATGGGGGTTATCTCCGCTGCCGAAACCTCGAAGTCTTGTGCGGTTAGCCCGTCGGGGTACTGCACGCCTCCCGCATCGGGTGCAGCGCTTGCATTGCCGTCGCCTGCCGGCGAGCAGGCGACCATGCTCGCGCTTGCGGCTGCCGCCCCGGCGACGAGCGCGCCTTTGAGAAAATCGCGTCGATTGAGTTCCATGACAGAACCATCCCTTCCTTGGTGTTCCTTTTGCCTTCAGATTGCGGCGGGCTTCCGATAGTCGATTGCTCGCGACGAGTTTTCGACTCGGTTGCGCGAATGCCAAATCCGCATATCAAACCTACCAACGAGGATAGATTTTTTCCTACCACAAACGGTATGAAGTTGCTTCGAACGAGCGTTTCGACAGCCGTTTTCTGGTATATATGTCTTCGGGAGGAAAGATGATCAAACGCTTCGCACGCACATCTCTGCACATAGGGGTAGCCGTCATCGGCTTTGCGTGCGCGCTCTTGGTGCTTGAGATCCAACGAATGCCCGCCGTTCACCATGTCAATTTCTCCATGTTCGCCCCTGCTCCGTATTTTGTCGAGGTTGCCTTCATCCTTGCGCTCGCCGCGGGGTACGGCGCGAAAAAGACGCTGCGCATTTCCTCACCGAAGATCGCTCGCGTGGGGATTGCCGTGGTTGCGGCCGCATTCTCGCTGTTGGCGGTATCCGGAGCAGAGTTGCCGAACGATGGGGCTGTGCTGGCGACGCAGTCGTTGTACCGAATCGGGAGCGCTTGCCTTCTGCTGTTTTGGGGCGAACGCCTCGCCGAGCTAGGTGCGCGAAGGTCAGCGCTGGTGTTTGCGGCCGCTTGCCTTGCGTCGGGTTGTATCACCCTTGTCCTGTCGGTGCTCGACCAGGGCATTTCGTACGCCCTCGTCTGTGCGCTTCCGTTGGTTGCGGGCGCGTGCTTCATCGTCTACGAACCCAAAATCGTCTCGGTTGACGGCGCGGCGGAATACGAGAAACTCGATGACGAGCTCGCTCGCCCCCTTCCGCGATTCTCGTGCGGAAGCAAAAGGGAGACGGTTGTGGCTTTCGGCCTGATCGCGTTGCCACTGCTTTGCCGCGGGCCGTTCGTATCCATCCAGTCGGTCTGGATGCCGTTTCAAAGCGACTCGCTCGTGACGTTTTTGATCCAGCTCAGCATAGGATGCGGTGTGCTTATCGCGGGGGCTGTGGCCCTTCTCGTGGTTTTGCGGGTCTGGAATCGTAATTTCATTCTCGTGTTCGAGCTGTTCGTATTGCCTATCACGTTTCTCGCGTTCTACGCATCGCAGGCGTCGGCCGATCTGTGGTTCATCTACCTGCTCATCATCGATGCGACGTACAAGGTGACGCTGTTCTATCTGTTTGCCACGCCGTTTTTGTTTTCCGATCGGATCAATCCGCTGCTTCCCCTGTTGCTGTCGTTCGCCTTGATGATTTTTGCGCGAGCGGCTTCGTCTGCGCTGTACGCAATGCTGCCCGCAGCTACGTTCGCTGCGATAGCTTCGGTGATCGTGCTGGTGACGTTTATCGCAGGCGGCATATTGGCCTTTCTCATGATTCAGAAGAACCTGGTTTCGGCCACATCCGATACCGGGGAGTCGGCTGCTCTGGAGGTTCCGGAAAAAGATTCATGTGCGGTACTGATAAAGCGGTTCGGACTCACCGCCCGAGAAGGCGAGATCCTCGTCCTCCTTGCCCAAAAGTACCATGCGCCCTACATCGCAAAAAAGCTCGTCGTAAGCCAATCGACGGTGAAGACCCACATGCGCAACATCTACGCGAAGCTCGAAGTCCATTCGCAGGCCGAGCTGTACCTGCTACTCGAGCAGATCGAAAACGAGATCGAG
This sequence comes from Raoultibacter timonensis, assembly GCF_900240215.1. Classification (GTDB taxonomy): domain Bacteria; phylum Actinomycetota; class Coriobacteriia; order Coriobacteriales; family Eggerthellaceae; genus Raoultibacter; species Raoultibacter timonensis. The sequence goes on along the minus strand of NZ_LT964681.1, from coordinate 885,710 downwards.
GTAATCGACGAACCTGCGCACGAGGGGTGAGTGCGTCTACGACGAAATACCACGTCAGAACTAGGAAATAACGTCCCATTCGGGAGGATATGCGGAGATGGACCCTATCCTGAGCGTGTCTGATAGAATAGGGGAACTTTCGCAGAAAGAAGGTCCCAATGTTAGTCGGTGAAGTTGAGAAGCTCTACCCCTCTGCAAAGATGCTGGTGAAAGAAAAGGTAGCCAGCAGAATCCTTGCGAAGGATGCGAGTCTCTACGAGTTTTCTGATGACGCAAGCGCATGCGCTGCTGAATACATGGGCTGGACCGATTTGGCCAGCAACCCCCCGTATCCCCTTGGGGATATCCAGGCATTTGCCGACGATGCGATCGCCGGCGGGCTGAAAACCGTCGTGCTGATCGGCCAAGGCGGCTCGACGCAGGCGCCTATGACCATCACCAAGTACAACAAGGTCGATTCGGGGATGGTCTCGTTCAAGACGCTCGATTCCGATTCCCCGGTTCGCGTACGCGGCATCTTGGCCGAGGTGAAACCCGAAACAACGCTGTTCATCATCTCGTCGAAGAGCGGCGGCACCATCGAGCCGAGGCTCGCGCTGCGCGCCGTGCGTAACGAGCTTGCCGAGTGCGTGAGCGAAGAGGACCTCGTCAAGCGGCTCGTCGCCATCACCGATCCCGGTTCCGAGCTTGATAAGCAGGCGAAGGAAGAGGGCTGGGCCGCAGTGTTCCCGGGCGAGCCGACGGTTGGCGGACGGTTCTCCGCGCTCTCGGTATTCGGGCTTTTGCCCGCAGCGCTTGTGGGCATCGACTTGCGCGAACTCATGGACCATGCGATCGAAGCGGAGCGTCGCTGCAGCGAAGACGCCATCGACAATCCCGCCGTCGGCCTTGCGGCCTTCCTGTACGACAACTACCTGCAGGGTCGCAACAAGTTCTCGTTCCTTACGCCGAAGCGCGGTCGCGTGCTCGGCCTGTGGATCGAGCAGCTCGTTGCCGAAAGCCTCGGCAAAGGCGGCCAGGGGATCCTTCCCAACATCGAGCTCGACGCGCTGCTGCTCAACAAGGATACGGGCGATCGCACGGCGATCGTTTATCAGACGAGAACCGATCTGTGGGACGAGCGCAAGAACTTCGAGATGAGCCTTGCGTACCTTGATCCTGCCATACCCCGCCTCAACTTCAAGATCGACAACGCAGCCGAGCTTGCCGAGCATTTCGTCATGTGGGAGTACGCCATCGCGATGTGCGGCTACCTCATGCGCGTATGCCCGTTCGACCAGCCCGATGTGGCTTCGGCAAAGCAGGCGGTGCTCGGCATTTTGCGCGACGGCCAGCCAGCCCCCGATTTTGCCGAGGATTACATCGGCGATGTGCATACCGGTGAGGTTGAGGTTACGGTTGCCCCGATGTTCGACGGCGTATCCGATCTGCGCGGAGCGCTCAGGGCGCTGCTCGGCAGCATCAAGCCGGGCGACTACTTCGCTGTAAATGCGTTTCTCCCGTTCACTGGCGAGGGGCGTCGCGAGGCGCTTGAGACGATTCGCCATGGCGTGGGCGTCACCTGCCGCGTCGTCTCGTGCCTCGAGGTCGGTCCCCGTTACCTGCATTCCACAGGCCAGCTGCAAAAAGGCGGGCCGAACGACGGCGTGTTCCTCATCCTGTCTGCCGACGAGCTCAAAGATATTCCGCTCGATCAGGAGGCGGAAAGCCTCGGCGCGTTGGCGAAAGCCCAAGCGGCGGGTGACCTGATGACGCTTGCCGACCGCGGGCGCCGCTGCATCCATATACATCTCCCCGATCATTCGGGCGTCACGCTACGCGCGCTGTCCGAGCTGGTGGTCGAAGTGCTCGAAGAACTCGAGCAGGAGGCGGCGGAAAAAGAATAGGATCCGCGCCGTCGTGCTGCACCGCGTTGCGGATTCGCGTCCCTAGAAGGATTTTGCGATGATCGAGGCTCTAGACATTCAAGTCCGCGGAATCGTACAAGGGGTGGGATTCCGCCCCTTTGTTTACCGTATGGCGAAAAAATACCTGATCAACGGTTGGGTTCTCAATGCAACCGACGGTGTGTTCATCCACGCAGAGGGCGAGGGCAAGCTGCTCGACGAGTTCGTGATCGAGCTTTCGGAAAACCCGCCCGCCGCTTCGCAGGTTGACGAGCTGTCGCTCAAGGAGGTGCCGCTCGAGGGCTTCGATACCTTCGAGATACGGTTTTCGGATGCTGGAGCCGTGGAGAAGACCACGCTCATTTCGCCCGATTTGGCAACGTGCGAGGATTGCGCCCGCGAGCTTATGAACCCCAACGATCGGCGGTACCGCTACCCGTTTATCAACTGCACGAACTGCGGGCCGCGGTTCACGATCATCGAGAAGCTCCCCTACGATCGCAAGAACACGTCGATGAAGGAATTCCCGATGTGCCCTCGGTGCCAGAGCGAGTATGACGAGCCGCTCGACCGGCGATTCCATGCCCAGCCGAACGCCTGCTTCGAGTGCGGTCCGAAGGTGAGTTGGCGCGAAACCGATGCGGCAAGTGCTTCGGCCTCGGACGGCGCTTCGAGCGATACAGCGGACGCTTCAAGCTCGGACGGCGCTTCTGCCGATACCGCGGGTGGTTTGGCGCAGAACGTCGAGGCGGACGCAGCCGAGTCGGCGGGCGGCCAGAACGTCGAATGGGGCACTACGCGCGAAGAGAGCGATGCGATATTCGCGAAGGCGGTACGGTTCCTGCGCGACGGCAAGATCCTCGCCGTCAAGGGCCTCGGCGGTTTTCACCTGGTGTGCGATGCCGATAACGAGAAGGCGGTTGCCGAGTTGCGCCGCCGCAAGCGTCGAGAGGGCAAGGCGTTCGCGGTCATGATGAAAGACATCGCAGCCGTTCGCCGCGTATGCGAAGTGAACGACGCGGAGGAGCGCCTGCTCACGGGCTCCCAGCGCCCGATCGTACTGTTGAAAAAGCGGGCCGACGCCGGGTTCGCCCCGGGGCTTGCCGACGGCCTTGCCGAGCTCGGCGTCATGCTTCCCTATACGCCGGTGCAGCATCTGCTGCTGAACGATTACGACGGTATGCTGGTGATGACGTCGGGCAACATTCACGACGAACCCATCGTCACCGATGACGGGGAGGCGTATCGCGTGCTCGGCGGCATTGCCGACGCCATCCTCGGGAACAACCGTGCGATTCGTGCGCGCTACGACGACTCGGTCGTGCGCGTGCTCGATCTCGGCGCGGCAGGTCCGGTGATCCAGTTCGTGCGACGCGCTCGCGGATATGCGCCGATGCCGCTTGCGCTGCCCGAGATCGCCGTGGACGAGGCCGGCGAAACGCGGGAGGCCAACGCCGCCGCCGATGCGCCCGATGAGGCCGAAGCCGAACCCGCATCGCTGTTCGCGACGGGTCCCGAGCAGAAGAACACCTTCTGCCTCACGCGTGACGGCGAAGCGTTCGTTTCGCAGCATATCGGCGATATGGAAAACGCCGAGACCTACGACGCCTGGCTTGCCGCAAAGGCGCTCTACGAGCGGCTGTTCGAGATTGCGCCCGAGCGCATCGCGTGCGATATGCACCCAGAGTATCTGACGAGCAAGTGGGCCCATGAGCAGGATCTGCCCGTGTACGAGGTGCAGCATCACCATGCCCATATCGTATCGGTCATGGCGGAAAACAAGCTGGCCGGGCCGGTTGCGGGCTTCGCATTCGACGGAACGGGTTTTGGGGCCGACGGCACTATCTGGGGCGGGGAAGTGCTGCTCAGCAACCTTTCTGCGTACGAACGGTTTGCGAACTTCGCCTACGTTCCCATGCCCGGCGGCGCTGCGGCCATCAAGAACCCGCTGCGGATGGCCTACGGCGTGCTCTGGGCGTTCGACCTGCTCGACCATCCTGCGGCGAAGGGCCTTCTCGAACAGCTTGGCGAGGCGGCAGAGGTGTGCGGCCAGATGATCGACCGCGGACTCAACACGCCGCTCACCTCGTCGGTCGGCCGTCTGTTCGATGCGGCGTCGGCCATGCTCGGCATCTGCATTGCGCCGAAGTACGAAGGGGAGGGAGCTATCCTGCTCGAGGCGGCGATCGGCGATAGAGCGGCCAACCGCGAAAAACGAACAGATGTTTCACGTGAAACATTCGACGCCGAGGCCGAAGCCGATGCGGCCGAGCGCTACGCGATCGACATCGTCAAGAACACGGCGACGGCTGAAAGCACGGCGCTCGACACATCGGTCGTGCTCTACGATGCCGCTCCCGTATTCGAGGCGTTGCTCGACGACAAAGCGGCTGGGGTGCCGATCGGGTTGATCGCGCGGCGGTTCCACGATGCGTTCGTGACGGCGATCGTGCAGGGCGCGCGGCTGATTCGCGCAACGTACGGCATCGAGATCGTGGCGCTTTCGGGAGGCGTATTCTTGAACCGCTATCTTATGGAGCACGCGATTCCGGCGCTGGCCGATCAGGGATTCACGGTCGCCGTCAACCGCGATCTGCCGCCGAGCGATGGCTGCATCTCCTTCGGGCAGGCTGTGGTAGGATTGCGCTTGTAACACGGATAAGCGTAGTGCGGTGCGCGATGCGCTATTTGCTGCGATCGCGCAGCGGATGCGGTCGCGCCGCTTCTGAAAGAAGGCAGTTATGTGTTTGGCAATTCCTGCGAGGATCACCGAGCTCAAAGACGACCATATGGCGACCGTCGACATCCTCGGTGTAACCCGTGATATATCCCTCGATCTGACTCCGCAGGCGGGCGTCGGCAATTTCGTGCTCGTGCACGCGGGCTTCGCCATCGAGGTGGTCGATGAGCAGTACGCCCAGGAGACCATCGATCTCATCAAGCAGTTTCCCGAGCTTGCAATGGACGACGTTCCGCAAGAGGCACCGCAAGGCGCCTCGGCGCCATCCCTCGGCGGGGGTGGCTCTCTCGGCTCGTTGGGGCTGTAGCCATGGATCTCTCCCAGTTCAAGGATCCGAAACTCGCCCGCGGGCTTATCGATTCCATCGGATCGCTCGCCCCCGAGCAGGCGACGCTTATGGAAGTGTGCGGAACCCATACGGTCGCCATCGCGCGTAACGGCATCCGCAACCTCATGCCCGAGGGCATCCGCCTTGCATCGGGGCCCGGTTGCCCGGTGTGCGTGACGTCGAACCGCGATATCGATACGGTCATCGCGCTCGCACGCGTCGAGAACGTGACGATCGCCACGTTCGGCGATATGACGCGCGTGCCCGGTTCGACCTCGAGCTTGCTGAAAGAGCAAGCCGCCGGCCGTTCGATCCAAATCGTGTACTCCCCGCTCGACGCGCTCAATCTTGCCCAGGACTGCCCCGATCGTGAGATCGTCTTCGTGGGTGTGGGCTTCGAGACGACGACGCCGCTTGTCGCCATGTCGATCAAGCGCGCGAAGGCCATGGGCCTCAAGAACTTCTCGGTCTTCGCCGCCCACAAGAACATGCCCGGGGCGCTCGAAACCATCGTGAACGACCCCGAGCTCAAAGTGGATGCGCTCATCCTCCCCGGCCATGTGAGCACCATCATCGGCATGGAGCCCTATCGGTTCTTGGCCGAAAAGTACGGCATCGCCGGGGTGATTACCGGATTCGAGCCGGTCGATGTGCTGCAGGGAATCGCCATGATCATGCGGCAGCTTCACGAGGGTCGCGCCGAGATCGAGATCGCCTATGCCCGCGGCGTCATGGCCGAAGGCAATCCGACGGCGATGGCCGCCATCGACGAGGTGTTCGAAACGTGTCCCGCCATCTGGCGCGGTTTGGGCGAGATCCCCGATTCGGGCTATCGCATTCGCCCCGAGTACCGCGAGTTCGATGCCGTGCTGCGCTTCGATCCCGAAATCGAGCCGACGCAGGATCCGAAAGGCTGCCGCTGCGGCGATGTGCTGCGCGGCATCATGGCGCCGAACGAGTGCCCGCTGTTCCGCAAGGTCTGTTCGCCGGAGAACCCCGTCGGTCCCTGCATGGTATCGAGCGAAGGCAGCTGCGCCGCGTACTACCGCTACTACTGAGGGTGCGTGTAGGTTGCCGTTCGGTCGAACGGCAAAATGCCTATAGAGAAGTTATTTTGCCCATCTTCGGGCTTTTCGCCGTTTGCAGCGTGGAGTTGTTGCGAGATTTTCACCGCAGGATGTTCAGGCTCGGTTACGCGTGAGCGCTCTTTCTGGTACCGTAAAGCTGATTTCAATTGACGTATTGTAAAATTGACATACTAGGGAGAGCGCAATGGCTGCCGAAAGAAAGGTTTCATTCAGCTACCAGATGATGACGGTGATCATTGAGCATGAAAAGCATATCAAGATAATCTTATCGTCGAAGTACGGTCTATCACCTACCGAATTTTCGATTCTGCGTTCAATAGAGCTATCGGGAGGCGTCTCTAAGGGGCTTTCTGTCGGCGGGTTCTTGCATCTCAAGCACAATTCGATTTCGGTGGCCGTCTCGAACCTCAAAAACCAAGGGCTGATCGTCAAGACCATCAACGCCCAAGATCGTCGTGCGACCGATATGTCTATCACCGAAAAGGGAGTCAGTACCACAAAGCAGGCGACGGAGGATATTTACGAAGACATGAAGGCTTCGTTTTGGAAAACCATGACAGATGAGGATATCAGGGAAGCCGTACTGATCGGCAGCTACGTGAACAAGAAGCTGAATTCGTCGAATAGCCTGCATACGGCTTCGTTCGAGAAGCAAGTCCTTCCGATATCGCCGGAGTTCATAGTCAATATGAAGGTTCTTCCGAAGATGTGGGATAAGATCATCAAGGAAGCGGGGGGAATATCCACGCCCGAATACAGGATGCTGAACCTGTTGGCAAATTCGGATGAGCCTTTGAGGTCATACGACATTGCAGCCAGGCTTCTCATGGATAGGGCAGCGATATCGAGGGGGAAAGCGAAGCTCGAATCAGGGGGTTACGTTGTGGCCCATCAGGATAGCGCCGAAAAACGCGACGCTTCTTTTTCCGTTTCCGAGAAGGGGCGCTCTCTCGAAGCGAAGATAACCAAAAAGCTTGGCGAGGCGACGAGCGAACTCTACTCCGATCTCGATGCAAACGCTGTCGAGCAAATGGATCGATGGCATAGGGAGATGTACGAAACTCTAATTGACAAATAGACAAATTGCACAATTGAATAATTGTTCTATTGACATAATGTGTAAATGACGTATTCTGGTCGTAGACAGCCCACACGGGGCTGAGGGAGAAAGGGTCTCACTATGCCAGATACGAACAAAAAGTCTCTTGGAATCACAAGAAGGAACTTCCTCGCGGGAGCATCGGCTTTCGGAGTTGTTGCCGGTCTCGGCACGCTTGCTGCATGTTCTCCCAGTTCACAATCCAAAGGTTCGGAAGATTCGAGCGCAAGCACCTCTGCTTCCGGGGGCGATCAGCGGTGGGTTCCCGAATCAATCGACAAAGTGTACGATACCGATCTTCTCATTGTCGGCTGCGGCGGATCGGGAATCGCATGCGCTGTGCAGTCGGCGCAGAATGGAACCGATTTTATCGTCATTGAGAAAGGCACGATGGTTGGAGGCAACGCAAATTTCGTGGAAGGCATCTTTGCCATCGATTCGACGCCGCAGAAAGAAGCGGGCATCGAGATAGAGCCGGCCGATGTCGTCATGGCGGAGCTTGAGCGCGGGCAGTATCGCCCCAACGGAGCTTTGTGGATGGACTTATGCGAAAAGTCTGCCGAGAACATCGATTGGCTTTTGGACATGGGTTGTCTTTTCAGCGGTGTTATCGACGATTATCACGGTGGGCTGTTTCAGACATTTCACTGGTGGAAAGACGGCAAGGCGGGGGTCGGCTACGTCGAGCCGATGAAGGCGAAGATGGACGAACTGGGCATCGAGCCTCATCTGGAAACGGCCGCTGTTTCTCTGATCATGGACGATGGTGCAGTTGTCGGCGTGTACGCAGAAGGCCCTGAAGGAGTGATCCAGTACAATGCCAAGGCGGTAGTGCTCGCTACCGGCGGTTTCGGCGGTAGTCCGGAATTGCTCGAAAAGCAGGGCTGGAATACCGAATCGCTGCATATCGTCGGGTCGAGTAACGCCGCAGGCGACGCCTACAAGATGTGTATGGAAGTGGGTGCAAAGGATTCGTTGCCCTATGCGTCGCAAAGCGTCCTCGGCTTCATCGAAGCGCTACCGGTCGTCAGCATGGAAGATGCAGCCAATCCGATCAACGGATATTGGGGCATCGCTTCGGGCGGCCCGGTCCTTTGGGTGAACGAGTACGCCGATCGCTTTAACAGTGAGAACCTCCGCGATATAAGTATGGTCATGCCCTTCCATGCGATGAAGGACAATGCAGAGAATTACTGCATTTTCGATCAGGCGATTTTCGATAAGTATTTTGGTCTATCCGATGCCGATGTCGAAGTATTCAAAAAATCCCTCGAGGAGAACCTCGGGAATTCGCTCTACCAAGCGGACTCTATCGAAGAGCTTGCGGAGAAGTTCGATCTGGATGCAAAGACCTTGGCTGCTACCGTCGAACGCTATAACAAAATGTGTGAAAAGGGCGAGGATACCGACTACGGAAAGGCTGCAGAATTTTTGGAACCGATCGCGCAGGGGCCGTTCTATATCGCCAAGATCGGCTACTCGTTCTTCTTCACGACGGGAGGCATCTGGACCAACAAGCGTCGCGAGGTTCTCGACGAAAGCAAGAAGACCATCCCCGGACTTTACGCGATCGGCAATGATGGCAGTATGCTCTACCGCAACGTGTACACGATCAATATGCCCGGCACCGCCTTTGGCAATCAGGTCAATTCGGGCCGTGAAGCAGCAAACAACGCACGAGCGTACATACAGGGGTAGGAAGCCGAACGAACATAGCCTTCCTCAAAAGCGAAGCGTCAGAGCAGACGCTTCGCCTTTTTTTCTGAGCCACCATCCGTAAAAGCAGAACCATTAATCCGACAAACCACCCGTTTGTGGCGAGGATCCATCCGCTACGCTATGCTGCGAGAAGATGGGAACGAACGCAAGGAGCGGTAAAACCATGCAGCAGTGCAATCTGTTTATCAGCATTCCGTTTGTAGTCGGCAATGCCGATTGGGATACTGCGCCGACGTACGCAAACGTGGCATCCTCGGTGAAGCGATCGTACCTTAATGCCGTGCTTGCGGAAATGCGCGGATTCGCCGAAGATGCGCCGCTGCTCGAAATAGCGTCAGTTACGTTCGGCACGGGATCGATGAGCACGATTCCGGAAGCCGATATGCGCGATTTTTTGTGCGAAATCGGCCGCATTTTCCCCATAGCACCAGCTACGACCGTGCATGCCGGCTTCGATCCCGGATTGCTTTCGGTCGGCCAGGCGAACGACCTCAGGGCGTTCGGTGTCCCTTGTCTCGAGTTTCGTTACTTTACTTCAGATTTTGCCGAAGCTGATATTCTGGGCGTTCCGTCGGGTGAAACGGAGATGAAAAAAACCTCGGTTCTGCTCGAACAGATGGGGCTTGATCGTATTGTCATGCAGGTGGCTCTCGGAATCAACGGTCAGACGAAAGCCTCTCTTGAAAAGACGCTGCGTACTGCGCTGCGCTCCGCCGTTGACGGTTTCGAACTGGTGCCTTTGCGCGAGGGCTGGCTGTGCGCCCAAGGCGACGATGACGCAGCGCAGTTGTTCGAACACGCGACAGTTTGGCTCGACGCGCACGGGTTTCGTCCAACGACGCCGACTCGGTTTATGCGCGCAGGCGCCGACGATCCGTACCATGAGAATCTGTATGCGCCCATCGGGGAAGAAGACGGCCCGGCAACGCTCTCGTTCGGTCCATCGACGATCTCGGTTTTCGACGGCTTGTTGTGGTCGAACATCGGCGACATCGATCGGTATATTCGAGAAAGCGCGAATCCCGAAGCCATCACCGAGCAGGTTGTCGAACTCGATGAAGCGGCGTCCGCCCGGCGGCGCGAGCTGGACACCCTGTACCGAAAAGCGGCCGATCGGCTAGGCTTCAAGGAGCGCCTTCGCTATCGACGGGTATTTGAACGGCTTTTGAAGAGCGTGTGATCGGCAAGTGGTCCCGCGGGTTTCAGGAAGTCCGACAATCGCATACTAAGGATTCGTATCAATCATTGGACATGGTCTTATATTGGGAATGTCTGAAACGTACGAAGGTGAGCCATCGTTTTTCAGCGGTGGCTCCCTATCGTGCATTCGAGCGCAAAACCCGTTCTTGCGCCGATTCTTGCGGTACCACGAGGGCCGCTCTCTTTCCGACGTTGGAACCGGGGTCTCATTTATGCGATAGAATAATCGCCATGCGGATTCTGCAAGAATCGTCGAACGCGATCATCATGTCGGGGGATACAGCTGTACGCTCGACGGGCTGAACAGTGGGAGGATATCGTGGTACACGCGAATAGGGCGGATCATGTTTTGGCCTGACAAGGGAGATATAGCATCCGATCTCCCTCAGAAAGACGAGCTTATCAACATACTGGATCGCGCAGGTGTCGACTATTTCGTGAGACATGTTCCGAAAGGCGGCATATTCGGATGGGGTTCGGAACCTCACAAGACCGCGCATTTCGTAGTCGAGGGAATGGTCGAGATATACAAGCTCGAGCGCGATGGGCGAAAAAAGACGCTTTACTTCTGCAAGAAAGGCGACTTTTTCGGTTTCCAGATTCTCAGCGATTCGTGCTTGCCCATTGCAACTGCGTGCGCATGCGTCGATAGCGAACTTATCGCCATTCCAAAGGAGTCGTTCTTTACGGCAATGCATACGTGCCCTGAATTCACCGATATGATCGTGAAGTATCTGTACAGCTTGATTTCCGTGCTTACGAACGAAACGGTCTCGTCGGCTTTCTATGCGACCGCCCAGCGCATCCCCATGCTTTTGCTTAGTCTTGGGCGCGACGAGTTGGAATCGCGCGGAGGCGATCGCGGTGCCGAAGCGGTCGATGGTGCAGGTGAGCCCCTTATCGTGAAGTACAACAACAGCGATATCGCGAACATTTTGGGAATAAGCAGGAACTCGGTTACCTCTTCTATTTCGCGTCTGCAGGAACAGGGTATTGTGAAGAAGCGGCGTAACAGCATTGAGATACTCGATATGGATCGCCTAGAGCGAATTACGATGCTCGAAGCGAGCGAGTAGCCGATATCGCAAGTTCGGTGCGTGTCTGAAGCGGATTGTGTGTTCCTCCCGGAACTCCTTATGCACAAAATTGGTCAGACCGAGCGTCTTTCGGCGGATATACTCTGGTATCAGGGGCGTATGGGAGGATACCGGATACGATGAAGACGATGCAGCCGAGTGCGGCGGAGCATAAGCCTGCTCACAAAGGCGTCGTGCCGCTTGTGGGGCTTTCGCTTGCAGGATTTTTCATGTATGGGTGCAACAATATTCTTATGACCCTCCTGCCGTCCTATTCGCTCAGCATCGGTGCGACGATGGTTGAGGCGGGTCTACAGGGAACGGTGTTTCTACTCGTTGCCGTGGTCATGCGGTTCTACTTCGGTCCTTTGGCCGATCGCCGCGGAACCCGTTTCGTCATGGTCATAGGTGCTGCCTCGTTTGTTGTTTCGAGCCTGCTGCTTGCGCTCAGTACGACCTTCTGGCAGCTTCTGCTCATCCGAAGCGTTCAGGCGGTGGGGCTTTCGGCGTTTTGGCCCTGTGCTGTAGCAGCCGTTGCTTCGATATCGCCTGCAGGAAAAGACGGTCTCTACATCGGCTCTTATCGATTCGCCACCGCAGCTTCGCTCCTGTTCGGCCCCCTCGCTGCATTGGCGATTGTCGAGATAAGCGGGTACGCGGCTTGTTTCCTGATTCTAGCGGGTTGCTCGGCGGCGGCATTCGCTCTTTCGTTCTGCTTCGCGCCGCATCGCGTGCGCATTGTCGAGGCGCCGGTCCTGCCGAGCGATGGTTCATCGAGCGAGAAGGTCGAATCTGGCGAATGGGATGATTTGGGCACTGCGAGGACCCTGCGCATGGCTTTTGCTTCGGGGCAGCGCAGTCTCATCGTGCTTTTGTGCGTGACGGCGGTCGTTTCGCTTGGATACGGCCTGTCGATGAATTTTGTCGTAACGTTTGTCGAGGGTGAACAGATCCCCATCAACGCCGGGCTGTTCTTTTCGTGCTTCAGCATCGGTGGGCTTATTGCGAATCCTCTCGCGGGATGGATTGCCGATACATGCAATCGACGCGTCGTGCTTTCGGCGACGCTCAGCTGCATGGGGATCGGAATCGGCCTGATCGCGCTCGTTCGCGTCGAGCCCCTCGTTCTGCTTGCCGCGGGTTTTCTTGCAGGCATGGGATCTTCGGGTTCGACGATCGTTGTTCTATCGACCATTTCTGCAAGCGTGGACGAACGGTTTCGCGCCTCGGCTCTTTCGGTGCAGCAAAACGTCGTCGACCTTGGCATCGCATGCGCTTCGACCCTGTTCGGATGGCTGTTCGCCATAGCGGTAACTCCCGAGTTCGTGTTTATCGGGCAGGCGATGTTCGCCGTCGTATGCGCGTGCGTATTGCTGGCAGCGAAGAAGGCCGTTCGCTGCTGATGGGCTGATGCGTTGCTGTGTCGACGAACCCGATCATGCTTGGCCCCATGAAAGAAGCCCGCCGAAGCGGGCTTCTCCGAAAAGGGATGTTCCATCTTTCGGGTTGCGTTTGCCGTGCAGCCTGTCAGGACGGGTTCAGAGCACGTAGTACACCGAGGGGCCGGTCTCGTACTCCTCGTGGAAGGGAACGGCGCCCTTTTCGGCTATGTACCGGGAGATATCGCTTTCCGGATCGTTGATGTCTCCGAAGATACGCGCTTTGCCGGGGCAGGAGAGCACACACCATGGCTGTTCGCCTGCGGCGGCGCGCTCGTAGCACAGGTTGCACTTCGAGGCGGTTTTGGTCGTTTCGTCCATCTGGGGTATTTCGTACGGACAGGCGGTTACGCATGTTCCGCACCCGATGCATGCTTCGGGATCGATGATGACAGCACCGTCCTCCTCGCGTTTTTCGATCGCGCCAGCCGGGCAGTTAGCAAAGCACAGCGGAGATGCGCAGTGGTTGCAAAGCTCGGGTCTGAACGCAAGTTTCGCATCGGGAAAAGTGCCCGTTGCCTGGTAGACGATCTCACCGTCACGGTTGCGCACACGTCCCCAGTACAGTCCCTCGGGAGTCTGGTTGGAGACCTTGCAGCTCACCACGCAGGTTTGGCAACCCATGCAGCGGGTCGTGTCGATGACCATGCCGTATTGAACCGTATTTGCCATGATTGCACCTACGCTTTCTCTACTTCGACCAATACGTCATAGAAAGCTGTACTGGTTTGGCCTATGAACTCTTCGGTCGGGTTGATGGTGAAATGGGTGAGCATCTGGTAGTTGCCCTCGATGAATTGCTCGGGCGTCCATCCGCTTGCCGTTGCGACAGCGCCGGGGTGGATGCCTTCGGTGAGGAACGCCTTCATCTTGCATTCGCCGCGATCGTTCTTGATGAGAACGACATCGCCGTGCTTAATCCCTCGGGCTTCGGCATCAACGGGGTTCATCTCAAGCATCGGTTCGCTTTGCACGATGCTGAGCTCGGGAATGAGGATGTGCTGTGAGTGCACGTTCAAGCGGTCGTGGAATTGCAGGTATACGAGTGGATACTTTTGGCCGAGCTCGCCTGCGGGGTCTTCGAGCATCGGTACGTAGGTGGGAACCTCCTGCTCGTAGGGGACGAGCTCTTCGTTGTAGAGTTGGAAGCGCGTCGAGGGGGTGGGAAACGTGCTGTCAGGCCGGAAGATCAGCGGCTCGAAGATCGCATCCGCGCGGGCGAAAATGCCCTCTTCGGCTACTTTGTCGAAATCGAAGCCCTCCCATGCGGGATGCTCGTAGTTGAAGAAGCCGCGCGCCCATTCCTCATCGGTTTTGTTCCAGTATGCCTCGAGGCCTACTTTCTGTGCGAGCAGCGACATGATTTCGACGTCCGACTTGCTTTCGCCCATGGGCGTGATCTTGGGCTTGCTGACGATGACCCAAGGGGTACGGTCTTCGACATCCCATTTTTCCCAGTAGTTGCATGCAGGCAGCACGTAGTCTGACTGCTTGGCCGTCCAGGTCCAATACGGATCCACCGTCACGATCGTGGAAACATTGGGCAGTACTTCGTTGATGACTTTGTTCGCATCGGGGCTCATGTTGACGAAGTTCGAGTTCGCGAACCACAGGAAATCGAGGGGATAGGGATCTTTGTTCATGATCTGGTCGTACATGGTAGACGTTCTGACCATGGTGGCTTTCTTGTCGCCGGTGTTCGACCAATCGGGGTTGCCGAGCGCTGGCGCTTCGATCTCGGGATGGGGCTCGGCTGCCGTGATACCGCCCATATGCGATGCGCCGCCGCCCTCAACGCCTATATACCCAGTGATTGCTGCGAGTACTGCGACGGTGCGGAACGGTGCGAACGAATTCCAAACGCGCTGCATGCCCTGGCCCATGCGGATGCCTGCTGGTTTTGCGTTGGCGTACTCGAGAGCGAACGTTTCGATGACTTCTTCGGATAGTCCGGTGATTTCAGCTGTTACGGGAAGCGTGTATTTGGAAACCTCGTCGACCAAGTGGTCGAATGCCGTCCGCACCGCTTCGCCCTCTGCATCGAACGTGCCCGAGAGGGCGGGTGTTGCGCTTTCGTCGGTGTACTTTTTGGCGCTGTTCGAAGCGGTGTCCCATATCATCCAGTCTTCGCCGTCCATGAGGTAGCTGCCGTCTGATTCCTTCACCAAGAAGGGGGCTACGCTGTGTGCGATCAACCATTCTTTGTCATGGAGATCGTTGCCGATAATGACGTTCATCATGCCGAGGGCGAGCGCCGGATCAGTTTGGGGTTTGATGGGGATCCACTGGTCGGCAATGGCGGCCGACGAGCACAGCCGCGGGTCGACCACGACTATCTTCGCTCCTTTTTCGCGAGCCTGTACAAGGTAGCGGAATTCGGAGGTGTGCGTGTCTGCCACGTTGCGTCCCCACAGGACGATCATGTTGGAATTGAGGTAGTCGCGCGTGTCGTGAGAGCCGCGCTTCACGCCGTAGGCGAGAATCATGCCCATGCTTGCGCCCTGATCGCCCATGATTCCTTCGATGTCGAACACGGTGCCGCCGAAGGTGCCCGCGAATCGCGTGGGTGCGCTCATCGAGAGGTTGCCCGAATTGCCGGTAAACGAGTAGAACGCTGCCGATTTCTCGCCGTACTTCTCTTTGGTCTCAAGCAACTTTTGTGAAATCTCCTCGATTGCCTGATCCCACGAAATGCGTTCGAATTCGCCCGAACCGCGTTCTCCCGTACGCTTCATCGGGTACATGACGCGCGCATTTTCATCCTGAGTTTTCTGGCTGAGCGCCATGCCTCGCAGGCAGGCGTTCGCGTAGTCTTCGCGGCCCGGCGTATCACCCGGGGTGACTGTGACGATCTTGCCGTCTTTGATATGGGCTTTGAGATGACAGTGCGATGTGCAATTGAGATTGCAACATGCGTGTGCATAGGTGATGCCCTCATTCGGGTCGGTGGTTGATGTTGCGTCCTCCTTTGCCGGCGGTTCGCTGTCCGGAGCGCAGCTGGCAAGGCCGAATCCCAAAGCCGAGGTGACGGTGATCCATCCCGCGCCCTTCACGAAGGTTCGGCGGGTGAACTTGCCGTCCTTCACGTACTCCAACGGTGAAGTGTCCGTTTTCTTTTCCATGTTCCTCCTATCGTCTGATGGCCGCAGTCGGTTTGCCTTCGGCGCGTAAAACGCTCCTGTGCGCATGCAATTCGCTTCCCCCCACTGCGGACCGAACAAGTATAGGAAGGGCGAGGCGTGCTCTTCTGCCCAGAATTGGTCACATGGAACGCATCATTTGGAGGCGATTGTCCGGCGAGATGCGATGCGCTGGTCGTCGAAACGTGATTTTCGAATACGCAGGATGGTGTAGATGAGGGCCACGCCGAGGTAGACGACTATGCTCTCCCAGGCCGCTGCCTTTTCGGCCGCCGCTGCTGGTGCCAGGACGAGCACGATATGGATGGCGATAAGGGCGAAAAACACGTAGGAGGCCCTCTGGAGCCGCTTCCATGTTTTCCCTGGCATGAGCTTCCGGATGCGCTCGAACGATGTGACGGTCAAGATTGCACCGAGAGCAAGAAGAGCCGATACGGTGGCAAGCTGCATCGCGTGCAGGGGCGAATCTCCGAGCATAGCCAACAGGTTGGGAAGGTACGATTGAACTTGCGCGGCAATGTGGAGGATCGCAAGCGCAGACGCCGTTACAGCGAGATCTTTACGCAGCGGCTGCAGAATGTTTCTTGCCGCTGACGATTCCCTGAAAACGCCGATGAACATGACGATGGTGAAAAGGGATAGCGCGATAAGCCCCTTGCGGACGAGCGGAAAAACGGCTTTCCAAAGAGGAGCGGGCAGCATCCCGTACGAACCTGCCGCATACAGTGCTATCAGGGCTGCCGCTGCTATGTAAAGCGGTGCCGAACGCATTTTGAAGAGGAGGCTCGAGGCGACGACGAACGCCGTTGTGCCAAGCAGCGCAACAAGATATTCCATGCCAAGCGGCCCTTTCGGAATCGGTATGCATAATCGATCGATAGGTGATCGTCGATGATCTCCGATCCAAGTCTAGCGATCGATCCAATTCCCATCTGCCAAACATTGGGCACATGACTGGATGGATTGCGGCGAATTGGGGACTCGGGCATCGGTGCTGTGGCCTTTCGGCCTGTCCTGCGATTCTGGGGTCCTGGGAGAACCGGCGGAAGCGAAGATGGTTTCGCTTCCGCCGGTTTCAAATTCTAGAGTGTGCGATTCTAGAAGCTCGTCGTCGTGCGGCGCAAGGGACGAGAGGGTTCGCGCTGCAAGCGATAGAGCCTGAAACCTACAGGCCGGGAGGGCCACCGGCCGGGTTGTTGGCTGCTTCTTCGGCCATCTTCGCGAGCTTCTCGGCGTAGACGTCGGCTGCTGCCTTGTCCTCTTCGAGGTGCTGGGCGATGTGTTCGCCGGCAACGTAACCCTGGGTTGTCGCAATACCAACCGAGTTTCCGGCTGTCAGCGTATGGTATTGGATGGCGTAGCGACCGCCGCAATCGTTGCCGCAGGCGTAGAGGCCTTTGATGATGCTGTCGTCGAGGCGACGCACTTCGAAGTTGTCGGTTACGAGTACGCCCGACATCTGCACCATGCCGCTCGAGATGCGACCCTTGTCGGTATTGCCCGCCATGCCGAAGAACGGCGGCGTATCGAGCGGGTTCATGAGGTCTGCGTCGCGACCCCAATCGGTGTCTTTGCCTGCAGCGCACATCTCGTTGTAATGCGCGATCTCGTCGAGCAGACCCTGCTTCGCTTCGCCTTCGTATCCGAGGATGTCGGCGAGCTCTTCAAGCGTTTCGGCGGCATACATCTTCGATTTGCTCATGCCGTAGCCGGTGAACCCGTACACCTCGAAGCCGTCGGGTCCCGTCTTGTAGTTGGCGAGGTCTTCTTTCACGAGATCCCATTCGCGGGCGCAGGTGGTCGAGGACATGTTGTGCTCGTATCCCTGGTTCTGGATGTTCTCTTCCCACTTTCCGTCGGCGATCGTGCACATGAGCTCGCCGCGTTCGCGTCGGGCCATGAATCCGAGACCGCCGAACTGTAACTGCGCATCGTTGAAGAAGCGCTTGCCGTCAGGGCCGAACACCGGGTAGTTGCCGATGGCGGTGAGGCCGGGCACACCCATGCCGTTGCCGAAGTTCATTGCTGCGCGCGGACCGGGCTCGATTACGCCGCCTGCCCAGCAGGCGAGCTTGTGGCCCATGCCGTCTTGCCCCATGCCCATGAATCCGGAGGGGTCGGTAGTATCGAGGCCGCTCGCTTCGGCGAGCTCGCGCACCTCGTCGTTCAGAGCGAGCACCATTTCGCCGTTGCCGGAGAAGTCGCCGCATGCGAGCAGCACGGCTTCGGCGTTAACCTTCACGTAGCCGTCGGAACCCTTGCCGTATGCACCCGTCACATCGCCATCTTCGTTCTGGATAAGCACGACGGCCGTGGTGCTGTACAGCCACTCCGCACCGTTTTCCTTGGCTATATCGATGCTGTGCTGAAGCACGGTTCCCCATGCGGGCTGGTTCTGGCCTTTGCCGAGGGTATCGTTGAAATCGCGATACGATATGGTACCGGGAAACGAGGTGTAGCCGCTGTGGTTGATAGCGACGGCGCGCCTGCCGTTCGGGAAGCTGTAGAACACGGAGAACTCGTCGAGCTCCTCTTGCGGCGCCGCTTCTCTGATCCAGTCGGTGACTTCGCCCGAGCGCGTTGCATACATCTTTGCGATCGAGGGCATTGAGCGGCAGTAGCTGCGCAGCTGCCATTCGTTGAGGACCTGCATTTCGTCGATCTCTTCGGCGCCGGTTTCGAGGTAGGCTTTCGAATTGATCGTGCCGCAGTCGCAGCCGATGGGAGCCCAGGTGTCCTCGGGCTGCTTTTCCATGACGACGACTTTCATGCCGAGTTCCGCCGCACGGCGGGCGGCGCATACGCCGCTGTTGCCACCGCCGATTACGAGTAGTTCGGTATCGACGGTACTCGTCACATCGGCCTCGTCGACCGTGGGCTTTTCGCCGAGCCATGATGGATTGGCAGCGCCGTCAACGCTCGCAGCCGAGTTGTTGTTGCTCGCGGCGGCCTGCGTTGTTTCCGCGTCGGCGGTTTCGCTCGTTTTACCGGGCGCGCATCCTGCGATCATGCCGGCGGCGGCTGCGCTGGCGCCGGCGAGCGCGGCGCCTTTGAGGAACGAGCGCCTCGATACACCTTGGGTTACTTTCATGATGATCCCCCCTTGGAATCGTCGTGTCGGTTGCATCCGATTTCTTCACTTCGGACGGCTTCACCCTACCAAGAGGTGCCTTACCAAAAACGGGTGGTTTTGTCCTATACTGCTTGCGGAGGTGGAAAAACGCATGGATGAGGCACGTACAACCGAGCTGGGCGGAGCGCGGCGAATCGCAATGATCTGCGCGAGTCCGTTGACGATTGGATTCGCTCTGTTTCTCGTTTGGCAGAACGCCTCGCTTACGTTTTTGTTCCCCAGCTCTTCGGGACAGATACTTTCCCCGCTTCTCGTCGGCAGCATGAGCGTGGCTTTTCTGCTGGCACTCTGCTTTATCAGCTACCGTCGCGATGCCGGAACGTTTACGCCGGCATGGTCGATCGGCTTATCGTTTATCACAACGGTTGCCGCCTGCGTTGCCTGCGTGCTCGTTGCTCAAACGCTGCTGCCGCTTTGGGGTATTTACGTTGCCGCTGCAGCGCTTGGCTTTTCGGCTGCAACCGTTGCGTTTGTGTGGGCAACCGTGTTCGCCGAGCGCACGTCGGCCGATACGCTCGTTGGCGTGTGCTGCGCGTTCTTCTTGGCAAGCGTGATCGATTATGCGGCAATGCACAGCGGCTACTTCACGATACCTGTCATCGTAGTGGCGTGCGGCATTGGATCGTGGGTCTGCTACGTGCTCGCTGTTCGTTCAAAGCCTCTCGATGAACGGCCGCTGCTCGTTCGGCCATCCAATACCAAGGAGTTCGTGAAACTTGGCATCGGTTTGGCGATCTTTGCTGTGGCGCTCGGAATCGTGGCGGGCACGACGGCCGATGTTGCTACCGAAGAGTCCATGCGCGAGCTCAACGGCAATGCAGCGTTGGCAGCCATCGTCCTGTCGTTGGTATGTTTCGTTGCGTCGATTGCATTCAGGTCGCGCATCGAACCGATTACGCTCATCAAGGTGTTTGCACCGTGCTTGGTGGCGGTGATACTGCTCAACATCGTCAACCTCGATCATGCAGACGTGTGGCTTTCTCCTACAATTCTCTCCTGGACGTTTCTACGGCTGTGCGTGTTCCTCGTGCTCATCAACATCGATCGATGCCGCATCGTGAGTCTGCCCATGCTGTTTCCTGCGGTATGGACCGTGCTTTGGTGGGGCTATGCGGCTGGCGTGTTCTCGGGACAGAACATTCTTCCCTTGGCGGGCGGCGGTACCCAGGCGCTCCTGAACAGCATTGTGCTCGTCGCCGTACTCGTGGTGCTCGGCGCGATCCTGCTGGTAGGAAACCGCGTGACCATGAGGGTATCCCATGTTGGGGAAGGAGAGAAGCCGCCTCGATGGGACGGCGGCGAAGCAGTGTCTGGCGCATCGGTCGCAACCGGTTCGAAATCGGAGACGGAAGTGGAAAAGAGTACTGCGGGCGAAGGCGTAGCGCCCGACGACACCTCTGTCTCGGAACGCGAGACTCTCGAACAACGCTGCGAACGCATTGCGGCGACGCATCAGCTTTCTGTTCGCGAGGCCGAAGTGCTTGTCTACCTCGCGCAAGGTCATACGCGGGCGAGCATTGCGAAAAAGCTCTTCGTTTCCGAGAACACGATTCGCGAGCATGTGAAGAATATCTACAAGAAACTCTACATCCACTCTCGTCAACAACTTATCGATATGGTGGACGCGCGGCGGTAATCAACACATCTGCTTTCCTCCGTCTGCGGCGCTGCGGTTTGCGCGGTATACTGGCGCTGCAAGGCATTCACGGAAACGAGGCTGGCTCATGGACTACGTGCTTTCAAACTGCAACCTGTTCGATGGAACATCGGATGAGGAAAATCTGCGAGAGGGCGTCGATATCTACGTGCGCGACGGCTCTATCGCCGCAATTACCGATCATGGCGAGGTGGAACCCGGCTTCCAGCGCATCGATTGTGCGGGCAAGTACGCCATTCCCGGCTTGATCAACCTGCATGTGCACCTGTTCGGCACGGGCAAGCCGAGCAAGGCGCTTTCGGGCGGCGGCGGTGCGCAGATGCTCATCAAAATCACCAAAACTGCGCTCGGTGCGAAGGTGCTCGATTCGATGGTGAAATCGGGAGCCCAGGCGCAACTTGCTTCGGGCGTAACCACGGTGCGTGCAGTGGGAGATTTCCATTGGTCCGACGTGCGTTTGCGTGACCGTATCAACGCAGGGGCGGTGCGGGGTCCGCGTCTGCTCGTATCGGGTCCGGCGATCACGGTTCCGGGCGGGCACGGTGATGGAACGTTCGCGCAGACGGCGACCGATCCCGAGGAGTTGCGCGCGCTCGTTCGCAGCCACAAGGAGCACGGCGTCGATTTCATCAAGATATGCGTAACGGGTGGCGTGATGGATGCCAAGGTGAAAGGCGAGCCGGGCGAGCTCAAAATGAGTCTCGAGCAGACGGCGGCAGTATGCGATGAGGCCCATAAGCTCGGCTTCTACGTGGCGAGCCATACCGAAAGCACCGAAGGCGTACGGGTGGCGCTCAGCGGGGGAGTCGATACCGTCGAGCATGGAGCTCCCGCAACGCCCGAGATCATCGAGCTGTACAAGCAAACGGGGTCGGCCGACATCTGCACGATCTCGCCTGCCATCCCCCTGTGCAAACTCGATCCGAGCGTGACGCTCATGAACGAATTCACCCAGTTCAACGCCAACGTGGTGTTCGAGGGCATCGTCCAGGGCGCCCGCGATGCTCTCGACGCGGGCATTTCTGTGGGACTCGGTACCGATTCGAGCTGCCCGTTCGTGACCCAGTACGACATGTGGCGCGAGGTGTGCTATTTCGCGAAGCATGTCGGCGTCTCGCCCGCGTACGCATTGCATACAGCTACGCTGCTGAACGCCCGCATTGCAGGTATTGCCGAGGAAACGGGAAGCGTCGAAGCGGGCAAGTGCGCCGACATCGCTCTCTACGACGCCAATCCCCTCGAAGACCTTACTGTCCTTCGCACGCCGAGCATGGTTGTGTCGCGCGGATTGCTCGTCGAGCATCCGGCTGCCAAACGCCTTACGATGGTGGATGCGGAGCTCGATAAGCTGCTCTAGGCGAAGGCGAAGGCGAAGGCTCGGGCGCCGGGTTTTCGCACGACGGCATCCGCAGCGCGCGAGTCAGCAAAACCCGCGCGGTAATCCGCGCACAGCGAGCCCTGGTTTGCTCTGTGCGACGGCAGGTGCTTCAAGGCGGCAAAACGGGCGGTCGTCGATGCGGCCGCCCGTATTCTTCGAGTATGTCTACCGTCCGCTTTTGCTTCGACGGCGGACGTCGAAGCTGAGCGCGAGTGCCGCGAGGCTTGCAAGGCCGATGGCGGCGAGGAGGATCGTGTGCGGATCTCCCACCTTCGCTAACGTCGATCCTGGCTTGTCCGAGCCGCCGGGGTCGGGATCGCCGCCCGGTCCGCCGGTGTAGGAGAAGCGCGCTTCGATGGTGGCAGCTCCGGTCACAGGGAAGGTCCATACGGCATCGCCCGAAAGCAGCGTATTGTCAGGCGCGTACCAGCCGCTGAAGGAGTACCCGGCTTTCGGTAAGGCGCTCGCGGTAAAGCTGTCGCCGACGAGTACGCTGCTGGCTTCTGCCCAGTTCCCGCCCGAAGCGGTACCGCCGCCGCTTGCGGTTACGGCAACTTCGTGCAGATTGCTCGCAGAGGGCATGCGGTAGAGACCGGCGGTCGCCGCAGCGGCGGGTGCGATGCCGTCGGAAACAGACGAGGTGTCCAGAGGCGATTCGGGCGAATCGGAGAGAATCGCGTAGTACGAATCACCGAGTACGGTTGCCCCGAGCACCGGCTTGGCAGGATCGGCCGAGTAGGGGCTCGTCTCCCATGCATCGGCTGCAGGGTCGTACGAGAACAGCGTGCCGTACGAAGTGAGCGAATCGCCGATGAAGTGGATGCGTTCGCCGTCGGCTACCGGATGGTAGCGGCAGAGCGCGGGGCTGTCGATGGCGGGAATGTCGTTCGAGGGACTCTTCTCCGTCCATGCGGTTCCGTCAAACACATAGGGAACGAACTGCCTCGTCTGCGAAATGCCCTCTTCGGCGGTGCCGAACGAGATGAGGAAATCGCCGAGCTGCGTCATGTAGCCGAAATCGCAGACGGTGCCATCGGTGTCGGTCGGGCCTCCGATCACCTCGGACGTCATGGCTACGGGGTCGATCAGAAGCAATCCGAACAAGGTGTCTTCCTCGGAGATGCTCGAGCTTGCCAAAGCTATTCGGCCGTTGTAGGTACCCGCCTGAACCGCATCGGCAGAAGCGAGCCCGTCCACGGCGAACGGATCGCCAAGGCTCTCCCACGCGCCTGTCGCCGCATCGTAGCGATACAGCCAGGCGAGCATCGTGTAGATGGGGTTTTCCGCCTGCGGGTCGTTAGTCGTGTAATAGGTATCGACGGCGTAGAGTTCGCCGTTTGCCGCAAGGTAGTACAGGTTGCTTGCGTGTCCGCTCTCGATACCTTCTGCCGAGGGCAGGTTCGTCCATGCGTCCGTAGATACGTTGTAGGAATATACCGCTTCGCCCGAATCTCCGGCAAAGTAGACAACGTCGCCGTCGGTGAGCAGACGCTGGTAGTTGAGCATGCTCGAGGAAAGCTCGAAGGGAACGTCGCTTATGCGTTCGAGAAGCTGCGTTTCCGCAGTGTCGTCGGGGAAGAAGTAGCGCGCCTTGTAGGTGTGGCCGTTCTTTTCCACGTTGACGCGATGGTAAGCGTTGTCGGCATAGGCCGATGCATCGAAGGAGGTCGTCATGCCGTCAGGCGCTGCCGTTGCCGATGCAGGCGTGTTGTCGATGGTGACAGTCGCTCCGTCAAGTGCCCGTCCGTGAAGCGTTGCCGCACCATCCTCGAAAGTGAGGGCGTAGCTTGTGGGATTAAGGGTGCCCGCCGCCTGCACGGCCTCGTCGAAGACGAACCGCCCGCCCGAGGCGATCTTGCCCTGCTCGGTGGAAACGAGGCTCTCGGTGCTGCCGATGAGTCGCCCGCGAAGCTCGAGGGGCGATTCGACATCGCCGTACAGCGAACACAGCGCCGCATAGCAGCCCGCGAGCGTCGGGGTTGCCATCGAGGTTCCGCTCATGATGCCGTAATTGCCGGTTGGAGTCCCGAGGCCGAGGTCGTCGAGGAAGAGCGTGGTGGTCTGCGTCTCTTGGTTGGCAGGCAGCAAAACCAGCTTGACCTCGAGTGTCGGAGATCCGCCGGCAAGGGCGGCAGGGTCGGCGATCTTGTAGGTGACATCGGAGTACTGATGGCTTGGCATCGCTGCGATCTCGACGGAACCCGTGTCGCCGACGAGCTTGACGGCCGCCTGGGCCGAGAGCACGCCCGACGCAGGAGTTTGCCGTTTGCCCATGAAGCCGAGGTAGAGGTCTTCGGGCACGTCTGCAGCCGAGAGGCCGGCGAAAGGGTTGGGTATGTTTAGGGAGAGCTCGACGAAGCCGTCCGGCTCGAAGTCGGCGGTTACCGAGAGCTGCTTCGAATGCCCGTTCTGCTGAAAGCCCCCTGAAACGAGATCGAGCGTAACGGGCACTCCCGGATTGGCGCTTCCGTCCGGATTGTAATACGCGGCCACGAGGTTAAGGTGGTGTTCGACCTCGTCGATATTGGCGTAGCCGTCGAAGTTGTGCAGCGCATAGTTCACGGCTTTCTGCGTCGTCGGGGTGCCCGGTTGCGCCGTTGCGCCGACCGACGAGATGTAATGCTCGCCCACATTTGCCGAGAGCGTCGAGAGGATCGACGAGCCGCCGATGGCCACATCGACGATGGTCTCGTTGTAGTTGGTGAAGTTCGAAAGCGTTCCGTCGGGATCGGCAGATGCCACGACGATGGCGTAAGGGCTTGTGGTATCGGCGGGATGGTTCGGGGTCGGCCCAACGTCCATGCCGTCGTTTCCTGCGGCGATGAAGGTGATGACGCCCGCGCGGCCGATCTGGTCGATGGCGAAATCGATGATGGCGGAGTAGCTCGGTCCGCCCCACGAGCAGTTCGTGGCGACGACGTTCTCGCCCGCCATCTTGGCTTTGAGCACATAGGCGAATGCTCCGATGCACGAATCGTCGTAAATGCCTGCAGTGGCGTCGCTCACCTTGAGGCCCATGATGCGCGCCTGATTGGCCGAAGTGCCGGAGAGGCCTTCGCCGTTGCCGGTTTGTGCGGCGATGGAGCCTGCGCAATGCGTACCGTGCGACGTGACGTAATCGGTGCCGTCGGGCATGGGATCGTCGTCGTAGTTGCCGAAGTCGTAGCCATGCTGCCCCTCAAGCCCGATGGTTCCCGGATTGTTCCACATAACGCCCGCGAGATCGGGATTGGTGTAATCGACACCCGTGTCGATGACGGCCACGATGGGGGAACTTGTCGTTGGGGCACTCGTCGTTTTGCCAGCCGCTTCGAGCGCATCGAACGCCGCCTCGAAGTCGATGCCTTTTGCGGCGGGGTGCGAGGTGGTGCCGTTGCCGAGCGACCATTGGCCCGTTTCATAGAACGGGTCGGAGGCGGGGTCGTATGATGAGATGGTGCGCAGGTAGTTCGGCTCGGCTGCGAGTACGTCGGGCATGGCTTCGAGCTCGGCGATCATGGTCGCCGTGTCGGCGCCGTCTTTCTTCACGAGTGCGATGGAGAGCGAATCGGGCTCTTCATCGAGAAGGGAGAGCGGGCGGGCGATCGCATCGGAGGTGGGGTCGGCTGCTTCGTCGGACACCGTGAAGTCCCACGTGTTCTCGATCGTGTATCCGTCGAGAACGTTTGAGCGAGCGGATACGCCTCCTGCCGAGTCGGCGAGCAGCACGAGCGCCTCCCCTTCGGCGTACGTGCCCTCGACGAGGTCGAGGGGTTGGCTTCCTTCGGTCGCTTCGGCGTACTGCGTCGAGCCCGAAACGAGCGGAACGAGTCCGAATGCGAGAACAAAGGCGAGAAAGACTGCGATGATAGCGGAAAGGGGACGGCGTGCGGTCATGGGTCCTCCAATGGATGTCGTGCCTGCGATCAAACCCGCAGCTCGGCTACTGGCAAAACGCTGCCGGAGCTATCGGTCGAACGAGGGCATTCGTTCGCAGGAACAAGCAATAAAACGATAGCGGTAATAGTAGCATAATTTACTTAAGATCTTCCATAAATGGACGAAGTATTCGGCAGGATACAGCTTATATCGATGTGCCTCCGTGCTAACGATTTGTGGGCAATAGGTGTGCTGTAGGCAACAATACGAACAAATGTTTCACGTGAAACACTGGTGGGAATCGAAAACTACGAATCCCGCAATCTGTTATGAGGCAAGATAACGAGCAGGTAACAGCCGCACTACCTCGCAGTATCCAACGGACGACCCCCTTGAGAAACCTATTTTCGCAGGCGTATGATGGTATCGACATCTGCGCATCGCGGCTGTTCGTAAGAGAAAATACTCTAAATGATATAAAAAAAGTATCATTTACGGACGCAAGGAGCGGTTTCGGTGCTAGAATGTCGACAAAGTTTCCAAGGGGAAACGCCGCTGGTATTCGTAACCGGTGCGTTGGGAGCGAGTCAGACGTCTCATCGCACGGGTAGCGAAAGCGGGTTCAACGCTTGATCAAAAAGGGGGTGTGCGATGGAGATCTTTTCTGATCCGACAATGTTGGCGCGAATTCAGTTTTACCTGACCGCAGGGTATCACTTCTTCTTTGTGCCGCTGTCCATCGGAATTGCATTGATCCTAGCCATCAACGAGACGAGGTACTATCGGTCTCGCAGCGAGAAAGACGCTGCTGCGGCCAAGTTCTGGGTGAAGATTTTCACCGCGACGTTTGTGGTCGGTGTGGCCACAGGCATCACGATGGAATTCTCCTTCGGAACCAACTGGGCGGATTACGCCCGCTTCGTCGGTGACATCTTCGGTGCGCCGCTCGCGGCGGAGGCGCTGCTCGCCTTCTTCCTCGAGTCGGTGTTCTTGGGCGTGCTGCTGTTCGGCCGCGACAAGGTTTCGCCGAAGTTCTATCTGGTGTCGTCTTGGCTGGTGTTCATCGGGTCGGCGCTTTCGGCGCTGTGGATCCTGATCGCCAATTCGTGGATGCAGACGCCTGCGGGTGCCGAACTCAACGCCGACGGCACGAGGGCGGTCATCACCGACTTCTTCGCGGCGGCCTTCAACCCGTCCACCATACCCCGCTACACCCATACGGTTGACGCCCTCATTATCATGGGCGCGTTCTTCGCCATTGCCGTTGCCGCGTACTATCTGCGCAAGGGCAAGCATACCGAGTTCGCCATGAAGACGATGAAGATCGGCGCGGCCGTCGGTATCGTGTCGAGCTGCCTCATGATCGTGTTCGCGCATTCCGCAGCGGTAGTGGTTGCCGAAGAGCAGCCTACCAAGCTCGCCATGATGGAAGGCATGTACGAATCGGAGGTTCCCCCGCTCTATGCGTTCGGCTGGGTCGACGAGGAATCGGGCGAGGTGCTCACCCCGTTCTACATTCCCGGCGGCACAAGCTTCCTTGCAACCGGTACATGGGATACCGAGTTCCTCGGCCTGAACGACCTCGCCGAAACCGAGCAGTACGCCGATCTCGACGTCGATTCGCTACCGGTGAACGCTGTGTTCCAGAGCTACCACATCATGGTTGCCATGTACGGCCTCATCATGGTGTGCGTGATCCTCGCGCTCGTGTTCTCGTTCCGCAAGGGCAAGGTCAAGAACATGCGCTGGCTGCAAACGTTGCTGCTCATTTCGCCGGTGTTCCCGTTCATCGCGATCCAGACCGGTTGGTTCACCACCGAAGTTGGACGCCAGCCGTGGGTGGTCTATCCGTCGACGACGGGCCCTGACGGCGTGAGCTTGCTCACCTACAACGGCGTATCGCAATCGGTCTCGTCGGTTGAGATACTTATCACCTTGCTGCTGTTCGTGCTTGTGTACGCGTTCATCGCAGTGGCATGGGTGCGCATCGTGATGCACTTCATCAAGCAGGGGCCGGTTCTCGCCCCCGCAGGCGTCGGCATCCTCGGTGCCGAAACGGACGATTCCGACGAGGCGAAGGCTGCTTCGACGGTAAGCGACGACAAGGCTTCGGCGTCGAAAGGTGGTGAGTAGTCGTGGAAATGACATTCTTCCAAGTTCTCTGGTTCATCCTGATCTTCGTTCTCATCGGCGGCTACTTCGTGCTCGACGGGTTCGATCTCGGCGCGGGCACCCTGTACCCGTTCGTGGCTAAAAACGATAAGGAAAAGGCGATCGTGCGCAGGAGCATCGGTCCGGTATGGGACGGCAACGAGGTGTGGCTGCTCACGGCCGGAGGCGCGCTCTTCGCCGCGTTCGCTCCCGCCTATGCGACTACGTTCTCCGGGTTCTACCTGGCCATCATGCTCGTGCTGTTCAGCCTGATCGTCCGTGCGGTCTCCGTTGAGTTCCGCGGCTACGATCCCAAATGGGGCAGCGTCTGGGACAAGCTCTTCTTCATCGGGTCGGCTCTTCCGTCGCTTCTGTTCGGCGTTGCGGTCGGCAACATCTACGCGGGCATTCCCATGAGCGCGGGCGGCGATTACATCGGCATTCCGCTTCTGGGGTTGATCACTCCGTTCACGCTGCTCACTGGTTTGCTCGGACTCTCGATGTTCCTCGCGCAGGGCGCTACCTGGCTCGCGCTCAAATCGCCGAAGCCCTCCGCGCTGCGCGATCGTGCCGTGAAGGTTGCGTTCCCGATCCAGATTGCAGCGCTCGTGCTGTTCGTGATCGTTTCGATCTACGGTCATTTCATCATCCAGCCCGCTATGGTGCCCGAGCTTTCCGTGCTGCGCTTCCTGTTCGCGGCGATCGTGCTCGTGGGCATCGTCGGATCGATGGTTATGATGCGGAAGGGATCCGACTTGTGGGCGTTTCTGTGCCAGTCGGCAGGAGCGTTCTTCCTCGTGGCGCTGCTGGCTGCGTCGATGTTTCCGAACTTCGTGGTGGCATCGCCCGACAGCATCGGCCCGTCCATCACGCTCATGAGCGCCGCGGGCTCCGAGCTCGCCCTCATGTGGATGACCATCATCACGTGCGTGGGCCTGCCGCTCGTGCTCGTCTACCACGTCATCATCTACCGCACGTTCCGCGGCAGGGTGAAGGACGAGGATCTGAAGCACTACTAGGAGATTCGCTTCGCACGGCCAAAGCACCTACGGGAGCCGCCTTCGGGCGGCTCCTTTGTGCAGAGGGCATGCGCTCGGATCACGTGCCCGCGCTCATTCATGAAACGTAATGGTGAAGCGGGTTCCCTCGCCGAGAACGCTCGAAACGGTGAGCTCGGCATCGTGGCGGTCAACGATCCAGCGGGCTATCGCCAGGCCGAGCCCGGTTCCTTCGGGATTGATGAAACGGGCCTTGTCGTTGCGGTAGAACCTTTGGAAAACGGAATCGATCTCATCGTCGGCTATGCCGATGCCCGTGTCCTCGATGCTCACAACGGGTCGGCTTTTGTCGAGGGTGCAGGAGATTGTGACGGTGCCGCCCGGCTCGGTGTAGCGGATGGCATTGTCGAGCAGAATCGAAAGCAGCTCGCCGATCCGCTCCCGATCTCCTGTTAAACGCACTCCTGGTTCTATATGGGCGATAACGCGTATATCGCGCGCACTGGCGATCTGTGCGAATTGCTCGTACATGCTTTCGGCAACCTCGCTGAGGTCGACGCTGCTGTAGGAAAACTCGTCTTGGTCGGCGTCGGCGCGGGCAAGGGTGAGCAACGTTGAGATCATCGAAGCCATGTGGTGGGAACTGTCGAGAATGGCTGCAACATGCTTGCTTTCCTGCTCGACCGTACGATCGGGGTTCGCGAGTAGCAGCTCTGCGTTGGTTTGGATCGAGGCGAGCGGGTTGCGCAGTTCGTGCGAAGTGTCGGCCGCAAACTGCCGCTGCTTCTCCCATGCTTCGTTGATGGGGACGATGGTTTTGCGCGCACGCCAATAGCTGAAAACGCCGAAGATGAGAATGCTTGCAATCAGGCAGCCGGCACTGGCGAAGCGCAGCGAGTCTATCATGGCCTTTTCGGAGGTGATATCGAGAAACGAGACCGTTTCGGTGACGTTGTACGATTCGTCCTGCTCCCAGAACACCAACGTCTCGTCGTATACGACGCGGTATATCCGATAGCTCCGATCTCCAATTACTTGCGTCGAATAACCTTCGGGCAGATTGCGAGAGAGGATTTCGTCCATGTGCTCGGCAACCATGTAATCGGCGGGATGGGGGTTGATGTAGCCCTCTTGCGCATCGAAGAAGAAGATGAGGGGGAGCAAACCCGAAGGCAGCCTCTGCGAATGCGATTCGGATGATAGGTGTGATTGGGAGAATCCGGCAAGATCGCGTTCGAGCTTCTCGTCGGTTCGGGCCGTCATGCTCGTTTGCGTAAACACGTTGAGAAATACGATGCACAGCGCAAACAGGATAACGAGCATGATCAGGTTCGCAAGCGTGAGCTTTCGCGTAATGCGCCGTGACGATTCGCCTGCAGAGTATATGCGTTGCTTGCCCATGCTCAGCGTCCCTCGGCCTTGAACTGGTATCCGACACCGCGGATGGTTTTGATGTTGTCTTCGCACGATGCAGCAGCGAGCTTCTTGCGAAGGTTGTGCATGTGCACATCGAGAATGCCGAAACCGATGTCGGTATCGAAGCCCCAGAGCCGATTGGATATTTGGCTTCGAGTGAGAATGGACCCCTTGTTGATGATGAGGAACTCGAGAAGCTCGAATTCCTTCATGGTAAGGTTGAGGTCGCATCCGTTGTAGCGGGCTTCGCGGCTGAGAAGATCGAGTTCGAAGGCACCGTGTGCGAGAACCCGCTTGGTCGCTTCGCCGGCGCTCCGGCGCAGCAGCGCATGCACGCGCGCGATCAGCTCGGCCAGGGCAAACGGTTTGACGAGGTAATCGTCGGCTCCGATGCCGAGCCCCGTAACGCGATCGGCTATGGTGTCGCGTGCGGTGACGAACAGGACGGGGGTGTCGACAGCGTTGGAGCGCAGCTCCTTGACGATTTCGAGCCCCGACATGCTGGGCATCGTTATGTCGAGCACAAGCAAGTCGTAGATGCCTTGCGCTGCGAAAAAGTACGTATCGGCGCCGTCGCCGACGCTGTCCACCTCGAAGCCTTCCTTGCCGAGGGCTTCAGAAATTGCTTGGAGCAGAGAAGCGTCGTCTTCGGCGACCAAAAGCCTCATGGCATCCTCCTTCGCGGTGCTCCATCCTGTTGTACCATCCGTTGCTGCGGCAGTCAAACGAGGGACGGCGGGCAGGTGCGATCCGAACGTTTACGGGGGTTGCCGTCTGCCGCGAGAACGGCAGACGGCAACGACGGTTACGCCGCTCCGGCCTTCGACGGGGTCGCTTGCGGCTCGCCTTCGACGATCGAGGCGTCGAGCATAAGAAAATCGCTGGCGATGTCTGCGATCGCGCGATAGAAATCGGTCTTCGCACAGCGCTTGACATCGGCGCAGAAATCGGGGATCCACCGCATGGCATGGCCGAGGAGAAAGCCGATGCGCTCCGATTCGACGCTCCAAGCGCCGTCGGTATCCCCCTTGCCCAGGAGGCGGTGCACGTCGTGTGCGTAGCGGGCAAGCAAGGCGAGCTCGGTCGAAACATGGTCTTCGTCGGAAACCATGTCGATGGCAAGCGCGATGCGCTTGCTGCGCAACACGGCGTTCATTTCGTCGAACGCTTCCTGTTTGAGCAGCTTCTCATCGCTCGTGTACACCGATTCGTAGGGAAACGCGCCATCATGGCGAGGCCCGATGCCAAGGAACGTGGCCGCATAGTCGACGGCGAGCTCGGTAAGAGGCGCATCTTCGCAGCGGGCCGCATAGCGCGCCAACCGGGCGAATCCCCCTGAGGCGTCGCTGTTCGATTCGGTGTGCGCTGCGGCGATGTCCTCGACCGCCTGCCAGAGCCGTTCGTCCGCCTCTTTGCTGAACGCCTGGCCGGTGAAAGCGTATATGCTTTCCCGTGCGGCGGATAGCTGCTCGAGCTCTTCTGCGGTGCAGTAGTGAGACATGGGGCCTCCTCGCCTAGTAGATGAACGATTGGACGCTGCTGCCGAGCAGGTACATGATCGATCTGATGGCCACCGATCCGGCAACGAGGCAGACGAGCCCGACGAACAGCACGCTCGGGCGGGAAAGGACGGCGGTGCCGCCTTTCGCCTGCGGCTGCTTCCCGAACGCCTGCATCGCCGTGAGCGCAAGCGGCACGATCAACCCGAGTGCAACAGCCGCGCCCCAGAACAGCAGGGCCAGATCGCCGCTCAGCAGCCGATCGATCGAGCGGGAGGGATCGGGGTAGGGGGCCAGCGCAACCGCCGAAACGTACAGCACCACGGTGACGGTGCATATGATCGCCGCGACGAAGGATGCTCTGCCGATCAGGGTGCGGTCGGCATCGTCGACGTGCTTGATGCGGGAAAGCACCGTCATGGTAAGGGCTCCCATGGCGAACGCCGCACCGACGTACATGATCGGGAGGAACAGCGTGTTCCATGCGGGGCGCGCCCCCTGCACGTACGCTTCGCCCGTGATGAACGGAAGCGCGATGGCGGCGATCAACCCCAAAACCGCAAGCGTCTTGAGCACGGCGGGCGACGCCTTCTTCACCAAGGCGATGCAGAGGGCGACGATCAGTACGCCTGCCACCGCCGTTGCGAGCAGCTCCTGGGTGATGCCCGACTGAAGGTTGCCGAGAATGTAGAGGATCCTATCGGGGTTTCCCAAGTGAAACGCCGAGGCGAGGCCTCCCGCAGCGATCGCTGCAAGAGCGATCACGACGCCGGGCATCCGCAGGGATTCGGCTTTCCCCGCCAGAATGAAAGCGCACACGAAGCCGAGGCATCCCATGCTCAGGCCCGCGAGCACGCCGAATACGAGTAAAGGCCACTGAATATCCATTGCTAGCTCCTCCATGTCTGATTGGCCAACAGAAACGCTTCGCCGGGGGTGTTGCCTACGTCGGCAAGACGGTGCAGGCTGTCACCGGCAGAGGCGAGCTTTTGGGCGACCTCGGAAGCCGGATCGTCGGCATCTCCGAAAATGCGAGCATGGCCCGGGCAGATATCGACGCATGCCGGGTTCTTCCCATCGTCGACCAAGTGCGCGCACAGCGTGCATTTCTCGATAACGCCGAGGCGGTCGTTGCGCGACCGCACGCCGTAGGGGCATGCCATGATGCAGTATTCGCAGCCGATGCACTTGTTGTGATCGACGAGCACGATGCCGTCTTCTCGTCGGTACGAGGCACCGGTGGGGCATACCTTCACGCAGGTCGGCGTTTCGCAATGCTGGCATTTCACCGGCAGGTAGTACTCTTCGACGTTCGGGTACGTGCCGGTCGGTCCGACGTTGATCACTTTGGTGTAAAAGCGGCCGAGGTCGATTTCGTTCTCCTGGATGCACGCCGCGGTGCACGAATGGCACCCGATGCACCGGTCGAGATCGACGATCATGCGGTGGGTCGTCATTGCTGGTCCTCCTGTCCGTTGCTCAGAAACGCCGAAAGCTCTTCAGGGGTTGTGAAGATGCCCTCGGGCGGCCCGTCGGGCGACTTGTGGATTCTGCACATCGAGCTGAAGTTGTCGGTTCCGACGGCGGGGTCGAACACCTTGTCGTTATCGATGATCGCGTTGGGGTTGCTGTCGAACGCGCCGTGGAGGCCGTCCTGTGCGCCCTTCTCGGGGAACCACCAGTCGTGGTCGCAGTGAACGACGCGTGCATCGATGCCTTCGGTCAGATGGGCCACCTGCTTGATCGACCCCATCGTGGTTTCGATGCATACCCAATCGCCCTCTTCGACACCGTTTTCGTGCGCGGTTTCGGGGTTGATCTCCACCACGGGAAACGGTCTGATGGAGCGCATGTACGCCGACTCCCGGTACTCGCTATGGAAGTACTGGTGGTTGCGCCCGCCCGTCAGCATGACATAGGGGTACTCCTGTGCGAGGTCGGGGTCGCTGAAGGGCGATTGCGGCTGCTCGCGGTATCCGGGA
Source organism: Raoultibacter timonensis (assembly GCF_900240215.1). Lineage (GTDB taxonomy): Bacteria > Actinomycetota > Coriobacteriia > Coriobacteriales > Eggerthellaceae > Raoultibacter > Raoultibacter timonensis. Next base: position 851,923 of record NZ_LT964681.1, on the reverse strand, counting down.
ATGCCGCCCCAGCCGAAGCGCTGCAGCTCTTCGGAGAAGATGTTCACTTTCCCGGTCTTGGTTTCGAATCCCGGTTTCATATCTTTTCGGAGAAGGCCCTTTTCGTGTTTGCCGTACGTAATCTCGTCGACGAATTCGCCGGCTTCCCTGAATTCCTCGAAGGTCATTCCGGTTGCTTTGAGCGCGAAATTGAACCAATCGTACTTGTCTTTCCACGTCATATCGATGTCGAGGCGGCTGGCCAGATCGAAGAGGATGTCGACCTCGTCGCGGCATTCGCCCTGCGGCTCGGTGAACGGCTGCCTGATCGTCGCCGTATGGTTGGCGGGCCAGCAGTGTCCCGACTGCGGATACTCGATGCGGTCGATCTCGTTTTGATGGGCGGCTGGCAGCACGATGTCGGCCAGCTCCGCCGAAGGCGACATGAGGAGGTTGACGTTAACGGAGAAGTCGATGTTCTTCAGACCTTCTGCAACCTCCAAGCTGTCGGCGCAGCTGATGATGGGTTCGCAGTTCATGCCCCAGTAGATACGCGGTTGGAACGGCTTTCCGGTGGTAAGCGCGTGGGTTGCCGCCGAGTAGACGCCGTCGCGTATGCCGTAGACCTGGGCTTTGCCCGGGCACATGCTGTAATCGTCGATGTTCGCTTCGATTTCCTGGCGCACTGCGCTTTTCGGGGGCACCGCATCGAACAGAGCCGATCCCTTCGTCGAAGTGCCGGGCTTCACGCTGTTGCCGCCGGGAATCTCGTAATTGCCCGCAAGCGCCATCATGATCGTGAACGCATGCGACACGCTGCTGCTGTTATCGCTGAAGTCGGTTTTCTGACCGCGCGTGAAGCAGGTGCCGGGGCTGCTCTCGATGTACAGCTCGATAGCGTCTTTCACTTGGTCGGTTGTAAGCCAGGTCGTCTCGGCGGTTTTTTCGACCGTCCATTCGGCAGCTGCGTCGGCAAGCTTTTGGAGCGACGTCCGGCGCTCGATGCCTTCGACGTCGTAGGAGCCGAGCAGCGCGGGCTTCGGGTCGTCGACGCTCCAGGCAAGATCGACGGTATCCCAGAACTGCACCGATCCGGTGCCCTCGTCCCAGTAGGCGATCTTATCCTTTGAGCCGCCGTCGGCAAGATCGCTTTCGCGGAGCAGCAACCCGGTTTCGTCGTTGAGCAGAAACGACGAGTTCGTCCACTTGGTCGCAAAATCCTTATCGAAGCGTCCCGAGCTGATCATTTCGTTGATGATCGCAAGGATGAGCGCCATGTCGCTTCCTGGGCGGATCGGAACCCACATCGTCGATTTCGCCGCTGCGGCGGTATGGCGCGGGTCGACCACCATGAGCTTTGCACCGCGGTCGAGGGCTTTCTTGATGTAGATCCAATCGTAATAGCCCCACGAGAACATGCCGCGCGCCCACATGACGATGAGATTCGTGTCCTCGGGATTCCAGCCGGTGAATTGGCAGGGGTTTCCGATCGTGGTCTTCTGGACGAAGTCGCCGGCGATCTTGCAGATGCTGCCGACGCCGAACCCGCCGACACTGCCCATATCGTAGAAGCACTTCTGAAGCACCGATATATTGAGCTGATCGCGTCCCGTCCCGTTGTTTGCGAGAATCGTGTGGCCGCCGTACTGCTCGATGACTTCCTTGAACTTCGGAATGATGATGTCCCACGCCTCATCCCACGTGATGCGCTCCCACTTCCCCTCGCCCCGTTCTCCGACGCGCTTCATGGGGTAACGGACGCGCAGCGGGCTGTTGACAAGCTGCGGAATCGCGAAAGCGCGGCTGCAGATGGTTCCCTCGGAATAAGTACCCGGTCGTCCCTCGACGCGGACGAGCCGTCCGTTCTTCACGATCCCGTTGATGGTACAGCGCCCATAGCAGTTGCGGCACGCGCTGCGGATGACCTGCGTTTCGCCCTCGGTTTGCGCGCTGCCGGCATCGTCCGCCGCAAGCGCGGTGAACGGCTTCCAGGCTTCGTAACCGAGTGCTGCGGCTGTCGCGAGGGCACCCGAAGCGGCCATCGCCTTGACGAACGATCGTCTTGATACTGCGTTCATAGCTTTATCCTTTCTTCCCTTTCGTCTTGCTGGTACGTTATTCGGTGGATTCGGTCATGCGCTCCTCCTTTTCGGCTCTTCGGGGCGATATGCCGACAGCGAGCGATCGATGCGGACATGCTTGTGCGCATTCGAGGCACAGCGTGCATGTTTCGTCGGATCCGACAACGATCGACGGGGGTTCGAGTGACTCCGGGCAGGCTTCCGAGCAGGCATGGCAGGACGAGTCGATGCGGCAGGTGCCAAGGTTCGCTTTCGTCTTGAGCTTGAACGGGCTTATGCGGGCGATGAGGCTTGCAGCCGCTCCGAGCGGGCAGATGCGGCTGCACCATGATCCGAACAGCCGAAGCTCGATGATCAGCATGAGCGGAAAGATGACGAGATCCCAGCTCGGTTGGTACACCGTCAGCGATCGAAAGATGGCGAACATGAGCCCGAACACCAGGCCGATCGGGCAGAACAGGCAGAAAACGGGGAACCCGACGATGAGCGACGCGAGCAGCACGGCGGCGATGAGCGCGATGCTCGGCAGCGGGTGTGCGGCGGACGCACTGCACGATTTTCCCTGCGACGCGCATCCCCCCTTGCTGTCCTGACCGCCTCGCTTAGTGGCGCTCGATCTCGCACGGCTCGCCCCGCGTTTTTTGACCAGACCCGAAGGGCATCCCCACGAGCAGAACGCGCGGCCGAGCAGCGCTGCCGCAGCGATCACCGCGACCAAGGGCGCCAGAACAGCCGCATGGAACTCGCGAGATGCAAGCGATGTTTGGGCGAACCCGAGCGGGCACCATGCGCAGAGGGTCCCCGCATCGGTGCCGAACGCCACGCCTGCGCCGATGGCTGCCAGCACCGCAACAGCAACGCCGGTGCGCACGAGGCGAATCGGATGGGACGGCTTGGGCGGTTTCATGCTCGTTCACGCTCCTTCGCAACGACGACGATGCCCTTCGCTTCGGAGCGGCCGCCCCCGTACGAGCGCAGCGACGAACTCGGGCAGATGAGTTCGCACAGGCCGCATCCGTCGCACAGGGCATCGTCTACGAGGGGGCGCCCCTGCTCGTCGAGCGCGATGGCGTCCTGCGGACACTTGTCGACGCAGGCGGTGCAGCCCTTCCAATCCCAGGCGATGCAACTCCGTTCGTTGACGACGGCGATGCCGTTGACGGTGGCCTTGCCGGACTGCGGAAGGAGGGCTTTGGTGGGGCATACTTCGGAACAGCGGGGCCTCCCCCCGTTCTCCTCGGCGCAGAAATCGCAGTAGTTGCGCGAGAAATCGAGCGTGGGCGTCGAGGCTCCCTTGATGCTTTCGGCGATCGAGAGCGGTTGGATGACACGGGCGTGGCAGACGGAGACGCACTTCTGGCAGCGCATGCACCGGGCGAGAAACCCGCGCTCGGATTGTGCGCCCGGCGGCCTGAGCACGGCCTTGTCCTCGGCGAGCGCGTTGGCGACGCCCCCCGAAGCGACAAGTCCTGCCAGCACCCCTGCTGAAACGAGAAAACCCCTGCGTGACAATCCGGCCATCGTTTCCCCCTGTCGACCGCTGTTGCCTGTTGGCACGCATGATACGGGGGCTGTCTTAATTCTTTCTTAAGAGGTCAATTGCTGCGTCGATGCCTTCATCGGACGCGTGGAACCCTGCGGCTTTGCGGTTGCGAAAACTACGAACGCGAAAACGGCGGCAGAGGTTTGCCTCGCAAGCGGTCGGTACGGGTCCTTTGCAGGTCGCTTCGGCAAGCGGTCGGCTCGAAAATGCAGGTTTTTGCGGATTATGCTGCGCTCGGCTCCCTATTTCGGCCCCTTTGTCGCACTGTCCGCGGCTTGCGGAAAAACCCGTGGGCGTACCGAAGTGAGTGCACGCCTATGATCAGGTGATACGTCTTGAACTGGAAAACCTGTCGGATTGCGGCGACGGTTTCGGGCAGTCGGGTGCAACACAATGTGAAAAAACCTGCAGAACCGGGCAGCAGGCCGAATCGCCGCCTGCGGGCGTGTCGCAGCTGGACGGCGGACGGCCTTCGGGGCGATGCTCGCTCGAAACCCTGACTTTCGAACCGTACATTTGCAAGCGTATTTTTCCTCGTCGGCGGAGAAAAACGGTCTAACCCCGTTTTCTCCTGCGTCAAATTTAGGTACCATGGCCTCCTTATCATGTCGAATGAATCGCACCTGCTTCGATGCGTGCGGTTGCAGACGCGTCGCGTGCGCGCGGCGCATAGAAAGGACGATCATGTTTCGAGAGATACGCAGAAGTAGGCAAGCGCTGCCTGCAGAAGAGGGCAGAGAGATACTCAAGCGCAATACGGCAGGCGTTTTGAGCCTGCACGATGAGCTCTATCCCTACGGCGTGCCGATCAGCTATGCCTACGAGGAGCCTTCGCGCGAACCGGGAGCCCTGTACGGCACCGTTTATTTCCATTGCGCGATAGCGGGGCACAAACTCGAGGCGATCGGGCGCAACGACCGCGTTTCGTTTTGCGTGATCGACCAGGATCGCATTGTACCCGAGAAGTTCACGACCGAATTCCGCAGCGTGATCGCATTCGGCATCGCGCGCGTGGTGTCGGACGACGACGAGAAGCGCCACGGGCTCAAGCTGCTCGCTGAGAAGTACTCCCCGGGCCTCGAAGAGGCAGCCGATGCCGAGATCGAAGGGGAGTGGAAGCATGCCTGCGTGGTGGCGATCGATCTCGACTACTTCAGCACGAAGGAGGCCATCGAACTCGTGCGGGCGCGCGGTGCAGAGCTTGCCGCCGACGAAGATTCGGAAGCATAGCGCAGCCTTCGGATAAGCAGTTTTTGCACGTGCGCGTGCGTACAAAAGAGGCCGAGCCTTCGAGCGGCATCCGCATAATTTTTCACGTGCGCGATGCGGCGATGCAGCCCGACGTCCGCGCGAAGTGCCTCGAATGGGTAAAATGGCGGCCGGTATCCGAACAGGTTGCCGGCCGCGCGCGCCCGCTACTCGCCCACGAACACGCCCTTGTCGATGATGAGCTCGTCGTCGAGGTAGAGCGTGGGATCGAGGATGATGCCGTCGTAATGGCAATCGGCTTTGTTGGTTCCGCCGAACGAAGTGTTCGTGCCGAAGGCGATGTGCACGGTGCCGTAGAGCTTCTCGTCTTCGAGGATGATGCCCGAAAGGATGGCCTCGTCGTTCGTTCCGATACCGAGTTCGGCCACCGCGCCGTTTTCCGGTCGGGCGAACAGGATGTCGAGAGCACCCGTGTCGTCGCCGTCCATCGAAACCAGGTGCCCGTTTTCAATGGTGGCAGTGAGGGGGCTGTCGAGCTTGCCGATGCCCACCATCGACCCGTCGATTATCATCGAGCCGCCGCCCGCGCCCTCGACGGGGGCGATGTAGGCTTCGCCCGAGGGAAAGTTGCCACTCGATCCGGACTCGCGGTACACGCCGGGGCTCGGTATGCCGGGGCGTCCGTCCAAAGAGAGCTCGAGGACGTGCCCGTCTTTCTCGATGCGGGCGGTTTTCGCACAGTCGAGCCGTTCGGTTAGCCGTATCGTGCGCTTCTCGACACGCGTGTAATCGGCGCATGAGGCCCCCTCGCGCAGCATGTCCAAGGTGATGCCCGGCATGGTGACCACGCGGGTGCCAGCGGCCGCCGCTTCGATACGGGCATTGGTATGCGTGATCGATTTTGCCGTGGGGCACAGCGCCACATCCGCTTTGCACATGGCGGCTGCGACCGCTGCGGGAGGCTCCTGCCCGGCAACGTCGAGTTCGGGCATCTGCACGAGGAGCGCCTTACGGCCAAGTTCTTGGGCGGCTCGGTAGAAAAGCGCGCCCACCTCGGCGGTGGGATCGTCGGTAACGACGAGCAGGGTTTCATCCTCGGCAAGGCAGAGGCTGTCGATGATGATGCGCTTGGCGCGTTCGGTCAGTTCCATATACGGGCTCCTCTTGTGTTGTGATAGCGAACAAATGTTTCACGTGAAACATGGTGTTTCGCGGCTCGGGAAACGTGCGCTGTCGTTCGTCGGTTGCAAAACCAAGCAGCGGTTCGGATGCCTCGGGCGACGCAGGCAACCATAGCCTGGCCTCTGCAGATCATAGCAGTTCCTTAGCCGCTTCGGCGACGATGGCGCGCGGCAGCACGACGGTCTTGCCGCTTGCTCGTTCGATATCGCGCGCCATGGCGGTCGAGTAGCCGATGCAGTCGAGTACGATGGCGCCGGCGTCGGTGCGTCCGATGGCTTCGGCTGCAGCGATTCTCGGTTCGGCGGGGCCGTACGGCGAAGCGGCAAAGAGCGCGGGCCTGCTTCCGAGCAGCTGCTCCCACCGGTTTCCGATATCGCCTATCTGCGACTC
>NZ_LT964681.1:695748-845489 GCF_900240215.1 Raoultibacter timonensis | reverse complement strand
CCGTGGGCGAGATGGCGAAACCGCGGTAGTTCGCGATGCGATTGCCCTTGGTGGTGTCCACGACGAGGATGGCATCGAGCTCGTCGGTGACCTCCTCCTTGTTGACGGCTGCGGTCGCCACGGGCGATCCCATGAACGGTACGGGTTTGTGCGGCATCGTGGGCGCATGGGGACACACGTGAGTCGAGACGAACACGTCGCCTGCAAGCACGTCGCCCTTGCGGCGCATGTCGATGAGCTTCGCTGCGCACGAGAGCGCGACAAGCGCTCCGTCGCCGTCGGATACGAAGCCGATGCGCTCGGGACGTGCGCCGAGGCCTCCGAGGCGGCCGAGCAAGCCGATGGTGGGAGCGCTGCCCCCGACCGATTTGCCGCGCGAACCGGGAATGCGGATGCGCACCATGTCGGTTGTGCCCTTGGCGCTTGCCAGCGGATAGGCCTCGACGTTGCAGTCGGGATCGATGGCTTCCATAAACGCCTTGACCGCCTCGCCGCTTGCAGCGGGCGAGTCGAGCAATTCGTACAGATCGAGCAGATGTTTGAGAAGCATCGGTCCTCCTTTGACGCGCAATCGTTCGGTTCTCGGTACGGCACTTGATTTTACCTCGTATTTCGCCGATCGTGGTTTGCTCTTAAGGTAAGGTTCTATACAATCTCATTTTGTATACAGGTTCCCGTACGCGGGCGGCGCAATCGAATCGCCGCTTGCGTGTGGTGCGCGGTGCGCAGCTGTCGGAGGAGCGACGAGGTTCGTCCGATGCGGCAGCACGTAAACCGTGCACGTGGTGAGACCATGAAAGGTGCGATATATGAGAAGGATGATCGGTGTCAAAGAGATCGAGGACATGGCGCTCGGCGCAACGGTCCTCGGCGCTGGGGGCGGAGGAGACCCCTACGTCGGCAAGCTGATGGCCATCGAAGCCATCAGGCGCTACGGCGAGGTCGAGCTCATCACGCCCGACGAGGTTCCCGACGATGCGCTCGTGGCTGTTTCGCAGATGATGGGCGCTCCCACCATCATGGTGGAGAAGATCTGCAGCGGAGCCGAGCCCATGGCCACCTACGACGAGCTCGTGAAGGAGCTGGGCGAGGAGCCCTACGCCATCTACGCGGTTGAAGCGGGTGGCGTGAACTCCACGATTCCGTTCATCCTGGCTGCCACGCGCGGCATCCCCGTGGTTGATTGCGATCTCATGGGCCGCGCTTTTCCCGAGCTGCAGATGGTCACGCTCAGCATCAACGGCGTCAAGGGCCTGCCTGCCGTGCTCGCCGACGAGAAGGGCAACACGGTTACGGTGCGCGGCATCGACGACAAGTGGCTCGAGCGCATCGCCCGCCAGGCCACCTCGGTGATGGGCGGCTACACCATCCTGGCCTCATACCCTTGCACGGGCAAGCAGCTCAAGGATTTCTGCATCCCCAACACGCCGACGCTCTGCGAACGGATCGGGCGGACCCTGCGCGAGGCGCGCGAGCAGCATGCCGATCCCATCGATGCCGTGCTCGAAGTGACGAACGGGTTCCGCCTGTTCCGCGGCAAGGTGGTCGATGTCGAGCGCAAGACCGACGGTATGTTCGTGCGCGGCCAGGCTGTGGTGGACGGCCTCGACGAGGACAAGGGCAGCCGGATGGTGATCGAGTTCCAGAACGAGAACCTCATTGCGCTCCGCGATGGCGAGCCGGTAACCACTTCCCCCGATCTCATCATGTCGCTCGACATGGAATCGGGAACGCCCGTGACCACCGAGGGCCTCAAGTACGGCGCGCGCGTCGTGGTCGTCGGCATGCCGTGCGCGCCGCAGTGGCGCACGCCTGAAGGCCTGGCCGTGGTGGGGCCACGCGCCTTCGGCTACGATGTCGACTATCTGCCTGTTGAAGAACGCATGGCGAAGGGAGGACGAGCATAATGGCTCAGACGACACGGACCTGGCGCCTCGGCATCGACGTCGGCGGCACGAATACCGACGCGGTCATCATCGACGGCGACCTCAACCTCGTCGCGGCAACGAAAAGTCCGACGACCGAAGACGTGATGGGCGGCATCAAGGCCGCAATGCATGAGGTGGTCACCCAGATCGGACCCGAAGATGCGGAAAACATCGGATTCGCGATGCTCGGCACCACTCACTGCACGAACGCCATCGTCGAGCGCAAGCGCCTCAACAAGGTGGTGGCTCTGCGCATCGGCGCTCCGGCAACCACGGCCATCAGCTGCATGGCCGATTGGCCCGAGGAACTCAAGAGCGCCATGGGCGTACGCGATTTCATCGTCCACGGCGGCAACGAGTTCGACGGCCGCGAGATCAGCGAACTCGGCGAAGACGAGATCCGCGACGTCGCCCGTACGGTGCGCGAGGAAGGCTTCGAGTCGATCGCGGTGACGAGCGTGTTCTCTCCGGTGTCTGACGCCCACGAGAAGCGCGCGGGCGCAATCCTGCGCGAGGAGCTCGGCGACGAGTTCCCCATCACGCTCTCCTCCGAAATCGGTTCGCTCGGATTCCTCGAGCGCGAGAACGCTTCGATCTTAAACGCAGCGCTCCACGATGTGGCGCAGACCACGGCGTTGAGCTTCGAAGCGGCGCTTGCCGCCGAGGGGCTCCATGACGTAGCGGTGTACCTCGGCCAGAACGACGGTACGCTCATGTCGGTCGAGTACGCGAAACGCTATCCCATCTTCACCATCGCCTGCGGTCCCACGAACTCCATCCGCGGCGCATCGTTCCTTACGAAAGAGAAGGATGCCGTGGTCGTCGATATCGGCGGCACGACGACCGATGTGGGCGTGCTCGCCCACGGCTTCCCGCGCGAGAGCATGGTGGCGGTCGAAATCGGCGACGTGCGCACGAACTTCCGCATGCCCGATCTTGTGTCGGTAGGCCTCGGCGGCGGCTCGATCGTGCGCAAGCGCGACGACGGCCGCGTGACGGTGGGCCCCGACAGCGTGGGCTACAAGGTGACCGAAGAAGCGCTGTGCTTCGGCGGCTCAACCCTCACGGCCACCGACATCGTGGTGGCTAAGGGGCTGGCCGCAGGCGTGGGCGATCCTGCGCTCGTGGCCGACCTCGACGCCGATCTGGTCGATGCGGCGTACAAGGAGATCATGCGCATCATCGAGGATGCCGTCGATGCGATGAAGACTTCGGCGGGCGACGTGACGGTGATCCTCGTGGGCGGCGGTTCCATCCTCGCGCCGAGCACGCTCGAGGGCGCCGATCCGGTGCTCCGCCCCGAGAACTTCGGCGTGGCGAACGCCATCGGCTCGGCTATCGCGCAGGTGTCGGGCCAGATCGCCAAGGTGTTCTCGTTGTCCGAGACGCCGCGCGACCAGGCTATCTCGCAATCGAAGGAACGTGCGTGCGCTGAGGCTATCGAGGCGGGCGCCGATCCCGAAACCGTCGAGGTCATCGACGTGGAAGACATCCCGATGGCGTATCTGGGCGATGCGCTCTGCATTCGCGTGAAGGCCGTGGGCGATCTCAACCTGTAAGGAGTACCGATGGAAACGACAAAACGCACGCCGATGAAGATCGCGCTCATCCAGTTCGAGGGAGCGATCTGCGAGGTGGAGGCGAACACCGCCCACGCGTGCGACCTCATTGCCGAAGCGGCCGGCAACGGCGCCGATCTCGTGGTGTTGCCCGAACTTTTCTCTACGGGCTACAACCTCGACATCGTGGGTCCGCGCATCCTCGATCTGGCCGAGCGCGTCGATGGGCCTACCGTTGCGGCCCTGCGTGCGGCCGCCCGCGAGAACAACGTGTACGTGATTGCGGGTTTGGCGCTCGTTAAGGAGCAGCTTCCCGCGGTGGCCTTCAACAGCTCGGTGTTCATCGACCGCACAGGCGAGCTCATGGGCACATTCGACAAGGCGCACCTGTGGGCGCTCGAGCGTTTCTACTTCCGTTCGGGAAACGAGCTTCCCGTATTCGACACCGAATTCGGCAAGGTCGGCGTCATGATCTGTTACGACATGGGATTTCCCGAGGTTGCGCGCATCCTGGCCCTCAAGGGCGCCGAGCTCATCGTGTGCCCGTCTGCCTGGTGCGAGGAGGACCACGATGTGTGGAACTACAACACGCAGTGCCGCGCGCTTGAGAACACGGTGTTCTTGGCTGCCGTCAACCGCCATGGGCGCGAAAACGATCTCTACATGGGCGGCCACACGCGCGTATGCAACCCGCGCGGCGCAGTGATTGCGGAGCTAGCCGAAGAGGCCGAAGGCATTCTCTATGCCGAACTCGATTTCGAGCAGCTCAAGACGTTCCGCACCGCGAGCCCCTACCTGCGTGATCGCCGCCCCGATTTGTACGACGAGGTGAAGCTCTGGCCGTAGAGCTACGGCGAAATGTTGCTGCAGCTGTTTTTCACACGACGCGCTCGATCCTATCGTCGGATCGGGCGCGTCTCGTTATGCGTGCGCCTCATCTGCGAGCGCGGGACGCCGGTGTCGCCGCCATGTGCCGTAGACGGGCGGGCCGACCCCGGCGCGCACCGAATCCTGGGTTTGTGGCAGAAAAACGACGATATTCGTTGTTCGGGCCTCTTCCGAGTGGCGAGGCGCACGGCCACCGCGCGAGACCTCCGCATCACGCCCGATCAGAAAGATGGCTGGGAAACCGACACCGAGGGAAGGATTCGACGGCGACGAATAAGGCCCCTTTCCTGCCACGAGTTCGCCCTTCTGCCGCTGGGTCTGACTTTAGGCAAAGCCGAGGACACCATGTCGACCAGGATCAAGTAACCCAATATGTTACAGAAAACTTGCGGGGGGGGGCGTCTCTGCTATTGTTTGCAGATTGAAAAGCTATGCGTGCAGGTAATCGATTGCGAATGCTGTTTGCGACGGCGGTTGCATCGGGCGGTCGGTTACGAATGCACGGGGAAAGGGGCCGAAGATACATGGGCCTGATTGACGACATCGCTATGAAATCGGGATGCGAGTACGTGTCCGAACTCAAGTATCATCCGGAGCGATACCGCGCACACGAGGTGCTGAGTGCGCTGCCCGTCGAATCGTATAACGAGCGAGAATGGTGTGAGGCGGTTGCCTATCTCGTCGATGCAGAGGCTTCGTGCGAAGATCGCGAAGCGTGCAAGCATCGTTTGCTCGAATATTTCTCGTGAAAACAAAAGCGGCGTGCGAAATCTTCCCGCACGCCGCTTTTCGGTTTTGCTGAGACGAGCCTACAGAACCTGATCGGTTTCCTTGAACTCCACGACGTCGACCTTCTTAATGCTGCCGTAGATCTTCATGACGACCCAGTACAGCACGCCCGCGAGGATGAGCGAGTTCAAGCCGGGGATGCCGATGTTCATCATGCTCGTAACCTGGCCCACCACGAAGCCGGCGATCCAGCAGACGATGGCGATCGGGTTCCAGTTCTCAACCTTCTTGGGCAATTCTCCCTTGGCGCGTGATTCGTCGAGCTTCTTGCGGCTGCGGCGCAGCACGTAGTAGTCGATGACCATGATACCCGCAACGGGCGGAATGGCAACGCCGAGCAAGGTGAGGAAGTTGGTGAAGTAGTTGATGATGCCGATGACGGACAGGATCGTGCCCACGATGCCGAGTGCCCAGATGATCGTGTTGCGCTTGACCGTTTTGTTGAACAGCGCATTGATGAGCGTCATGAGACCGAGGCCCGACGAGTACAGGTTGATGTCGTTGAGCTTGACCGTCGAGGCGACCACGATGATGACGCCGATGATGCCCGAGGTGGCCATCATGAGATCGACGACGTTCTCGGTGCCCGTGGCGTGGGCGAGCATGACGGCGAGTAGGTTCATGCCGAGCTCGCCGATGAAGGTGCCGATGAGCGTCATCCAGAACACCTGGGTGCCGCCCTTGAGGAAGCGTGCGTAGTCGGGCGTGCATATGGCGCCCGCGATAAAGCCGCCCGCAACCATGGTCGTTGCCGCTCCGAGCGAAAGGGCTGCTCCCGGGGGAGCCATGCTCACGAGTTCGGCAAGCGTGTGATCCTGCAGGATCACCCACGTGGCGTAGATGACGACCGCGATGAAAACGGGTACGAAGATGGTTGCGAAGTTCGCGATGGCCTTGATGCCGAACACGACGAGCAGCGTGATGCCAATGCCCGTGATGATGGCCCAGACGGGATACTCGAAGTCACCGAGGAAATCGGTGAAACCGACGATGGTGGCCATGCCCTGACCGAATACGGCGTTCTGTACGCCGAACCAGCCGACCATCGAAATGGCGACGACGCCGCCGAACAGTGCCGAACCGCCCTTGCCGAAGCCGGCCCATCGAGAAAGCAGGCTTGTCGAGAGGCCTTCGTGGGCTGCTGCGGTTCCAAGTGCCCAGCTGACCACCTGAAGCAGTACCGAGCCGAGCATCGTAGCCAAAAACGCGTCCCAGAACGTCATGCCGAAACCGAGAGCGGCTCCGAGCATGAGCTGCGAGACGCAGCAGATCGCGCCGATCCTGATGAAGAGAATCTTCCAAAACGGCTGTTTCGCTTCATCAGGTACGCGCGATAGCGAGTAATCGTTATCCATGGCAATACCTTTCATCCGTCTACCTTGCAAACCGTATCGCGAACGCGGAGCGGTTCGCAGATTCGAGTTAGCGTGGAATTATACCTTGTAACCTCTTCAACGAATGTATGAAATGAAAAGTTAACCATTCAAAGGAGCGATACGGGCGGTACGCGAAAAAGCGGACCCGTAGGTCCGCTTTCGGGCAAATGATGCGGTGATGCTTTACGAGAGCTTCGCGCCCAGTTCCTTTGCCGCCGCCGCTTTATCGAAATTGCCGCCCGTCGCCTGGGTAAGCGCTCCCATGACGCGGCCCATGTCCTTCTTCGTCGAAGCGCCCGTTTCCGCAAGCACCTGATCGATCAACGCGATCAGGGCATCTCCCGAAACCTGCTCGGGAAGATATCCTTCGAGGATGGCTACCTGTTCGGTCAGCGTGTCGGTGCGCTCTTGGTCGGTGCCGGCTTTGATGGAGCCGTCGAGCGTTTCCTTCGTCTGCTTGATGAGGCGCTTGAGCATGTCGTCGACGTCTTTTTCGGTGATGTCGCGCCGCTCGTTCACTTCGATGTTCTTGATCTCGCCGTGAAGCTGCCGCAGGATGGACAGACGCACCTTGTCCTTGGCTTTTATGGCTGTTTTGATCTCGTCTTGCAGTTCGCTGTAGTTCATGATTGCCCTCTTTCGGCTCGCGCTATGCTGTTGTATCGGAAGTCAGCATCAGTATAGCGCATCGAGGCAGCGAGCTCTCGGCTGCAAGGCATGGGCGGGCGAACTGGTGCAGACCCGTTATCCTTCGACGAAGCGCCCGTCGACGAGTTCGACCTTGTTGTCCTTGTTCTTTTCGAGAATGGCTCTCATGTCGCTCTCGTTCTTCGCGATCCCCTCGCCGTTCGGGTTCGAGGTGACGCGGTACCACTGGCCTTTGCTGCCGCTGCCGAGCAAGCCGGTGTTGTCGCAGATGTAGTAGGCCGTCCAGTCGGTGGCGCTCGGATCTTTGTTCGTACCGGCGTAAAGAAACGTCGTGTTGGCGCTGTTGCCGTAGCTTTTGAACTCGATGTAGAGAGTTTTGTCGTTGCCGTCTTTGTCGAAGCCGGTAACGGAAGGCCACGCCGTGATTCCATGCTCTTTGGCATATTGCTTGCGGATGTCGGGATCGCTTGTGAGCCTGTTTCCGTCCTTGTCGGTGAACTGGTGCCACGCCCCGTTGAAGGTTTCCTGCACCCAGTACCACATGCTCAGGTCGACGCCCAGTCCGTGCTTTGAGCACTGCACGACGATGTGTCCTTCGCCGTCGTCGCTCTTGATCGAGTAAGCGCCGCCCGTCGGGCAGGTGGTTTCGTTATTCTCGGCTTTCATCTCGTCGAGGCATTTTTTGAACACGGAATCGGAATTCTTGTCGTCGCCGAGCGCGTAGTTCGCCAAGAACATCGATTGGATGGAGCGGCGGTTGGCCTCGCATGTGGCATCCTCGGCTTTACCGAGGGCTCCTGCGAACAGGGGTACGGCGATAGCGATGAGCACGAGCAGGATGGCAACTACGACGAGGAGTTCAGCCAACGTGAACCCTGCACGATTCTTTTTCGATGTGCGCTCCAGCATACATACCTCGTTTGACGGAAACAATACAACGGTGCCAGCCCGTCGCTTGCAGATAAAGCGCTCTCGGGAGTCAACGAACGCTGATGTTGAAATATTACTAAATAAGTTCTATATGCACAACAGACGCGAGGGCGATTCCGTTGCGTCCGATTAGCTCATCTGGTTACAGGTTTGTAAGATCATCAAAGGATTCGGCAGTTCTTTGGTATCATTGTTGCGTCAATTACCGATCGCGCGAGAAAGAAGCCGATGAGAGACCTTCCAAAGGATCAACTGAATCCTAAAATCAAAAACGTATGGCGCATTAACGATGCAATTTGGCTTACGGTGGCGTTTCTCTGCCTCTTCATACCGTTCCTTATCGCGCTTATCGTCGAATCGGCTCCGTGGATCGGCATCACTTTGGCGGCTATTGCCGCCCTGTATGTGATCGGGCTTATCGTGTGGCTCGTTATCCTGCCGCCCATCAGATTCGTGCGGTGGCGCTATGAGCTTTCGGAAGACTACCTCGATATTGCGCGCGGCATCGTGTGGCGCAAGCGCTTCATCATCCCGTTCATCCGCGTGCAGAATACCGATACGAGGCAAGGGCCCATTCTCCGAGCGTTCGGCCTGTCGAGCGTCACCGTGTCGACTGCTGCCGGCGAGCATGAGATCCCCGGCCTCGAGACGCACGTGGCCGAGCAGCTTCGCGACCGCGCGGCCGAGCTTGCCCGTATCGCCCAAGAGGACGTGTAGGCCATGACCGAAGAGCAGCGAAGCCCCGAATCCGGCATGCCGCCCGTGCCGCCGAGCGCGTCGGGCGAACAGCAGCCGGTACAGCAGGCTTCCCAACAGCCTGCGTACGGCCAGTATCCCAACGGCGCGTATCCGCAGCAGAACCCTGCCGAGCCGATGCGCCATAAGGTTCACCATAGCTATATCTGGCTCGGTAGCCTGCAGGTCGCCGGCATGCTCATCGTGATCGCGTTCTTCTCCGTGTTCTCTTCGGTGATCGGGGCGATCGCCGACGGCGAGAGCATCGGGCGCGCCGACGCCCCCGTTTTGCTCATTGTCGGCATTGCCGTGATCGTCGGGCTCATCGTTATCGTCGGTTTGACGGCGCTCATCCAGACGCTCTCGTACAAGCACCTCTATTACGAGCTCGGCCCCGACGAGTTCAACCTGTACTCGGGCATCTTCAACAAGAAGCGCGTTCACGTACCTTACCAGCGCATCCAGTCGGTCAACCAGAAAGCGACGCTCGTCCAACGCCTTGCGGGCGTGTGCACGGTCAACATCGATACGGCGGGCGGTTCGGCGAACAAGGCCATCACGATCCCGTATCTGCAGAACTCCGAAGCCGAGCGTCTCCGTACCGAGTTGTTCGCCCGCAAGCAGGCGATTCTCTCGGGTCAAGCCGCCCAGGCAGCGGGTCGGGCGAACGTCGTGCAGGGCCAGCCGGGGGCCGTCTATCCGGCCGGGCACCCCCTTGCGGGCAACGTGCTCGACATGCCCGCCGAAATCCTTACCGACGTGCGCGGTGTATTCGGCGGCGCCGCCGTCGATACGGGCCGCGTTTCCTACGAGTACGGGATGAGCAACAAGGAGCTCGTGCTGACGGGCCTGTCGAACAACACGGGATTCATTCTCATCGTTTTGGCCGCACTCGGCTCGGTTGCGGGTCTTGCCGAGCAGATTCTTTCGACGGCCATCGGACGCATGCTCGTCGACAACGGCGTCAACTTCGTGATGCAATCGTTTGCGGGCAACACCATCTGGGCGATCACGGGCGTCGTGGTCGTAGTGTTTCTTGTCGTGTGGGTGCTTTCGATTATCGGAACGTGCATCTCCTTCGGCGGGTTCAAGGCGCGCAGGCGCGACAGTCGCATCGAGGTTGAGCACGGTCTTCTGCAGCACCAGTTCCACGGCGTCGATATCGATCGCGTGCAGTCGGTGATCATCAAGCAGAGCTTCATCAGGCGCTTGCTCGGCTACTGCGAGCTTTCGCTCGGCAAGATCGATGCGGTGACCGAAGGCGAAGAGGGTCAGCAGAAGAGCCTCAACCCGCAGGGCCTCGTCATCCATCCCTTCGTCAAAATGAACCGCGTTCCCGAAATCCTCGCCGGGCTCGTCCCCGAGTTCGCCGACGTGCCGACCGACAGCAGGCCGGTTGCCAAGGTTGCGCTCAGGCGCGCTATCATCCGTCGCGGTATCCTGCAGGGCAACGGGTTCTGGCTTGCTGTCGTGGTGGTTGTCGGCCAGCTGCTCGCAAACGCCCTTCTGCCTTCGACCGAGCCCGATGCCGCAAGCATACTGTTCTTCGTGAACACCGGCGCCATCGTGCTCTACGTGCTGTGCGCGTTGCTGCTCGTGCTCGATATCATCGGTGCGGTTCTGTGGTACCGGGGTTCGGGCTTTTCGTACAACCGTCGGTTCATGCAGGTATCCAACGGCGGCTTCTCCCGTGAAAGCGTGAGCTTCCCGCGCAAGAAGATACAGTACGGCTTTTTGAAAACGAATCCGTTCCAGCGCAACGCCCGGGTGGCGACGATCAATGCGAGAACGGCGGCAGGTGTGGGCGGAACGACGTTACGGCTTATCGACGTAAGCGAACAGGATGCAAACACATGGCTTGATTGGGTAAAACCCGGTGGAAGTATGGTACAGTAAGCAATCATGAGCGAGCGTACCAACAAGGATTCAAAGGACTGCCGAAGTACCACTTCGCAAGAGGCTCCTGCGCCTCAGGCTGAGCCTTTGAGCCCTTATTCCCAGCCGGGAACGTGGACGCCGTCTCAATTCAAGCCGAAGAACATGGCCGAAATGCGCGCCAGGGCCGACGGGCCGACGAACACTTACGGCAACGCCAACAGGAAAAAGCACAACGTACGCGAGTATACGCTCGGCGAGGAAATTGCCAATTCGATCACGCACGGCCTCGGCATCGCGCTCGCCATTGCGGCGATTCCGATCCTCGTCATAACCGCGACGGGCGACGGCGGCGGCATCCGCCTGTTCGCTGCGCTCGTGTACGCGATTACGATGGTGCTTGAGTACACGATGTCCACGCTGTACCATGCGATCGCCGTCGAAAAGGCCAAACGGGTCTTCAAGATTCTCGACCACAGCTGCATATACCTGTTCATTGCGGGGTCCTACACCCCGTTCTGCCTCGTATCGCTCGCCGATTCGGGCGGCATCTGGCTGTGCGTGTTCGTGTGGGTGGTTGCGCTCGCCGGCGTGGCCTGCGAGGCGTTCTGGGTGTTTCGCCCCCGCTGGATATCGGCGGTTCTCTATCTGCTGCTCGGATGGTGTGTGATCTGGTTTCTGCCCGCGCTCATCACCGCCATTCCCGCACCGGGCCTCTGGCTGCTCGTCGGCGGCGGGGTGTGCTATTCGGTGGGGTGCATCTTCTACGTGCTCAAGAAGATCCCCTACATGCATTCCATCTTTCATCTGTGGGTGCTGGCTGGCAGCATCCTGCAGTTCTTGGCCATCGCACTGTACGTGCTGTAGTTCTAAGGAGTGAGTCCTAAACCCATATGGACGTTGGCATAAGCATTGTCGTCACTTTCATCCTCGTGCTGGTAAACGGCTATTTCTCCATGTCGGAGATGGCGCTCGTGAACGCGAAGCGCGTGCTTCTCGAAAAAGA
Organism: Raoultibacter timonensis; assembly: GCF_900240215.1. Taxonomy (GTDB): domain Bacteria; phylum Actinomycetota; class Coriobacteriia; order Coriobacteriales; family Eggerthellaceae; genus Raoultibacter; species Raoultibacter timonensis. The sequence goes on along the minus strand of NZ_LT964681.1, from coordinate 833,755 downwards.
CGCCGAGGGAGGCGATAAGCGCGCAGAGCTCGCTGCGGGTCTCGCCGCCGATACCAGCCAGTTTCTCGCAACCATACAGGTTGCCATCACGCTCGTGGGCTTCTTCGCGTCGGCTGCGGCGGCAACGAACCTCTCCGACCCCCTGGCCCAATGGCTGAGCGGGTTCGGCATCGATTGGCTGTCGTTTATCGCACCGGGTTTGTCGCCGGTTCTCATCACGCTTCTCGTCTCGTATCTGAGCATCGTGGTGGGCGAGTTGGTCCCCAAACGCATGGCCTTGGCCGATGCCGAAAAGGTCGCCAAGCGCGTGGCGGGTCCGCTCATGGTGTTTCGCACGATCGCCAAACCGCTCGTGTGGCTCACGTCGGCTTCTGCCGACGGGTTGTCGAAGCTCTTGCGCATCAAGAGCGCCGACGAGCGCCAAGATGTGTCGGAAGAAGAGATCAAGTACATGGTCACCGACAACAAAGAGCTGCTCGACGACGAGAAGCGCATGATCCACGAGATCATCGAACTCGGCGATACCACGGTGCGCGAGGTCATGCAACCGCGCGTCGATATGATTCTCGTCGAAGACACCGAAACGGTGAAGCAGGCGCTCGATCGCATGCGCGGTACCGGCTACTCGCGCCTGCCCGTGTACCACGAAGACTACGACAGCATCGTGGGCATCGCTCACTACAAGGATCTCGTGTCTCCGTTGATGGACGGCAAGGCCGACGAAGAAGTGGGCAAGTACGCCTACGAGGCCATGTTCGTTCCCGAAACCAAGGATATCTATCCGCTTCTCTCGGAGATGCAAACAAATCGGCAACAGATGGCTATCGTAGTGGACGAGTACGGTGGCACCGATGGTTTAATTACCCTCGAAGATATCGTTGAGGAAATCGTCGGCGAGATCATTGACGAATCGGACTCTGAAAGCGAGTACGTCACGCCGATATCCGAGGACGAATGGTCGGCTGACGGGCGGTTCCCGACAGACGAAGCCGAAGAGCTCGGATGGCCCGTTACCGAGTCTGACGATTACGAGACGATAGCAGGATGGCTGCTCGACCGAATCGATACGGTTCCCCAGATTGGCGACCAATTCGATATCGACGGGTATTCGTTCAGGATACAGTCCATGCGCCGAAGGCGGATTTCATCCATTCGGGTGAAGAAGCTGCAAGGCGTTGAGGTGGATGCGGGGCCTGGCGAGTCAGCCTGCCAGGATGGCAAGAAGGCCGAGTCTGGCGACGAGGCCGTGAACCGTACCGAGTAGGGGGATGCTTCGCTTTCCAACGTTAAGGCGGCGATGCACCTTGAGGCCGCAAGACGAGGAAAGGAGGCTGTGCGGTGGCCGAGAAACGATTCTACCGTTCGCGCGATGCGCTGATAGGCGGCGTATGCGCGGGTATTGCCGAGTACTTCGACATCGATCCCGTCGTCGTGCGCATCCTTGCCGTGGTGCTTACCTTTGCAACCGCCGGGACGCTCGCCATTGCCTACATCGCCCTGTGGTTCATCCTCCCCCTCGCGCCCGATCCTGCCGAGCCGGTTGACGTGCAGCCCGAATCCGTCCATTCCGATACGTACGGACCCATCGATTACGAAGCGGCGAAGCGCAAAGCGCAAAGCGAGCATCGGGAGGGCGGTTCTGCTGCCCCGTTCTCGTCGGCAGGAAGCGCGCCGTTTGGCCCTTACCCGAATGCAGGCGCTCCTTTCACGGGCGCGGGCCACGTGCCTCCCGAGCCGCCGCGACCGTACGCTGATGCGCATCAGACGCCTTCCGGCCAATCGGTTCCCCATGCAGCGCAGGCGCCGCATGTTTCGCAGCCTGCCTACACGGCTCAGGCGCCGGGTTCGACCCAATCGGCGTATGCAGCCTATACGGCTCAGGCGCCCTATGGCGCGCCGTCTCCCTCATCCCCGCAGGGGTCTCCGACTGTCGCTGCCCAGCAGCCCGCAGAGCCGGTGTCGAAAAAGTCGGTGCGAGCGGCCCTGTGGTTCGGGTTTCTCTGCCTGTTCATCGGATTCGCGGCAATTCTGAGCCAGTTCATCGAAGACGTATCCTGGTGGCAGTTTTGGCCGTTGCTCCTCATCATCGTCGGCATCGGCAACGTTGTCATACCCGCGCCGAGGGGTAAGCGCATGGGGCAGTTCGTCAGCGGCCTCATGGCGATATCGATAGGCGTCGTGCTTTTATCCATGTCGCTTCATGCGATCAGCTATGCGAGTTTCGCTCCGATGATCGAGAATCTATGGCCTTTGCTCGTCATGATGGTCGGGTTCTTCATCATTTCGGGCGCGGTGAAAAACCCTCTTTTCGAGCTTCTGGCGGGTCTTTGCTTCGTGGCTTTCTGCGTTATCGGGCTTATGTGGTTCACCGTTCCGGGAACCACGGAGTTCATGACCATCGCGTTGCCGTTCAAGGAAGCCGTGATCATCGACGTCAATCCGTGGACGTAGGCGGTTGCGATGAACAAGTTCTCCCGGTATCCGAAATCTGCGCAGATCGCCATCATCGTGGGGGCGGCGTGCGTTCTGTTCGGCGTATGGAGGCTGTTCGGCGTCGCTTTCGGCTACGGCTGGTGGAATGCTCTGCAGCGCATGGTGGGTACGGTGTTTTCGTATCTGTGGCCCATCGCGCTCATTTGCGCGGGGCTCTATCTTGTGTGGGCTGCAAAATCCGGGCGGCTCAAAGGGGTTACGAACATCGATTGGAGAAAGCCGTTCGGACGTAGCGTTACCGATAAACGTATCGCCGGGGTGTGCGGCGGTGTCGCGCAGTTCCTCGGTATCGATTCCACCATCGTACGGGTGCTCGTGGTTATCCTGCTCGTCATATCGCCCGCGTTTACCGTGCTCGCCTACATCGTGGCGGCTATCTTCATTCCAAGGCTTTAGCCGAAGTCCCCTCGTTTTCTCTTGACAGATTTGCTACTCTGTGATGCTATATACTAGTACTAAGTAATACTGCATATCAGCCATACAGACTAGCAGGAGGTGAACGCAGTGCAAAATCTGACGGAAATGCTGAAAGGCGTACTCGAAGGCTGCGTCCTCGAGATCATCGGCCGTGAGGAAACCTATGGCTACGAGATTACGAAGAAGCTCAACGCGCTCGGCTTCTCCGATGTTGTCGAAGGTACGGTGTACACCATTTTGCTCCGGCTTGAGAAAAACGAACTGGTGCATACAGAGAAGAAACCTTCCGAGATGGGGCCTCCGCGCAAATTCTACACGCTCAGCGATGCGGGTCGTGAAGAAGTACAGCGGTTTTGGCAAAAATGGGACTTCGTCTCGTCGAAGATCAACGAGCTGAAAGAAGGACGATCATGAGAAACCCCGTAGCTTATTTCAAGCAAGTAGCGCAGGAGAAGCGCGAATACCGCGAGGCCATGGATCGCGTGAAAACGCTGCCCGAAGACTACCGCTACGTATACGACAAAATTCAACACTACATGTGGAGTCACGTGGCCGGCGACGGCATGGATATGACCGTTGTGCTCGCCGACTTGGTGGATCTGTTCGAGCAGGGCGCGGCAGAAGGCAAGGGCGTACTCGAAGTGACGGGCGAAGATGTGGCCGCGTTCTGCGACGATCTGCTCGTCAACGCGAAAACCTATGCGGGCACGAAGCAGGATGCGCTGAACAACGCCATCAAGAAGAAGCTCGAACGGGTCGATGGTAACTGACGGTTCTGCAATCTGCGCGCTTCGGCCGAATGGCGAAAACGCAGATAACGGAAACGCCCATCAGCCCGATCTCGGCATGTCGCTTGCTAAGATCGGGCTGTTTTCGAATCGCGCGATGCTCGGGTCTGGTCGATGGGCCGGCAAAGTACGATCAAAGCGAAAATATAGGATATTAAGCACCATAATTCGTTCGCGTTTTCCGTATGGGGGCGACCCTGCATTTATAGAACAAACGGTGGAGGAGCCTCCACATCTCGGCTCCGAAAACTTGGCTGTGCCGTTCGTTTTGGAGTAGAATACGACAAGTCAAAACAGCATAGAGGCTTCTCGACAGCAAACTCCCCCTTACAATTTACTACGCTGTCACCGCTCAGGCGGTTTAGTTTTGCGCTGTAAAACGAAAGGCTTTGAGGGCTTTGGCACTGAAACGATATAATAAATCGCGTAGGCGCACTGCAGTGTTTGCTGGTTCAGCGGCATGCGTAGTGGTGACCCTGTGCATTACGATTGGGATCGGCACATCGTTCGCCGGTGCCGGCGGCGTCAACACCGCTGGCTTCGGTGCAAGCGGTGCGGCTGCTTCCGAAGATGCCTCGCAAACCGAGTCGCTCGGCGCTGCCAGCGATACCGGTGTTCGCGAGAGCTCCCAGCTTTCCAATTCCGCCCAGCGCGATATCACCAAGGGCATCGAGACCATCGAGGCCAAGGAAGAGGCGGACCGCATTGCCGCCGAAGAAGCTGCTCGCGCCGAGGAAGAAGCCAAGATTCAGGCTGCGGCCGAGAAGCGCGCCGAACAGGAAGCCAACAATCCCCCCGCTATCGATTTGAGCGAAGTCGATTTCACCGTCGGCAAAGAAGCGTTCATTGAAGAATGGACCGCCCGGATCGATGCGTATCTCGCAGGTTCCCCCTTAGCCGGCCAGGGCGTCACGTTCGCTACGGCGGCATGGGACAACGGCGTCGACCCGCGCTGGTCGCCCGCCATCTCCAACACCGAAAGCTCGAAGGGCGCTGTGTGCTTCCTTCCGTATAACGCGTGGGGCTGGGGCGACAAGTCCTTCTCCAGCTGGGAAGAAGCCATCAACACCCACGTATCGGGTCTTGCGGCTGGCTACGGGCAGACCATCACGTACTGGGCGGCCAAAAAGTACTGCCCGCCGAACTACGATCATTGGTTCGAAAGCACGCTTTCCGAAATGCAGAGCATCTAACAACAGCTCCACAAACGAAACAAACAAGCCCGCTTTCGCGGGCTTTTGTATATCCTATACTGGATGCATGGTCAAAGCGCCTGCGGATGGGCGCGACGGCCGTAGGCGCACGGCACCGGACGGCATCGTCGGCGCCGCGCAATCGAAAGGACGGAAATGAGCAATGTCATCGTCGTCGGGTGCGGCCGCGTCGGCTCGCAGCTAGCGAACATGCTGTCCGACAACGGCAGCAACGTTTGCGTGATCGACCGCAATCCCGATGCGTTTGCAAATTTGGGGCGCAATTTCAACGGCTCGGTGCTGCAGGGCATCGGGTTCGACGAGGAAACGCTTCTCAAGGCGGGTATCGAGGAGTGCGATGTTGTGGCGGCTGTGACCCAGCTCGACAACACGAACCTCATGGTGGCCGAAGTTGCGGGACGCCTTTTCGGCGTACCGCACGTTATTGCCCGCCTGTACAACCCCGACCACGAGCGCGCCTACATGCAGCTCGGCATCGATTACGTATGCGGAACCTCGCTTGTGGCCGAAGACGTGTTCTCGAAAGTGGTCGCGGGGCATGGCAGCCACCTCGATACGTTCGGAGAATTCGAAGTGCTGCGGTTTTCTCTGAATCTCAACGGCTTGGGAAAGAAGACGATACGCGTTTCGGAAATGGAACGCGATCACGACGTGCGCATAATCGCTTTCGAACGCGGCGACGGCTCTGCCAGTTCGATTCCCACGCGCGATAGCATCCTCTACCACGGCGATACGGTGCTTGCCTGCGTTCGCCATGAGCTAATCGAGTCGTTCTCCCAGTACATTCAGGATTAGGAGCCTTTTCATGTATATCGTGATCGTAGGAGGCGGCAAGGTGGGCGAGTATCTCGCCACGGTTTTGCTGCAGAGCGGAAACGATGTGGCGGTCATCGACGAGAACCTGCAGACGGCCGACCGCCTTTCGGTAACCCTGCAAGGCCGCTACCTGGTTATCCACGGCGATGGATGCGATTCGAAGTATCAGGAAGACGCGGGAATCCGTAAAGCCGACATCTTCGTTGCGACCACCGGGCAAGACGACGATAACCTTGTATCGTGCGAGATCGCTCAGCGCGTGTTCAACGTGCCGCGCTGCATCGCCCGCGTAAACAGCCCGAAGAACCTTCGCATTTTCCGCGAGGTGGGGATCGAATGCGTTTCCTCGACCACGCTCATCGCAAACCTCATCGAAGAGGAGGCGCTGCTCGGTAGCGTGAGCATCGCCTCGTCGTTGTCGCATGGCAACGTCATGCTTTCCGAGATCGCCGTGCCGCGCATGAAATACCACAGCAACGACGAGGGCATCGCCGTGGAGGATATACCGCTTCCGCAAGGCAGCCTCATCGCCGCCGTGTCGACGCCCGACGATGTGATGGTCGCAGTGCCGGGCACGCTGCTGTACCCCGGGGATAAGGCCATCGTCGTGGCGGACAGCGATATCGTCGACGAAGTCAGAATGGTGTTCAAAACCCTGTAGCGGTGCATGGTAGCCGGCGTTGCGCCGCTGCATGTACCGTTGGCAGAGGTCTGTCAAGCCGTCTGGGACGTTCGTGGAAATCTTCCGCGCCGACGGGCAAACGGGTATTCTGTATCAGGTTGGATCCGCAGGAAAGGGCAATACATGATTGGTCGTTACACGCGTCCTGAAATGGGCGCCATCTGGTCGATGCACAACAAGTTTTCCATCTGGAAGGAGATCGAGGTTCTGGCGTGCGAAGCGCAGGCCGAGCTCGGCGCATCCGGCATCACGAAGGAGGAAGCCGCGTGGATTCGCGAGCATGCCGATTTCACCGTGGAGCGTATCGACGAGATCGAGAAGGTGACGAACCACGATGTCATCGCCTTCACGACGAACATGGCCGAGCACATCGATGCCGACATCGAGCAGGGAGCCGAGCCGCCGAGCCGCTGGGTGCACTACGGCATGACCTCGTCCGACTTGGGCGATACCGCGCTGTCCTATCAGATAACCCAGGCGATCGACATCATCATCGCCGACGTGAAGCAGCTGGGCGAAACCTGCAAGCGGCGCGCTTTCGAATTTCAGAACACGCTCTGCGTGGGACGCACGCACGGCATCCATGCCGAACCGATGACGTTCGGCATGAAGTTCGGCAGTTGGGCATGGGCTTTGAAGCGTGCGCTGACGCGCATGGAGGAGGCCCGCGCCGTTGCGGCGTGCGGAGCCATCTCCGGAGCCGTGGGTACCTATTCGAGCATCGATCCGTTCGTTGAGGAGTACGTGTGCGAGAAGCTCGGCCTTGTGCCTGATCCCCTTTCCACCCAGGTGCTCGCCCGCGATCGCCACGCTCAGGTCATGGCGGCGCTCGCCGTGACGGCTTCGACGCTCGAATCCATTGCCATGCAGGTGCGTCTGCTCCAGCAATCCGACGTTATCGAAGCGGAGGAGCCGTTCACGAAGGGGCAGAAGGGCTCGTCCGCCATGCCTCACAAGCGCAACCCCATTACGGCCGAGCGCGTGTGCGGGCTGGCTCGTGTGGTCAAGAGCAACGCCCAGGTTGCCTTCGACGATGTGGCGCTGTGGTACGAGCGCGATATCTCGCATTCGGGTGCCGAGCGCGTGGCGCTTGCCGACAGCTTTATCGCCTTGGACTACATGTTCGGCAAGATGCAGTGGATGCTCGACGGCCTGCAGACCTATCCTGCGAAGATGGAGCACAACTTGTGGCGCACGCGCGGCCTCATCTTCAGCTCGAAGGTGCTGCTCGCGCTGGTCGATACAGGGATCTCGCGCGAAGACGCCTACGTGATCGTGCAGCGCAACGCCATGAAGGTGTGGGAAGACATCCAGAACGCCGTCGACGGTCCGACCTACCGTGAGAACCTCGAAGCCGATCCCGAGGTGAATTTGGCGAAGGAAGTGCTCGATGAGATCTTCGACCCTTGGGATTTCCTCACCCGCAAAGATGTGGTGTTCGATCGGTTGCAGGAGCTGGAGTTTTAGCCGGTTTCATTCGATACCATGCATGTGTAGGGCCTATCTGCGCTCGCAGGTAGGCCCTACACTACGAGGACCCCGAACGGGCGAGCGGTATCGCCATGGTGCGGGGTCCTGTGCTGTTTACAGCAGTTGCGCCGAGGCGGTCGGCTGGGCGCCTACGCGGTTGCGAACTCGGGTTGCGGTATCGCTTTTTTCTCGGCTATCTGCTCGATGGTCGTGCTGGCGAGGGATTTTTCAAGCCCTGTTTGGAGCATCTGATAGGTTCCCACGACCAGCTCTGCGGCGCCTTTGTCGGTCACTTCGCAGAAGCTGTCCTGCCCGGGAAGCGCCGGCTCGTCTTCCATGGCGCTGACTACGTCGTACAGGGTTATGTCGGCGGGCTTCTTCATGAGTGAGTACCCGCCGTACTTTCCGCTTTGGGCTGCGAGGATCGACGCTTGTCTCAGGCGAATGGCTATCTGTACAAGCAGGTCGCGGGGGATATGCATGGCTTCCGATATCTCGCGTGAAGAGCATTGCTCTCCCTTGACCGCAAGATAGAGCACCGCTCGTATTGCATAGTCTATCGTGGCCTTGATCCGCATTGGTTTTCTCCCTTCTGCGCGAGTATGCGACCGCCGCGCATTCGGGCAGCGGTGTTTCGTCGTGCTGCCGCGGGATGCGAGCGGATGTCGCTCGGCGTGCCGAAGCCTTCTGGTTCCTCGCTTTGACATATGCCGTGAATACGGATTATCAAAGTTGCTCCATTATCATTACCTTATTGTATACGTATTCAGTAAGGTTGTGTCAATACCAAGGAAGTCAAGAATGCCGAAACGAGCACATGGGCGGTCGGTTCGGCATTCGGGAACAGGGCAGTGCGCGTCTATGCGGTTTTGCGGGGGTTATGCGAGGGGCTTGCGGGCTTTCACGAGGAGCATCATGGGGCGGCGCAGCTCGTCGCTCATTTCGGGTACCGAACCCAACAGGTCCGCCGTGGGCTTCGGCTCGACGACGGCTTCGATGACGAAACCTGCTTCGATAAGGCCCTGCAGGTAGGTGGCAAGCGTTTTGTGGTGCTTGACTACCTGCTCGCCGAGAAACACCGCATCGCGCCACCCCTCTGAAAAGTAGCGGTCGACGGGCCAGTGCAGCTTGCTGCCGTCCGCGCCGTAAAACCAATCCTGGGTTCCGTATGCGGTGAAGATGGGGTGTTCGACGGAGAAGACGAAGGTTCCGTTGGCGCGCAGCCATTCGTATGCGGAGGCGCATACGGCGTCGAACGACTCGACGTAATGGAGGGCGAGCGAGCTCACGACCGTATCGAAGCTTTCCGGGTCGAACGAAAGATCCTCGATTGCGGCCTGCCTGTAGGTTACCTGCGGGCACTCGGTCGTCTCACGGGCTTTGGCGAGCATCTTTGCGGATAGGTCGGTGCCGAGCACCTCGGCGGCTCCCTGTTCGGCGGCGTAGATGCAATGCCATCCGAATCCGCAACCCATATCGAGCACCCGCTGACCGGCAAAATCCGGAAGGAGCTTCTTGAACTCATGCCATTCGCCTGCTGCCGTCAGGCCTCCCACGGAGCGGGGAAAAGCGCTGTACTTCTCGAAAAACGCCTCATCGTCGTATTTGTTCTCTTTCACAAAAGCCTCCTTGCGGCTATTTGGGCGACGGCATCGAACAGGGTGCTGCGGAAAGCTCCCAGCCTGCGCTACGACAGAGCGACGGGTGACCAAACGCGCACGAGGCAGAGCTTTTTGGTCGTGCCGTCGACCGCCGTATCGTTGATGTTGGTATAGGTGACGAACGTCGATGTCGCGCCGGTGGTGGCAAGGTAGTCCCCGTAATCGTCGCAGCCGCTTTGGATGGGCAGGGCGAAATAGGTGAGCGATCCGATGTCTATGCCGCAGACCGACTGCTTCGATTTCACGATGAACCAGCCGTTGCTCCAGGCGGGAGCCGCAGTGGGCGCTCTCTTGAAGCTGTACCACGAAAGCCCGTCGTAGTCTTCGGTTCCATGGGTTTGCGCGGGTGTGTAGGTGCCGAGGTTGGCGATGCCGCCCCCGTAGTTGTAAATGGCGTCGAAGGAGAACGTGAAGCCGTTATCGCCGTAGCCTGCCTCGAGCGGTTTCATGGCGGTGGGCAGCACGACTTTGTCGCGAACCTCGCAGGTGTCGGCATCGAGCAAGGTGAGCTGGTAGTTTACCGTCGAGGTATTGGTGCGCGGAGTGATGACGAGGCCGTCCGCCAGCGGATAGGGCGGCGTGCTCATGCGCCCGGTCGAAGAGAATACCGTTTCGGCTTCCGAGCCGGAGCCGAAACGAACCCGCTTCAACAGGGAGTCCTCGCCGGTGTTTTCGCCGCCGAGCGCCGGCAGCACCTGCCAGAACGCGTTCATGCCGACGGCGGCGATGGTGGGCGTTTCCCAACCCGTATTCCCCTCGTCAACGAGTGCGGGGGAGCCGAGTGCGCCGTTGTTGAGCGATGCGGTGTATACGCGCCAGATGCCGTCGAGGATATTGGCTTCGGTCCAGATGAGACCCTGCTCGCTTGCGCGTACGTCGTAGATGTCGAAGCCCTCGGCCTGACCGATCGCCTCTTCGAGCACGATGGGGTATTCGCCGCTGCCGAGATAGAGCAGTGCCACCTGTGTGAGCGGGCGAGCCGATTCCGACGTGGGCAGCAGGCATGCGGCAATCGAATCGTTGTTCGTCCACAGAAGCGTGCCGTAGGGAAGCTCGAAGTTGCCCACGAGGCTTACGTAGTTTCCGAGCTCGTCGCTGCCGATGGCCTCCTGGTCGGTGCCGAGGGTCGATACGGCGTCCTCGGGCACTTGAAGGACGGTGATCTCTTCCTCGGCATCGTTGGGTTGCGCTGCGCTGTAGAGAGCGAAGCCGCCTCCTGCAAGCGCTGCCGCAGCGCCGACGCCGAGGGCGCCGTAGAGAAAATGGCGACGCGTGATCAGCGTTTGGCCGTGCGAGGACGATGGGGTTCTAGCCGCGGGGGCCTTGGGGGCTTGCTTCGGCTTGCTCCTCGTGTACGCCCGCTTCGCGTTCATCTGCTTGGCGTGGGCGCGCTTCGCATGTGTGGGTCTGCGTTCAGGCACGATTCGACTTTCCTATACAACGGGGATCATGTGAATTTTGCGCAGGTTCCGCGTTTGATCTCGGCAAATGTCCCCGTACAACGTTTGCGTTACTTTGCACGTTTATTGTGTCATTTACCATACAGCTTAGAGGCCAAAACGCATCAATTGCTACAATAAACGCAAACACGGTCCCGCATTCGTACTCCAGCGGATTAGGCGGAAATGACTGAACCGATGAGCTTGAGGAGATATCCATGAGCAACGAAACGCGACGTATCCTATTGGTCGAAGACGAGAAGGCCATCCGCGATGCGGTAACGGCTTACCTCGAACGTGAGAATTATTGGGTCACGGCTGTCGGCGACGGCCAAGAGGCCTTGGAAGAGTTTTCAAAGCACCATTTCGATCTGGTCATCCTCGATCTGATGCTGCCCCGCGTGCCGGGCGAGCGCGTATGCCGCGCCATCCGCGACAACTCCGATGTGCCGATCATCATGTTGACGGCCAAGGGCGAGGTCGAGGATCGCATCATCGGACTCGAACTCGGTGCCGACGATTACCTGGTCAAGCCGTTCAGCCCGCGCGAGCTCGTGGCACGCTCCCGTGCGCTTCTGCGTCGCGTGCATGCCGATTCCGAGCCGCAGCGCGAAGTACTCGAGTTCGGCGAGCTCACGATCGATGTGTCGGGCCACAAGGTGCTCGTCAACAACGAGGAGATCGACCTGACGGCCAGCGAGTTCAAGCTGCTCACCACGCTGTCCCGCTATCCCGGGCGCGTGTACTCCCGTATGGAGCTCGTCGAGAAGGTGCTCGGCTACGATTTCGAGGGCTACGAGCGCACGATCGACTCCCATGTGAAGAACCTGCGCGCCAAGATCGGCGACAATCCGCGTAATCCCAAGTGGCTCCACACGGTGCACGGCGTGGGCTATCGTTTCGAAGATCCTACTAAAGCTGGTCAGTAAGCACATCTTCGGTGGTCAAGAGAGAGCATACAGCCGTCGATCCCGATGGCGGCGCACGTCGCCCCCGTATCTGGTCGGACCTTACGTATACGACTCGCCTGACTGTGTCGTTTGCTGCGATCGCCGCTATGACGGCGCTCGTGGCTATCGGCGTGCTCTCATTCGTTTGGGAGCAGCATTTCCAGAGCTACACGAGGGCGAACCTCGAAACGACGGCGACCAACATCGCCTCGAAAATCGCCACGCGCTACGCCGAAACCGGTGAGTTCACCGACTACACGGTTGCTCCGGCTCAGGAGGTATACGGCGATTCGAAGGGCGTCGGCATCGTCGTCAGAGACAAAGACGGCAAAACCATATGGGACAGCACTCTTGACTACAGCACCGGCGGGGAAGACGATTCCGCCGGCACGGCAGATCCCAAAGGGCAGGCGCAGGTTCCCGACGGTACGCAGGACGGAGAGCCGGTCGATCCCGCCACGGTCGATCAGGGCGATGCTCCGGCCGCAGACCAGGACGCCGCGCAAAACGGCAGCCAGGGGGAAGGGGCATCGAGCGGCGAACCCGCTGCTTCGGTGGATGCCCAAGGGCAATGGAACTCCCTTGCACCGCCCGACGACAATCTGGTGCAGGTGTCGATCAAGGTTGACAAAGAGAAGGTCGGTACGGTTTCGGTGTGGGTGTACGGCTCCAACACGCTGCTGTTCCCGAAAGACATCGAGTTTCGCGAGAAATCCTATCAGGCCATGTTCTTCGCCGCGGCCATTGCCATCATCCTGGCGCTCTGCATCGGCTTTTTATTCGCGCGCAATCTCGTGCGGCCGATCAACCGCATGACTTCGACTGCGAAGGCCATCAAGGAAGGCGATATGTCGGCGCGCACGAACATGCACGGCGACGACGAGATATCCCGTCTCGGTGAAACGTTCGATGCCATGGCCGAGTCGGTTGAGAAGGACCGCGAGCTCGAGCGCCGCCTGACCACCGATGTGGCGCATGAGCTGCGTACGCCGCTCATGGCCATCCAGTCGACGGTAGAGGCCATGGTCGACGGCGTGTTCAAGGCCGATACCGAGCGCCTGGAAACGGTGAATTCCGAGGTGCAGCGCCTGAGCCGTCTCGTCGACGCACTGCTGAAGCTCTCGCGTCTCGAAAACCGTTCGACGCCCATGAAGGAAGAGGTCGTCGACGTGGGATCCCTCATAGCGGGCATCGTCTCGACGCACGATGCGTTCGTGACCGATTCGGGCCTTACGATGGAGTTCAACGCGCAGCCGGGCGTGTACGTATACGGCGATGCCGATATGATCAGGCAGGCAACCGCGAATCTCATCTCCAATGCCGTGCGCTACACCCCCGAGGGCGGCCATATCGCGGTCAACGTGAAGAAAGGCGACATCATGGCCTCGATCGCGGTGAAGGATACCGGCATCGGCCTTTCGCCCGAGGAGGCGAAGATGGTGTTCTCGCGTTTCTGGCGTGCCGATGCGGGCCGCAACCGCGAAAGCGGGGGCCTGGGAGTCGGCCTCGCGGTGGTCAAGGAAATCGTCGATCGACACGGCGGATGGGTGCACGTCGAGGGCAAACCCAACGAGGGGGCGACGTTCACGATCTACATCCCGCTCTATGATGAAAACAGGGTGAAAAACCGAGCCAAAAACAAAGAAAAGTCGAAGTCGCGCCCGAAGAAGTAACCCATCATGCTATCGTGTCCAATTGTGTTGGATTTTACATTGGCCTAGCCGGTAGTAAACGGAGCTTTAGGAAGGAAGTTCAAGCGACATGACCGGAATCGACATCTCACCCGATGCGCAGGGGAAAGTGCGCGACCTGTACGATCTGGGCGACAGGCTTTTGCTCGTTGCGTCGGATCGAATCTCGGCGTTCGACTACATCCTCGAAGACGAGATCCCCTACAAGGGCCGGGTCCTCACGCAGCTTTCGTGCTTCTGGTTCGAATTGCTCGATGGTGTAATCGAGAACCACCTGATCTCCGCCGACACGAAAGACCTACCCGAGCAGTTCAAACCCTACGAGGACTACCTGCGCGGTCGTTTCATGCTCGTGAAGAAAGCCGATATGTTTCCGGTCGAGTGCATCGTCCGCGGATACCTTGCCGGCAGCGGGCTCAAGGAATACGAGCGAGAGGGTACGGTGTGCGGCATCGAGCTGCCTGCCGGTTTGGTGAATTCCTCCAAACTCGAGAACCCCATCTTCACGCCTTCGACCAAGGCCGAGATCGGCGATCACGACGAGAACATCAGCTTCGAGCGCACCGCCGAGCTCATCGGCGAAGAAGCGGCTACCGCGCTGCGCGACCTGTCGATCAAGGTGTACAGCACGGCGCGCGACCATGCGGCCGAGCAGGGCATCATCATCGCCGATACGAAGTTCGAGTTCGGCACGATCGACGGGAAGATCATTCTCGCCGACGAGGTGCTCACGCCCGATTCATCGCGTTTCTGGGCCGTCGATTCCTACGTCGAGGGTCAAGAGCAGCCGAGCTTCGACAAGCAGTTTGTACGCAACTGGCTGAACGAGAACTGGGATCGCACGGGCAACCCGCCCCGCCTTCCGCAGGATGTTATCGAGAAGACGAGCGAGAAGTACATCCAGGCATACGAGCGCATCACCGGGCGTACGTTCGAGAAGTAAATACCGCCGAAACCTTCGTCCGGTACGCTGTTGAGCATGGGACGGGGCGCGGACAAGAGCACGACGAGGAGTAAATAGCGCAATGAGCCAAAGAAACCCGATGAACGACCGTTACACCACCGACGACCGCAAGGGTCAGACGCGCAAGAGCGCGGCAACGATGAAGCCGAAATCCAAAGCGGCTTCGACGGTGCACGTGCAGAGCACGACGAAGACCAAGCAGCAGAAGAAGGCCGAGCAGAAAGCGGCGCGCCAAAAGCAGTCTCAGGTGGATCGCAAGTACTACAACCCACCGACCGAGCAGTACAAGAAGCTCCGCCGTATGTGGTGGATCCTGCTCGTGGCGGCTATCGCCATGACGGCGTTCTCGTGGCTTTCCCGCTCGTGGTTTCCCAACAACGAAATGGTGAGCTTCATCGCCCTCGGACTTGCCTATGTGCTGATCATTGCAGCGCTCTACGTCGACTTCTCCAAGATCCGCAAGGTGCGCCGTGCCTATCAGGAGGAGATGGAGTCCAAGAAGACCAAAGAGATGCGCGCCATCGAGAAGAAGGCGAAGGCCGAGCAGCAGAAGAAAACATCCGGGAAGGGCGAGGAGGCCGAAGCGCCGGCTGTGGAAGCGCCGAAGAAGCGGAGCCTCTTCGGCAGCGGATTCAGGCTTTCGAAAGCAGAATCTGCAAAAGCCGCCAAGAAGGCCGACGCGGTTGAGGTTGGAGCGGATGGGGCCGGCGGGAAATCCGATGCGGCCGAGGGCAACAGCATCATCGACAAGGTCAAGAAGGAAAACGCTACCAAGGATTCGGCGAAATAACAGATTTTCCGAGCTGAGAAGCGTTTAGGCGAGGAAGGCCGAGGGAGTCGCCACCCGGGCATCTGCCGAGCCTCGACGCGCATTCGCATCGGTTTGCATGACGAGGAAGGTAGGAACTCATTCATGGTTTCTCGTGTCTATGTGGAGAAGAAACCCGGTTTCGACGGAGAAGCCCAGCAGCTTCTCTCTGAGCTGACGAGCATTCTCGGCATCGGTCAGCTGCGCGGTTTGCGGCTTGTCAACCGCTACGATGTCGAGGGCATCTCAGACGAGCTGTTCGCTCAGTGCGTACCCACGGTGTTCAGCGAGCCGCAATCGGATATCGCCACAACGGAAATGCCCGAGACGCGGGGCGCGCATGTGTTTGCGGTGGAGTACCTTCCCGGCCAATTCGATCAACGTGCCGATTCGGCGAGCGAGTGCATTCAGCTCATCTCCTGCGGAGAGCGCCCCGAGGTGCGCAGCGCGAAGGTGTACCTGCTCGAAGGCGAGCTGACCGAGGCCGATGTCGAGGCCATCAAGCGCTACGTGATCAATCCGATCGAGGCGCGCGAAGCATCGCTCGACGTGCGTTCGACGCTTCATATGGCTCAGCCGGTTCCCGCGATGGTGGAGACGGTCGAAGGATTTCTCGACCTCGACGAAGCGGGACTCGCCGCCTTCATCGCCGAGCGCGGACTTGCCATGGATCTTGCCGATATCGCGTTCTGCCAGCAGTACTTCGTCGAAGAGGATCGCAATCCCACGATCACCGAGATCAAGATGATCGACACGTACTGGTCGGATCATTGCCGCCACACCACGTTCGGCACCGAGCTCGCCGTGCAGGCGATCGATGACGAAGCGGTGCAGGCTGCGTTCGAGAAATACCTCGCCATGCGCCATGAGCTCGGACGCGACGAGAAGCCCGTGTGCCTCATGGACATGGGCACCATCGGCGCGCGCTACCTCAAGGCGAAGGGCATCCTTACCGGGCTCGACGAATCCGAAGAGATCAACGCCTGTACAGTCAAGTGCACGGTGGACGTGGATGGCGAAAGCCAGGACTGGCTCTACCTGTTCAAGAACGAAACGCATAACCATCCCACCGAGATCGAGCCGTTCGGCGGCGCAGCCACCTGTGTGGGCGGTGCCATCCGCGACCCGCTTTCGGGGCGCAGCTACGTGTACCAGGCCATGCGCGTGACGGGCGCGGCCGACCCGCTCGTGCCCGTATCCGAAACGCTTCCCGGCAAGNATGTGCGCCGCGAGACGCCGGCCCCGGGCGATGTGATCGTGCTGTTGGGCGGTCGCACGGGCCGCGACGGCATCGGGGGAGCGACGGGTTCCTCCAAGGCACACAACCTCGAAAGCCTCGAGAGCTGCGGTGCCGAAGTGCAGAAGGGCAATGCGCCCGTGGAGCGCAAGATCCAACGCCTGTTCCGTCGCAAGGACGCGTGCCGGCTCATCAAGCGCTGCAACGATTTCGGCGCGGGCGGTGTTTCGGTTGCGGTCGGAGAACTTGCCGACGGGTTGCATATCGATCTGGACCGCGTGCCCAAGAAGTACGACGGGCTCGACGGTACCGAGTTGGCCATCTCCGAAAGCCAGGAGCGCATGGCCGTGGCGTTGGCGCCCGAGGATGTCGATGAGTTTCTCGGCTATGCCTGCGAGGAGAACCTCGAAGCCACGCCGATCGCTACGGTGTGCGAGGAGCCGCGCGTGCGCATGGAATGGAACGGCGAGACCATCGTGGATGTGAGCCGTGAATTCCTGAACAGCAACGGGGCGCCGAAGCATCAGGACGTGCGCATTTTATCCGGGGGCGCCTACGAGCGCACATGGGGCGACGAGCAGGCATCGCTGACCGAGCGCATGCACGCGCTCGTAACCGATTTGAACGTGGCCTCGAACAAAGGTCTTTCCGAGCGGTTCGATTCGACCATCGGCGCGGCATCCGTCCTCATGCCCTTCGGCGGTTCGCGTCAGCTCACCCCGAACATGGCCATGGTGGCGAAATTCCCCGTCGCGGGAGAAACGACCACGTGCAGCGGCATGGCTTGGGGATTCAACCCTTATCTTACCGAAGCGAACCAGTATACGGGAGCGTATCTCGCCGTGGTGGAAAGCGTGGCGAAGCTCGCTGCGGCGGGTTTCAGGCGCGAAGCCATGTATCTGACTTTCCAGGAGTACTTCGAGCGCCTGCGCAACGAGCCCGAGCGCTGGGGCAAACCCGCAGCCGCGGTGCTCGGTGCTCTCATGGCGCAGATCGATCTGGGAATCGGATCGATCGGCGGCAAGGATTCCATGTCGGGCAGCTTCGAAGACCTCGACGTGCCGCCCACGCTCGTGAGTTTCGCCACAGCTGTGGGCTCGGTCGATCGGGTCACGTCGGCTGAGTTCAAGCGAGCCGGCAGCACGGTGATCGCCGTCAAGCCGCGCTACGCGGATCTGATTCCCGAACCCGAGGGCATGCGCGAAGCGCTCGCCATCGTCGACGATCTGATCGGGAGCGGAAGCGCGGCCGCCGTATCGACGCTCGGCTACGGATGCGCTGCCGAAGCGCTGTTCAAGATGTGCCTCGGCAACGGCATCGGCATCGAGATGGACGGGGGCGTTCGTGCCGACAGCCTGTTCTGCCCCGCGTACGGCACGTTTATCGTCGAACTTGCCGAGGGTGCCGAACCTCCTGCATCGACCGACTGGGTAGATGTGGTCGATTTGGGAACCACTACGTCAGACTACGTGTTCGCGGTTGCGGGGGAGACGATCGATCTCGTTGAACTGCAGGAAGCGTGGGAGGGCAAGCTCGAACCCGTATTCCCGTACCGCGGCGAAGGCGCCGAGGTCGAGACGGTGAGCTATGCCGACACGCTGCCGCTCACCTACGGCGGGGTTATCGCGAAACCGCGCGTCGTCATTCCCGTGTTCCCGGGAACGAACTGCGAATACGATACGGTGCGTGCGTTCGAGCGCGCGGGAGCGGTTGCCGATGTGCTCGTGGTGAACAACCTCACGCCCGACCGCGTTGCCGAAAGTACCGAAGCGCTCGTGGCGGCCATCAAGAACAGCCAGATCATCATGCTTCCCGGCGGCTTCTCCGGCGGCGATGAACCCGACGGCTCCGCTAAATTCATCACGGCGTTCTTCCGCGCTCCTGCCGTGACCGAAGCGGTGCGCGACTTGCTCCAGAACCGCGACGGGCTCATGCTCGGCATCTGCAACGGCTTTCAGGCGCTGGTGAAGCTGGGGTTGGTGCCGTTCGGCGACATTCGTCCTATGGACGAGAGCTGTCCGACGCTCACCTACAACACCATCGGGCGTCATCAGAGCCGTCTCGTGCGCACGCGTGTGGCTTCGAGCCTCTCGCCGTGGCTTTCGCGCTGCGAGGTGGGAGATGTGCATACCGTGGCCATCAGCCATGGCGAAGGCCGCTTCGTCGCTTCGCCCGAACTCGTCGAGCAGATGAAAGCGGCGGGGCAGATCGCCACGCAGTACGTCAACGTGAACGGCGTGCCGTCGATGGACTTGGATGTGAACCCCAACGGATCGGTACTGGCCATCGAGGGCATCACGAGCCCCGACGGCCGCGTGTTCGGCAAGATGGGGCATACCGAGCGCAGCGGGAACGGCCTGTACAAGAACGTTCCCGGCAATCTGTACCAGCCGCTGTTCGAAGGCGGCGTCGGTTACTTTACCGACTGAATGGCGAAAGCGCGTTCTTCGCACAGCAAGGGGGCCTCGTGTAGACGGGCCCCTTACTGTGCGTTACGAAAACACGAACAGATGTTTCACGTGAAACATTGCGATTGCGGTGCGTGCGCATGCGAGCGGAAAGCGGTTCTCATCCATGCTCGATAGGCTGATCTCGTTTTTCCGCACTGAAGCGGTGCTGTGCATCGCTGTCGTTTGCGCGCTCGCATCAATGGCGTTCGTGGCGCCTGACGGAGCGTACGCCTCCTATATCGACACGCGGGTGCTCATCTTGCTGTTCTGCCTTATGGCGGCGGTTGCCGGCCTTAGGGAATGCGGGCTCTTCTCGGTGCTCGCCCAGAAGCTGCTCGAGGGGAAGCGGCCGTTGCGCCTGGTGGTCCTCACGCTCGTTGCGCTGCCGTTTTTCGCGTCGATGCTCGTTACCAACGATGTTGCGCTGATGGCGTTCGTGCCGTTCGCGGTGCTCGTGCTTTCCCATGCGGGCCAGAAGCGGCACCTGGCGTGGATGATCGTACTGCAGACCGTTGCGGCGAACCTTGGCGGCATGGTAACGCCGATCGGCAACCCCCAGAACCTGTATCTGTACACGTACTTTTCGATTTCGCTTGGCGATTTTCTGCGGGCGCTGCTTCCGTTTGCTGCGCTTTCGCTTGTCGTGCTGGCTGCGGCATCGGCTCTGACGGGAAGGGGCTCGGCAAACGTGGTGCTTCCGCTTGGACGCTCGGACATCGACGGCAAACGCGTTGCTCTTCACGGCGCACTGTTCGCGGCGTCTCTTTTGGCGGTGCTTCGCGTAATCGATCCGCTTGTCCTGCTTGCGGTGGTCGTGTGTGCGCTTGCAGCGTGCGACCGACCGGTATTCAAGCAGGTTGATTACGGACTGCTGCTCACGTTCGTATGCTTCTTCGTATTCGCCGGCAATATGGGGCGCATCGAGGCGGTGCGCGATCTGCTCGAGGCGTTCATGGGCGCACATCCTCTGGTGACTTCGGTGGCTGCCAGCCAGGTGATCAGCAACGTACCCGCTGCTGTGTTGCTTTCGGGCTTCACGGAAAACTGGCAGAGCCTGCTTATCGGGGTGGATCTCGGGGGCCTGGGTACGCCCATCGCTTCGTTGGCGAGCCTCATATCGCTGCGCATCTATCTGCATGTCGACGGGGCGCGAATCGGAAGGTTCATGCTCGTGTTCGGGGCTGCGAACGCCGCGATGCTCGCCTTGCTGCTGGGTTTGTATGCGGTGTTGTACGTGGTGTAGCATCTGGGAATCAAAAAAGGAGAATTGTGTAATTCTCCTTTCCGTCTGGGAATATATTACCACAAAACTCGTCAAAAATCGAGTCCTGTATGTTCTGCGCGAGAGGTGTATTCTTCCATCCTTGCGCGATAAGGGTGAGGTGATGTAGGTGGATATCGGTTCGATGATGATGGTGCCGGCGGCGTACGGCGAAACGGCGAGGTCCGATCTGGCGATCTGCAACGCGAAAGGCGCGCCGTTCGGGCTTGCGCTCAACGATGAGCAGATGCGCGGTCTTGCCGAGCGGCGCGTCGAATCGCTGCGAGCGACGGGACGCGTGGAATTCGGCAGGGGAGTGTTGGTGGAGATCGTTGCTGCGTTCTGCGATTCCCCGTTTCTATCCCAGGAGACCTACGACGAGACGCTCGCGGAACTTCAGGATGCGTTCTATCAGCTGAAGGAGGATTCAGACGAGCAGTTATCCGACCAAGAGCTGATCGACGCCATGCGCCATGCGTTCGATGGCGAGGCCAACGGCTCAACCGACTATCTGGGAGGTATGCCGGCAAAACGCTTCGTTGAGATCGTCCAGGGTGCGCGAGGCGACGAGAACGAGGATTGGTCGGAAGCGGAAGCGTACGAAGACGGCGAAAGCGAGAGTGATGCAGATGGAAGGAGCGTCCGTGACGAACTCGACCGCGTTTACGAGGCGGACCGATTCGACCGCCCCGACGAGAGCTACGCCGCAGGATTCTACGACGGTTACAACGAGCTCTACCGGATCGGATTCGATGCCAACAGCAGAATCGGAGGCTCCTCGATGCGCTGAGGTGGGTGCGTGCTCGGATGCCGGATCCGGTCGGGGCCCTTCGGTTGTAGCCGATGCGCGGCAGGTTGAGGCTACTTCGTCCTCTGCGCTTTCGGCAGAAGAGCTTGCTCCCGACGAACAGATGGCCTTTCAAATGGGGCTGTGGGAGCTTCTTTCTCGACGCACGTCGCTTTACACGATGGGCGAGAGCAGCTCGGTTCCCGAATCGATCGCGCAGCGGCTGCTCGCTTCAGTGTGCTTCACGCTTGGCATCGATAGGGAAGAGCCGGATCCCGCTGCAATCAGACGCCTGCTGGCTCAGGGGATCGACACGGCGTTTGGCGAGGGCATGGCGCTCGTCGAGCGTAAGGCGAAGCGCATCGGGGGACTCTGGGAGCAGGTAGCCCTCACCACGCCGCTGCTGGAAAGCGTTGCGCTCAAGGGTACGCTTGAGAGCTTGAGAGAGTTTCCCGCTCGCTACGACTACCGTTCTTTTGCCCATGAAATCCCGAGCGATATCGATTACCCGCTTGCGCATCCTGTGTCCGAGAGCGTGCTCGGTGTCGACTACGTGACCGAGTACCTCGAACGTTTGCTGATCGAAAACGATTTTATGCAACGGTTCGACCTAGGGCTTTGCAAGGCGCTTTTGCGAGCGGTACACCCAGCGTACCGCGAGCTGCTCATCAACCTGTACGAGCCCATCGCTGTAAACGCCGTGGGCCTCGCGTTGGCGGGAGTTGGCGACGTGCGGCGCTTGCGGGCAACCGACGAGGATAGGGCGCGCATTGCCGAAGTCGTCAAGGGCAAGCCGGCAGCGGAGGTTTCCCGCCTGCTTGGCGAAGCGGCCGCCGACGTATGCGAAAAGCTTGGAATCGAGGACGATCAGAGCAGGGGCTATCTTGCGCGAACGGCGACAGACGTACGACCGCGCCTCATGAGGTTCGCGAAGTCGGGTGACGCCCGCGTGAGCGGCGGCCTTGCCGGGGTGTTCTTGGGGTTCTAGGCGATGGGTGCTGCGGGGGTTGCGTTGCCGCTTGCGCACCTCTTGATCGGTAAGGGGTACGTGCGGTCGAACTTGCGGGCGATCGGATTCGATGCATGACCGCCCAATCGGTTGCTCAATGCTACAGATCGTGCCGCCCGCCACCCAGGATGACAGGCGGCACGTTGTTCTGTGCTCTAATCCTCGAATCCGACAGCGTATCCGTCGATCGTTGTGCCCTTTGCAACTGCTTGGCCGACAAGGCGTCCGTATGTCATGCCGCGTCCGTGGCTTGTGCCTGGCAGGGTGACCGGATAGGAGTTGGCGAAGAAGTCGCCTTGGACATTGCCTATTGCGAAAAGACCGCCGATGGGAGTGTCTTCCTCATCAAGAACCTGTGAGTTTTGGTCTACGCGAAGGCCGTATGGAAGCGCGAGCAGCCATGCGGAAACATTGCTCGCGTAGAACGGCCCGTCCTTAACTGAACTGAGGAACCTTTCAGGCACACCGAAGTCGAGATCCTCGCCAGTCTCGCAGAACGAGTTGTAACGGTCAACGGTTTTCTGGAGCGCCTCGTAGGGAACACCGATGGCATCGGCGAGTTCTTGCAGCGTTTCGCCTTTGAAGAACGCTCCATCGGCGACCGCCTGTTCGACCTTGTCTTCTAGGCCGTCGATAAACGATGCCGACTTGATCGGCTCCTGCTTTTGGACGTGTTCAACGAAATGCGAGTCCCATACTGCCCATGCGACGCTGCCGGGTGTGTTCATGCGTGCATTGGTGACGATTGGCTCGAATCCTACTTCGCAGCAGTAGCGCATACCATCGCGGTTGACGGTGAGCCAGCAGGTATCGAAACCGGGACCCATGACCGAGAGATTTACCGGGTGGATGATGGGAGCCGGATAGCAGGGCGAAAGTGCAGCGCCGATCCACTTGCCCATGGTGATCCCGTCGCCCATGTTGCCGCCAACGGGGAAATAGTCGGATTTGTCGGCACGAAGCGCGATGGGGCAGAAGCACGCCTTCATCTCGTCGTTGTCGGTGATGCCGCCTGTTGCCAATATGATGCCTTTAGTTGCGTTGACCTTCTTGTAGCCATCGGCGTTGCTGACCACGACGGCGGTCGCAGTGCCGTTCTCCTTGATCAGTTGCTCTGCGGTGGTATTGAATTCGAAGACGGCGCCGTTGGCCTGCGCATCATCGGCAACCATGCTGATGAAATAACCGACGTTCCAAGGTTGTTCGGGCAATGAGCTTCCCTCGGGAAGTATGAACTTATGGGCGGTTCTGAATTGCTTGAATCGGTCATCGAGCGTGTCCCAGTCGGAGCGCGCGGTCATTTCGCTATTGAGAATGACTTCGTAACCAAGGTCGGTCGCCATATCGATGTAGTGGTCCATGACTTCGCCGCTGCGTTCGACGAACTGCTTGATCAGGTAATAGTTTGCTTCCGATTGGCCCCATTGATAAATAAGGCGCGTCGCGAGAGCTTTGTCGATATCGACTCCTTGCTCTTTCTGAAGCGTCGATCCGACCGCGCCGATGTCGGTTCCGTGCGCGGTGATGCCTTCGAATTTCTCTACGACAAGTACGGCTGCTCCCGCTTCGGCTGCAGCCTGAGCAGCCGTGCAACCTGCGATGCCGGCACCGATGACTACGACATCGTATGTTTCTTCGGTTGATATCTCAGGCAGGGTGGGCGCTGGTTGCAGCCATACGTGAGCGCCGATTGATTCCGAAGCTCCTGCTGCATTGTCGGTTCCAGCATTGGTGGATTTGCTTTCAGCAGGCGAGCAACCTGCGAGTCCGACCATTGCTGCCGATGCTCCCGCCAGTGCTGCTCCGGTAATGAACGAGCGCCGTGATAGCGGTTTCTGTTCCATGGTTTCCTCCTATGTCTCCCTCGAAGGCGTTTGCCTCCGTCGGTTCGAACCATAGGGGTATGTCCCGGTTGCGATAAGCGCCCGCGGGGGGTGAAACTCGAATAGCATGACGTAACCCCCTGTGGGCTACAAGCAGGTGAGCTACTGCACGCCTTCCGAATGGGCGATCATTCCCCGCTGCTCTTTCTCGAGCCGGTCTTCCACAAGAGCAGCAGCCTCTTTCTTTGAGTGTATGTCGAGCTTCGCGTAAATACGTCGTGTATGGGATTTCACGGTATCGTTTGAAATATGGAAGGTATCGCGAATATCGGCACGATCCTTGCCGATGGCGAGTAGGTAGAAGATTTCCGTTTCGCGAGGAGAGAGGCCACCGTCCGAAGCGACCAGATCGCTGCAATTCTTGAATGCCAATGCTCGCTGCTCGTCGGTGTTTGCAAGGCTTGCTTTGCGATTTTTTCCAAAGAGATAGGCAAAGACGACAACGAACAGATATACCACGATGAGCGAGATTATGGAAATCGCCTGCGACGCCTCAGAACCTGCAAGCGCCATAGCATCGCTCGCTATCGAGCCAACGAGTGAGCTCCCAAGAAATGAAAGCAGGCCGATAGCGAAAACCACAGAGGGCTTCTTTGGCGAAGCCTGCACCTGGTCAACGCAGAATACCCAAAGCAGGAAATAGAAATAGCTATGCCCGACAGTGAACACGATGATGGGAAGCGGCAGATCGCCAAGAAACTGTGGCAAGAGGAGAAATCCTGCAGCAAGCAGGGGAAAGGATATCTGGCAGACCAGGTAAAGCTCGCTGCCCTTTCGGAAGAATACCGTTGTTGCAACAAGGAGGATTCCGGCAACGGCGATTCCGGCAACGGTGGCAGCGGTAACGTGTTCGAGCGAGCTTGTCGTGAACGACAGACTGATTCCTCTCATGATGCCGTAGACAAGGCCAACGAGCACGGCGAGTCCTACCAGGCTGACGCTGTTCGGCGATGTTTCAATGTTCGGTTGACGATTCGCCGTAGCGTGCTGCGGTGCAGATCGGTTTGCCTGCATAAGAAGAATGCCGGCAAGAATGGGCATGGTGGTCGTTGCGATTTGCGTACCGATCGGCGGAAGAAGCATGGCGGCGCTGAAGAATAAGGCCGTCATAAACGAATAAACAGCCATGTCAAAAAGAACCCGCCTTGGCTCAAGGCGAGCAAGGTGTTCGCCCCATGCAAGAAACGCAAAACCACTTCCCGCACCCGTACAGATGATGCCGATGCATGAGAAGAGAAACGACTCGTCTGCCATCGCCGACCATGCCAAGCAGGCAGTACCTGCTGCCATAAGAAGATGACAGGTTGCAAGCGGGAAAGCACCCATGGGCGAAGAAAAGCTCTTTCGAGCTGCGAGCACAAACGCAAACGTGAGAAGCGTTACGAGAAGCGAGGCTGTCCATACCTGGTGCTGCGACAGAAAGGGTACGTTCAGCATAAAAGAGGGGGTGAGCGAAGGCGAAGTGAATACGATCTGCAGCCATGCCCAGAACAGTCCCATTCCGAAAAGGCGTGCAGGATGGTGCCGCAGCTCGTCGGCTGCGATTTCGACGAAACCTTTCAAATCGCCTGCGGCCACGGTTGGCATTCCTCCTCTAATGCTGCGTCAGACAAACGGTATGGGCTAAGGTATGCTCTGTCGATACCTTTCTGTTCTTCCGTCGGATCGATATACCGAAGTATAGCCGACCGAGAATCGAGGCATAGCCGAGAACGGTGGCCGTTCGGAAACTGCCTTGTACTTTCATTTTGGCTATCGGTTGGATAATCAATTCGGGTCAAGTTTTTTCGACTGTCAGTCGAAAAAACTAGGCATTGAATTCTTCCCGGGCCAATTCTTGGTTCGAGGTATGAATGACGGCACGGTTCGCTTGCCGTCTACTTCCCTTTGCCTGCGAGCATTGCCCCCAGATCGCGGCCGAAGCGATGAAGTACGACTTCCGAGAGGCGTCGTATCGCGTCGGCAAGAATGGTCCGCGCAGGTTCGCCGGTGTTCTTGTTCGCGTCCATGAGCAGCTGCACGGTCTTTGCGCCGCCGCTCAGGATGTCGGTGGCATCTTCGGCGCCCGATGCGGCGACTGCTTCGAAGATCGCATCGACGACGACGGCAAGCTCGTCGTCGGAAAACGAGCTGAGCCATTCGGTCATCACCTGATCGGTGAAGCGGGCGCTCTCGGAAATACGGTCGGCGAACACGAATCGATCGCCATCGAGCTGCCACGTGAATCCGCTGTGGGCGTTGATTCCCTTGGCGTCGCTTGCAACCACGCGATAATCTTCGTGCGATTCCATGAGCATGCCTACGATCGAGTCGACGGGCACGATCTTGACGATGCGGTTCTGCAGATTCGCGTATTCTTCACCGGTGAAAACCGAGGGTTTGAACCCTGGCCCATCGAAGTCGTATACGCGCTCGATGCGCGCCTGCACCTTGGGGTCGGCGTTGATGGCAGCGTAGACGGCGAGGTTTCCGCCTTTGGAGTGACCGCCGAGCATCAAGCGCTTCGGTAGGCCTCCCGCCGCTGATTCAACATAGCGGACGGCATGGTCTTGAGCGGGAACCGGGCACGTGAAGGCCATGTTGAAATCTTCCTTCCAGCCGGTAAACGAGCTGTCGGTACCGCGGAACCCGAGAAAGGCGAACTCGCGTTTATGCGAAAACGCCATGGCGGCGAACTGCGTTTGGCGCTCGGTGTCGAACAGGCTCAGGTAGTCGCGGATGACGATATCGCGGAATCGGGGGCTGGCTGCAAGGGCAATGAGCAGGTCTTTCGTGCGCTTTGGCACAAGCCCGATAAACATGCGATCGAAGCATTCAGCCCGTAGCGCATCGCGAAACGTCACGCCTCGGCCGCTCGGCGAGAACAGGTTCTCTACGATCGTGGAGATGTCGGCGAAAAGGCCCTTGCCCTTAAGGCCTGGAACGATGTCATCGAAGCGGGCCATGCAGATTTCCGAGAGGATGAGCGCATCGACCTCGCTGAAAGGCTTTTCGTCGAAGGTGGCGAACTCGGTTTCCAGGTAGTCGAGTATGTTCATGAGCGTTTCCTGACCTTTGCACGATACGGCGACGCCGAATGCATCGGCATGGCTTGGACCGGCGGCTTGCCCGCACACTTGCAAGCGGGCGTTCGAATGCATTGGCGACGCAACGCTTATGATGACACAATTGAAGGCAAAAATCTTGAGGTTGACTCGCACCCTTCACACGCCGATTGCAGTCTGGCGGAGGATCCCCTGGTTTACGGCGGAAAAAGGAGCACTTCGTCGCCAAAGAGCGAGGGTTGCATGCGGGGGATCGCTCGTATTTCACATGGATGTATTGCGCCGGATGAACGAAGCGCTTGCTGATGCGATTTCCCTGAACCAGCCGACGCGCGACGAAAACCCTTCGTTTTCTGCCATCCGAGAAGCGACGCATCGGCGCTTTGTCAAATACGAAAGCTCTCATTGCACCAGCAGCTTTACCTATGTATGAACAAACCATGATCCAGGGTTTGCCCAAGATTGACCGAAGCTTGATGCGCGCCTGACGAGCGCCGAACAGAGCATGCTTAGCATGGGTTTCGCAGCGGTCGGCTCGAAGGCGACAATCCTTCTTCCCATTCCGTAGATCGAATTCTTTTCGGCCTTCGGCATTCCGCTGCATACCGAAAACTGCAAAGTACGCTTGAGAGAAAGAGGCTTGTATGGTTGAAGGTGCGATATCCCGGCGTCGGTTCGTCATCGGAGGTGCTTCGGTGCTTGCGGCAGGAGCGCTGGCTCTGATGGCGGGTTGTTCGGCAACGGGCACGGCGGCAGGGGCTTCAGGCTCTGCGGGTGCGGCAACGTCTGGCGAAACGCAAGCGCAGACGGCGGCGGAGAAGATCACCATGGTGTGGCTCCCCGACAACTCTTCGGCCGATCTCACCTCTTCTCGACAGGCAATCGGCGATGCGATCAAGACCGCGTGCGGAGCCGAGGTCGAGCTTATGACCACAACCGACTACAACGTGGCCATCGAAGCGATCGCATCGGGCAGTGCGCAGATGGCGTTGCTCGGGGCAGAAGGCTACGTGCAGGCGAACAAGAAGAACCCTCGGGTGCTTGCAGCGTTCACCAACAGCGATGAAGAGGGCGGCCTCGATGGGGCGTGTTATTACAGCCGCATTTGCGTAGCCACCGAAAACGCCGACCAGTACAAAAGCGGCAGCGGCTATTCCCTCGAGGGCGTCAAGGGCACATCGTTCTCGTTTGTTTCCGCTACGTCCACATCCGGGTTCAAGGTTCCTTCGAGCGCTATCGTCAAGGAGTTTGGTCTCGATTCCTCCGACGTGCTGCTCGAGGCGGGAGCGTTCTTCTCCGAGGTCCTGTTCGGCAACTCCCATGCGGGTTCGGCGGTCAACCTGCTTTCCGGCGATGCCGATGCCGCGGCGTTCGATGATGTCGATGTGGATATGTATCTCGATCTCGTGTCGGGCGAGGCGAATACCGTTGGTGCCGTATACAAGGCGAAAGACGATGCCGAAGCCCCCTTCGATACCGTACGCGGCAAGCAGTTCACCATCATCGCGATCACCCCGGTGCTCAATGCGCCCGTGTGCTTCAACGAAGATGCAATCGACGAGGAAACGCGTACCAAGATCGTCGAATACTTCTGCTCGGATGAGGTTGCCGATAACAAGGAAATCTTCATCGACCCCGACGACGAAAGCGCTAAGGGCATCTTCGAGAAGGAATCCGACAAGAGTTGCTTCGTCGAGGTAACCGACGATTGGTACGAACCCATTCGAAAGCTCGGCGCCTAGGACCGACGCTTCGTTTCTGAGCTCGCCGGCAGGCTGCAACCGTCCGGCGAGCTTTCATGCTGCGATACGGGTGCGGATGCGCCGCACCTTCCCGGAAAGGCGATGGATCAATGGAACGGCAAGCATTACTGAACATCGAATCGGTGTCGAAGAGCTACACCGGCAAGGCGAAAGCGCTCGAGGGCGTTTCGCTTACGATCGAGCGCGGGCAGTTTGTCTCGATCATCGGATCATCGGGTGCAGGGAAATCCACACTACTGCGCTGTATCAACCGCTTGATCGATCCGACGAGCGGGCGCGTGGAATTCGACGGCAAAGAGGTGACGAAGCTCGGCAAACGCGAGCTCCGTCAGATACGGCGGCGCATCAGCATGGTGTTTCAACACTATAATCTCGTGTACCGTTCAACGGCGATCGAGAACGTGCTGCAAGGTCGGCTCGGCTACAAATCGAGCATTGCGGGCATTCTCGGGCTGTACACCGAGGACGAGAAAGCCCAGGCGTTCGGCATTCTCGATCAGCTGGGCCTCGCCGAATTCGCCTACCGCCGTTGCGATCAGCTTTCCGGCGGCCAAAAGCAGCGCGTGGGGATCGCCCGCGCCCTCGTGCAGGATCCGCTGCTTATCCTTGCCGATGAGCCCATTGCGAGCCTCGATCCCAAATCGTCGCGTGCCATCATGGAGCATCTCAGGTGGGCGGCCGACGATCTGGGCATCGCGTGTTTGGTGAACCTCCATCAGGTCGATTATGCCATTGAGTTCTCCGATCGCATCATCGGCCTCAAAGACGGTAAGCTCGTGTTCGACGGTACGCCGGCCGAACTCGATGCCAAGGCGATCGCCGACATCTACGGCACCCCGTATGTCAAAGAGCATGCTGTGCGACCGCAGGGTTTTTCCGATGCGGTCGAGGCCGATGTTATGGCTGCGGCGGGGGTTGCCTGATGGAAGCGGTCGGTGGGCAGTTTTTCCGTCGGCGCAGTCTTTCGATCGTTGCGGTTTTTCTCGTATTCGTGATTGCCAATGCCTTAGCGGGCGGGTACGTGGGGTTCGATTTCGTTGCGTCGATCGCCGATATTCCCGCAGGTAT
The DNA here is from genome assembly GCF_900240215.1 of Raoultibacter timonensis. Lineage (GTDB taxonomy): Bacteria > Actinomycetota > Coriobacteriia > Coriobacteriales > Eggerthellaceae > Raoultibacter > Raoultibacter timonensis. Next base: position 803,860 of record NZ_LT964681.1, on the reverse strand, counting down.
TGCGTGGATGGCCTCGAACTTCGTACCTTCGGTGGAATCGTTCGAGAAAATCGGTCAGATTCTCTCGTCTCTCGGTTCGACCGTGCTCGTGTCGATCGCGGCAAGCTGTACGGCTGCGGCGCTCGCGTTCGCGTTCGCGGTACTCGGATCGCGTTCGGTGGGCATCGGCGGCCCCGTTTCGGTTGCGGTGCGCGCCATCGCCTCGCTGTTTCGCAATATCCCCGTTGTCGCATGGGCGTTCATCTTGCTGTTCTCGTTCAAGCAGAGCGAGTTCACGGGGTTCTTCGCTCTGTTCCTCACGAGTTTCGGATATCTGACCCGCTGCTATCTCGAAAGCATCGACGAGGTGAGCGGCGGTTCGGTCGAGGCGCTGCGCGCGACGGGTGCGGGTTATTTCCCGATCGTCGCTCAAGCGGTGGTGCCGATGTCGATCACGTCGGTCATCAGCTGGGTGCTCTACATGATCGAGACGAATATCCGCGATGCTACGCTGATCGGCATTCTGACCGGCACGGGCATCGGATTCGTGTTCGACCTGTACTACAAGAGCTTCCGCTACGACATAGCCGGCCTGGTCATCGTGATGATCGTGATCGCCGTAATCGTATGCGAAGCCGTTTCTAATTACGTTAGGAGGCAGATCATATGACGAATCGGGAGAAAAATCCCGCGCTTGCCGGGGCGGCCACCCCCGGGGCGTCTGCCCCCGAGACGGCTGCGGCTGGGACGGCCACCCCCGGGGCGGCCGTCACCGAGGCGGCTGCGGCGTGCGTTTCCGCTCTTTCGGAGCATGCAGCCGATCTTCCCTTCGCTCGCCGTACGCGCACAGGGAAGATCAAAACGCGCGTCATGGGCAAGCAGAACGCTGCCGTTGCGCTCACGCTCGGCATCCTTGCGGGGTTGACAGTGTTCTCGCTCGTCACGATGAACTACGGCAAGGTGGCGTTCTTCACGGCGTTCGGGCAGGCGGCTGAAGATTTTCTCATGATGATGCTGCAGCCGGGCCTTGCGGGGCACTTCACGCTCGCCGATGTGGTGACGGGGCTGTTCGTCTCGATTGCGCTTGCGGTTCTCACCACGTTCATCGGGGCGGTGATCGCCTTCGTGCTGAGCCTGTTCGCAGCGGTCAACTTGTCGAACCGCATGCTGAGTAACGCAATCAAGGCGCTCATGTCGTTCTTCCGCGCCGTGCCGACGATCCTGTGGGTGCTCGTGTTCACGGTGGCGATCGGGCTCGGGCCCGAGGCGGCGGTGATCGGCCTTTTGTTCCACAGCGTTGCCTACCTCGTGAAGGCGTACTCCGAGAGCTTCGAAGAGGTCGATCCTGGCGTGCTCGAAGCCCTGCGTTCGTGCGGAGCCTCGTGGTGGCAGACCGTTTTCGCCGCAGTGGTTCCCGTAAAAACGAGCGAGATGCTCTCGTGGACGTTCATCCGTTTCGAGATCAACTTCGTAAACGCGGTGGCAGTGGGTGCGGTTGCCGGAGCTGGAGGCATCGGCTATCAGCTCTTTTTGGCCGGAAGCTTCTACTACAACATCCACGAAGTCGGGCTGATCGTGTATCTGTGCCTCGCCGTTGCGGTTGTGCTCGAAGTGGCGGCAACCAAGCTGCGCAAACGATACATCGTCCATTCGTAAGCGTTGGGTGCACGCAAAAGTGCGCTCGGCAGATATACCCGAATGCGGCCGAACAAAGGTCGCGAGAAGATTACTTGAGGAGCTAGTGTGAACCGATACGAACGAACGCGCGTGCTCGTCGGGGGAGATCCCGGTGTCGCGCAGGCCATAGCGGCTGAGATAGAAGAGATCTGCGAGGTCGAAGTGCTCGATGCGCCGCGCGAGGAGCTCGTGATGGTAAAGGTACGCGAAAGCGCGCGCAACAGCCTGTTTTATCTGGGCGAAGCGCTCATGTGCTCGTGCAGGGTGCGGATCGCCGACGCGATGGGTTTCGGCTACGTGCTTGGCAGCAAGCGCAACGCGGCGTACAACCTTGCGCTCATCGATGCGGCTTTTTCTTCGGGTGAGGAATTCGAGCGCATGCCGAAATGGGAGGAGCGCATCGAGAAGGAAGCGAAGCGTCAGCGCGACAAGCGGGCGAAGAACCGTGCGCTCATCGAGCGCACCCGCGTCGATTTTTCCACGATGGACGGTGATGCGTAATGGACGCAGCATTGAGCGAGATCCATCGCGTGCAGCGATCGTTTCGGGCGGTAATGGATGCCATGGCTCGGCCTGGTCGCCCCGAGGCGATGCCGCTGGCAACCGGAAGCCAGACTCGCTATCCGGGTATCGGCAAGCCGCTTGCCACGCTCATCGACATGCTCGTCGATCAGGCGACGACATTTTCTCTCGCCCAGGGCTGCGACGACGCACTTGCCCGGGCCATAGCGTCTGAAACCCATGCGAAGAGCGTTATGCCCGACGCGGCTTCGTTCGTCATCGTCCCCGAGCGAGCCGATGCTCCGTGCATCGAGATGGCCATCGCCCACGCCACGGCGGGGTCGCTTGCATCGCCGGAGCAGGGTGCAACGGTATTTGTTGGGTGCAGCCGCATCGCAGGTCAGGATGAGCGTCCGGGCTCAGTCGACGATGATCGTCCCTTGCATTGGGTTTCGATCGAGGGACCTGGCGTGAGAGACGCCCATGTGTTCGGCGTCGATCGCATCGATTGGGCATGGGCGCGCAACCGCCGTGAGGACGAATTCCCTTGCGGCATCGATATCGTGCTGGTAGACGGGCGCGGAGTGGTGGTCGCCATCCCACGCACGTCGTTCGTCTCGCTGTTGGCGGTCGGAAAAGGGGTAAAGTGATGGGCTACGTTGCCGTGCGCGGTGGTCAGGAGGCCATCGAAGAGAGTTTGAAGCTGCTCGAATGGGAGCGCGTCCGTTCTGAGCGAAGCGTCGATATCGAGAGCATCCAGGCGGCGTTCCCCGATCTGATCGACCAGATCATGGGCGAAAGCTCGCTGTACGCGCCCGAGTTGGCGGCGCTTGCGCTCAAGCAGGCGCAGGGGTCGCCCGAAGAGGCGGTCTTTCTGCTGCGTGCCTTCCGCTCCACGCTCGAGCGTCCGTATGTGTCGAGGACGGTCGAACCGGAAACGATGGCGGTCGATCGACGCATTTCAGCCGCATTCAAAGACGTGCCCGGCGGACAGGTGCTCGGTGCAACGCGCGACTACACGCATCGCCTGATCGATTTCAACCTGCGCGAGGAGGACGGCGATTCGCTTCATGAAGCGAGGAAGCGCCTGAAGCGCGAGTGGAGGAAAAAGGCACTTGGCGAGGCGTTTGCGACTGCTGGCAGCAGTGCCGCTTCGGCGGGCTGCGAGGCGCTTTGGGAGGAATGCGCGGCGCACGCGCTGCCCAAAGTTGCGGAATACCTGCGCGAAGAGGGTCTGCTTGTCGAGCATGAACGCAACGACGAAGAGCCTATCGACGTGACGATGGAGCCGCTCGTGTTCCCTGCTCCCCGCTCCGCTCGCCTGCAAACGCTTGCGCGCGGCATGACGCAGGCGGTGAGCGCGCTCGGCTACGCGGCCATTCGCGGGTTCGGGCCGGCGCATCCGACGGTGGCCGAACTGCGGCACGGCACCGTCGAGGTCGCCATCGACCATCCGCTCGGATCGGGCGACGAAAGCGATGCGTATTGCGTGGGAACGATGCCTGTGACCGAGGTCGAATCGCTGTTCGAGGTGGAAACCGAGGATGAGGCGGGCGAGAAAGGGCTTGGTTTCGAGCTGGGCTACGGCATGGTGATGGGCCGTGGCGAAACCAAAGCCATCGCTATGAGCGTGCTCGACAACTGCCTCGAACGGGGCGATAAGCGCTTTCCCACGCAGGATGAGGAATTCGTTTTGTACCACGTCGACGGCATCGAGGCGACGGGCTTCATCTCTCATCTCAAGCTGCCGCACTACGTGACGTTCCAGTCGAAGCTTTCGAGCGTGCGCAAGACGAGGGATGGTGCCGGCGGCGTCGAGCGCTCGAGCACTACGGAAACGGAATGAGGGCAACCATGGAACAGCTGTACAATTTCGCCTTTTTCGACGAGGCATCGAAGCGAGAGATCAGGCGCGCCATCTTGAAGGGCATCGCCATCCCGGGATATCAGGTTCCTTTTGCTTCCCGCGAGATGCCGATTGGCCGCGGTTGGGGAACCGGCGGCTTGCAGGTGACGCTTGCCATCATCGGATCGGCCGACGTACTCAAAGTGATCGACCAGGGATCCGACGAAAGCGTCAATGCCGTCAACATCAAAAAGCTCGTATGCGCGACGACTGATGTCGAAACCACCTCCGAAACGGTGCGTGCGAGCATCATTCAATCACGCCATCGTATTCCGGAAGAACCGTTGCGCGAAGATCAGGTTCTCGTGCTTCAGGTGCCCACGCCCGAACCTCTGCGCGATTTCGAGCCGAGCGAGGCCGTGACGCGCAGGCTTCATGCCGAAGCCGACTACACCGGGGCATGGCTTGGCCTGTTCGACCAGATCATCAGGTACGGATCGACCACGACGGGAGCCGATCATCCCGTGAAGGTGAACGGGCGCTACATCATGGCGCCCTCGCCGATTCCGCGCTTCGATACGCTCAGACTCCATATGAGCGATAACCTGACGCTTTTTGGAGCGGGGCGCGAGAAGAAGATCTACGCGGTTCCGCCCCACACGACGGTCGAACCGCTCGACTTCGCCGACTATCCGTTTGCAGTCGAAGATTTTTCCGGCAAGGCGTGCGCGCGTTGCGGTGCTACCGATACCTACCTCGACGAGCTGGTCGACGAGGAAACGGGGGATACGTATTACTGCTGCAACGATACTGCGTTTTGCGCATCGCGCGTGGAGCGTGCAATGGGAGGTGCTGTTCATGGAAAGCGCTAAGGAGGCATTCGCCGAATGCGAAGTCGGGGTAACGGGCGAGGCGGTTGCTGTGCCGAAGCAGGAATCTCATCGGGTTTCGCACGTTCGTCCGGTACAGCCGAGGCCGAGCATTCGTTCGCGGCGCATCGAGGAAGATCCCTGCGTAAAGGTCCAGGGCCTTTCCCGCAGCTTTGGAAACGGATGCGCATACTGCTTGGACCCTCGTGCGGTGCTCGAGCGCAACCGATGTCCGCGATGCGGCACGGTGCATGCGGTGCGCGACGTCGGGTTCGAGTTGTATCCGGGCGAGATCGTCGGCATTGTCGGGGAGTCGGGCAGTGGGAAATCGACGCTCATGCAATGCTTGTATTTCGACCAGACCGCCAGCAGCGGCAGTATTTTCGTTAAACCCTACGATGGCGGGCACCGCAACATTCTGGAGCTTTCTTCGCAGGAGAAGCGCCGTATCCGCAACACGGTGTTCGGCATGGTGTACCAAAACCCGTACCTTGGCTTGCGCATGGATTACTCGTCGCTCTCCAACATTGCCGAGCAGATGATCGCCTCGGGCGATCGTAGCGTGTCCCATATGCGCTCGCGGGGAGAAGAGCTGCTCGGGCAGGTGAACATCCCCACGGTGCGTGCAACCGATCCCCCGCGGACATTTTCGGGCGGTATGCAGCAGCGCGTGCAGATCGCCAAGGCGCTTTCGAACAATCCGCCGGTGCTCTTGCTCGACGAGGTCACGACAGGGCTCGATCTTTCGGTGCAGGCGAACGTGCTCGATCTGATATTGCAGATCAGACGCGATTTCAATGTAAGCATGCTCGTGGTGAGCCACGATTTGGGCGTTATCAGGATGCTTGCGGATCGCACGTTCGTGATGCTCGACGGGCGCGTGATCGAGGAGGGGCTTACCGATCAGATACTCGAAGACCCGCAGCACGCCTATACCCAGCAGCTCGTGTACTCGCTCCTGTGAGGGTACGGCGCTCCTCGTTGCCGAACGCCGCTGCGCCGCTCAGCGAGCGCGGACGTCCTGCTCGAACGAGGCGACGGGCGGTGAACCGTGCTATGCCGATAGAAGAAACGATACGAAAGAAGGAAGCAAGCTTCATGAACGATACGACTCTTATCATATCCGGGGGAACGGTGATCTGCGAAGATGCAGTGCTGCCTGAACATGATGTGTTCGTGCGCAACAGTCGCATTGCGGCCATCAGGCCGAGTGCCGGATACCGCCCTGCCGACGGCGAGCAAGCCCTGGGCAATTCGGCGCTCGAAACGAATTCCCGGGGACTTGTCGACTACGCGCAATCGATCATCGACGGGCACGATTCGGGCGGGCATGCGCACGGCGGGCATCGCGCGGATGCCGTTGCGGGGCTCGCTGCCGACCGTGTGTCAGACGCCGCTCCTGCTGCGCACTCCGCGGCCGATGCGGCAACTCCGACGCTGCCTGTGGTGATCGATGCGCGAGGCGCCTACGTGGCCCCCGGCATGATCGACATTCACTCCGACTTCATCGAGACGGTGGCAAGCCCGCGACCGAGCGTCGTTATGGATCTGCGCACCTCGCTCTACCAGGCCGAGCGGGAGCTCGTTGCCCACGGTATCACGACGATCTACCATTCGCTCTCGGTGTACGGCGAGACGATCTTCGATCACAAGCCGATCCGCAACTTCGACAACGTCGTGCGCCTGATCGACGAGGTGGCGGCGATGCGCGATGCGGAAGAGCGCGAGCACCTCATTCGGCATCGACTCCATCTGCGCATCGAGATCGACGCGGTCGGGCATTACGAGCGGATCAAGGAGCTCATCGCTTCGGGCGCGGTCGACATGATCTCGTTCATGGACCATACGCCCGGCCAAGGCCAGTACAGCGATCTCGAGATCTTCGGCGACACGCTCAAGGGCTACCGCGATATCAGCGACGAGGAGGTGGCGCGCATCGTACAGACGCAGCAGCAAAGCGACAAGCTTTCGCTTGCGCAGATGACCGAGCTGGCCCGTCTGGCGCAGAGTCGCGGCATTTCGGTCGCTTCGCACGATGACGATTCGATCGAGAAGCTCGATCGAATGGAGTCGTTCGACGCGGCGATTTCCGAATTCCCCATCACGATGGGGGTTGCGCGCAGCGCCCGCGAACGCGGCATGCATACGCTCGCCGGGGCTCCGAACGTCATGATGGGCCATTCCCATTCGGGCAACCTTTCGGCACGCGAGGCGGTGCAGGCGGGCGCTATCGACATGCTGTGCAGCGACTACTATCCCGCCGCTATGATCGGCGCGGTGTTCATCCTGCATAAAACGGTAGGCCTCGATCTTGCCGAGGCGTTCGCGCTCGTAACGGCCAACCCGGCCCAAGCTGCGGGTATCGACGGCGAGGTGGGCTCCATCGCCGTCGGCAAGCTCGCCGACATCGTGGTGGTGCGAAAGCTTCCTGTGCGTGGCGCAGCCGACGAGCCCGCAGTTCCCGTAGTGACCGATTCGTTCGTGGGGGGACGCTGCGTCCATCGCAGCCTCTACCCGCTGTTTGCGGACGAGGCGCGCGGTTGCGAAACGAGTGCGGCGTTGCTCGGGCATGATGTCGATGTCGATGTCGAGTGCGACGTTGCGTCGGCACCCGTAGCGCGCAGGGAAGCGCAGGTGCTCCGATGAGCGCGAACGGACAGTGCGCGCAGGCCGTGCAGACTGCGCGGGCCGCGCAGGTCGAACAGGGCGAGCAGACGCCGATGCTCAAGATCACGGGTCTTACCAAATCGTTTACCATCCATGCCGTCGACCGCCGTATCCAAGGATGCTCGAATATCGACCTTTCCATCATGCCGGGCGAATTCGTGGGCATTACGGGGAGGAGCGGCAGCGGCAAGTCAACGATCCTGCGCTGCATCTATCGTACGAATCTACCCGAGTCGGGCTCGATTCTCTACGATTCGGCAGCGTTCGGCAGAATCGATCTTGCGCAGGCGACGCAGCGCCAGATGATCTATCTGCGCACCCATGAAATCGGGTACGTCTCGCAGTTTTTGAGCGTGCTGCCCCGACGCAACGCGTATGATATCGTCATGCAGAGCGCCATCGAGACGTACGGATGCAACGCCCAGGCGAAGTGCCGTCGCGAAACGTCGGCGATGCTGCGTCATTTCGACCTTGCGGAGGACCTATGGGACGTGTATCCGCGAACGTTCTCGGGCGGCGAGAAGCTCAGGCTCAACATTGCTGCCGCGATGATCAAGCAACCGCGTCTCTTGCTGCTCGACGAGCCGACCGCTTCGCTCGACAACGCCTCGAAGATCAAGGTTCGCGAACTGATCGAACGGCTGAAGGGGCAGGGCACCACGATGCTCGGCATCTTCCACGACCTCGAGTTCATGGAAGGCCTGTGCGATAAGGAGTTCAACATGCAGGAAGGCATGATGGTATGAAGCACGACGTGAAAGATGGACGTGCGGCCGGCCGGCCGGTCTCTTGCTTGCAGCAGGCTGCGCGCAGCGCGAAAGCCGCAGGGACTGAAGCGCTTCTGCGACACCTTGAGGATGCCGATGCGTTGAAAACCCGCTCTGACCTCCATGTGCATACGACCGTTTCCGATGGATCGGACACCTTTGCCGAAGCGCTCGCCCAGGCGAAGGAGCAGGGCGTTTCGCATATCGCGTTCACAAACCACGATACGACGGCGCATCTCGACGAGGCGATTGCGCTCGGCGCAGATTTCGGCGTCGAGGTCGTCGGCGGCGTGGAGATCAGCGCATGGGATAGCAGCCGGAAGCGGAAAGCGCATATCCTCGGATACGGCCTTTCCGCCGAATCCCCCGCGGTCGAAACGCTGTGCGCTCCCGTGCTCGCGCGGCGCAACGACAGCTCGCAATGGCAGCTCGACCGCCTTCTCGAAGCGGGTTACGATATCGATATCGACAGGGTGCATGCCCTTGCGCTCGCTTCGACAGCTCTGTACAAGCAGCATCTTATGGCGGCGTTGACCGACGAGCCGTACGCTTCAGACGCCTATCAGGATCTGTATCGCTCGCTGTTCAAGGGCGAGGGGATATGCGTGCGCGATATCGAATACGTCGATGCGTCCGATGCGGTACGGGCGATCGTGGAAGACGGGGGAGTTGCGGTCCTCGCCCATCCCGGTCAGCTCGATAGCTACGCCCTGGTAGACGAGCTGGTGGAATGCGGGTTGCGCGGTATCGAGAAGTACCATCCCGATCACGGGCTTCGCGATTGGGCGACGTGCAACACGCTGGCCGACCGCTATGGGCTCGTGCGCACCGGCGGCTCCGACTACCACGGCCGTTTCGGTCGCGTTCCGCATATAGGGTACCGTGCTGCGAATCGATGACGCGATTCCCTGTAATGCGTGAAACACGAACAGATGTTTCACGTGAAACATCGAGCGGTTTGCACCGAACGGTCCACCCGACAATCGCGTGCGCTATGGTTTCTGGCAACTGAAACCATAGTCTTCGAAGACCCCCGTACACTGCAGTTTCGACCGTTCTTCGGTATACTGGGTGCGATCACTGAAACCGATTGCGGGAGAAGCACATGCGATTCGTCTCATGGAACGTCAACGGACTGCGCGCCGTTATGAAGAAGGGCTTCGAGGAGATATTCTCCGAGTTCAACGCCGATGTGTTCGCGTTGCAGGAAACGAAGCTCCAAGAAGGCCAGATCGATCTCGATCTGCCCGGTTACCACGATTTCTGGAGCTACGCCGAACGCAAGGGCTATTCGGGTACGGCTGTGTTCACGAAGGAGGAGCCCCTTCAGGCGATCCACGAACTCGGTATGCCCCATCTCGACACCGAGGGGCGCGTAGTGGCCCTTGAATTTCCCGAACTGTGGTTCGTGGACGTGTACACGCCCAACGCCCAAAACGAGCTTGCGCGCATCGATCACCGCATGGAGTGGGACGATGCGTTCCGAGACTTCTGCAAGGGACTCGAAGCGGGCAGCGTGCCAGCGGGTGCGCAGACGGCGAGCCCCAAGCCCGTGGTCATGTGCGGTGATTTCAATGTGGCGCATCAGGAGATAGACCTGAAGAACCCCGGCCCCAACCGCGGCAACGCGGGATTCTCGGACGAGGAGCGGGCTAAGTTCACCGAGCTCATCGAAGCGGGTTTCACCGATACGTTTCGCCATACGCATCCCGACTTGACGGGGGCGTACTCGTGGTGGAGCTACCGGTTCAACGCCCGTGCCAACAACGCGGGATGGCGCATTGACTACTTCCTCGTGAGCGACGAGCTGGTGCCCCGGGTGAAAGCCGCTTCCATCTACGACGAGGTATTCGGCAGCGACCATTGCCCGGTCGCGCTCGAACTCGATATTTGAGAACTGTGCATTCTTGGATGTGAAAAGCGGCACCGTTTTCGGGCGGCACCGCTTTTTCATAGGGAAATCGGTATGCGTTTTGCGCCTACGCTTCCTCGATGAACTCCTCGCCGCGCAAAAGCTCCACCTCGAGCAGATCGCCTTCCTGCCATCCCGCTTCGCCGATGGGCGAGATGCGTTGGGCGTTCGACACCATGCATTCGGCAAGCTCTCCCGCTTTGAAGTTGTGGAAGCGGACTTCGTAGCCGTCCTCGGTGCGGAAGAGATCGCAGCGCCCGATGTTCGCCATTTTGGGTACGCTGCCCGAGGTGGCCGAAGCTTTTGCGGTGACCGTCGGACGCAATCGCCGCGGGATGCCGAGGATACGTGCGGTGATGGCCTGCAGGCACCATTCGCATCCGTAGTAGGCGGCGAGCGTGGGTCCAGGCAGATCGACCACCGGCTTTCCGTCGGCAACCGCCATCATAAGCGGACGTCCAGGGACGGCGGCGATGTAATGGTGCACGACGGTGCCGCGCTTTTCGATCATGCGCACGTTGAAATCCTCTTCGCCGATTGCGGAGCCCCCGTTGATGACCACGGCGTCGGCAACGGCGAGCGCCTCCTCGAAAGCGCGCTCGAGTTCGGCGGGATCGTCGTGGACGATGGGGAACACGATCGGTTCGGCTCCGAACTCGATGAGCATATGCTTGACCATGAGACTGTTCGTGTCGACGTTCTGGCCACGGCGCGGTTTGGTGCCTGCGGCGACGAGTTCGCTGCCTGTGGGGATGAACGCGATGCGCGGCTTGCGGCGAACGGGCACCATGGTGGCGCCGCCCATGGCGAGCGCGGCGAGATCGGTCGGGCGAATGACGGCTCCGGCGCTGAGAAGCGGAGTTCCCGCTTTGAGCGTTGATCCTGCTGGGCGCACACCCGAGCCGGGCTCGACTTCCACGTCGTCATCGAGGATGACGGATTCGTCGGGTTGAATGGCGGCTTTCTCGATCATGATGACGGCGTCGAATTCATCGGGGAAATCGTCGCCGGTATCGGCGCGCACGTAGTCGATACCGCGCTTCCAGGCGCTCGTATCGGGCAATCCGTCCTTGAACGCCGCTGACTTTACCGCGATGCCGTCGAACGACGAAGCCCGTACGACGGGTAGCGTGTTGGTTGAAACCATGTCGCGAGCAAGCACCCGCCCAATCGATTCGTCGAGCGTGATCAGCTCCGTTGCCCCTTGCGGCTCCCATGCCTCGAAGAAATCGGCAAGCGCCTCTTCCCGCGACGGAAACCCGTCCATGATCTTCTCTCCCACAATTCCTCCTATCGTCATGCGCATCGGCAACTCGATGACATCAAGCAAGGATACTCCAAATTTGAGAATAATTCATCTTGAAATATTATACTCATCACGATATATTATCCTAATCGAAAGATAGATTTGAAGAACCGCAGGAACCTGTCCTTTCGGTACAGGGTGCGAAGTGCAAGGCTCGAGTTCACGTTGGACGCCGCGCTGCGCAGGTTTGCATCATGCTCAGCGCGAACCGGTGCGGGATGTGCTCTGTTCGGCACAAGGTGCTGCTGCGGTTCGTTGAAGGCAGGTTCGCGCAAGACGGGAATGCCGCAACCGGTCGGGAGATGAGTTTGGGGATTGTGAAGAAACATTCGGGGGGAAGGGGCGGATTTAAGGGCGCTCCGATTATCGCCATTCTGACGATAATCCTTGTTGCCGCCGTGCTCGTATCGTTTACGCTCGGCCGCTACGACATGACCGTGCTCGACGTGCTTAAGGTCGCCGCCAACCAGCTGTTCGGGATGGAGACGTTTTCCGAATCGACGCATATTACCGTTGTTATGCAGGTTCGCTTCCCCCGCGTTATAGCCGCGCTCGTTATCGGCGCCGCGCTGGCGGCTGCCGGTGCCAGCTATCAGGGGCTCTTCAAAAATCCGATGGTGTCGCCCGATCTGCTGGGCGCGTCGGCGGGCGCCGGTTTCGGTGCTTCGTTCGCGCTCTTGATGGGCGGCAACATGTACGTGGTGCAACTCTCCGCGTTCGTGTGCGGTATCGTGGCGGTGCTGCTCACCTACTTCGTAAGCACGGCGGTGAGCAAGGGCGATTCGATGACGCTCACCCTTGTGCTCACCGGCATGGTCGTAACGGCGCTGTTCCAGGCATTCATTACGATGACCAAGTACGTTGCCGATCCCGACGACAAGCTTCCTTCGATCACCTACTGGCTCATGGGCGGCCTCTCTTCGACGAGGATTGAGGATTTGCCCATGCTCTTGGCCCCCGTTATCGTCGGCATCGTTCCCATGCTCTTGTTCCGCAACCAGCTCAATGCGCTTTCCTTCGGCGACGAGGAAGCGCGTGCGCTCGGCGTGAACACGAAGTTCATCCGGGCGCTGTTCATCTTCTGCGCAACGCTCGTCACCGCTGCTTCGGTCGCAGCGGCCGGCATGGTGGGCTGGGTCGGTCTCGTGATCCCGCATCTTGCGCGCATGATCGTCGGGCCCAACCACAAAGTGCTGCTTCCCGCGTCGCTTCTGCTCGGCGCTCTGTACGTGCTCGTCATCGACGATCTGTGCCGCTGCCTGTTCGCCATCGAGCTGCCTTTAAGCGTGCTCACGGCGATCATCGGCGCACCGTTCTTCATCTATCTGCTCACGCGGGGAAAGAAGACATGGACATGAGAGAATTCGCACTCGAAAACGTAACCTGCGGGTACAAGGATGTGACCGTGCTTTCGGACGTGTCCTTCTCCATCGGGCCCGGCGAGGCGCTGTGCCTGCTCGGACCGAACGGAGTGGGCAAGACCACGCTCTTTCGCAGCATGCTCGGGTTCTTGAAGCCGTTCGGCGGCAGGATCACGCTCGACGGCGACGACATAGCAACCTGGTCGTCGCGTACGCTTGCGAAAAGAATAGGCTACGTGCCGCAGAACCATACGCCGCCGTTCGCCTACCCGGTGCTCGATGTGGTCACGATGGGCAGGCTTTCGCGCATCAGCCCGATCGCTTCGCCCTCGAAGCGCGATACCGAAAAGGCAGCCGAATGCCTCGAGCGCTTGGGGATCAGCCACTTGGCCGATAAGCTCTACACCCAGATCAGCGGCGGCGAGCGCCAGATGGTGCTCATCGCGCGCTCACTCGCTCAGGAACCCGAGGTTCTCGTGATGGACGAGCCGACCGCAAGCCTCGACTACGGCAACCAGGTCAAGGTGCTCCGCCAGATATCGCATTTGGTGAAAGAAGGCATCTCGGTCATCATGACCACCCATTTTCCCGATCACGCGTTTCTGTGCGCCACCAAGGTGGGCCTCATCACGCGCGATTGGGTGCGCTTCGGAACACCCGATGAGGTGGTTACCGAGGATTCGCTCAGGGAAACCTACGGTGTGGACGTGCGCATCGTCAAAGAGCACACGTGCACATGCGGAACGCTCAAGGGATGCGTGCCCATCGTCGAATTCGCCGCAGGCGATACGTCGGGGGAGCGTGCGCGGCTCGAGCACGAGAAGGGCACCCCACGGCAGCGGAGTCATGTTGCCGTGTGTGCATAAAGCCGAAGACGGCCCTCGTGCAACAGCGTAGGGTCATGCATCGGAAGCACTACCTACAGGGAGAGATGAAAGGATTTCTATGAAACGCAAGATAGTAGCGCTCATCATGGCGTGCATGCTGGCGCTTCCTCTGGTTGCGGGTTGTTCGAGCAACAACGAGCAGCAGCCTGCGGAAAACAAAGAGGAGCAACAGCAGCAGGCGGAGCCGCAAGCCACCGAACGTGAGATCACCGACATGGCGGGCCGTACGGTAACCATTCCGACCGAAGTGAACTCGGTGTATTGCGCCGTGCCGACCGGCGAGGCCATGGTGGCCACGCTTTCGCCCGACAAGATCATCGGCTGGGTGAACGAGCCGACCGCAGCGGCCATGGAGTACCTGCCCGAAGAGCTTGCTTCGATGCCCGTCATCGGCGGCTGGATGGGTCAGCAGGTAACGGCCAACATGGAAGATATCATCACGCTCGATCCCGACGTCATCATCTATGTGGGCACCGACGGAACTCTCGGCAACGACGATGTTCCCGATCAGATCCAGAAGGAAACGGGCATTCCGGTCGTCTGCGCGTCGAGTGCCCTCGAGCGTACCGCCGAGGTCTACCGCACGCTCGGCGATTGGATCGGCGAAGCGGAGCGCGGCGAAGAGCTCGCGACCTACTACGAGACCAAGCTTGCCGATGTGGTGAAGAAGATCGACGCCATTCCCGATTCCGAGCGTCCGAGGGTGTACTACGCCGAGAACTCCGATGGCCTTGCCACCGACCCGACCGGATCGTCGCACACCGAAGTGCTCGACTACTGCAAGGTTACCAATGTTGCCGACGTCGAAATGAAGTCGGGCCAGGGCCGTACCGAGGTTTCGATCGAGCAGGTTATCTCGTGGGATCCCGAGCTCATTTTATGCCATTCGGGTTTCGTGCTTGCCGATGACATCATGGAGAACCCGCAGTGGGCCGACATCCAGGCCGTGAAAGACGGCGAAGTGTACACCACGCCCGCCGTGCCCTTCAACTGGTTCGACCGTCCGCCGAACGTCATGCGCCTCATGGGCATCCAGTGGTTCGCAACCGTGTGCTATCCCGACATCGACATCGACATCGAACAGGAAGTGAAGGATTTCTACAAGCTTTTCTACCGTGTCGACCTGTCCGATACCCAGGTAACCTCGCTGCTCAACCAAGATCAGCTGAGCTTCGAGTAACCGCTGGGGATCGATGGAATCCAAGCCATTGCAGCAAACCGATGAGCCGCCTTGCCCGACAAGGCGGCTCATGGCCATTCCGGGTGTCTTCTACGGAGGAGGCTGCTCGTACATGGCATGCCGCGGGCTCATGATGAGCGGTATCGAGGACGTGCTGCTGATAACCCACGGCCCGGTGGGATGTGCATACTTTTCGGGCATCAACGGCTATCGAGGCGCGGATGGGGCCGAGCGCCCCGCGCATATCGCGCGGACCTTCTCGACGCATATGGATGAAACCGATGTGATCTTCGGCGGCGAGGAAAAGCTCGCTCGCGCCATCGACGAAGCGGTCGAGCGCTATGCACCCGAGGCCATCGCCATCTGCGCGACGTGTCCGGTCGGGCTCATCGGCGACGATATCGAGCAGGTCGCACGCGATGCGGCCGAGCGAAACGGCGTCGATATCCTGCCGCTTTCGTGCGAGGGATTCAAAAGCGAGCCGGGGTGGCTGCACGGAGGCAAGCAGATCCTCGACAATTGGGTTGGGCGCGAAAGCCGCAGGACGGGCGAGTTCCCCATCCATTTCATGAGCGAAGCGTGCGGAGACGATCGTGCGCGGGAGATGAAAGACATCTTCGGGCGTGTCGGCTACGACGTGGTGTGCTCGCTCATGGGCATCACCACCTACCGTGATATCGTACGAAGCCATGAAGCGAAGCTCGTCGTGCTCGATTCGGGCAAGGCGATCGACGAGGTGCCGCTCATGTACCGAGAGCGGTATGGTTCGGGGTTCATGCGCGTCAACCTGACCGGTATCGGCAACATCGCTGCATCGCTTCGTGCGATGGCGGCGTTTTTCGAAGACGAGGGCTTAGCCGAGCGAACCGAGCAGGTTATCCGCGAGGAGTGCGCGCGCATCGAACCGGTGCGTGTGCGGTGCCGCGCCGATTTCGATGGCATGAGGGTCGCTGCGTTCGAGGACATCTTCCGCAGCAACGATTTTGCGGTGCTCTCGAGCGAGCTCGGCATGGATGTCATCATGGTCGCTCAGGATTACGAGGCCGAGGTGTATACCGAAGAGGGCTTCACCGTGCATGTGCCGTGTTCGTTGGCGGACGGGCTCGGCAAGTCCGAGTTTCGCGCGTTCGGGTTCGACGATGCCCAAACGGTAACGCGACTGCCCGGATGCCCCGAGATCGACTATCCGAAGCGGGCCTTCGCCTGGCTGCGCGTAAAGCTCGATCGCGCACAGGTGAGCACGCTCATTGCGCTGCTCGCCCCCGATCTGTGCTTTGCTGGAATCGGGGAGCGGTTCGGCTACGCGAGCGCCACCATGCGCTCGGAGAAGTTCCTTTCGGACGAGCGGGGGACCGACTACATGGGGTTCGACGGCTTCGAGCGGTATGCGAGGGATTTGGCGCAGGCGCGCGATCTGTCGCATTGGGTGTTGGATCAGCCGTCGTGGATGAGGGGATGGGAAGCACGATGACGGGAAACGCTAGCCAACCACGCTCGCTCTGCATCGATCCGCTCAACCCGTGCGCGCCCATCGGGGCCATGTACGCCGCTTTCGGGGTGCATGGCGGATTGCCGCTTTCCCACGGTGCATCGGGGTGCTGCCGTTTCCAGCGCATGGAGCTGGCGAAGCACTTTCAGAAAACCGTGCACGTGCCCTCGACGCTTTTACGCGATCGAGCGGCGATGTTCGGGGGCGAACTCGAGGTTGTCGAGGCGGTGGAAAACGTGTTTCGCCTGTACGATCCCGAGGTGCTCGTGATAAGCACCACGTGTTTGTCCGAGACGATCGGCGACGATATGGGCGGCATCGCAGACAGGCTCGAGGTGCCAAAGAACAAATCGGTCGTGTGGGTTTCGACGCCGGGGTACGCCGGCTCTCAGCTTGCAGGCTACGGTGCAACCGTTGCGGCGCTCATCCGCCAGCTCGGCGGCAGCGCGTCGTCGGTTGCTGCGACATCCTCCGCACCGGCTGCTGCGTCTGCGCGCCGCCTGTGCCTGCTTCCCGGGTGGCTCAACCCGTGCGACGTCGATGTTGCCGTGGGGTATGCCGAAGCGTTTTTCGACGAGGTGACGGTGCTTCCCGATGCGCGGGGCGTGTTCGATTGCAAGACGCCCGACGACCCGTCGTGCTATGCGCCCGGCGGTACGCCGCGCACGGAGATCGAACGGGTTTCGCAGTGCTCGTGCGGGTTGGCGCTCGGCTACGAGGCAACGGCGGAAAGCGCTTGCGCGCTGCGCGAGGTTGCGCCCGCCGCCACCGTGGCCGAACTGCCGCTTCCCTTGGGCATAACGGCGACCGATCGCATGATCGCAGCGCTCGTTGATCTGTCTGGACGAGAGGCGCCCAGCTGGATCGTGCGCGAGCGGAAGCAGGTCATCGATTGCTTGATGCAGGTGGCCGATCAGCTCTACGGCAAGCGTATCCTCGTGTGCTGCGATGCCGATCAAGCTGCGGCAGCGGCTTCGTTCGCTGTCGATGCGGGTATGGTGCCGAGTTGCATTGCGGTTGGCGATACGACGGCTGGTTTCGAGGATCGGTTGCGAAGCGAGGTGGCCCTGCCGAAGGATTGCGCGGTGCTTACGGGCGTCGATCGCCAAACGGTCGAAGAGCACGTTGCTTCGAATCCCGTTGCTCTGGTGCTCGGCGATACGCGCAACAAGCGGCTGGCTGCGCGCGAGGGCGTTGCGCTTGTTAGGATCGGATTTCCCGTAGTGGATCGGCCTCTTTCCTATACGGAGCCGATTGCGGGGTATCGCGGCGCGCTTGCGCTTTTACGGCGCATCGCCTGTGCGCTTGTCGACGCGGGGGAGCGCGGCATGGCACCCGAGGATCTCTCGATCTCACGGTATTTTTAAGCAAGGCGTATGCGCCGGATGCTCAGCATAACCGGCGCACGGTAGGACGAAAGGCAAGGATGCGCAATGGGAGAACAACTGCTTCGACAGATCGCTTTCTATGGCAAGGGAGGCATCGGTAAATCGACCACCAGCCAGAACATCGCCGCGGCGCTCGGCGAAGCGGGACTAAAGATGCTCGTGGTGGGATGTGATCCCAAGGCCGATTGCACCTCGCTTTTGACCGGCGAGCTCTTCCAGGAAACCGTGCTCGAGAAAGTGCGATCGCAATCGCGCAACGCGGCCCCCAATGCGCCTGTCGAGGGCATCGTCCATACGGGGTTCGCCGATATCGCCTGTGTTGAATCGGGCGGACCCGAGCCGGGCGTGGGGTGCGCGGGACGCGGTATCATCTGCGCCATCGAGCTCATCGAACGGCAGGGCATCATCCACGACGGGCTCGACTACGTGTTCTACGACGTGCTCGGCGACGTGGTATGCGGCGGGTTCGCCATGCCGATTCGCGAAGGCAAGGCGCAGGAGATATACCTGGTAACGAGCGGTGAGATGATGGCGCTTTACGCGGCGAACAACATCGCGACGGGCATCCTCAAGTTCGCCTCTTCGGGACGCGCCCGCTTGGGCGGCGTCATCTGCAACTGCCGAAACGTGGCAGGCGAGGTGGAGCTCGTGCAGACGTTTGCCGAGGAGCTGGGCACGTCGGTTGTCGGCGTGATCCCGCGCGACAACATCGTTCAGCAAAGCGAACTCAACAAGCAAACGGTTATTCAGTATGCTCCGACAAGCGAACAGGCCGATGCCTACCGCGCGCTCGCGCATGCGATCGAGGTCAACGAGCGGTTCAGCGTACCCACGCCGCTTTCGCGCGAACGCCTGCGCGAGCTCGCGTTGAGCATTGCCGAGCGGGCGGCGGGCAAATAGGATTATCGATCCGATGTGCGCCGCGGCATGTGGCGGTAAGGTTCCCTGGCAAGGAAAACCGTGTGTTTGAGGGAGGACCGTCATGGCACAGATCATCAAGCCGCTCTATACGCCGCGCTACGTTCCGTCGGGCGAGGAGATGGCCGTTATCGATACGAACAAGGGTACCATCCGCGTGCAGCTCAAGGGAAGCGACGCGCCCGCTACCGTAGGCAACTTCGTCGAGCTCGCCTGCAAGGGATTCTACGATGGGCTGAACTTCCACGGTCGCAAAGAGGGCGATGTGGTGGTGGGCGGATGTCCGATCACCCGTGCGCTTCGCCCGCAGCAGGTTCGCATGGCAGTGCGCGAGCAACTGCGCGGCATTCATCCGGGTGTGGGAGATCCCGGCTATGTAATCAAGGATGAATGGGAGCTCAACCCCCGCAACCGTCACGTTGAGGGTGCGCTTTCGCTCACCCATAAGGCGAAACCCGACAGCGGCAGCTGCCAGTTTTTCTTCTCGCTTGCCGACCATCCCGAATACGACGACAAATTCACCGTGTTCGGAAACGTCGTCGAGGGGCTCGACGTGGTGCATGCTTTGAGGATCGGCGACGAGATCAGAAGCGTTACGATCGAGGGAGCCCACGAACTGCCCGATGACGGTCTGATTCCCGAGACCGTTACCGTGCAGGGCGACGAGGGCGAAGAGGCGGTGCCGAACCCCGATTACCTCGCCATGCGGGCGCTCGGCGAGCTTCTGGGCAAAAAGGCTGCCATCTAGCTGCCGCGCAGAGCGCAGCAGCCCCCCGTTCGCAGCGGGCGCTCTCGAAAGCGCTCTCGAGGTAGTGCCGGCCGGTCGATGCGCGCTGTTCGGCGCAGTCGGCCGGCCGTTTGCGTTTTACTCTGCCGCCCGCTCCTGCAAGGCGATTTCGGGCTCCCACTCCTCCACGTAGTCGATGAGCTCCTGTTGCTTGTGGATGCCCGTTTTCTGGTAGATCTTCTCGATGTGGGTGCGGGCGGTGTTCTTCGCGATATGCAGATCGCGTGCCACGATCGAAAGGGTTCTGCCGCGCGCGAGAAACGTGAGCACTTCTTCCTCGCGCGGCGTAAGCCCGCATTCTTCGGCGATGCCGTTGCACTTCGCCTCGAGGGTGATGGCCGGCATCGTTTCGTCTTCGGCTTCTTCCTTGGGTGCTTCCGATTTCTTGCTGGGTTTCTTGATAGAGAGAATGGAGGCAACTGCGCTTTCGGGCAACACCATGAACGCGACGACGGCAAGGCAGAGGACTGAAATGAGGGCGACGGTTCCGATCGTTACGTCCCCGGCGTTTACGAGCGGGGTCAGCACGGCGCTGAGCACGTATCCTGCGGCCATGCCTATAAAGGTAAACGTCACGCCGATGCCGAACACGTAGGGTGCGGCGTTGCGGCCTATCCTGCGGGCGATTTCGCCGAACAGCACCCATGAGAGGATGTCGAACAGCTCGTAGCCGACGCTCACGGCCAAGACGGAGAAATAGGTGCGTTGTTCGAAGAGCAGAGCCATCGCTATCAAGCCGGCGATCATGATGGGCACCGAGAGCCGGTAGACGAACGATACGTTCATGCGGTCTTTGAGCAGAAACGAGATGGCGAGGAATATGGCGCCCACGATTACAAGGCTGAACGCGCCGCTGCCGCCGACCATGGCGAACGGGTCGTCGCCGCTTATGGGAAAGGCGTCGAATATCCGAACGAGGAACGAGAACACCATGATCGACAGCATGAGCTTCGCGGAGTCTTTGCCGAGCCTCATGCGGTCGCGCAGCACGCCGTGCTCGTCGGGGCTGATGATCGAATCGGCCACGTCGTCTTCTACCATGCCTTCGGGCAGCCCCGTTTTCCATTCGATCTTGCATCGCTTGCATTCGAGTACGAGCAGCAGGAGCGAGAGGATCGGGATGACGACGAAGGTGAGTTGGTTATCGGTTGAGGACATGGCGAGCACGATGCCCGTGACGATGGCGGCAGCCGGCGCGCAGGCGAGCGAGAAGAACAAGTTTTGAGCGGCGAAGCGCTCGCCCCAGATAACCTGGAGCAAACCGGCTCCCGCACCGCCGATGATGAGCCCGAGTAAAAGCAGAGTCGACGAATCGAGCCACGCTGCGGCCGGTATGCAGACGGCGGAACCCAATATGAGCCCTGTCATAACATCGGTCAGACGTTCGTGCATGCGCGGCAGGCTGCCGACGAACCGCGTCATGGCCATGGCGGTCAGCGATGCCGAAGCCGCGCCCGCCAGCAAGAACACCCAATCGGTCCGCGGGCCGAAGCTCGCAACCGATGCCGAAAGGCACGATACGATCCATGCGCGGCAGAGGCCGAACCCCACGATCACCATAACGTAATCAACGAGGTCTCCCTTGATGCCGAGCAGTTTGGCGCCCGCGCTTTGCTCCCCTTGTGATCCCATGCTCTCCCCTGAAAACAAACGTAGTAAGTGCAAGCCTATCGACGTCTGGCACGGTAATCCCAACGATTACCAGATCAGTTTACTATACCTACCTCGATGGCTTGGGCATGATACTACCTTCATCGGCGAAAATAATCACTCGGATTATCGATCCGATTGACGGGTAAAACCCCAGTTCAAAAATCAAAAAATAAAATAATGGAAAATCACATCCATTATACGGTGCTTCTTTTCAGCGCCCTTCCTACAATGACCCCCGCTGTCGGGCAGATTGTCCAACAAGGAGGAGGACGCCGTCGCGAGGGAGTGACGATCACTAGTGGTCTGCCCGTCTTATCCAAGGAGGAACTATGAGCGAAGGATTGTCTCGTCGTAATTTCCTGAAGGGTGCCGCTGTCGCCGGTGCTGCCATCGCCGGATCCGCCGCATTGGCGGGCTGCGCGTCGGGCGCTTCGGGATCTGCGGCGCCGTCGGGTGATTGGCTGCCGAGTTCGTGGGACTACGAGANGACAGCCGCCGCATTGGCGGGCTGCGCGTCGGGCGCTTCGGGATCTGCGGCGCCGTCGGGTGATTGGCTGCCGAGTTCGTGGGACTACGAGACCGATGTCGTCGTCGTCGGATACGGCGGAGCGGGCATGTGGTCTTCTCTCGTCGCCGCCGACGAAGGCGGCTCGGAAGTCATCATTCTCGAGAAGGCTCCAGTTGAGGGCGGCGGGAACAGTCGCATCAACAACGGCGAGTGGACGGTCATCAAAGACGAGAAGGTATTCCGCGATTACTGCGTTGCGTTCGGCCACGGCCTCATCGAAGAGGATATGATCGACGCCTACATCGCCGAAGCGGTTCGCCATACCGAATACGCCGACAAGTACGGCATGACCTACGAGGTCGCCGAGCAGGCGCTTGCGGGGACCATCCCCGAGTACTGGTTCCTCGATGACGGCAAGTACGCCGGGTGCATCGGCGTTTCGAGCGTCGACGGCTTCGGCATGACTACGTTCCACGAGCTCGAGGCAACGCGCGCCGATCTCGGTCTGCCGATTCAGATCCTGTTCGGCTGCACCGAAGAGCATCTGATCCAGAACCCCGAGAACAAGGAAATCGTCGGCGTGAAGTTCCTCGAGAACGGCACCGAGAAGACGGTTAAGGCTCGCAAGGGCGTCTGCATGTGCACGGGCGGCTTCGAGTTCAACGAAGAGCTCAAGAACACCTACCTGAGCATCTACCCCTTCAAGTTCGAAGGCTGGGAGTGGAACACCGGCGACGGCATCCGCATGGTCGAAGAAGTGGGCGCCAAGCTCTGGCACATGAACATGGTCATCTCCACGACCGCCATGTGGACCCGCGATCCCGACTACGATTTCGCGATCTTTGCCGGCCCGCAGTCCGATGCGTTTTTCACGGTGAACCGTCTGGGCAAGCGCTACCAGAACGAATCGAAGACCGGCGGCACCGCGCACAACGGCTGGCATACGCTCATGTCGTTCAACGATGCCATCGACGATTACGACCGCATCCCTTCGTGGCAGATCTTCGACCAGAAGGGCATCGACGGCGGCCCGATGGGCAGCCAACAGGGCGGTTGGTTCGAGTGCGGAAACTACACCACCGACCTTCCCGACGAGCTGCGCGCGTGGGACGGCTGGTCCGACGACAACCAGGTCGAGATCGATCGCAAGTGGGTGCTCAAGGGCGATACGCTTGAGGACCTCGTCAAGGCCATCCAGGAATACGACCACTGGATGGATCTCGACAACCTGAAAGCCACGTTCGAAGAGTACCAGGCCTTCTGCGATGCCGGCAAAGACGCCCGCTTCGATCGCGAGCTCACCGTCGAGGACAACAAGCTCACCGAAGAAGGACCCTACTACGCCATCTCGATCTACCCCGGTTCCTGCTCGACGCTTGGCGGCCCGAAGAAGAACGCGAACGCCCAGGTGCTCGATCCTGCCGGCAACGTGATTCCGCGCCTCTACGCCGCGGGCAGCTTCGGCAACTTCCAGGCTCACAGCTACGGTATCACCGGCGGCAACAACTCCGAGAACATGGTATGGGGCCGCATCGGCGGACGCCACTGCGCCGGCCTCGAGCCGTGGGACGCTGCCTCCAAGTAAGGCGTTGTACGAACGGACCGTTGCATTACCAGGTTTAACGGCCAAGCGATGAGCGAAGGTTCGGCCGGTCGTCAGATCGGCCGAACTTCAAGCATGATAGGAAAGCAATGACGAACGCAACAACGAAAACCACCAACAAGGCGCTCGCGGCAATGGCCGTTACGGTCATGGTGCTGGCGCTGACCGTTGTTCTCGGGCTGGTTGTGGGATGCTCTCCGCAGGAAAGCAAGCCGAGCTCTTCGGACGAGCCGACCCAAAAAGAGGATCCGATGGCAACCCAGGCAGTGGATTGGACGATGGACATCGATTGCCAAACCTGCCATACGACCGAGTCCGGGAGCATGGCCGATGCGGGCATCCCGCAGGCATCCGAGCATGCCGATCTGCAGTGCGTGCAATGCCATACCGAAGAGACCGTGCTGAAGACCGCGCACGAAGGTGTGACCTACGCGGACAAGCCCGCTTCGAAACCGACGGTCATTACCGTCGACGCCGAGACGTGCCAGAGCTCCGATTGCCATGGAACGATGGAGGAGATGGCGGTGATCACCGCCGACAACCAGGATTTCAAGGACGAAAAGGGCAAGGTTCAGAACCCGCACGACTATCCGAGCAACGAACAGCACGATACGATGAACCCGACGTGCACCGATTGCCACAACATCCATTCCAAGGATCTCCAGAAGGATGCGATGATGTGGTGCGCTCAGTGCCATCACAAGGGCGTGTTCCAGTGCGGAACGTGCCATGAGCTGCGCGAGCGTGCAGTATAGCGGTTAACCGCAAAGCAAAGGCTTGATAGCTGCTATTCGAGCCCGAAACAAGAACTACCCCTCGCGAGAGACCCGGCAAGCCCTCCCTTCTGCCGGGTCTCTCTATTTGGGCGAACGAATCGGCATTGTTTTATGTCGGGTTGTTCGCCCTGGCTTCTGCTTTGGCAGGATATAGGGGTTTGCGCGATAGGTATATCGCCTGGCTGCATCGTCCTTGAACTACCGTCGCCGAAAGCAGGTTTGACGCTATTCGGCGGTTTGCCGGGTCCGATGCTTTTCGGTGTACATTGCTTGATCCGCGCGATGTACGAGATCGTTCAACGTGAATGGAGCCTCGCTCCAGCAGCAGCCGACAGCAGCGGTTGCCGTGATCTTGCGATCCTCTGCGAGCGCGTCCATGTGGCTCTTCCATCGCTCGATGAGCTTGGGCAGCTCGTCCTCTTCGCCGTTGCATGCCACGACAAGGAACTCGTCGCCGCCGTAGCGGTAGCCGTGAATGCGATCGTCGGTTATCGACAGGATGCTGTCAGCTACGATCCGCAGCAGCGTATCGCCCTGATCGTGTCCTTGCGTGTCGTTTACGGTCTTGAGGTGGTTCACGTCGAAGAACAAAACCCCGCAGGAGGAGAGCACCTGATACTTGCTCGCTTTCATGCGTGCGAGCTTTGTTCGATTGAACAGCCCGGTCAACTCATCGTGTTCGGCCATTTCGCGCTCTTCGGTCGCCAGCTGCTCGGTCAAGTCAGTATAGTAGCCGCTGAGCAGCAGATTGTCATCTCGATCGTCGGTAACGCGATAAAACGCTTGCATGGGAACGTAACTGCCGTCGCCACGGATGAGGCGAAGGCGCAGCGTTATCGTTTCACGGGTGGTGATCAGCCTTTCCAATGCCGCCTTTGCCATTGCGTTATCGTCGGGATGGACGCCTGTGAAACCGTCGGTGCTGTAGAATTCGACGCACTCGTCGTGGCTCATACCGCTCATGCGGCAGAACTCCTCGTTGATGAAAATCGGCACCGTTCTACCGTCGGGGCTGACCCTCTGCTGGACGAATCCTCCGGGCATGTCGTTCATGATGTCCTGTAGGACGCGGTTGTCGTGGAGTATCTGAGCCTCGCTATCGCGTCGCTGGAGTATGGCTGTTATGTAATCTCCGAGACTTGCAAGGTGATTGACGTGCGTGATGTTTCGTGCAGGGTTGTCAACGCCCATGAAGCCGATGAGCTTCGTACCGGTTAAGAGCGGAACGAGAATAATGCCGTGTATACCCTGATCGGTGATGATGTTGCTTTCGTTGAGGCCACTCGTTGCTATCCTGTGCACATTGTCAAGGCTGATGGTTCCACCCGCTCCTAAAACGTTCAGGGCGTACTCCTGAAGAGAATACGGCACGTGTTGCAAACCGTCCTTTACCGAGGGCACGCCTTGTGCGCAGGATTCGTAGGTGTTGTTTGACTCCTGATGCGCGTCATCGAGTTCGAAGATGTACGCTCGATCGCCATCGAAGTACTCGCGTGTTTTTTCAAGCGTCTGGTGAATCGCATCGTCTGAGTCGGTGGTGCCTACCAGCAGGTAGCGGGAGGTTTCGTTGAGGAACCGAAGCTGCTCGTTTGTTTCCTGCACCTGCGCTTCTGCTCTGCGCTGGTCGGCAAGGGCGACGCTCGGAACATCGCCGGCTGGCGCGCAGGAGCTAGCGCGGCGCAGGGCGTTCTGTATGCGGGCGCGTGCAAGCCGAGGGCTGGTGGTTTTGGCGATAACGTCCTCGGCCCCCTGATCGAGGGCTGCGCATTGTGCTTCTTCGCTGCCCGTCGATTCGAGTGCGAGGATCGGAAGCCGGGCAAGGCTCTCGGTGCTTCGCAGGTTTTCAAGGAGCTTGGGGCACTCTGGCGCCGAGAAGTCGCAGAAAATCGCGGCAACCGGTTCGTTGCGCACAATTTCAAGTGCGATATCGACATCTGGTGCATATTCCGTGCAGTAGTCGGGTTCGAGCATATCGCGCCTGGCTTCGTAGTCAGTCGGCGGGCAGCATGTGAACAGCAGTACCGCTCTCGGACTTTCTTC
Organism: Raoultibacter timonensis; assembly: GCF_900240215.1. GTDB lineage: Bacteria > Actinomycetota > Coriobacteriia > Coriobacteriales > Eggerthellaceae > Raoultibacter > Raoultibacter timonensis. The sequence goes on along the minus strand of NZ_LT964681.1, from coordinate 777,746 downwards.
GACCGCGTTTACGCCGATCATATCTACCCTCTTCTTGCTGCGCCTCGGATAATGTTGATCCAATTATACATAGTTAGGGCCTTCGGATACCCTTGGGACAGCAAGTAACGCACGCTGCGCAAGGCCGGCTATCCCTGCGCATACGGTTGGGCGTGGGGCTATTCACCGCGGGTGTATGCTGGTGTACTGCCGGTGCGTGGTATGATGCTCGGGTGCAATGGGAGCGACGGAAAGGAACCGAGCGAGTCGATTATGGATGCAGCGAAGATAGAACAGGGAGTGCGGCTGATACTCGAGGGAATCGGGGAGGATCCCGATCGCGAGGGATTGCAGAAGACGCCGGAACGCGTGGCGAAGATGTACGAAGAGGTGTTCGCGGGCATGACGGAGGATCCCTCCGAGCATTTTGAAACGCTGTTCGACGAGCATCATGAGGAAATGGTGCTGGTGCGCGACATACCCTTCTACTCCATGTGCGAGCATCATCTCGTGCCCTTTTTCGGCCTCGCCCATGTTGCTTACATTCCCGCGGCGAACGGTCGTATCTGCGGGTTGTCGAAGCTCGCTCGCTTGGTCGATGCATTCGCGAAGCGCCCTCAGGTTCAAGAGCGCCTGACGTCGCAGATAGCCGACACTCTGGTCGAGGAGTTGAACCCGCAAGGAGTGATCGTGGTGCTCGAGGCCGAGCACATGTGCATGAGCATGCGCGGCGTGAAGAAGCCCGGTGCTCGCACGACCACAAGCGCCGTTCGCGGCGTGTTCGAGCGCAGTCAGGCAACGCGCAACGAGGCGCTCTCGCTCATCTTTGCGCCGCACCGCTCGATGTAGGCGCCTTTGCGTTTGGTGTGCGCCGCAAAGAGCGCGCCGTGTCGTATGCCGTTTTGCGGTATAGTGAATCGGAATTCTGCAGCATCACGGAAAGGGTTTTGGTATGAAGTGCGTCGTATCGGTTTTGGGCAAGGACAGAAGCGGCATCGTTGCCGCGGTTTCGAACGTGCTCGCGCAGTGCGGGGCAAACATCGACGACATCAGCCAGACGATCCTCGACGACATCTTCTCGATGACCATGCTCGTGACGCTCGATACCGAGGTTGCCGACTTCAACACGGTGCAGGAGCGCCTCGAGGCGGTCGGCGAAGACCTTGGCGTGCAGGTGATCACGCAGCGCGAGGACGTCTTCCAGTTCATGTACAAGGTGTAGGCCTAGCCTTCATTTTTCTGATAGTTTGCTAGGGCGGTTTGGCGTGCTTGCAGAAATCGGCCTATTTCCGATTAGCCGTGCTTAACCGTTTCTCTTCGGCTCCGATTGCATCCTGGAGCTCTCGCTTGTTGTGGACGTCAAGTTTGGCATACGTGCGCTTAACGTGTGTTTTGACGGTGTCTTTGGACAAGAAGAGATCGTCGGCGATGCTTGCAATGCTTCTTCCACGCGAATACCTGCCGATAATATCCTGCTCTCGTGCGGTCACACCATATTTTTCACAGAGCGATGCAAGCGCCCTATCGGTTTGGTTTTCGGAGACGGATCCGACCGTACCGGTTGAATCATTCGCAGTCGCTTTCTCGGCTCTCTCTGTTCTTTTGAGCAGGGGGTAGAACTCGGCAACCGTGGCGACAACGAATATGAGCATAAAAACAAACGAGAACGCCATAAAGGAAAACTTATCGAGGGCGAGGTTCTCGAAGAAGAAGAGACCGATCACGTTTCCGATTGCAAGCATGACTAAGGCGATACCTTGGTAGGCCCCCAGGCCGATTGCTCGATCTACGTTCGTTTTTCCGAACGAGCGGCACGAAACATAGAGCATCGATTGGAAGGTGACAAGCCAGATACTCGAAAAACTCCGAATGAGATCAGTAGCCTCGTTCCAAAAAAATGCAGTGAGAATGAGCACTCCCAGAAAAGCAGCGAGGGTTCCAATCGAAAAGGAACGTATAGAAACCTTTCCATCGGTAACGGCCATCACTGCAAGGAAGACGGCAAGCGCGAATATGCACCAAGAGCCAATCTGGGGACTCAGGAGCCAGAGGGATCCTTCGATATTCGCTCCGATCCTGAACCAAACTCCTATCAGGATGAGGAACAGCGCTATCGCTCCAAGAAAAAAGAACGATGGGGAGCTTTCGGAATGCTGTCGAAACCACGCTTTCGATCTTGCGATGAAGTTGTCTGCTCCAACGTGCGTTGACGGTGTCATGCGCGACAAGAAGCCCTTTTGCCGCATCGGGAAGTAGATGATGAGCGGAACAGCAATTCCTGTAAGTGCGTTTACTACCGGCTGGGCATCTGCGGCGACGATAAGCATGCCGTAGGCATACGAGATGATGAAACCGATAGGCACGATGCAGTAGATCGATTTATGCGAAGAGAAGGAGTACAGGCAATATGCCGAGCAGACGATAAGAAATCCCGAGTAAAGGCTATAGGAGATGCTTGCCGCAAGGGGCAACATGACGCCTTGCGATACGATGCCGGTCGTTTTTACCGTGATTGCAAAAACCTGAAGCACGAGCATTGCAATGAAAAGGGGGAGCGGAACCCTTTTCATTTTGTTCAGCACCAGAGCAAAGAGAATGCAGGAAATCCCTCGAGCCAAAACTTCGACAAATGCGGTTAACCGCAGATCGAGCAAAGCATTTGAGAAGCCGACGTAGCTTGTGCCCCAGTACAAACCGAATGCGATGCAGCATGCGATCAGGATAGCGGTGTTCGCTCGTTTTGAAACCGCCATGTCTCCCCCCTGGCTTTGACGTTCGTTCACCGAGGTTGAATTGTACCGCATCTTTGGTTTCAGAAAATATCTATTGCCGTTTTGATGGCATATACCCTTTTTCGGGTGACGAAAAAAACCTCGTGAAACGCGAATGACGAAATACGGGGGACGCATCGATCCTGCTGCGTTTCTATCCTTCACGGTACGTGCAAAAGCATGAACGCAGTATACGTTTCAGGAGGAAAACATGGGAGAAGTAACACGTCGTAACTTCCTTAAGGGAGCATTAGCGGTGGGTGCAGTGGGTATTGCGGGTACGGCGCTTACAGGCTGTTCGAACGCAGAGGCATCTGCGTCGAGCGATATGCCGAAAAGCTGGGACAAAGAAGTCGACGTTCTGATCGTCGGGGCCGGCAGTGGGCTGGCTGCCGGAGTCAAGGCCGCCGAAGCGGGCGCAGACGTGCTGATTGTGGAGAAGTCGGATCATCCGGGCGGCTTCTGGATGGCTTCTGGCGGTGGCTGCACTATGGGCGGTAACAACATCGTTCAGCAACGTGCTGGCGAGACCGATGATAACGAGACGTGGTTTGAGGACGAAATGTTCTCTTGCAGCTATCGTGGCGATGCCGACATCATGCGCACGCTTGTCGAGCGCGGCGCTGAAACCGTCCAGTGGATGGAGGATTTGGGTCTGAAATGGGGGGATCTGTCTCAGGGGTTCCTCCGCGGGAAGACCAAGCGCGGTTTATGGCCGGTCGAGAATCCCGGTGTGTACGTTGGCGGTTGGGGCACGGGTAAAAATGCAGGTATTTGCTGGACGCAGGTTTGGGAGAACCGCTTGAACGAGCTCGGAGTCCCCATTCTCCTTGAGCACAGGATGACGAAGCTTTACCGAGAGGTCGATGGTCCCGTCGTGGGAGCTGAAATCGAAACGAAAGACGGGATCACCAACATCAAAGCGAAAAAAGGCGTTGTTGTGGCTACCGGCTCTTGGACCGACAACGATCACATGGTGAAAATGTACGACCCTCGGGCAGCAGGGGAGTTCTGCTATGGCGATGGCGGCATTCCGGCTGACGGCACCATGTTCAACGAAGAAACCGGCGACGGCCAAATTGCCATTGATGCTATCGGCGGTATTCTTACCGACATGTCCTATGTTTCCTATCTCTGGATTTGGTTCGGTCAAAAATCATTTTGGAGCTGGGGAGAGGAGCCGCTTGACTGGCGCGACAACAAAGGCTGGGAGCGCGGAAAAACTTTGGGAACGGATGCTTTTTTCGAAAACGGCATTGTGGTGCAAAGCGAAGGAAAGCGCTACTTCAATGAGAACCTCGCTAAAAGCGGGGCATGCTTTGCCGGTGGGAGCGAAGAGGGTGCTGAAGCTGCCGTGTTCGATCCCGATGCTGCCGTTGCGGCTATGGAAGCGCTTGCAGGTAAGGGCGATCATTGCGAAAATCCCGAAATATCCGAGTTTACAACGAAGTACCTTGAGCTTCCTCAGCCTCGCAATGTTTGGGCAATTGCGGATGCGTCGATGGCTGAGGCCATCAAATGGCCCATCGAGGAGATGGCGAATCCCAATCCACGCACCGGTTCTCTGCTCGATCCCGATTGCGTTGCCATAGCGGACACTTTGGACGAATTGGCCGAAAAGACGGGTCTGCCGGCCGATGAGCTGAAGAAGACAATCGAAACGTACAATGGGTACGTCGAATCGGGTGTTGACGAGGAGTTCGGTCGAAAGCTGCTACCCGCTAAGATTGAAACAGGTCCGTTCTATGCCGCTCGCGCAAGCCTCATTCGCCATACGGGGCGTAACGGCGCACGGGTGAACAGCAAATCGCAGGTTATCGATGGTACCGCACGGCTGGACTCCAAGGTTGTTTCGTGCAACGACGAGCCCGTTATTCCCCACCTCTACGCCTGCGGCGAATGCGGGAACTCTCTCGGTTATCGCCGTACGCACAACAGCCTCGGTCATTATGCTACGGCTGCCATGATCGCCGGGGAAAACGTTGCCCAGGAGGAGCCTCTGCAATAGCGGATTGGATTATTGGTCTCGGCGGGCGAGTGCCGATGCTTGTTCCTGCTCGCTTTCCCGATTTGTATTATGAATATCGAGGTTGAAAATGAAGAGAAAACTAACCATTGTTCTTGTAGCCTGCGTGCTTGCGTGCGGCGTTATGGGAGGATGCACGCCTTCTGATGCTGATAAGGGTGACGGTGCGGGCCAAGCTGAGAGCGCAGGACAGGCGAACGCAGCGGCTCCTGAAAAGAAGGTAGAGGCAAAAGAAGTTGTTACCGACGAGTGCATCTCGTGCCATTCCCTGGATGAGGTATCCGCTGCGTCGGCTGACTACGTAGCCGAATCGGGAGAAGTGGCAAACCCCCATCGGACCGTCGATGAGGATGCGCCCAATCCGCATGAGGCGACCGGCAACGAAAAAGTCATTGATTGCGGAAAGTGCCATACGGCGCACGAGAGCGATACACCCTCAGCCGATGACGTGAAGCTTCCTGAAAACGTGAACTATTGCTATACGAAATGCCATCATCAAAGAACATTCGAAGATTGTTCCGATTGCCACAACGACAAGTAGTATCGTACTGAACGCATGGAGCGAGTCGATGGCCGCGTCTGCCGGGCGTCGACTCGCTCACCTTGAAAGCATCGTGGGGCGATCGACGCTGCGTTGACGTGGGCAGAAGGAGGCATACGGAGCGTTTGAGACCATAATTTGGCCAGGGGGATGGTTTTGTAGGATAGAATAACCAGTGCTGTGTACGCTTCGCGAGCGTGTGGGAGGAGCCAGGATGGGAGCGAGCACTGGTCGAACATATGCTTGGACCCCGTTTGGTTTCGTGGTTCTCATACTGGTATTCCAGCGGGCGTACAGCTTCTATTCGCCGCTTTCCATGGACTATCAGGTTTTGCTGGGCCTTGCTTCGGTTGCCACGTGGGCAATCGTGTTCTTCGTTACGGCTGCGCAGAAGGATTCGTCGAAGCTCTTCTTTGTCGTTTCGCTTGCTTTGCTCGGGGCTGCGTTTTTCGTGCAGGAAGCGTTTCTCGTTCTTGCGGCGCAAGGGGTTCACGATAGAGGCATCCTTTCCGCCTCATGCGTCCTCTTCGCGTCGGGCTACGCGCTGTATTGCCGTCTTTGGATGCGCGCTTATGAAAAGAAAACGCTGGTAAAAACCCTTATCTGCATTTCTGCCACATCGGGGATATCGACGATTATCGCGTGCCTTCCCCCGTTGGTGGTGGGCTTCGATCTGTTCGGCAACGTGTGCGCGTTCATCGTGCGCATGATTGTGTTGGGAGTCTCGTTTTGGTGCCTTCGGATTGAGCTTGCCCGGCCTTACGAGTGGGTTGCCGAAGAAGAAACCGAATCGTCGCTCGGCGAGGCGTGGGATGCGGTGAAGCTTGTCATCATCGCGGTTTTGGCAGCGCGGTTGGTGCAGGGGCTTCTTTTCATGGACGAGGCGGCATACCGCGAATACGGTGCGCAGGCCCTCCTCGTCGCTTCGCCGCTTATTTCCGGAATCGTTATTCTGCTGGCAAGGAGATTCGGGTCGTACTCGGGATTCGTATCCGCTTTCTACTGGCTTCTCTCCACGTGCGCACTCGTTGTCCTCCTCGTTGCGGCATCGGTCGTCGAGAGCTCGATCGGGTTTCTCTGGGTGTTGCTGTTTGCTGTCTACTCGCAGGTTGACGTTGCGTTTTTCGGCATCCTCACCTCGATGAAGAAAGCACTCGGCTCGTCGTTTTCAAAGCTCGTCTGCATTCTGTTCTGCGCGAAGGATCTCGTATTCGTATGCGGCAGGGTCATGCGATCGCTGGTCGATGTTCAGACGGGCACCTTCGTCTGCGTAGTCGTGCTCCTTGTAACGGTGATTGCGGGGATTGTCGTGTACCTGCTTCAATCGGTGAAAAGCGCCCATGGGAAAGACGGATCCCCCTCCATACCGGAAGCGCTCTCTAAGTCGATGGCGAAACGCTACGAACTGACGCCAAGGGAGACCGAGGTACTTCTTGCGCTGTTGCAGGGGCGCAGCTATACGAACATCGGATACAAGCTGTTCATTTCGAAATCGACCGTGAAGACCCACGCGAACCATATTTACGCGAAAATCGGCGTAGGATCACGCGACGAGCTGATCGAGCTCCTCAATCCCGACAGCACGCTGCGATAACCGATTCGTTTGGCTTTTCATAGTCGTTTTCCCCGATGAGCGCAGCATCAACCCTTTGAGCGATTCCCCGAAAACCAAAATCGGCCTTTTGAGCAATGGTCTGCACGTTGCTTGCGGCATATCGTTTTCGGCGTTGGGGCTCGGCAGACGAGCATTGCCGGGCCCCTCGAGGAAGCAGGCACTGCGCCTGACGTACGACCAAGGAAGGGGATATGCACATGAGCAATCAGAAAACGGGACTATCGAGGAGGAGCTTCCTCAAGGGGGCGGCGTTTACCGCTGCGGGCGGCGCACTGGTGGGAAGCGGTCTTGTCGGCTGCGCTCCCAAGGCGGATACCGCTCCGGCTGCATCTTCGGCGAGCGCTCCTGCTGCCGACGATGCGACGGCGATTCGGCAGGCACCCTCGAAGCTCAACCCGCAGGATGCGGATCTCGCCAAAGGAGCCTCGGATTTCGCAACGCTGTTCTCGGGTGTGAAAATCGGTTCGCTTGAACTGTCGAATCGCATGGTCAAATCGGCTGCCGGTTCCGATACCCAGAACAACGAAGATGAAATCGTCGATTACTACACAAGCTTCGCTCGAGGCGGCATCGATCTCGTGTGGATGGAAGACTGCGCCGACAAGTACGAGCACTTCCCGAATGCAAGAGCCCAGGCGATGGACAAGATACCCTTCAAGAGGATTGCCGACGGCATCCACGAAGAGGGGGCCTATGTGGGATACCAGCTTTCTTGCATGGGTATCGTGTTCAGCGGAACCAAGCAAGATGCATCGGGGGCGTTCGCCTCTGCGGTTGCCGGCGATATGACTCCCGAGGAAATCGCCCTGATCCAAGCCGATACCGTTGCAGCGGCTCAAAAGCTCAAAGACTACGGATTCGACGCTGTTGAGATCAATGCGGCGGGCAACAATATCGGGCAGTCGTTCTTCTCCCGCATGCGCAACCATCGCGAAGACGAGTACGGCCCCCAGTCGTTCGAGAACCGCTCGCGTTTCGTGTGCGAGATCATCGAGGGAATCAAGAAGGAATGCGGCGAAGATTTTGTCGTGCAGGTTCTTATCAACGGCATCGAAGAAAACGATCTCAACCTTGGCGATAGCTCGCTCATGACAACCGTCGAGGAGAATCTGGAAATAGCGAAACTGCTCGAGGCGGCGGGCGCCGACAGCCTTCATGTTCGATTGGGACCCCTGGGCATGCACGTATGCCAGTTTGCTTCGGACTTGTACTTTACCGGGTACGGCATAGACGGTACGACTGCGTACGGCACCCAATTCGACTTCACGCGCCATTGGGAAGGAAAGCTGATCAGCGAATACTCCGGATGCGGAATGATGCTCGATGTGGCAAAGGAGTTCAAGGATGCTGTATCGATTCCCGTAGGAACGGTTACCTACATGGACCCCGCGCACGCGCCCGAGTATTTCGAGACGGCGCTGACCGACGGCAAGGTCGACTTCCTGCTTATGAATCGACCCCTTACGGTAGATCCCGAGTACGCCAACAAGCTTAAGGACGGCAAGCTCGACGAGATCGCCCCCTGCACTCGTTGCCTGCATTGCCACTTCGATTACAACGAAGAGGGCAAGGTGTACGAGCACTGCCGCGTAAACGCCTGCACGCAACGCGCGTACCGCGAACCGATGCCCGAAGGCTTCGATCTTCCTGAAGCCTCTGCGGTGAAAAACGTCATGGTTGTTGGAGCAGGCCCGGCAGGCATGGAGGCGGCCCGCATCGCCGCGCTGCGCGGACACAGCGTTACGATATACGAAAAGAAGGAATCGGTCGGCGGCCTGCTCGATTTCGCGCATGCCGTCAAAGGATCGCACGAGAACCTCGATGCTCTCCGTGCTTATCTCGCGCGGCAGCTGGAAGTGACGGGGGTGTCTGTTGTTACGGGGCAGGAGGTCGACGCCGATTTCATCAAGGAAAAGAGCCCCGATGTTGTGGTTGTCGCAACGGGCGGTCTCCGCGATACCCTGGGGCTGTCGGAGACGGCGGGAACGAAAATCGTGCCCCTTGCCGACTTCTTGACGGCCGACGTCGGAGACAAGGTCGTCATTGCGGGTTCGAACGCCCAGGCGGTCGATACCGCGCTGTACCTGATGGCTCAAGGCAAGCAGGTTACCATGGTGACGCCCGACTCGATGGACGATGTGGACAAGGGCCAATCGAACTGGGTCAAGACCTTCGTCATGCCGACGCTCTATGCTCGGGGCATGAGGGTTTGGCCCCATGCGGAGATAAAGGCAGTGGAAGACGGAAGCGTTGTTGTCAGCGGTGAAACCGGCGTCGACATTACCGTTGCATGCGATACGGTGATCGAGGCCATGGATATGCTTCCCGATTCCAGCATCGCCGATGCCGTGTCGGGAATCGAAACCCATGTGATCGGCGATTGCAAAAAGCCGTGGAACATTGCCGAGGCCATTGCTGCCGGCAACCTTACCGCGCGGGCTTTGTAGGCTATATCGTTAAGCTCCGATGTGCCGAGGGCGGCGTTGCGGCCTTCGGCACACGAGCGGCTCTGCGGATGGTGGTGCGATGATGGCGAGGGCGATCCTTCAGGAGCCCTGGCGTTGCGCTTCGCGAGGTCCGGTGCCAAGCGCCGCAAAGCGAGTCGGGTTCCGACCATCGTTGGGAAAATCGCCGCGATCAGCCGAATTTGACAATGCAGAGCACAATGAATGAGGAGACGACGATCGCTGCCATTACATTCATGGCGATGGGCGGGAGCTTGGCTAGCAGCTTCTCGCATAGCGGATAGATGCCCCAGGTGTACAGCATGGCGAGGGCTCCGAGCGCTATATCGTTTACCAGCCACGCCTGGCTCAGGATGTTGAGCGGAAGCTGCGAGTTGTCCCAGAGGGGGTAAACTCCCGCAGCGTTCGGCTGGTTCAGCATAAACCCCATCGCAAGCTCCATGAGCATGCAGACGATCACCGTGACGATAAAGAACTGCGCACTGGCGGCCGCCATGGTTTTGCGGCGTTCGATAAGCTTCAGCTTAAGCGGCACAAGCGCGATCGTGCAAACGGCCGTGCCAATGCCGTAGACGAGGAACGGATACATCGGATCGTCCCACACGAGCGAATCGGCATCGACGATGTCGAATAAGTTCATAAAGGTGCAATATGCTATCTCGAGCCAATGTCCGATTACGCTGAACGCGCAAAAGTAGACGGCGAGGTTTCTCCAAAACGCCCATGAGTCGGGTGCGTAACCAGCAAGCTCGTCATCTTTGGAAAGCATGGGCATGGTGCATGCTCCGATCGGTTCCCTATGATTGCGTGTCGGCTTCGGGTTCTTGGATCGCTTCTGCGGCGTATTGCTCATCGTCTTCGATAGCCCAATCGGGTACGACAACGTTGACGCAGTAGAAGAAGAACAAGATGCAGAAGCCGATGACGACAACGATGAAGCCGATGTTCATGAGATCCTTCGGAATTTTCCGTATGAGCGATTCCAGCCCTGGATAGATAACCCATGTCATCAAGGTGGCGACGATGCCGAAGGCGATTGCGTTTTGCAGGCAGACCTGCCCCATGAAGTTGCAGAACATGTCGCTGTAATCCCACAGGGGCAGCGTGCCGTCGGGGAGGGGCTGGTTGAGCATCAGACCCATGGCGAGCTCGATGAGCGTGCAAACGAGGGCGTTGATGGCGAAGCTGATGAGAAGCGGAACGATGCGGCTGCCGATCTTCTTCTCAAGGAAGTTTTTGATGGGGAAGAGCAAAAGAACGCACGCGACGGCGCCGAATCCGTACACGCAGAAAGGATAGAGCCAGTCGGACCATATCTGGGAGGCCGGGTCGTAGATTCCGGGGAGCAGCCCGAAGCGGATGAGGGTGCAGTATCCCGCTTCCATCCAGTGGCCTACCACGCTGAACACGCAGAAGTAGATGATGAGGTTGCGCCAGAACGCCCAGGTTTTCGGCTGGTAGTAGTTGATGTGCTTCTCGAGATCGCGCTGCTTGACCTCGGCGGTGAAGGGCTGGGTCAGAACAGCTTTCGCCCTCCGTGACGTGAGGAAGTATGCGAGCAGAACGATATCGGAGGACGAAGCGATCAGCTGCCCGACAACATCGAAACTGCCCGTTGCGACGTTGTAGATGGAGCCGATGGCGATGTTGAAGAGGCTAAAGGAGATGATGAACGCCCGCGTGTACTTCTTCCGTTGCCAGATGAGCCAGAAGCTGATTCCGTCGAACAGCAGGTTGACCAGATCGAGGGCATCCGAGAACCCGAGGGTATAGCTGCCTTTGACGTAGAAGACCAGCATCGAGATGGTGAGCACGATGTTGATGGCGAAGAATACCTGAAGCACCCGCATGAAACCGAGTTTACGGGGATTGCTGAAGTCTTTCGACATGGATGGTTTCCGATCGCCGAGCCGCACACATCACGTATCTTACCGCCAGAAAAAGCGGTGCTTATCAGCATAAAGGAGAAACCGTAGTCCCTTATATAAAATCCAATCAGCTTAAACGAGAAGTTGTATCAAAAGCGCCGCATGAAGCCGAGTCTTTGTCCTATAGGAAGAATAATACTGTATCGAGCAGGAACAGGGGCACGAGTATGGCGCATGACCATCCCATGTAGCCGAAGAAACTCGGCATCTTCACCCCCGAGCGCTCTGCTATCGATTTCACCATGAAGTTCGGGGCGTTGCCGATGTAGGTGATCGCACCCATGAACACAGCGCCGGCGGATACGGCCAGAAGCAGCGCAGGCGCGATGGCCCCGGCGGTTGTAATCACGGCATCCATGCCGCCGTAGTCGAGGGCGCCGGCGGCGGTGAGGAACACCACGTAGGTCGGCGAGTTGTCGAGGAAGCTCGAGAGCAGGCCTGTCGACCAGAACAGCTGGATCGGCGTATCGAGGCCGAGGCTCGCGCCGTTGGCGCGCAGGATCGCCAGAGCGGGGATCATCGTGATGAATATGCCGATGAACAGCTTGGCCACTTCGGCTATCGGAGCCCATTCGAAGTCGTTGCTTTCGCGGATCGCCTTCTTCGTGGTGCGCATCGAGAGGAATGCGGCCAGCAGGATGAGGATGATCTGGAGGAAGTAGTTGAATCCCAGATGGATGTGCTCGTGGATGCTGATTCCGAACACGAGGCCCGTGGCGGGATCGAGGAACGCGTCTGTCTGGGGAATCGCGCCGTTGAGGATGACCGCGACGATGATCATCGCCAAGAAGACGAGGTTATGGGCGCCTTCGATGCGGATCGGAACGCGCTCCGTCGCTTCCTCCTCGAGATCGAGCGCCTCCTTTCCCTCTTTGCCCTCTTTCTTGACGAAGTGGCGATCGATGAGAGCGAATACGAACAGCAGGACGGCGGTGTTCAATAAAAGAATCGGCCAGATGTGCTGGAGCGTCCAGAAGAACGGTACGCCGCGCAGATAGCCAAGGAACAGCGGGGGATCGCCGATGGGGGTCAAGCAGCCGCCGATGTTCGCTACGAGGAAAATGAAGAACACGACGATGTGGGTCTTGTTGCGTCGCCAGGAATTCGCGCGCAGGACGGGACGGATGAGCAGCATCGCCGCGCCCGTCGTGCCGACCCAGCTTGCGAGGAACGTGCCGATGGCGAGCAGGATGACGTTGTTCCTCGTCGTGCCGGCTATCGTGCCTTTGATGTGGATGCCTCCCGCGACGACGAACAATCCGAAGAGCAAGATGATGAACGGGACGTAATCGAGGACGATGATCTCGAGGAACTGGTAGGTGGCTTCGCCGATGCCGTAGAATATCGTGAAGGGCACGAGGAAGATCACCGACCAGAACAGGGCGACATGCAGCTGGTGCTTCTCCCACCACTCGCCTTTTACCAGCGGAAATATTGCAATTGAAAGCAGCATGCCGGCGAACGGTATGATGCTCCAAAGCGGAAGCGTGTTCCCGATATCCATGACAACCCCCTGTGCGCAGCCGGCGGGTTATTGTGCCCGATCGGCGGTAAGTCTCTCCCAAGACCTTTGATTCCCCAGTTCCCCAAAGAATGTACTGTCCATGGTAGCGCACGATGCCGCGCCTGGTTTTAAGCTGGTGATATCAATATCAGATGGCCCATCGGGTTTTTCGATTTCAGGGGATGAATGGCTGACGGGCAGTCTCGGGCGAACGAAGAGCGTATGCGGCGACGAGGGTCGTTTTGGTTCAAGCAACGCGAGCGTATCTACCAGATCTGGCTTCGTTTGCCGGATTGTTAACAAAATCTGGTGGATCGGAGCACGGTGCTGTGATAGGATTGCTCCAGTCAAAAATTGTTACTATAAACATAGCAAAAGGAGCTCGCCATGACGCAGACGGTAAAGCAGCAGGTATCCGGCATCGATGTGACCATCGAATACGCGAACGAGGGAGATGCCCCTGTTTCCGAGAAGGAGATCGGCGCCTATATCTCACGTGCTCGCGAGCTGTACCCTACCGACACGCTCGAGTGGCTCAAGCTTGAAGTGGACGGCGAGGACGTCGGCATCAGCTACGGCTTAGCTCCCGTGCCGTTCGATCGCATTCGTCGCATCACCGGGTATTTGGTGGGAACGATGGATCGCTGGAACAATGCGAAGAGCTCCGAAGAGCATGATCGCGTGAAGCACGGAACCAATCGTCCCGAAGCAGCGTTCGCCTGCTCGAACGGGTGCTAACGGCACGCGCGGCGCATGCAGCGAGGTAAAAAGAGGTCGCGTTCGATGACGCGACCTCTTTTGCCGTATTGGCATCCGATGACGGGATGAGCTCGGATGCCTGCTTTGGCCGCGAGGGCTGCAGTCTGCTACGAAGCCGCTTGCTCGCAGCATTTCTGTACGGCGGTGCGGAACGCGTCGGAGGTGCGCGTCGCTCCAGCCACCGTATCGACGGCGGGAGTCTGCTTTTCGAGAACCTCGGGAATGAGCGTGTTCTCCATGGCCGCTACGCCGACGTAGGTTGTCTCAAGCTCGTTTTCCTGCACGATATCGGTAATCTTGCCACCCGATACGATCACGGTTACGGTGATGTCGCTGAACATGCCGAACTCGGTATCGGAGTACGTGCCGTCCTTCAACGTTCCTTCGGGCATTGCCCAAGAGGTGTCGGGAATCGATTCGCTCGTGTCGCCTTCGGATGAGACCGAGCCGGCTTTGTTCGATCCGATGTACTCTGCGGCGAATTTGGAGGCGAACCTGCCGGAGTTGATGTTGTTCGCGTTGGTGCCGCCCGGTACGTTGATGGTGTAGATGTTCGGCCAGAGATCCGCTGAGTCCACGCCCGCCGAGTAGAGTCCGGGAACCGGCTTGCCGTTCTTGTCGACGACCTCCATCTTGCGATTCGTTCGGATGCCGCCGAACGTGACCATGCAGGATTGGGGCATGTAGCAGAAGTAGAAAGGCGGGTTGTCGAGCTTCTGCATGTACTCGCCCGGTTTGCCGAAGTACGCATCGTGGCCGGCGTCGCACATCTCGTTGTAGGTATTGATGGAGTCGATCACGGTATCGTAATCGAGTTCGAGCGCATCGCAGGCCTTCTTGGCGAGTTCTTCGAGCGTATCGGCGCTGAAGAAATCGCCGTATGGGTTCTCGGTGATGCGTTCTTCGAGTTCGGCCTGTGTTGCTTCCCAATCGATGCGGGGAGCGATCATCCCGTCATAGGCATCTTTGAATGTCTTGGAATCGTAGATCGAGTAGAGCTTCTGATGGACGAGCGAAGGGATCATGTCGGCCATCCAGTTTTCGATGCCGGCAGACTCCGCGCAGAAGCGCTCGCCGTCTTCGTTGATCCACAGAGAGCACGCGTTATGACCTGCAACGACCAGGCCGTCTCCGCGGCCGAACGTGCCGTACTCGCCACCGGGGGCACCCGATACCGTCAGCTGCATAAGGCCTGACATCCGGGGTATGTTGCTTGCGCCGCCCGCCTCGATCGCCATGCGCACGCCGTCCCCATCGTAACCGTACAGAAAACGCTTTACATTCGAGGTGTCGGAGAAGCCGCCTTCTTGCAGGTACTCGTCGTTGTTGGCGAAGCCGCCGGTGCTCAATACGACGGCCTTCGCATTCACCTGTACGTAATCGCCATTGAGCTTGCGCCCGTACACGCCGGTAACCGTGCCGTCGGAGTCTTGAATCAGATCGGTGGCGGGACAGTTCATGAGGAATTGCACACCGAGGTCTTTTGCCGTAGCGGTCATGGCGGGAGAGAAATCGTCATGAGCGCGATTTTCGCCGAACCAATGGAACGTTTCGAACTTGCCGCCATGGTAATCGTCGACGACCCCGGTGAAGTTGACGCCGCACTCCTTGAGCCAGCTGATGTTGTCTCCTGATGCTTCGATGAGGTCAAGCCATTTTAGCCCGTTCGCGCGATTGTGCGAGTATTCCATCTCGGTGGAGATCACTTCAGCAGGTTCGATGGTTATCCCCGCTTCTTGCTGCATCTTCGAGTTGACGGCGAATACGCCTTCGGTGCCGATGCCGCCACCGCCGGTCCCCCCGTGCTTTTCGAGAACGACAACGCCGAGCCCCTGCTGGGCAGCTTCTACAGCAGCCGAAAGACCGGAGTTGCCAGCGCCGCATATGCAGACGTCGCAGGTATAGGTTGCTACGGCATTGCGGGTTGCACCGCTGCTTTTCTTGTCTTCGTCTGAGGCTCCGTCGGTTTTGCTCTGCGACGCCCCGTCGTTTGCGGGGGCTGCCGCGCATCCCGCCAATCCAGCGCCCGCCGCCGCGATTCCCGCCATACCGGCGATTCCGAGAAAACTCCTTCTGGTGAGTTCCATCCTGTCTCCTTTGTTCGAACCCTTCCCTTGAGCCGTTCAAACGGCTTCCTCTGCCGATTCTGCAACCGCTTCACACCGGGCACAATTACCCGCAGAAGGTAGAATTCTTCGCAGGGTCTGTCGTAATTACCCGTTACGGGTAAGGGTGCGAGAAGAAAAAGGGAGTATCATCGACAAATCGACTTTTGCATTTCGGGGAATGCTGGCGAAGCCGATGCGTTTGTCGGGTGGGATGGTGACGCACATGGGAAGACAAAGAGGCCGGGCGGTCGAAGGCAAAAAGCGGGCATCGTCGGTTTCTCTTTCAGGCGATAGCGCCGGGGTGGACGATACGACGATATACAGCACAGAGCGTGCTGCGGGTATTTTGCTCGTACTGACGGGTATGGCTCTTCAATGGGCATCGCTCCATTCGATAACGTTTTTCGATACAGTGGTTCGCGTGGGTTCTGCTTCGGGGTCGAGCAGCGCATGGGTGGTCAATTCGACCTGTACGTTCGCGGTCTTTCTGGTGCTGTTTTTCGTATCGCGACGAATGCCCTCGCTCTTGGAAAAGAAGTATTCGATTCCCTTTATGTCTATATGCCTGATCGTGGGCATGGCGTGCCTTGCCCTGGGGAGCTTTGTCGTTTCGTCCGTCGTCATGATCTACGCGGGAAACGCGCTTATCGCCTGCGGTACAACGCCGCTCATCATCGTGTGGGGTGAGATGTACAAGTACCTCAACCCAAAGGGCGAGCAGCTGTTCGTTACGCTTGTCGCCATCGTGCTATCGGTTGCCGTGTATCTGGTTGAAATTCATCTGCCGCAGGCTATCGCGGTCTTGGTTTTTGCGGTATTGCCTTTCGGTTCGCTCGTTGCGCTCGTGAAGGCGCGCACGCTGCTCGAGGGCACGTCGGGGACATGGGGTGCCAAGTCGAAGTCAGCCATGGAGAAATCGCCGGCGCTCTTCTTCGTGTGCATCGTCGTGTTCTCGATTCCGTACAACTATCTGCGTGGGGGAGACGAGATGCAGGCAGTCTTGGCGAACGCGGCCGATTGGTCGAACGTTTTGGCCATTGCGATCGTTGGGATGATCGCCGCCGCCTTGGCTGAATACGCGGCCGAACGCAACGGACTCTTGCTCGTGCCGAGTTTCGTTCTGTTCCTCTTGAGCGCCGCTATGGTCGTGCATCTTTTCTTTAGGGATGTGTCGATACTCACGGTACCGAGCTTTCTGTACGCGGGATACTACCTTTTCTTAGCGATGGTGTATTTGGCGCTCGGACCTCTCGTCGCCACAACCGATGCGAATCCGACGAGGCTGTTCTCAAGCGCCATGCTCGCCAACGTCGGAGGCCTGCTGCTTGGCTCGCTGCTCGGCAGCATCGAGTTGTGGGTAGGGGAACAAGCGGCGGCCATGGCCGTTATGGTGATAACGTATGTGATCTTTTTTGCGGGCTGCATGCTGCTCTACAACCGCTCGTACAGTATTTTTCGAGTGAATTTCTACGACGAGAGCAAGTACTCCTTCGAGTATCTCGTTCCGATTGCTCCCATCGAGTTGCTTTCGAAGGGCGGCGGGGGCGAGGCGATTGCCGACGAAGCGACGAAATCTTTGCTCGACGCCATCACGGCGCAGTGCGATGCCGCGCGGGAGCTCTATGGTCTGAGCGCCCGCGAGCACGAGGTTCTCATCGCTTTGGTGCGGGGGCGGACGATCGCCTCGATAGCCGAAGAGCTGTTTGTGTCAGAGAACACTGCCAAGGCCCATACGAAGGCAATCTATCGCAAACTCGAGGTGCATACGCGCGAGGAGCTCCTGAATCGCGTGCAGGATGTGCCGCGGAGCGAAAGGGGCTTGTAGGCAAAGCGTCGGTGTTGGGACATGGGCTTCAGCGGTCGTGTTGTTCTCAAGGCGTTACCTGGTTGAGTCCGTAGCCCCATGTCGGTCGCCTATAATCTCCGTCATGGAAAAAGAAAATAAGAACGTACATACCACCGAGTCGATCTTCGAACCCGAGGTGCGCAAACACCATCGTCGCAAGAAGAAGCTTCTCGAATTCACGCATTCTTCCACCCGTGCGACGATGATCATGCTGGGCGCGGCGGTGCTTGCGCTCATCATCGAGAACACGCCGCTGCTCCCCACCTTCGGGGAGTTTTGGAACTCGTTTTATCTGGGGATCTCCATCGGATCGTTCGAGCCCCATATCTCAATCGGGCACTTTATCAACGATTTTCTCATGGCGCTGTTCTTCCTTGTGGTCGGCCTCGAAATCAAGTACGAGTTTACCGCCGGCGAGCTCACCAATCCGCGCAAGGCGCTTCTGCCGATCATCGCGGCGGTCGGCGGTGCCGTGCTGCCTGCGCTCGTCTACCTGGCTTTCAACATGGGGAGCGGCTTCGAGCACGGCTGGGGCGTGCCCATGGCGAACGACATCGCGTTCTGCCTCGGCATCCTCGCGTTGCTTGGCAGCAGGGTGCCGGCGGGATTGCGCGCGTTTCTCTCGACGCTCACTATCGTCGACGACATGATCGCCATTCTCGTAATCGCCGTATTCTACACGGCGAACCTCAACGTTATATGGCTTGCGGCGGGTCTTGCCCTGTTCGCCGTGCTCATCGTGCTCAATCGTATGCACGTGTACGGGCTCGCCCCCTATCTGCTCATCGGCCTTGCTCTATGGGTCTGCATTCTTTTGTCGGGCGTCCATGCAACGGTTGCCGGCGTGCTCGTTGCGCTGACCATCCCCGCACAGTCGCAGGTGAAGCTCGGCCGTGTGAACACGTGGTTCGAGGCCAAGGCGCAAAACGCCGACGAGCGTTACGATCCGGGCCAGCCCGATATCGCGCAGAAGGAGTACCTTGAAGAGGTCGCTCAGATCGGCCGCGTATCGCGCATGACCATCCCGCCGATCACGCAGCTCGACTACTTTCTTCATACGCCGGTGTACTTCGTCATCCTGCCCCTGTTCGCCTTTGCGAACGCGGGCGTGCTTCTGGCGGGTACCGATATACTGGCCCTTATCATGAGCCCCGTTACCATCGGCGTGTTCTTCGGCCTGCTCGTCGGTAAACCGATCGGCATCTTTGTGGCCACGTGGTTGACGGTGAAGCTCAAGATCAGCGAACTGCCCGACGGCGTATGCTGGGGCCATATCCTCGGCGTATCGATTCTGGGCGGTGTGGGATTCACGATGGCCATCTTCGTGACCAATCTTGCGTTCACCGATCCGACCACCATCGCTTCGGCGAAGATAGCCATCTTGGCGGCGTCGCTCGTAGCGGGTCTCATCGGCTTCTTCATCCTCAGGCGCGAAGCGCTTTGTGCCGATTGCGCAGATGACGAACCGGAGCAGCTCGAAGCTGTTGCCGACTAGGGCAAGTCGCGCGGTACCGAGAAGGCTGCGGTGTGCGTCGATCGCGAAGTGCTTCGGGCGCCATGGTGCGAGCCGGGGCTCCGCGGGCTCGCGTGCACGCATTCCCGCGAATCATGCCGTGCGCAGCTCCCGAGTTGTTCGGCTGACGTTTCTGGCGGTAGGCCGCCGACCGTGTGCCGAGGCCGGAGCAACGCCGATGGCGGCAGAACGGTGGAACCGTCCGAAAAATGCACGATGCTGCGGATCGTGTTGCACTTGAGGGGTTTGCGGGACTGTTTTTACGGGTTTTTGCCGATTATGTTGCGTTCGGAGCTCGCCTGCAAGCCGGTTGATTTCTTGCTCGCAGCATATTGCCTGGTCGCAGTGCTGTCCCGGTTTGACCTCTTTCAAGGCTCTCCCCAAGGGGGTCGAAAGCCGCCACCAAAGAGTCTTGAACGCAACATAATCGGCAAAAACCCGTAGACAGGGCGATCCGGCCTGCAAGCCGCAACCTCAAAAGCTCGGACCCGGGTTGCGCGGTGCAGGAAAGTCGCGCGGTGCAGAAAGGCTTTGCCTTACAGCCTGCCAGCCCGAGGTGCCCTTTCTCGCAACACCCGTCCGCAACCGAGACTGCACAGAGCGGCAGCTCTTTTACGAGGAGACGCAGCGTACGGTTGCTTAGTGCTTGACGGTCGCCTTTGCGGGTGCGGGAAGCTCGGCGGTGCAGTGCGGGCAGCGGGTTGCGCCTTCGGCTACCTCTTCGAGGCAGTAGGGGCACTTCGGCGCTTCCTTCTCTTCGGCTTTCTTGCCCTTGGAGGTCATATCCTTCGCCTTGTTGAGCGCCTTCACGATGAGGAACACGACGAATGCGATGATGAGGAACTGGATGACCGCGTTGATGAAGTTGCCGTAGGTAATGGCTGATTGGCCAGCTCCTACGGGGATGGTCCATTTCATATCGGCGAAGTCGATGCCGCCGGTTACCACTCCGACGATGGGCATGATGAGATCGGAGACAACCGAATTGACGATGGCCGTGAACGCAGCACCGATGACGACGGCGACCGCGAGATCCATCACGTTGCCTCGGTTGATGAACTCCTTGAACTCTTCGAAAAACTTCTTCATTGCTGCCCTTTCTGCGTCTTATCTGCGGTGTCGGCCGCAGGCGGCTGACGGGCCACAGTATAGGATATGCAATGGTAGAATGGTAAAACGTTTAGCGAACCGATACTTTTGCTTGAAACAGACCGATATCCGAGTGAGTGCGGTGATCCAGTGACCAAAATCTATACCTATACGCAGCCGGTCGATGCCGATATCGTCGATGCGTTCTGCGTGCTGCAGAAGGGCTTTACCGATCAGTTCGTGTTCTACGACAAGTCGCGCAAGGCGCGCTTTATGGGCTTGGGGCGCTGCATCGCGCTGCCGAGCCTTCGCGAGGTCGAGTACGTCGTGCAGGGCGAAACCGAGCAGCCGCCGATTCTCTTTTCGTTCAACCGCTTCGACGCCGAGAACCCCAAGCCCGCTGACGAGCTGTTCGCCTCGTTCCCCCGGCTGTGCCTCATGCTTCCCGAGGTGGTGCTGATCGAGAACGAACAGGGAAGGTTTCTGCAGGTTAACAGCCTGGGTCCCGTGTATGCGGGCCGCGTCGCGCGGTTTTCGCGGCACATCGCCGAGGCCAAGCCTCGCACGCGCATAACGATTCCCTTTGAGCTTGAGAGGGATTCGCGCGAAGCGTGGGGCGAAGCGGTCGGGGCGGGGCTTGCCGCCATATCCGAGGGCCGCGTCGACAAGGTGGTGCTGTCGCGCAGGCAGAAGCTCGTGGCGGCGAACCCGTTCTCGTCGAAGGATCTGCTCGTGAACCTTATCGACGGGCCGGCTCGTGGCACCGTGCTTTTGTACCGCTACGGCGATGTGTTCTTCTGCGGCTGCACGCCCGAGCTGCTTGTGCGCAAAGACGGCGCATCGGTTGAGAGCATGTGCCTGGCAGGAACCACTGCCGCCGGTGCCGACGAAGCCGAACGCGAGCAGTTGGCTTCAGAGCTTTTGCACGACGGGAAGAACCTGCAGGAGCATGCTTACGTAGTCGATTTCATCAGGGAGGTGTTTCGGCGCAACTGCCATGACGTGGCGATTCCCGATCATCCGGGCATCCTTGCGCTCCAGCACGTGCAGCACCTGTACACGCCCGCGTCGGCGCAGGTGCTCGAAGGGAAAACGCTCATGGGGCTCATGGGCGAACTGCATCCCACGCCCGCGCTCTCGGGCGCGCCGGTAGGCGAGGCGCTCATGCTCATCCGCCAGATCGAGGCATACAACCGCGGTTTCTTCGGCGGGGCGGCCGGCTACATCGACGGCGACGGCAACGGCGAGTTCACCGTTGCTTTGCGCACGGGCGTATTCGATGGCGAAATCGGCTGGGTGTACGCCGGGTGCGGCATCGTCGAGGGTAGCGTGGCGGACGACGAATACGACGAGATCGATATGAAGCTCAAGACGATCCTCTCCGCGTTCGACGGGGGCGAAGATGGCCGCTAGCATCGAAGCGCCCCAGGCATCGGCGCTCTTCCTCTCGGCGTTCTTCGACGAGCTTATCGCGTGCGGGGTGCGCGATGTGGTGGTGAGCCCCGGCTCTCGCTCGACGCCCCTTGCGATGGTGGCGCATGCGAGCAGCCTGAACCTGTACGTCGATATCGACGAGCGCGGGGCGGCGTTCTTCGCGCTGGGGTTGGCGAAGGCATCGGGCAGGCCGGTGTGCATGATCTGCACCTCGGGAACCGCGGTGGCGAACTACTATCCGGCGGTGCTCGAAGCTGAAACCTCGCGCGTGCCGCTTATCGTGTTGACGGGCGACCGCCCCCCGCGCTTGCAGAACCTCGGTGCGCCGCAGACGTGCGATCAGCTCAAGGCGTACGGCGATCACGTACGCCATTTCCAGCAGATGCCGCTTGCTGCTGCGGAAGAGCGCGACATCGCGTTTGCGCGCCAGATGGGAAAGACCGCGTTTGCCAAGGCGGTTGGCTCGCCTCCGGCGTTCGGCGATCGGGGCGAACCGTTTTACGGCTGCGCGGGAGATGCGGGCCCCGTTCATTTCAACTTCCCCCTCGACGAGCCGCTCAAACCCGACTTGTCGGTTGAGGGCTTGTTCCGAGCCGGCCGAAGCGAAACCGGGTTCGAGGAACCTTTCGTCGCGGCGGCGTCTTCGCTGGACGCGCGGCAGGTGCAGCCCATTCTGGCAGCGCTTTGCAACAAGCGCACCGTCGCCCTCGTGGGCGAGGGAACATGCTTCAGCTTCGCCGAACGTACGGCGCTCATCGAATGGGCGCACCGCTTCTCGCTCCCTCTTCTTGCCGATCCTTTGAGCGGCCTGCGCTCGTCGGACGACGAGCTGGTGATCGATGCCTACGACAGCATATTCGCACGGGGCGAGCAGCCCCCTGTCGAGTGCGTTATCCGATTCGGACGCTACCCTGTTTCGAAAAGCTGCTTTACCTCGATCTGCGCGTGCGGCGCCGTGGGCGAGGGTGCTCGGCCGGTCCAGATCGTCGTGGATGCAGTGGATACACGCGATTTCAACGCGGCAACCGACCTGTTCGTACGCTGCGAGCCCCGCGCCTTCGTGGAAGCGCTGCTTGCGGCTGCGGACGGTGCGTGCGACGGGGCAAGCCGGGCGAGTGCGGCCGAGTGGATGGCGGCGAACGAGGCGGCGCATGCGCGCATCGAGCGGATCGGCGAGGCTGCCGACGACGTAGAGGCCTCCTATGTAGCCAAGGCGCTCGAGCTCGCCCCCGACGGATCGCTCGTGTTCGTGGCCAACTCTATGTCGATTCGCCTGATCGACGCCATGTACCTTAAATCGGAAAAGCAGCTTTCCGTGCTGTGCAACCGAGGCCTCAACGGTATAGACGGCACGGTGTCTTCGGCGCTTGGGGCTGCGCAGGCGTATCGCCAAACCACGTTCGTCACCGGCGATTTGACGATGCTGCACGACCTCAATGCGCTCGCGCTTCAGCGCGAGCTGCTCGAGCATCACGGCGGCAGCGAGGCGGCGAGCATTGTGATCGTGCTCCTCAACAACTGCGGGGGCGGCATATTCGAAACGCTTCCCCAAAAGTCGGACGATGCGTATTTCGAGCGGCTGTTCCTCACGCCCCAGCGCGTCGATTTCGGGCAGGCAGCGCGCGCGTTCGGCGTACCGCATACGGCGGTCGAAGGTGTCGACGGCTTTGCCCGTGCCTACGAGAAGGCCCTCGGCGTACCGGGCATCAGTATGATCGAGGTTCCCCTTGCCCTCGATGGGGTGGGCGAGCGGTTCGGGCGGTATCGGTAGCATGGCACCTGCGCGGGAAAGCTGGTTTGAGCATCACGGCATCCGCTATCGTGTGTGCGAATGGGGGGATGTCGGCAATCTGCCGGT
This sequence comes from Raoultibacter timonensis, assembly GCF_900240215.1. Taxonomy (GTDB): domain Bacteria; phylum Actinomycetota; class Coriobacteriia; order Coriobacteriales; family Eggerthellaceae; genus Raoultibacter; species Raoultibacter timonensis. Next base: position 754,310 of record NZ_LT964681.1, on the reverse strand, counting down.
CGTGCTTCTGCATGGTTTCGCGCAGAGCGCAGAATCGTGGTGCGACGTCGCGCCGTCTCTCGCGAAAAACCGCTTTGTGGTTGCGTTCGATTTCATCGGTCACGGGAAAAGCGATAGGCCCGATGATCCCCTCTCGTACGAAATGAGCGCGGTGCTCGATGCGCTTTCGGTATTTTTGGCCGAGCGCTTCAGCCGTAAGATCGCGCTTGTCGGCTATTCCATGGGAGGCCGCATCGCGCTCGCCTTCGCGTGCGGCGAGCCGAACAGGGTCTCGGCGCTTGTGCTCGAGAGTGCAGGCCTCGGGCCCAAGACCGGCCAGCAGCATGCCGCCATGCGGCACCGCGATGCGGATATGATCGAGCGGCTCTTGTCGGTGGACATCGAGACGTTCATGGACGAGTGGGAGCAGCTGCCGATCTTCGAGACGCAGAAGCGCTTGCCAAGCGAGCTGCGCGATCGCGTGCGGCGGGAGCGCATTGCGAACGATCCGCGGGCGCTTGCCTACACCGTTCGGGGAACCGGGCAGCACAGCATGATCGATTACTCTTTGCATATCAAGCATCTGCCCATGCCGATTTTGTACATTGCGGGGATTCTTGATAGAAAGTATCTCAAAATAGCGGAAAATCTAGCACACGAAGAAAATGTCTCTTGCGTGCTGCTCAATACGGGGCACAACACCCATCTTGAAGATCCGGAAGCGTTCGCCAGGCAGGTAGGCGGGTTTCTGGACAAGCAGGCGAAGCGTGCCGGCCGATGAGGGCGGAACGCGGATTGCCGGAGGCAGGCGCGATACAGGGAAGGACGGCTATGGGCGACATCGCGTGGAAGAGGGGCAAATCCTACAAGGAGATCATCTACGAGACGTGCGACGGGATCGCCAGGATCTCGATCAACAGGCCGGAGCGCCGCAATGCGTTCACGCCGTTGACGGTGAACGAGCTCTACGATGCCTTCACTGAAGCGCGCGAAGATGCCGCGATCGGCGTCATCATCCTCACGGGAGCGAATCATGGCGGACGCCATGAGGACGAGGCGTTCTGCTCGGGCGGCGATCAGAAGGTACGCGGCAACGGCGGCTACGTGGGCGATGATAACATCCCGCGCCTGAACGTACTCGACCTGCAGCGCCTTATTCGCGTGGTGCCCAAACCGGTCATCGCCATGGTGAACGGCTACGCCATCGGCGGTGGACACGTGCTCCACATCCTGTGCGATCTTTCAATTGCAGCTGAGACGGCTAAGTTCGGGCAGACCGGCCCTAAGGTCGGCAGTTTCGATGCCGGATACGGTGCGGGCTATCTCGCCGCCATCGTCGGGCAGAAGAAGGCGCGCGAGATATGGTATCTGTGCCGCCAGTACACGGCAGCGGAGGCGCTCGAGATGGGCTTGGTGAACAAGGTCGTTCCCTTCGAAGAGCTCGAGGAAGAAACCGTTAGCTGGGCGCGCGAGATGATGCAGTTCTCTCCGACGGCCTTAAGATTTCTTAAGGCTTCTTTCAATGCTGCAACCGATGGTTTAGCCGGCTTGCAGCAATTCGCAGGAGATGCCACTCTTCTGTACTATACGACTGATGAAGCGAAAGAGGGACGCGACGCTTTCAAAGAGAAGCGCCAGCCCGATTTCGACCAATTCCCGAAGTTCCCCTAGGTTCGGCGAGCGGTACCGAATCTGCGGAAGCGCGTATCCATGAAACGAGGTTGGGGACGGACGCGTGATACAGCGGTTCGAACAGACGATGCGGAGGCGGCCGCACGACGTATTCTTCCAATACGTCGACGGTGCGGGTAATCGACGCGCCTTTACCTACGAGGAAACGAAATTCTCGGCTGCTGGCTTGGCGATGCGTCTGCGCGATCTCGGCATTTCGCGCGGTACCGGCGTTGCGGTCGATATGCCCAACTGCCCTGCGTTCGTATTCATGGCGCTTGCCGCGGCATACGGGGGCTTTACGCTTGTAGCCCTCAACCATCGCCTGACCGACGAGGAGAAGGCTTCGCGCCTTGCCGATTTGCGCATGTCGAGCGGCATCGAGGTGCCGAGAACGCTTACCGAACGCGATGTTGCCAGGCTTCTCGACGGAGTTCCCGGCGGCTATGACGTTGCCTACCGTATCGAGCATGCGATGGGGACGCCTGCCGGAGCGCAAGCCGTTGCCGACGCCATGGCGCGCGACGAGATTCAGCACGGCGCGCGCGGACGTGCAGCGGACAACCATAAGCCGGCTTTGCTCTCCCGGCTGTTCGGGAAAGACGACACCGGGCGCGAACAGGCGGCGCGGTCGCGCCGGCAGGACGGGACGGCTGCGGCTGGACGAGGGGGCGAAATCGATTCGCGGGCCATCGTGAACTTCGCAGAGCGCGCCCGCGCCGGGTTCGACCACGGGTTTTGCGCGCTCGTCATGTTTACGAGCGGAACGACGGGCAGGCCGAAAGCCGTTGCCCTCACCTGGGATAATATTAGGGGCTCGGCGGAATCATCGAATGCGGTGCTCAACCGCCATGGCGAGGGCCTCTGGCAGTCGGCGCTTCCGATGTTTCACATCGGCGGTTTTCAGATACTCGTGAGAAGCGTTCTCAACGAAACGCCGTTCATCCTGTACCGCCGCGCCGATGCGCAGCGGATACTTGCCGACGCCCGCGAATACGGAGCGACGCATATCTCGGTGGTCGATAAGATGCTCCAGGATCTGCTTGCGGCAAACGACGACGATACGCTTTCGCACTACCGGTGCCTGCTGCTGGGCGGCGCTGCCCCGAATCCGGCTACCCTCAGCCGCGCCGTTGCGGCCGAGGCGCGCGTCTATGCGAGCTACGGCATGACCGAAACGGCAAGCCAGATCGCCTCGGCTCGGGTGACCTCGTCCTCGGCTGGTCCGCTGACGCTTTTGCCCGGCTACGAGGCTCGCGTGGTGAATCCCGACGAGAGCGGTGCAGGCCAGCTTGCCGTGCGCGGACCGGGCGTGTTTCCGGGCTACCTCAACGCGCGGACCCCCTCCACGGCCGACGGGTTTTTCCTCACGGGCGATACGGCGACATGCGAGAGGGGCAAGCTCACCGTATTCGAGCGGACGGGCGATATGTTCGTTTCGGGTGGCGAGAACGTGTACCCAGCCGAAATCGAGCGCAAGATCATGCGCGTGCCCCAGGTGAGCGATGCCTACGTGTTCGGTGCCGAAGATGCTACTTGGGGGCGCAGACCCATCGCCTTCGTGGAGCGTGAGGTTTCCTCGCCATCGGCCGGCGTTACTGCCCCGCGGGCGTTCGCCGAAACCGTTCGCACGAGCTTGCAGCGACGTGTATCGAAGCTCTATCAACCTAAACAGATTTTCGTGCTCGACGATTTCCCCCGTACCGGTGTCGGCAAGACCGATCGGGTCGCGCTGCGGCAGGCTTACGACGAGCGGATAGAGATCAAGCGCGTGACGCTCTACCGGATCGACCAGAGGCTCGTAACGCCGTTCGCCACGGCGAAGACCACCATGAACTCGCGCGAGTCGATCATCGTCGAAATAGAGGACCATGCGGGGAGAACGGGTATCGGCGAGTGCGTGGCGTTTGCGACCGATTGGTATCTGCCCGAAACGCTTGGTGACGACCTGATCGTTCTCGAGCACCATCTGATTCCCTTGGTTCTCTCCCAGGTGTACCTGCATCCGGGTGAAGCTTCAGCTGCATTCGCCGAATGCGATGCAGCGAGAGCGTACCCGCTCGCCCGTGGAGCGCTCGAGCCTGCTCTGTGGGACCTGTACGGCAAGATCGTCGGCAGGCCTCTGTGGCAGCTTATCGGCGGCGCACGCGCCAAGCGCGACACCGAGGCGGGCGCAACGGTTCCCTCGTTGCAGACGCTTGCGACGGCCGAGGTCCGCGCCGGCGTGGTGCTCGGCATGATGCCGGTTGATAAAACGCTCTCCGAGGTAAAACGCTATGTCGAGGCGGGCTACGATCGCGTGAAGCTCAAGATCAAACCCGGGGACGATTATTCTCGCGTTCGCGCCGTGCGGGTGGCGTATCCTCATCTCACCATCATGCTCGATGCGAACCAGAGCTATACCGAACGCGATCTCCCAGCACTCAAATCGCTCGACACCCTGGGAATCCGTTGCATCGAGGAGCCGCTCGATCCGAAGCGCGCGCCTTCGGTCGGTCCGACCGATCTGTTCGCCCGGCTCGCCCGATTGCAGCGCGATCTCACGATGCGCGTCTGCCTCGACGAATCGGTGGTAACCGAAGGCGATTTGTCGCGGGCGCTCGAATATCCTGAGCTGACGTGCTATGCCGTGAAGATCGGCAAATTCGGCGGCGTGCAGCCGACGCTTGATTTCTATCGCGAGGCTCGAAAACGCGGCATCGAACTGTGGATGGCGGGCATGTACGAAACAGGGGTGTCGAAACGCCTTCATGCGGCCTTCGAGACGCTGCTCGGCGTGAACATCCCCGGCGATATCAGCGAAACGTCGCGTTATTTCGAGCAGGACATCACCGATCCGCCGTTTACGGTGCGGCAGGGCGTTGTCGTGCTCAATCAGAAGGGGCACGAGGCGGGACTCGGATGCGAGCTCGACTATCAAGCGCTCGATACCGTACTCATGGAGCGGCGCGATTACCGGTAGCCGCATGTGCGCACCGAGCGTCGCATATCCGAATTATTACAACGCGGTGTAAGCTGGTCAGTTTTTCAGGAGTATCGAGTATTATGTATCCGTCCATCATACAAGACGGGGTGATACAACATGAGCGAACCATCAGCGTCACCGGCCGTGCAAACGGAAAGCGCGTCCGGCATCGCCAAACCCGAAGGCGGACTTGGCATTTTTCGTTTGGTCACCACGGTCATCACGCTTATCGTGGGCGGCGGCGTGTTCACGCTGGCGGGCGATCAGGCGGCGGGGGGCGCAAGCGGCGCCGCCGTGCTGACCGCATGGGGCATCTCGGCGGTCGGCGTGCTGTGCCTCGTCATGACGTTCTTCGCTCTTTCTCGCGTGAAGCCCAAGCTCAAGGGCGGCATCTACAGCTACGCGAACGCGGGGTTCGGCGATTTCCTCGGGTTCAACAGCGCATGGGGCTACTGGATCAGCGCGCTTCTGTGCACGGTGAGCTTTTCAGCGCTTCTGTTCGGGGCTCTCTCGTACTTCTTCCCGATATTCGGCGGTGGCACGAACCTGCCGTCGATCATCGGTGCGAGCATTCTCATCTGGTTCTACGTGTTCCTTGTCTCGCGCGGCATCAAAGAGGCGACGGGTGTGAACGCCGTCATCACCATCTCGAAGTTCGTTCCCATCTTCGTGGCCATCACGGCTATCGTCTTCCTGCAGAAGTTCGATCCCGCCATCTTTATGGAGAACTTCACGACGGGTGCGGTGCCCGGTATGCCGTTCTTCGATCAGGTGAGCAGCACCATGATGGTGACCATCTGGGTGTTCGTCGGTATCGAGGGCGCGGTGGCCATTTCGGGCCGTGCGAAGAAGGAGCGCGATGTGGGCAAGGCCACCATCATCGCGTTCGTGTGCGTACTTTCGATCTATCTGATGGTGAGCGTGCTTTCCATGGGCGTTATGCCGATGTCCGAACTGGCCCAGCTTGAGAATCCCGCGCTTGCGGGCGTCATGGAGCACGCAGTGGGGCAGTGGGGCGCCATCCTCATTAACGGCGGCGTAGTGCTTTCACTTGTGGGCGCGATGCTCGGCTATACGGTGCTTTCGAGCGAATCGCCGTACGAAGCGGCCGAGCAGGGCGTGTTCATCAAGGCGTTCGCCAAGACGAACAAAAAGGGCGCACCCATCGTTACGCTTGTGGTCACGAACATCATCGTCGAGGTCTTCTACGTCATCATGCTGTTCTCCGACAGCACCTACCAGTTCTTCTACACGCTTTCGGCGGGCATGATTCTTTTGCCGTATTTGCTTTCCGCCGCGTACTTCGCCAAGATCACGTTCACCGAACCGGGAGCGTTCAAGGGCAAACTCGGCGGCAGCATCGTTTTGTGGCGCATCTTCGGTATCTTCGGCGTACTCTACAGCTTCTTTCTCGCGTGGGCGTCGGGCGCGGTGGGGCTTACCCTCATGTCGCTCTTGTACGCGCCGGGTATTCTCATGTACATCAAGGGGAAGAAGGAACGCGGGGAGCCCTACCTCAAGAGCACGGTCGACCGTGTGGTGGTGGCGATCATTCTTCTGGCGGCCGTCATCTCGATCGTTCTGTTGGTGACCGGCCAGGTGGTTTTGTAGCTCGCGCCGTTTGGGGCAAAAAGATACAATAGACATGTTCGCAAGAAACCGCTTCGAGCGGTTTCTTGGCTATACCCGACGATAGGTTGGACTTATGGGCTCATCGGGCGAGGCGCGTTCATATTCCAAAGAAAACGAGAAGCGGCCGAGGCTGAGTTTGCTTACCGTCGGCTTGGCGGCGCTGTTTTCCACGCTCTTGATTTTTTCAGGTGCCATGACTTCGTTTCTTGCTCATGAGGGGGTAAGCGATTTCATCAGCCTATACGCTCGTTCAGCTTTGGCTTCGGTGCTGGTTGTTGCCGCATCGGTTGCCGGGTTCTCCTTGGCGGGGAAAAGCATCCCCCTCAAAGCGATTTCCGGGGTGGGCGGCGTCGTCCATCTCGTAGCGAGCGCGTTTTTCTGCTATCTGGTTTTGGCGGGCGACCAAGGTGCGTCGCTAACATGCTTCGGCGGTGCTGCAAGCGGCGTGGGCTGCGGGCTTTTGTGCTTGGTTTGGGGCAAGTTGTTCAGCCGATTTCCTTTGAGCGGCGCCCTGCTCAATGTAGCTGCGGCGAGCTGCGTTGCGGCGATAGTCTATGCATGCATCATGCTCGCTCCCACGCTTGCAGGCGTTGGCGTGTTCATGGTTTGCGCTGCGGTTTGCGCGGTTACGCCGTCCCTGTTCGATCATCGCGCGTTGTTGGAGCATGAGAGTACGAAGGGCCGAGGTTCGGAAAAGGCCTCTTCGCTTCCCTCGTTTTTCGGGGTGGTTGCCGAGCCTGCGCTGGGACTGCTGGTCTTCGCCTTCATCATGGGGATTACCTGTTATACCTATACGGAGTGGTATTCCGATTATCTGCTCGCCTCGTTCGTGGCATCCGCCATCTTGGTGGTTCTGGCGTTTCTGAGGCTTAAGAAGCCAATCGTGCAGCCGTTGTATCGAAACATCATTCCGCTGCTTGCCATTATCATGCTGGCCGTATCGAGCATGAGCACGGCTCTGTCCGGCGAATCGGCAACCGAAATGTTCTGCATGTTTTTGCTCTACTCGTTCGCGGCAACGCTGACGGTGGCAACCCTGTGCGCCATAGCGCACGCATCCGAATTCAGCTCGGATTTCATCTATTCGATCGCTTTGGTGCTGTTTGCGGCCGCTTCTTTGGTTGGATTGAGCTGCTCGGAGATTCTCTCCGAAGAAACCATCAGCGTGGTGGTTACCGCCGTGACAACGCTGTACGCTGCCGTCATGCTCGTTGCTCGAAGCGTACGGCAAAGCGGTGATGCGCTTATCGACGAGGATGGGCTCGAGGAGGACGGCTCGCAAACGCTGGGCGAGCGGTGCGCCGATCTCGCCCGTGCGTATTCCCTCACCGACCGGGAACACGAGATCCTCGAGCTTTTGGCGCGCGGATATGCGAGTGCCGAGCTCTCGGAGACACTGTTCATTTCTCCCAATACGGTAAGGACTCATATTCACAACATGTACCGCAAGCTCGGGGTGGCTTCGCGCGAAGATCTATCCCAGCTTGTTCGAGATCGCTGAGTTTTCTCAATTGGGATAATTAAGACTCTGAACGGGTATGATAAAAACTAGAATCCATCCGTTGACCTTGTTTCGCAAGAATTCAACGCCCCTACGTATTGTCTAAACGCTTCTCGCCTTCGGAAAATGCAAGCGCTTCAACGTGAAGCGGCATGCAAACAGATACAAGGAGGGAATGCATGAGCGTATCAAGACGCAGTTTTCTGAAGGGCATGGCAGGGGCCGGTCTTGTGGGAGCCACTGCGGGGCTGATCGGCTGCTCGCCGCAAAAGGAAACGCAGGGCGCAGCGACTCCCGAAACGGGTGCGGCCAGCGAGCCGATTACCGTGCCGAAGGGCTATATTTGCAGCGAAGACTGGCTCGGCGAGGCTCCGGCTGTCGGCGAAAGCGATATCGCCGAGACACGGAGCTTCGATGTGGTCGTTGTGGGCGGCGGGCATGCGGGAACGCAGGCGGCGCTTGCGGCCGCTCAGCTTGGCGCATCGGTTGCGGTTATCGAGAAGCACAAGGACGGCGAGATCGTGTACCGTGGCGACGACATCTGCTCGTACAATTCCAAGTTGCTTGAGGGCTGGGGTTTTGGTCCGTACAACCTCGAGGACATTACGAACGAATACATCCGCCGTGCTGCGGGCAGGTGCAACAGCGAGGCGATCAGGACATTCGTGTACAACTCCGGCGAGATGATGGACAACCTGGTTTCACTCGTTCCGGAAACCTCGACAGTGTTCGATTACGAGGGCAAGCAGTGTACGGTGCAGATTGCCTTCGAGAAGCCCAACGGGTCCGATTATCCGATCCTCAACGGCGGCCTGCATCAGTGGGCTTCGACGCTGCAGACGCTGAACTCGATGAACGAAGCGCCGATCGGCCGCAATGGACTTACGGGCATTACACGCCTGGCCGAGCTCGAAGTGTACTCTCGAGAAGCTGCGGAGGATCTCGGCGCGACGTGGCATTGCAACGAGAGCGCGGTTGTCTGCACGAAGGCCGACGACGGAGCTGTCACGGGCGTCATCACCCAGGACGGAGAAAGGAAGTACATCAAGTACGAGGCCGCCAAAGGCGTTATCCTCGCAACAGGAGACTTCGGCGCGAATACCGACATGGTGTATCAGCTGTGCGACGAATGCGGCGAGTACGCCGAGCGTCATGGCGTGGATCGCGAAATGCTCACCGGCATGACCGACTGCGACGGCTCCGGCCACAAGATCGGCTGCTGGGCGGGCGGCGCTATCGAGGGGCATCCGCGTCCTGTTGCAGGCAGCGCCCCTGTCATCGGTTTCGGACCGTGGGGTTCGACGCCGTGCTTGTGGATGAACTGCCAGGGCAGGCGCTTCATGAACGAGGAGTGCAGCGCCCTCTTGCTCGCGCAATCGATTCGCCAGCCCATTTCGCAAGAAGGCACGATGGGCAACTTCGCTGTCATGGATAAGAAGTACATGCAGTACGTGCAGAAGTGCGGCCTCGATCACGGTTCGCCGAACTGGGGATTCGAGCAGGGCATGGAGGCGTTCGACAAGGCGATGCAGGCGACGCCAGAGAACGGCAGCATCAAAGTGACGACTATCGTTATTGCAAGCTACAGCGAAGAGCAGAACAAGATGCTGACCTACGACGTGTTCGTGGGCGATACGATGGAGGAGGCCATGAAGAACGCCGGTCTTTCGGGCGATGCCCTGGCAACCGCGCTCGAGACGGTCGAGCAGTACAACGAGCTTTGCGCATCGGGAACCGATACGCAGTTCGGCAAGAGCTCGGACATCATGATTCCCATAAACGAGGCTCCGTTCTACGTTGCAATTCAGGCGACTTCGGCGCTGTACGGCCCTGGGTTGAACACGCTTGCGGGACTGTGCGTAAACGGTAATTACCAGGTGTTGACCATGGACAAAACATCGGTCATTCCCGGTTTGTACGCAGTCGGCAATACGATGGGCGAGCGGTACGGGAATTCGTACAGCTGTCCGTCGGCCGGCAACAACATGGGCAATGCGCTCACGAGCGGGCGTGTTGCCGGAAAGCATGCGGCCTCGGCGTAGCGGCAGCTGAAAAGCGCGAAGGCGGTAGCGGGCGGGTCCGACAGGGCTCGCCCGTTTTGCTCGATGACAGCTTGAAAACCCTTTCGGCGATCGCTTCCAATTTCACCAAGTTGGTGGATAATCGATTCAGCAACAGTTCGCTTAATCCATCGCGCAAGGCGGTGGCCGAAGGAGGAATCGCAATGTTTACGAACGTGATCGTCAGGCGTCCGAGCAAATCGCTGGTAGACGGCATCACCTCTGCCCCTGAGCTGGGAAAGCCCGATTACGAGCTGGCGCTCAAGCAGCATGACGACTACATCGCCGCGCTCAAGGAATGCGGCGTCGAGGTGACGGTTCTGCCGGCGCTCGAAGAGTTTCCCGATTCCTGTTTCGTAGAGGATACCGCCGTCATTACGCGCAAGGGTGCCATCATCGACAATCCGGGTGCCGGTACGCGCAATGGCGAGGCGAAGGCGATGGAGCCGACGATTCGCGAGTTCTTCGATGACGACCGCATCGCCTACATCGAGGCACCCGGAACGCTCGAGGGCGGCGATGTCATGATGGTGGGCGACCACTTCTTCGTGGGACGCTCTGCTCGTACCAACGAGGAGGGCATCCGCCAATTCATCGAGATCCTCGAGGGCTGGGGCCTAACGGGTTCCGAGGTTCCGCTCGAGTACGTGCTGCACCTCAAGACCGGTGTGAACTACATCGAGGATAACAACATGCTCGTATCGGGCGAGTTCATCGAGAAGTCCGATTTCGCCGAATACAACAAGATCGTGATCCCCGAGGACGAGGCGTACGCCGCCAACTGCATCTGGGTCAACGGCACCGTGATCGTGCCCGAGGGATACCCCACCGTACTTGAGAAAATCCAAGAGGCGGGCTACAAGACCATCACGGTCGATACGTCCGAGTACCGCAAGCTCGACGGGGGCTTGAGCTGCCTGAGCCTGAGGTTCTAGAATCCGCGTATCCCAAGGGGTACAATGCAGCGGTACGCAACTTGGCGAATGTGCATGGCGAGCGCTCCTCCGGGGGCGCTCGTTCGCTGTTCGGGAGCGATGCGGACGGCGCGCCCGACCCCCGTCGACGGCGGGACGGATTGGCTGGCGCTGCGCGTTCGACGGCCCCGGTTCGCATCGGACCGCGTTCAGCTCTGCCCACCCGCTTCCTCCGGTGCGGTGTCTTCGAGTAAGTCGAGCAGTTCTTGGCGCGAATGCACTTTGAGCTTTTGATAGATATGGCTCGTGTGGGTGTTGACGGTGTTCATCGAGAGGTGAAGTTCTTCCTGAATGCGCGGAGCCGACCGGCCCTTCGCTATGAGCCTCAGCACGTCGGATTCGCGACGCGAGAGCTTTCCTATGCGAACCAGTCGATCACAGCGGTCTTCGAGCGGAGCCCCTGCTTCCGTTTGGGCCTCGACTTTGACGAAGATGGGAATGCTGTAGCGGTCGGTGAACACGAACGAATACGTTGCCACGACGAGGATGCCCAGTACCACCGATACGACGCCGAGCAGATCGGGAATCGCGGGTTCGAAATGGCTGTAGGCGTGGAACATGCCGAAACCGAGCAGCAGATCGAGCGAGAAGGCGATACGCGTAAGCGAGAACACGAGTGTCGGGGAGGTGCGGTAGCGCTGGCAGAAGTTGAAGGCGATGATCATGATCATGATCTTGAACAGGAACGCGCCGAAATTCGTAACCCCGTACATGAACTCGAAGCTGTGCTGCGCATAGGGCATGAACAGAACAGCCGTCATTGTGAGCAGAAACGAGATGCGGTAGACAAGAGACATGCGGTGGCTGTGGTCGGCGATGATGACGACGAGCATGATGGAGCAGGCCACCTTGACGATGAGCAGAATAAGGTTGAGTCCGCCCGAGTAAAACAACAGGTCGGATCCTTGCAGGTAAAAGTTGCGCATGAATTCATCGATGAAGCTGATGACGAAGATGCTGCAACAGAGCAGAAGCAAAGCCTTGCGCTGCCCGGTGCGTTTGGGCGGCAGAATCGGTTCGCTGACGAAGGTGTCGTTGCGGGGGTTTCGCACCAAGAGAAACGCCGAGACGAACGGCATGGCCGACGCGATGCAGACGACGATCCACGGGCTCAGCTCCGGCAGGTAGGCTACGGCGGTGAGTACGTACATGAACAGGCTGTTCACCAAAACGCTGAGTACGAAGCCTATCAGGTCGTCGGCTTTGCAGAACGCCTGGTACCACGCGACGAAGAACCAGCCCGAGGCGATGCCCGTAAGCGCTCCTGCGACAATCTGCAAGACGACGTCTATCGCGGTATCGCCCGAGGAGAACGGGATGATGAACGTGCCGATGCCCGCGCAAGCCGCTAGTGCGAAGATGACGACTCGGTTTTCGAACAGCTCCTCGAATCGTTTGGTGAGAACGAGCGCGGGAACAAGCGAGACCGCGCACACTCCGAGCGATATCTCGTATACACTCACCGACGAGTTCTCGGGAAACAGTTGCGGTGCAAAGAAGCACAGCGTAAGCCAGAGCTGACAGAGCGCAAATCCGATCGTCATCGGGATGTTGGCGCGGTTCAGCTCCATTGCAAACTTCGAACGAATGGATTCTTTGGCGTTTCTTTCCTTCTTTTGTTTCCGATCAGTGCTCATAAGCCCCTCGCAAACCTCACTAGAAACTGGTGAATTTCTCCCCTGAAATGCAAAACACCACGTCAAAAGCGCAGATTGCATTGCATTTTTCCCCTTAAAAACTATTTCACATCTTTCCTTCGATGGCAAGCAGGCATCGGTTTTCTACCATTGCCCTATCAACCCGCCCGAAACAGCGGGCGGTCGGGAGAAAGGGAGGCGATGGGGAAAGCCAAGCCGATTCACAAAGTGCTGATCGCGTTCGCCGCTGCGGCGATCGCCATTGCGGTAGCGGGATGCTCGCCGCAAGAGCCTGCGGCAGAAAAGCCTGCCGAGCAAGGTGGCGGCTCGGATAGCGCCGTGCAGGTTGCGTGGTCGCCCGACATGGATTGCGCGACATGCCATGCGACGGAGGGCGCGACGATGGAGGACGGCTCGATGGGGGCATGCATTCACGTGCAGGAGGCGCAGACGACGTGCATCAGCTGCCATGCAGACGAAGCGGCACTCGCCGACGTTCACAAGGAGGCGACGGCGACCGACACGATGCCGAAGAAGCTCAAGGCAACGGTGGTCGATGCTGCCAGCTGCCAAGCGGCGGGATGCCACGATCTGAGTGCAGACGAGATGCTTGCATGTACTGCGACCATTACCGATCTGACGGATTCGCAGGGAACGCAGGTCAATCCCCATGAGGTCATGGGTTTGACCGACGGGCACGCCGACATCCTATGCTCGGATTGCCACAATATGCACAAAGCCGAAGTCAATGCGGCAGACACGTGCGTCAGTTGCCATCATGCCGGTGTGTACGAGTGCAACACGTGCCACTAGGTCGATCGGCTGCTTGCGGGTTCGCTGCGTGCAGCAGCCGATGGTTTGCGGCTGGCGATAACCGCCGCATGTCGCGACTGGCAACCGAGTCAAGGAGTACCGCGTATCCGAGGGTGCGCGTCACACGACAAGGGAGAGGATTCAACATGGAGCAAACACGGAGGGATTTCATCAAGGGAGCCGGACTGGTCGCGGCAGGTGCTGCGGCGTTCACGGGAGTGACGGCGCTCGCGGGTTGCAGTTCGCAGCCTGCCGAAAAGACAGCCTTCGAGACCAAGCACGAATGCGACGTCGTGGTTGCCGGCGCCGGCATCGGCGGTTTGGCGGCAGCGGTGAGCGCGGCTGAGAAGGGTGCGAACGTCATACTGGTCGAGGCTTCGCAGCATGTCGGGGGAACGAGCCGCTTCGCCGCAGGTGCGTTCGGGCCGCGGTTCGGCGCCGAATGGGAGGCCGCTTACGCCAAGGCTCCTATGTCCGACCCGGAGCTCGGCAAGCTTGTCTGCGACAATTGGGGGTCGTATGTCGAGTGGATCGACGGCCTCGGTCTCACGACCGAGGAGCTCGCCCCGGGCAGCCCGTACGTATGGATGGGCGGCAAGCGCCCCGCCGAGGAGGGATCGAAGAGCTACACCGACGAATACCTGCAGCAGTTCGGCGATATCTTCGTTGAGAAGGGCGGCACGACGCTGCTCGGCACTCGTGCGATCAAGCTGCTGACCGACGACGCCGGTGCCGTAACCGGACTCGTTGCCGAAGATGCGGAAGGCCCCTTCGCCATCACGGCAAAAGCCGTCATCCTCGCAACGGGCGGTTGGCAGTGCGACAAGGAGATGTGCACCAAGTACATCGGTCGTCACGCCGATCTCGGACAGGCGCAGTGCGTGCCGTACCTCGACGGATCGGGAATCAAGATGGGTGTCGAGGTGGGTGCCCAGCTTTCGCGCAGCTTCGGCTCGTACTACGGGCATCCTCAGCCGTGGCCGATGACGTACTTGAACGGCGTCGATACGCCTGAGGGATACGAAGCTGTCGAGAACGTCGACGATGTGCACATCCTCTACTACGGCACCACGGAGCACTCGATACAGAGCATGGGCATCTACGTAAATACCGAAGGCAAGCGCTTCGTCAACGAGGGGCTCGGATCTTCGCTGGTGAACCAGGAGGTCATGCAGCAGCACATGGCGCGTGCTTACCTGATTCTCGACGAGGGCGTGCGCGATATCATCCGCCAGACTCCGTTCTGCAACGCTGCGGTTATCGGCGGCGACCGCATCGACCACATGATCGAGAAGGGCATGACCGTGGTGCAGGCCGATAGCATCGAGGAGCTCGGTGCGAAGATCGTTGCCGAGACGGCCGACGGAGTGAGTTTCAACGCGGCCAACATGGCGGCGACGGTAGCTGCGTACAACGAGGCCGCTGCCGCTGGAACCGCCGAAGCGCTCGAGGTTCCGCATCTCGGAACCGTGCCCGCAACGCCGCTTTCGACGCCCCCGTTCTACGCGATCCCCGTCGTCGGCGGCATCATGGCCACGTTCGGCGGATTGAAGATCAACACCGACACGCAGGTTATCGGCACTGACGCGCAGCCGATCGCGGGCCTGTATGCGGTTCCCGGCGCGGCGGGCGGCATCATGAACGGCGACTACTGGTGTGTGATGAGCGGTTATTCGGTGCTCGGCCGCCTTTCGGGCGAGGTGTCGACCGCGTACGCCCAGAGCGCGGGAAGCGCCGAGAAGTAGCTGGCGCCGCATGGGCGGCGCGCGGCTAGCTGCATAGTGAACTGCGTGGGAGCTGCGTGTTGAACCGCATTGCAAGACGCACCGTGGGCTTCGCGGCGAACTGAGCGAAAACTGCGCAGTGAGCCGCACAGCGAGACTGTACTGAGATTTCGGATGCCGCATCGGCTGGTGCGGCATCCGCGGTGTGGTGGCTGAAAACGAGCGGTTTTCGGGTTCCCTGCGGTCATGTGCGGGCAGCCGTTCGCCCGATGCGTCCCGTCAGGTGTTGGTGCGGGCGCGTCGATTCCGATCAGACGGCGGAAAGGCGAATTCGTGGCAGGAAAGCGGAGCTATTCGTCGTTGTTAGACTCCTCTTTTGCAGATGGTTTAACAGTTGTTTCTCTGATCAGGTACGATGAGGCAGCCCTGTGAGGTGACCGCGCCCTTCGGCGTTCAAAAGAGGTTCGGGCGACGAATATCTTCGTTTTCCTGCCACGAACTTATTGGCCGAAGTCGAGTCTTTCTCGGCGACGCTTGCGGGCGTTTCGTTTTGGGTTGGTGTATTGTTGCGGCAGTACGGTACGGGAATACGCGGCGCTAAAGGGTCGTATCGGTACGTGCTGTCGGCTATGCAGCCGCTCAATCGCTGTAACTCTTCTGGATATTGCACGATGATCCTGCGCGGCATGCCAGAACCTGATACAACAGATAAGGACAATCAAAACGCTGCTATTGCATAGGGACGGTGTTGAGGAACCGCCCACGGCAGTCTTGACAACCGACGTAAGGAGACCCGCTTTAATGCCCGTTGCGCTAAGCCTTTTTCTTGTCCTGTTCTTTCTCTTGATGAACGCTTTCTTCGTTGTTTCGGAATTCGCGCTTGTCCGCGTGAGAAAATCCCAAGTCGACATCGCCATCGAGGAGGGGAGAGCCGGTGCGAAGTACACCAAGCTCGTCGCCGACAACGTTAACGCTTATCTTTCTGCTTGCCAGCTTGGCATCACGCTCGCTTCCCTTGCACTCGGCTGGTTGGGCGAGCCCGCAGTTTCCGAACTCATTCATCCGCTGCTTGCCGCCATCGGCTTGCCCGATGCTGCCATCTCGGCCATTGCGGTCGCCATCGGCTTCATCATCATCACAGCGCTCCACATCGTGGTAGGCGAGCTCATTCCCAAATCGCTCGCCATCTTCAGCACGATGAAATACGCGCTTTTAACCGCGGCGCCCCTCGTATGGTTCTACCGCATCACGTATCCCATCATGTGGCTGTTCAATACGATTACGAACGGCGTCATGAAGCTTGCGGGCCACGATGTGGCCAACGAGCACGAGGTGTACACCGGCGAGGAGATCAAGCTCCTCATCGACGAGAGCACCGAAAGCGGCCTTATCGATGCCGACCAGAACACGTACGTGGACAACATCTTCGATTTGGGCGACAAGGACGCCGAGGCCATTATGACCCCGCGTACCGAGCTCATCTGCATCGATCTCGAAGACACCCTCGAGGAGAACGTCAAGACGATGCAGCAGTACAAATACACGCGTTATCCGGTTATTCGCGGCAACAAAGACGATGTTGTCGGGTTCGTGCACATCAAGGACCTGTACAGCCTGCCTGCGGGCTCCACGATGGAAGACCTCAAGATCCGCACGATCCATGCGGTGCCCGAGAGCATTCCGATCGCGAAGCTGTTGCAGACCCTGCAGGAGAAACGTACGAAGATCGCCGTGGTGGTTGACGAGCACGGCGGTACTTCGGGTATTGTGACCATGAGCGATATCATGGGTCAGATCGTCGGCAAGCTCGATGACGAGTACATGCACGATGATACCGACGAGGTGAAGAAGCTCGCCGACGACCACTATCTTGTGGACGGATCGCTTCCGATCGACGAGCTGTCCGAGCTCATGGGCTTCGAGCCTGAAGAGGCTGGCGATTGCGAAACGGCGGGAGGCTTGCTGTTCGATCTGTTCGGGCAGATTCCCGAGGTTGGCGACAAGGTGTCTGCTGAAGAGGGCGATACGAAGGTCGATTTCACCGTCAAAAAGATGGACGTGCGCCGCATCGATAAGATCGACATGGTGATCGAGCGCGCCGAAGACGAAGAGAAAAAAGACGGGGAATAGGGACGACGGCGTATAGGCCGAACGTTTGAACGGCAGTTTCGACGGCGCCCATCGGGCGCCGTTTTGCATGGAGATGCTAGTTGATTTTCTCGCCGAGGAACCGCTCGGCATTGTGCCAGAGCATGTTTTCAAGCTCTTCGTCGGTGAAATCGATGTTCGTGAACGTGTTGTACTCGTCGACGGGATTCCACATGGGGAAATCGGAACCGAACAGCACGCGCTCGGTGCCGTACAGACGGCAGAGTTCCTTGGTGCGGCGCTTACCGAGCCAGAACATCGAGCTCGACATGTCAACGAAGCAGTTTTCGCTGCCGAGGTAGTCGAGTGCTACTTCGGGCATCGACCAGCCGCCGAAGTGGGCAGCATCGACCACGAGCCTTGGGAAGGTGTTCAAGACGTTCTTGAGGCGGCGGGGGTGCGAGTAATCGTGGCGGTAATCGCCCATGTGGATGATGATCGGCAGGCGACCCTCGATGATTTCGTACACGCTCATGAGCCGTGGGTCGTCGAGGTTGACTTCTTGGGTGTCGGGGTGGATTTTCATGCCTTTGAGGCCGAGGCTTACGGCTCGCTCGATCTCTTTTTCCGGCTCGGGGTAGTCCTGATGCATGGCCATGAAGCCCGTGAATTCGGGATGCGCTTCGCATTCGCGGGCGATGAAGTTATTGATCGATTCCACCGCTTCGGGTTTGGTTGCGACCGAATGTACGATGAAGTTGGTGATGGGGGCTTCGTTCATGGACGAGAGCAAATGGGCGGACGTGCCCTCGCCGTACATGCCGATGTCGTAGAACTCGCCGATTGCGTCAACCGCTTTTGCGGCGATTTTCTCAGGGTAGATGTGTGCATGGGCGTCGATGACGGTCATTTTTCGGTACCTCGGATTCGGTTGTGCAGGCATCTGCGTTGTTCGACTTGATTGTAATACAGCAACCGCGTGGATGGCTGAAACGAAAAGCGAATGCCTCACAATACAGGCGAATCGTCACAACGAACGGGCTCTTTGAGACTCTATGCGGCCGAAACCGGGCCTTAAATACGAATGTTTTATGGAGGCGAAATCATTTCTTGCGCAGATGATATCGGCAGAGTATTATATCTTCTTGCCGCTTTTCCTGTTCTTGATATATCGAATGGATGCAAGTTGGCACCATAGTGCGGGGTGGAGCAGTCTGGTAGCTCGCCGGGCTCATAACCCGGAGGTCATAGGTTCAAATCCTGTCCCCGCGACCAGAAATTTACAAGGCCAGCTGTTTTGCTGGTCTTGTTTCTTTTCCGGATAGGCGAATAGGATATCTTTCCGTAGCCCGAAAAACGAAAAGCGTCCATGGTTGGTTGTGGTGGCATTCCTGACGGTATGCTGCTGAGGCGAGCAGGCTTGTTTCTTCAGCAGCTTGGGCGACGGCAGATTGCTCATAACCTTTGGGTGTAACTATGGTTCAACTATGAGAAACGAGCGAGTTCGGGCAACGAAATCAGTTTTCGGTTTGAGCCTACAACCCCTTAGTCAGATCGCTTACTTTGACCCCGAGGCCATCGGCGATCTTGCAGAGGTTTTCGATGCCAATGTTTCGACGTCCGCTTTCGACATCAACTAAGTAGGAGTGGCTAAATCCGACCATTAGTGCGAAACGACGCAGCGAAATATCTTGCTCCTGACGCCTGGAGCGAATTGTTTGACCTAGTTTTGCTTTGCGCTCATTCATGTCCATGATAAATTAGAGTATGTGGTATCATAATTGGATTGGTATTAAATATAGGACCGTATAGACAGAAGGTGATGCCCGGAAAAGCGATCGGGGTTTTGTTCGCTCGGGCAGGGGGAAATGGCTTGCGGCCAGCATGCAGCCTATCGTAAACATATCTGATCAGTGAAGTTGATTGGGGGCGGCAGATATCGACGGGTTGAGGACAAAGAGGGTAGGGCAAGATGGAGCTGCGCTAAACGTACTGGTTGATAGGGGGGCGGTTGCTGAAAGTGGCAAGTCTATTCCTGACGGACGGTTGATTCTGGCTGCAATTGGCTTCGGGTGCTTTCTGACGGTTCAGACATACTGTGGTTTGAGCATTGCACTTCCCCTCGCTTTTGGGTATGGCGAATCATTCGCGGTTACCCTTCGCATCGCTGCCATTTTGGCGATGTTGGGGGTGTTTGTGCTTGGATATGCACAGGCAGACTGGCTCGTTATGCATCACGCTTCTGTTCTTATGCCGGCTGTAGCCGTTGGCGTTGTCCCGTTCCTTGCCGAGGCTGTTGTGCTTTGTTTTGGGGCCACACTGGGGTTTGTCGCTATCTTCACCTGGGTTTTGCTTGGCATAAGTTTTGCTGCTTCTGGTTTGCTCTGGTGTCTCATATTGAGCCATAACTCCATGAGGCAGAATATCCTTACGGTTGCGACGAGCGCATTCTTCAGCGTACTGCTATACGTTTCGGCCTGTGCCGCGCAGCCTCTGCAGTTGGGTTTGATCGGGATGGCGATCATCATTGCTGCAGAGGTGGCGATCTGCCGGCTGCTCATGAAGAACGTCGATTGGGGCAACTATCTCCGCGAAGAAGACGAGAGTGTTTTTCGGGAATCGAGCAAGAAGGCGTTTTGGCTTGCATGCCATAGCGCGGCGTACGGGGTCGTTCTGATTGTAACGGTTTCGCTGGGGTTGGGACCGGCCCTCATCGTAGGGGCTTGCGGGGTTATTGGCGCCGCCTTATCGATCATGGCCAAACACTGGTCGCTCAACAGAGTGCTGAAAAGCCAGCAGGTCCAACAGCTGTCGCTGCCGTTTATCGTCGCCATTCTCTTTCTGATTCCCTACTGCAACGAAGCGGCGTTGATCGTGTGCGCCGGCCTGAACGTGGCCTTTAATGCGTTTGCCATGGTTCTTTCTTGGTGCGAACGCAGCGAGCTCAACCAGGAATTCAGGATTCACTCCATTCGAAGGTATTCGAAGGCAAGCATTCCCAACTGGATCGGGCTTCTCATCGGTACGGTTGTCGGCTGGTATGCGTTCATGCGAAACGAACCGATAGAGCAGAGCGCTCACTTCATCCTCATCGGCCTGGCCTTTCTGCTGCTGCTCTCCTTCGTGCTCTTGATCTCTGAAGAGAGCAGGAAAGCCGAAGCCATAAGCAGGCTCGGCGAAGTCAAGCTCGACGAGAGGGATGAGACGTCAGACCATGATGGCCGATTCATCCGCGCATGCAAGAAGGTCGCCCAGAACCACGGACTGTCGCCTCGAGAAACCGAAGTGTTTCTTCTGCTGGCGAAAGGCCGCAACGTGGAGCGAATCGAAGAGAAGCTCGTCATCAGCAACTCGACAGCGAGAACCCATGTCTACAACATATACAAGAAGCTTGGGGTTGGCTCGCATCAAGCCCTGATCGATATGGTCGAGGCCGAAAAGACCGACATGCTCTAAGGGCCATCCCAGCAACTGCCGAATGCCCGGGCATTCTTCGGAATAATGCCTGATCGAGCTAATAATTCATGCAGCTTGCATGAGGCGCTTTCGGGCTGTTTCGCAGCGCCGAGCCGATGCATTTCCCCCTAAAACACGTATCTTCGGGCCTATGGCGCATGAGACGCGCAGATGCCCGGAAGCGAAGCTCCATCCTAGCACCAAAGCCTTCCTGGCTCTGCCGTACATGAAGCCGAATGTCTGGTTTCGAACGACAGAAAAGAAGGAGGAAGCTATGGATGAGCATGAGGGCAAGTCGGGCACAGCTCAGTCTGCGCCGAAGAAGGGGAAGGGGGGATTCTTCTATGGCTGGGTGATCACAGCAGCTTGCGGATTGGTGTATCTGCTTCTCGGATCGGTATCGCTCAACGCTGGCCAGATTGCCATACCTGTTATGGTGACGCAGCCCGACATCATGATGGATCGTACGCTGGTAGGCCTCGGCTTTACTGTATTCATCTTGTTCCAGGGCCTGCTGGCACCCATCATCGGAAGCTTGGTATCGAAAAAGGGCGCTCGCCTGACGATGATCCTGTCGGCTATCCTGATCATCATCGGCAGCATCGTTTTCGCTCAGTTCGGTGGCTCGAGCACAATCGCCTACTTCCTGATCTTCGGTGTGTGGCTGAGCTTCAGCAGCGCCATGGGATCTCAGGTGCCGTGCCAGACCACCATCAGCATGTGGTTTGTCAAGAAGCGCGGCATGGCCATGGCCATCATGATGGCGGTAATGGGCGCTGTAGCGTTTCTCGTGCCGCCCGCAATTAACGCCATCATCCAGTCGACCGGCTCGTGGAGATCCGCGTTCTATGCGGTCGCTGCGGCTGCTGTTGTCGGCCTTGTGATCGTGGTGCTGTTCATTCGAAACAAGCCAGAGGATAAGGGGCTTGTTCCCGACGGTTCTGTTGACGAGGGGCCTGAAGAGGCCGTCGAGAGCAAAGTCGATTCGTCGAAGGTGTATAAGACGAAAGAGAGCAAGACGCTCGCTCAGGCTCTGAAAACACCCGCGTTCTGGCTTTTCGTATGCGCAGCCCTTCCGCTGTACTTCGGCTTCAACATCAACGTATCTGCCGGCGTGCTGCACTTCTCGGGCATGGGCTTCGATCCCGGTATCGTTGCGCTCGGCTTGTCCATCCAGGGCATCGTCGCCTTGATCGTCCGTTTCCTGATCGCACCCCTTATCGACCGTATCGAGCCGGTGCGCGTGCTTGCATTCGGCGGGATTGCCATGGCCCTCGCCATGTTCATTGCGAGCTTCAGCAGCGCAAACGACAGTGTGCTCATGTTCGTGTACTTCATCTGCATCGGTGCTGGTTGGGGCATCAATCTTGTGTGCGGCCCCACCTGTTTTGCAAACTATTTCGGCAATGGGAACTTCTCGAAGATCATCGGCGTCGCGCTTCCCATCTTCAGCATCGTCGCCGGCATGATCCCGGTCATTTCCGGCGCTGTATTCAGCTCTGCAGGCAGCTACAACCCCGCGTACATCGGAATCGGCGTGTGCTGCGTGATCGGCGTGGTGTGCTCTCTTCTGGTGCGCTTTCCCAAAAAGGCCGAATAGTCATTTCGAAGAGGGATTGAACGTGATGCGTTTGAAAAGAGGTGAGGCAACGTAGGCGGAACTCGAACGGAACTGCGAAAACCAGTAAGAGCGAAGGAGAAGAAATGGCACTGAAAAAGACCAGAACGCAATGCACAACCTGCCATGCGCGCTGTGGCGTCATCGTCTACTCAGATGAGAACAACCAGATCGTTAAAATCGAGGGCAACCCCGACAACGTGAAGTCTCATGGCGTGATCTGCGGATCGGGAATGTCGGAGCGTGAGATTCACAACAACCTCGAAGGTCGTCTGCTCTATCCCATGAAGCGCGTGGACTGGGATCCCCAAGGGGAGCGACATCCCGAGAACCGCGGCAAAAGCGAGTTCGAGCGCATTTCCTGGGACGAGGCACTCGATATCATCGCAGCCGAGTGCATGCGCATCAAAGACCAATACGGGCCCGAGGCCATCATTACCGGTCAGGGGACGGGGCGTGTCGCAAACCATTGGCATTGCCGCTTGAATTCGTCGCTTGGACTGGAGGGCTGGAGCCTTGTGCCTACGCATGTATGCCTCATGCCCCACATCCTTCCGAACGCATTTACGCTCGGCATCTTCAGCTCCGGAAAGGGCGATTCACGCCATGCTGGCTGCGTGGTTGCGTGGGGCGAGAATCCTGCAATGCAGACAACCTGGGCCAAGGAGGTTTACGCGAATCAGCGTGCAGGCAAGACGAAACTCGTGGTGATCGACACCCGCTTCCAGGATATGTCCAAGCATGCTGATGTTGCCATCCAGCCTCGCCCCGGCACCGATGCGGCGCTGGCGCTTGCCCTCATTCACGAAGTCATCGAGAACGGATGGTACGATGTCGAGTTCGTGGACAAGTGGACCTATGGTTTCGATGAGCTCGCCGAGCGGGTGAAGGATTGGACTCCCGAGCGCGCTGCTGAAGTCTGCTGGATCACTCCCGAGGAAATCCGCGAGGCCGCTCGCATCATGGGTACGTGCGGCCCGGTTGCCATGAACATCGGCCTAGGGCCAGGGTGCATGCATACCAACGCCATCCAGAACGGCCGCGCGCTCGCCTGTCTCCATGGATTACTCGGGCACATCGACGTTGTGGGCGGCACTCCGGTGAGCCTCTCGTTCTCAGTCATGCTCGACGACAAGATCACGCTGTGGGACGGAACGAAGGATCCGGGCCGCTCTGACCTGTTCACGTTCGGCGGCGAGGAGCATCCGCTGTACAAGTCATTCGGCCGCTCGAACGATCCGCACGCCGTGTTCGAGGCCATGATCACCGGCGAGCCCCGGCCTGTGAAGGCGTTCATCGCCATCGCGAACGACCCGCTGCTGTGCTACGAGAACACGAATCTCACGTACAAGGCCATGACATCTCCGAACCTCGATTTCGTCGCCGTCAAGGACTTCTATATGTCGCCGACGGCGAAGCTCGCCGACCTGCTGCTTCCTTCGGCGGACTGGGCCGAGCGGTGCTCCTACGACGAGGAGATCGACGGCAACCTGCTGCTCACGTTCGATCAAGCGGTCGAGGCCCCGGGCGAGTGCTGGGATGACTGGGAGTTCTTCTTGCACTGGGGCAAGCGCATCGATCCGGAGCATTGGCCCTGGAACAACACCAAGGAAATGGTGCTCTGGCGTTTGAAGGAGTTCTACGATCTCGATCTTACCTGGGATGAATTCCAATCGAAGGACTGGCGCTCAACCGAGCCCGGCGGTGAAAAGGGCGACTATATCGAGAAGAAGTACGAGAAGGGCATCATGCGGCCCGATGGGCAGCCGGGCTTCGCAACGCCTACGGGGCGCATCGAGTTCTGGTGCCAGGCCTTGGCGGACTTCGGGTATGATCCGCTGCCCGATTACGTTGAGCCGATGGAGAGCCCCATCTCCCAGCCTGAGCTCGCCGAAGAATATCCGCTCATCGCCGTCACCGGCCATCGCGTCTACTCGTTCTTCCATTCTGCGTGGACGAACATTCCGGCACAGCGAAAGCTCTATCCCGATCCGTTCGCGCTCGTGCATCCTGACGACGCGCGCGCCTACGGTATCACGGACGGCGAATGGATCACCATCACCTCGCCTCGTGGCCACATCATCTCGAAGGCTGCGGTGACGCGCGAGATCAAGAAGGGGGTTGTGGCGGTGCCTCGCCCGGGCTGGCGTGATGAATGTCCCGAACTGGGATTGCCCGGCTACGGTTGGGACAAATGCAACGGCAACATCCTCGTGCCCTCTACACCTGCAGAGCCCGGCTATGGCGCCACCGCCATGCGCTCATCACTGTGCAAGATCGAAGCTGGAAGGGGTGATCTGTAATGAGCAGAGTCGACGGAAAAGGTATTGCGCTTTTGCTTGACCTGGATGACTGCAACGGCTGCTTCAGCTGCGAGGCTGCCTGCCGCGAGACTCACCGCTATCCCTACGATGAGGATTGGATGCGCTGCGAGCGGCGCGAGCCGTTTTTGGTCGACGGCGTATTGCGCCAGTACCATCTTGTGGCACCGGTTCTCGACAAATGCGCGGCATGCTACGCGGACAATCCGAACCCCCTTTGCGTGAGCGGTTGTCCGACACGCGCGCTGAAGATCGGTTCGCTTGCCGACATGGTGAAGGAAGCGGAAGGGCGTCACTGCTCCATCTTCACGGCGTAGCCATATGACTTGAGGTTGCTGCCCGCTGCATTGACGGCGGGCAGCAACGGGGCAGGAATCTGCCTTGGGAATGCCGGTCTCGCCGCTATCAAAATGAACACGTTTTATCTCGGCGAAACCTGCATACGAGCAAGCAAGGAGGTTTAGCATGGATGAGGTAAAGAAAAGCAGTCCGTTTTTTGCAAAAGGGTGGTTTATGGTGCTCATCGCCTTTATCGTGGGCGTTGTCACGCAGGGATTCGGACTCTATTCTTTCAGTATGTTCAAAGTGCCCATGACTGAGATGCTCGGCGCCGATCCGACGCAGGTAGCGCTTGGCTTCTCGATATTTGCCCTGGTTGTCGGCTTTTTCAGCCTCATCGTGGGCGATATCGTTGAAAAGATAAAGGTCCGTGGTGCTTTGATTCTCTCGGCCTTTCTCTTTTCGGGGGGATTCTTCATTCTCGGGTTCATGACCGAGCTGTGGATGGTGTATGCGGCCTATGTTGTCATGGGACTTGGCAGCGCGCTTGGCGGCATGATCATTCTTTCGGGTATTCCGTCGAACTGGTTTGTCAAACGCCGCGGCATCGCTATCGGCATCACGTGGTGCGCGACGTTGCCGGGCTCCTACATCACCACGAGCATCATCTCTTCCGCGACCGCGGGTGGCGATTGGCAGCAGGCGGCAATCACGTTGGGAATAATCGCGTTCGTCGTTCTGTTCCTCGCCGCATTCATCCTGCGGTGGAGGCCACAGGATATCGGGCTTCTTCCCGACGGAGTGACCGAAGCAGAAGCGGCGCAGGAAGCGGTGCAGGCCGGTGCTGCCAAACTCGTCGGCCTTGATCGCAAGTCGGCTTTGAAAACCGCAACGTTCTGGCTGATAGCGCTGTCCTTTGCCCTTATCGGCATCGGCGAGCAGGGTCCGTTGCAGAACTTCCCGACGTTTCTCGTCGGAAACGGCGTCGATCTCGGCACCGCCGGCATGTTCATGACGTTCCTCGCGTTTGCCGGCTGCTGCGGAAAGATCGCCGCAGGCCTCATTGTGGATAAGGTCGGGCCGCGCTGGGCGTACTCCTCGATCAACTATGCTGCGGCGGTAGCGCTTATCGTGATCATGCTGTGGGGCACCAACCTGGTCGTACTCTTCGTTGCCGGATTCTTCTTCGGCGCGGCTTTGAGCTCTTCTGCCGTATGCTTCTCTTCGGCGACCACCATGTACCTTGGACCGAAGAACTTCGCGCAGATCTATGGCCTCGTGTTTCTCGGCAAACCCATCTTCGATGCCATCGGCGTTCCTCTGCTGGCGGCTATTTCGGGCAGCGCTCTTGGATGGAACGGCGCGTTTATCATCGCTGCGATATTCGTAGTCGCCTCTGCAACCTGCATGCTGTTTGCCAAGAAGAACAAGCAGCTGACGGCTATGGAAGAAGAGGCAGCCAAAGAGCTTGCTGCGAAGAGCGAAGCGGAGTAGGAAATGAGGGACGTGCATTGCGCGCCGTGGGTGGTTGAGCGGGCACATGCTGAGACTTGATGGCTGGGGCTTGGGGCATTCGCGTCTGAATACCCCAAGCTCTCATTTTGGTCTCTCTTGCCAAGGTGCAAACCATAACAATGCGCTGATCTGAAATTACGAGCCACGGCCAGCGATCTGTGTAGCTATTGAGAATGCGAGTGCGTGGTTCCCAAGGTATCGATTCAAATCTACTTCTTTCAGCCAAGTTGTTGCGGATTGGAGGACGGGTCCTCGATCCCTTTCGCGCATTAAAGTAGCCTCCTTATTTCGGTATACCCCTTAACTCTCTCTTAGGTGGAGCGATGCTGCTGCGGGTTAATTTTGCTCAGTCCAGCGATGAACTTTCTTGGCGATTTAATTCCTCTGCGAACAGAGGCTGTTATGGCTGGGGCAAACTGGACCCATAATGAGATGAAGACTGCCTTGCCGATGGCTACGCCTCCCATCCTCGCTTTATCGAATACCCCAACGACATTGTTTTTAGAAGTGCTCGAGGGCGTATGACGACCGCTCAAGATGCGGTATGCGCAGCAGCGCTATCGCCCATCGAAGCGATCAACCTTCAGCCGCTGGTGTGCTAAAGTGTCTTCATTCGAAATCATCGGTCGGCCGCGCATGATGCCGGTTCGTGGTAGTCAAAGGGACAACGCGCATGAAAATGGTGGTATGCGAGAATTGCGGTAGTACCGAAATCGTCGACATGGGCGGTTTCAGGATGTGCAGCTATTGCCGAACGAGGTACCTGCTTCAGCAATCGGATGCGGTGCCGCGCGCTTCGCATATGGCGCTGAACGACGATATCGCGCGTTTGCTTCAAAAGTGCAGGGAGAATCCGAGGGAAGCAAGCCGCTACGCCAACCTCATACTCGATATCGATCCAAACAATGCAGAGGCACGTAGGTACTTGTAAGCAAAGGACGGGCAGCCATGTATACCGATGATCTTGCGAAAATGTACGGGTTCGACAAAGAGCAGGTCGAGACGTTTATCAGCAATGCTGGCTTTGAGATCAAATCGAGCTTTACCAAAAAGGTAGTCCAGGACTCCGACGTGGGGCCGATCGTGAACGGTTTTCACCGGTATCTCGAAGAAGAGGCTAAAAAACAGAAGGTCATGTCGTCGATAATGATCACGTCCGGCTTCGGTTTCGAGGGCTATAGGATTAAGAAGTACTCGGGTTACATCTCGGGTGACGATGCCGTGCAGGTTGATCGTGGGAAGAGCGGACTGTTCAGCCAGACTACGAACGTGGGCCAGGCGTTGATGAAATCGATCGTGGAAATTCGCCGAAACGCCCTCATGGAACTCAAGGTGGCGGCTTACGATTTAGGGTGCAACGCGGTAATCGGAGTCGATTTCGACTACATCACGCTCGATCCGGAAACGGCGAACGCAAACGGCGGCACGTTGTACCTTCCCTATGTGTTCGGCGTTACCGCCAACGGGAATGCCGTGGTCATTGAAAAAGACTCACCGGGCAACTAGGCAGGGGGCATCATGGGCTTCTTCAAAGCATTCAGCGGAGCGCTTGGCGGGGCGATGGCGGATCAATGGCGGGACTTCTATACGGTTCCTTCGGGGCTGTCGGGAACCGTCGGCGTTTGCTCGGCCGTTCGGAGCGGCGCCAACGCTCAGCGATCCTCGAACGACAGCGGAAGCGATTTCATCATCACCAACGGATCGCTCATCCTCGTGCCCGAGGGGTTCGCCCTCATCACGATGGAGAACGGTGCAGTGACGGGATTCGTGTCCGATCCTGGAGGCTATCAGTGGACCTCCGACAACATCAACGCCCGCTCGTTTTTCGCCGATTCGGGTTTCGTTGATGCGGTGGTAAAGCAGTCGTGGGACCGTTTCAAGTACGGTGGGCCACCGGCGGCTGCGCAGGTCGCTCTTTTCGTAAACCTAAAGGAGATCCCCAACAACAAATTCGGCACGCAAAGCGAAATCTATTGGGACGATGCGTTCCTCAATACGCAGGTTGGCGCAAGGGCCCATGGAACGTATACGCTGAAAATCGTTGACCCGATCTTGTTTTTGAAGAGCTTTGTGCCGGTTCAGTACTATGCGCCCGGCGGGTTCCCCTTTTATTTCTCCGATCTCAACAACGCTGCAGCAAATCAGCTGTTTTCCGAGGTGGTCGGATCGCTCGCAAGCGCCTTCAGCGTCTATGCGAATGCGGGCGATAAACAAAACAGGATCACCAACATTCAAGGCGACGCCGTGGGGTTCGCCCAATCGTTGTCCCAGGCTGTTGAGCAGTCCTACCACTGGAGATACGATAGGGGATTGCAGATCGTCAAAGCGGCGATCATGGCCATCGACTACGACGAGACCACCAAAGCGCTGCTTGCGAAGGTTCAGCAGGCCGATGCGCTCATGGGTGCGCGGGGGAATGCGAACCTGCAGGCTTCGTTCGCCGATGGCTTGCGTGCTGCCGGAGAGAACCCCGATGGCGGTGCTTTGGGCATGGGCTTTATGGGCATGGGTATGCAGGGTGCCGCAGGAGCCGTCGGTGCGATGCAGCAACCGAACCAAGCACCAGGGTATTCGGTGTCGCAACCACAGCAAGCGGATGCGGCAGCTGCAGAAGACCCATACGAGCGTCTCGCCAAGCTGAAGAACCTCTTCGACCAAGGGGTGATATCGCAAGAGGAGTTCGAAGCTGCGAAAGCGAAGGTACTCGGTATTTAATCGCTCTGTGAAGTGAAATAGCTTTTTCGGGGTATTTGGCCTCGCGGGTAAACGTCCTTGCAACCCAGTGGTTTCAAGGACGTTTCTGTATTCGGGCAAGGGTGCTTCCTTGCTTTGCCGAACGTTTTAGAACGGCCGCTATGCGAGTCGGCGTTCATGGCAAAGTACGTTTTCGATGCGAGCAGGATTTCGATTGGTCGATGTGGATGACGGCAGAGCTTTCGCTGGCCGGCGGTTGTCCGCTGCCAAGAATTCTTTAAAGAAACCCAAGTAAATCGGTTTTATCCCATTTATGGATATTTCGCAAAAATACGACGGTAGAGCAGGGGAGATATGTTGACATCCATCAAACGCCGTACTAAAAGTTGAGTTAAATACTGAGTTAAATCTCATATTTCAAACTGATTTAGTTATAATTTATGGAAAAGGAGGAGAGCACATGGCGCGCAGCAGCAAGCTGAACCGCACACTGTCGATTGCGCTCTCGCTTGTTCTGGCAACGACTTTCGGTTTGCCGGTAGCGGCGTGGGCGTCGGGGGGGGGCGAAGATTCCTCTGCGGGTCTTGCCTTATCTCAGGTTGCCGATGGCGAGGGCGTGGATTCGCCCTCGGTTGACGACGAAAGCGATTCTTCAGGCGGTGCGCTTCGCGAATCGGAAGGTCAAGGCGCGAAAGGAGCTGCCGAGAGCGAAGGCGACAGCAGTGCTGCCATTGCTCCACTGTCAACGGGCGTTGCCGAGGTGAATGGCCAAGAGTATTCATCGCTCAAAGAGGCGTTCGCCGCTGTGCCCGCTGACGGTACCGAGACGACCGTCACCATGCTCGATAATGCCGAGCTTACATCTGAGGGCATTGTAACGGTGGAGGACGGCCAGAACGTCATTCTCGATATGGCCGGGAACAACATCACCGCTGCAGCGAGCGGCTTCAAGGGTCGTCCGATCGTCAATCGTGGAACGCTGACCGTGAAGGGCAACGGAACGATCGACGTCGGTGGAGCTGGAGCGAATGGCTGGGGCGCTATCGAAAACTACGGAACGCTGACGGTGGTGGACGGAACGTTTCGCGGGACGCTCGAGAGCAATTCGGTAAACATTTGGAACCGCGCTGGCGGTCAGGCGATCTTCAAAGGTGGAACCTACGACACGAACGGAACCGCCTTGCGTACCGCCGAAGGCTCGACGACGGTGATCGAGGGCGGCTATTGGGAGAGTCCGTGGTATCCTTCCGTGGAGAACGGCGGAACGATGACCATTTCGGGCGGCGAGTTCAAGAACACGTCGTGCAGCGCATGCGATAACGCTCACTATGGATATACGGTTCGAAGCGGTCTTGACGCCGATGGGGCGTATCTTGCGTTCGAAAACGGTACCGTTACCGGTGTGCAGGGAGGTCTTGCGATCGTCGGAGGCTCAGCCGACGTCTACGACGGCACGTTCTCGACAGGTAACTGCGTGAAGAACCCCTCGCATACGGCCACGTTCTACGCGCTCTACGTTGCGGGCGAGTCGTATAAGACTTCCGCGACGGTGCACGGCGGAGAGTTCTCTTCCTCGCAGCGCGAAGCGGTCCACGTTGGAAACAACAATGCTGGGGGCGACGGAGGCAACCGGCAGGAGGCTACGGTCGTCATCAAAGGCGGCACCTTCGCGGGCGGCGGTGGATCCAAGACCGCTATTGTTGCGGATAACGCGCTTGGAGCTGCGGCTATTTCCGGCGGCTCGTTCTCGTCGAAGCCCGCTGACGATATGTTTGCGGAGGGCTACGAGCCTGTTTCGGACGGTGAGGGCAATTGGGTCGTCGATGTGCCCAATCCCGTAGCATCGATCGACGGAACGAAGTATCCTTCGGTGCAAGCCGCGATTGACGATGCGGCCGAAGGGCAGACCGTTGCCCTTCTTTCCCCTGCTGCCGAAAACATCGCGGTGCCTGCCGACAAAAACATCGTACTCGATCTTTCGGGGCACACGCTGTCGGTCGATGAGCCGGTGAAGGTTACGGGAAACCTTACCGTTGAGGACAGCAGCGTTTCCGGCAAGCCGATCGTGAGCGACGATTATGAAACCGTAACGTACGCATCGGGAAAGATCGTCAATACGCTCGGTTCGAGGGACGCCAACGCCGTCACCGTTATGGTAACGGATGGCGGGGTATTCACCTTGAAAAGCGGCACGATCGAGTCGATCAAGAACTATACCGTTGGAGTATATGGATCGACGACCCCCGGCGCGGATCCGATCGAGTCGAAAGTGTTCATAGAAGGTGGCTACCAAATTGGCCCCGAGGGGGGTCCTGGCGTTTTCGGTAACGGCGCCTACCTCAAGGTGTCGGACGGTGTGATTGTCGGCACCGACAACGCTGCCGTTGCCGGCAACGGCACCAACGATGCTTCGACGACGTACGGCGGAACTGCGATCGATATCGCAGGCGGCACGATCATCGGCCATATCGTGTCGAGTGGGTACATCGCGTGCGGCATCTACCATCCCCAAGCCGGCGCGCTCAACATCTCGGGCGGTACGATCTACGCCGATGGGGGAGTCGGTGTCCTGATGCGCGGCGGTACGCTCGACATGACGGGCGGCACGGTGATCGCTTCGGGCAGCTCCCAGGGCAAGGTCGGCGACAGCACGGTTATCCAGGACTGCTATGGCATACAGATAGACGGAAGCAGCAAGTATTACGACAGCCCGAATAGCGTTGCCGTTATTCAGGGAGGATCCGTGAGCGCGTCCGAGGGAGTTCCTGCGCTCAATGTGACTGCCGAAAGCGGCGGCTCAACCGAAAACAAGATGATGGTATCGGGCGGCGAGTTCAGCTCCGAGGTTCCAGACGAGTACTGTGCGGAGGGATTCAGCCCCACTCGGAATCCCGACGGCAGCTACGGCGTTGTTGAAACCGAGACGGTTGCCGTCTCTGCGTACTCCCTCATCGCCTACGAGGGTGGTCTTGGCGAAAACGCGCTTCCTAATCCGAAGTGGGCGTTCGACATTGCGGATATCACGGTTGACGATCAGCCCCTTACCGATGCGGATCCCCTGCCCCTTGAATGGGAATGGGTTGATGAGGCCGGCAATCCCGTTGACGATGTGGCAGGTGAGGGCGTCTACGAATTGAAGGCGTGGAAAAGCGCGGATGCGGCCGATGCGACCGTGAAGGTCGGCGACGCCGTACTCGAATTCGCCGATGATGGTACGGTTGCTGCAGTTGGATCCGCCGGATCTGTTGCAACCGTCGAGGTGCGTGCGGTGGCGAACGCAGATGCTGCTGTCGCACTCGACCCTTCGGTGCTGCGCCCGGTCTACAACTCGGAGAGCCCTTTGGTTGGCTTGAAAGACGCGGGAGCGGCTGCTCGCGTGCTGGACGCAAGCGAAGGCGCCTCCGACGATGGGTTCTGCGATCTCGGTACGGTCGAGGGAGGCTGCGACGACTCCGTCGACCCCCATGCCCATGTGGCGAAAGGAACGCGCTTCCTCACGAACGGGAATCCCGATTTGCCTGTGGGCGAGGGCTCGAAAATCGGTCTTCTGTGGGACGATCTTCTTCCCGAGGTCCTTGGAAGCGAGAACCGCGTCGCCGTGCTCAACGAAAAGGGCGTTGCCGCTGCGAAAAGCACGATCGATCCGTCTCGGACGATCGGCTCCGAATTCAAGTACATCGATCTTGTCGATATGGCAAACGGCAACGCATGGGTGAGTACCGATGGCGAAAACGTGACCGTGTTCTGGCCGTATCCCGAAGGAGTAACCAAGGACGATGCGGTTGCCGTAGCGTATTTCGAAGGCCTTACGCGTGACTACACGCTCGATATGGCATCCGCCGATCTCGATGCGGAGATAGCCAAATCGCAGGCTCATGCGCTTGGCGTAACGAAAACCGATTCGGGGGTTCTGTTCTCCGTTCCCGCACAGCAGTTCGGGCCTTTCGAGCTCATCTGGCAGGCTGCGGGTAGCGGCAACGGCTCGACGGTAACCGATCCGTCCGGTGGGCAGGATGATGCGAACAAGGTCTTCCCGCTCGCCCAAACGGGAGATGCGGTGCCGCCCTTCCAGGCAGTGGGCCTCGTTGCCGTTGCTGCGGGAGCAGTTGCCTGCGGGGCGGCTGTGCGCAAGCGGAGCCATCAGCAGTAAGCGAGATTCTGTTTGGGAAAAGGTTTTAGCGAACCGAAACCGGAAAGACGGAGTGCAGCGAACGGTTCGCTGCACTCCGTTTCATATCGGGCGAACCCGTATGGTACACTTCTGGGCTTAATCGAAGTCAGCCGACGACGGGTGCGAAGTTGGGTTCAAGACGTCAAGACATAGGATACTCGCTCGTGTTCGCTGCGGCTTGGGCGGCCTATTGCCTCGCGGCGATACTACCCGACGAGTCGCTGTGCACGCCGCGCTCTTTTCTGGGGCTTGCCGTGGGTGCGGTGTTCTTATGGGCGACGGGTTTTCTCGTTCTCGTTTTCGCCCGGAGGCGAGCTGCATCCACCCGAACGCTCGTTATCGTTGCCGCCGCGCTTGTCGCGTCCGACGTAATCGCGAAAATCCTCGTGTCAGTTTTTGTCTTCGGGGGATCGGGCATCCAGCTTGTGGGGGATTTTCTCAGCATCAGGTTCGTTCCCAACCATAGCAACAACGTGCTGCTGTCGCTTCTCGATATCACGATTGATTCGCGGGCCTTTCACGCTCTCTCCAAAGTGCTTCTGTGCGGTGCGGCCGCTGCATTGGGAGTAAGGTATCTGAAAAGGGAAGGCTTCGACTTCTCGAACAACGGGTTCAGGTGGGCGGTTGCGCTCATTGCGGCGGGTGCCGTCTCGTCGGTTCTCGATAGCGTCTTTCGCGGCTATGTTCTCGACTTCATCTCGTTTGCAGGTATCGTCTCGTTCGACATCAAAGATCTCTGCATCACTTACGGGGTGGGATTACTGCTCGTCATTCTCCTTCAATGGACCAAAGGAAGCAGGCGCAGCGAAGGGCAAGCATCCCAAACAAGCGATGATGCTCTGGCTTAGTCCTTCGCCTTCGCCCTTGCCCTCGTGCTCGCGCGCTACGCCTCGCTTTCGGCAATCTTTCCTCGTATCACGAAACGCTCGTGGAAGAGAAAGGCTGCGGTGATCGCCACCGCGGCAAGGCCGCCGCCGATCGAACCGAGAAACAGCGATTGCAGATGGTCGAATTGGGTGAATACCGGCAACAGGAACGGGAATACGAAGAGCTTCACGAGAATGTAGGACCCTTGCTGTAGCACGATGAGCGCGTTTGCTATCCCCGCTTGCCCCGAAGCTTGAAAATAGCTCGTTCCCACGATGCGCACCATCGATATAGGAACGGTAAGCGCCGAGGTTCGAAGAACCCAGCAGGCAAACGGGACGTCTGCTGCATCGATCCCGAACATGCCGACGAAGAGTTCCGGTGCAAGTTCAACCGCGGCCCAGAGGGGGAGAAGCGCTGCGAATCCGCATATGAACGTCCACCGTGCAAATTGATACGTGCGCCGCGGAAGGCCGGCTCCGCTGCAGTACCCGATGAACGGTCGCGCTGCGGTGGCGATTCCGATGCCGGGTACGAGAAGAAAGGCGGTTACGGCGTTTTCGATGCCCGATGCGGCAAGCGCTCCCCCGGTTGTCGTGCCGTGCGGAAGGGCTGAAATCGCGAAGGCTGTCACGAGGAAGTTCGTCGCGAAAATGCAGAACGCATCGGTTATCCTCAGCGCGCTCGAAGGGAAGCCGAGCGCCGCCGTTTTGAAGAGCATGCGAAAATCGGGGACCAGATCGCGCGCGCGAAGCTTGAAGGGCATATCCCGCTTCAGGAGAAACGCTATGGTCGCGATCATGGCGGCTGCTTGGCCTATGGCGGTAGCGCATGCGGCGCCGGCAGTCCCTGTGTCCATGACGATAACGAGCAGATAGCCGAGCGCTATGTTGCACAGGATGCTGATGGTCTGGATGGCGAACACGCGATTCGGATACCCGGCGGTTCTCACGAAAGATGAGATGCCTGAGCTGAACGCGGTGAACAGGCTGCTCCAAGCTATGATCTGAAGAAACGGTCGCGCGTGGGGAAGCAGCGTTTCGCTCGCGCCCGCGAAGCGTAGAAGGGGGTCGGCAAACAAGGTTGCCGTCAGCGCGAAGGCAAGCGAGAGGACAGCTGCTGCGGCGATTCCCGTACCGGCTGCCCGAGCGGCTTTGCGGGTGTCGTGGGCGCCCATGCTCAAGGCTATGACGAACGATCCGCCATCCCCAACCAGAACCGCCAAAGCGGTGATGAGCAAAACAAACGGATCGCAGATGGTGATGGCGGCGACGCCGACGGTGCTGATTGCCTGTCCGACCAAAACGTGATCCACGGCGGTGTTTATGCGCATGAGAAGCAGCCCTGCAATGACGGGCAGGGCGAATCTGACCAAAGTGTGCGGGACGCTTCGACCGAGTGCTAAGCTTTCGAGCTTGTTCAAGGAAAACCTCTCAGTGCGGCATAGACGTTTCGTTTGGACCGTTCGGCCCGAACGGTCCATTAAGCCGTTCAACGCTGGCAAGGCGGTATCGAACGTCGCGGTTTCCGCTCAGTGTGCGGATCATAGTATAAGTCATCGTGCGGATCTGCACCCAGACGGTGGGACCGAAAAGCGCGCCGCGAAACCACGGATTGGGGTTTTCCGAAAGCACCCTGCTGTGCACAGCGGCTCGGTTTTCGCGAAGATTGTCCAAAGCGCGGATGACGACGACCCGAAAACGCATTCTGCGGTATTATGAACGAACAAATGTTTTAGTATCCGATGCGGCCGTATACGAAAGGAGCGAAGGCGTGTCCGAAGATCGCAGCTACATCTGCATCGATCTCAAGTGCTTCTATGCAAGCGTCGAATGCGTCGAGCGCGGGCTCGATCCGTTCACGACGAACCTCGTCGTCGCCGATCCCGGCCGCACCGAAAAAACAATCTGCCTCGCCATTACGCCGGCCATGAAAGACCTTGGCATCTCGAACCGCTGCCGCGTGTTCGAGATTCCCTCGCACGTCAAGTACATCATGGCGAAACCCCAGATGACCCACTACATGAAGGTTTCCGCCGACATCTACTCGATCTACCTGCGCTACGTATCGCCCGACGACATCCATGCCTATTCGATCGACGAGTGCTTCATCGACGCAACGCCGTACCTTTCGCTCTACCATATGACCGCCAAAGAGTTCGCCGCCATGCTCATGGATGCAGTGCTTGCCGAAACGGGTATCTGCGCTACGGCGGGTGTGGGCACGAATCTCTTTCTCGCAAAGGTTGCACTCGACATCACCGCAAAGCACGTCGAGGACAACATCGGGTACCTCGATCAAGCGGAATTCGAGCGCACGATACAAACGCACACCCCGATAACCGATATCTGGAACATCGGGCCCGGCATCGCCAAGCGCCTTGCGAAGTTCGGCGTTTACGATCTTCGCGGCGTGTGCCGCATGGAAGAAGATGCGCTGTATCGGGAGTTCGGAGTGAACGCCGAATACCTCATCGACCATGCGCATGGCATCGAGCCGTGTACCATTGCCGAAATCCACGAATACGAGCCGAGCGCCCATTCCATGATGAGCGGACAGGTGCTGTCGTGCGATTACAGCTACGACGATGCGCTCGTGGTGCTGAAGGAAATGGTCGATGCTCTTGTGCTCGATCTCGTTGAGAAGAACCTGGTGGCGGAAACGATATCGCTCTACGTGGGTTATGCGAGAGAGCGGGAAGATCGGGAGAATCGCAGCGATGGGGAGTTTTTCGATGGAGGCCACGGAAAGCGTCCGCTGCGCGGCAGACGCAGCGTTCCCCATACCGGCGGAACCCGCAAGCAATTCGGGCGCACGAACCTCTACTCGAAGATCATGCCGCGTTTCCTCGATCTCTTCGAGGAAACGACGCGCCGCGACAAGCCGATCCGTCGCATCAACGTGAGCTTCGGGGGCGTTGTTCCTGAGGAGTTCGCGACGGTCGATCTGTTCACCGACGAACAGGCGGAAGCCGAGGAGAAGAGCTTGCAGGAGGCGGTGCTTGCCGTGAAGGGAAAGTTTGGGAAGAATGCGCTTCTGCGCGGCATGAGCCTCGCAGAGAAGGCAACGGCTCGGGAGCGCAACGAGCAGGTCGGGGGGCATCATGCCTAGTGATCGCGCGCCGCGCGCCGGCAGGGCGCAGCAGTTCATGCCCTTTGCCGCACTCAGGGGATACTACGATCTCATTCGCGAACGGGAGCGCATCGTGCAGCCGAAGCACGAGCTGACCGAAGAAGAAGCGCTCGTGCTTTCGAAGAAGCTCGCTCAAGCGAAGCGCCGAACGATGGTCCGCATCACCCATTACGATACGGATGCGTACATAACGACGCACGGCATGGTGAGCGATATCGACTATGCGTTTCGCACGATCACCGTGGTGCGCACCCGCATCCGCTTCGACGATATCGCCGACATGTGCGGCGAAGGCATTGCGGAAGAGGGAGATTACTGATAGGGAACTATCTTCCTTACGGGCTCTCGGTTCATATGTGCCTGCTTCACACAATCTTGTGCGGAACGTGGCGCGCGGTAATCCTATACTGAAGCAAAAGTGCCAGGGGGGATGGCGCTTGCTAGGCAGGACGGGGAAGGGAATGCCGAATACTGCACTGCGATCGGTAGTCGCGCTGTTTTTTGCAGGGTTTATCGCGTATGCATATAACAATGCTTTCATGGTTCTCTCGCCGCTTTATGTGATCGAGATCGGTGGAACTGTGGTTGATGTTGGTGTGCAGGGGTCGGTGTTCATGGCTGCTGCTATCGTTTTGCGTTTCTTTTCCGGCCCCTTGGCTGATAGATGCGGCACTCAACTCGTTATGGTTTTGGGGCTATCCGCGTTTGCCGTGTCGGGTTTTCTCATGGCTTATTGCGGCCAGGTTTGGCAGTTTATTGCACTGAGATGCATTCAGGCTGCTGGTCTTGCGGCATATTTTCCCTGTGCAACGGCTGCGGTAGCGGCTTTGGCCCCAGGGGATAAGACGGGATTTTATCTCGGGCTCTATCGGCTGGTTTCGTCCGCATCGCTTTTGTTCGGTCCGACTTTGGCTTTAGCGCTCGTTGAGGCAAGTGGCTACCGATCAAGTTTCATCTGCATGGGTCTTTGTGCCGGGCTTGCTGGATGCGCGGTTTTAAGCATTTCTTCAAAGCGTTCGCGGTTGTATGCAGAAATCGACGCCGGGAGACAGGGGAAAAATGCGTTGCAGGGCAAGGACGAGCAACGACAAAGCGATAGAAATCTCGTACCGCGTATTCTGAAAAAAGCCATTATGCAATCGCCGCTCCTGATAGGAGAAGTTTTGGGCGCAACGTTCATTGCGGCTTTAGGGTATGGACTTCTCTTCGGATTCGCGGCTCCCTATATCGGAAGCGTGCAGCCAGATATCAATTCGGGTCTCTACTTCACGCTCATAGGCGTTGGAGGCCTTGTGGCAAATCCTCTTGCGGGATGGTTGAGCGATAGAACGTCTCGGACAAGAATACTTGCCATTTTGTTTGTCTGCATGGGTGCGGGAATTGCTTCTTTGGGGTTTATGTCGTACGGACGGGTGGTTCTGTTCGTTTCGGGTCTCCTGATGGGCTTCGGGTATTTCGGCTCCATGACAACTGTGCTAGCAATTGTTGCGGCGAGGGTTGCCGACGAGGCGCGTACTTCGGTTTTGTCGCTGCAGCAAAACAGCATTGACCTTGGAATTGCGTGTGCAAGCGGCGGCTTCGGGCTTGCTATTGCCGCCGTAGGCGATGTTACTGCGATATTTATGTTCCAGGGTGTGATAGCCGTGCTGCTGGGACTGGCGACGCTGCTCTTGCCGCACGCTCGGCATGGCGATATGTAGCGAGAGCTTCGCGTGGCTCACCCAAAACTGTGTGGAACCACAAGAAGCTTCACCCCTAAGATGCGCTTATCGCGCGAGTGGAAGTTAGGAAGGCGGAGCCACAGCGGTTTCGCAATCGATTTTGTAGGGGGAATTATATGTTTAAACGAGAACGAAGTGCTTTTTCATCTAATGCGGCGAGCGTCTCGCCTTTTGAAAGTCTGGATCGCAATCCGGTTGAGTTCGTTGAAGACGGCAAGCTGACCCGTCGTACCTTTATTAAAGGCGTCGGTTGGATTACGGTGGTTTCTGCGCTTGGTGGTGCGGTTGCCGGTTGTGCGCCGAAGGCCGATGAAGAATTAGAGCCGAGCGAGAGCGCCCAAGCTGCATCCGATGCCACTGAGTATTCGTATGCATGCTGCAGCTACAATTGTACTTCGCGATGCTTACTGAAGGGGCACGTGCGCGATGGAAAGCTTGTGGCTGTTGAGCCGGGCGAGATGCCGGGCCGACCTGATTATGCAAATGCCTGTTTGCGCGCCATGTCGTATATCGAGCGCATTCAAAACGAAGACCTACGCGTTATGTACCCCATGAAACGAATCGGAGAGCGTGGCAGTGGCGAGTTCGAGCGTATCAGCTGGGATCAGGCTATAGACGAGATTGCGGAACGCATGGAAGAGTCGAAGAGCAAGTATGGCTCAACGGCATGCTCGTTTTATTCGTTTACCGGCAACCAATCGAAGCTTGCCATGCAGTCGGCTACTCGCTTTGCGGCATGCTACGGTGGTACGACATGGGATATCGAAGGCATCATGGGCGATCACGGTGCATCGATGGGCATGAAGATGGTCTATGGCGTTATTCGTGGCGCGCACGATACTCGCGACTACGAAGAAAACTCCAATATGATTGTCATCTGGGGTCGCAATCTTGCCGATACGCATACTTCGGAGCTGCGCTATATCGTTCGCGCCCGCGAGCGGGGTGCAAAAATCGTCTATATCGATCCGCGCTTCAGCTCTACGGCTACCATCGCCGATCAGTGGATCCCCATTAAGCCGGGTGGTGATTCGGCATTGGCGTTGGGCATGATAAACTGGATTATCCAAAACGATCTGCATGACAAGGAGTTCTTGAGCAAGCACAGCTGTGGCTCGTTGCTGGTGCGCGACGACGATGGGACGTACCTGCGTGGCGAAGGCGATGCTTACATGGTGTGGGATGTCGTGCAGGGCAAGGCGATGCCCGCCGATACCGAAGGTGTCGAAGCTCCTATCGAGGGATCGTTTGAGGTTGATGGCGTGGCGTGCAAGCCGGCCTTTGTCCATTTGAGGGAGGCGGCTGCCGAGTATACACTCGAAAGAACCTCGGAACTCACTGGCGTTCCCGTCGGCGTCATCGAGACTTTTGCGCAAGAGTATATCGAGGCAAAGCCTGCGGGTATTCGTATGGGCCAAGGTATGCAGCGCACGTTCAACTCCTATCAATCGTTTCGCACCGTGGCTACGCTTGCTGCAGTGGCGGGATATGTAGGTGTGCGTGGCGGAGGCGCATCCCATGCCGGCGGCACAAAAGCCAACAAGCCTGTTCCGGGCGAAACGGCACCTGAATTCAACTACGATGAATGGGCTGAAACGGGGCAAAAGGCCAACATGGTCAAAAGCTCGCTTATTTACCAGTGCGCCGTGAACCATGATCCGGTTCCCATAGATTTCATCTGGTTCAATGTATCGAACTTTCTCAACCAAAGTCCTGATGCCCATCGCATCATCGATGAGGTGTTTCCCAATATTTCGACGATTGTGGTAGCGGATCCGTGGTGGACGTGGACGGCGAAGTATGCCGACTACGTGCTACCTGCAACCTCGCTTTGGGAATACTGGGATCTTTACGACAGAGCTCCGTGGGTGTTTCTCGTGAAACCCGCTATCGATCCGCTGGGAGAAAGCAAGTCCGATTGCGAGATGATGACCATGCTAGCTGAGCGCGTCGGCCTTGAGGAGTATTGGCCGAAAACGCCCGAAGAGTGGGTTCGCAGCTGGCCAAACCCCGAAAGCTCAGCATTCGAAGGTTTCGACTTCGACGAAGCGGTAAAGGTGGGTATGTGGGGCATGCCAACGGGCATCTACGACGAGCCGCTCATCGTCTTCGAGGACCAGGTGTATCAAACGCCTACAGGCCGTTTCGAATTCTATACCGAAAGCATGGTTGAATTTGATGAGCAAGTGCCAAAACACACCCCGGCTCTTGAGGCGTCTGATTCAGAGCTTGCCGCAAAGTATCCGTTGATGCACCTTACCTATCATGACCGTATGAATGTCCACACGCAGCATTGCGACAATCCGTCGCTTGATGTTGTGCAGACCGAACCCTTGTTCCACATCAATCCGATTGATGCCGAGCCTCGGGGGATCAAGCACGGCGATACTATTCGAATTTTTAATGACCGGGGAGAAGTCAAGATGAAGGCGTTTGTGACTGAGGGCATCATGCCGGGGGTGACGGCGGCTCAGGCGGGATGGACTCCTGAGCATACTGTCGAAGGAAATCATCAGTTCTTAAGCCATCTTACCCTGAGTCCTGCTGAGGAACACTACTCGCAAACAAATAGCGCTTTCAACGACATCATGGTTGAAGTAGAGAAGGCATAGGGGGATATCATGGCGGAAAAACAATACGGTATGCTCATCGATACGACCCGGTGTGTTGGCTGCCAAACATGTGTAGTGGGATGCAAAATATTGCACGAGTGTCCCGACGGTACATATCTCGGATACCTTGAAACCATCGGTTCCGATGAGAATTACCTCGTGAGCGGGACGTATCCAAATGTCAGCATCACGTTTCGGCCGCATATGTGCAATCATTGCGAGAACCCGTTGTGCGTTGCAAATTGCCCGACGGGCGCTATGCACAAACGCGATGAAGACGGAATCGTCGAATCTGATTCGGAGATTTGCATCGGATGCGGCACCTGCGTGCAGGCGTGTCCCTACGGAGCTCCTGTTCTCGATGAAAATGCTAAGCGTGCGATAAAGTGCGATTTGTGCAGGCCTCGCATCGAACGAGGGGAAGAACCCCTTTGTGTATGCAGCTGTCCAGCTGAGGCCCGCATGTACGGCGATATCAGCGATTCTACGACCGACATCGCTAAGGCAATCGCTGGAAAGAACGCCAAAGTATTGCTGCCCGAAGAGGGAACGGAACCCTCAGTGTATTATTGCTAGAAAGCTTGCGGGCGCGAAGCCATGCCTTCGCGCCCATGGCCTCAGGGAGGAGATAAGGGGATGTACGGAATGGTGCTGCCTCAGTTTATCGATGCCGATAGGTTCTCGGCTGTGTTTACAACCGAAGAACTGCTTGCGCAGGCCGAAATACCGATTGTCGTTAAGAAGGTTGAGAAGGGCGAATGCTTGTTTCTTGCAGAAGAGAGGCATCGCTTTACATATCATGTGGTAAGCGGTGTAGTGCGCTTGTATCTCACTTCTCGCGAAGGTGTTGAAAAAACGTTGTTTTATCATACGGCTGATACGCAGTTTGGGTTCCAGGGTTTTAAACGGAATCGCCTCACTCGATCGACTGCGGTAGCGGCGACGGATTGTGAATTGCTTGCGATGGATTCAGATGACCTGCTTTTATTCTGCAATAGGCATACCGACTACTACCTTGCTTATATCGAATATCTCTTCCAGATTATGAATTCCCAGACTGAAGAGATCGCAAACCTTTCGTTCGAAAACGGCGTCAGAAGGCTTGCCGGATTGTTGTACTCTCTTGCAGTGAGTGATGGATGTGCGATTTTATACACCATCGATGAGCTTGCAAGTATAATCGGTACTCACCGCAATACGGTAACGAATTCTCTTTCTCATCTGCGATCAAAAGGGTATGTAGCCAAGCAGCTGAGGCCGATTGTGGTTGAGGATCTTGCGGGCCTACGCCGGTATCTTGATGAAGAATAGCTGCGCCCAAAAGGAAAAGCCGCACGTCGAATGAACTGCGGCTTTCCCTTTTGAGTTTTGGGAATGGTGCTTGTGCATTAATTCTGCGTCGACAGGAAGATCTGCAGCGACATCTGATCGATTTGATCCTGAAGCTCTTCGAGCTCGTCGACATGCTGGTCTTCGTCATTGAGGATCTCCATGAGGATGTCGCGGGTGGCGTAGTCGAGGACCTCCCCTGCGAGAACGATGGCCTCATTGTAGTCTTTGACGGTATCGACTTCGAGGGAATGGTCGTTCTTGACCTGCTCGGGAACTTCTTTGCCGATGTTGATGTCGCTGAGGTTCGACACGATGGGGGTGCCCTCCAGGAACAGAATGCGCTCGATAAGCTTTTCAGCATGTTTCATCTCGGTGATCGCGCGCGTCTTGAAGCTTCCGCTCAGCTTGCCGTAACCCCAGTCCTCGCACATTTCCGCATGCACGATGTACTGGTTGATTGCGGTCAATTCACCTTCGAGCAGAGAATTCAAGGTGTCGATAAGTTTCTGATTACCCTTCATGGAAAGGCTCCTTCCGTTTGCACTGTGCCTGATTGGCCGATCTGATTCCGATCAGCGGTCGCTGTTCCCTATTCTTGCAGATGGGCATTCGAGGCGGTGTCGACTATCGTGTTTCGTGGCCTTCGCGTCATGCGAATGTAACCGTTCCGTCTTTCATGTTTGGTAAGGTTAACTTTCGCTTTACGCGGAGCTGGGCGCGCGTTTCTTCGGCTCTGGGCAGAGCTGCGCTTTCGGCAACCGATTCATGGCATGTCCGCAACGATCCGCTTCGTTTTCTCGATGGCGACTAAATCGGTAGTACCTTTCATAATAGTCCGTTTCGATGCGGGCGGCTGGAAAACGACGAACGAGAAAGATGATCGGATGAGGAACCGAGTGAAAGCGACGGCGGGTGGAAGCGGCGGCCGCAGCATGCTGCCCGTACTGCTTGGATGCTCGTTTGCCGCTTCGTTTTCGCAGAGCATGATGAACATCGCGCTGCCCGAACTGGCCCATGAATTCTCGGTTACCCTTTCGATGGCGAATTGGCTGGTGGTGGGTTATCAGGTGGTTGCTGCCACAGCGGTAACGCTCGCGGCGTTTTTGCTCAAGCGGTTCGGGCTGCGCACGGTCTTTTTCGTGGGGGTGTCGGCATTGGCAGCGGGAAGCGGATTGGCCGTATTCGCTCCCAGCTTCCCGATTCTG
This sequence comes from Raoultibacter timonensis, assembly GCF_900240215.1. Taxonomy (GTDB): domain Bacteria; phylum Actinomycetota; class Coriobacteriia; order Coriobacteriales; family Eggerthellaceae; genus Raoultibacter; species Raoultibacter timonensis. The sequence continues at coordinate 710,343 of NZ_LT964681.1, read as the reverse complement.
TTCTGCTGCCGGTTGGTACAGGCGATTTGCTCGGGGCTCTTTTACCCTGTCGTTACGAGCGCCATCATGACGGTTTCTCCGAAAGGGCGCCTCGGGACGAATCTCGCCATGAACAGCGGCGTTATTGCGCTTGGATTGGCGGTGAGCCCTGTCGTATCGGGGCTTGTGCTCACCTACTTCGGGCGGCACGCCATGTTCGTTGTGCCGCTATGCCTGGCAATCGCCTTATTTGCGATCGGATGCGCGCTCCTTCGCAATATCGGCGCTCGCGAACAGGTTTCTGCCGACCCTCTTAGCGTTGCCCTCAGTCTTGTCGGCTTGGGAGCGCTGATGTACGGGCTGAGCGAATTCACTCACGATCTCGTTTTCTCGATCGCCGCGTTGGCGGGCGGAATCACCGTTCTCGCGGTTTTCGTGCGACGCCAATTTACAGCTAAGGCACCGCTTCTCAACCTTCGGCCCCTTGGGCATCCGCGGTTTGCTTTGGGTCTCACGCTCGTCATGGTGGGTACGATGATCTCGTTTTCCTTGAGCGTTCTGCTTCCCTTGTACTTCGAGGGAGCGGTGGCCTATTCGGCCTTCTTCGCGGGTCTGCTCATGCTCGGTCCCGTTGTGGCGAATGCCGTCTGCTCGGTTGCGGGAGGCAAGCTGTTCGACAGGCGGGGGATCTGGCCTATGCTTCCCCTCGGATTCGCCGTGGTTCTTGCCGGTTTGCTGGGAGTGTTCTCCTTTTCGAAGGATTTGCTGGTTGTTGCGGTCGTCGCCCTGTGCGCGGTAGCGTACGTCGGGCTCGGTTTTGTGGTTTCCCCCTCGAAAACCACGGCGCTCGACCAGCTGCCGGCCGATCTCTATCCGTACGGCGCGTCGATCAACTCTACGTTTACGCAGATTGCTTCGGCGATCGGACCTTCGCTCTTCGTCGGCGTTCTCTCTTCGGACGTGCTGCGCGATACGGCGGCCGGTCTTGCGAAAGCGGACGCGTACGCAGCCGCTTTTTCGCATACGCTGACACTCGCCATCGGCATCGCTCTGGCTGGGTTGGTGCTGGCGTTTTTGTATGCCCGTTCGTTGCGGGGAAAGGATAAGCGATAACGCTTTATGCCCGTGGTGGCGCTGGACGGCCTAGGCGCTTGGTACGAGACCGGGATCTTGCGATCTGCAGATGCTCATGCTTCGAACACGAGTGCTCCCGATGTGAAGCCTCCGCCGAATGCGGTGAGGATTACCTTATCTCCCCGCTTGATACGGCCTTCTGCATATGCGTCGGCAAGTGCCATCGGAACACTGGCGGCGGACGTGTTCCCCGTTTGCGCGATGGACATCTGGAAGAAGTCCAGGGGAAGGTCGAGTTTCTTTGCGGCGTACTTGATGATGCGCTCGTTTGCCTGATGGGGGACGATGCAGGCGATGTCGTCAAGCGTAAGCCCGGTTCGGCTCAAAACCTGCCGCACAGCTTCGGTCAAGGCCTCAGCAGCGAACTTGAACACGTGCGGACCGTTCATGCGCAGCACTTGCTGCGGCTCTCCTGCATCGACCGCCTCGCGAACGGCAAGCTCCTCGTCGACGCGGGATGTCGAGGGGTCTTCTTGGCGAGACGCTTCGGTCGAAACGCCCCGACTGTCGAAGGGCGGGACGACGTCGTAGGAAAGGGGGCAGGAGAGAGCATTCGTTTCATCGTCGGCATTGACGATGAAACTGCCGAGGATGCCGGAACGGGATTCGTCCCATTCGAGCACGGCGGCTCCCGCGCCGTCGCCGAATAAAACGCACGTGTTTCGATCGGCCCAATTCGTAAGTCTCGTGAGGCGTTCGGTGCCCACGACGAGCGCGCGGCGGATGGGGTTTCTGCCCGATGCGCCCGCAGCGTTGGGCGCCGAAGCCGCCATCATCGCCTCGGCTACGGTCGCGCTGTATACGAATCCGGTGCAAGCGGCGTTGACATCGAATGCGATGGCATTGCTCAGGCCGAGCCGACGGCGGAGCAAACCGGCTGTCGAGGGCGTGATGCAGTCGGGAGTGATCGTTGCGCAGACGATCAAGTCGATGTCTTCGGGGATAAGGGGGCGCTCGCTGTATCCGCCAGCCGTCCAGCCAAGGGCTTGCCGTGCTGCTGCTTCGCCGAGATCAGCCGATGTTTCTTCGATTGCGATGCATCGGGTTTTGATTCCCGTGCGGGAGGCGATCCATTCATCGCTGGTATCGACAAGCGCTTCGAGCGCAGTGTTACCGATTTTCAGTGCGGGCATCGCCTTCCCGCATCCGACTAACGTAGAACCCATTACCGCCTCCTGCTTTCGAAAGCCATCTCGCGATTGCCTTCGTGCTTCCTAATACTTTGATAATCAAAGTATTAGGAATTGTACTCCATGTACGCGTGCTGCGCTGAGAAATGCAGGAATCTTCATGTTTTGAAGATGCCGCTTGCAGGCGCAGCGTAAGGCGTTGTGTTCGGTCGGCTGACGAGTCGGGCGGGCTTTAGGGTTTGGCTCCATCTATCTGCTCAGTCGTCGATGCCCCAGATTTCTTTGAGCTCGCGGTTTATCTCGTGTGCATTGGCGGGTATGCCGATATCGCGGCGCATGGGAGTATTCTTGCTGCGCTTCTTCGGCGGTTTCGCGTCCGCGAACAGGCGCTCAGCGGGCAGGACGTCCACTCCGTGCAGGGCGGCCGATCGACAGCGGCCGGCCAGCTCGTTATCTGAGGTGACCACGCCGATACGCTCGGTTGCGCGACGGACCTTTTCGACGATGGCATCATCGGCGGTGGGCATCCGCGTGTACTCCGACCGGTCGGTCGGATGCACGATTCCCGCGCCGCCGGCCGCATCCCAGACAATCGAATAGGTCGCCTTGCCGGGCAGCATCGCTTTGCCGATGCGCAGGCGTTTTTCAAGTTCAGCGCGTTGGTTTTCGAGCGGAAGATCTTTGGTGCTCGGATCGCGCCGTGTAACGTTGTAGCCATCTATAAGGTAGTGCATGCAAAATCCGATCGAACTCGTGGCATGTTGCTTGCTTGCGCGGAGCAATCCATGGTAAGTCTGTCTTCGGGTACAATACTATCACGCAACAGGAGGCTTGGGCGCTTGGCCCCGAGCGGCACGATGTGACGGGAGACGACCCGATGTACCTGATGAGCGATGAAGAATTCGAAAGCGTTATCGAAGAGGCCCTCGAAACGATCCCCGAGAAGTTCCTCGAGGCCTTGGAGAACGTGGCCATCGTTATGGAAGACGAACCCGACGACTATCACTTCGAAACGCTCGACGAGCCCGAATCATTGGGTGGCTCCCTTTACGAGGACGAGCTTTTAGGCCTCTACGACGGCATTCCGCTAACCGAGCGGGATGGGTACTACGACGGCGATATCCCCGATGTGATCACGATATTCAAGGGCCCTCACGAACGCAGCTTCGGCTCGCGCGAGGAAGTTGTCGAGGAGATCGGCAAAACCGTCATTCACGAGATCGGCCACTATTTCGGCATCGACGACGAACGCCTTCATGAGATGGGGTATTGAGGGGTTGGGTGGCGAGGGAGGCCTCTTTTGTGCAGTTATTTTCCATTCGACCTTATCCGAAGGCTAGTATAAGCCGATTGAGAATCGTCGCATCGCTACTCGTTGAGAGTTTTGTATCCGTAGATGCAGGCATTGCGGGTAGTTGCCTTGAGCCTATGCGATAGAATAGGTGATGCATTGTACTCGCATTTATCCAAGAGGCAATATGAAAACAATCGAAGTTGTAGCTGCAATCATCAAACAAGACGGTAAGATCCTGGCAACACAGCGGGGATATGGAGATATGAAAGGTGGTTGGGAGTTTCCTGGTGGAAAAATAGAGTCGGGAGAAACTCCGGAAGAAGCTCTTGTTAGGGAAATACATGAAGAGCTCGATGCTGGAATAAGAATTGATTCATTTATCACAACTGTTGAATACGACTATGATACCTTTCATCTAACCATGCACTGCTATCTCTGTACCGTGATTGAGGGTGAGCTCCAGCTCCTTGAGCACTCCGCGGCTCAATGGGTCGACGGTTCAACCATCGATAGCCTCGATTGGCTTTCGGCCGATACTGGTGTTGTCGAAGAAGTTAAACGGCAGCACATAATCGAAGGCCACTAACGATGACGGCGTATTCTTTGTCGACGGCGGTTGAAAAAGAAATCGTAAACGGGGCGATTACCGCTTTTGTCGATAGGGGGCATGCCTCTTTGGAGGCCTTTCGGCCGCAATTCGTTTCCAATAATTACCGATTGGGAAGAAAGGTCCTGTCTACGTTAGAGGTCGAGTTATCAAAGTGCTCGTCTTTTGCATTCAGTGTTGCTTTTGTTACCCAAAGCGGACTAGCGCCGTTGCTGCAAGTTCTGAGAGAGCTCGAAGAAAGGGGCGTATCGGGCAGGGTCCTTACAACGGACTATCTGGCTTTCAGCGAGCCACGAGCGCTCGAAAAGCTAGCTGCGTACTCGAATATAGAAGTCCGTATGTACCAGTCAGGTGGATTATCCGGTAACGCAGGATTCCATACAAAGGGGTATTTGTTTTCTTACGATGACGGGACGCATAAGGCGCTCGTAGGCAGCTCCAATCTTACGAACAGTGCTTTGACGGTTAACAAAGAGTGGAATACGCAGATATCTTCAACTATGCAAGGTGAGATGCTTTGCGAGTTAATGGCTGAGTTTGAGGTTCTTTGGAGCGACGCGTGCCCGCTTGTTGACGTTCTGAATACGTATCGCCAGATTTATTTGGAGAAGAAACAGATAATTGGGGCCGAAGTTGTTTCGGAAATCGAGCTTGTTCGACTTGAGCCAAATACCATGCAGGCCTCATTCGTAAAGAGTCTTGACGAAATCATTGAGCTAGGTGAAAAGAGGGCACTGCTTATCTCTGCAACCGGCACGGGGAAGACGTATGCTTCGGCGTTTGCCATGAGGCATGTAAATCCCATCCGAGTGTTGTTTTTGGCGCACCGGGAACAGGTATTGAAGCAGTCAATCAGGAGCTATAAGCGCGTTTTTGGTAGCACTAAGACGTTCGGTTTGCTTTCCGGGAATGCGCGCGAGATGGATGCCGACTACCTTTTCGCTACGATGCAGACGATTTCAAAGGATCATATATTGGGCTCGTTTGCTCGCGATGAGTTTGCCATGATAGTTATCGACGAGGTGCATCGTGCTGGGTCGAGCAGTTACCAGAAGATCCTTGATTACTTTCAGCCTGACTTTTGCCTTGGAATGACTGCAAGCCCTGATCGACCTGATGGATTTGATATCTATGGGCTGTTTGACAACAACATCGCTTATGAAATTCGATTGCAGAAGGCTTTGGAGGAGGGATTGCTGTGCCCGTTTCACTATTTTGGGATAACGGATTTATCCATCGACGGCCGTGTGATCGACGATAAAACGGAATTCAACCATCTCGTGTCTGATGATCGAGTTTCTTATATTATCAATCAGGCAGAATACTATGGATATAGTGGTGATCGAGTCAAAGGGTTGGTTTTTTGCAGAACTAAACTTGAAGCCCAAGATCTCTCAGATAAGTTCAACGAAAAGGGGTATAAAACGGTATCACTATCTGGCGATGATAGCCAGGCAGCTCGCGAAGACGCAATCCTTCGACTTGCTGCAAATGTCGGCTCTCCTTATTACGAGGATAGGATTGACTATATTTTCTCTGTAGATATCTTCAATGAAGGCATCGATGTTCCCGAGGTAAATCAAGTTATCATGTTGCGCCCAACGGAATCTCCGATCGTGTTTGTCCAACAACTCGGACGCGGTTTGCGCAAGGCGGAAGGCAAAGAGTATGTCGTAGTCCTCGACTTTATTGGGAACTACTCAAATAACTTTTTAATACCAATAGCGCTTTCGGGCGATCGAAGCTACAACAAAGATACGATACGCAAATATGTTATGGAGGGATCGCGTGTTATTCCCGGATGCTCGAGCATCCATTTCGATGAAATATCCAAAGCGCGAATATTCGAATCGATCAACAACAGCACTACGTCGCTGAAATTACTCAAAGATAAGTATCTTGTGCTCAAGCATAAGCTTGGCAGGGTGCCCACTATGGTCGACTTCCAGAAATATGGTGAAATCGACCCGCTGCTGTTCATTGAGAAGAAAAGATCTTACTACCGCTTTCTTGTTGATTGCGATCACGATTATAGGGTAAGGCTCTCTTGCGATGAGGAGCTTGTTTTGGAGTTTGTTTCGAGCTATTTTGCTAATGGAAAGCGCCCCCATGAGTTGGTTGCGCTTAAGGAATTGTTGTTCGAGGGCATTGTGTCGAAAGAGGAGCTCGCAAGCGAGCTCAGTGAGTATTATTTTGTCGAAATGAAAGACAAAGAGTATGATTCGGCGCTTCGTGTACTCGACAAGAGCTTTGTGAACTCACCAAGCGACAAACAGAAATATTCCGATCTCGAGTTGATTGATTACGGAAGTGATGGGTTGGTACTAAAGAGCCAAGATTTTGGAAAAATGCTCGAGAACGAAGACTTTGTTCAAGCTCTTCTAGATGTAATCGATTTTGGGCTTCTGCGTAGTGCGGAACGATACGTGCCGAACGACGATGGGTTTGCGCTCTACGAGAAATATACGAGAAAAGATGCTTGCCGTCTGTTGAATTGGGATCGGGATGATAGTGCAACGATGTACGGCTATCGCATTAAGTATGGTACTTGTCCCATTTTCGTTACATATCATAAGGAGGATGATATTGCGAGCAGCACCCAGTACGAGGATACATTCGAGAGCCAAAGACTATTCAGTTGGATGACGAGAAGCAGGGTGACGCTTCGATCGAGCGAGGCCCAGAAGATAATGAACGCAGAAACAAACGGTATGGACATGAGGCTTTTCGTGAAGAAAAGCGATGGGGAGGGCTGTGACTTTTATTATCTAGGGAAAGTGAAACCAGTCTCGTGGCAAGAGAAAACCATATGCGATGATGATGGTAAAGAATTGCCCATTGTCAACTTTAAGCTTGAACTTGAACATGCTGTCCGTGATGACATTTATGAATACTTTGCAGGTGTTCAAAACTGACTACTCTGCGGGAAACTATGAGGTGGAAGGCAGTCGCGTGTTCGTAAATGTTGTGCGATATGGAATCCTGCCAGTCGAAGCATATGTCCTAGCGCTGCAGTTCCCGGAGTGGCGATGCCGGAATCGCATGCGGTTCATTCCCAAGGAATACGCTGTCGGTGTGGGATTCGACGTGGGAGCGCTATGGCGGCGCGGTAAAAACGAGCAGCTAGTCGAGCCATTCGTCGAAGCTCTTGCTAAAAGCGCAGAATTGTCGGGCTGATCCCCATGGAGTTCGGCATCACCATACCGCTGCAGAACTACCTCCATGCGAGGAAGCCGCCCTACGGGAACATAATCGATCCGTTGTTCTGTTGGGAGGTCCATCGCTTCACGTTCGCGGGAAAGGATGCGCTCATCGCGGCCAATGCAAGCAATCGATTCTGCGTTCTGGCTGCAGGGTTGTCGCAGCAGGACTGGGCGGATTGGCAGACGGTATGCGTGGATTCGTTAGCCGCAGTGCTGCGCAGCGAAAGTTTGAGCGCCGATTTGGTCGAAGCCTACCTCGGTATCTCTGGTCCGTTTGAAACCACCAAGACGCACGGCCGCAGATCGGTTGCGGGGCTTAACCTCGCAGTTGATTATCTGCAACGACACGAGTTTGCGATCGATACAGCGGAGCTCGTACAGCTCGACGCCTGCTCTGCCGCCAACCGGGAGCTGTGCAAGGCGGCAGGGTTCGCACAGCGAGGGCGGCCGGTCGATTTCCTACGGCACGATCTTAGCCGCTTGGGGCTGCTTGGCGGCTAAGCTTTCCGTTGCACGCGCAAGGAGCTATCGCCGCTTACAGTAATTCTTTGAGTCCCTCACGAAGCTTCTCGACTACGGCGACACAGGTGGCGGCATCCTTTTCCGAAATGTTCTCGAAGAGATGGTTGATGACTTCGTCGATCTTCTCGTTGTAAAGTACGGCGAGATTTCGACCCATGTCGGTCGGTTCGACGAGCAGGGCGCGGTTATCGTGTTCATCGGGACGAATGGTTACATAACCGGCCTTTTCAAGCTTGAGCAGTATCTGCTTGATGTTTTGATGCGAGGCGCCGTTCGCTTCCGAGAGCTCGCCGAGCGAGGGGGGTTCGTCGAACGAGCAGAGCGAAGCGAGCAGCAGGACCTGCCGGCCCGAAAGGCCGAAAAAGCTTTTGCGCTCAACGTACTTGAGTCTCACGCTGAAGTATGAAAGGCTTCGCAGCAGTTGCCGCTGGGTAGAATCGGTAGGAACGTACTGCATGGGATTCCTCTCGTTGGATATGCGAATAGGAGCATTATTAGAGAATAGCTTACCAAAAAACTAATGCAACCCCATGGATGAAACAAGGAGAGAATCGTAGGCTGCCTGTAATAAACCAGCGCCGCCCAAACGCGATATACTTAAGGCATTGTTGGATCCGACGATCCGATCGAATGCGAGGCCGTCCGACGGGTCATACCAAGGCGGCCTCCGTCCGATCGTGAAAGGAAGGGATACCATGGCCCTCAAGAAAATCCTTGTCGCATACGATGGCTCCGATCTGGCCGATAAAGCGCTCGGCCTTGCGTTCGACATCGCGCTGCCCAACCCTGAGACGAAAGTCGATGTAGTCAACGTCGTACCGATTCCCCTGCTGAACGAAACGCAAGCGATCGGCCTCAAAGACATTACCGACATGATGATCGAGGATGGCAAAGAAACGCTGTATGCGGCCCATGACAAGATCGAAGCGCTTGGTGATCGGGCAGGCACGCTGCTCCTTACCGGCACGGCTCCCGCTACCGAGCTTCTCAAGTTGGCGAACGGCGGCGAGTACGATCTCATCATTCTGGGGAACCGCGGTTTATCGGGGCTTAAGGAATACATGGGAAGCGTAAGTTACAAGGTGTTCCACGGAGCCGAGATTCCCGTTTTGATCGCAAAGTAGCTCCAGGCGGCGCAAAACCGGCGTTCGGGGAGGTTTGGGATGCATGCTGCTTGAATGAGCAGCGGCTATGCAGTTTTGGCGAATACCCTAGTATGATGTTACCTAAGAGGGTAGAATAAACGGACAATTGAAGCATCTGCCGCCGGGTAGACCAAGAACAAAGCATGTGCGCCCCTATCGTTAGGCCATAGAAGATAGGGGAAAGCGCATGCTTTTTTATTGGAGTGAGCATCATGAACTGGGTAATTCTGATCATCGCCGGACTGTTCGAGACGTTTTGGGCCTACCAGCTCAAGCTGTCGGATGGGTTCAGCAAGCTCATGCCGAGCATTCTTACCATCGTCGGTATGATAATCAGCTTCGGCCTTCTGGCGCACGCGCTGAAGACGCTGCCGCTGAGCGTCGGCTACGCGGTGTGGACGGGTATCGGCATCGTCGGTGCGGCGATTCTCGGCATTGTGTTTCTGAAAGAACCTGCGAGCGCCATCAAGATCCTTTGCATTTTGCTGATCGGTGCAGGGATCATCGGGCTCAACCTGACGACGCACGAATAGACATGGTCTGCGCCACGATCCTGTAAAGGGAGTAGGCTTCGCTACCGCGAGGGCGGGTTGCGAACGCTTCCGCCGAGCGCTGCTTCCGCATGCTGATGCGTCGAGCATGCGTCGGGCGCGCCATGGGATAATGCTTTCGGGAGACGGGAAGCAAATGGGGCTTCCCGTGGCGAAGGGAGCTTCTATGAGGCGTACGGGTCGAAAGCTAGGTATCCTATTCCTGACCGTTGTAGTCGCGGCGTGCGGGTTGCCCTTATTCGGGTGCTCGTCTTCGGGTGGCGGACAACGGGAGCAACCGCAAGCCGCCGAGCCGAAGCTCGCCATCATCCACACCAACGACACGCATGGCTACGACATGCCCGCCGAGCCGATCGATTCCGCACCCGGGGTCATCGGGATGGCGGCGGTCGCCCAGATCAAGAAAGACTACGAGGAACAGGGCTACGAAGTGCTGCTCCTCGACGACGGCGATGCCATCCAGGACAACGTGCTCGTGAACCTTTCGCAGGGCGAAGCCGCCATCGATTTCATGAATGCGGCAGGATACGATGCCATGTCGATCGGCAACCACGAATTCGATTGGGGAGCCGATAACCTCGAAGCGCTCATCGCGAAGGCGAACTTCCCCGTGCTCGCCGCGAACATCACCGTCGATGCGACGGGTGAGCCGTTCGCGCAAGCAAACACGGTGTTCGAGCTGGGCGACGGCACGAAGGTGGGCGTGTTCGGTCTCGCAACGCCCGAAACGCAGACGAAGTCCAGTCCGAAGAACGTTGCAGGTCTCACGTTCGCTGCGGGCGAGGATATGTACCGATGCGCGCAAGAGCAGGTCGACGAGCTCAAGGCTCAGGGCTGCACGGTGATCGTGTGCCTGGGACATTTGGGCAGCCTCGGCGGCGCGGCACCGAACCGATCGATCGATGTGCTCGAAAACACCGAGGGTATCGACGTGTTCATCGACGGACACGATCACGAGGTTGTCAACGAGGAGGTCAACGGCTCGTTGCTCGTGAGTACGGGGTGCCATATCGAGAACATCGGCGTCCTGTTCTACGAGGGTGACGCCTTTACCGAGCAGATGGTCGAATACGGAACTTACGACGGTAAAGACGAGGCGACCGATAAGCTCATTTCGCAAACGAACGACGAAGTGAAGAGCCAGCTTTCCGAAACCATCGGCACAACCGACGTTGCCCTCGACGGTGAGCGCGATCCGGGCGTGCGCACTCAGGAGACCAACCTCGGCGATTTTGCAGCCGATGCGATGCTGTGGCAGGTGCGGCAGGCGAGCGGTCAGACGATCGACGGAGCCATCGTGAACGGCGGCAACATCCGTGCGTCCATCGGCGTGGGCGAGATCAGCATGGAAACGCTTATGACGGTGTTTCCCTATAACAACAGCCTCAACGCGGTAACGCTTACGGGCGCGGAGCTGCTCGAAGTGCTCGAGGCGGCAACGTTCTGCCTTCCCGAGGCGTCGGGTGGGTTCCCGCAAGTGGCGGGGATCACGTACCTGGTTGATACGACCGTTCCCTACGAGAACGGCGAACAGTATCCCGGCTCGACCTACTACGCTCCTGCGAACCCCGGCTCACGCGTGACGATCACCGATGTCGGCGGCAAGGGCTTCTCGCTCGATGCGGACTACACGATTGCGGCGTCGAGCTTCATCACGGCGGGCGGCGATACGTACTATGCGGTGGCCGAAGCCTACCAGGCAACCGGCTACACGACAGGTTATTCCGATACCGAGGCGCTCATCAACTATCTGCAAACGGAATTGAGCGGCGTGATCGATGCGACGTACGGGCAAGCGGGTGAGCGCATTCTCATAGCGGTCGAATAGAAAGGTCGTCAATCAACGTTTACGGTTCGGCATCCCTCGGCAACAAACAGGTTGAGCGCGCTCCTGCGGGCGGATACTCCAAGGCAACGATCAAGGAGTATCATTTGTGGATGCAGCACGGAAACATAAACGCGATATAGCGGCCATCTTCGCGGGTCTTCTGCTCGCTATGTTCGTGAGCTCGCTTTCCGAAACCGTCACGGCTACGGCTCTGCCCACCATCGTCGGCGACCTCGGGGGCGTCGATCATATGGAGTGGGTCACGACGGCCTACATACTCGCCGCGACCATCATGATGCCCATCTACGGCAAGCTCGGTGATCTCCTCGGCAGGAAGTATCTGCTCATTTCAGCGCTCGGCATATTCGTTGTCGGCTCAGTGACCTGCGGGTTCGTAACGTCGATGGACGGTCTCATCGTCGGGCGCGCCATCGAGGGCCTCGGTGGCGGCGGCCTCATCATCCTCTCGCAGGCGACGATTGCCGACGTTATCCCCCCGCGCGAGCGCGGTAAGTACATGGGCGTCATGGGATCGGTATTCGCCCTGTCGACGGTGCTCGGTCCCTTGCTCGGCGGCTGGTTCGTCCAGGTGACGGGCTGGAGGTGGCTGTTCGGCTTCAATGTGCCCCTGGCGCTGCTCGCCATTACTGCGGCGGCGAAGTTTTTGCCCAAACCGAACCACGTCGACGAACGGCTCTCGATCGATATTGCGGGGATGGTGTTCATGATCGTTTCGGTATCGTCGCTCGTTCTGCTCACCTCGTGGGGTGGCTCGCTCTATGCATGGGATTCTCCGGTCATCGTCGGGCTTGCCATCGTGTGCGTTGTGGCCGCCGTCATCTTCGTGTTCGCCGAACGATTCGCGCACGAACCCATCATCCCGCTGTATCTGTTCAAGAACCGAAACTTCGTGCTGTGCACCGTGACGGGACTGCTCATCATGCTCGGCATGATGGGGACGACCACCTATCTTCCCACGTACTTCCAGATCGTCGACGGGCTTCTGCCCGAACAGGCCGGGCTCATGACCGTCCCGATGATGGGCGGCGCCATGCTCATGGCCGTGACGACCGGCTTTCTCGCTTCGAAGACGGGCAAGTACAAGTGGATGCCCATTGCGGGTTGCTTCGTCATGGCGGGCGGATTCTTCCTCCTATCCCAGGTTTCGATGGGCACTTCGCTAGTGATGACGGGGCTTTCGTTGTTCGTGCTCGGGTTCGGCATCGGACTCGGTCAGCAAATCCTCGTGCTCGTGGTGCAAAACGAGTTTCCGAGCGAAATCGTCGGTACGGCTACGGCGGCCAACAACTTCTTCAGGCAGATCGGTTCGACGCTCGGAGCATCGCTCGTCGGCGCGGTGTTCACGTCGCGCTTGGCAACCGAACTGGCGAAGAACATCCCCGCCTCGCAGCACATCGACGTCGATGCGATCACGCCCGAGTTCGTCCACAGCCTGTCGGCGACGCTGCAAGAGGGTATCAAGGCTTCGTACAACGATGCGCTCATCCCCATCTTCGTCTATCTGATCCCGCTTCTTCTGGTTGGTGCGATCATCATGATGTTCCTCAAGCAGCATCCTCTTGCCACGAAAGTAGATCATACTGGAACGGGAAAAGCCAGCGAGTAGTTTTGCGCATCGAGGGGCGGACGGCGCCCGAAGCGATGCGGGAGCGGCTCGCCGAGGAAAGGGATGCGACCATGATCGAGTGCTATACCACCGACGCTCACGAGCCTATGCGCAGAACCGAGCTTGCGTTTTCGCGGAACAAGCGCGCCGAGATGAACCTCGTGAAGGTGTATCCGCATAAAACATTCCAGCGCGTCGCAGGTTTCGGGGCGGCGCTCACCGAATCGGCGGCTTATACGTTCGCGCTCATGCCGCCCGAAGTGCAGGATCGGTTCTTGGGGCTGTGCTTCGGGCCTGGGGGCAATGCGTACACGCTATGCAGGACGCATATCCAGAGCTGCGACTTCTCGCTGGGCAGCTACGCGTACCTTACCGATAAGCGCGACAAGGGGCTATCCCTCTTCACCATCGAACACGATCGGCAACTGCTCATTCCGTTTATCCAATGCGCCCTTGCAGTCGATCCGTCCATCGAGATCATCGCATCGCCCTGGAGTCCGCCGGCGTTCATGAAAACGTCGCGTACGATGATTCTCGGGGGAAGCCTGCGCAAGAAGTACTACGGCATGTGGGCTTCCATGGTGGCGCGCTACGTTGCCGAATACGCGCGCGAGGGTATATCCGTTTCGCGCGTGACGGTGCAAAACGAGCCCATGGCGCGGCAAACGTGGGAGTCGTGCCTGTTCACATCTCAAGAAGAAGCCGAGTTCGCAGCGCGCCATCTGCGCCCCGCGCTCGACGACGCCGGGCTCTGCAACGTGGAGATTCTCGTATGGGATCACAACAAGGATCGCATCATCGAGCGCGTCGACGAAACGCTCGCCGAGCCCGAAGCCGATAAGGCGGTCAGGGGCGTAGCCTTCCATTGGTATTCGGGCGATCATTTCGAAGCGCTGGCAGAAACGGTCAGGACGCATCCCGATAAGGAGTTCGTCTTCACGGAGGGGTGCGTCGAGTACTCGCGCGACCGCGAAGCGAACCAAGGGAGAAAGGCCGAGCAGTACGCCCACGACATGATCGGCAACCTCAATGCGGGGGCGAACGGGTTCGTGGACTGGAACGTGCTGCTCGACGAGCAAGGCGGCCCGAACCACGTCGGCAACTTCTGCGAGGCGCCGCTCATGTACGATCGCGAACAAGGCGAGCTCATCATCAATCGTTCGTACTACTACATCGGCCACTTCTCGCGGTTCGTCGAACGCGGTGCGCACCGGTGCCTCGTATCGCGGTTTACCGATGCCGTCGAATGCGCAGGGTTCGTCAACCCCGACGGTGCACGGGTGCTCGTCGTGCTCAATAAATCCGATGGGGAGCAATCTTTCACCTTATGCGAAGACGGCAACGTCGCCGAAGTCTCACTTGGCGCCCATAGCATCATGACTGCTTGCTGGAGCTAGGCGCAAACGAAACCTGGCGCCGATTGCGCTCAACGCCAGGTGCGGTTTTCTAAGGGATGGGGTTTTGACGGCCGAACCGCTCGGGAAGGGGTGCGGGCTGAACCCTGTTTTACCGGGCTCCACCGCCTCCGCCACCGCCTCCTCCTCCGCCCCCGCCGGAGAATCCGCCCCCGCCCCC
>NZ_LT964681.1:665878-694545 GCF_900240215.1 Raoultibacter timonensis | reverse complement strand
TGCGGGCGGACCCCTTTTTTCCCGGCCCCCACCGCCCCCGCCCCCGCCTCCTCCTCCGCCCCCGCCGGAGAATCCGCCCCCGCCCCCGCCTCCGCTGCTGCTCGAGGTGGAGAACGATGACGATACGGTGCTTTTGAAAGCATCGAACGCCGAGCTTGCACCCAGGCTCGAAAGCGACGATCCGACGTTGTGCGTATCGATGACCCAGAGGCCCCAGTTCGATCCGCCGATGTCTGTTGATGCGCTGCCGGTTGCCTGCTTGTACATCTCGGGAAGGGTTACGCGCAGCTCGTTCATAACCTTGTCGGCAATGCCGAACAGCGTGGCGTACACCATGAAATCGCCCCATGCTCTCACATCGAGGGGCAACCGCTCGTTCAGTAGCGTGAAATCGTTGAGCCAGTGCTCCAACGCGCTCGCCTTTGCGTGCAGCTCTGCACCTGCGCGACTTCGACGGGGCATGAACCGAATTACGAGAATGTTGGCCGCCACCGCTACGGCGGTGCCGATGTAGAAGAAGGCGTTCATCGAGCCGAGAAACAGGCCGATGAGTCCGATAACCCACGAGATTACCCTGAGTACGGTTCCCAGCGCTTTGCCCGGCTTTTCGATGAACCGCCCAGCTTCGGCTTGCTTCTTTACCACGTCGGTCCAATGCTTGAAGCCGTCGACCGCGAGTTCTTTGTTGCGCTCTGCGTACAGATCGATGGAGTCGAACCAAATGGAGTCAGCGCCGTTTCCGATCTGCCCGAACAGAAGACCGAGTGCGGCAAGGTCGATGGGATTGGTGAGTTCGTTCGCCTTGGGCAGCCGTGCAAGGTAGTAATCGTCCACGGCGACGAGGCCTCCCTGGGCGATCCTCTGCTGCATGGCTTGGTTTCCGAACAGCATCGCTCCAATGGTTTTGAACGTGTCGGGAATGTCGTTTGCCGGCTTGGAATAGGTGCCTGTCCCCAGATAGATGGCTCCCGTTGCTGTGAGATGCATGAGCTCGGTTGCAAAATCGTTCGTTGAGACCGTTCCCCAGCTTTCGACGTATTTCACTACGAGGGGGTGCACGTTCTTATCGGGAACGTCGCGCCAGTACTCCTCCTTGAAAGCTGTCGAATGCTCGCGTCCGAACCTGAAGAAGGCTATGAGGCAGAGTACGAGAAAGACGGCGCACGCACCGAAGTACCCGATATACAGGGCGTTTGCGGCAGATCGTTGGCGGTTGGCGTCGTCGGCCCACTTCGTCTCCTCTTTGACTATGTAATTGAGGGCCGGGTAATCCCATGATTCTACCGTGGCGTTTTGAGCCAGCCATTCGGTGGGAAACACGACGCGCGCTTCGCCATAGGTTCCCGGATCGATGCGCGGTACGGTGAACGTGACCACCCCGTCGCTTCCGATTGCGACATCCCCGTCCAGCGGGCCGTGGCCCCAGGCCCGCACATTCTCGCCCGCGATGGAGGTAGCGCCGGTCGGTTGGGGCAAGTGGAGCGTCATCGTTACGTTGCGAGACGGCTCGGCCCATTCCGAGCCGACGAACTGCCAGTACAGCTCGCCGATATCGGAATACTTCGTCACCATGCCTTCGACTCGGTAGTGGAGCGTGACCGATACCGTTTCGTCCGCTGCCTGGAAGAACACGTACACGCTGTCGAACAGGGTATCGACCGAGTACGCGAATCCTCCTGGGCCTCCTTCGCTTCGCCAGCTCGATACGAACTCCACTTCGCGCAGATCGCGCGACGAAGCGTCTTGTTCGAATTGAACGGATTCGACGATCATTTCGGCGTTTGATCCGAACAGGTCGAACTCCCACCAGACGCACGTGAAATCGCCGTTGAACTTGAATGTGCGCGTTTCCGTTACAGCAAGCGATCCGTCGTCGGACAGCACCGCGTCGATGGTGGTTTGAGGCATGTCGTAGCTTTTCGCCCAAGCAGACGGGGCGGCTACAGCAGCGTATGCGATCGTGAGCAGGCAGGCGAGCACGCATGCTCGGGCGAAGGATGCGAGGATGCGCCGAGCACGGGAGGGCGTTGACGCTTTGGCAGGATTGATTTGATCGGCGGTGCTCATGAATCTCCCTTCGTATCGCTGCAATCCAGTATAATCGATGCATTACGGCATTGCCCATTATCGAGGAGAGAAGCCCGTGCGCATACGTAAGAACGCCCTGTTGCTGTTCAGCAAACCACCCATAGCAGGATTGGTAAAGACCCGTCTGACCGTCTTGAAGGACGGCATCTTCGAGCCGGAGGTCGCTTCGGGTCTCTACCACTGCATGCTGTTCGACGTTGCCGAAATATGCTGCGATGCGCTTGCTCAGCTCGAAGCACGCCAAGCTTCGTCCGAAGGCATCGTCGACGAATACGAGCTCATCATCTCGACGACGCCGCAGAAAAACGTCGAGGTCATGCAGCGCATCTTCGACGAATCGGGGCAGTGGCCGCGCAATATCAGCATTATCTGCGACGAGGGGGCTTCGTTCGACGAGCATTATAACCATGCGTTCGAGCAGGTGTTCGCAATGGGCTTCGATACGATCCTCTCGATGGGAGCCGATATGCCGGCGCTCCCGCGGGCGGTTGTCGTCGAGGGTTTCGAGAAGCTCCGCGCCCTCTGCGATGTGCCGGGTGGCGGTATCGTGATATCACCTGATCAGGAGATGGGCGTATCGATTATCGGGTGGACCAGGGAAACCGCCATGAGCCACGACGGCGTGTTCTACAACAAGGACGGCAAAACTGTGCTGCCCGCCTACATCGACAAGGCGGCAGAGTTCGGACTTCCGGCCCTGTACCTGCCGGCGGTCGTCGACGTCGATACGATGGGCGATTTGTTCCACAACATCACGCTCGTGCAGGCGATCGAGTACTGCGCGAAGTTCGACGACCTCTCGGTTCCGTGGCGCACAGCGCAGGCGCTGCGCGACATGGGCTACTCCGACGTACGCGTGCCTCCGAACGATCTGCACGATCCGCGCGAGGAGATCGATACGGCCTAACAGCCCTGTGCGATGCGCGCCCGATGCTCGCCGACGATGTCGCGTATGGATTCGAGCCCCTCGCTGCAAAACGTTTCAACGTTGATGATCTGGGCTCCGATGTGCGCCATATCCTCGATGTTGGCCTCCTGCACCTCGGGTGTGCGCGAAGACGTGCAATCCTCGATGATCACGACGTTGTAGTCGAGCGAGAGGGCGTCGTAGCACGAGGTACGGATGCAATTCGGGGTGGTCGTGCCTATGAGCACGACGGTCGATACGCCCTCGTTTCGCAGCGTCTCGTCCATGTCGGTTCCGAAAAACGCCGAGAATCGCGGCTTTACGACGATACGGTCGTTCCCCTGCGGCGCGACGGGGGCGGGAAAATCGAGCGAATTGCAGACAGCGCATGCCTTCGAGATGGGCTTGCCGCCCGAAAGCCATGTTTCGAAGCGCGTCGATTCGACATCGGAGCCGTCGGCCGCGTATTCGCGGCATACGTGGAACACCGGTATTCCGAGTTCGCGCGCACGGGCGAGAGCCTTCTCGCACGCCGGCAGAGTCGCCTCGGCTCCGGCGATGCATAGCGACGACTCCGCATCGATGAATCCGTTTTGCATGTCGATGATGATCAAGGCGGCGTTTCTCGAATCGATCATAGCGTCTTTCCTTTCGGCTGTTCGGCTGTTCGGCGGTTATGCGACGTGTGGGTCCTATTCGGCAAAGTTGCAGATGGTGAAGCGATTCTTATCGAAATCGACGAGTCCCTCTTTGCGCATCTTCGAAAGCTCCGCCGACATGGCGCTTCGATCGACTGAGAGGTAGTCGGCGAGTTCTTGGCGGTTGAACGGGATGGCGAAGGTGCTCGACCGGGCGCTTTCCGCTTGGTCGGAGAGGTATGAGAGCAGTTTGTCGCGCGTGGAGCGCTTTGACGTGTGTTCGATCTTGCGGGTGAGGGTGTAGGCGCGCTTAGCCACCGAGGCGAGGAGGTTGCGGACGAGTCGCGTATGGAACTCGCAGGCAGAGGTGCACATCGTGGTCACCCGGCGCACGTCGAGGAACAGCACGACGGAATCTTTCGCGGCTATCGCGTTGAGGTCGAAGGGCAGTTCGGGCTCGCACGCGTAGACCTCGGCGAAAAGCTGGCCGGGCCCGATCGAGGCGAGGATGGTTCGGTTTCCCCAGTAGTCCTCCTTTTCGAGCCTGATCGATCCTTCGAGTACCAATCCCATGGTTGTGGTCGTCTCGCCGACGCGGAACAGGTAGGCGCCTTTCTCAAACGAGCGCGTTTGCGCGTTGAGGCATTTCAACATGGCGTTGATCTCGTCGCCGAGCATTCCCTTGAAAAGGGGGGAGCGGCTGATTATGGGAAGATATCGTTCCATCGGTACCTTTCGTTGTAAAAACAACTGATTGGTTGGAAACAGTATCCTATGGTTCTCCTCACCAAGCAAGTGGTACATCGATGGCCGGCGGCCTTTGCGTGCCGGTCGAAAGTGAGAGGAAGCGTTATGGGCGAGATGTTTTGTTTCCAATGCGAGCAGACTGCGGGGTGCAGCGGCTGTACGGGGCGCGCTGGCGTTTGCGGCAAAGAGGCTGAAACCGCACTTCTGCAAGATGAGCTGACCGGCGCACTTGTAGCGTTGGCCGAGATGGTGCGGCAGAAGCCGGGCGTTCGCACCGATGCCGTCGACGACTTGGCAATGGAGTCGCTGTTCGCAACGCTGACAAACGTTGATTTCGACGATGCCGAGATCAAGCGATTGACTGAATGCGTGCACGCCGAGAAGAGCCGCATCGCGGAAACGTCTGGCGTGGTGAACGCCCCCGATTTCCTCATGCGTAATCTATGGGATGCGCAGGAGGATATCCGTTCGCTGAAATCGCTGATCCTGTTCGGGCTGCGCGGAGTTGCGGCCTACGCGTATCACGCCGCCGTCCTTGGATATCGCGACGAGGCGGTTTCGGCCTTCATCTACGAGGGATTGGCGGCTATCGCCTCCGATATGGGCCAAGACGAGCTTCTGCCTCTCGTGCTCAAGGTCGGCGAGGTGAACCTAGCGTGCATGGAAATGCTCGACAAGGCGAACACCGAGACGTTCGGCACGCCGAGTCCGACGGAGGTTACGATGAGCGTTGAACCCGGGCCGTTCATCGTTGTAACCGGCCACGATCTTCACGACCTTAAGCTGCTGCTCAAGCAGACGCAGGGCTCAGGCGTGAACGTGTACACCCACGGCGAGATGCTGCCTGCTCACGCGTACCCTGAACTCAAGAAGTACGAAAACCTCAAAGGCAACTTCGGTACTGCGTGGCAGAATCAGCACAAGGAGTTCGACAGCCTGCCTGCGCCGATCCTCTTCACGACGAACTGTCTCATGCCGCCTGCGCCTTCGTATTCCGATCGCGTGTACACCACCGGCGTGGTTGCGTATCCCGAGATGGCCCATATCGGCGCTGACAAAGATTTCTCAGCGCTCATCGAGCAGGCGAAGGAGCTCGGCGGCTACGCCGAAGAGCAGACGTTTGCGGGTATCAACGGAGGTACGACCCTGATGACCGGGTTCGGCCACGGCGCGGTGCTTTCGGTTGCCGACACGGTGGCCGATGCGGTCAAGCAGGGTGCGATCAGCCATTTCTTCCTCGTCGGCGGATGCGATGGTGCGAAGCCGGGCCGCAACTACTACACCGACTTCGTGAAGCAGGCACCCGAAGACTCCATTATCCTCACGCTTGCGTGCGGCAAGTACCGCTTCAACGACCTCGACCTGGGCGCCATCGGCGGACTGCCGCGCATCATGGACATGGGGCAGTGCAACGATGCATACAGCGCCATCCGCGTTGCGGTCGCGCTCGCCGAAGCGTTCGAGTGCGGCGTGAACGACCTGCCGCTCACCCTCGTGCTCTCCTGGTACGAGCAAAAGGCGGTCTGCATTCTCTTGACGCTGCTGCACTTGGGCATCAAGGATATCTACCTCGGGCCCACGCTTCCCGCGTTCGTCTCGCCCGGCGTTTTGAGCGTGCTGGTCGACGCCTTCGGCATCAGGCCCATCAGCACGCCCGAAGAGGATCTGGCTGCGATCTGCGGATAGCGTTTCGCGGGTCTCCGTTCGGGGGTGGCCGGAAGACCGACCGCCCCCGGGTTCTCCCGAAGCGGGAGCTCCTCAGGAGCCTTCTTTCGGAGTCTTTTGCTAATGCACGCTTTTGACAAGTAAAACCATGCAACTGGGGCATATTTGCTTGACAAAAGCGTGCATTAGCAAGGCTAGCCATAAACGCCACGCGAAAACTGCGGCACAATCGGGCAGTTGAAGCTATTTAATCGAATTCAGAAGGGCGATCATCTTGCAAGGGCGAGTCCCATCGCATCCCGCGTGCGGCCGACGTCGGCTGCATCCCGTTCGCATCTGATGCCGCCCGCAGCCGATCTTGATCGGCCCCCCCCTGAGCATTCCGGCCGGTTTTGCCTTGCGAAAAAACAGTTGGAATTCTTCCGCATTTCCGTTACCGTAGAGTGTCCGAAGCTCTTTTAGCGAGCGGGTGGGGGTGCGCACGATGCTGAAATTTCTGAAGAATATAAGCCTGAAGACGATATATCTGAGTGCTCTGACGGTTGCGTTCGCGATCACATTTCTCATGTTTGCCATTTTCGACGTGCACTCTCAGCAGCAGCAAACCGAGGCGGCCCTGCTCGAAGAGGCGCGAACCTTCGCGCGAGAGATGGACGCGGTATGGCAGTTCATGGACAATTCCCAGAGGAAGATCAACTACACCTCCGATGGCATCTACGAATTCAAAGGTCTTCACTGCGCCGTTGTAGGAAAAAGCGTCGGCACGATCTTTTCGAAGAACAACAACTACACGATCCGCTATACGAATTTCAACCCGCGCAACTACCAGGGAGAACCCGATCCTTACGAATCGGAGGCGCTCACGGAGTTTGACGAAAACTCCCAGATCACCGAATACTACGGTATCGCTGATTTCGAGGGAGTGGAGCGGTTTCGCTACGTTCAGGCGCTCGAAGTCGACGAGAGCTGCCTTGAATGCCATGGCGATCCGGTTGGGGAAATCGATATCACGGGTCATGAAAAGGAAGGTTGGACGCTTGATTCCGTCGGCGGCGCCATTAGCATCGTCATTCCGCTCGATCAGCAGCAAGAGATTATGCGCAGCAACGTGATCAGGGATATCGCATATTTCGCACTGCTTACAACGGTAATCGGCATCATGGTGTACGCCATCACGATGATTTTCGTTACAAGACCCCTCAACCGTATGAAGTCGGCGTTCGGCGAGATGCAGGGCGGCTCTCTTGCCGTTGCCCTTGACGAGCGGCGGTCGGCAAAAGAGATCAGCCGCCTCACCGTGCAGTTCAACGACATGGCGGAAGAGCTGCGGAATATCTATTCGAACCTCGAAGAACAGGTTGCAGACCGCACGCATGATTTACGTGAAGCAAACGATGCTCTTGAGCGGCAGCGGAGCAATCTCGAGCACCTTAATGAGAAGCTCGAAAAGGAAATGCAGTTCAAATCCGATCTGCTTTCGATGGTCAACCACGAGCTTCGTACGCCGCTCACGTCAATCATCACGTTTGCCCAGATTGCGCGAGAGCGAAGCCAATCGGGGGATGAGACCGAACGGCAATCGTGGGAAGAGATCGAGAAGAACAGCCAGATCCTGCTCGGCATGATCAACAACATGCTTGATATCGCACGCTCCGATGCTGGCAGTGTGAGGGCGACATGCGAACCGATGGATCTGGGAGATGTGGTTGCTTCGGTGAGAAGCACCATCGCTCCGCTTGCAAGAAAATACGAGGTCGGGTTCGGAACGAGCGTTGCTCCCGATGTTCCGCTCGTGAACGGCGACTACGAGAAAGTACTGCGTATACTTGAAAATCTTGGAAGCAATGCGGTAAAGTTCACGCCCGATGGCGGTGAGATCCACCTCATGGTCGAATGCGATCGCGAAACCGGGGGAGTTCTCATCGTGATGAAGGACACGGGCATCGGAATCGCCGAAGAAGATCAGGAACGCATATTCGAGCGATTCTTCCAGGTAGATAGCACGTCGACGAGGAAGTACAACGGCAGCGGCCTCGGACTCGCCCTCGTGCGCGAGTACGCGGCTCTGCAAGGATTCTCGGTTTCGGTTGTAAGCGAGCTCGGGAAGGGCAGTTCGTTCATCATCCGAATCCCCCGCAAGGCGATCGTAGGAGAAGACGATGTATAAGGTGATGTTGATCGATGACGAGGCGAACCTCCACACGGCTATAGGGGAGCTGC
Source organism: Raoultibacter timonensis (assembly GCF_900240215.1). Taxonomy (GTDB): domain Bacteria; phylum Actinomycetota; class Coriobacteriia; order Coriobacteriales; family Eggerthellaceae; genus Raoultibacter; species Raoultibacter timonensis. The sequence continues at coordinate 686,280 of NZ_LT964681.1, read as the reverse complement.
TCGTTTCGAACGGGTACGAGTACTGCGGAGCGATGAACGGCGAGGAGGGTCTTGAGGCGCTCACCGATGAAAAGCCGGACCTTCTGCTGCTCGATGTCATGCTTCCGGGCATCAACGGCTTTGATCTGTGCCGCAAGATCCGCGACGAGGGAAGGCGCATACCGATCATTTTCGTGTCGGCAAAAAACGATATCGTCGATAAGAGCATCGGATTCAAAGCAGGCGGCGACGACTACGTAACCAAGCCGTTCAACTCGACCGAGCTCCTGCTGCGCATCGAGGCGAACATTCGCAGGCATAAGGATACGATCGAATTCGCCCACTGCTGCAATCGCGAAGGCGTGGCCAAGATCGGCGATCTCGAGGTGCATTTCGACGAGTACCAGGTGTTCGTGAGAGGCAACCCGGTGCAGCTTACCACTAAGGAATTCGAGATCGTGGCCTTTCTCGCTACGAACCCGGGCAAGGTGTTTACGCGGAGCCAGATCCAGGAGTACATCTGGGGGGACGCCGATGCCAAGGATACGAACAGCATCACGGTGTTCGTGCGCAAGATCCGCGAGAAGATCGAGGAGAACCCTTCGGAGCCGAAGTACCTGCTCACTGTGCAGAGGGTGGGCTACAAGATGGCCGATGCCCTGTAACGTGCTGCATTCCCGTTAATATCAGGTTAATAACTTCTTAATCGAAAACTTATTTTCGATTAATCGCAATAAGCCTTGCTTCTCGATAAAGTTTAAATATGGGAAAACTAGGGGAAAGGTTTTCCTCGGCTGACCGCCGAAGTCGCCTAGCTCATAGGACGACAGAAGCGATACGGCTGAAGTCGATCTAACGACTTGAGATAGGAGGAGAGAGCATGCAGGACGAAAAGGCGCATGGTTTTACCCGAAGGAGCTTTATCAAAGGTGCGGCTGTATTGACGGCTGCGGGTGCTTTGGTCGGGTGCAGTCCAAAGGCAGAGAACCTGGAAGAGGTGAAAGAGCCCGAGTCGATTCCCGCTGATGAGATTTATGCAGGCGTATGCCGCGGGAATTGCGGTGGCGGGTGCTTCCTGAACGTTCACGTGCGCGATGGCCAGGTGGTGCGTACAACGGCTCGCGATATGCCCGATACGCAATACAATCGCATTTGCACGAAGGGCTTGACGCATGTTGGGCGTATTTACGGTGCGGATAGAGTACTCTACCCCATGAAGCGTGTTGGCGAGCGCGGATCGAACGATTTCGAGCGCATTAGCTGGGACGAAGCGCTCGATACTATCGCCGAGAAATGGAACGGCTATCGGGAGCAATTTGGGCCGACCTCGATCATGTTTTTCCTTGGCTCTGGCAATTACGCTGCATTGAGCGGCTCATGCAACGGCGCTGGGGCATACCAGCGTTTCGTCAATGCGCTTGGGTGCTCGTATTGCAGTCTCGACGTGGATGCAGCGGTCGGATTCGGCAGCAAGCGCGCAACCGGCGGGATCGATCTTGCGAATGAGCTCACTGATCGAAAGAACGCAAAAACTCAAGTTATTTGGGGAAACAATCCCACGATATCGCTTATGCATACGATGCATTTCTTTATGGAAGCCAAAGAAAACGGGACCCGATTCGTTGTGATCGATCCCGTCTACAACGCAACTGCTTCGAAAGCCGATTGGTGGGTGCCCGTCAAAGGGGGTACCGATGGGGCTTTAGCTCTCGGCGTTCTCAATGTGTTGTTTGAGAACGGTTGGATTGACGAAGACATGCTGCGCAACAAAACCAATTGCGGACTCCTTATCAAGGAGGACGGTAAGTTCTTGCGAATGAGCGATCTTGGCGTTGAGCCGACCGAAGGGGAGCTTGATCCGGCAACGGGTGAGCCAACTGTGATCGACCCCCCTGCTGTTTGGGACGAGGCATCGGGGACGGCTGTCGCTTTCAGCGAGACGACAAGCCCTGTGCTTGAGGGCATTACTGAGGTTGAAGGTATCAAGGTTCAGACGGTTTACGAAAACGCCATGGGCTACATTTCGCAGTATCCGCCGGCAACGGCATCGGGTATCTGCGGTGTTGCAGAAGACGATATTCGCGAACTTGCTCGAATCTACCACGAAGACGGACCGGTTACCACTGAGATCATGATGGGCATGAACCATTACCGTAACGGACACTACTCGGCGTGGCCCGTCTACCTCGTCTCTCTGCTAACGGGTAATGCTGGTGCTCCCGGTGCGGCCATCGGCCAGTCGGAGGAGTACTTACCGCAACTCATGTACTCGAATATCGCGGAAGCATGCTATCCTAGCGATTCTTCCGGCAACCCATGCCCCGGTCAAGCAAACTTGTTGCATACGGTGCAGGTTTCTGATGTTCTCGAGACCGGTAAATTCCTGGGCGAAGATCTTACGATTAAGAGCGCTTACATTCATTGCTCGAACCCGATTGTGACCATGTGCGACCATGAGTACACGCAGAATTGGTTCGACAAGCTGGAGTTTGTCGTCGTGGCCGATATGTGCATGACGGAAACATGCAAACACGCCGATATCGTACTGCCGTCTGCGCATTGGTTCGAGCAGGTTGATCTCGGATTCCTGTTCTCGTCTCATCCGTATTTGCTGTGGCAAGATAAATGCATCGAACCCGTTGGCGAAGCGAAGCCCGACTTCCAGATTTTCGGTCTCTTACTCGATAAGCTTGGTCTCGGCGAATTCTGGAACATCAGCGAAGAAGAATACCTTGAAACGCTGCTCGATTCCGATTACTGGCGCAGTGTCGGCTGCACGGTGGAAAAGCTCAAGACCGATAAGGCTGCTCGAATATATCCCGAGGGGGATAAAATTGCGCAGGCTGAAGTCTTTGGAACTGAAACGGGCCGCATCGGCCTGTATCAAGAGACTGTAACGCCTGCTTACGTATCCGGTAAAGAGATAGACGAATCGATCGAACGCGGTCTTCATTGGGAGACTCCGACGTTTGCCGGCGCCGACCGTGAGTACCGTCAAGCCCATCCGTATCATTTGCTGTCAGAACATATGCGCACCCATACCCATACGCAGTGGTGGGATTGCGAATACGTCAAGGAATACGAACCGGAGCCTATTGTTCGTCTTAATCCTGACGATGCAGCAGAGCTCGGCTTATCCGAAGGCGATACCGCGAAGCTTTTTAACGATCAGGGCTTTGTTGTTATGAAAGTCGCCATCAATGCGGGCTTACCGCGTGGAATGATCAGCTCTGCCCGAAGCTGGCAGAAAGACGATTTTATCGACGGACACTTTGCAAGCCTTCCTTCAAGGGAATATAACCAAGTGTGCGCTAACCAGGCTTTCAATGACGTGGCTGTATCGATTGAGAAGATGTAGGGAGCGTGAGTGACTATGACGCGTTACGGAATGGCGATAGATCTGAATCGCTGCTTTGGATGCCAAGCGTGCGCCGCGGCATGCAAGGTCGCGAACAATCTTCCGAAAGACCTGGTGTACAACGTTGTTTATACCAAAACCGATAAAGACTACTCTACGTTTGGGCAAGCGGTAGTGAAAGGAGCCATTACAAATGATGTTGCTGGCGGGACGTATCCTGATTGCACGCTAGGTTTCCTGCCCGTTCAGTGCCAGCATTGCCAGAATCCCGCCTGCCTCGATGTGTGTCCGACCGGCGCTACGCAAAAGCGAGAAGACGGTATCGTATGGGTCGACGACGAGCTGTGCATCGGGTGCGAATCGTGCATCCAGGCATGTCCCTATGATGAGGTGCGTACGCTTATCGGCGGCGATCCGGAGTATTATCTCGATATCGTCGTAGGCGAGGCGGATGCGCCGACGCATCGAGGCGGTACAGTCGAGAAGTGCACATTCTGCCATAACCTCATCGATCGTGGGGAGGTTCCCGCATGTATGCAGTGTTGCCCGGGCCGCGCTCGTTATTGGGGAGACCTCGACGATCCGGAGTCTGAGATCTCGAAAGCCATTGAGGGTAGAGAAACGATGTTTTTGCGTGAGGACGCAGGAACCGCACCGAATGTTTACTACCTCGTGTAACTGCCTGTTTTTATAGCTGCGTCCGGGGCTTGTCCTCGGACGCATTTTCCGGGTGGCGCGTATCCATGGTGAGGGGCAAGCTAAATGGACAACGAATTGCGTTTACTGAACATTGTGGGAAGAGCCGATATGTGCGAGTTGCTCTCGCACGCGTTTTCGTTTCCCGATGAAGAGCTGGTGTCTGCATTGGTTGACGGATCGTTTGGCGATGATTGCGCCTCGTGTTTGGCTGATGCGGGATGCGAGGATGTTGATGCTTCGATTGCCGGCATTCGGATGGCAACCGAAGCGGAGTCGAGCTTGTACGAGCGTATGCGCAGAGAGTACTCGCTGATCTTTCTTAATCCTGCTAAAGTTTTCGTATACCCATACGAGGGCCCATTCCTCCATGTGGAGCACCAAAGGGGTGGAACGCCTTCGCTGTTTCGTTCCTCTATTACGCTTGACGTTGAAGCGCAGATGCGCGAAGCTGGAGTCGTGGCGAAAGACGGCCGCACCGAGCCGTGTGATAGCATCTTTCGCGAATTCGAATTCATGTCGTTTCTCTACGGAAGCCTTGCATCGGCAATTCAGCAGGAAGATATCGAAGCCGAGACTCTCTGGGGCGATAGGGTCACCCGGTTTCTCGAACAGCATGCCTTGCGCTGGATGCCATCGTTCATGAAGCGCACCACCGAACATTCCCATGGGGGCGTATATGGTGCCATAGCGCAGCCTGCAGCTATCTTTCTTACTAGCCTAATGGAAGAGTTTAATCGATAGGAATATGAGATGAATTTTCTCGTAGTATTGCTGTGCACGGTTATCGCGGTTCTTGTTTTGAAGAAGCCGATGAAAAAGTATCCGATTCTGTTCTACGCTCTCGCCGTTGCTCTCGATGTCCTGTTCGTATGCGGTTACTATATTGAGTTTCCGAGGGCGATAACGGGGGCTCTGACGTTACTCGTCCACAAATGCACCCTGTCGCTCGCCCTTTTCACCGTCGTGATGTACATCGGGGTGTTCGCCCAGGGGTCGAAGGCGAAAACGTACCTTCTGCCCATCCGGGCGGAGCTCTCCATCGTCGCATGGATCCTGTCGCTCGGGCACATGGCGGTCTACCTGATGTCGTACGTGCCGCAGCTCTCGCACGGCGCCGAGCACATGAACGGCGTCGTGCTCGGTTCGCTCGCGGTGGCGCTCGTGCTGTTCGCGCTGCTGCTTGTGCTCGGGGTGACGTCGTTCGCCATCGTCAAGCGGAGCATGAAGCTCCATACGTGGAAGCGCGTCCAGACGCTCGCGTACCCGTTCTTCATCCTCGTGTACGTTCATCTGCTGCTCATGCTGCTCCCCGCAGCGCTCAGGGGCGGGGCTGCGGCGCAGGCGAGCGTCGCGGTGTACTCGGTTGTCTTCGTCGGCTACATCGCGCTGCGGCTGTATCGGGCTGCGAAGGACAGGAGCATGCGCGTTCAGGGCGTCGACGGTTCGACGGTTGCGGATCCCGAAGCGGACTAGATGTCCACGCCCAAAAACTGCTTCACGATGATGCCGATCACGAACGAGAGCGCGGCAACGCCGAGGCTGATGCCGGCCATTTGCCCGAAGCGCTTCTTGAATGGCAATCCCTGCGCCACCGAGAGGTAGTAGTTGAATGCGACGAGGATCAGGAGCACGATTACGATCATCGTGCCGAGCGCCCAAAGATAATGCGCCTCGTCGAACAGGAGGTAGGGAAGGATCAGGAGCGCAACGGTTATCAGGTAGGCTACGCCCGTGTAGCTCGCCGATTTGAGCGCGTCGGGCCTGCCCTCGCTTTTCGTCGAGAGGTATTCGCTCGAAGCCATCGAGAGGGTGGCGGCGATGCCGGTGATCAAGCCCGAAAGCGCGATGAGGCGCGTGTTCTGCATGGCGAGGGTGAGGCCCGCGAGCGTGCCGGTCATCTCGACCATAGCGTCGTTCATGCCGAGCACCATCGAGCCTACGTACGAGAGCCGCTCTTCGTCGAGCATTTCGAGCAGCGCCTCCTCATGTTCGATCTCGTCGGCGCGAATCTCCATCGCCTCGGGCACTTCGACGGCGAGCTGCTCGTACTTGTCCTGGGCGTTTCCTTCGCCGTTCTCCATGAGCTTTACCGCGAACGTGAATCCGAGAACCCGTGCCATGATGGTGTGGAGCATAACCTTGCCCCGCTCCGGCTTCATGTCCTCGCCGGTATAACGCCGCCATCGTTCGGCGTGGAACGCCTCTTCCTGGGCAATGCGCAAAAGCGCCGCTTTGTTCTTCTCGTCTTTTGTACGGGCGGCTATGCGGCGGTATATCTCCGCCTCGGTTACTTCCCCTTGCTGGAATATCTTGATCTGTGCGAGCGATTCGGGCGAGATCGCGGGTACGGTATCGTTGGTGTTGTCGGGCATAGTTTGCTCCTTGCGCGTAGTGTTCTGCAACACCTTAGCACAGTGAGAAACATAGGAGTTGAAAAGGATGGATGGGTTCGCGGACGAGGGGCTCGTTGCGAAACGGAATCGGTGCGCAACGGATCGAAACTGCACCCGACGTCGTATTGCCGTTTTGCTCGAAACGGTCGGCTGTGGCAGGAAAAGCGAGTTTTTCGTCGCTTCGGCGGTACTCGTGCGACCGAGTGGACGGCAGCTGCAGGTAGTCTGTTCGTTTTCCCAGATCAATTGTTTGATCGGTAGATCGGCTACAAGAGGAGGGCTGGGGCGATGACGAATACCATGCGTTTTCTGCCAAAAAGCGAAGACCTTGCCGCGTTGCCGCGCAAAGGCGGCTCCCGACAGGGGCCTGCGGCGTTCCGGTGGCGAACGCCGCAGGATGCGGGCACCGAGATGCTCGGCGCCGGATATCCCGACGCCGGCAGGTGCGATCTATTCGATTCCGAGTGCGTTATGGGCTGCGATGTAGGCCATGGTGCCGCCGGGGCACAGCGTGGCGCCGCCGCCGAGGTAGGCACCGCCGGCGATGGAGGCCGTGCAGTTGCCGCAGGCGTACAGGCCGCCGATGACCTCGCCGTCGTTGTTGACGACCTGCGCGTTCTCGTTGATCTTCACGCCGCCGCAGGTGCCGGTCATTGCGGGTAGGTACACGGCACCGTAGAACGGGGCCTTCTCGATCGGGCCGATCATCTGGTTCGCCAGATCGGGGCGGTCGATGTTCTTGAGCCACGCGCTCTTGCTCGACTCCTTCTCGCCGCGGTGGTAGTCCTCGTCGACTCCCGTTTGGGCGTATCCGTTGAACGTGGCGACTTCGGCCGCAAGGCCGGCGGCGTCGATGCCGAGCTTCTCGGCCAGCTCTTCGATGGTGTCGGCGGAGACGAACCACGAGTTGTCGCCTTCGTCCATGCTGGGAAGGTTGTAGGTTTCGGTGTAGGTCGAATCGCAGATGAAGTAGGCGGGGATGTTCTCGTAGGTGAGCGTATCCGAGCTGAAGTTCTGCATGCTCATGTTGTAGACGGGATACGTTGCCGATTCATCGCCAAAGCGGTGGCCGCGGCTGTTCACGATCATGCAGTTGGGGTAGCCGCGGTACCGGTTGAAGTCGTTGCCTTTGATGTCGAACTGGACTGAGGCCGAGGGGTCGAACGCGTCGGGCTTGCCGGGGAAGAAGTTGGGCATGGCCCAGATGAAGCTCATCAAACCGAGTTTCGCGTTGATGCGGCCTGCGGCGCGATGCCCGTCTCCGGTGTTGGTTTGAGCGGCGTTGGAGTAGTAGATGGGCGCGGGAAGGTTTTCGGTTACCATCGTGGGATCGTGGTCGAACCCGCCGGTGCCCAGCAGTACGGCACCTGCCTTGATGTTCACTTCCTTGGTGCCCTGGGTTGCCTTGACGCCGATGACGGAACCGTTTTCATCGGTATAGAACTCGCTCAAAGCGGTTCCCATGAGGATCTCGCAGCCGCGCTCCTGGAGCTTCGCCTGCAGGGCGTTCCAGATATCGCCCGCTTTGCCGCTCTTCACCTTGGAGTTGCGCCCGTAGTTGAGGAAGCCCTCGACGTTGTCGTAGTAGTCGTGCGCTCCTCCCACAGCGAACTCGACGCCGGTGGTATCGCTCAGCCACGACATCATCACGTGTGCGGTGTCGACGAACGCCTCGACGGTCGCCTTGTCGGTGCGCCCGCCGCCGCATCCCTCGATGTAGGCGATCGCGGCTTCGCGGCTGTCCGTCACGTCGACGTCGGCTTGCCACCGGTTCATGGGCGTCCAGAAGCCGCCGCCCGAGGTGGTGGAGGTGCCGCCGAAGAGCGCATCCGACTTCTCGATGAGCATGACCGATTTTCCTTCGGCATCGGTTGCCGCCAAGGCGCCGATGGCTGCCGTTCCCGATCCGACGACGAGGAAGTCGACTTCGTGGTCCCAGCTTGCAGGCGCCGACCCGCCGCCTTCCGCCTTCGCTTCGCCCGATGCAGCCGGCGAACATGCCGCCAACCCCAATCCGGCGCAAGCCATGCCCGCGCCGACGACGAATGCCCTGCGGCTCATGCCGTTCGTTTGCTGTGCTTGTTTGTTGATACGCATCCCTGTAGCTCCTTCGTAATCGCTTACCTGGTTGACGGAACGGTGCCGAATGCAATACGATCGATGCTTGCAAAAGCAACCTGAGAAACTGCTTTCTTGACCGAGCACTCGACAACCGATCCGCCGCTCAGTCAGCGTGTCATAGCGCCATGCGGTTCGGCATCGCACGCATCATGCGAAACATCGGCAATGTGCGCGTCATCCATTTCGAGTGAGGGGCTTTCATGTGGGGTTTTCTGAAGAAAGGAACGGTCTCCTTCAGGGGAGCGGCTCTGCTGGTCATCGTCGGCGCCATCTCGTTCGCGCTCACGCGCGTATGGATGACGCTCGCTATCAACCTGCATATCAGCATCGGGCCGTCGGTTGATGCAGTGGCTTCGATTCAAGCGCTCGTATCCATCATCATCGTTGCCCGCTTTCTCACCGATGCCGTGTTCGTTGCGGTCGGGCGCCGTATCCCGTCGCTCGCTGCGCACCCGACGGTGGTTGCAGGGGTGCCTATCGCTCTTTCGTTCGGAACGCTTTTCGTCACCTGTGCGGCAAACGGGTGGATCGACAGCTTCGCGCTGCTTGCGCTCGGGGCGGTGTGCTGCGGTATCGGCATCGAGACGTTCTGGCTTTTGTGGAGCGAGCTGTTCGTCTCCATCGATTTCGACAAGGTGAAAACGATTATCCTCGCAAAGATCGGCATCGATGCGGTCTGCGCGCTGGTTTTCGGATCGCTGCCCTACGAGGCGGCCTTCGTGCTTCTTGTCGTGCTGCCGCTTGTGTGCCTCGTCGGATTTCGATGGGCATGGTCGTTGCGGGCATCCGAGGAACCGGCGACCGCGGCGAAACCGTGGCGGAACATATCGCTCAAGCAGTTCGCGCCGATCGGTATCGGCGTCGTGATGCTCTGCTTCGGATTCAACTTCTCGCAATCGGGCTTTCAGGATGTGCTCTCGGGCATCGACAACTCGTATACGCTCGGCAACTGGGTGTCGATCATCGGGCGGTTCGTCACGTTCGCCGTGATGTTCGTGGCTTTGAAGCTCATGAAGGATTGCCATTTCGAAGTGCTGTTCCGCGCCTCCATCGTAACGGCGACCATCGGGTTTCTCTCGCTCATCCTTCCGTTCGACGGCAGGTTCGCGTGCTTCAGCATCGCGGTCATCGTTGCATCGTTCATTGCGGAAAACGCCATTACGCTTTTGACGGTCTATGCGGCAAAGCATGCGACGAACTCGCCGGTGCAGATTCTCGCATGGGGCCAGCTGGCCTTGCGGGCGGGTGGTTTGTTCGGCGTTATCGCGGGCAATGCGATCGCGCATTCCGTTTCGACGGGCATGCACGAGGAAGTGCTGCCCTATCTTGTATCCCTCGAAGTGCTGCTGCTCACGTTCGCCGCGATCTACTTTGTGAGGGAGCAGAACATCAGCAGATTCCTGTGGGAGGTTATACCCGGGGCGGTGGAGACATCGGAGAGCGACGGCGCGCCCTATAAGACGGCGTTGCTCGCCGATGCATACGGGCTGACTCAGCGCGAACAGGAGGTGCTCGGGCTCTTGCTGCGAGGGCGGAGCATCCCCTACATCAAAGAGACGCTCTACATCAGTACGAACACCGCAAAGACCCACGTGAGGCACATTTACCAGAAGATGGGAATCCACGAGCGCCAAGAACTCCTCACACTGGCGAATACGTTTCGGGGGAAGTAAGGACGGCCGCGCACGATGAGCGTTATACTCGTATGCGAGACGCGAAGCGAGGAGTACCTATGACTGAACACGAAGAATTCGACGAGTTCGTCGATACGATAGCGGCGCTTCGGGCGCCTGGCGGATGCCCGTGGGATCGCGAGCAGACGCACGAGAGCATTGCCAAGAACATGATCGAAGAAGCCTACGAGGCGGTCGATGCCATCGAGGCGGGCGATACCGTCCATCTGCGCGAGGAGCTCGGCGACGTGCTGTTGCAGGTGGTGCTGCAGAGCCAGATCGCCGCCGATGCGGGCGAGTTCACGATCGACGACGTTTGCCGCGATGTGAACGAGAAGATGATTCGCCGCCATCCGCATGTGTTCGGGAGCGCGAAAGCGCAGAGTGCAGGCGACGTGCTCGAGTTGTGGGACAGCGTCAAACTTGCCGAAAAGAATGCCGTCGACGGTCGGGCCGTCGACGGGGGCAAAGATCGCGAAGGGCTTCTCGACGGCATACCGACCGGGTTTCCCGCTCTCATGCAAGCTCAGAAGATCTCGCGCAAGGCCGTGTCGGCGGGGTTCGAGTGGGATACGCTCGAAGACGTATGGGGAAAGGTCGACGAAGAAATTGCCGAGCTGCGCGATGCGTTTGCCTCAGCGCCGAAAACCGATAAAGGCAAGGTTACCGAAGGCGCGAAGGCCGAGGTGGAACTCGAATTCGGCGATGTGCTGTTCACGCTCGTGAACGTGGCACGTAAAATGGGCGTCGACGCTGAAAGCGCCTTGCGCGCGAGCAGCGTGAAGTTCCGTCGTCGCTGGGCGTTCATCGAGGGTGCCGCATGGGCGCAAAACCGCAAGGTCGAAGAGCTTTCGATGGACGAGATGCAGGCGCTGTGGGACGAGGCGAAAGAGAGAGAATAAGGCGTCGTTTACCACGCTGTTTCAGGATCCTGGACTTGCGGGGCGAAAGGGAGGAGCCTGCGGGCGGAAGCATGCGGGCCGCGCGGTTTCGTACGCTGCGCTCTCGAGACAACAGAAAATAATTCATATAGCTATGCTTTGCGTTGAGCGCTATTATATGTGAACCTAATTAGTTAGGATTAAGCGCGAACCGAGGAGGCCCGTATTCCGGTGGGTACTGCACATGCGCACGGAACGAGGCAACCCAAAAAGCCTCATCCGAGTGAATCCCCGTCTGCGATCGACCGCGATGCGCTGACGGGATTGTTGAATGCCGACGGCTTCTATCGTCGCGTGCGGATGCTCCTTGACGAGAACCCGGACAGGACGTTCATCCTCGTTTACGGCGATCTCGACCGCTTCAAGGTGTTCAACGATCTTTACGGAGCCGAAGCGGGCGATAGGCTGCTCGCCTCCGTGGGCTCCATGATCGTCGATATTCTGCCGCAGGGATCGGCGGCCGCTCGATTGCGGGCCGATCATTTCATATCGTGCGTACCCGCGGATGCATTCGATGCGGATCGGTTCTTGGCCGCGCTCAATCAATGGTTCTGCGCCTATCCGGTTGATTTCACGTTCTTCGTTCGCCTGGGGATCTACGTAATCGACGATCCAAGCCTCGATGCCGTGAGGATGAGCGACCGGGCTCTCATTGCGCTGCGCGAAGCGAAGAAATCGGTTGGCGCAAGCGCATGCGTGTATTACAACGATCAGCTGCGGGATCTTCTTCTCAAGGAGCAAGAGATGGCGGGCGAAATGGCCCCGGCTCTCGAGCGAGGCGAATTCGTTGCGTTCTTCCAACCGCAGTTCAGCTATTCCACCGGTGCCATTACGGGCGCCGAGGTGCTCGTTCGTTGGCAGCATCCGACGAAGGGCCTCATAAGTCCTGCTGAATTCATTCCCGTCTTCGAGCGTACGGGTTTGATCGCGCAGTTGGACTACTACCTGTGGGAAGAAACGTGCAGGGTGCTTCGCCAGTGGCTCGACGATGAGGGGATGAAAACGGTGCCGAGGCTTTCGGTCAACCTCTCGCGCGTCGACATATATCGCGATGACCTCTGCTCCTACCTGGGCTCCTTGGTGGAAAAATACCGTATCCCTGCGGGTTTGCTGCATCTTGAGATTACGGAAAGCGCCTACATGGAGGCGCCGAGGCAGCTTATCGGCGTGGTCGATGCGTTGCGAAGCGCTGGTTTTGTCGTGGCTATGGACGATTTCGGCAGCGGATACTCTTCGCTCAATACGCTCAACGATGTCCCCGTCGATATTCTCAAGCTCGATCTGGGATTTCTCGATGCAAGCAATGAAACGCGGGGCGGCATTATTCTCGCGTCTATCGTGCGCATGTCGCGCTGGCTCGATCTTCCCGTTATCGCGGAGGGGGTTGAAACGCGGCAGCAGGCGGAATATCTTGCGAGCATCGGCTGCGACATCATGCAGGGCTATCTGTTCGCGCGGCCGATCGACCGTTCGTCGTTCGAGGAAATGTTGCGCATGCGGGCTTCCGAGGCCGGTGACGAGACGCCGCTTTCCGATGAGGGGGTGGGGACTGAAGACATCTGGGATGCGGGTTCTCACTTCGCGCTTCTTTTCAACCGTTTCGTCGGACCGGCGGTTCTTGCCGAATACATCCCTGCCGACAAATCGATTGAAGTGATTCGTGGCAACGAAGACTTTCAGCGTTGGTTCGGCAATCGCCTCGGCGGCAGCGCGAAAGACGTTGCGGGGTTCTTCGACATGCTTTCTCCTTCGGATGCGCTATCGGTTAAAGCGCTGTTCGCTCGGCTGGTTGCCGAGGGAGGTACGGGCGAGTACGAAGCGAGAATGCAGGGCCATGACGGTGAGGTGCTTTGGGTGGGCATTCGCATGAAGCCGCTTGCCCGCGCATCCGATGTGCATTCGTTTTTCGTACAGTTCGAAGAGACGACCGAGCAGCAGGTGCTCCGTGATCGACTTCGTGCGACGATAGACAGCGTTCCAGGCGGAATCCTGTTCATGGAGATCGACGAAGGTTCCGCACGTCTGCTCGATTTCAGCGATGCTGCAGCCGAGTTGTCGGATTGCACGCGCGAGCAATACGTCGAACTCGCGAAGCCCGACGTGAGGGGCCTTGTCGTCAAGAAAGATCGACGGCTTATCCAGGCGTGCGTCGAAAGCTTGTTCGGCGGTAACGAGCGGTTTTCGGCCACGGTGCGCATCATCAGCCGATTGGGCGGATTTCGCTGGGTGCACGTGTCATCGTCGGTCATGTACCGCAGCGGCACCGCCATGTGCATCGTCGCCGTTCTAACCGATGTGACCAAAGATCAGGAAGCGCAGCGCAAGTTCAGGCAACAGGCAACGATGCAGATGCGTCTGTACGATGCGATGCCCTGCGGCATCATTCGCTACACTGTGGAAGACAAGCTCGAACTGGTGTCGATCAACCGGACGGGGTGCGACATCTTCGGCTGTGCGAACAGCGAAGAATTCTTCGATATGGTAGGCGATGATATTTTCGGCCCGCTTTTCCCCGAGAGCAGGCAGGCCCAGTTTGCGGCGATCGAGAGCCTGAGAAACGGAACGGCGATTGTGCCGTTCACCTGCCAAGCGACCCGCCGCGATGGATCGACGATCTGGATCGAGGGGAACTCTTCGTTTACCGAGGGAGAAGACGGCGAAAGGATCGTGCAGGCGGCGTTCAACGACGTATCCCACCGTCGCGTCGAGCAGCACGAGCGCGATATGCAGCGCTATGCCGGCGTGCTGTGCTCGGTGTACGACGAGGTCATCGAATACGATTGCGAGAAAGGGCTGTGCCGCCTCATCTATTCGGCGCACAGACCCTCGACCGATTCGAAGTCGATTCCCGTGGAGGAATCCCTTGGACGATGGAGCAAGCATATCCCCGATCGGACCGAGCGCGAGCAGCTGCGCGCGGCAGTCGAAGCGTGTGCGAACATGGATGCCGAGGATCCGATCACCCTCTCGTACCGGTTGCAATCGGGCGATCGTATCCTCTGGTGTCAGACGACGTTTTTGCGGATGTCCGACGGCTACGTTTTGTGGTGCAACAAAGATGTGAGCGAGCGCGTATCGGCCGAAGACCGGAGAACCGACGAACGTATTGCAGACATCGTCGGCAAACTGCCGGTAGGCGTCGGCGTTTACCGATGCACCGCTCATGGGGTGTTTCCGCAGTATCTGAGCGATCGCATGCATGCGATGTTCGGCAGCGTCCGCGATGATTTGGGAGGGATGATCCTTTCCCATCAACCTGCTTCGCTGCAGCATGTGGTCGGCGAGGGAGGGGAGAAGCTTGGGATCGAATCGCTGATCGCCGATGGTATAGACATCGAGTTCGAGGTCGAGCAGGGCGACGGATCTTCCGCGACGATACATTTGCAGGGCAGGGCGCTTCGCGAGGGCGTCGGAAACTCGGACGAAGAGGGCGTCGTGCTCTACGTGGTCGCAACCGACGTAACCGACGGGGTGCGCGAGCGGCGCTCTGCCTCGTGGCTCAACGAGCGGTACCGTATCCTGAGCGAGCTGACCCACGCCATCAGCTTCGATTACGATTTCGAATCCGATACGGTGCTCCTCTATATCGATCGCAGCGGAACCGGCATGGAGGCGCAGGTCATTCCGCGCTACTACGAGACGCTTGTCGACGAGCGTTTCGGTGTCGTGCATCCCGATAGCATCGAAACCGTGCGCACCATGTTCGAGCGGGTGCGCGAGGGCGCTGACAGCGGCGCGATCGAATACCAAGCCGACTACTACGGCAAGGGGTACGCCTGGTATCGGACCAATCTGTTCGTCGTCAGCGACGATTACGGATCGTGGCATCTCGTAGGTTTGATCGAAGATATTCAAAACGAGTTCGATCTGCGTAAGCGGGCGGAGCTCGACGAAACGACGGGCCTTACCAACCATGCAACGGCAAAAGACCTCGTCAACCTCGCTCTAGCCGATCCTCTGCTGCGCGGGCGCAGCGTATGCGCCGTGCTCGACCTAGACGATTTCAAGGCGGTGAACGATACGTGCGGCCACATCGAAGGCGATGCCCTTCTGCACGAAGTCGGCACCGTGCTGCGGTCGAGCTTCCGAGAAACCGACGTGATCGGCCGCGTGGGCGGCGACGAGTTCGTGCTGCTGCTCAAGAACATCGATCTCGACGTTGCGCTCTGCAAGATCGAGGGCGTCGTGAGGCGCATTTCCGAATACCGGCTGCCGGGCCTTGGGAGCGCTCCCTCTTTGAGCGTGGGCGTGCACGTTGTCGGAGAGGACGACCTGACCTATCGCGATGCGTTCGTCAAGGCCGACGATGCCCTGTACCGCGCAAAGCGGACGGGGAAGAACAAGGTCGTGGTGTATCAAGCGGGCTGTCTGCCCGAGTGACCGGTGCGGTTTGGCGGCTACTCGTAATCCCGACAATCCTAAAGATTTGCTGACAATTGGCTGCAAACCGACCGTGAACGGTCGGACTTCGGTATCCTAGTGGTTGCTGACGCATATTCGCGCACGGACGCGTTCCGCGCAACGTATACATGATAGGCGGGTCACATGGGACAAGCGGCAACTGTCGAACCGAAGCTCGATCTTTCGGTGGCCGAAGGCAGCGAGATTCTGAAAACGCGCAATCTGACGATCGACGACATCGGACGACTTCGCAGCCTCGAGAGCGCAACGCGCGGCATCATGCAGAAGTACCATGCGGCCATGCGCCAGATGGAAGTACGGTTCGAGATTCTCGACCAAGACCTCAACGCCAAGCAGAACCGCAACCCCATCCACCATATCGAATCGCGTCTCAAAAAACCGGCGAGCATTTTCGAGAAGCTGCAGCGCTACGGCAAGCAGACGACCATAGAGGACATGGAATCCTACATCATGGACATCGCGGGGATTCGCGTCATCTGCTCCTATATCAGCGATGTGTACAACCTGCTCGATCTCGTGAAGCGACAGGACGATCTTACCGTGCTCACCGTAAAGGATTACATCGCCGAGCCGAAGCCCAACGGCTATCGCAGCCTCCACATCATCGTGCAGGTGCCGGTGTATTTCCTCGACAAGAAGGAAATCGTGCCGGTCGAAGTTCAATTCCGCACCATCGCGATGGATTTCTGGGCGAGCTTGGAGCATGATCTTAAATACAAGGCTGTGCGCACGATCGAGGGAATCGATTCGTACGACGAGCTCAAGGATTGCAGCCGTATCATCGAAGACGTCGAAGCGCGTATGCAGATTCTCGCCAAAGCGCTCGAGACGGAGGAGAAAGCGAACGCCGAGCTCGCATAATGCGCACCCGCACCCGCACCCGCATCCGTATCCGATGCGGTGCGTCGATGGCGTGCCAAGCACATCGTTGGAAAAACAACAGACGCTGCGACGCCCCGATGGTACGGTGCTTCCAGACAAACCACCTGAGAACGTCGGGAGTTCATATGACTGAAGAAATGCGAGCGATCATCACGATCGACCAAGAGCGATGCAACGGGTGCGGATTGTGCGTAGACGCCTGCCACGAGGGGGCGATAGCCTTGGTCGACGGCAAGGCAAGGCTTATGTTCGAGCACCACTGCGACGGGTTGGGTGACTGCTTGCCCGCCTGCCCGACTGGAGCGATTGCGTTCGAGGAGCGCATGGCCGCGCCCTACGACGAAGCTGCCGTTGCGGCGGCCCAGCGCGAGAAGGAGGCCGTGCGCCATGGGTGCCCGGGCAGCGCTGCACGTTCGTTCGGGTCGCGCGAAACCGCGGCTGCAGTGGGGCGGCGGCAATCCGAAAACGTAAGCGAGCTTCGCCAATGGCCGGTGCAAATCAAACTCGTATCTCCGGCGGCGCCGTATTTCGCCGGTGCCGATCTGCTCGTCGCAGCGGATTGCACGGCGTTCGCCTACGGGGCGTTTCACCGGGATTTCATGGCCGGAAGGGTGACGCTTGTCGGTTGCCCGAAGCTCGATGCGGTCGATTACACCGAAAAGCTGACAGAAATCGTATCGGCGAACGATATCGCATCGGTCATGGTCGCCCGCATGAGCGTGCCGTGCTGCGGCGGCATCGAGCGTGCGGTACGCGATGCCGTAGCGGCGAGCGGCAAGGCGGTTCCGGTTGTCGTGCGCACCATCGGCACCGATGGAGTGTTGCTCGAGTAGCGCTCGTCCGCTGAAGTTCACCGCTTGCCGCGTCTGCTGCAAGCAGCAGTTGAAGCAGCGCCTTTCTTCTCCCGCGAAAGCGGTAAACGGTATCATGGCATCGAATGATAACGTTACTGCTTTGCATAAGGGGGAACGGGAGCACCGTTCGTATTGCTCCGTTAACGGTCGGAATGAGAAAACGCATATATGAAATCGTGCAGCGCGCGCAGCCAGGCGACGCCCTCAGTCGCGCATACGATATCTTCATCGTCATCGTTGCCCTCGCAAGTTTGGTTCCGCTTATGTTCAAGGAGCAGGACGGCGTGCTCACCATGCTCGATGTGGTGACGGTGTACATTCTGTTCTTCGACTACGTTCTCAGGTGGATGACCAACGATTTCAAAACGGGGCAGCGGGGGTGGAAGGCGTTCGCGAAGTATCCGTTCACGCCGCTCGCCATCATCGATCTGCTCGCCATCCTTCCGTCGCTCGGCATTCTTCCGCAGACGTTTCGGTTCCTTCGCGTGTTGCGGGTTGCCAAGATATTCCGTTATTCCAAAAACCTCATGATCGTGGGAAACGTGTTTAAGGCCGAGCGTAAAACGCTGCTTTCGGTGCTCATGGTGGCGGTTGCATACATTTTCGTTTCGGGCCTTATCATGTTCGTGAACGAACCCGATACGTTCGACCATTTCTTTGAGGCGCTCTACTGGGCAACTACGGCGTTGACCACGGTCGGATACGGGGACGTATCGCCCCTCACCGATCTCGGCAGGGGTATTTCGATGGTGTCCTCGCTGTTCGGCATTGCCGTGATCGCGCTTCCTGCCGGCATCATCACGGGCGGCTACCTCGAAGAGGTGCGCAAGAGCCAAGCCGACCATGTGGCTTACTTCCATACGGCGCTGCCGGGGCGCTACAAGGGCAAATCGCTCGGCTCGTATGAAAGCGTACGGGCCTACGCGAGGGCCCATCCCAAGGCCGTCTACTACGCGGCGGTCATGGCGCTCGGCGTCGTGCTCGATATCGTGCTGTACGACCTCGTCCGTTGGCTCGGGCTGCCGGTATGGCTCGATACGGCTGGAACCGCGCTCGTTGCCGTCATCCTCGAGCCGGCAGCGGCCCTCATCGTCGGGTTTGCAGACAATCTGTATCTGGCGATCGTGTTTCAGAACGCGGGCAATCTGCTGTACTTCGCCCTGTCGGCTATCGTTGCGCTGGTCTATGGTATTCTCTTCGCCAAGGGAAGGGCTATTACCCTGCGCTCGATCGGAATTGCCCTGGTGTTCCTCGTTGTTGTAAGCGCGGCTCTGTCGACGTGCTTGAGCTATGCGTTCGATGGCGGCGTGCCCACGCTTGCGGGTACCGTCGGCTATTGGGAAGCTCTTGTGGGCTGGGCGGTGCCTGCTCCGCTTGCCTGCTTCCTTGCGATAGCGTTTGACAAGCTCATTGATTCGATAGGTGTGTTTGCGATCGTGATGGGCGCTTCGCGCCTGTTCAAGCAGCGGACGTTTGCGGTGAATGGGGACATCGGCCTTTCGGGTGCCGATGCGAAAGACGGTGCGGATGTGGTGAGCCATACGGTTGGGGAAGCGGTCGAAACCGACGACGACCTTGTGCTTGGGATCGATGTCGGGGGAACGTCGACGAAGGTAGGCGTGTTCACCGAGGGCGGTGTGCTTTTGTCGCGCCATGCGTTCGCCTCGGTGCCCGTGCGCGCCGACGGATCGTACGCAAAGCTCTCCGAGGGATACGGTGCCATGCTGTCGCGGGTCGGAATCGATGCGAACAGGATCGTATCGATCGGGTTGGCGGTGCCGGGAACGGTTGCAGCGGAAGACTCTCTCAGGCTCTGCCCCAACATCGATCTCGATCTCAGAGCGTATAAGTCGTTTCTCCACGCCGAGTTCGGCCGTGCAACGGTATGCGTTTTGAACGACGCTGACGCGGCGGTGCTCGGCGATATGTGGAGGGGGAGTGCCGGCGAACGTGGCGTTAAGACGTTCGCGCTGCTCACGTTGGGTACAGGTGTTGGTGCGGGCATCGTGGTGAACGGCAAGCTCGTTTCGGGCAACAACGGGGCCGTGGGTGAGATAGGCCATTTGTGCGTCGATCCGGGAAGCGATCTCGTCTGCGGCTGCGGGAGAGCGGGATGCCTCGAGCAGTTCGCTTCGGCGGGCGCGCTCGTGCGCATGGCGGGCGAATACTCAAGCGATGGACAGGGCGGCTACGCCGATGCGAAAGAAGTGTTCGTGGCGGCCGATGCGGGGGATAAAGCAGCCAAGGCGGCGATCGAGCGTTTTGCCGATCGGCTGGCGTTCGGGCTTTCCCAAATTGCCTGCCTGCTCGACCCCGAGCTGTTCGTGATCGGGGGAGGCTTGTCGGTCTCGGCGGATTCGTTCATCGATATCGTGCGCGAACGCTACAAGCGCTATGCGCTCGACGTCTGCCGTTCGACGCCGATCGTGGCTTCCGCTCTCGGAAACGACTGCGGCATGTACGGCGCTGCGTACCGCGCGATCAAGAAGCTCGGTCCGGCGGGGTAAAAAACACAATTTCGGCGCGTAGCCGACAGGTTCGCTGCTTGTGCAAAAAACAGCGTGCGCGGCGGATGCCGCGCAACATCCGCCATTGCGCATGTTCGCGTCCGTTTTCTCGTAGAACATGAGAAGGCTTCGTAAAATTTAGCTGCTCTATCCAATAATTAAAGCCGAAATGCATAAAATGATGATATCGCTGCTTATCAAAAAATTGTGCATTTGAACAAAAATCAAACCCAAAGTGTACAAATTCATTCGTAAAAAAATGTTGCACTTGAACAAAAATGGTGGTATACCTTGTTCAAGGGCAAAACTGACATGGAAATGTCACGGAGGAATCGGGGCAGTCATCATGACGAAGCTTCACCCCATACAGCGTTCCTGCAGCCGCGACACTCATGTCGGGAAGCTGCATCAAGTAGTGCGCCACTTTTAACTTGGAAGGCGCCGCCTTCCAGAAAGGAGACTGTCATGGCGAAGATAGTCAACTCTTGGAACGACTGGGATCCGTTGAAGCGCGTCATCGTCGGCCGCTGCGACAACTCGATGATCCCGCCCGAGGAGCCCGCGACCTCCGAG
>NZ_LT964681.1:622611-665854 GCF_900240215.1 Raoultibacter timonensis | reverse complement strand
TCTGGTTGTTTCGCCCCCGCTGGATATCGGCGGTTCTCTATCTGCTGCTCGGATGGTGTGTGATCTGGTTTCTGCCCGCGCTCATCACCGCCATTCCCGCACCGGGCCTCTGGCTGCTCGTCGGCGGCGGGGTGTGCTATTCGGTGGGGTGCATCTTCTACGTGCTCAAGAAGATCCCCTACATGCATTCCATCTTTCATCTGTGGGTGCTGGCTGGCAGCATCCTGCAGTTCTTGGCCATCGCACTGTACGTGCTGTAGTTCTAAGGAGTGAGTCCTAAACCCATATGGACGTTGGCATAAGCATTGTCGTCACTTTCATCCTCGTGCTGGTAAACGGCTATTTCTCCATGTCGGAGATGGCGCTCGTGAACGCGAAGCGCGTGCTTCTCGAAAAAGACGCCGAGGGAGGCGATAAGCGCGCAGAGCTCGCTGCGGGTCTCGCCGCCGATACCAGCCAGTTTCTCGCAACCATACAGGTTGCCATCACGCTCGTGGGCTTCTTCGCGTCGGCTGCGGCGGCAACGAACCTCTCCGACCCCCTGGCCCAATGGCTGAGCGGGTTCGGCATCGATTGGCTGTCGTTTATCGCACCGGGTTTGTCGCCGGTTCTCATCACGCTTCTCGTCTCGTATCTGAGCATCGTGGTGGGCGAGTTGGTCCCCAAACGCATGGCCTTGGCCGATGCCGAAAAGGTCGCCAAGCGCGTGGCGGGTCCGCTCATGGTGTTTCGCACGATCGCCAAACCGCTCGTGTGGCTCACGTCGGCTTCTGCCGACGGGTTGTCGAAGCTCTTGCGCATCAAGAGCGCCGACGAGCGCCAAGATGTGTCGGAAGAAGAGATCAAGTACATGGTCACCGACAACAAAGAGCTGCTCGACGACGAGAAGCGCATGATCCACGAGATCATCGAACTCGGCGATACCACGGTGCGCGAGGTCATGCAACCGCGCGTCGATATGATTCTCGTCGAAGACACCGAAACGGTGAAGCAGGCGCTCGATCGCATGCGCGGTACCGGCTACTCGCGCCTGCCTGTGTACCACGAAGACTACGACAGCATCGTGGGCATCGCTCACTACAAGGATCTCGTGTCTCCGTTGATGGACGGCAAGGCCGACGAAGAAGTGGGCAAGTACGCCTACGAGGCCATGTTCGTTCCCGAAACCAAGGATATCTTGCGCGACGCCTACCCGTTCGGCGGCGGCCTGCACTGCTCCACGGCCGACGTCTACCGCGAGGGCGGCTGCGAGGACTACTTCCCGAACCGCGTCAAGGACGCGACGCTCATCCATCCGGAGATGTGGAACGACTAGGCAATCGGTAAGCCCATTCGATTCCCGGGGTTTGGATTCGGGTTGCCTCACGGCACTCCTTACCCGCAATCCAACCCCGGGCCAGCACGGTACCGCCTCAGAGCACCACAACCCCACCTCAGCATAGATCGATCCCTTCGCGCGTGCGGACCTGGTCTTCTGCACCCATAGGCACACGCGCGAACGGATCCAACCGTCACCATTAAGGGGGATCCATGAACCCGCAAGCCAAGTACAAGCTCAAAGGTTTCATCTTCATGTTCCTGTCGTCATCCGCCATGGGTGGCATCGGGGCGTTCGGCCGCTACATCAATGCTCCAGGCGACTTCATATCGTTCGGCCGCAACTTTATCGGCTTTATCACGCTCACCATCGCTTTTCTCTTCATCAGCGGCAGCTTCAAAAAGATCAAGGAGACGCGCTTTTCGCCCTCGATGCTGCTCTCAGGCATATTCCTCGGGTTGCTCTCGGGTCTCTACGTCATCTCGACGCAGTACACGACGCTCGCCAACGCATCGTTTCTCATCTACACCGGCCCCATCTACTCGACTATCCTCGCAGCTATCTTTCTCAAAGAGAAGCTCGAGATCAAAGGCATCCTCTGCATTGTCGCCGTCGTTGTCGGCATGCTGTTCATCGTCGGCATCATAACCCCCGAGGGCTTGACGCTCGATCTCGATCCGAAGTGGATGTTCGGCAACATGATCGGCCTGCTCTCCGGTGTAGCGTACGGTCTGTACCTGTTCGTCGGAAGATACCGGGAAGACTGCAACTCGAACGTGCGCTCATGGTGGAACTTCCTGTTCGCGTTCATCACCATACTCGGGCTCATGGCGGTCGACAGCCTGCTTTCGGGAGGCCTGAAATACACGGTGAAGGTTGACGGCGTTCAACAGGTCGACGCATCCGGCCAGATCATGACGGCGGACTGGAACATTTTCACCATGGATCCCACTTCGTGGATCGTTTGGATCATCGCCGCCCTCGTAACCGGGTTCATTGCGTTTCATCTCCTTGCCTACGCAACGAAAATGCTGAAAGCCGGCGAGCTTGCGGCAATATCCTATCAAGAGACGATCATGGCATCGCTGCTCGGACTGCTCTTGTTCGGGGAAGTGCTCACCACCTTCCAGCTCATCGGCGGCGGGCTCATCATCCTGGGCGGCGTATCGCAGATATTCTTCTCGACGAACGCCGCCAACAAACAGCCGGCACAGCTCGAAGTCCAGGCGGCGGGCGCAATCGGAGCGGGACCCGTCGACGGCGACCCCTTGTTTGCCAGCACGGATCGCTCCTCGATGCCCGATGCCGTAAGCACCACCGAACAAGGACCGCTGCTCGACGCAGACCGCAAACCCGCTCGCGCCGGCGAAGCCACCGCGCCGAGCGCTGCCGCAAAGGAGGACTAGCCATGCCCGCGAACACCGTTTTCATGGAAGAGATGGATGCGTTCACGTACCGAAGCATCCTCGATCGGAACCCGATCGTATTCGTACCGGTCGGCGCATTCGAACAGCACGGACCGCACATGGCCATGTGCGTGGACGCTGCGCTCACCAAGCAGATGGCCGCAGCAGTCGCCGAGCGCGTCAACGGCATCGTAGCCGCCCCCATAATCTACGGATACAAATCGCAACAACGCTCGGGCGGAGGATTCCACCTTTCGGGTACCACGAGCCTCAGTGCGGCAACGCTCATCGGCATCGTGAAGGAAATCGTCCTCAACCTCGCCGAGGACGGAGCGCGGCGCATCGTGTTCATGAACGGGCACTACGAGAACTACCAGTTCGTCTTCGAGGGCGTCGACCTCGCGCTGCACGACCTCAAGCTTTCGGGCACCGACGACGTCAAGATCATGCTGATGTCGTACTGGGACTTCGTCGACGACGAGACCATTGACCGCTTGTATCCCGAGGGGTTCACCGGATGGGATCTCGAACATGCAGGCGTCATGGAAACATCCCTCATGCTTTTGTTTTACCCCGATTTAGTGAACATGGACAAGGTGGTGATAGAGCCTCCTGCCACCATGCCAAAATATGATATCTTACCAATCAATCCCGATTACACGCCCGCATCGGGGTGCTTGTCCTGCGCTGCGGCGGCATCGGCCGAAAAAGGCCGGATCCTGCGAGACGTTGCAACCGAGCATATGGTGGGAGCTGTTCTTGATGAGTTCGAATAAAGGTGATCCCGCAGATGCCGCGAGCGCGGCGGCGAAAACGCAGCATGACGATACCGTCATTCGGATCGCAACAGCCGCCGTTGTTGCGATCATCGTGGGAGCCGCAGTAGCGAATCCTCAGGCGGCTTACGATATCATTCAGAGCCTCCGTACGTTCATCACGGAGTACTTCGGCTGGTGGATTATCCTCGCAGCCCTGCTTGCCCTGATACTGTGCCTGTGGATCGCGTTCGGCAAATACCGTTCGATTCGATTGGGCGGATCCGACGCAGAGCCCGAGTATAGCCGATTTGCCTGGTATTCCATGCTGTTCGCCTGCGGGCAGGGCATCGGCCTCATCTTCTGGTCGGTAGCCGAGCCCATCCTCGTGCGCGCCGACAATCCCCTGCTCGACATCTTTCCAGTCGGCGCCGACAACGGTGCCATGGCGTGGTCGTACTTCCATTGGGCGATTACCGCATGGGCCATCTACGGAATCGTAGCGGTTTGCATGGCCTACGCGCGATTCAATCGCGGACAAAGCGGCTCGTTTCGCGGCTCGTGCCAGGACATCCTCCCGAAGCAGATACGACGCGGGGGCGGTCTCGTTATCGAGTGGCTTGCCATCATCACGACGATCCTCGGCCTCGCAACTTCGTTTGGGTTCGCTTCGATGCAGTTCAGCTCAGGCGTCAGTTCGCTTTTCGGGATCGAATCGAGCCTGCTGCTGAAGATCGGCGTCATCGTGGTCATCGGGCTCATCACCGCCATTTCGGTGTTCGTCGGCGTGCAGAAGGGAATGCAGCGCATCAGCAAGGCTAACTCGGTTCTGTCGATTGCGTTGCTCGTACTCGTTTTTGTATTCGGGCCGACGCTGTTCCTGCTGCACCTCATCCCCGAAAGCATCGGAACCTACCTTCAAACGTTCGTTCCGATGAGCACGTTCATGGACGCATCATCGGTGGGAAGCTTATCAACCTGGGCCGATAGCTGGAACGGAGCATGGTCGGTATTCATTTTCTGCTGGTGTTTCGCGTTCTCCCCGTTCGTCGCCTCATTCATCGCTTCGATCTCTCGAGGCCGGACGCTGCGCGAGTTCGTCCTGGGCATCATCGGTATTCCCTCGATCGTCGTGATTGTTTGGATCGGCATCATAGGCGGAACCGCGCTGCGGTTCGACGATGCCCTCAGTGGAGCCATAACGGCCGCGGTCATGCAGGACACCTCGTCAGGCCTGTTTGCGATGGGGCAGGCAATACCCTATATCGGCGCGCTCGTCGTAGCGATATCCACGATACTCGTCGGTACGTATTTCATCACATCGATCGATTCGGGCGTCCATGCACTCTCGGGATTCGTCTCGACCGCAGCAAAACCCAGTGCGCCGTTCAAAGCTGTCCTCGTCGTTCTGATTGCCGTCGTAACGCTCGTGCTGCTGCTCCTCGGCGGCGACGGCGTCCTCGACACTATCCAGACGGGAACCATCGTCGGCGCGCTTCCCTTTACGGCCATCGTCGTCATCATGGTCGCGAACTTCATACGCAGCGTGCGGAAAGACCCGCAAATCTGCAGCACCGCCCCTCAAGCGGATGGCGGCGAAGCGGATTCCGTGGGCCGGGAAGCGTCCATCGAGTAGGTTTCGCTTTTCCCCGCCTGAAGAACGCGCCACATCCAACCTTAACGCGGGCCGAACGATGCTTCTTCGGCCCGCACAGCATTGCGCTCGGAAGAAGCCCCGTTTCAACCCGTACCGCTTGCGCGCCCGAACCCGAAGACGCCTCATTTCTGCTCGAACAGGTGCAAAACCCAGGACGTGGTTCGAATACGGCAAAAACCTCTGATCAAATCGCCTGATCATCATCGTTTGCCAAAGAACTTTGGCGATGCCCGGCATCCCGCGCGGCCAGGTGCCCAAGCATTTTGGTGGTACACTTGCCCGCAGCATGGCAGCCTCGAAGGCGAAGGGACGCACGTGGAGCTCAGCAAGCAGATCAAGCGGCATCGGGTAGCGCTCGGCCTGTCCCAGGAAGGCCTTGCCGAAAAGATATACGTCTCGAGGCAAACCATCTCGAATTGGGAAACCGACAACACCTATCCTGATGTGGAAAACCTGCTGCTCCTCAGCTCTCTCTTCGATACGACCATCGATGAGCTGATCAAAGGAGACGTGGAAGCCATGGAAAAGACGATCGCAAACGACACGGCGAAACTGAAGATTTGGACGGGGGCGTTCTTGGCGAGCAGCGCGGCGGCGGTGCTCGCCCTCGTAGGCGGTATATGGGTGTTCGGAATCACGGGACCTGTGATCGCGGTCATCGCCGCTCTGTACGTGCTGGCGATAGCGTGCTGCGTAGCATGCACGCGCATCGCAAAGAGAAACGATGTGATGACCCTCGCAGAAACGCTTGCCTTCGTAAACGGCGCCCCGCTCGGCGAACTACGTGCGAAACGCGATCGCACCCGTGCGCGCCGCTGGGTTCTCATCGCACTCACCTTCGCACTCACCATAGCGCTCGGCTTCGGCCTCGGCTTCGCTATGGCCCCTCATGTTTTCACCATAGCGTAAGACGCCACCGCAGACAGGCGAGGGCCGCGTCCGTATCATACGGACGCGGCCTCGTCATCTTCGCCAACCGGTCTTGCCGGGTTATCGCACGATCAGCACATGCCACCGACCGCCCACAGAGTGGTTTCTACTTCGCTTCCTTCGTCTGGCTCGACTGGACGTCGGCGGCCTTGTCGACTGCGGCACGTCCGCCATGGTTGAAGCCGGTGTTGATGACGCCCTGAGTGTTGCCGGTTACGAATTTGGCGTTCTTCAAGGTGTTGATCTCCTTCTTCATATCCTCGACGAGCTTGATGGCAAGCTGCATCGAGAAGTCCTGGCGGGCTACCACACGCTGCACCGTAGTGTCCTCCATGTCCTTCGGCATCGGGTAGGCGGGCACAAGCCAGCCGCTCATGCGCAGACGGTCGGACAGATCGTACAGCGACCAGGATACATCGGCGTCGTCCTTGAGGCCCCAGCATACAATCGGAATGTTCGAAGCGTCTTCGTAGATCTCGAAGATGCCCATGTCCTTGATCTCAGCGGCAAGGTAGCGCGCGACGTCGAGCGTGCGCTGCTGGATTTCCTTGTATCCGTTGAAGCCGTTGCGCATCAGCACGTAGTACTGGCCGACGATCTGCGAAGCGGAGCGCGAGAAGTTGATGGCCATGGTGGCTTCCTCGCCGCCGAGGTAGCTCACCCAGAAGATCAGATCCTCGGGCAGCGCTTCCTTGCTGCGCCAGATGACCCAGCCGATGCCGGGATACACAAGGCCGTACTTGTGGCCGGAGGTGTTGATGGACCAGACGTTCTTCAAGCGGAAGTCCCACTTGAGATCGGGATCCACAAACGGGGCGACCATAGCGCCCGACGCACCGTCGACGTGAATGCGAATCGGCAGATCGGTGTGCTTTTGGTTGTACGCCTCAACAAGCTCGTCGAGCTTCTCGACATCATCGAACTTGCCGGTGTAGGTGATGCCGAGGATGGCCGTGATGCCGATGGTGTACTCGTCCACGTAGTCCATGACGGTATCCATGTTGAGCGACAGATGGTCCTTCTCAAGCGGCACGAGGCGCATCTCGATATCCCAATAGCGGCAGAACTTCTCCCAGCACACCTGATAGCCCGAGGAGATCACGAGGTTCGGGCGGCGCTCGGAGTAGATGTTGATGCCAGCGGCCTTCGCAAGCTTCTTCCAGCGGAACAGCATGCCCAAGCCGCCGAGCATGCAGGCCTCAGACGAACCGACGGTCGAGGTTCCCATGGGCTCCTCTGACGGATCGGCATTCCACAGATTGCCGATCATGGCGACGCAGCGGTTCTCGAGGTCGGCCGTCATCGGGTACTCGTCCTTGTCGATGGCGTTCTTCTCCATGGTCTCGGCCATGATCTTGGTGGCCATGGGCTCCATGTAGGTCTGGCAGAACGTCGTGAGGTTCTGCGTGGCGTTGCCCTCGATCGAGAGATACTCTTTGATCATCTCGTAGGCGAGGCGCGGCTCGACAGGCTCCTCGTTCATCTTGTCGAGCGGCATCTGCGTATCGCTCGCCTCGGACCCGAAGATCGGGGTGAGGTACTTGGTCTTCTCATCCATGCTCTTCAAGATCTTGCTTTCGGTTTCCATTTTCTTGCCTCCTGTATCTGTAACACGTCGTGTAGTTACCTGGTTGATGGTTGTTCGCTCTCAAGGGACGGTGCAGGCGGCTGCGCCCAGCGATGGCGAAGGCCGTAGATGATGAACGGCAGCGCAACCGAAATTGCGAAGCAGACGAACAGCGTGGTTTGGTACACCGTGTTCGCTTGAGCCGTCAGCTCCGATGACGGGAAGAACGATATGACGAGCGTCGCCACGGTTACGAGCATACCGACGCCTGCGAAGATCGCCTTGAACGGCGTACCTCCGGGCAGCTGGAACTGACGCGGCAGATCCTTCTTCTTGAAGATCAGGACGAAGTAGCCGAGGAAGAACAGTACGTAGCCCACAAGGTAGATGACTACGGTAAGCCCGATGGCGGTCAGGTAGCCGACCGATGAGCTCGAGCCGCCCGAAAGGGCAATCGATCCACAAAGCACCGCATCCCAGATGGTCACGATGATCGCCTGGATGACAACCGTTTTGACGGAAACGCCGTGCTTGTTGACTTTCTTGAACGTCGGAGGAAGAATGCCCTCGTGCGCCGTGTCGAGCAAGGCGCGCGATGGTCCGACGATCCATGCGGATATCTCGGCAAGCACGCCGAGCGCGAGCAGCACGGCTACCACGTACACGAGCCAACCCCATTCGGCACCGAGCTGCGAGACGAAGATCGCCTTGAACGCCTCGATGACGCCGAACGACAGATTGGAATCGAGCGTTTCGGCGGGAAGCGTGGTAGCCACAGCCAATCCGCCAAGCGCGTCGAGCGCAATGGTAAGCACTACAAGCACGATCATGGCAAGCGGGTAATTGCGGGTCGGGTTCTTCAACTCGTTGATATGCGAGGCGCTCGCCTCGACACCCATGTAGGCCAGAATGAACGATGCGAAGATCACGAGCGTATCCACCTTGCTGAAATCGGGGATAAGCGTGTGAAAGTCCATCGTTATCTGAGAAGCGCCGCCGGTGATGAAATACGCAGCCAAGCCGACGAATAGAATGGCGGCTGGAAGCAGAATGCCCCCCACCAGACCGACCTTCGAGATACGGGCGGTAAACTTCGTACCGCCGAGCTGCGTGAACGTGAGCGCCCACACGATGATCGCAACGCCGACGAACATGACGAGCGGGTTCTTGTAGAGAGCATCCCACTTGAACACGTAGGCCAACGCCGCCAGCACGAAGAACGACATCGTTACGAACCCGACGGTGATCTGGAACCACTGGAAGAACAAAGCTGCGAAGCCCCAGCGCTTTCCGAGCGTATTGCCGACCCAGGCGAAGATGCCTCCCGACTCCCACCCCTTGACCGTCGCCATTTCGGCAGCGCATAAGGCAACCGGCAGGAACCAGAGCAGACCGCCGATGATCAGAAAGAACACCAACTGGAATCCCGACGAAGCGAACGACGGGTATTCGTAGACCGTCATAACCATCGAGGCGGTAATGGCGAAGAAGCCGAAGAAGCTCAAAGTGCGTTTGAAGCTCGGCCTGCTCACCGAACCGATGGCAGCGTCGCCCGAAGACGAAGCCGTGGATGGTCCGTTGGGTTTGCTCATGCTCATCATCTCCTTTCTTGAACGGGCGCGCGCCGCCTTCGGCGCGCTTGGAATTTATGTTCTTCCCCGTTCTACCATCTGAAAGATGATGCACAAGAGGCAGCGGCCATCGTTAACCCTTACGTGGCCGACCCGTGGACATCTCGCAAACGCCGTGAAACTTCGCTGTAATCGTTGAGCCTCCCACTTACAGCTTTCTACCGTTTACCGCTCTTTTGATACCGTTTATATAGCATAAACGACCGCTTGCCGTCGTATCCCCGCACCGATCGGGTGCTATATGCCGAGATACTCTTCAAGGCAGATGCCGAGTTCCCGAATTTCCCGTGCCACCGCTTCGCCCACATAGCGATAATGCCACGGCTCGTAGACGATGCCGGTAATCGCGCTCTTGTCGGTGGGATAGCGCAGGATGTATCCGAACTCCCAGCAATGCTCCATGAGCCACCGCTGCGTCGGCGTGGTTTCCTGCGCCTCGGTCAGATCGGGCATGGCCTCGTCGACGATGTCGAGCGCAAGGCCCAGCTGGTGCTCGCTCGTTCCAGGCCGCGCCACTACCGTGGCCGTCTCGACGCGAGCATCCGCCTCCGAATAGCCCTGCTGGATCAGAGAGCGCACATGGTTCTCGAACAAGCCTTCCTGCGTTTCCTGCGTGCGGTATGCCGAGCAGACGAACGGAGCGAACCCCGCCGCGCGACACGCGCCCAAGAGGCGCTCGGTATCGGCAAGGCAGCGTTCGTCGACCAAACGCCCGTCGCTTGTTGTGGCGAGCGGAACCGCGTAGCTCGAATCGATGGCATGTTCGGGGTTCACGAGCGTCAAACGCCAGTCGTCCGGCGATAGGCCGCTTTGGTAGACGGGGGGCTGGTTTTCCGCCTGGCCGCCCGTTTGGTTCTGGTTCGGCTCCTGTCCCCGGCCGCCCTCCCCCAACGCTGCGCCCCCGGATCCGAATGGGGCGGATCCTTCGCCCGCGGACGTTCGGCCGACGCCTCCCGCGCCGTCAGCCTGCGATGCGGCTCCCGTCATCCATGCCACACCGCAGAGACCGGCTCCGAAGATCGCTGCGACGCCGAACACGAATCTGCGGCGCGAGAGGGCGGCGGAAGGCTTCGGCTCTGCGCTTGTGCGAGGACGGCAGGTTTCGCGCGTCTGCATGCGCCGCTGGGCGCCGCTTCGCCTCGTTGGCTGCGCCTTGGAACGATCGATGGTCATGAGCTGCCTTTCTACCGGGGACTTTGCCCAGAGTATCAAGGCGCTTCCACCATACGGCAGCTTCCCGGCATCGAAACGCCATCACCGATCGGAGGAGACCGGGCGCATCGCGCAGGTGAACCACGGCCTCGACACCCGCGTGCCCCCCTCATCCGATTGCCAGTATTCCTCCGATCGCGCACCGTAGCCCGTGCTTTCCGTGAACGTCGTGTACGACACGGAGAGGATCACCTCCGTACCTTCGAGCTTGATCAGCGCGCGGTCCTCAAGCACCGTATCGCCCCCGACGCTCCGCACGGACGAAACGGTAGAGCCTTCGCCGTCAACGTCAACCGCTTCTGCGGCGTCCATGCCGCCTTCGCCCTCTTCGAGAATCGTGCCTCCGAACCCCAGATAATCGGCAGCCGTCTGCGCCCATGCGGCCGCATTGCCGCGAAGGCTCCCCTCGCCTGCGTCAACACCGTCCTGCGGCGCCATGATCGCGAACGACACGAGCTTACCCGTTGCATCGTCGACGCGCGCTGTCAGAATTGCCTCCTCGTTCTCGCCGTAGTATATCGAGCACTCCCACAGTATCGCCGCCCGGCCTTCGGTTTCGGAAAGCGCAAGCACCGTATCCGTCTCGTATGTCGCATCGGCAAGATACGGCCAGGAGCAAAGACCACGCTCTTCGAAGAAGGCGCATGCGTCGAGCACCGCCGCATGCGCCTGGTCGGCGGTCATCTGCGTATCGGCGCTCACATCGAACACCGTGCTGCTTTGCGCGAGCAAGCCGAGCGCATACGCGACATCGCCCGAATCCCCGGTATCGAGCTGAACCTGGCTTGTCTCGAACAGGGAGACGGCGTCGTCGTTGGACCGATCCTGCACGGCGGAAACCATATCGGGCAAAAACAGACCCAGCGCAACGATCGAGGCGGTACCCGCCGCCAAAACGAAGCCCTTTGCCGCCCTCATAGCCTCACCCCCTTCCCGCGCGCAGATCGACCGTCACGCACGTGCCGATGCCGATCTCGCTTCTCACCGATAGCGAGCCCTGATGAAGCTCGGCGATTTTCGCGCACAGAGACAAGCCGAGTCCTGATCCGCCCTGCGCGCGCGAACGCGAGGCGTCGACCCGGTAGAACGCCTCCGAGACGTGATCGAGCGCCTCGGCGGGAATGCCGGCGCCGTCGTCTGCCACGCTCAGGCGGCAACCGTCGGGAAGCATCGTGCAGGTCACCTTGACTGCACCGCGGTCCCCCACGGCCTTGCACGCATTGTCAATAAGGTTGAGCAGGAGCGATTGCACGAGGTCGGGTTCGAGAAGACACGTTCCCCTTTCGCAATCCTCCTCGATGAGGATTGCCCTGCCCCGGCCCGCGACCGCAAGCTTCAGCGACCCGACCGTATCGGCGACGAGATCGGCGGGTGCCGACGCAACCAGCTGCACCTCGTTTTTACCGAGCACGAAAATGTCGAGAAGCTTGAGCGAGAGGTTCTCGAGACGTTTGCCTTCGGAAAAGATATAGCCTGCGGCTTCGATCTGCTCGTACGGGTCAAGCGCTTGGCTGCGAATCAGATCCGCATAGCCGATGATCGCCGTCATGGGGGTTTTCACCTCGTGCGCAAAGCCCCCCATGAAGCGCTCTTGCCGTTCGAGCGACCGTTTCATTTCGGCGACACCGCCCTCTACGCGCTGCGCCATAACATCGAAGCTCGTCGAAAGCTCGCCGATCTCGTCGTCGTTGCGCACATTCGACCTGAACGAGAGGTTCCCCGAAGCGATCTCGCGCGTTGCGCGGGTCAGCTTGGAAAGCGGTCGTGTCAGCAGCCAAGACAAGCCATAGGCAAGCAGCGCGCACAGCACGATGAGCACGGCGAAGACCGCACGGAACGCCGCCTGCTGATGGGAGCGCGTTTGATAAAGCGGAGATATATCGTAGAGCGCATCGAGATAATGGGGCTCGCCGTCGATGGCGCATTCTCCCGAAAGCTGCAGATACCATCTGCCCTCGCCGTCAGAGCGCATGAGCACGGCACCGTGATCGGCGTCGACGCCTGCGCGATCGTTCTCGAAGCCGATCGCCGTCGAACCGCTTTCGTAGAGAACCTCGCCCGGGGTCGAGAAGCGCAGAGCCGACCAGGAGGACCCGCTGCGGTCGTAGAGCTGTTCGAGCATGTGCGGGATATCCCCGCTTTGCGACCAGGCATCCATAGAGCCGACCACCGTGAGGGTGTCGAGCAGCATTCGGTACGATTCACGCGCCGATTCTTCTTCGCGTTCGAGCGAGCTTTCGAACGACAGCGCTATGAGCAGGCTCCCACCGACACCGAACAAAACCGCCAGCAAGCACAGCATGCCGAGCATCATCTTCAGTCTGAACCTCATGCAGCCGCCCGCCTACCCGTCATGGAAGAACCAATCGGTACCCGACCTTGCTGACCGCCTGCAAGCATGCATCGAGCCCTGTTTTCTTACGGAGGCGCTGTACGTGCAGATCGACGGTTTTGCTGCCTGCACCCAGATCGCCGCCCCATACCCGTTCGTAGATAACATCGCGGTACAACGCCACATTGGGGTTTTGCGCAAACAGGACGAACAGGTCGTACTCCTTGCGCGTGAGGGCGAGCTCCTCCTGGCCGCGCATTACCCGCATGGCACGCGTATCGATCATAAGACCGCAAACCTCGATGACGCCGTCGGCCTTTCCGTAGCGCCTGAGCACAACATCGACCCGCGCAAGCAGCTCGTCTATTTCGAAGGGCTTGACGATGTAGTCTTCGGCGCCCATGCGCAACCCCTTGACGCGGTTATCGAGAGCGGCAGCCGCCGTCAGGAAGATGACGGGCACCCCGAAAGGCTTGAGATACTCCATCAGCTCGAACCCGTCGATCTCGGGAATCATGACATCGAGCAGGATCAGATCGTACGGCGTCTCAACGGCCATGTCGGCGGCCCGCGCGCCGTCGAACGCGCAATCGCACCTATGGCCCGCCTTGGTGAGGCTCAACCTGATGAGGTTCGAAATGGGCGGCTCGTCCTCGACGATGAGTATTCTGGGCACAGGCGATCCTTTCCCGTTCGATGCTCGGTGCCGTAACGCGGCGCGCATCGCAGCGTCCGACGGTTCGGCCCATGTGCCATTATTCATCATCCCGGCATCGAAACGGCATACGGAAGCAAGCCCACACAGAGCAAACAGGCTGCCGCAACGCGAGCTTCCGCAGCGGATCGGGCTACGAACGGCCCGTATAGTCCGCCACAACCTCCGCAAGCAGGTTTGCTGCGGTATCGTGCACGTCGTATCCCTCGGAGATAGCGGCGACGGCTGCGCCGTCGACGATGGCGTACACGAGTCGCGACGACATCGGTACATCCGCCCGCTGCAGAATGCGCTCTACGGCGGCATCGAGCGCGCGACGGCCCTTTTGGTAAGCCTGCGTGACCACCGGCGATTCGGCGGCGGCGATCAGCTGCGCATAATGAGCCGCCGGCACGGTGGAATCCTCGGGCAAGCACGCCTTGATGAGCAGATCGACGCAGTTTTCTCGGCACTCTTCGGGCGTGAGCTTTTCGGCGGCATCGGCGGCGCGCTCCGCGCGTTGGGCCCACATCTGGATGTTGTGCTGACCGGCCTCCTGCAAAAGCTCCGTCACCGAATCGAAGTAGTACCCGACCGATGAGGAGGCGGCGTTCGCCCATTTGGCTACTCGGCGGTACGTAACGGCGCCCGGACCCTCCTCCCGCAGAAGCGCAGCGGCAGCCAGCACCAGCGAAGCCCTCGTAATCTGAGCTTTCAGAGATTTCGGCGTTTGAGACGACTCGCCCATAGGTTCCTCCCGCAATACCGCACAATCGATGCGCCGCATCATCGGCGCATACTCCCAACCAGCATTATAGGGCAACGAATCGCTCCGCTAGCCCGAAGGCCTGCGAAGCGATATTCCGGGCGGCCGCGCCGATGGCCGAACCAACGCGGCCACCCGGATCCACCGCATAAGCGGCCGGTGGACAAAACCTACACCTCGGACAAATCTTTGCCCGTGTGCTCGTGTGACATGACCATAGCCACCAAGGCGAGCGCGGCGATGAACACCATGTAGAACGCCGGGGCTATATCGTTGCCCGTTACATCGATCAACCAAAACGAGATAGCCGAAGCCGAACCGCCGAATATGGCGTTCGCCATATTGAAGCTCAAGGCGAAGCCCGAATAACGCACATCGGTGGGGAACGTCTCGGTCAGATAGCTCGACAACGTACCGTCGTTGATCGTCAGCAGCAAGCACATCACCAGCTCCACGATCAGGATCACGACGAAGCTCTTCGTACCCAACAGCAGGAACGCGGGAATCGTGAGCACGATAAATCCAACGCATGCGATGATCAGCATCTTCTTGCGTCCGAAGCGATCGGATATGCGCCCCGAAAGGAAGATGAAGCCGATGTAGAACACGAGCACGATGGTCGTGATGATCGAAGCCAAACTCGGATCGTAGTTCAAAGTCGTTTCGAGGTAGTTCGGCAGGTACGTGAGCACCGCGTAGAACCCGACCGCGTTGAGCACGCAGGCGCCGAACGAGACGATGAGCACGCGCCGATGCTTGGTGAGCAGCGTGCGGATGGGCTTCTTCACGCTCTCGCCGTGCCGCTTGAGATTGCGCTGCATCTCCTCGTAAACCGGGGAATCCTCAAGGTGCGTTCGGATGTAGTGGGTGATGTATCCGAGCGGCAGCGCCAGCAAAAACGGAATGCGCCAGCCCCAGTCGACCACAAACGACGATTCGGCGCCCCATACGTTGAACATGAACGTAGCGAACAGCGACCCCACCAACAACCCCGTGGCCGTCGAAGCGGGCACCATCGAGCAGTAGAATCCGCGATGGTTCTTCGGTGCGTACTCCGCAATGAACGTGGCCGCACCTGCATACTCGCCGGCAGCCGAGAAGCTCTGCACCATGCGCAGGATCAGCAGAAGCAACGGAGCGCCCACGCCGAGGATCGCATAGCCCGGCAAGCAGCCGATAAGAAACGTGGCCCCGCTCATCATGAGGATCGAGATGGACAAGGCCCATTTGCGCCCCTTCTTATCGCCCATGTTCCCCCAGAAGATCGCGCCGATCGGACGCACGAGGAACGATAAGGCGAATAGCCCGAACGTGAGCATGACCGAAACGAACCGGTCTTCGCCCGGGAAGAAAACCAGGGCGATGACCGTTGCCAGATAGGAGTAACTCGCGTAATCGAACCATTCGATGAAGTTTCCGAGAAACGATGAGAACGTCACTTTCTTGAGCGTTCTATGCTTCTCTTCTTCGGAAAACTGCCGCGCCGAAGCGGCATCGATCGTATTGTTTTCAGCATTCATGATAGTCCCCTAAGAAATGTGCGACTTCATTTCGACGGATATGATGTCGCCCTTCGAGCGCTCGCTTCATGCGAAGCCCCCTTTCAAGACGGGAATGCATACCTTGCCTTTCAAGCATGATACCTCGAAAGTGAAGATTCTCGCCATCATGTAACAATCCAACCGTATCGATGAGCGGTTTTGTAACCGATCAGTAATCTTCGAGCAGCTCGACCTGCGCCTTGCTCGCCCGTTCGATGAAGGATCGCTTCGCCTTCTGGCCGCCTTGCGAAAGAGCGTTGAGGATGACCCTCTTCAAGCGCGGGTACTCGTTCATGCCGTACCAGGCGAACGCGGTACCGCCGACATAGGCCTCCACGATGCTGTGCACGGGAAGATCGGGGTTGCGCTTGGCGTCGAGCGCCAGGTACTCCTTGATCTCATCGGCGCACACGTCGCGAATGACGGCTGCATCTATCTCAAGATCGCGGCCGAGCTGCTGCAGCTGGTAATCGACCTCCGCTTCATCGGCATGGGGGAAGTAGGTGACATCGTAGGCGACCGCGCCCGCATCGTTGGCTTTCGCAAACTCGAGGAGTCCGTCGAGCGCCATCATCTGCACGTGGTCTTCGGTACGCTCGGGAATGTCGAGCTTCGCGGGGAACCCGGGCAATCCGTGCTTTGCAAACGCCGCCTTCAACTCTTCTTCGCTCAGTGCCGCTTCGAAATGCGTCTCGGTGGCGATATGGGTCAGATTGGACGTGATCTTCGTATCGTTCGCCATCATTCCCAGCTCGGCACCGCGCCCTGTATCCAGAAGCGCCGCCGCCGAATCGCCGAGCGCACCCTGTTGGCTCTTCTCGTCCAAATGGCCGGCGAGCTTCTCGCCTATCTCGTCTTGCTGTTTGAGCTTGCGCCCGGTGATCATGCCCTTGATCGAAGGCACCGCACCGCCGCCGATGATGAGTACACCGCCGATGATCGTGTTGATGGTGAGCGCCTCGCCGAACACGACAAGCCCGACGAAGATGGCGACGGGCACCTCCCAATACGCGATGGTACCGTAGTCGGCCGCAGGAAGGTTGCGGCCGGCAACCAGCAAGAACCCAAGGGCTATAGGCCCGCAGATAATCCACAGGAGGATCGCGCCCGCCCAGTTGAACGGCGTGAAGTGCACGTTGAGCGCCCAGTTGGCCATATCGGGGGTCGAACCGAGCGAGTTCAGGATGATGGTAACGGCTCCAGCGCCCACGACCGCGAAGATGAAGTTCCATACGCCGCGCGCCGTAGTGTCGGCGTCTTTGCGATAGCCGTTGAAGAACATGGATGCACCGTAGAACACGCCCGAAGCGAGGCCGAACGCATCGCCGACGCCCTTCATGGGAAATTCGGGTGTCGAGGTCTGCAGGTTGAAGTCGACGAAAAATCCGCTTTCGTTGAAGCCGATGAGGTTGTTGCCGAACAACATGCCGATAAACACCGCGAGCAGGCAGATCCACTGCAGTTTCGACATCGGCTCCTTACGGAATATCCTCGCTAAAAGTACGCAGATAACAGGTCCTATGTAGATGAAGAGCACCGCGTTGGATACCGTAGTCAGAAGCGTGGACGTCACATAGCATGCAAGCGACAGGCCGATCATGAGGCCGCCGAGCGCGATAGCGGGCGTGAGCTTGAGCTTCTTGAACACGTGGACTTTATGGGTGGCCAGAAGCAGGATGACAAAGAAGATCACGCCCATCCCCATGCGGCCGACCGCCATGAGCGCCCCGATGCTATCGCCGGCGTTGAAGCCCGCCGCGCCGTCGAACATATCGGTACGCGTAGCCCAACGGCTGAACAGGGGCACGAGCCCCATACCCGTTGCGGATATCAACATGGCGATGGTGCCGAAGCCCACCCTCATCTTGTATCCGCCCGAACCGTCCTTACCGTTTCCGTTTACCGTTTCAGTCCCTGTAGGTTTGAGATCAGTGTTGTCCGCCATTGGTCCTCCTTAAACCAGTAGCAGGGAAATGCGACCGTCGAATCCTGCGAGCATGCGCCGCGCGCGATCGCAGAGCGAAATCGAGCTGGAAGATATGCCGCTTCAGCTCGCCTTCGGCCTGCGAAGGCATAAGGGCATACGACGACCGAGAAGCCGTAAGGCCTCGAACAAAAGGGGGCTTGGTTTCGAGCGAACCAAACCCCCTTTCTTAAGCACCTAGTCTTGAACCTTGTAGTAGTAAGACGAGTGATTCTTATTGCCTAGTCGTTCCACATCTCCGGATGGATGAGCGTCGCGTCCTTGACGCGGTTCGGGAAGTAGTCCTCGCAGCCGCCCTCGCGGTAGACGTCGGCCGTGGAGCAGTGCAGGCCGCCGCCGAACGGGTAGGCGTCGCGCAGGTCGCAGGGGATGACGTTCATGCCGAGCTTGTCCATCTGCTCCTGCTGGTAGACCTCGGAGGCCTCCACGATCACGGTCTTGGGGTCGAGCACGAGGCAGTTCATGGACAGCCACACCGAGCTGTAGCACAGCGCCGGCGGCTCGTCGTGGGCGGGCTGGGCCGCGTCGACGATCTGCCAGTCGTTGGCCTCGAAGATCGCGCGCTGCTCCTCGGGGAGCTGGCGGACCGGGTTGTTGATGATCAGGCCCGGGCGCAGCGGCACGAAGGTCGCGTCGATGTGGATCGGGTAGGGGTCGCCGGGGAAGTTCACGGCGTGCACGCGCAGCTCGGGGTAGTAGCGCTGGAACCACTCCATGGCGGTGCGGTTGGTGGTGAGGCCGTGCTGGATGAACAGGTCCCTGCCCATGCGCATCACGTCGGCGGCGTCCCACATCGGCTCGACCTCGGTGGTGACGAAGTCCTTGTTGGCCGTGCGGACGAGCCTCTCCTCGAGCGAGATCTTCTCGTCGTAGTAGTTGTGCTTGTAGGAGGCGTCGGTGAGGCGCGGGCGGGGGGCCTGGGTCCACTTGAACTCGGGGTCCTCGTCGAAGTACTGCTTCATGAGCGGCCAGTAGGCCAGGTACTCGAAGTAGCGGCAGCGGAAGGAGTTGGCCGAGGCCATGATCTCGTTGCCGACGGTGAGCAGGATGTCGCGCGGGGGCATGCAGGTCATCATGGAGTCGTTGCGGAAGTCCGGCGTTCCGATGGCCTGGTTCCACTGCAAAGGCGTCGGGCGGTCGACCTGGACGCCGCGGGACTCGAGGATCTTCACGAGGTTCTCGAGGCACTCGTTGCCGCGCTCGACGGTCGCGAGCGGGCGCAGGCCCCACATGCCGCGCATCTCGGAGTCGACGGGCACCTTCTCGGAGGTCGCGGGCTCCTCGGGCGGGATCATCGAGTTGTCGCAGCGGCCGACGATGACGCGCTTCAACGGATCCCAGTCGTTCCAAGAGTTGACTATCTTCGCCATGACAGTCTCCTTTCTGGAAGGCGGCGCCTTCCAAAGTGCGGGTGTTTGCGTTTCCGTACGTTCATTCTCTGAATTTCGTACGCGCTCGCCAAGAGGCGCGCAGGCGATTTTGTTCTGTCTTGCCATCCAGGGGGATTGTCTCGTGTTGCACAGCCGTGACAGTGCGGCAAGACCGTCCGAAGCGGGTGACAGATTATACGGTTTTGTCGCACGCAAGGGGAATACGAGATGGTAATGTAGCACTCTTATGACAAATAGAAAGCATCGTTCGTCTGCCGATTCGAATGTCGACAAAACGTATGTGGTATGGTTTTGGCGTCGCAGTGGCTCAAAGGCCTCGCAGCGAACGGGAACGGTGGGTGATTGCATGTTGATGGATCTTGCTCATGGAAACGATATATTCGAATCCCCCGACATCAGAACGAAGATGAAGATACTTCATGGCGTTAATAAGTCGCTCGACCAGATCACGATTTCCGAGATCTGCGCCAATGCGGGCGTTTCCCGACAGACGTTCTACCGGCATTTCGAAAGCAAGTACGACATCCCCTGGTGGCACTCTATCTTCTGCCGTCAGTTCTACCTTAACGAAATCGGGCGAACTATCGATTGGGAAACGGGATACTACCACCACTTGCGCCTTATCGATCAAGAACGGGATTTTTACCGGAAGTCGATTCAGTACAGCATCAACACTCCGTTTGGCCAAACCGTCATGCCCGAGAATCGCAAAACCGTTCTGCTCGAGACGCTTGAAAGGTATCGCCGCGTTTCGGTCGACCACAATATGATGTTTCTTGTAGAGATATTCTCGAAGCTCGAATGCGAGGTGCTTAACGACTGGTTTCGATCGGACCAGCCTACGAACTTGGCACAGTGGACCGACGATCTGGTGAGCCTTGTGCCCGATCGGCTGTTTCGCGCGTTGCAGATCGAGGTTCCCAGTAAGGTGCGTCGAAGCGTGTAGGACGCAGAGAAGCCAGTGATTGAGATGGCGTTGCGACAATGCAGAAAAGCCCGCCGGCGGGCGGGCTTTCGAAGCCAGGGGGACTTGAGTGGGGTGCTTCGGCGCGAAACTTACGCGAACAGCATCATGCTGACATACGTGATGATTCCGGCTACCGCTCCGACCCCGATGACGAGGAGCGTCTTGCGCAGCAGATGATGCTTGCGCTCGTTGGCTGCCTTCTCGCGGTCGACGGGCTCGTTCTCCATGAATGCGAGGATCTCGGAATACGTTTTTATATCGTGCTGTTTCTTCATCCGGTCGACGATGATCGAGCTCACCATTGCGACCGCCCAGATCGCAAGAGGAATGAGGAGCCCCGTCCACCCCCATAGCTTAAAGCACGGGCCGACTAACACCACGCTCAGGACCATGCCCGCCAGCATGACGTAACTGAGCTTCTTCATCTTGTTCGCATCGACGGCTTCTTTCATCATTTCGACATCTCCTTTGACCAGTTCGTCTATCGTTACGTCGAAAAGAGCGCTCAGCAGAAGCAGGCTTTGCACGTCCGGGTAGGTGCGGTCGGTTTCCCAGTTGGATATCGTCTGCCGCGAGACGTATATCCTCTCTGCGAGATCCTCTTGCGATAACCCGCGGGCCGTACGGTGGTTCCTAATCTGATTGCCGAGTTCCACTGCGTTCCTTTCGCGTTTCGGAGCATGCCATGATGGGAACCACGATACCACCAAACGGCTTTGACACTTGCACTTTGGTGCTGTCGAAAGTGTTTGACAATCGTTTGAACTGGGTATTTGGATGCTCAAGGTCGTATGGTCTTCTCAAGAAATGCAAAGGCGGCCGGATGAGCACCCGACCGCCTCCGATGAACTGCGGTTATTGGTAGATGGATACGATGGCATCTTCGGGGGTGATGACCGGCTTTCCGTTTTCGTCTACCAGGACTGCCAATCCGCAACCGCTTGTCATGTTCGATGACATCAGAAGATAATTGACGCCCGTTTCGCTGTCGACGATTATCTTTCGTACGTTGGTCACCCCTTGCGAATAGGTTTCTACAAAACGATCGTTAGCCATGGTTTGATGCTCCTTTGCTTGGTTGCCGGACTTGCGTAATTGCGGTTATCGCTTGCCGCCGAGCGCGGCTGCGAGAACAATGTAAACGATATGATGACCAAAGCTCTTCGACAACGGCGTTTTAGTGCTGTCAAAAGTCTTTGACATGCGTTTGAACTGGGAAAATAGAGTATAAAAGAAGCGCACCCTCGGGTGCGCTCCAAAAATCAGACGGCTTTCAGCGTGCTTGACTATCCGCCGATGAGGGCGGTGAGCGAACTGATGAAGCTCGACATGTTGCGCCAGCACATGAACAGCGTGATTACGATGATTACCACGCCGGCGATATTGGCGAGCAGGTGGTTCCTCCATTTGCCGAGGTCCTTGCCGTTTGCGCAGTACAGAACGAAGAACGCGATGAACGGCAGCAGAATGGCGTTTGCTGCCTGAGCAACCAGGATAAGCTCGGTCGGGCTGTGCCCCAGCACGCAAGCCATGATGCAGCCCGCCAGAAGCACGATCATCCAGATGACCTTGAACTTGATGTCTTTGAGCGTTTTCTTCCAGCCGAGCACGCCGTTGACGGCATAGGCGGCGGAAAGCGACGCGGTGATGGCCGAAGAGAAACCGGCGGCCAGAAGGCCGAGGCCGATCATCCACGTTGCCCACGAGCCGAGCAGCGGTTGCAGTGCAAGCGCCATATCCTTGCCGTTGGTCACGGTGACGCCCGTGCCGTAAATATTGGCTGCGGCGCAGATGAGAATGGCCATCGAGATGATGCCGCCGAGGCCGATGGAGATCACGGCGTCGAGGCGCGCATCGGAAACCTTCTCGGGATCCTTCCAGCGCTCGCCGGCACCGGAAGCGTGCAAGAACAGGTTGTAAGGCACAATGGTCGTGCCGATGAGGCCGACGGCAGTCAGGATGCCGGCAGATCCCTCGGCTGGCAATGCGGGTACAAACAGGCCGTGGGCGACCGCGCCCCAGTCGGGATTCGACGCGAATGCCGTGACGGCGAATACAACGCCCATGAACACGACGATGGCAGTAAGGATGACCTCGACGACCTTATAGCTGCCGATCCACATGGCGGCAAATGCGGCAATGCCGAGCACGATAACGATGGGAATCATCGGGATGTCGGGCGCGAACGCCTGAATGCCCAGAATGCCGCCTGTGATGTTGCCCGTTTCGTAGGCGATGTTGCCAACGAAGATGGCGATGAGAACAACCACTATAGCAATCCACATCAACGCTTTGTTGGGAATGCGATCGCGGATGTTTTCACCGAGGCCCTTTTGGCTGACGATGCCGATGCGTGCCGCCATCTCCTGGAAGATGATGGTCGCGACCGTTGCGAACAGCAGCGCCCACAGCATTGTGTAGCCGTAGTTAGCGCCGGATACGGTGCAGGTTGTGACGGTGCCGGGTCCGATGAAGCCGGCGGCCACGAGCGCGCCGGGGCCGATGCTCTTCAGGCGCTGAACCAATGATGAGCTCATGTAACCTCCTTTTCGAGTGATGCGTTTGGTAGATCCCCTATGCATTGTCTCCATGCCAAGCGCTTCGATGTCCGCTCTTTTCGAGAATTAACCAAGGCGAAACGCATGGGCAACGCGTTACGAATTGATTTTACCCGAAAATGCAAGATAGTATGTTCACGTAACGGACGAGGGGAGAGACGGGTTCGGATAAACGTTGGTTTTGGGCTAAAAAGGTTCTTCCGAATGCATTACTGCGTGTCGTTTCGGATCATGCCATAATGAAATCGATCGATACGGGGCCCGAGGGCCAGACGGATGACGGAAAGCTGCGACTCTATGCTCGAACAGGCGACCAAGGCACTCAAAGACTATTTCGGCCATGCGGATTTCAGGGCGAATCAACGCGAGCTTATCGAGCAGGTGCTCGACGACCGCGACGTTTTGGCCGTTATGCCGACGGGTGCCGGCAAATCGCTCGTATACCAGGTGCCGGCGATTGTTTCCGAGGGGCTCGCCATCGTCGTGTCCCCGCTCATTTCGCTCATGAAAGATCAGGTGAACGCTCTGACCCAAGCGGGGGTTCGGGCGGCGTTCCTCAATAGCTCGATCTCTCCGGCCGAACAGGCGGAGGTGCTCGAATACGCCGCTTCGGGATCGTGCAAGCTTCTCTATGTGGCACCTGAGCGTCTCGACGCCCCGCGGTTTCTTTCGTTGTGCAAAACGACGAGAATATCGCTGGTGGCGGTAGACGAGGCCCATTGCGTATCGCAGTGGGGGCAGGATTTCCGGCCGAGCTATTTGGGGATAGCCGCGTTCATCGGGAGCTTGCCGAACCGCCCGCCCGTCTGCGCGCTCACGGCAACGGCGACACCCGAGGTGCAGAAGGATATCGCCCACGCGCTCGGGCTCATCGACCCCTTCTCGCTCGTTTCGGGCTTCGATCGCCCGAACCTCTACTTCGGAGTCGAACGCCCCGATCCGAAAGCAAAGCGCGCGTGCTTGCTGCGCCTTGTGCGCGAGCGCTCGGGGCAGGCGGGTATCGTGTACTGCTCGACGAGGCAGGCGGTCGAAGATGTCTGCGATCTGTTGTGCGAGGGCGGATTCGAGGCGACGCGCTACCATGCGGGGCTCTCCGCCGCCGAGAGGCATGCGAACCAAGAGGATTTCCTGTTTGATCGCAAATCCCTCATGGTGGCCACCAACGCGTTCGGTATGGGCATCGACAAATCGAACGTGAGCTTCGTCATCCACTACAACATGCCGTCCGACGTGGAGAGTTATTATCAGGAGGCGGGCCGCGCGGGCCGTGACGGAAGCCCTGCCGATTGCATCCTCATCTATAACAAGAAAGACGTGCAGACCTGCCAGTTCCTTATCGACAAGGGATACGAGCAGCGCCAAAGCGAAGGCGATGAGGAACGGTCGCACACCCTGTACGAACGAGATTGCGAGCGCCTGCGCCAGAT
This sequence comes from Raoultibacter timonensis, assembly GCF_900240215.1. Taxonomy (GTDB): domain Bacteria; phylum Actinomycetota; class Coriobacteriia; order Coriobacteriales; family Eggerthellaceae; genus Raoultibacter; species Raoultibacter timonensis. The sequence continues at coordinate 641,718 of NZ_LT964681.1, read as the reverse complement.
GGTGTTCTACAGCACATCGACCGACTGCCTTCGCTCGTTCATCCTGCGCTATTTCGGGCAGACCGAAGCACCGTTTCGCTGCGAGCACTGTTCGAACTGCTCAACCGATTATGCTGTCGAGGACGTGACGGTTGAGGCGCAGAAGATCCTCTCATGCGTGCTTCGCCTGGGGCAACGCAATCGCCAAGCGGGCAAAGCGCTCATCGTCGACATCCTGCGCGGTTCGAAAGCCGAAAAGATCTTCGCACAGGGCTACGATAGCCTGACCACGTACGGCATCATGGACGAGGTTCCCTCGAAGCGCATCCGCTACGTGCTCGATGCGCTTGTGGCCGAGGGGCTGCTCGCTCAAACAGACGGCAGCTATCCGGTTATCGAGGCAACCGAGCGGGGTGCGGCGTTTTTGCGGGATCGCAAAGCGTTCGAGATCAAGGTGCCGAAGCGGCTACCGAAGGAGGAACTCCCCGATACGGGCGCACGCTCAAGGCGCCGTTCGCCGGGTTCTGGCTCGGCCGATTCGGAGCTTTTCGAAAAACTCAAAACCGTGCGGTTCGAACTTGCGTCGGAGGCGGGCGTTCCCGCATACATCGTGTTCTCGAACGCAACGCTCTCCGATATGTGCGAGAAGATGCCCGCGAGCATCGAGGAGCTGCTTGCCGTTTCCGGTGTCGGCCAGGTGAAGGCCGAGCGCTACGGAAGCGCGTTTCTGGATGCCATTCGAGCGCATCGGGCGGGGTAGGGCGGCGAAGTACGCTTGAGCGTACCGCGCTTTTCGAGCGAAGCGGCCGCAGCGCACGTATGGCGATCCGTCCGCTTCGTCGCCGCTCGGCGAGCTTTCTTACGCTACCGGTTCGATGGCGATCCCCTCGGCAACGAGTGCGGTTCTGATGCGCCGCACGAACTCGAGGGCGTGGGAGTTGTCGCCGTGCACGCAGATGGTGTCTGCTTGGATTTCGATGGTTTTGCCGCTTACGCTTTCGATCGTACCCTCTTTCACCACGCGCACGACGCGCGTAACGGCGAATTCCTCGTCGGTGATGAGCGCGTCGGGCCGCGTGCGCGAGACGAGCAGGCCCTCGTCGGTGTAGTTGCGATCGGTGAAGAACTCCTGCGCAACAGCGAGGCCGGCTTGTCCGCCGGCGGCGATAAGCTCGCTGTTCGCGAGGCCGACGAGTACGAGTTCGGGATCGACATCGCGCACTGCGCGGGCGATCGCCGCCGCAAGCTCGGGATCGACGGCTGCTCGGTTGTACAGCTGGCCGTGGGGCTTCACGTGGTTGAGTTCGACGTTGCGGGCGGCGCAGAACCCCGCGAGCGCGCCGATCTGGTAGACCGTGAAGGCGTATGCCTCCTCGGGCGAGAGATTGAGGTCGCGCCGTCCGAAGCCCTGTAGGTCGGGGTATCCCGGATGCGCGCCGATAGCGATGCCCGCTTCTGCTGCCAGCGCGACGGTTTTTTCCATCACGGCCGGATCGCCTGCATGCATGCCGCATGCGATATTGCAGCTCGAGACGAGCGGAATGACCTCCGCATCGAGGCCGAGCGTGTATCGGCCGAAGCTTTCTCCCAGATCGCAGTTGAGATCGACGGTGTTCATCCTGGTTCCTCTCGGTGGTTCGTCGGTCGAATAGGCGGCTCATGCATACGCTGAGCCGCACGCCGTGGCCGCTATTCCTTCAGATCGATGTTCTTCGTGTCGGTGATGAGCATGCAGCCCGGTGCGTGGGTGATGGCGAATTCGGGCTTCGAGTTCATGACGATCGATTGCGGCGTGACGCCGCACGCCCAGAACACGGGCACTTCGCCCTCGCGGATGTCGACGGGATCGCCGAACTCGGGATGCGCGATGTCCTTCACGCCGATGGCCGCGGGATCGCCGATGTGCAGGGGCGCGCCGTGCACCTTGGGGATCGCACCGGAGAGTTGGACGGCCTTCACGATTCGATCGTGGGGGATGGGTCGCATCGACATGACCATCTTGCCGCTCATGGAGCCGGCCGGTACGCAGTCGACGCCGGTGAGGTACATCGAAACGTTGCGGCCCATCGTGTTGTGCCGCATTTCGATGCCCGCTTCGACCAGCTCCGATTCGAACGAGAACGAACAGCCGATCACGAACGAGACGAGGTCGTCGCGCCAGTAGGCGGAAACGTCTGCAACCTCTTCGACCAGTTCGCCGTGGCGGTAGATGCGGTATTTCGGGAAGTCGGTTGCGATGTCGCAGTCGGTCGCGCAGATCGTGGCTTCGCGTGCGCCCACCTCGGTTACCTCGAGCAGCGGGCACGGCTTGGGGTTGCGCTGGGCGAATAGGAGAAAGTCGTACGCTTGCTCTTTGGGCAGGATGATGAGGTTCGCTTGAGCGTATCCGGGGCAAAGTCCGCTTGTCGGAGCGTCGTAGGCGCCCGAGCGGATGAGGCGGCGCGCTTCGACGGGCGTTGCGGAAAGCATGCGCTCCCATACGTCGGTGCTCACGCCTTCTGGTTTGGCTAAAGCAGTGCTCATGAATGCCTCCTTCGTTGCATGTTCGAATCCTGCGCTGTGCGCGGTTGCGGGCTTCGCGTTTACACTTCGCCTTTCAGAAACCGTTCGATGAAACTCGTATCGGCGTTGCCTGCGGCGAACGTTTCGTTCTCCATGATGGCGTACTGGAAATCGAGGTTGGTCTTCACGCCGACCACCACCATCTCCTCAAGCGCGGTGCGCATCTTCGCGATTGCCTCGGTGCGGTTGCGTCCGTGCACGATGATCTTGGCAATCATCGAGTCGTAATACGGGGTGATTTGGAACCCGTCGTACGCTGCCGTGTCGACACGCACCCCGTTGCCGCCGGGCAGATGCATCTGCGAGATGGTGCCGGGCGAGGGAAGGAAGCCTCGAGCGGGCTCTTCGGCGTTGACCCGGCACTCGATGGCGTGCCCCCTCGGATCGATGTCGTCCTGCGTAAAGCTCAAGGGCTCGCCTGCAGCGACGGCTATCATCTCTTCGATGAGGTCGGTTCGCGTGACCATTTCGGTTACGGGGTGCTCCACCTGAATGCGCGTATTCATTTCCATGAAGTAGAAGTTGCGATCCCCGTCGAGCAGGAATTCGACCGTTCCGGCAGACGTATAGCCGACCGCCTGAGCCGCACGGGCGGCCGCTTCGTTCATGGCGGCGCGAAGCTCGTCATCGACGAACGGCGACGGACTCTCCTCGACCATCTTCTGGTGGTTGCGCTGCACCGAGCAATCGCGCTCGCCAAGTGAAACGATGTTGCCGAACGTGTCGCCGATGATCTGTACCTCGACGTGACGCGGGTTTATAATGCATCGCTCGAGGTACATGCTGTTGTCGCCGAACGCGTTCATGCTTTCGCGCTGCGCGATGCTGAACATCTCGACGAAATCGTCTTCGCAGGTGCTCACGCGCATGCCTTTGCCGCCGCCCCCCGCGCTTGCCTTGATCATGATGGGCCAACCGATATCCCGGCCGAGCCGCAGGCCGTCTTCGGGGGAATGGATGGGATTGCGCGTGCCCGGCACGACGGGGATGCCCGCGTCCATCATGGTCTTGCGGGCCTGGCTCTTGTTGCCCATGCGGTCGATGACCTCAGGCGAGGGGCCTATGAACACGATGCCGTTGTCGCGGCAGAGTTTGGCGAAGGTCGAGTTCTCGGAAAGAAAACCGTAGCCGGGATGGATCGCTTCGGCGTGGGTGCCCTTGGCGGCCGCGATAATCGAAGCGATGTTGAGATAGCTGTCGCGGGCAAGCGGCGGCCCGATGCAGATGCTCTCGTCGGCAAGATAGGTGTGCAGCGCATGGTTGTCGGCAGTCGAGTACACCGCAACGGTTTTGATGCCCATGGCGCGGCAGGCGCGGATGATGCGAACGGCTATCTCGCCGCGGTTCGCTATGAGGATCTTCTCGAACATGTGCCCTCGCAATCCGACGCGTCTACTGCGCCATGTCGCTGGTGGCGATGCGGAACAGCGGTTGGTCGTATTCGACTTGGGCTCCGTTGCCCGCGAGCACCTCGATCACGATGCCCGGAACGGGTGCGGTGATCTCGTTCATCATCTTCATTGCCTCCACGACGGCAAGCGTCTGGCCCGAAAGCACCTCTTGACCTGTTTTGACGAACGGGTCCTCGTCGGGACTCGGGGCAACGTAGAACATGCCGACGGTGGGGCTGCGTACGAGAACCGACGAATCGTCTTCGGTTTGGTCTGCGGCCGCGGCGTCGTTGCTCTCGTCCTTGCCCGCCAAAAGCGCGCTGACCCGCTCGGCCATGAGGGGAAGCGCGGTCGGAGAAAACGAGCTGTGGCTGCGCTCGAGTTCGATTTTCGTTTCGCCGTCGTCGACGCGCAGAGCGGTGAGCTCGGCTTTGTCCATAATGGCGATCAATTCTTCGATGGTTTTGGTATCCACGCTGGTCTCCTTATGTAGTGCTTCTCGTCCTGCGGTTGCTAAGAGCGATCTATCCAAAGCTTTTCAGCCTGATTGCGGCGCGCCTGCTCTTCGAGGATGGGTCTGAGCCTGCGCGCGGTGCGCCGTGGCGAGATGCCGTCGGCGCAGGGTCTTCTCACGATTTTCGCGAGTCCCTTGAAATACTGGTACTCCTTGCGGTACAGGGTTTGCGCCTCCTGCACCGTGATGGGCGTAAAGCGTATTCTGCTTCCTGGGCGACACTGCACGAGTTTGGGGATGTCGACCGAGGCGATGGTGCCGATTTTGGCATAGCCTCCCGTAGTTTGGCGATCGGCGAGCATGATGATGGGTCGTCCGTGCGAGGGAACCTGAATCGCACCGAATGCAATGCCGTCGGATATGATATCCGAGCCGTGTTTCGTCTCTATTTCAGGCCCGTCGAGCCGGTATCCCATCCGGTCGCACTTCGCGGTAGCCTCGTACACCTGGTTGTAAAACGTTTCGATGCCCCGTTCGGTGAACATGTCCTCTTGCGGCCCCGGAACCACGCGTACGACGGTTTCTTCGCTGCCGAAACCGTAGGTTGTATCGTATTCGATACGGTGCGATCCGAGATTGGGAAGGAAGTCGAGGTTCTTGGTCATGAACGGCAGGTAGTCGCCGAGTTGGAGGCTGCGACCGTGCCATCCGCCGATGCCGAGCTTGAGGCTCGTTGACCTGCTGCCCATCACTTCGGGAACGCGCACCGACCCGCCTGCGACGGCCACGTAGCCGTAAGCCCCGGTGCGCGGGGCGCCGGAGCGCAGAATCGATCCGCGCTTGACCATGAGGGCGGAATACATCGGCACGGGCTTGCCGGCGAGCGTAGGCGAAAAATCACCCCCGGTGATGGCGATGAACGTGCTTGTGGTGAAACGCAACGTAGGGCCGGCGAGCGCAAACTCGATGGCGCAGGTGTTGGGATCGTTTTCGACGAGCAGATTCGCGATGATGAACGCGCGACGGTCCATGACGCCGCTCGGTGCGAAACCGCTTCCCATGTATCCGATACGGCCTGCATCCTGAATGGTCGTGAGGACGCCCGGTTTTTTAACGACGATGCCCATCCTACATCCCCTCAAGTATGATCTGGTATTCGTAGGCGTTCGCCGAAAGCTGCGTTTCTATGGCGCTGTACTCGTCGGGCGTGATCGGCACGAAGCGAAGGTACTCGCCTGCGGCATAGAGGATCGGCTCCTCGCGATCGGGATCGTACGGACGGATCGGCGTGCGGCCGATGATCTGCCAGCCGCCCGGGGAGGGCAGGGGGTAGATGCCCGTTTGCGCACCGCCGATGCCGACCGATCCCGCTTCGATGAGCGTGCGCGGAGTGGCGAGGCGCGGGGTATGGATGCGCTTGTCGAGCCCGCCCAGATAGGCGAATCCCGGCAGGAACCCGAGCATGTCGATGAGGTAGTCCTTCGAGGAATGAATGTCGATGACCTCCTCGACGCTCAGATGCGCATGGTCGGCCACCGTTTTGATGTCGGGGCCGTACTCGCCGCCGTAGCATACCGGTATCTGCACGATCTTCTTCACGAATACATCGGCCGAATCGAGTCCGCGCAGCTTCCCGCGCAGCCGATACGACAGTTCGTCGAACGTGATTACGAGCGGATTGTAGTACACCATGAGCGAGCAGAACGTCGGCACCAGCTCGATGATCCCCTCGATGGGGTCTTCGGTAAGGCTCTGGGCTGCGATACGGATCATAGTGCTGGTTTCGGGCGTGATGGTATCGGCGAACTCGAGATTGAGCGCCGAATCTCCTGCTATGGTTATGCTGAAACCAGCCATGTATGTGCTCCCAGTAAGTCTCCTTGCATGAAAAACGGTTGTTTTCCCAGAAAAACCGCATACCAGAAATACTGTACCACCGTCTCGCTGCCGAAACGAGGTCCGTACTATAATGGTAACCTTCATGCGTCGAACGGTCGAGATGCGCCGATGCGGCGTCCGATTCCGAATGGTTCCGTGAGGGGATTTTATCATATACGTTTTCTACAGGGGTTGTTCCTTGGCCCGAGCGGCTTCGACGATGTCTATCAGCTCCTGTTTCGAATGGATATCCAGTTTCGAATAAATTCGCTTAAGGTGCCCTTTGACCGTGTTGCGCGACAGATAGAGGTTTTCGCACATGTAGTTGATGTCGCGCCCCTTGGAGTAAAGGCCCAGTATTTCGGTTTCCCGTCGGGTAAGGCCGTATTGCTGAGCGATCGAAAAGAGCGCCTCGGATTTGTCGGCGGGCGATCCCTTCGCTTCGCCGCTCGTATTTTCCGCTGCAATGTCGGCATCGGGTATGTCGGTGGACGCAGATTGGTCCACCTTCCGATCTCTCCAGGTCAGAATAAGGGCAACAGCGAACACCAGGTAGATCAGAAACATAAGAAGAGAAGTCGATTCGAAGTATCTGCTATACGAAGGAACGCCGAACATCCCGGGAACGTACAAACCGACGAGGAAGAGCATCCGCATGCATGCGTAGCCGAGCGATACGAGCACCATGGCCACCCGTCGTTGGCTTAACAGTTCGTCGAGGAGCAGCGAGCAGAGCAGGAGAAGACTCAGCTGAAACCCAGCGCTTAGCACTAAGACGATGGTGTCGAACGCGGGAATCCAGAATACGGTGAGCAGAATTAGGAATATGGACTTGATGGTCAGCCCGTAGTTTCTGCTTTTGCTCCCGTAGGTCCATACGAGGAACACCGCCGAGCCGATGGGCGCTCCAAGGTAGGAGACGACCTCCCCGTAAGGGGAACCGTCGTGGCCCATGGCAATCGCTTCGGCTATCCCGTATATGAACACTATGAGACAGAATCCGACGGCGGGACCGAAGAGAACGCGGGAGAGCACTTTCCGATGGCGCAGCACCTCGATACCCGAGTGAAACGAGGCGAGCGTCACGTTCGCATTCGATTGCGAAGGCGCTGCGCGGAGAGCCAGGTAAAGCACTGCTGAAACGAGGCACAGGGCCAAGGCGGCTTCATTGGTGAATGCCTTGTTCAGAAGGGCGACGATTGCGAAAACTGATGATCCGAGGAAGGCCTGCCATCCGAAGATCAGCGCGCCCTTTCTTTCTTGAAAGCTGCTTATCGTTTCGAACCACGATACGAGCGAAAGGGAGAGGCCGGCTCCGCATCCGATACCTGCGCATATCGTAAGCGGCTCGGCGTGCGTTCCCAGCTGCATCCCCGTTGCGGCCAATCCCGCAGATAAAGCCGCGTAGCCAAACAGGGCGATTCCCGAAGTCGTCCTTTCGCTGCATCGTGCCGCGGCGCCCGCGTAGGCGAAGGCGGCGATTGCCGACGATAGGTACAGTGCTTGATTGAAGAGACGGTAGGTCGACTGATCGGCGTCGGGCATGAGGGTGAGGGGGAAGAAACATGCAACGAATATGACGTACAGGCATCCGAATCCGATGACGGAGCAAGCAGATGCGTATGTTCGAGATCGAACGATGTCCATGGTCCCTCTTGTGTGCGCCTGATCGTGCAAGGTTTTTCACCATAGCACACAAGACAACGGCAATGAAATGGCAAAACCGCAATACCACCCTTCGTGGGTCTATCCGAAAACCAGCATGTTTTGAACAATGGGCTCAAGCGGCGCCGTCGAATCGACGCTGCTAAGGGATGCGTGCGGAAACGGATCGCATGCAGGAAGAGAGAGGATGAGCTATGAAAAACGGAAGGATATCCCGTCGTGCGTTTCTCGCAGGATCCGCAACGATGGGAGCTGCAACGGTTTTGGGCTTGAGCGGCTGCGCTGCGCAAGGCACCTCTGCTGGGAAAGCCGAACCGGAAAGCGAGGGCGTGCAGGATTGGACCCGGTCCCTCAACGTCGACATTGCTTCGACGCTGCCGGGCAACACGTCTGAAGACATTGCAGTCGAAGAGACGAAGGAGTGCGATATCCTCGTAATCGGAGGTGGATGTTCGGGTGCCAATACCGCGATCAGGGCGGGCGAGCTCGGCAAGCGCGTCATTCTGGTCGAAAAGACGCAGACGATCGGCGGCGCAAGCAACAAATCGTCGGGGCCGGTTGCCTACAACAGCAAGTACGCCAAGGAGGCTGGCGTCGAAACCGACATCCTTCCCATCGTCAACGAGTGGGTGAAGGATTCTCATTGGCGTGTCGACGCGGCTTCGATTCAGCAACTCTTGGGTACGGTAGGCGAAGCCATCGACTGGATGAGCGGCAACGGCTGGGAGTTCCAGCCGTGGATGGGGCCGACTATGGTGAAGCTTCCCGACTACGATGCTCGCGAGGGCCTGTTCCTTGCGGCGCTTGAGAAGTTCGTGGCGCCGAGCGGAGAGGTTTTGACCGAGGCGACTGGCAAGCAGCTCGTCGTTGACGAGAACGGAACCGTCACCGGCGCCATCGTCGTAGACAAGGATGGCAAGGGCATCCAGATCAATGCTGGATCCGTCGTAATCGCCACGGGCGGATACGCGGGCAATCGGGAGATGGTGAAGACGGTCTTTCGTTTCGACGGCGTGCTCGGGGGGCTTCCCCAAAATATCGGCGAGGGGCTCGAAATGGCCTGGAAGGCGGGTGCCCAGAAACCGCAGAACTTCGGCGGCCAGATGCTGCACCAAACGCTCGCCCGCGCAACGGACGAGATCAAAGACGATTTCGATGACTTCCCTGCGAAGTACCCCATGATTCTCTGCTATGTTGCACAGGTGCTTAACGTTGGGGCGACGGGCGCACGGTTTCGCAACGAGGAACTGGTTTTGAGCGCCTGCGACTCGGCAAACTCGAGCGCATACCAAGGGTCTTTCCATTATGTGGTCGTTTCGAAGTCAATCATGGACACCCTCGAGAGCCAGGGTCTTGCGGGGCTTGGTGTGGAAAAGAGCCCTGGACTTCCTCCGGCGTACAAGCCCAAGTTCGAGCTCGACACCCCCTGGGAGGGCATCGCCGATGTGCTGGACAAGATGGTTGAGAAGGGAGCCGGCTACAAGGGCGACACTCCGCAAGAGCTGGCCGAGGCCGCTGGCATGGACCCCGATATCTTCCTGGATCAGATGGCCCGCTACGATGAGTACTGCGAAACCGGCATCGATTCGCAGTTTGGAAAATCGGCTGCGAACCTCATCGCTTACGGGGAGGGTCCGTACTACATCATCATTTCGGAAGAGAACAGCCTTGGTTCGTGGGGAGGCTTGCTGACCAACACCGACTATCAGGTGCTGGACTACGATCGCTTGCCCGTGAAGGGTCTGTACGCCGTCGGAAACGAAGCGGGTTCTTGCCTGTACAACGACACGTACGTCGGATCGGGCGTTGCCATGGCCAATACGATCACCTCTGGCTATATCTGCGGCACGAAGCTCGGAGAAGATTAAACATCCATTGCGGATGGGCCGCTGCGATCCTTTGCCGGTTCGCAGCGGCCGAAATTCGCATACGCACGTTTTGGCAGAGCCTTCACGAGAGGGATTCCACAAGGTCGATGAGCTCTTGATGGGTGTGCACATCGAGTTTTGTATAAATATGTTTGACATGGGCTTTGATGGTGTTGTAAGAAACGCACAGTTCTGATTGTATGAAAACACCCGTTCGTCCGCGCGCCAGCAGTTTGAGAACCTCCTCTTCCCGCTTTGTAAGCGAGTATTCACGAGCTAGCGTTTCGCATCGTTCGTAGATGGTGCTTTCGGTGACGCTGTCGGCTTCAAGCGTTGTTTTCGGTGCAACGTTTTCGTGTACTTCAGAAATTGCCTTGTCAAAGCTAAAATCTCTGAGTACAACAATAACGTAGGCAACGAGTGCAAACGTTATTACGGCAACGACGATAATGACGATTTGGGAATCGTTGTGCCAATACTGGTTCGTGAATCTCCCCGCATTGGCTCCGATAATCACGCCAATGGCATTAAGCGCGAAACCCCAAGCGAATACCGATACCGCTCCGTGGGTGTTTCGTCGGGCGAGGGAGCAAAGGACTATCCAGTTAAAAACTTCGAACACCGCTATGCCGGAACTGATGAGGCCATTGGGTACCGAGAAGCGGACGAGCTGCGAGGCGGGAACCAGGAGAAACCCTGCGATGGAAAGCAGCAGAGCGATGCGGAAGAGGCGATCGGCGGTAATCCATCCCGCCTTTCCCACGATAAACGCGAAGGCTACGGCGAATATGACAAGGCTCCACAGCGAGTTCGCGGGTATGCCGCCTATTTCGCCGAATGTGAGCATGAAGCCGTATACGATCCTAAAGAGAAGAAAGCACATGAATATCTGGTGATTGAACGGCACGTACGAAGATGGTTGCGTAATAGCCTCGTCATGCGGGGATGGCTTCTCTCCGAGCTTGACGAGTACGTGCTGGGCTGCGGGATACGAAAGACCCATGATGGCGATAAGGCATGCCACGTGCATCACGAGCATGATCGTGGAATAACCCGTAGGAAAAACTAGACTCGCCGCCGTGGCTCCGAGTTCCGCTAAAACGATGCACGCGAGGGCTCTTTTGTCGTTCAGCTTGCAGAGCAGCAGCCCGACGAAGATCGTGCAGATGCCTCTTGCGATAGACGTGGCGCATGCCCCGGCGGTCAAAACGGGCAGCGATCCGAGCATGTTTCCAGCATAGATCGCTATCGGCCCGAGCGTCGATCCTGCTATAGCCGCAAACAGGAAAAAGCGGGCCTTCAGTATGCGGGGCCGCCATACCGAGGTGATGGCGATGAAAACAAGCGCGATGCCATTTACCGAGGTGCATAACTCCCGAATCGACGAGAGATGGACATCGTAGAGGGGGAAGAGGTGGTTGTTGAGCGACCAGTTGCTGAACACGAGCAGGCCGAGGGCGCAGAAGCATTGAGCAAAAGTCCGCGTCTCTTCGGTCAAGTCTCTCTTAAGGGCGTGTGCTATGTTCGACGGTAGTTTCCCCATAGCAACAGTGTACTTGATTACTTGGTGGCGCAAAAGGACGGCAGTCTCGCACGATATAGGCATTGAGCTGGTGGTTTCTAAAAATTACCCACTGAGGGTGATGAAGGCGATCCGCTTCATCCGTAGTATCCGCTGCGTTCGGCACCTGCATCGAGCCTGGTTTCGGGCCTGCGATGGCTGGTTGCCGTTTTGGATGGAGCCATAGCAGAGGAAGGGATGGGATATGGAATCATTGGGTAAAACGCCGTTCTCGCGGCGAGGGTTTTTAGCAGGCGTTGCGCTTGCCGGCGTTGGGGGAGCGCTGGGGTTGTCCGGGTGCGCCCCGCAGGAGCAGACGGGCCAAGGCGAGACGGCTTCGACTGAATCAGCGGCGAGCTCGGCGAGCGATTGGCTTGGGTCAGAACCCGAAATCCAAGAAGCCGACGTTGTCGAGACGCTTGATGCAGAGATTCTCATCATCGGAGCGGGGACAGGTGGCTTGTTCGCTGCTTGTGCGGCTGGCGAGCTTGGTGCCGATACCGTTGTTTTAGAAAAATTCGAGGGGGGAGTTGTTCGCGACGATGTCGGGGGAGTCAATTCTCGCTTACAGCAGGAAAACGGGTACAGCATCGATAAGCAGGCGTTCATGCGGGACATGTATCGATATGCGGCGGGCCAGTGCGATCTCTCGCTGTTCGACATCTGGTTCGAGAATTCGGGAAGCGTTGTCGATTGGTATGAAGAGGTTCTCGGCCAATACGGCGTGACGCTATGGCACGAGATGGCCGAAGAGAAGAACATCCCCAATTACCCTCATTGGGCAACGGGACATTCCCCCGCATGGCCGCAGGATGGGTCGCTCAGCGGTTTTTCCGTGCTGAGCGATTATGCCGAGAAAACCGGTCACGTTGCGTTTCGGTATAACACCCCCATGGTCAAGCTGATCGTGGAGGATGGCAAGGTTGTCGGCGCCTACGGCAAAGGCGAGCAAGGGTACGTGCGCGTCAACGCTTCGAAGGGAACGCTGGTGTGCACGGGCGGATACGGGGCGAACGTCGCAATGCAGAAGGTATTGCAGCCCCACACCACCACCATCTACGGAAGAAACACCTCGCAGCCCGGATGCGACGGCGACGGAATCAAGGCATGTCTTTGGGCTGGGGCGAAGATGGACGAGACGCACACGAGCATGCTGTTCGATCGAACGGTGGTCCCCGTTGGGGTGCAAGGCGGCTGCGACTGCACCGAGGGAACGCTGTTCTGGATGGGAAGCCAGCCATGGCTCAAGGTCAACCTGAACGGCGAGCGGTTCTGCAACGAGTCGGGAACGTACGACTACATCTTGCATGCGGACGCGTACCAGCCTTCCCACATGCACGTGACCTTGTGGGATTCCGATTACGAGCGCTATGCGGAGCAGTTCGATATGCATGGCTGCTCTCGCCTGTTTCCCTTCGACAACGGAGCGGCTCCCAATATTCCGCTCAAAGTCGTTCAGGGGATGAATGCCGATTTGCTCGAGAAGGGCTATATCCAGCAGGCGGATACGATCGAAGAGCTTGCCGAGAAACTCAAGCTTCCCGTAGACACGTTGGTGGCGACCGTCGAGCGGAACAACGAGAACTACGATAACCAATCGGACCCCGACTTCGGCAAAGAGCCGTTCAGACTCTCCGCGCTCCGGAATCCCCCGTTCTACGGGGTCTACAACACGGGTACGTTGCTCTGCACCCTCGATGGCATCGTCATCAACTCCGAAGGACAGGCGTTGCGCGACGATGGAAGCGCCATCGAGGGGCTCTATGTTGCAGGAAATGATTCGGGTGGCTTTTATTCCATGACGTATCCCAACCTTACAACGGGGAATGCCTGTGGGCGGACGGTGACATTTGCGCGCATGATCGCACAAAAGCTTGCCTCATCGTAAAGGCGTCTCAGTTTTCATACTGCCTTCAGAGGTTGGACGTCGAGATGGTTTGGACGTCCAACCTCTTTTCGTTAGGCGCTAAAAGAAAAGGATTTTGTCTTGGGCGAACCCTATCTGCTCGCCTACCGAGAGAACGTAAAACAAGGTGGTCTCGATGGTACACTGGATAAATTCGATTTCAGTGGAACATGGAGACAATGGAAAAAGCCCTCTTTATAGCTGCGTTCTTTTTCGCATATACCGTGCAGGCGATCACCGGATTCGCCGGCAACGTTTTTGCTATGCCCGTCGGCACGCAGCTGTTGGGGCTTTCGAGCTCGGTCGCCATTCTCAACGCGATGGGCTTTTTCGCCTGCGGCCTCCTGACCATTATGAACTTCAAAAGCGTCAACTGGCGAGAACTGGCAAAAATCGTCCTCACGATGCTTCCGTTCGTGCTCATTGGCATCTGGCTCGATACGGTGCTGCCCCTCCATATCCTGCTGCGCATCTACGGGGTGATCATCGTTGCGATCGGCTTGAAGAACCTGCTGCAGAAAAGGCAGAAGTTCCTTCCTGAATGGGCCTTGTGGGTTATTCTCGCTTTGGCGGGGCTTGTCCAGGGGATGTTCGTGTCGGGGGGCGCGTTGCTCGTGATCTATACCGTACAGAAGCTCCAGGATAAGCAGCAGTTTCGCATGACGCTTTCGGCTACGTGGGCGATCCTCAATCTCATCTACGCCGTTATCGCGTATCAGCAGGGCAGCTTTACGGGCGATGTCATCCAGATCGTGCTCATGTGCATTCCCGTGGCCGTAATCGCCACGTGGCTCGGCAATCGTCTGCAGAAGAAAATTAGCCAGGAGAAGTTCCTCAAGCTGACATATGTGCTGCTGTTATTCGTGGGCGTGATGCTGCTCGTGAGCGCATAGAACCTGGTTGCCAAGGCAGTAGAGCTACCGTTTTGCCTGTTCGTTGTCTATGCGGGTCGTTGTGGCATCCACTGCGCTGTCGACGAGGATGCAAAGGTCGTTCGGGTTCGCTTCATCGAAGGTCAACGGCGAGACCCTATGAACCGGTCCGACTTCTGAGGGCTTTGCCGCGCATCGGCTTCTGCCTAGCTGTTCTGCGGCGTCTCGAATCCTGGATCGATGTCGCGCATGAACATGGTTTAAGAGACGTATGCGGCCCCGACTCGAGGGAGGCGGGGCCGCTGGGTGCCGTTTCGGCGAGTGCGAGCTTGGGGAGGCGGCCCGCACGGAGTTGGCTGTTCGCGGATCGGACGCTTGCGCGAACCGTACCTTGGGATCGAGCTTACAATCCCGCGAGCACGCGGCCGACGAGCATGCCGTGGGTGATCGCCATGCCGTGGCTAATGCCGGGGGCGGGCAGGGGGTAGTCCACGAGGAAACGGCCGCCCTGCGCGTTGCCAACAGCGTAGAGGCCCTCGATCGGTTCGTCCTCGGTGTCGAGCACGTTGAAGTCGACGTCGGTCTCGAGGCCGCCCATGTTCACGAGAATCACGGTGTCGGTCAGGGGGAAGGCGTAGAACGGGCCTTCTTCGATGGGGAACAGGCGGTCGGCGCGCTTGCCGAAATCATCGTCATGACCCTTGGCAGCCAGTTCGTTGTAGCGATCGATGGTCGCCTGCAGCGCGGTCGCATCGACACCCATCTGCTCGGCGAGCTCGGCAATGCTGTCGGCGGTTTTACCGAGTGCGTTCGGGCCTTCGAAGTAGCTGGTGAAGCCAGGGGTATTGCCGTCTTTGTTGCCTTCGAGCGAGATGTAGGCGTTCTTGCCGTACGAGCCGTTGGGCACGTCCGATCCGCTTTCGACAAACCAGTTCACGTTGCCGTGGCCGGTGTCCATGTAACCGATCTGCTCGGTCCATTTCGAGTCGAAGATCTGCCACAGCTGCTTTTTGGGTGCGCGCGAGATCTGGTTCTGAAGCGGCTGGCCGCCCACATCTTCGTTCATGATGCGGTTGCCGTAGATGTCGGTGAGCAGAAACGCGTCCACGCCGAGGGGCCCGCCCAGATGGTGGGTCATCGGCGCGTGCGGGCCGTCTTCCATCTTGGCGCCGACCCACATGCCCATCTGCTGGCCGTCGCCGGTGTTGGTCTTCTCGCCTTTGGCGTCGGTGTTGGGGAAGATGCTCATGAACCGCGATGACCACGGCACGTAGTGCTCCATCATCTCGGCGTTCGAGGCGTAATCGCCCGTTGCGAGGAGCACCGCCTTCGACGCATTGATCTGCTTGCAGGTACCATCCATGTCCTCGACGATAACGCCTTCGACGCGGCCCGCGTTGTCCGGGCGAACGAGCTGGCGCGCGAAGGTGGAGTACATAAACGTAACGCCTGCGTCTTCGCAGATCTTGACCATCGCTTCGATGTAGGGGCCGTTATCGGGCAGGCAGATCTGGCAATCGTCGAAGATCGGGTAGTAGTCGGCGGCGATGTTGGCGGTATCGGGGTGCGGCCAATGCATCTTGCGAACGCTCATGCTCTCGCCGTCGTACGGATCGGATTCTGCTTCGACGACGTACTTTCCCTCGCTAGGGGCGAGGAACCAGTCGAATGCCTCGCCGGAATTCTCGGCCCAGAGGTTTAGGATGCGCTGGTTCGGACGGTAGCCGCATTCTTTCATGAGCTGGGCGACAACGGCGTTCTTGTCGATTTCGATACCGAGGTCTTCCTGGATCTTGCCGCCGATGCAGCCGACTTGATTCGAGCGGTACTGCCACGTCGTGCCTTTCTCGACCACCACGATATCCTTCGCACCGTTCTCGACGGCGGAGCGTACGGCGCTGATGCCCGAAATGCCCGCGCCGATAACGACGATCTCGGCGTCAATGGTTTCGGCGATATCGCTATCGGCTATTGCGTCGGGGGCAACGAGGAAGCTTGCGGTCGACGTACTTGCTGCGGCGCTGCCAGAAGAGGCGCTACCCGCCTCCCCGCTCGCTTCCTTGGTTGCGGGCGAGCAGCCCGCAAGGCCTGCGCCGGCGATCACTGCGGCCGTGGCGCCGAGGCCGAGAAACGAGCGACGGCTCAAACCGTGCTTGTTCAGATGGGTTTCTTTCATTGGTCTCCTCTTTCTCTTGAACTTCCCTCACAAAGACGAGTACACGGTACGCGGGCAATGCGTGCGCCCGCACCGACTAAAAGGGTTGATTCGCTCGCCTGCCGGTAACATCAACTGAAAGGGTTGATGCTCGATCTGGGAAAACGCAGCCGCCTGTTGCAAAGAGGTTTCCGGAAAGCGTTGCGAAATCCAGTACAATAAGCCAATCGGCGCTGAAAGGGAGATAGGTGCACAGCTTCTTCGAAACAAGTCGCACGTTTACGATGCGGTATGCGGGCTTGAGCTTTTACTGGGCGTGGGTGTTTCTATCCTTCAACTCGTCCGATTTGACGGCGCCGGGCGGGGCGCACGAAATCCTTTCCGTCGTGCACATCGTCTCGTCGGCGGCCGCTATGGTGACGTTCGCTCTGGCGATTGTGTTTCACCGCAGGGTCATGGCGTGCGGCTCGCGGCGCGTGGGCATCGCTCTTTTCGTCGGTTCTCTGGTGGCGTGCGCGGGCACGCTGCTCTATACGTTTCCGGGGTTGGTGGGCAACAACACGTTTTCGGTTGTCGGTGCTGCCGTATCGGGCCTCACCTGCTCGGCGATCGTGCTCGCTTGGGGTGTCGTGTACCGGGATCTGGCTGCGCGGGAAGCTGTTCTGTTCACCTCGATGACGTTCTTCGGTGCTGCGGTGCTCTACCTGATCGTATCGTATCTCGGTGCTGTGGCTTCGTCGATCGTCGTCTCGCTGTTCCCCGTGCTGGCTGCAGCGCTTGCGGCATACAGTCTCGGCGACCGCGCAAACGGGCGGACTCCCGCGCCCTCGCCGAGCGCTTCCGCTGCATGGACGGGCGAGCTTGGACAGCTGTTGCGCACGGGGCTTTCGTGGCGAATCATCGTCGGGCTGCTTGCCGCGCTGTTCGTCTGCGGCGGCATGCGCGTGTATTTCGGAGATATAGCCCCGGTGGTGTACCGCGATCCGATTCTTATGACGTTGCCGCTTGCGTTCGGAGCGGTCGTGTTCTTCATCTACGGCATTTTCGTATCGCGCACGAGCCTCAATCTCGGCATTCTGTACCGGGTGGCCATGCCGCTGTTTGCTTTGGCGCTCGTGCTGATCGCTTTGTTCGGCGGCGACAATGCGGCGTTGGCTTTCTTCATGATGTCGACCGCTTCGGTGCTGTTCGAGGTTCTCACCTGGGCGCTGCTCGTCGAAATAACGCGAACCACGCACTACCCGCCGTTGCTCATCTTCGCGGTCGGTCGCCTTGCGGTGCATGTGGGCATTGTGGCGGGCGAGCTTGTGGCGTTCGCGATGATCGGAAACCTCATGGTGTTCGCGATCCTTGCCATCGGCATTCTCTTCGTGTCGGCGGGATTCACGTTCACCGACCGCGATACGACGTTTCTCTTCGAACCCCCGACGCCCGAAGAACTCGAGCGCCTCGGTGCCGTGGGCGATGGGCGGGCTATCGAGGCTTCGGCGATGCGCGGAGCGGGGGCGGCAGGTTCGGCTGACGGCGCACAGCCCGAGAGCGTCGTTGACGAAGACCTGCTCATCCGCAGCAACCTGTGGGGGCGCATCGACGCGATGGCGAAGGAGTACGGCTTCTCGCCGCGTGAGAAAGAGGTGTTCGCGCTCTGGGTTACCGGACGCGGTTCGAAGTACATCCAGGAGACGTTCGTCATTTCCGAGGCGACCGTCAAAACGCATGTGCGCCACATCTACGAGAAGTGCGACGTGCACAACCGCGCCGAGCTTATGAATAAGCTTGAAGAAATTACCTGCTGAGGGCTCGCGACAACGGGATTTTGCGAAAAACCGCTTTGGAATTTCCCCGCCAGCATTGCGCGCCGATTACGCGCTGCGCACGGCGTCTTCGCGGCGGCGGATCTGATTGTGCTGATTGCGCAATCAGGCGAACCGATTGTCAGTTCTGTTTCACCACGAGTACGTCGCAGCGGACGTTTCTGATAAGGAACGTCGAGATGCTCCCCACGAATGCGTACTTGATGTTCGAGAGGCCTCGCTCGCCGCAAACGACGAGGTCGGGACCGAACGGCTCGATCATCTGCTCGGCTAGCGTATCGGTGATGCGCCCCGCCCGCACGATGAGTTCGAACGAGGGGATATCGGGGTTGTTGCGCGCTTCGGCGAGAATGTCGGCGATGTCGTGTTCGATGCGTTCGGCAACGTCTTCGCAAAGCGCCTTGAAATCGGTGCCCGACGCTTCGTAGGGGACCGAATCGATTACGTGTCCGAACGCAAGATGGGCGTGGTTGTCGGCGGCGAGCGCGATGGCTCGTGCGGTCACGGCTTCCTGGGTTGATCCGCCGTCGAGTGCTGCGAAGATGCGCGTGTAATGTTGAGCCATGGGTCATCCTTCCTCGGGCGTTCGTACGTGTCGTGCGTTTCGCTTCGCATCGATCCTGTGCCGATAAGAAACGGTCGAGCTTATTGTACCGCTAGCTTTTGCGCGTCTCCATCTCGCGGCACATTTCGATGATATCCTGTTTCGAATGGACGCCGAGCTTGCGGTACACGTTCTTGATATGGGTCTTTGCCGTGTTCTCGGAAACGCCGAGTTCGGAGGAGATGTCGGCGACCGATTGCCCTCTCGACAGCTTGACGAGCACGTCGAACTCGCGTTCGGTCAGATCGTGCTTTGCGGCGAGCGCTTTGCACGTGGCAGAGCGATTGGGGGCCGTTGCAGAGGTGTGTGCGGCTGCGTCCCCGAGCGGTGCCGCATTGTCGCTGCGCGCTGCGGGGGCGATGTCGGCGGTTGGGGGGGGTGAGGGGGGTGTGGCGTTT
>NZ_LT964681.1:526404-621772 GCF_900240215.1 Raoultibacter timonensis | reverse complement strand
CATTGTCGCTGCGCGCTGCGGGGGCGATGTCGGCGGTCGTGCGCGAGGCGGTTGGTTCGTCGTTTTGCCGGAAGCCGGCAGCGGCATCGTTTTCCGGTTTCGGGTACTCGGCTTGGGCATGCGTGGCTTTCGGCGCGGGTTCGGCTTTCTTTCTGAACAGGAATAGGGCGAGCATCGAAAGCAGATAGAGCGATACGAGCGAGATCGCCGTGATGGAAAGATCGCCTTCGGTGAGCGTTCTGCCCCCGAAATATCCGAACGCCTTGCCGAGTGCTCCGGCAAGCGAGGTCGTGCCGAGCGCAAGCCCGAAGCTTGTGGTCGCGCTGAGATCGTGGCGGCGCGAGCTATCGGCGGCAAGGCACCACAGCACGATTCCCGCAGCGTAGGAACCTGCCCCAACGAACGCGTTCACTACGCCGCCGAAGCCGTTCCATATGATGGGCAATAGCAAAAACCCTGTTGCCACGATGGGCAGAATCAGCTTGTAGATATTCTCGATCCGCATGTTCTGTTTGAGCATCGCGACGGGCGCGGCGAGCAGTAGGAGTACGGCGGCGCTGCTTGCAAGCGAGAGCAGTCGCATGGTTTCGACCGATCCGTCGTATTGCCCCGAAATCCACGGCATGAGACCGGTGAGAAACGCGAACACCGACGTACCGAAGATCGGACGCCACAGCTCGCCGAAAACGGCGCGCAGCCGCGGGCTGTCGAACGCAACCGACGATTGGTCGGGCAGTTTGATGAGGATTGCGGCAACGATGAGGATCGCGACGATGGCCGAGGCGACGATCGCTACATCGGGCACGAAAAACGTTGCAGCATATACGACGAGCGCGGCGGTTTGGCTGCCGAGTACGAACAGGTACGCCTTGCGCAGCGGGAGCGCGGCGCAGAGCCTTCCCCATGAAACGCTGATGAGCGCGTCACCGACGCCGAGCATGGTTCCCGCGAAAACGAGCTCTATCAAGGAGGCGAACGACAGCTCGGAGAACGTTGTGGCGGTGCCGAGACCGGGCATGGCAAGGATGCCCGCTATGAACAAAACGGCGCCGACTCGGCCGAATTGCCGCTGCTTCGAGGCGCTCACCAACGAGAAGAAGAAGCAGCCGAAGTACCCGAAACCTTTGCTGAGCAGGCTTGTCGTCATGACGGCAACGGCGATTTCCTGCGACGCGCCAAGCAGTCCGGGGAACAGGATGGTGCCATGGAAGCAGATGAGCTCCGCGAACAGGAAAAGCGAGAAACCGATCAACCTCAATCCCGTCATGCGTTCTCGGCACCTCTCTTATTCTCTACGGCAGCCACGAGCTCTGATCGTGAATGGACATCGAATCGACGGTAGATTTTCTGGGTATGGTACTTCACCGTGCTTGCCGACAGGTACAGATCTTGGGCAATGCGCGGAATCGTGCGGCCTTCGATAAGCTGTAGAAAGATTTGGCGCTCCTGATCGGTAAAGCCGAGCTCGCCGGCAATGTCGTCGAGTGTGAGCGGTTCTCTTTCGGCAGCGTTCCCATCAAGCGGATTTGTCTTCGGATCGAACGGGCCGAAATCCACCTGGTCGAGCGATTCGGCGTCGCGGTTCGCCCGCTGCCGCCCGAGAATCGATGAAGCGGCGATGGCGATAAGGTACAGGCTTCCAAGCCCGATGAGAGCGACGCCCGCGCCTGCTTCGGAAAGACGGGTGGCAAACGCCGAGCCGATGCCCATACCCGCGAACAGGCAGGTGAGCGTGATGGTGTCGCTTCCTGCGAACAGGGATGCCGAAGGCACGTCGGCCGCGCGAGCGATTTCGGCTATCGTGCACGAAAGGATGATGCCGGTGAGCATGTAGCCGGTCGTTGCGAGCACTCCGGCGACGGGGGTCGGGATGGCGGTAACGAGACCAGGCAGAATAAGAAAGCCGAGAGCCGACAGCGGGAGCGCCACCTTGTAGCCGTTCTCAAGCTTTAAGGGCTGATGGAAGGCGAGCGCGGGAATGAGCATGATGACGATGACTGCGGCGGATATGCCGAGCACGAAAAACTGCATGCCCACCGGGTCGAGCGGATCGGATGCGTGGTTGGCTGCTGCGGTGACGAAGCCGCTCAAGAACGCGAACACGCCCACGGCAAGCACGCCCTTCCAGAGAAACGGCGTGATGCTCCTGATCTGCGAACGTGCCGTATGCGTGTGCTCTCGAACCGGCGGCAGGAAGGCGGCGCAAACGTTGCCGGCGATCATGCAGATGACGAGTGCGGGCATGAGCAGCCAAGGGGGAAGCAGCAGTACGACGGCGCACAGGACGGTAGCCGTAGCATGGCTTGCGAGCAGATACAGATAACTCACCCTGTACGAGAGCGAAGGTAGCATGGTAAGCCAGATCAGCCCCATGACGCCCTGCGCTCCACCGAACAGGACGCCGCCGAAAGCGGTTGCAGCCGAGAATCCCGCGCTTCCCGTGCCAACTACAAGTGCCAGCCCTGCGCAGGCGACCGCCGTTGCGACGGCGGGCACAAGTCGTCGGGGCAGGGGTTCGCGCAGCTTGCCCGACGCGACGAGGGAGATGGCGAGAAACACCGCAACGCGCGCAGCGATCGAAGCGTAAGCGAACAGTTCCGCGGAGGATTCGCTCAGCGCGCCGCTTCCGATCAAGGCCGTGCTCGAGTGGAACGCCAGAATATCGGCGAACAGGTAAAGCGAAAAGCCCGCGTATGGAACCGTGATGGTTTGCTTCATGATGCTGTTCGATGGCTGCGTTTCCTCGCGCAGCGCGCTCTTCCTCCCGTGGATGATCTTCCCATAATACAGGGAAGCCGTTTTTTTCGCCATAAACCGCTTTTCACCAGAGCAGAGAAGATGAAATTTAGCCGTTTCGGGTGAGGTGCGCGACAACGATTATAGGCTTTGGACTCTTCGGGTGATGACGGGAGTCGGCGTCGGCCCATAAGCTTTGGTCGTCGTCGGACAGGCAGACGGAAGGGCTGCGGATTGCAGGCAAGCTACTCGGCAGGCGATCGAGGCGTCCGGCAAAGTAAACCGATCATCGAAAGGGGATCGTTAGTATGGAAGAAAAGAATCTATCACGTCGAGCGTTTCTTGGCCTTGGAGCCACGGCGGCCGTTGTGGCCGGCGCGGGGATCGCGGGCTGCTCGCCGGCTCCGAAAGCCGATTCNCTCGGCATCGAGCAGCCTGAGACGCAGGAGGTCGTCAACGAGCTCATGAAGGTTATGGGCAACCGTCCGAACGCTCAGCTTTTGAACTACTGGATCGGCAACTCGGGCGCCGACCTCGATTGGTACATCGGTACCGCCGAGCATGAGCTTCTGACGAGCGATTCGGACACGCCGACCGATCCCGAGAAGCCCTACGTGTTCCCCGAGCGCTGCCCGGTGAACGAGAACTACAACTGGCGCGAAGAGAACTACCCGTGCTTCCCCGGCATGGTGCATCTGCTCCCCGACCATGGCTGGGCCATGCACGGAACGCTCGAGGCGGCTAAAGGCGCTGGCGCCGAAGCTCGCTTCAACACGAAAGCCGAGCAGCTCATCAAAGAGGGCGACAAGGTTGTGGGCGTGTACGTATCCGATGAGGATGGCAACATCATCCGCGTCAACGCAGCCAAAGGCGTTGTGCTCTCCACGGGCGACATCTCGAGCGATACCGAAATGCTCACCTACTATGCGCCGCAGGCTACCAAGTACGCTGTGTTCTTCAGCTCGATGGATAAGAACGGCAAGCCCGTCAATACCGGCGACGGCCACAAGATGGCCATGTGGGCTGGTGCCGTCATGGAAGACGGCCCGTATGCACCGATGACTCACAGCCTCGGCACCAACTCCATCGGCATCAATCCGTATCTTATGGTGAACAAGCTCGGTCAGCGCTTCGCGAACGAAGATGTGGGAGCTCAGGAGCTTCAGAATCAGATCAAGCGCCAGAAGGATGGCACGACCTACCAGATCTTCGACAGCAAGTGGCCTGAGCAGCTGCAGTACATGCCCCAGTGCTTCGGCGGCGTGACGCACTACGTTCCGCCGGAGGAAGAGGAGCAGTACGCGCACGCCATCAACCACTTCGCGGCGGGCTATGCGTCCGACAGCTACTTCCAGGGCGAAATCGAAGCTGGCTCGATCATTCCGGCTGATTCGATCGAAGAGCTCGCAGGCAAGATCGAGGTTCCTGCCGATGCGCTCAAAGCGACGGTCGATCGTTACAACGAGCTTGCCCATAAGGGCGACGACGAGGACTTCTCGAAGGTTTCAAGCCGCCTGTTCCCCATCGAGGAAGGCCCGTTCTACGCGGTTCCCTTCGGGGATTCGGGTATGCTCGTGCTCATCGGCGGCATCGATTGCGATCCCGATCTGCATGCGCTCGATGCCGAGAAGAACCCGGTCCCCGGTCTCTACGTTGCCGGCAACACCATGGGCGGCCGCTTCCTCGTGGACTACCCCGTTACGGTGGCCGGCGCCAGCCACTCGATGGCCATGTCGTTCGGCCGTCTTGCCGGTCGCAATGCGGCTGCGGGCAAGTAAGCGGTACGTACCCGAACGTCCCGCCTGCTTCCCCCGGTAAGCGGGATGCCGATATCCCTCCTGACGAATGCCGTCTGCCTTTGTGGCAGGCGGCATTTCCTTATGGGGCATTTTCCGTCGTGGTCGGGCAATATGGGAGTAGAATAGACGCCGTATGGTCACATTACCGTTCCGATCATATATAAAGACAAGGAGGTGAGGTGTGATGAAGACGATCGTAAGCCAGGTGTACACGTTCTCGAAGGACAACGAACCATGCGAGACGATACAGCCGGGCGAGGTGCTGAAGTTCATGACGATGGATTGCTTCTCCAACAAGATAACCGGGGAAGACGTAACCATGAACGATTTGGACTACGGCTACGATGTTGCAAACCCAGCCGCCGGCCCCGTGTTCGTCGAGGGTGCCGAGGCGGGTGACGTGCTCGTCGTGGACATCTACGACATCCAGGTGGCCGACGAGGGTACGATTGCAACTGACGATCACTGCGGCCCGTTGTTCGAAACGACGGACTACCGTACCAAGAAGATCAGGATCTCGGATGGTATGGCGGATTTCAACGGAGTGAAATTCCCCATAGATCCGATGATCGGGGTTATCGGTACGGCACCCGACGGCGAGGATATCATCGACGGGTACGTGGGCAGTCATGGCGGCAACATGGACAACAAGCGTATCACGAAGGGCGCGCGCCTGTATTTTCCCGTACGGGTTCCCGGCGCGCTTTTGCAGATGGGCGACGTGCATGCTGCGATGGGCGATGCAGAGCTGTGCGGTACGGGCATCGAGATTCCGGCGGAGATCACCGTCAAGGTGTCGCTCGTCAAGGGCTTCGAGCTCAATTGGCCCGTGCTCGAAACGCACGAGAAGTGGTATGTGAACGCTTGTGCCCAGGAGTACAACGAAGCGCTCGTCAATGCGAGCAAGGAACTGCAGCGGCTTTTGATGGGCGTCACGGGTTGGGATGCCGTCGAGGCGTACATGTACATGTCGGTGCAGAGCGATGTGGAGATCAACCAGGGGTGCAAACCGTGCGAAGTGCAGCTGAGTCTGCGCATCGGCACGCCGAAGCTGCCCCAGTTCCCACCGCTGATCCCGCAGCCGTAAAGACCGCCCCGATCAACGAAAGAAGAATCAATTATGGAAGAAAAACAATCGCCGGCAAAAGAGGCCTCGCCATCTCGCGGTGAGAACATCGAGCAGTTTGGCTACAAACAGGAACTTCGCCGCGGCATGGGGCTGAAGGACGTCGTCTTGTACGGTGTGCTGTTCATGGTCATCATCGCGCCGCAATCGATCTACGGCGAGATCCAGATCGCTTCGGGCGGTATGACGCCGCTCGTTTACATCGTGGGCTTCGTGGCCATCAGCTTCACGGCCATGAGCTACATGCGCATGAGCAAGCGGTTCCCGATCGCCGGTTCGGTGTACTCGTACGTGCAGCGCGGCATCAACCCGCATGTGGGCTTTATGGCGGGATGGCTCATCCTGCTCGACTACGTGTTCGTGCCATCGCTTTTGCTGGTCATGGTGGCCAACTGGGGCGTTGCGCTCGTGCCGGGCAGCCCGTGGTATCTGTGGGTTGTCGTGTTCGTAGTGTTCAACACGTTTGTGAACATCCGCGGCATTTCGATGACCAAGGGCGTCGACTGGGTGATCTTCGTCGTCGAGATCCTTGCGGTCATCGCGTTCATCGCTATCGGCACGACGTTCGTGCTTGGTGGTGGCGGCGCTGGCGAGCTTACGCTCGATCCGATATATCAGCCTGGTAAAGTCGACCTGCACTTCATTGCAACGGCGGTGTCCATCGCTTGTTTGTCGTTCCTCGGCTTCGACGGCATGAGCACCCTCGCCGAGGAAACGGTGAAGCCCGAGAAGACCATCGGCAAGGGTATCATCATTGCGCTTTGCATCATGGTGGTCGTGTTCGTTGCCCAGACCTATGTGGCTGCGCTCATTCAGCCTGACGTATCGCAGGTCGATGCCGAGATGGGCTTCTTCGATGCCGCTCTGCTCGCCGGCGGACCGGTGCTCCAAAAAGTGCTCTTGGTGGTCAACATCGTTGCAGTGGGTATAGCGAACATCATGAACGCGCAGCTCGCATCGTCCCGCCTTCTGTACTCCATGGGCCGCGACGGCGTGATTCCGCGCATCTTCGGTAAGGTGCATCCGAAGTTCCGCACGCCGTGGATCGCGTCCATCGCACTCGGCTGCGTATCGCTCATCCTCCCGATCTTCCTCGACATGACAACGCTCGTGGCGTTCGTGAACTTCGGAGCGCTGTCGTCGTTCATCTTGCTGAACTTCGCGGTGTTCCTGTTCTTCTTCGTACGGGAGAAGAAGCGGGGATCGTTCGGCGATGTCGTCAAATACTTGATTTGCCCCTGGCTCGGCATAGGCATCCTCCTCTACGTATTTACCGGGTTCGATCTGCAGACCTACGCCGTCGGCATCAGCTGGTTGGTGATAGGCCTCATTATCGGCGCGGTGAAGTCGAAGGGGTACAAGGAAGTCCCCGAAGCTTTCAAGAACCTCGAAGTGTAGGGGATTGGAAGCGAAGAAGAGCAAATCGTGTGAAAACGTGTGAAAACGCGTGCGGTTGCTCTGCTTGGGCGCGCATGCGTATCCGTGCAAAAGGCTTCTAAACGCGAGAGCTCGCCGACGTGACATTGAGGCATTCTCTAAACGGGCCGTCCGCTTTTGCGGGCGGCCCGTTGTATGCAATTCGCCTTGATGATCCGTTTCGGTGTTGAGCAGGTGGGATGGTTTTGCCCATTGCCCACGGTTTTGCCGAGTCGGGTTTTTGTCGCCTGCCGGATCGGGGCGACGCGCTTTCCGCGCTACTCCCGACGGTAGTCTGGCATTTTGGTGCCGCGAACGGATTTGCCGAACCCGGACTGGCTTCAGGGGCTCACGTCAAACGACGGGTGGACCGTATTTTGCATGAGATTTACGATTGTGAACCCGAAAGAGCCCGCTTTCCCATCGACGTCGCGCATACGAGCCGCATATTCCCAGGTCATATATGTTATATCTTATCTGTAGCGTGTCACAATCGTAAATCTCATGCAACGGGAGGGCTTTTCCGACGAAAAGGTGTACCATGCGATTACGATGATGGTGCTCAGTCACATATCCGCACTCGAGTACTGGCTCTCGGTTCGCATCGGGTCGCGAAGCTTCGTCAAAGTGCCGCAAGCGCCAGCGCTTATCTCCAAGCCGCCAAGTGCCGAGCCGACAGAGGGGCTTGGCCCTTGGCGGCTTGCTCGTCCGCTCCACGTGCTCGTGGCCCGCGACTCGCTGCGTCGACGTGGCGCGCTCGTCTGCCATGTTTGGAAGGGGGCTTTGCCAAAGGGCTCTGTACTCGATACGCAAAACGGATTCTGCGTGTGCTCGCCAGAGGTATGCTTTTTGCAGATGGCCTCCATCTTGTCGCTGGTCGAGCTCATCCAGCTCGGCTTTGAGCTCTGCGGAACCTACGATCTTTCCTCCGATGATGTTCGCGAATGCCCTTCCCTGACGAGCGTTTCGAAACTGACCGCCTGCATAGAAAAAATCCCTAATGTCAACGGCAGGAAAAAAGCGCTCAGGGCTTTGCGCTACATTGCGGAAAACTCCGCTTCACCGATGGAGACTTCTCTGGTTATGCTCCAATGCTTGCCCTATAGATTCGGAGGCTATGGGATGGAGATGCCGTTGCTCAACTTCAGAATCGATGTGACCGGCCAAGCGAGAAGATTTACATCGCGCAGCTACTTCAAGGCGGATCTGTACTGGCCGGCCTTCAAGCTGATTGCCGAGTACGATAGCGATAAATACCACAAAGAGGCTCGTAGGAAAGCGAGCGATTCGGAGCGGCGCAATGCGCTCGAAGCTATGGGATACACCGTAGTGAGCATAACGCTCGATCTCGTCGACAACAGGGCTTCGATGGCTCGGGTTGCGAACGTGCTCGCAAAGCACACCGGACGGCGTCTCACCTACGTTGAGCCCGAATTTACCGTTGCCTGCATCAAACTCAGAAGCGTTTTATTCAGCGGCGAACGGTATGGCCTGAACGCCGAGCGCGCTCACCAGCGGCAATAACGACGACTTGATGTATCCTGTTCGATGGACGAAATAGCGGAGGAGTGATGGCATGGTGAACGAGAAGATGTACGAGTTGGGAAGCGAACCGTCGGCGATCCGCGAGCTGTTCGCGTACGGGCTCGCCCGCAAAGCCGAGATCGGCGAAGACAAGGTGTTCGATTTCAGCTTGGGCAATCCGAGCATCCCTGCGCCTGCCGCCGTCAAGGAGGCGATCATCGAGCTTTTGGACGAGCCGCCCGTGGCGCTGCACGGCTACACGCCCGCCCAAGGTACGCCCGGCGTGCGCACGGCGATCGCCGATTCGATCAACCGGCGCTTCGGTATGAACGCTGCGGCAGCGAACATCTACATGACGGCCGGTGCGGCCGCATCGCTCGACATCTCCATCAACGCCGTCGCCAACGAGGGCGACGAGTTCATCGTGATCGCGCCGTACTTTCCCGAATACCGTATTTGGATCGAAGCAGCGGGATGCACGTGCATCGAGGTCATGGCGCGCGAGATTGACTTCCAGCTCGATCTTGCTGCCATTGAGGCGGCCGTTACGCCGAAGACCAAGGGCATCATCATCAACTCGCCCAACAATCCTGTCGGCTCGGTGTATTCCGAAGAGAATCTGCGCGGCCTTGCCGATGTGCTGTGCTCAAAGCAGGAGGAGCTTGGAAGCGTCATCTACGTGATCTGCGACGAGCCGTACCGCGAGATCGTGTACGAGGGCGTCGAGGTGCCCTACATTCCCGCGATCTACGACAACACGATCGTCTGCTATTCGTATTCCAAATCGCTCAGCCTGCCCGGCGAGCGCATCGGCTACCTGTACGTGCCCGAGCGCATGCCCGATTGGCAGCGCGTGTACGCAGCGATATGCGGCGCAGGCCGCGCACTCGGGTTCGTGTGCGCACCTTCGCTGTTCCAAGGCGTGATCGAGAAATGCGTCGATGCTCCCACCGACGTTGCCGCCTACGCCGAAAACCGCGCGCTTCTGTGCCGGGGGCTTTCCGAGCTCGGCTACGAGTACGTGGAGCCCCGGGGCGCGTTCTACCTGTGGGTGAAAGCGCTCGAGCACGACGAGCAGGCGTTTGCTGATCGCGCGAAGGCCCACGAGCTCTTGCTCGTTCCCTCGACGAGCTTCGGATGCTCGGGGTACGTGCGCATCGGCTACTGCGTTGACAAAGCCACCATCGAGCAGTCGATGCCCGCGTTTGCGGCGCTCATGGCGGAGTATCGTTAAGCGGCAGGTTGGCCGTGCAGAACCGGGGCTGAATGGCGCGAGTTTCCCAACGGCTAACTGGAAGGTGGTCGGCTGCGAGAAAGCGAAGCCGAGCGGATCGGATTCGCAAAGAGCTGCGGCGTCGTACGGCCTTCCGGACTTTTTTAGTCTAAACGGGTTAACCGTGCGGCAAACCAATCGAACACGGTTTGGGCGCTTCGCGACAGCGGGAGCGCGCTTTGCGTCATGGCGGCGATTTCCCACGTGAATTCGGGGCCTTCGAGTGGAATAGCCACGACGCCGTCTTGGCAGAATCTGCCGATGCGGTGTTCGGGTACGACGCATGCCCCCTTGCGTCGCATTACCTGATCGAGGATGAGATGGTAATCGTGCCAATCGAAAGACATCTTCAGATCGAGATTGTGTTCCTCGGACAGCCTGATGAGCGCGGAATCGAGGGGAAAATCCTTCGATAGTCCGAACCAGGTGAGGCCCTGGAGGCTCTGGATCGAGCGGGTTTCTCCCTGGGCGAGGAGCGACTCGTGAACGGCGGCGAACAGCGCGACTCGTGCAAGGCAGGTGCAGACGGTCTGCGGGCTCGTTATCGGTCCGACGATGAGCGCTATGTCCTCTTTTCCTTCGGCGACGCATTGTTCGGCCAACGACGGCTCGATTGCGTCGATTTCAAGCTGGATGAGCGGATGCTCCTCGTAAAATTCCTCTACGAGTTCGTCGAACGGTATGGAGACGAGGACGCCGTACGCGACGCAGAGCCGTACTGTCTCCTTCGCTCTTGCCCCCGCATTGCAAAGCGCCTGAATATCTTCGTAGGTATTGAGCAGCTCAACCGCTTTGGGGTAGATCGTGTCGGCAAGTTCGGTCGGTTCGAGCCCCTGCGGGTTGCGAACGAACAGATCCTGCTTAAGCTCCGCCTCCAAACCCCTCAGTATTTGGCTGAGGCCTTGTCTGGTGAGATAAGCGCGCTTTGCCGCTTTGCCCACGGTCTTCGTTTCGTATGCCAGCCGGAAACACTGAAGGCTGCGTATGTCCATCGGGTCCCCTCGAATCGTCGTGCGCCGCATTTCCCCCCTGATGCATGACTCATTATAGCAAGCAAGCCAGCGTTGAGCGATGGCTTGCGTATTGGGCGAAAGCAAGCATTGCGGGGTTGCCAAGGATCGTTTCTTTTCCAGGGTTCCGCGCAGTGGTTCCATAGTTGATGATCGCGCGGAAGCAGATGGGAGGCACCGCGAGGGTCGATCGAGGGAATCCGTGGGGACACGGTATCGAAAGGGAAGCCATGGTAAAGCAGACAGGGATATCTCGAAGGAATTTCTTGCAGGGGTTGGCCGTTGGCGCGGTCGGCGCTGGAACGCTTGCGTTGGGAGGATGCGGAGGAACGCCCCAGGCGAGTACACCGTCGGAAAAAGGTACCGGCGCCGCAGCGGATACAGGATCGCCCTCCGCCACCGTTTCGGAGATCAATCCGCAAGACTACGGCTACACCACCAATTCCATTGACGATTTCAGTAAAACGACGTTGTTCTCCGATTGGCAGCTCGGTCCGATTACGTTGCACCACCGCATGGTGAAATCGGCGGCATTCCAGCTGGCGTTCATGAAGAACAATCCGGATGAGTACATCAACTACTACGCCCGTATGGCCGAGGGCGGCGTAGAGATGATCTGGATTGAGGACTTCGCTAACATCTGGGATTTCACGGCCAGCCCGCTCAAGCAGGATTACGCTCTTTACGACGTGAAAGGGCTTCTTGATACGCTTCATGCAGCGGGTGCTTACGTGGGCTACCAGTTTGACACGATGGGGTCGCCCATCGGGCCGCTTGACTTTACCGAGAACTTTATCGGGCAGTATTCGATTGAAGAAGTTCGCGAGTGGGTACAGGTTATTATTGGGATTGCAGAGCAGCTACACGGCGATGGGTTCGATGCGTTCGAATTGAATTTTGCGGCGAACAACGTCGGCCAGTCGTTCTTGTCGCGTGCCCGCAACGATCGCACCGATGAGTACGGAGCCCAGTCTCTCGAAAACCGTACGCGCTTTGCCGTTGAGGTGATCCAAGGGATCAAAGAAGCATGCGGTAAAGATTTCATCGTGCAGGTGTTGATCAACGGCATCGAGGCGAACGATAAATCCCTTGGAGCCGATTCGCTGTACACATCGCTCGAAGAGACGAAGGCAATCGCTCAGATCCTCGAAAAGGCCGGAGCCGACAGCCTCCATGTTCGTCTCGGACCCTGCGGACAGCACATTGCGCAGTTTGCCAGCGAGCTGTACTTCGCCGTTCGAGGCCAAGAGGGGTCGAACGGATTCGGCAATCGCTTCGACTTCTCGCGTCATTTCCAGGGAAAGCTTCGAGCGAACCATTCGGGATGCGGCATCATGATCGACGTTGCCAACGAGATCAAGAGTGCCGTGTCGATTCCCGTGGGTGCAGCAACCTATATGGATCCAGCACAGGCTCCTGACTATTTTGAAGAAGCTCTTTCTGAAGGCAAGCTCGATTTTCTCGTGATGAACCGACCCCTCTGTGTCGACCCCGAATATGTGAACAAGCTGCGCGAGGGACGCATTGACGAAATCGCCCCGTGCACACGCTGCTTGCATTGCTTCTATGATCCCGACAAGGACGGGAAGCTTCTTGAGCATTGCCGTGTGAACGCGGCGAACTGGCGCGCCTATGGCGAGGATATGCCTGAGGGATACGAGCCGGTACCCGTCGAGGGAAGCAAAAACGTTATGGTTGTCGGCGGCGGTCCCGCCGGCATGGAAGCGGCTCGCATAGCGGCGAAACGCGGATGCTCGGTGACGCTTTACGAGAAGAACGGCGCATTGGGAGGTCTGCTCTCGTCGGCCGAGGCCATCAAAGGGCCGCACGAGAACCTCGGTCGGCTGAGTACGTACCTTTCCCGATCGCAGGAAGTCGACGGCGTGACCGTGGTGACGGGCCAGGAGGTCGATCGTGCATTCATCGAATCAGAAAAACCCGATGCCGTTATCCTTGCGGTCGGCGGTTTGCGGCAAGAGCCAGAGTTTTCATCGACAGGTGGTACGCAGGTGCTTACGTTCGGGGATGTCGTCGGTGCCGATATGGGGGATCGCGTGACCGTGCTGGGCAGCAATTGCCAGTCCGTCGACGTGGCGATCTATCTGCTTTCGCTCGGCAAGGACGTGACGATCGTTACGCCGGATCCGCTCGATGTTTTCGAGAAGGGGCATTCCGTCAATATGCGTCACTTCGTTGAGACTGCGGTCAACGCACGCGGTACGCGTATCTGGCCCGCAGCCGAAGTCAAGGAAGTTGGGGATGGCGAGCTGACGTTGGTGAGTGAGGCGGGCGTCGACGTGGTTGTTCCGTGCGATGCCGTTGTCGATATGCGCGATATGCAGCCGAATACCGCCCTGATCGACGGTCTCTCGGGCATTGAGGCGATCGCAGTGGGCGATTGCGCCGATCCGTATAACATTGCAGAGGCGATTTCGTCGGCGAACTTGGCGGCCCGAAGCCTCTAGCTTCTATCAAGGAGGCGGAAGGTTCCAAGCGGTAAGGGAACAAAGCAATCCGTCGAGACCGCTTGGCTCCATGATGGTTCAACCCTAAACTGCCGGACCCTCGCGTTTCGTCGCGAGGGTCCGGCGTGCTCGATTGCCGTCAATCGGGCTTTTGTGTCCTACAAGAGCCCGATCAGCTCGTCGATCGCCTCTTCACGAGTGTCCCAGCTGGTGGCGAAGCGAACGACGGTGCGACCGTCGTCGAGCGCTTCCCAGAAGCCGAATGTTGCGTGTTCGCTCAAGCGCGCTTTCGTCTGGTCGTCGAGCACGACGAACTGCTGGTTGGTGGGCGAATCGATGGCCAGCTCGTAGCCTTTTTCGATAAACGCCGCCTTGAGCTTCATGGCCAGGTTGACGGCATGGTGCGCTATATCGAGGTACAGGCCGTTTTCGAGCAGCGTCTCGAACTGGATGCCGAGGAGCCTTCCCTTGGCAAGCAGCGCACCATGTTGCTTCATGAGCGTGAAGAACCGGTTCGCCAGATCAGGCTTGGTGAATACGACCGCCTCCCCGAACAGAGCGCCCACCTTGGTGCCCCCGATGTAGAACACGTCGCACAACCGCGCGATGTCGGGCAGCGTCAGATCGGCGCCTTCGGCGGCAAGCCCGTATCCCATGCGCGCACCGTCGATGAACAGCGGCAGGTGGTACTCGCGGCATACCGAGGCGATCGCCCCGAGTTCGTCTTTGGTGTAGATCGTGCCGTATTCGGTAGGATACGAGAGGTATACCACGCCCGGCTCCACCATATGCTCGTGGTTCGCATCGCCGAAGAACCATGCGCAATAGGACCGTACTCCCTCGGCATCGATCTTGCCGAGCGTATGGGGGATGGCGAGCACCTTGTGGCCGCCCGCTTCGATCGCTCCGGCCTCGTGCGTTGCGATGTGGCCCGTGTCGGCGGAAATCGCTCCTTGGGTGCGGTGCAGCAGCGCATCGATGATGGTGGCGTTGGTCTGGGTTCCGCCCACCAGGAAGAACACTTCGGCCTCGGGGCATTCGCATACGCTGCGCACCAGCTCGCGTGCGCGTTCGCAATGGGCATCGGTGCCGTAGCCCGGCGTCTGCTCGAAATTGGTCTCGGCAAGTTTCTCGAGGATGGCGGGATGCGCGCCCGCCATGTAGTCGCTATCGAAATGCAGCATGGCTTCCTTCTTCTCGCTCGGTCGGTTTACTGGCTGGATTCTCGGTCGGTTGATGTCCTGGTTCCTTGGCTGATCGGTCTATCCGTCGGCTCTGCAGCGGTACGCGTGGCTCAGTCGATTCTCCTGCGGGCGGTTTTCTTTTCGGACTGCATTCGCTTGTCCTGGAGCCGTTTCTCTTTGGCGCGACGGGGGACCTGCGTTTTTCGGCGCACTTTGGGCGGCCGTGCTTTGCGCGCAAAAACGAGGCGAAGCTTTTCCAGGCAGGCAAGCCGGTTGCGGTACTGGCTGCGCGAATCGCGTGCGGTAACGACGATGCCCGTCGGCACGTGTTTCATGCGCACCGCCGAATCGGTTGTGTTGACGCCCTGGCCGCCGGGCCCGGTGGCGCGAAAAACCGACACGTCGCAATCGCGCGCGATCTCATCGGGCGTCTGCGAAGCGAAGCGGGCAAAGTCGCGGTATGTCAGATCGTTTTGGGGCATACCGCTATGGTAGCAGTTTGGGCGGCCATCGGGCTACCGGATGCCCGGCGCGATGCCCGCCGGTCGGTTACGGTGCTTACGACGTGTACTGTTTCATGTAGTCGAGTATTTCTTGGCGGGAGTGGAGCCCCGTTTTCGCATAGATTCGCTTGATGTGCGCGTGAGCGGTTCCTTGGCTGATGTAGAGCTCTTCAGCCACGCGCTTCTGCGTAAAGCCGAGCGCATAGAGCGCGAGCACTTCGACCTCTCGATCCGAAAGCAAAAACTGCTTGCCCATCTCCTCGGCGTTGTGCTGCATGGTTGCTTGGCGCATGCCGGAAAGGCTTTCGTTGCTGTCGAGCCCCATGAGCTTCACAAGTGCGCTTTGCCGTGAGGTGATCTTGTCGTGCTCATCCTCGTTCTCTCGTTTAGCAATGTAAATGAACTGGACAAATACCGATTGGGCTGAGACGAGCAGCAGTGCGGCCATGATCATGCCGGTGAGCAGATCGTTGGTCGTGAGCGGATACGCCTCCAAGAGCACGATGCGGGCGATAGCTCGGCTGCCGAGCCAGACGAGCCAGCATGCGATAGCGTAGTAGTAAGGGTCGCGCCAGCCATAGCTCACGAAAGCGACGACGGCGTACCAGGTGAACCCAACCATCATGGCGTTGAGGGTCGTGGTGAACAGCGCTCCGATATCGAGGCTTTCGGGAAACGCTGCATAGGCGACCAGTGCCAAGCAGGCAAGCGACTGCATGATGATCCAGATGCCTACCGTCATCACTTGGCCTTTGCCGCGAACGACAAGTGCGATGATCGCTGCGGAAAGAGCCATCGTCAGAAGCATGTAGGCGATGCGGGTAGTCATGGTGAACGCGATCGGCTCGCCATCGGGGTATCCGCGCAGCAATCCGATGACGATGGACAGAAGCGCGATGCCGATTGCGGTAACCACAAGGAACTGCTTGTTCGATACCAGCGATTTCGCAAAGCCGAAATAGTCGCGCGCCTCGGTATCGGGGGGAGCGAGCAGAAGCCTGCTGCGCGTACGCGAGGCTGCGATGCAGGGGTATTGCGCGATGACGAGCAGTGCGCCGACAACGTAGGCGACGACGTGGGGAAGAAGCGCGCATGCGTAGATGATGATCTCGCTTACGAACAGCGCGCCGAACGCGAACACCACGGTGACGGTGGTTGTCGAACCGCGGGCGCGTCGCAGCCAATAGTAAATTGCAAGCGATCCGAACAGCGTGCATCCGGCGCAGAAAGCGAGCTTGACGCCGTTGTTCTGGATAGCGAGCACTTCCATGACGGTCAAGCCTACGAGCATAGCCGCTTCGAGCGCCGTGCTCGCGTTCATGAGCCGACTGACTTGTCGTTTGGAGTACCGCGTTTTGCG
This sequence comes from Raoultibacter timonensis, assembly GCF_900240215.1. Classification (GTDB taxonomy): domain Bacteria; phylum Actinomycetota; class Coriobacteriia; order Coriobacteriales; family Eggerthellaceae; genus Raoultibacter; species Raoultibacter timonensis. The sequence goes on along the minus strand of NZ_LT964681.1, from coordinate 605,376 downwards.
GATGGTCGCGACAAGCCAATACAGGCCGAGGATAGCGAGCGCGATAAGCATGCCGCCGTCGGTGAACACGCCCTCGTCGGTCTGCGTGTAGCTTCCGTAACTTGCCACGATGAGACCCGAGCGGGCAAACGCCAAGCCGAGCACGAAGGGCCAAAGCGGCAGGTACGCCTTGAAGACGGCAACGAGCCCGCTCTGGGTCGGCACCCGATGGATGGATTCTCCCTGCACGTGCTCCGACAAAGTGCTCTCCCTTGCTTCGCCCTGCGCTGCAAACGCCTTTGCGCCCCGATGGGTAGCAAATCCCCATTGTAATGCTTGTAGCAGATCAAGTAGGCATTCAAGCCTCTTTGTGTCCGAACTGTTTATACAGGTACCTGCCTACCAAGTAAACAGGCGGAGGCGAAAATATCCTCAAAGAGGGGATGCTGATTCTGTCCGTTTTGCCATGATGAGATCATCGAAACGAGCGAGGAAACGAGGAGCACGTGTCGGAGCGAAACGTCTACATCGAACCGGAAGAGCGCGCCGTTATCCGAACGGCCGATGTCTACCAAACCGAAAGTGAAATCGGCACGACGGGATATTCGGACACGTTGCTGTCGGTAGTTGCCACCTTCGATAACAGCGGTGTCCCCGAGGGGTTCAACGCCCGCTGCATGGTGGGTAAGTCGAAACGCGGCGAGGTCGCGATGCGTCTGTTCGCCATCGTCGATCCGGTCGAACGACGCTTTGTGCGCGTGGGATTCAAATCGCGCGGATGCCTGGCTATGACGGCGTGCTCGAGCACCGTGTGCGCCATGCTCGAAGGAAAGACGTTCGACGAAGCGCTTGCCATCACCGGTGACGATATCAAAACCGCACTCGACGGTGTGCCGTGGGACCGCATCCATACCGTGTACTTCGCCATCGAGGGCATCCGTGCCTTGATCGGCGATTTTCTTATTCGCCAAGGAGCGGGCATCGAGGAACTCGATCGCGTTGCGCCGTGCGACACCTGCAGCGTCGGTTGCATCATGACCGAGCATTGCTCGCTTCGCGACGGACGCATCGAGCTTCGGTTCGGCAAGGTAGCGGGGTAGAGCGCTATGGAAGATGAAGCTGCAAAAGAAGCGGGTCTGGCCACCGAGGCCGAGCAAGCCGATGCGGAAGCATGCGAGTTTTCGCCCGAAGAGATAGCGGCCTTCGAGGCCGCAGACGAGCAGGATGCGCTAGCAGCCTTGTTCGACTACGTGCGCACCTGCTCGACCGACGGGCGCCTTTCGGTTCCTTCTGAATGGGAGGAGGCGGGCATCGCACCCGATCATATGGGTGCCGAGGGCTTCGAGATGTTCGTATACGACTATCTCGAAGAGCGCCGCATGCAGCGTGAGGCCGAACAGGCGCCGCAGCTCGAAGCGCCTGCGTACCGTACGGCAACCCGCGCCGTCGGAGTGCCGCGTCCCTTCGGCGCTTCGGCGGCCGATGTTGCCGCCGAAGGAAATCGGGGGGAGCTTGAAGCCGTTTTAAACGGCGAGGAGTTTGGTGAATCTGCCATACCGAAGGGCGGAACCGGATTGCGGGCAGGCGGCCAGGACGATGCTCCGTGCGGTGAGATCGGCGGGTTTGCAGCCGAAGAGGTCTTGGATTCGGGTATCGGAGCGGATGAGCCCATCGCCGGATCCGGACAGGGCGACGATTTCACGGGATTCGATGTTCCCGATGGATTTGAACTCGTTGAGCTCGAAGGCGAGATGACGCTCGTTCCGATCGAGCTGGATGACGATGCGGAAGAAATCGCATGCGACGATATCGTTGTTCTCATGGGCAAGCGAAGCTACTATCTGTATTCCAAAGACGTTATGACCGATCGGTACGCTCACTGGGCGTTTCTTGCATGCGAGGATGATCGCATTGTGACGTTCGCAGAATGCGTGCGCGACGAATCGCGCACGTACCCACGGCCCATGGCGGCCGATAGCCTGTTCAACGAACCGTTCAACATGACTGAGGACGAAGTTGCCGAAACGTGGGCCGCCATCAGCGAATCGGGGGAGTACCCCGACATCCAGACAACGACGGCTTCGAACGGCGACGTGTACTTCTATTCAACGGAGTACCTGAGTCCTGCCTATGCCGCCTCGCTTGCGGAATGGCATGCGGTCGAGCGGGGGATGTATCTGTAGGCGGCTTGGGCGCGGTTGCGACTCGGCATCGTTGCCTCGTGCGGATCGGGCCTTCTTGCCGCTTCGCACAGCTTAGGCCACCGCTGCCTCACCCGGCTCAGGTTCCGTCTCTTCGCGCAGCTTGCCCCCTGCCGCTTCGCTTGCCGGGCGACAATAGGGTACTATGGCTTTCAGCCGGCTGCGGCGAACGAATTGGCAATGCCGAACAGGAGGAAGCCCATGTCCCGATTGAGGCGAACGGTGAAAGACGCGGTATACGGCGTTGCCGTCGGCGATGCGCTCGGCGTACCCGTCGAATTCAAGGCGCGCGATACCTATCGCATCGACGGTATGACGGGCGGCGGCACCTACGATAAGCCCGCCGGCACGTTCTCCGATGATACGAGCATGACGCTGGCGACGGCGAACAGCATTCGGATCTGCGGGGGAATCGACCTCGACGACATGCGGGAGCGCTACCGCGTATGGTTGTTCGATGGCGCTTATGTGCCCGACGGCGACGTGTTCGACGTGGGAAACACGACGGCCGTTGCGCTCAGAAGCGGGAAGGGCCAGGATGGCGAACGCGACAACGGCAACGGCTCGCTCATGCGCATCGTGCCGCTCGCCTTCGTCGAGGATGTGACCGACGAGCAGATCGAGGCGGTTTCCGCCATCACGCACTCCCACGAGATAGCGAAGCGCGCCTGCGTGATCTACGTGCGTTTCGCCCAAGCGCTGCTCGATGGCGCTTCGATCGCGGAGGCGATTAGCGCGCTCGGTGATCTCGCTGCCGCCGCGCCGTTCGATCGCGTGGCGCGCATTGCCGATCTGGCACGCGACGATATCGGATCGACCGGATATGTGGTCGATACGCTTGAGGCGGCGCTCTGGTGTCTCGCCACGACCGGTTCGTTCGAGAGCGCCGTGCTCGCGGCGGTCAACCTGGGCGACGATACCGATACCGTCGGCGCCGTTACGGGCGGGCTTGCGGGTATCGCGTACGGCTACAAAGCCATTCCGCCTGCCTGGATCCGCGCGTTGCGCGGACGCGGCATCTTGGAGGCAAGCCTGTTTTAGCGGGCTGCGTCTGAACCTTTGGTGGGAGTGCGACATGTCCGGATTCCGAAACAAGCCCGCTGCTCTGAGCAGCGGGCTGCGACGTAATCGTTTCGGCCTTATGGAGCCGATCGATTTTGATGTGCAGCCCGAAGGCCCACTCGTGGCAGGAAAAGGGAGTTATTCGTCGCCGTTCGGCACCCTTCTTTACGGCTTGTTTTTGGTAGCCTCCCTGAGCAGGGACGATGCAGCCGCTATGCTCGACTGCTTTCGATCCTGCGTGCCGACGGCGGTCCAGACGACGAATTGAGCCCTTTTTCTGCCACAAACTCGCGATTTGCCGGAGTCGTCGTCGCTGGACACGGGAAACCGACGGCCCGGTAGGGAGCCGTCGGTTTCGGAAAGCATCGTCTTACGGGAGCAGTCCGAGCGAGTCGAGCTCCTCTTTGACGTCTTGCATGCCGTAGCCGTCGAGGCATTCGGCCGTGGGGCAACCGAGCGTTTCATCCCATCCGAACTTGCCGTACACCATGCCGAGCGCGGTCTGGAAATCGTCGCGGTCGAGCTTGATGGTGCCTTCGGTGAAGGGTTCGAAATCGGGGTCGTGGTCGAACACCCAGTCGGTGATGCGGTCGTGGTCGTTGCGCAGGTCGTTGTTGCCGAGCGCTCCGCTTTCGGTGGTCATGCCGCGCACGGTGTTGGCGCGCTGCAGCGTCATGATGCGGGCGCCCGCCTGGTACAGATCGTCGGTTGTGACGTCCTCGCCGGTGACCGCCTTGAAGAACTTGGCTTCGAGGTCGAGGTCGCCGCGGTAATCGCGCTGCTTGGTCGGGCTCATGGTCATCGGCCAGACCCAGTTGCACAGCGTGAGCGAATCGTGCAGCACGTCGGTGACGATGGACCACCAGCAGAAGTTCGCCTTGTGATCGTTCATGGGCGTGTAGTTCTTATCAGGGTCGATCGCATCGGCTCCGCCCCAGACCTCTTCGGCGATCTGCTGCTTGAGTTCGAACGGGAGGCCGCAACCCTGGAAGTTCACGGCGGAATGGATCATGTCGTCGCGGTTGAACATCATGTTGTACACGCCTCCCACCTGGCCGAAGCATTCGGTTGCGTGGTGAACGGGCCAACCGCGGTAGTTGATGAGCGCGCTGGGCTTCTGGTTGTACCAATCGGCATCGTCCCAACGCTCGGTCCATACGTGGGGGCCGTGAGCCAGATACGCGATCTCCGAGTCGTTCTGCGCCATCTTGTTGAGTACTTCAACCATGATCGTGGGATCGTCCTCGTAGATGCGGTTCCAATCGAAGAGCGCCTTTTCCTCTTCGGGCAGCACGCGATCGAAAACACCCGCCTTGATGCAGTGGGCGAAGTCGCGCCAGAGCTGCGCGTAGTTGCACCAGAGGCCGAGCTCGTCGATCGTGGTGCCGATGAGGGTATTCCAGAGGATGCCCGACTCGGTGTCTTCCTTGATCTCGGTCTGCAGGATGCCGTTCATGTACTTGAAGGGGAAGTTCGCGGCGCAGGTGTTGCCTGCGGTTGCCTTGCCGCCCAGCTCGGCGGTGCGATCGATGCGCAGATCCGAGTAGCAGTGGATCGGACAGCTGTGGCAGCCGTTCATCTTGACCGTGTACTTTTCGGCAACCTCGCCGAGATCGTAGACCGATTTCATGCAGCGGTAGCCCACGGTGTTGAGCTCGCCGGGCTTCGGCTCGCCGACATCGATGGCGCCGCCTTCGGCGATACCCCAGGTAAGCCCTTTACGGGCAGACCAGCGCGATCCCTTGTCGTAGTATTCAGCCCATTCCTGCTGGGTTTGCGGCACAACGTGGTTGTTGTTCGAACCGATGACCTCGCGCAGCATGTAATCGGACAGGTCGGCGACCGCTTGCGGGTCGGCCACGTTCACCGATCCATCGCCTTCGACGACGAGCGCCTTGCACATCTTAGAGCCCATAACGGCTCCCACGCCCGCGCCGCCCGAGTGGTTGCGCGAGTTGATGATCACCGAATAGGGCAGCAGGTTCTCGCCTGCGGGGCCGATAGTGGCCACGCAGGCCTTCGTGCTCTCCTTGCGGCAGAGCGCTTCGGTCGCCTCGCGGGTGCCCATGCCCCAGAACGGGGTCGCATCTTTGATCTCCACCTTCTCGTTCACGATGTTGAGGTACACCGGATGATCCGCTGCGCCTTCGACTACGATGGCGTCGTAACCGGCGAGCTTGATCTTCGCGCCGATCATGCCGCCGCAGTGCGCGTCGACGATCAGATGGTCCTTGGTGAAGGTTGAAAGCGAGCAGATGGTGGTGCGCCCTGCCAAGGGAACGCCCGAAGCGGTCAGCGGCCCGACAGCGAACACGATCTTGTTTTCCGGCGACAGCGGATCGGTGCCTGCAGGAACCTCGTCGAACATGATCTTGTTCGCGAGTCCCATGCCGCCGATGTAGTGCTTGTAGGGATCGGTGGGCTCGGTCGTGATGGCCCCCGTGCTCAGGTTGACGCGCAGGATCTTCCCGGCCCATCCGTACGATTTCTGGTCAGCCATGTTGTCATCTCCAAATCTCTTGGGTCCTGTGTTGTGCAAGGCTCTTCGAGATATGGGCAGCATGGACGAAATTCGTCTTCCGACAGTGTGCGTTTCGCCGAAAATCGAGCATACCCTCTTTGAGGGTAATCTTCGCGATCTGCGCTTTTACTCCCAAAGAGGGTAATGGCCGAAAGGCGAAGATCCCATACTCGCACCTGTTGTGCAAGGGAGAGCTTCGAGTTCTAAGGGAGGATGGGAGTCCGGTTTGCGGGCTCCGACACGTATAAACGACACTCACAGACGAGTACGTGAGGGGAGTAGAAAACTATGACCGATATCAATCTGCAGGATCAGGATCCCCGGCAGCAAGAGTCCAAGACGGATGCTGCTGTAGGAACCGAGCACGCGGAAGCCGCGGAAGCGAAACCACGCAAGACGATCACCCGTCGCCAAGTTCTCGCTATGGCGGGATGCGGTGTCGCCGGTTTGGTTATCGGAGGCGTCCTGGGAACCTGGGGCGTCACGTCCGAATCGATCGCTTCGGGACGCATAACCATTCGCACCACGCCTACCAAGATGATCGTGACCGATCGCGCCCGCTGCTCGGGCTGCCAACGCTGCGAGATGATGTGCACGCTCAAGAACGACGGCCGCGTCTGCCAGAGCATCGCGCGCGTTCGCGTGTGGCCGAACTACCAGTTCGGTGCCAGCCCCGACACGGTGGACGGCATCTACGACAACTGCCAATTCACCATTGAGAGCTGCAAGCAGTGCGAAGATCCGCAGTGCATGAACTACTGTCCGGTTCACGCGATTCGCAGCGACGAGGAGTCGGGCGCCCGCGTGGTCGACACCGAGACGTGCATCGGCTGCGGCATGTGCCATGCGGCCTGCCCGTGGAATATGCCCGTCGTCGATTCCGAAACGGGCAAATCGACCAAGTGCATCTCGTGCGGCCGCTGTGCCGAGCAGTGCCCCAACGGCGCCATCAAGTTCATCGACTGGAAGGACATCGCCGATCAGGTGATCGCGCAGGGCGTGGTCTCGACGGCGACCATCGTGTAGGCGGCCGAAAGCCGCATGGCGGAATGCGGGTTGGCGACGATGCGGTCTTCGGGGCGCATGGACGAAGCCCGAGATACGGAAGAAGGAAGACGATGCAAGACGAAGCGGTGTTCTCGATACTGTCGAAATGCTTTGCACCGGTCGAAAAAGCAGAGTGGGATGCCATTTCGAAGCCGGCGCAGTGGGCCGATTTTCTCAACGGCGCCCGCCGTGCGTTGCAAGACGAGAAAACGTTCGGCTATCAGACGAGTGCGGTCGAGCGACTGGGGAGGAAATGCCCGTTGCAGGAATTTCTCGAAGCCGGTGAGGTTCGCGCGCTGTTCGCGCCGCCAACGTATAGCGAGAAGCAGACGTTTGCTGCGCGCCATTTCGTCGGGGGGCTGCCCCAATCGGCGGTTCCGGTCGAGTCGCTGTATCGCAGATGGTCGTCGAATCCTCGCAACGAGGCGCCGTTCTCCCACAAGACGGGACTGTACGGCAGCGATTCAGCGCTCTACATGGCCGAGGTTGCCGAACGGTTGGGACTCAGCGTTCCCGATCGGTTCGCGGCTTGCCCCGACCATTTGGCGCTCGAGCTCGATCTTGTTTCGGTGCTCATCCGTTCCGGCATGCACGTCGAAGCGCGGAGGTATCTGGCCGAGCGCTTCGAATGGCTGACGGCGTTCAGGCTTCGCCTCCTCGGCTTGGGAGACGATGCCGCCTTCTACATCGGACTCGTTGATGTGGTCTTAGGCATAAGGGCACAGCAGGGTCTGGGCGACGAAGAGAATGCACGGTCCGACCGCGCGATGGCAAGCGGCGCGGTCTCATAGAAGGGATACTATCATGTCAGAAAATGCGATAACCAGGCGAAGCTTCCTGGCCGGCAGCGCGGGTGCGGTCGCACTTGCGGGATGCGCCGGTGTTCTAAGCTTCGATGCCTGGTCGCAGGCACATGCCGAGGAGTCGGATGCCGGGGGTCAAACCTATACGGCGCATTCGCTGTGCAACGCCTGCTCGACAAAATGCGGTTTTACGGGCTACGTGGTCGATGGCAGACTCGCGAAGCTTTTGGGCGATGCCGACCATCCGTATGCGAAAGGCAAGCTGTGCGCTCGCGGGTACGGCTATTCCCAGATCGCCTATTCGGCCGATCGGCTTACCGATCCGCTGAAAAAGAACGAGGACGGAGAGTTCCAGGCGATCAGCTGGGACGAGGCGTACGCCGAAATCGCCGAAAAGGTGAAGGCGATCATCGGTTCGGACGGCCCCGAAGCGCTCGCCGTCGTGCACGATCCGCGCCCCTCGGGCAAGTACTACGCCAAGCGGTTCATGAATGCGCTCGGCTCGGCGAACGTGTACACGCACGGTGCTGCCTGCAACCTTTCGAAGGAGAGCGGTTTCACCCAGGTGATCGGTTCGGGCAACTACGAATCCGATGTGGCCAACTCGAAGATGACCATGTTCATCGGGCGCAGCTACGCCGACGCGATCCGCCCGAGCTCGGTTATGGCGCTGCAGGAGGCGCACGAGCGCGGCGCCCATATCGTGCTCGTCGATCCGCGCTGCTCGAACAGCAAGGTCTTCGCCGACGAATGGGTGCCCATCAATCCCGGTACCGATTTGGCGCTCGTGCTCGCGATGGCCCAGGTGCTCATTCGCGAGGGACGTTACGACAAGGCGTATGTGGCCGAGCACTCGGTCGGGTTCGACGAGTGGGCGGCTTCGATCGCCGATCACACCCCCGAATGGGCCGAGAAGATCACCGGCATCCCGGCGACGACGATCGCGCGCCTTGCGTTCGAGTTCGCTGAAGCCGCCCCCGCGGCTTCCATTGAGCCGAGCTGGCGCGGCGCGTTCGGCTGCTCGTATCAGAATTCGGGGGAGACGGCGCGCGCCATCGCGTGCTTCAACACGCTGCTCGGCTGCTGGAACCAGGAAGGCGGGGCGCTGTTCACCTCGAGCGTTTCTGCGGGAGAGCTCGACGAAGCGAAGTTTCCCGCCGTGCCCAAGCCAGCTGGTAAGCAGCTCGGCGCTGCCGAGTATCCGCTCGCGCTTTCGAGCATGGGATCGAACCTCTATGCGGCCCGCATGGCCAAGGAAGGCGCGCTCAAGGGCATGTTCTTCTACAACTCGAACATGGCTGCAGGCTACTCCAACACGGCGTACCTTGCCGAGGCGCTCGGCAGCCTCGACCTGTGCGTGGTCATCGACGTGCAGATGTCGGAAACGGCCCAGCTGGCCGATTACGTGCTGCCCGACACGAGCTATCTGGAACGCCTCGAGCTGCCCGAGTTCGTCGGCGGCACGGTGCCCTGCGTGGCGCTGCGCGATCGGGTAATCGAGAAGGTGCATCCCAACACGAAGCCCGTCGACGAGATATTCACCGAGCTCGCCGAAGCATGCGGCGTTGGTGAGTACTTCCCGTTCACGGTCGAGGATTTGGCCGATGCCCAGCTGCAAAGCGTCGGGCTTTCGCTCGATGCGCTCAAGACGACGGGCGTGGCGTACTTTCCCGATAAGGCCTTCACCTACGGGAAGGCTCCCAAGTGGAAGACGCCGACCGAGAAGATTCAGTTCACGAGCGAAGCTGCGGAAGCGGCGGGGTTGCCGGCCGGCCCGGTGTGGATGGAGCCTGCGGTGATGCCCGCCGGCACCCAGCTGAGGCTCATAGGCGGCAAGCAGGCCGTACACAGCCATACGATGACGGCCAACATCGAGGATCTCATGCAGATCACGAAGGACTACGACCTCACGCGGGTGTGGATCAACGCCGATGTGGCCGCTCAGCTCGGTATCGCCGACGGAGACGAGGTCGAGGTGTCGAACAGCGAGCATACGGGCACCTGTCGTGCGAAGGTGACCCAGCGCATCAATCCGACGGCGCTTTTCATGCCAAGCCATTACGGCTGCTCGTCTCCTGAGCAGCATACGGCTTACGATGTGGGCCTTCGCCAAATGGACTTCGTGCCCTTCCACCTCGAACCCGTATACGGGGCGGCGATGACCCAAGAGGCGATCGTCTCGGTGAAGAAAGTAGGTGCATGATGGCCCGTTACGGAATGCTGATCAATACCAAGAAGTGCATCGGCTGCTATGCGTGCCGCGTGGCGTGCCAGCGCCAGAACAAGCTGCTTTCTGACGAGGCGTTCATCCGCTACGAGGAGAAGGAGACGGGCGCCTATCCCGAGGTGGGCGTTGAGACGGTGCCTTTGCAGTGCATGCACTGCGAGGACGCGCCGTGCGTTTCTGTGTGCCCGACCGGTGCAGCCTACAAGGGCGCCGACGGCATCGTGGGCGTCGATCACGGACGCTGCATCGGCTGCAAGTACTGCATGGCCGCATGCCCCTACCAGGTTCGCGTGCACAACCATGAAACCGGCACCGTCGACAAGTGCCGCTTCTGCACGGTGAGCGCGGCCGAGACGGGCACGAAGATGTCGACGTGCGTCGAGGCGTGTCTGACCGGAGCCCGGCTGTTCGGCGATCTCGACGATCCCGACAGCGATATATCCAAGGCAATCGTGAGCGACAACGCCCAGCCTATCGCGGGCAGCCTCACGAAGGCCAAGATCTTCTATGTGAGGTGATGAGCGATGTCTTTCGAACCTATCTGGGGTGCCATTATCGCGTGGTATCTGTTCCTGGCGGGTCTCGGCGGCGGGGCGTTCGCCACCTCGGCCTTCCTGGGGTGGAAGCACCCCGAAGCGGTCAATATGCGCAGGATTGCGCACATCATCGCGCCCGTCGTGGTGATCATCGGCTTGCTGCTGCTCATGGTAGACGCCGAAGGCGGCTTGCATAACCCGCTGCGCTTTGCGCTTTTGCTCACCAACTTCGGTTCCGTCATGACGTGGGGTGTCGTGTTCCTCGCGGGATTCGTCGTCATAGCGCTCGTCGCCGTGCTGCTCGACTTCCTCAAGCGGTCGATTCCCGTGTGGCTCGACATCGTGGGGACGGTGTTCGCGGTGTGCGTGGCCATCTATACCGGTGTGCTCCTGGGCGTGTGCAAGACGTTCCCGCTGTGGAACAACGCGCTTCTGCCCATCCTGTTCCTCGTGTCGGCCATGTCGGCGGGCGCTGCGGCCGTGCTGCTCGTGTCGGTGTTCCGCCATGCCGACGAGTTCAACATGGTGGGTGTGCTCAAGAAGTTCCACTTCTGCTTCCCGATCATCGAGATCGTGCTTCTGGCCTCGCTCATGTTCATCACGTCGTTCAATTCGGATGCGGGTTGGAACTCGGTTATGAGCCTGCTCGTGGGCGAGCACGCGCCGCTGTTCTGGATCGGGCTCGTGGCGGTCGGCCTCGTGATCCCGACCGTGCTCGAGACGTGGCTTCTGTTCTTCAGCCCGAAGGAATTCGAGGAGAGCCGCAAGGCCCACTACCTGTCGGCTGCTTCCGACGTGGGCGTGCTCGTCGGCGGCTTCCTGCTGCGCTACCTGATCGTGATCGCCGCATTGCCGGTGACGATCGTGGTGCCGATGCTGTAGGTGAGCCGCGTTCGATACGAGCTTGCGGATCGCGAAGCGTTGCGGGGTTCGGCGGAGCTTGACGCGAGGCATCCGGCTTGAGCTGAACCTGCGGATCGCAGAGCGTTGCGGGGGCCTGCACCATGCGGGCTCCCGCGCTTTTCGGGACCGTTTCGATCGGGCTTACGCGGCGATTGGCGCCGCTGCCGGCCGCAAGCCCGCCGATGCAACCAACGGTTTGGCCAACCATGCTGGCTTGCGATGATCAAATGACGTAGAATTACCCGTTGCCATACAGCCAAGCGGAGACTGCATGCGGAATCGTTTAGAGCAGGTACCTCACAAGGGAGATGATCATGGCAGCCGACGAGCAGCTGCATAATGCAGCATCGAAAGGCGACGACGACTTTCGGATAGTCACCGATCTACTCAACCTCAGCGTGAGCAAGCACAAAATAGACGAGCATTTCACGCTTGTTTGGGCAAACCCCTACTTCTACAAGTTCATCGGCTTCCCGAAAGACGAGTACGAGGCGCTGTTCCACAACCTTCCCGACCTGTATTATGCGAGCAATCCTGAAGACCTGGCGGTCATAACCGAGCATGTTCTCTATGCCCTTGAACATGATACGGGCGGATACGAGTGCGTGACGCGGTTGGCCCATAAGAGCGGCAAGCTCATGTGGGTCAAGTTCTCGGCAACGTTTCTCGATGAGTACGTCGATGGATACCAGCTGTCCTATACCGTCATGACGGATGTGACCGAGCTCATGGAAGCCCAGGTGGATCTCGAAGCGCAGAAGCTCGCTTTGGAGGAGGCCAACGCTGATCTCGAGCGGCTTGCCTTCGTGGATTCCGTGACCGAGGGGTACAGCCAAACGCGGTTCAATATCGAGGCGGCACGCCGTATCGCGTGCGCGGGAGCGGGCGCCTTCCAGCTCGTTTCGCTCGACATGAAGAAGTTCAAGCTGCTCAACGATATTCAGGGCATCGAGATGGGCAACGAGGTGCTGCGGCACGTTCATGCCATGCTGAAAAAGCACTTGAGGGCAGGGGAGCTGCTCGCGAGGATCTCGGCGGATACGTTCAACCTGCTGCTCGAGGCGGCGGACGAGGCGAAAACCATCGAGCGGCTGACCGGGATGGTCGCCGACATCAACCGATTCAACGAGGGGCGCACCCATCCGTACTACCTCACCATGTCGATGGGCATCTACCGCATCGACGATCCGGCGTTGCCCATCACGAGCATCCGGGACCGCTCGAACGTCGCCCGCAACGCGAGCAAGGCCATCGCCACGGCGCAGCATTTCACCTACGTGTTCTACAACGAGATCGACCGCCAGAAGCTGCTGCGCGAGAAGGATATGGAAAACCGCATGCATCTGGCGTTAGGGGATGACGAATTCGTGGTCTACCTGCAGCCGAAACAGCGGTTGGAGGATGGCGAGATTGGGGGAGCCGAAGCGCTCGTGCGCTGGATCGATCCCGTGAGGGGGCTAGTGCCGCCCGACGAGTTCGTGCCGTTTTTCGAGCGCAACGGGTTCATCATCGAAGTCGACCTGTACGTGTTCGATCGGGTGTGCGCCATGCTGCGTCGCTGGCTCGACGAGGGAAGGCCGGTCGTTCCCATCTCGGTGAACATGTCGCGGGCGCATTTGCGCAACAACGATTTCCTCGAGCCGTACGACCGGATTCGGGCGCAGTACGACGTTCCCGCTGAACTGCTCGAAATCGAGTTGACCGAAACCATGGTGTTCGCAAACCCCGAGCTGCTCATCGGCGTTATCGACGACATCCATCGCCACGGGTATCGGTGCTCCCTCGATGATTTCGGGAGCGGGTATTCCTCGCTCAACGCGCTGAAGGATATCGATGTTGACGTCCTCAAGCTCGACCGCGCGTTCTTTTCCGACGAAGACGCCGACAACGAACGCGAATGGAACGTCATCTCGTCGGTCATCGACCTTGCGAAAAAGCTCGAACTCGAAACGGTGGCGGAGGGCATCGAATCCATCAAGCAGTCGGCCATGCTCAAAGAGATAGCGTGCGACATGCTGCAGGGCTACGTGTTCTCGCGTCCCATTCCCATCGAGGAGTTCGAAGCGCTGCTCAGCAGCGGGAAAGAGGAATAGATCCGCGAGCGGCCTCATGGCGATTGCAAGGTGTGCGCCAAGCAGGTTTCCGGGCGGATTTGGGGTTGGCGCCGTGCAGACTGTCGGACGGGTTCGGGGTCGGCGACGCGCAGGTTGTGGGGCGGGTTCGATGTCGGCGCCCGCAGCCTGCTTGCCCGCGTCGACCATGCCGGTTTGGTGGCGTTGGCAACGGACTGGGCTTTTGCGGGTTTTTGCGCATTGTGTTGCATTGAAGGTGGAACCGTCCGAACCGCCCGGGGCTTCCACCTGCGCATACGCAAAAGATGTCTGTTCGGCTCCGGCCCGGCCGTCTGAAAACGCCTCCGAAATGGCCCCAAACACAACATAAAGCGTAAAAACCTGCAAATCGAGACAGGTCGGCCGTGCGCGCGGCGGGGGAAAGCGGGCTGGAGTTCGATCTGTGCGGCGATGCGGTGCGGTGCGGGCGAACCGCATCGCCGTGTGGCTGAGGCCGGCTTACGGTTCGACGATGTTGAAGAAGAACTCGAAGGCCGCCATGTGCTCGGTCAGCTTGGCGATGACGTTTGGGTCTCCTTCGACGCGGATCGCTTTCTGGGCCTCCTCGTCGCGGTTGAGGATGGCGAACATGCCGAGGCGCTCCATGGTGAGCGTCGCATCGGCGCTTTCGTCCTGCACGCCCCTCTCGTAGAGCACCACGCCCGAGCGCACGACGAGCAGGTACGTTTCCTCGTCGGTGAAGGCGAGGTTGATGCGCAGATCGAGGTCCTGCGCCGCGTTCGCGTCGATGAGGATGCCCAGGTAGTCGAGCATCATGGCCGGTTCCATCGCGCGTTGGATGTCGGCCGAGCCGGTCGTGCGGTACTTCGGATCGTCGTTGACGCCGAACCGCAGCTCCTTCGCGCCGGTGAGGTAGGCATTTCTCCAGGTGCCAGATTCCGCCGCGTAGCCCAGCTGCTCGAGCGCGTCGGCGCACAGGAGGCGCGCCGCCTCGTTTGCGGGATCGGCGAACACGATGAGGTTCGTCACCTGGGCGACCCACTGGTATTCGCCTGCCTCGAAATCCTGTGCTGCGCGGGCGAGCACGGCGTCCGTATCGCCGAAGTACTCGACGAACTTCTTCGCGGTGTCCGCAGGTGCAAGCGGGTGCAGGTTCACGGGGTTCGCGTCGTACCAGCCCATGTACTTCTGGTAGACGGCCTTCGCGTTGTGGCGCACCGTACCGTAGTACTGGCGCGTATACCAGTTCTTCTCGAGCGCGGAGGGAAGCTCGATCATGTTCGCGATCTCGGTAGACGTGTAGCCGAGGTTCACGTACATGAGGGTCTGGTCGGTGATGAACTTGTACATGGCGGCCGTGCTCTCGAGGTACTCGTTCACGACATCGTTGCCCCAATGCGGCCAGTTGTGCGCCTGGAAGGTCACCTGCGCCTCGGCTCCGTAGCGGGCCTTGGTCTCCATGAGGTAGTTCGCCCACGCGTTGCCGTCGCGCACCTCGGCGCCGCGCAGAGTGTAGAGGTTGTGCAGGGTGCCCGTACAGTTCTCGGCCACCCAGAGCGCCTTGAGATCGGGGAACCACGTGTTCATCTCGGCGGGAGCCTCGGTGCCGGGCGTCATCTGGAACTCCATGGTCACGCCGTCGATCGTGCGCACGTCGCCGGTTGCGACGATCGTATCGGTGGGGGCGATGTAGGAAATGCTGCCCTTCGACTGGCCCATCCCGATGCCGATGCTCAGGCTTCCCTGCGGCCCCGGATCGAGCATCACCCCGTACTGGTAGCTTGCGCGCCTGCCCATCGCGTTGCCGGCGTAGACGTTCTCGGCCACCGCATGCTCGGCGAATCCCGCAGGCACGATGATGGGGATCGAGCGCCCGGCCACTTCCTCCTCGCTGACGATGCCCTTGATGCCGCCGTAGTGATCGACATGGGGATGGCTCATCACGATGCCCGTGACGGGGCGACTCCCGAGGTTTTCGGTGACGAGCTCGAATGCGGCGCGGGAGCATTCGACGCTCATGAGCGGATCGAACACGATCCAGCCGGTATCGCCTGCCACGAACGTGATGTTGGTCATGTCGTAGCCGCGCACCTGGTAGATGCCTTCGACCACTTCGAAGAGGCCGTACAGGTGGTTGAGCTGCGCGTTGCGCCACAGGCTCGGGTTGGCGGTAGCGGGCGCTTCGGCGGGCGAGCCGTCGGCTCCGTCGAGAAACGCGTAGGCCTTCTGGCTCCAGACCACCTTGCCGCTCTCGTCGGTCAGTTCGAGCGTTTCGGGCGCTGCGATGAGGTTTCGGCTGGCGAAATCGCGTTCGCGCTCGTCGGAAAAGTCGAGGAGGGCGTACACGGCCTCGTTGGCGTCGGCGGTCATGGCAGAGGCATTCTTCTGCGTGTCGTCGGGCGGGTGGGAAAGCGAAGCGGCTCCCTGCGAGCCGTCGGTGCTGGTTGGGGCGGAGCAGCCGCAGGCGGCGGCTCCGGCTGCAACGAGCGCTCCGGTTGCGAAGGTTCCTGTGACGAACGTGCGGCGGTCGAGCGAGTTGTTCCGGTTCATAGGCAAACCCCCTTTATGTCTATTCTCGCATACTGCCGTGCGGTATTAAAGAGAAATGTATTACCTAATAGTGTCGATCCCCGGGAGCGCGGTTGGTGCGCACGCCCGACTTCGGGCCGATCACCGGGCGCACCTCCTATCGAGCGCGAATGGCGAGGCGCTGCCTTTCTAGCTGCGGCGCTTGGCGATCAGGCGGATCCCCGCGATGAGGGCAGCGAGGATCGCGGCTCCGGCCACGGTGGCGAACAGTCCGGGCAAGAGGCCGTCTCCCGTGGCGGCAAGGTTTCCTCCCGTGGCGGCAAGGCTGCTGCCTTTCGTGGGGTCGGGGCCTCCGGAAGCACCCTTTCCGATGGAGAAATCGAGCGCGAGCGAACCGGTGAAGGAGGCCGCCTCCGGCGCCGAGAACTCTACCCGATAGGTTCCGGGGGCGGTGGGCGCCTGGGTAGTGGGGCCGAAGGCGCTACCGTCGGAAGCAGTACCGGTGTAGGTGATGACAAAGGGGCCGTTGTAGGTCTCGGACTGATTGCTCGAGGGGGGACAGATAGGTCGCCTGCGGCGAACCGGTGTAGCCCTGCTGCGGTTCGCCGTTGTAGACGAGGTCCGTCGCAGCCTTGACGCCGGCGATCGTGGCGCTGGGCTTCGTCACGTAGCTTACCGCCACCTGGACCGCGCAATCCTCATAGTTGCCCATGTCGGTGAGCGCTACGGTCACGGTGTCCTGCACCGATCGGCTCGCCCTGTCGTTTGCGGTGAGCGTCAGCTTCCCGGTTGCGGGATCGACGGCAGCGCTTGCCAGTCTGGTTTCTGTGAAGCCGGTTATCGCATACGAAGGTCCGCCGTTGAGGTCGCTTGGCAGGCCGATCATGCTTGCGAGGTCGAACTTCATAACGCTGCCCGGTGCGTCGAACAGGGTCACGGAAGGCTGCGAAAGCGCGGGTGCGGGTGCTTTTGCGATCGAGAACTCGAAGCTGCTGGGATTGAGGGTGAACGGCTGACTTTCAGGAACCGTGAAGATCACCCGGTAGGTGCCGGCGTTGATGGGGGCGTAGGTGTTGATTCCTCCATATCCTGCGGCTTGGACCGGGGGGAGTTGTACACCGTGCTGTTGATACCTTTGTACTCGACGTAAAGGGGTGCGTGGTAGTCCATCTCGTCAACACCGTTGTCGGCGAGGATCTTGACCACGGGAACTCCGCTGTAGCCTTGCTGGCGCGTGCCGTTGTAGACGAGACCCGTTGCGGCATGTTTGGGGAAGTAGAGCTTGTAGGCTGGCTTGTCCTCCGCCATCTGGGCGGCACCCCCCCAGGGCGTCGTTCACGCTGGCCGTTGTCTCGGCGGCGTCCGCCGGTACAGCCGATGCGCCCTCCACCATCTGGGCGGCTCCCTCGGGGGCGTCTTTCGCATCTTGATCGGGCGTTTTATCTCGAGCGTCCGCCTTGAGAAAGGCCAGCGGCGGCTCCCCGATGATGCCCTCTGGCACCGCGACTGCGGTGGCGTCGAGGTCGGACGCGTCCTCTGCATCCTGCGCAAGCGCCCCGTGGGTGTTGAGCAGGATAAACGTGGCGAAGGCGAGGGCCGCCATGCAGGTGAACAGCGCGGCCTGCGCGCGAAGGCGCGCGCGTCGGCGCGCGGGGTGCTTGTCAAGCGATCGGTCGCTGCTACGTATCATAGGGTGCTCCTTCGATGGATCTGTACAGGGTGCGTTTGGCACGGGGTGGCTTTCATGGTCGTCTCATCTGTCCGTTGCCTCGGTGCCGTCGAAAAGACCGCTTCTTGCTTCCCGATACGGGTGCGGCCGTTCTGGCTGCTCGGGGCATGCGGATTGCGGCTCCCGTCCCCAAAGCCTGCATGTTTGGTCGTATTTGGACTATACTGAGGATGAGCGAATGAGACTATCATCCAGGATGAGGTTTTCACAGGATCATGCCGGAACGCATGCGGCTGTGCGACGAGCCGCATGCAGGCGCGTTCGCGACGAGGTACGATAGGGGGATTGCATGGCAGACGACTCGTGCGACGCCGAAGCCGAAAGCACCGCCGGCGGGGGCATCGCGCCGATCTCATCCTCAGCGAGAAGTTCTCTCCCGCGGTTCTTCCCGACGTGTGCGCTCCGCGCTTGCGCGTCGTCGACGCCATGAACCGCGCGCTTCGAACGCAGCGGTTTCTCTACATCGGCGCTCCTGCGGGCAGCGGCAAGACGGTTTCTGCGTTGCTCTGGCTGCAAAGCGCGAAGCGGGAAACGGTTTGGATCGGGCTCGACCGCTACGACGATGTTCCGTCGATATTCTACAAGCAGCTGGCAACGGGCCTCTATTCCATTCAAGCGGACAATGCGGCTATGCGCGCGGTGCTCGAATCGCCTTCGTTTTCCGCATCGCCCGTCGAGCACGTGATAGCGCTGATCGCCGAGATGGCACCGCCCGAACGGCGCTACGCCCTGGTCCTCGACGACCTTCACCTCATTGCCAACCAAGAGATCGTCAAATCGCTGCCTTCGGTGCTCAATCGGCTTCCCGGTGCATGCAGCGTCGTAATGCTCTCGCGCGCCGACCTGCCCGACGAATGGGCGGAACTCGGAGGCGGGCCGGCAGTGTTTTGTGCCGACGATGTGCGCTTTACGGCCGATGAGGTTCGTGCGTACTTCGATTCGGTCGGCTTGTTTCTGACGCCCGACGAGACGCGCCTTGTGTACGCGGCCACCGAGGGATGGGCGATCGGCGTGGCGGCTCTGGCCAAATCGGGACCGTCGCCTCGGGCGAGCAGCCACTACCTGTTTGCAAGCTATTTCGAAGAACAGGTGTGGAGCACGTGGGACGAGGATCTGCGAGCGTTCTGCTTGGCGACGAGCGTGGCCGATTCGTTCGACCCCGATCTTGCAGCGCTTCTTTCGGGCCGTGACGATGCCCGCGAGGTTATGGATAGCCTCGCTCGCTCGAACACGTTCCTCTCGCGGCTTTACGGCGACACCTACCGCTACCACCACCTGTTCCAAGATTTCCTGCGCGACAAGGCCCTTGCCGACGGCGTCGACCGCGCCGCGCTCTGCAAGCGCGCAGCCGAGCACTTCCGCACGCACGGCGATTACACCCGTGCGCTGCGTTTCTGGCTCGAAAGCGGCGAGTTTCACGGCATGGATACGTATCTGCTGCTGTTTTTGTTCGAGAACAACTGCGGTTCGGTGGCGGACTACGCCGACTTTCTGCAGACGCTCGAAATCGAGTCGCTTGCCGACGACGCGTACCGGGCGTGCCCCCCGCTTCGGGTGCTCGCCGCCTGGTACACGTATCTGACCAGTCAACGCGAAGCCTACGAGCACCACATGGACGAGCTGTACCGCACGTTGCCCCTCATCGCCGTCTCCGATTCGCGCTTCGTCGAGTTCGTCATCCTCGCTTACAGCGTCGACCATCGGACGACTATCGTCGAGAAGGCGAAGAAGTTCTCGATGTTCAGCCGCTTCGTCAAGCGGTTCACGCCCGAGGGGCTGGCTACGGCCATCGCCTCGTTTACGCACAACCTTCCGTACCCGCACCGCAGCAACCTCGATTACTCGGCGATCGCGCTCGAAGAGGGTGGCATGGATCTGCTCGGGCGCACGTTCGCGCAGCTGCTCGGCGCCGAATGGAACTACATCTACCCGCTCATGCCGGCGTGTTTCGCCTACGAGCGCAACCGCCTTGACGAAGCGCTCGACGGGTTTGACGAAGCGTGGCGGGCTCTTGTGCCCGAAAACAAGGAGGACGGGCGCATCTGCATCCTTCTCATGCGCCATGCGGCGCTCTGGCAGATGGCCGACGACGGGGCGCAAGCCGCGCTCGAAGAGCTTTCGTCCTTCGTAGAGCAAAAAGCGCCCTATTTCCTTCCGAACCTCAAGGCGTACCGCACGAAGCTCAGGCTGTTCGATGCCGACAAGCGCGCTGCGGGAACCTGGATGGACGAGTACTTCGTAACCGATGCCGAGCGCATCGAACTCGTACGCGTATTCCAGCATTTCATAACGGCGCGCTCCCTGATCGTGCTCGGACGTACCGGCGAGGCCGAATGCCTGCTCGGCCGCTTGCTCGCGTTCGGTCGGGAATTCCGACGCCCGCTCGACGTCGGCGAGGCCGGAACCCTGCTGGCCGCCCTGCTGTGGGCGCGCGGTAAGAAGAAAGAGGCCGTCGATGCGCTCGAAGAGGCGCTCGAGGCGCTTGCGCCTTACGGGTACGTGCGGGTGGTGGCCGACGAAGGCGCGGCGATCGAGCCGGTGCTCAAAAGCCTCGCGAGCCGCGTTGCGCGATCCGACTATGCCGGACCCCTCGCTGCTCGGCTCGCAGGTGCTCGGTATCCTTGTAACCATCGCGTTCGTGGGGGTTGCCGATCTCGTTCTTGGGTTCGTCATCAAAGCGCTGTTCAGGGGAAGCCTGCGCGTGAGCGAGGAAAAAGAAGCCGCTGGCCTCGATGTCGCAGAGCATGGCGAAAGCGCATATCCGGCATACATCGGCCTCGATTAACGAAGGGAGAGAGAATATGAAGAAGATTTCTGCGATCATCCGTCCCGAAAAACTCGAACCNTTACATGGTGCGGTGGCGCGACAGCCTGATTGCACCGCATGCAACGATCGAGATCAGCGCGATCAGGGATGTTGCGGTAGCAAACCCGTCACCGGTCGAGGCGAGCTTCGTCGACGTGGTGGGTGTTGCTCCGCCGGTGCCGTTTGCGCCCGGCGTTTCCCCGGTGTCGTTTGTCTCCGGCGGAGTGGGCAGCTCTTCCGCTGCAGCGGCTTGCACGGTAAGGGTACCGGGTTGGTAGGCTATAGTGTAGTTCGCGCTCTTACCGGCTTCGATGGCGCCGCCTTCGATGGCTATGGGATAGGATCCCGGTGTATTGAGAGCAGCTGCAACCGATAGCTTCGGTTCTTGCGCAATCGTATCTCCGGCGGCCAAGCCTTCGACCGTGTAGCTTAAGCGGGGAAGCGCCTCGCCGGCCTTCATGGTGATGTTATCGGCACGGAAGACCAAGGGGGCTTTCGTGATGGTTACCCAGCCCTCTAACCTGGTTGGATCCATCGTGTATTTGTCGGCGTCTTTGCCGGTAAGGCGTGCTGCGGTGCCGGTGAATCTCTTATCCGAACCTACGGTGGCATCCTCGGCTTTCAGATCGAGAACTGCAAAAACCTCGTCGCCTTCGACTACTCCGTACAGCTCTTGGGGCGATACGTCGACAAACGAGTTCGTTCCGTCGTACACCTTCTCGGCTTCGATCAAAGCCGTAACGTCGCCGCGTCCTATCTCGAAGTCAAAGGAAAACGATCCTGCGCAAGGAACGTCAAGGGCATTCGGGTCGTCGATGTTGGTGAACAGGTTCGGTATGGTGAAGACTGCCGTGTGCTGCCCCGGAAGTACGGGCTTGGAAGCGGAGGTGGTGGTTCCATCGCTGTAGGATACGGAGAACGGATAGGCTGCACTAGACCATTGTCGAGTACCGTCATCGTACGAGGCTGCAAGCGCGTCGTCGGCAATCGTGTAGCCTTGTTGGGGGGGGGTGCCGTCGTACAGGGCGTAGCGGTCTCTTTCGACGTTGAAGGAATCGACCTTGTGTACGACGCGAACAGTGAACTGGTAGATGTAGTAGTGCTGCGTGCTCTCCGTGGTGCTTTTAATTGATAGCTCCATGGAGCATGTGCCTCCCACGGTTGCCGTCGACGGGATCGAAAGCGTAAGGAGTCCCGAGGGATCCACGTTGGCTGAAAGCGGAGCTTCGGCGGTTGTTACGGAAAAGCTGAACCCTTCGTCGTCGGCAGGGGGAAGGTCTCCTCCTTTGGGCAGGTAATCGATGAGGTTGATGGTCGTTGCTTGCCCAGGGTGGATGTTTACCACGTAGCCGGGGTTGTTTTTGCCATCCGCGGCGGCGAAGGCCTGTTGCGTGCCGATCGGCGAGAGCACGAGGATGGATACGGCGGCAAGGACGCATGCAATCAGGGCGAGGCTGACGAAGCGTTGGGGGGGGGTGCGTGTTTCTAAGCGGTGTTTGCCTGGTGATATCGAGTCGGTCATCGGAGGTTCCTTTCTGTGCGCACAACGTAAAGATGGTTCGAGTTCCTATGTATGCTGCTGCGGTATCGTTGGCAACGTATCGCCAACTTTCTTCTTAACCATTCCTGCTCCTTGTCCTGGTCATACGGCTGTCTTTAAAACATGATGAAAACAATCATATAAACTATACGTTTGGCCACAGAGGCGAACCATCATACGGTATGAGGTTTTGGATACTTTTTATGGAATTCAGTCGGATTACCTGCTCATACCCCTGTTCCGGCGTCGAGATGCGCAGCCCTTCGTCCGGTGAAGGCGCCGCCAGGGCCGAAGCGCGTACCCAAGCAGCGCGCTCGCGGCGCACGCACTATCGAAATCGCGGCGGAATGCGGCCCCGTGTTTCCGTAAACCGCTTTGGTTTCGAGCGCGCTTATCGTTTTCCCCGTTGCCTCCCAGGCAAGATGGAGTTGTGTGTGACTTGCCGCTGTATGCCGTGGGGGATTTCGCGGTTTAGGAGAGAAGGCGCGTGGGCTTCGTTGGCGGTGCAAAATGCAAAGCGCCCGGCCCGCTTCCGAGAGTCGGGCCGGGCGCTTTGCTTGGAACGCCGTTTAGCGGTCGGTCGGCTTATTCTTGCACCGACGGTACTCCTGCACGGCGGCGACGCCCATCGTGCAGCCGAACGCGAAGAGACCGAACACGGCGAGCTGCGCGAGTCCCGCAAGGCCGTCGCCGGTCTTTGCGAGAACGGGGGACCCCGGTCTGGTTCCTGATCCGCCGGATTCTCCACCGTAGGCGTAGAACACCTTGTCGCCGGTGCTTCCCGCCGGTATGACGGTCGCTGCCTTCTGCGCGAAGAACGGGTCGGCATACCAGGTGCCGGTATTCGGTGTCGCGGTTTCGAACGTAGGCGGCGCGATGGCCAGATCGTCGTCGAGCACCGTGTAGGAGTGCGGGTTGCTCGCGGGGTTCGTGCCGATGCCTGCGGCGTAGAACAGGGGATACTCGATGAGGCGCCACTTGGCCGAAAGGCTTTGGTCGCTTGTGGCTCCGCGCGGGAGGATCGTGACGGGCTGCGAGAACGAGCTGTCGGCATACCAGCCCTCGAACGCGTAGCCCTCCTTCGAGGGGTCGCGCAGCGTGACCGTCGTGGTGTCGTTGGTGAGCGTATCGGGGTTGTCCGAGCTGTTCGTCCCGCCGTCCAAATCGTAGGAGATGGCGTACTCATCCTGCGACCACGCGCTGTACAGCGTCGTCTGCCCGGGGCCGGGCGCGAACGGGGGCTCGAACGGGTCTGCCAGGTCAGCGTCGGTGAACCAGCCCTCGAACTGCGCGCTCACCATCGCGGGGGCGATGTCGGGCAGGGGCATGTGCTTCGTGAGGGCGTAGGTTGATCCGCTGGGCAGAAGGCCCTCGGTGTCGCAGGTGAGCAGATGGGCGGCGCGCTCAGGCACCACCGTGCCGTAGTTGACGATGAAGTACTCGACGATGGGCAGCACCGTATCGACCGTGGGGCTGTCCAGCGAAAGACGAGCCTCGACTTCAAACACCCGCGCGCCCTCGCCCCCCGAAGGCGTGGGGGGCCAGTAGAGTACATCGGAGAACGGCTGCTCGTGTTCAAGCGTATGCAGTCCGTCTGTGAGGGCAAAATCCTTGCTCGTTCCGAAATTGCGGCTGCCGTTCTCGAAGGTGTACCTGGTGAGGGTGATTTTGCCGAGGCACGGGTTGCCCTCAGCGTCCTTCACGGTGAAGGCCATGTTGAATTCGCAGCCATAGGGGACGAAGAATTCGTTGTGATGCTGGACGATGGTGCTGCCGTCGGTGGGCGTCAGTTCGAGCGAGACGGTCGGCACCATCCTGAGCGTCGCCGCAGCAGCGTCGGGGTCTGCGATTGCGTTCGTTTGCTCGACGCCCAGCCGCGCCGGTTGCGAGCGCACCGTCGGCACCACGCCGCTTGCGTTGATCGTCCGGTCCATCACGTCCACGCAAAAGAGCGTTCCGTTCCACAGGGTATCGGCCGCGTCGATGACGTAGTCGGGTCCCGTTTCGCCTACGATGGGTTTCCATTCCGCATAGGCGTCGTTGCTTATGTCGAGGTAGAACCACTGATAGCTCAGGGTTTCGCCGCGTTGGGAGTGCGCGCGTACGGAAAGCGTGACGGGGTCTCCCCCGAATACGCTCGTGGTTTTCGGCTGCTCGTCGATGACGGGGGCATCGCCGCCGATCGTAGTGCCGACGATCGCGGGCCCCAAGGCGCTCGGGTTGCGCTGGTCCATGCCGTCGTAGGCCTGGAACCGCACCTGTCGGGTATCGCCCGCCGTGAGGCCGGTTTGACACCAGAACCTGGTCGTCTTGGCGTCCAGCACGTTTCCTTGCGTCGTCCAGCCGCCGGTGCTCGTGGGCAGTGCCACGCCGTAGGCTTGTGCAGGGCGGGTGGTGTCGTTGCTCCAGGCCCAGATGATGCTGGTTTCGTTCGCGCTGTACGCAATGGGGTAGCGCGGAAGGCTCTTTGGCGCGGCACCCGACCCGGTTCCCCCCACCACGTAGCCGATGACTAGCGGGTACTTTTTCACAGCTTCGGTTTGCCATACGGTCAGACGCACGTCGTAGGAGTATTCGTTTCCTTTGTGCTCCAGATAGTCAAGGGGGTGCAGCGAGGGGAGCGTAGTGGAGAACTGCGCGCCTTTCGTTTGCGAGGATACCCAGCTGGCGCCGCCCGACACTTCGGCTTTCCACCCCGCGTGCCCGGTAAACGACATGGCGAAGAAGATCGTCTCTTCGGCCTGCACGCCCAAGGACATGCCTCCGCCTACGGTTATGTCGAACCCGTTGGTGAACTGCGTCGTATCGGTTACGGTTACGCCCACCGACGTTTCCGTGCCCACATCGGCGGTAATCGGCACGGCGTTGGCGCTTGAGATCATGGCGCCGTTGTGCACGTTTGCGATCGTGCTCGTTTGGGTGGGATAGGTGGTGGGATCGCCCTGCGTGTGCGGGAACACCTGGTCCATGTCGATGACCGGTATGTCTTCGGTTCCCGCGTTCGCCGCCGCTTTGTTGTAATCGTCGAGCGTCATGAGCCCGAGGGTCGCATCGTAGGTGTTGGTCACCTTATAGGCTACGTGGGTGTTTCCCGCTTTGGTACCCACCTTCTCCCGCCCCCATTTTTTGTTGGGCTCTGCGTGCTTGTTGTACTCGTCGAGGTATTGCTGCGTGACCGTGAACTCGGGCACGTATACGTCGTACTCGTAGACGACGACCGGCACCGCCGATGTGACGACCATGTTCCTGCCCGCGTATTCCCCGTACGACAGCGAGTGCTCGACGTTGCGTTCGCGGTAGTAGCTGCCCGCGTAGTTGAACATCGCCTCGAAATCGAAGCCGCCACCCAGCATCGCTTCGTTTCCGAAGAACCCGGCACCCAAGAGCAGCTCGGCGGACATGTTGAAGCCGCCGCCTAAGCTCCACCTGCCCTCGGTGCCCGCCGATTCGGATGACGAGATGCCGAAGGTTGTGGTTCCGATGCTCGTCTTCTCGTCGCCGAGCCTCTCGTCGCTAAGCTCGCTCCAATACGGTACGCTGGTTAAGACGGCAAGGGGCTGCGGTGCGCTCCAGCCGAACGATTTTGATTTCAGCGCGAACTTGAAGGCGTTGTTCTTGTTGATATCGCAGGCAGCGATGGTTAGAAATGTGCCGTTGTCATCGGTTTTCGCGTTGCTGATGAAGCTGGGGTCGGTATCCTGGGTTGTGAGCTTGCCGTTTTGGTCCTGCACCCAGCGCACGTCGTAAGTGACCGTGTAGTTGCTCGACTCCGCGGCGCCGCTCTGCACGACGAGCTGTTCGGTGCCGATGTTCGTTTTGGCGAAGTTGCCGGAAACCGCTTTGGTGATGAAATGGTTTCGGTAGCCCGTCAGATCCATATGGTACAGCGAGGTGAAGCTGCCGTCCTTGAAGTGCGCAGCCTCCGAATCGCCCTTTTTGTTGGTGGAAGAGAGCGAGAACACGTAGCCCTCCAAGAAGAGCAGATCGTTGGCCTCGGAGCGCAGGAACTTGCCCGTGGCGAGCGCTGCGGGCTCGCACATCTCGTACTGCACGTAGATATCGCTTAATGCAGATACGACCTGCGGGGTGTCCCAGACGAACTGGTAGATGCTCTTCGCCGCGTCGAACGTGAACATTTGCACGAGGTTCTTATCTGATTCCATCCAGCCAACCATATCGCCGGTGTTGTACATGTTGCAGTGTCCAGCAAGGATAAGCTCGGGTTCGCCGTTGCCGTTGAGGTCGGTCTGCAACGCCGAAGCGAACCGCATGCGATACGGCACGTAATTGGGGGTATATCGGTATACTTGCTCGAGTTTGGATCGCGAATACCCGGTTTTCCTCGAATAGATGGTCATGCTCGAGGATTGGTTGCGATCCCCGAGGCCGGCCTGGTAGGTGAGCGGCAGGCTCATGGTGATGACGAGGTCGTCGTAGCTGCCGTGCGAGAACGTAGCCAGGTGGACGATAGGCATACGCCAGTCGTTGAAGGAGCCTTTGAAGCCGTATTCGATGTCGCCGAGGTAGATGGTCTGCTCGTTGACGAGGACTCCCTTCGAGGAATCGAAGCGGTAGATGACGATGTGGGGACCTGCGGGGTAGGGGTTGTAGATGGCGAGCTCCTGGTTTCCGTCACCGTCGAAATCGCCGCCGACCATGGCCAAGAGCCCGAGCGAGCCCTCCTGCTGGATGTGCTCCATGATGAGCGGATCGTTTTTCGCGGTCAGGTCGTGGCGGGCTCTGGCCATCGTTTGAACCCGCCCGTTCGCGAAGCGCTGCAGTTGGATGTCCTGCCCGCTTTCCCGATCGTTGCTGTGGCTTGACTGATAGGTGCCCGTGTAGATGGTGTTCGAGACGATGAGCTGCTCTCCGCTATGTTCGAGCGTGCACGCGTTGTTCGCGTGGTACTGGTAATCCTTCCAGTTGGTGTCGAGGGATGTTGCTCCGAGGGTTTTGCGCGCCATGCTGTCGAGCTTCATCGAGGGTGCGGAGAGCGCCTCGAGGCTGTCTGCCACGTAGGCGCTCCCCCTGTCGTAGTCGGTTCGGTTCACGTAGCCTACGTAGAGGTTCTGCGGGTCGAGCGTTGTGAAACCCGCGAGGGGGTCGTTTGACGTGTCGCCGTTGAAGTCAGCGGGCACGTTTTGCACGTCGAGCTTGAAGTCCTTGTAGGAAGCCGGATCGGAAAAGTAATTCTGCGCACCGGCCTGCGATTGCGCGGTTATCGAGTCGTCGGTCGACGCGGTTTCGGCTGTATCTTGCTCCGGTTCGTCGGCGTAGGCGCTCGGGATCGTCGGGTCGAAACCCAAGGAGGCAAGCGAGCAGGAAAGCGCCAAAACACCTGTTCCCGCTACGAAAGTACGCCTTGACAGCTCCATGCTGCCGTCATGTTTCTCGGGCATATGCCCTCCTTGTCATATGAGGTGAATTTCATATCAGTACAGTCGAATATACGTGTTCTTAGGCGGCAGCACCATCATACGGTATGAGGTTTTGGGCTATACTTTCGTTTGTCAGCACGAAAAGCAGGACGAGAGGACGGTGCGTCGGTCATGGGTCGGAACGGTCACGATGGAAGGGGGCGCACGTGCCAATCGGGAGCAGGGATCCTGCCGTTGGGCCTGCGAGCCCGCAGGCCGATCTCATCCTGAGCGACAAGTTCGAACCGGCTGCGTTGCCGGACGTCTGCGCACCGCGCTTGCGCGTCGTCGATGCCCTCGACCGCGCCGCGCGCAAACGCTACGTCTACATCGGCGCTCCAGCGGGCAGCGGAAAGACGGTATCGACGCTTTTGTGGTTGCAGAAGACGAAGCTGCCGGCGGTTTGGATCGGCCTCGACCGCTACGACGACGTTCCCTCGATGTTCTACAAGCAGCTTGCAACCGGGCTGTATTCCGTCCAACCTGAAAACGCGGCCATGCGCGGGGTGCTGGCCAGCCCGTCGTTCTCGCTTTCTCCCGTGGAGCACACCATCCGCCTCATAGCCGAGATGCAGCCGCTCGATCATCGCTGCGCGCTCGTTTTCGACGACCTTCACTTCATCGAGAACCGTGAGATCGTCAAATCGCTTTCCGTTGTTTTGAAGCGCCTTCCCAAGGCGTTCGTCCTGTTTTTCCTGTCTCGGCGAGAACCTCCCGACGAGTGGACGGCGTTCGGCATCGACCGGGATCCCGCTGTGCTGGATGCAGGCGATCTGCGGTTTGCCGCCGATGAGATCAGAGCCTACTTCAAATCGCTCGGGCGCTCCCTGTCCGTCGACGAAAGCCGCATCGTGCTTGCCGCAACCGAGGGATGGGCTATCGGTGTGGCGGCGTTGGCCAAGTCGGGCCAGGTGACAAAAGGAGATAGCCGGTCCTTGTTCGGCGATTTCTTCGACGAGCAGGTGTGGAGCACGTGGGATGAGGATCTTCGGAGCTTCTGCCTTGCTACGAGCGTGGCCGACGAGTTCGACGCCGAGCTTGCCGAGATACTATCGGGTTGCGGCGACGCGGCTGAAATCATGGACGAGCTCGCGCGCTCGAACACGTTTCTCATGCGGCTTTCCGGCAACTCGTATCGCTACCACCACCTCTTCCGCGATTTTTTGCAGGATAAGGTGTGTGAAAGCGGTATCGATCGAGCAGCGCTCTGCAAGCGCGCAGCCGAGTATTCGCGCGCACGCTTCGACTATACGCAAGCGTTGCGGTTCTGGCTGGAAAGCGGCGATTTTTCCGGCATGGACACGTACCTGCTGCTCTACCTCTACGAGAACAGATCGGGCTCGGTGGCCGATTGCGCCGATTTCATGCGTACGCTCGCGCTGGACGAGCTCCCCGAGCATGCGTACCGTGATTGCCCCCCGCTGCACATCCTGGCGCTGTGGTACGACTACCTCACCGGACAGCGGGAGCGCTTCGAGCACCATCTTGACGAACTGTACCGCGCGCTGCCGCGCATCGCCGCGTTCGATTCGCGCTTCGTGGAATCGGCGACGCTTTCCTACAGCATCGACCACCGCACCACCATCATCGACAAGGCGAAGCGATTCTCGAAGTTCGGTCGTCTGATCAAGCGCTTTACCCCGAACGGACTCGCCACTACGCTGGTGTCGTTCACGCAGAACCTTCCGTACCCACACCGCAGCAATGTGGACTACTCCGCCATTGCGCTTGAGGAACGGGGCATGGAGCTGCTGGGCGCGACGTTCGGTCCGCTTCTGGGAACCGAATGGGGCTATATCCAAGCGCTTATTCCGGCGAGCTTCGCGTATGAGCGCAACCGGCTCGGCGAAGCGCTCGACGGCGTTCTCGATGCCGAGAGTGCGCTTATCCCCGAAAACAAAGCGGACGGGCGTATCTGCATCGGCATCATGCGCCACGCGACGCTCTGGCAGATGGGGCGGAAGGACGAAGCGGCTGGAGCCATGGCTTGCCTTGAAGCGTATGTGGAAAGCGACGCCCCGCACTTCCAGCACAATCTGCTGGCGTACCAGGCGAAGCTGGCGTTGTTCGACGCCGACGCGCGCGTTGCCCGCGAATGGCTCGACGGGTATTTCGTCGACGTTGTCGACCGTATCGATCTGGTTCGCGTGTTCCAGCATTTCACGACGGCACGGGCGTTCGCCGTGCTCGGTCGCGTGGAGGAATCCGAGCATCTGCTGAAGGCCCTGCTGGAGTTCGGGCGTGGTTTCTGCCGCCCGCTCGACATCGGCGAGGCAGGCGCTCTGCTCGCGTCGCTTCGTTGGGCATGCGGGAAGAGGGAAGAAGCGCTCGAGGCTCTTGCCGATGCGCTCGAGGTGCTCCAGCCCTACGGGTTCTTCCGCGTTGTCGCCGACGAGGGGGCGTCGATCGAGCCGGCGCTCAAGAGCCTGGCATCGCATATCGCGCGGCCCGATTACAGTGGACCGCTCGCTCGCGTCTTTGTGCAGGAGACGCTCTTGGCCTCCCACGATCGGGCAAAGCGCTTCCGCGGGGTCACGGCAAACCTCACCGCGAACGACAAGCCCGTCAGGCTTTCGCGCCAGCAGGCGCGCATGCTGGAGCTTCTGGCCAGCGGGATGAGCAACGCCGAGATCGCTGAGGAAACGGGGCTCTCCATCCCCACGATCAAGAGCCATACGGCAGCCGCCTATCGCAAGCTCGACGTGCACACCGCCATGGACGCCGTGCTGAAAGCGCGGGAACTGGGCTTGATCGGGTAGCCTTTCGCGCGAGGATCCGGGTGGAGATCAGAGTGGGGATCAAAGGGAGGATCCGGGCGCGGACCAGGGCGGGCATCGGCTCTGGCTCTAGCGGCCCACGGCGCGTTTCGCCGCGCTGTGAACGATGATCCGCATACTTGGTGCTCCTGTGTGCATTGCCCGAAACCTCTTGGCCTGCTATTGAAAACAGTTATCATTAGTAACAATACAAGCAGATTATCTATGCGAGGTGGCTGTAGGGCGCCTCGCACCGAAAGGAAGGGATGGGCAATGGACCAAAAAGTCTATGAGCTTCTGAACGATCAGATCAACAAGGAACTGTACTCGGCGTACCTCTACCTGTCGTTTGCGGATTACTACGAGGACGAGGGCCTTACCGGGTTCGCGAACTGGTATATGATCCAGGCTGCCGAAGAGCGTGATCATGCGTTGATCTTCCGCAACTACCTGCTCGACAACAGCTGCAAGGTCCAGCTCAAGGCCATCGACCAGCCCGACAAGACCTTCTCTGCCTACATCGAACCCCTCGAGGCTGCGCTTGAGCATGAGAAGTACGTTACCTCGCTCATCAACGACATCTACAGCGCCGCCCATGACGTGAAGGATTACCGCACCTGCAAATTCCTCGACTGGTTCATCGACGAGCAGCTTGAGGAAGAGGCGACCGCCGACGACATGATCACCCGCATGAAGCTGTTCGGCCAGGATGCGAAGGCCCTCTACGAGCTCGATCAGGAGTACGCTGCCCGCACCTACACCACCCCGAGCCCGCTTGCAAACGCGGAATAAGCTTCTTTGCGGTGCTTGCGCACCGGTTGTGTGAAACGAAAGGCCCACGGCAGCGCTTGAACTGCCGTGGGCCTTTTTCGTCTCGGATGGCATGCCCATGCGCCGATGCACCGCGCATGGGCATGCTGGTTATTGGCGATGGCGGAGCACCTGTTTTGCACGGGGCTCCGCCATCGCTCTCAGTACGCGAGTCGTGCGCTTTCAACGGGAGTCGGGTAGTCTTCTTCCATGATGGCGTGCGCTGCGAGCCAGGCGAGCGTGGTGCATCGCCCCATGCAGAGTCCGCCGTAATACTCGGGGTAGTTGCCATTGAAGAAGCCGCCCACATCGAGGCCCGACATGTAAAGACCCTCGATCGCTTTGCCGTCTTTGTCGACTGCTCTGAAGCTGTAATCGACATGCACGCCGCCGAGTGTCGCAAGCGCCCATCCTGACATCTTCGCGGCATAGAACGGGGGTTCGTCGAGTTTCGAAAGGCGCCACGGGGCTTTGCCGTGATCGGTGTCTTCGCCCGATTCGGCGATCGTATTGTATCGATCGACGGTTGCCTTGAGCGTATCTGCGGGAACGTTCATCTGCTTTGCGAGTTCGTCGATGGTGTCGCATTTGATGAGGTTGCCGTTCTCGACGTTCGGCTGGACGTACACTTCATCCCACTCCTCGGCGCTGCGGCAAGGGTAGTATTGGCCGAGCAGAAGACAGTTCTTCGCGCCTTCCTGTGCGACGACGCGACTGCAGATGGTCGTACCGAAGCTGACGATGTCGTCCCAACTGCTTGAATCGAATATCTGCCACCAGAAATGTCCTGGCTGTTGTACGCCGAGATTGAACTCGAAGTCGTAGGGGCCGTCCTCGTTGCAAAAGCGTTGTCCGAGTACATTGACTTTAAGAAACGGCTGCGAGCCCGGCCACCAGAGGTTCGGGTTCGTGCCGCCTTGGCCTCCAATGTCACCGTTCTCCTCATCGGTGGTAATGCATCCTCGATCGAAGATGAGCATTGAGCCAGCAAAGGAGGAATCGATTTCGGCACCTGCCCATGTAGCGAGCTTGATTCCATCGCCGTTGCGCCCGTCGCCGCCTGTGTGGTTGGAACAGTATTTGTGCGCCGCAACGCCGAGTTGGTCCATCATGTCCTTGTTGCCGAGAAAGCCACCGGTTGCGAGCACGACACCGCGCGAGGCGTTGTACTGCTTGATTCCGTCGGGCCCATCGGCGACAACGCCGGTCACCTTGCCAGAGTCGTCTTGTACGAGCTCGACGACCTTCGCGCCATACTGCACGACGCCTCCCGCTTCCTCGAGAAGCTCGAGCAACGCAGGCATGGCGACTTCCGAACCCATTGGGTTGGCGGTCTCCTCAAAAGGAGGTTTGTAAGCTGTGTGGTAGACGTTCGTGTAGAAGGAATCGGCGGGATAGAACTCCTTCTTGATGGAGTCGAGCATGACGTCGAGACCTTTTTTCTGAAGGTTTTCCTGGTACCAATCGACAAATGCCCCCGAATTATACGCCCATAGGCGAATGAGGTTCTCGTCGCATTTGCCGCTTGCATAGCGAACCAAATCGTGGATGATAAACTCCTTGTCAACCTCGAATCCCTGTTCGAGCATCAATTTGCTGTCGCAGGCATCGATGTCGCCTGCCCACATGGTGGCGGCGTTCGATTGCTCGAGCACGATTACCTCGCCACCGAGCTGCGCCGCTTCGAGTGCGCAGACGACCCCCGAGTTTCCTGCACCGACAACGATGATCTCGTGGTCTTCCGTTCCAGCGATCTGCGATGCGACCGATTCGGGTTGCGTATCCCACAAAGCTTCGGAAGCGGTTTCCGTCGTTTTGCCGGATGCCGTGTCTGCTTTTCCCTCGCCGCTTGCTGCAGGTGCGCAGCCGAACATCGTTCCGGCTGCTGCAAACGCTCCCGTGGCGGCAACGCCTGTGAGAAAGCTTCGCCGCGAAATGTCGTTTCGGCCCTGTGTCTTCATGGATCCCTCCTGGTTGATCGATTGCGGTACCGCCGGCTACCCAGTGTCTTGCTGTGTTGCCGAGCCTCTTAGTTCTACGCTCTCGAGTCGACTTCGGGAATCGCCGAAAATCGGGCTTTTAAAAAATCGCGCGTTTTCGCTTCGAAAAAAACGTTCACGCAAAACAGGTGAGAAAGTAACATAGAGCCAGATCAAGCATTGAAATGTACCGTGTTGCAAAAGCTGTTCAGGCGAGGCGGTCCTAACTATACTTAAAGCAATCATGGTTTCCGGCCGATCAAGGGGAATAGCAGTGAGGGCATTTGGCGGCGGTTTCAGCGCAGGCGATTATCTGAGCGACATCGCGGAGAACTTTAAGTTCAGATATCTCGGGCTAGGGTTTCTTTGGGCTTGGATATACTGCACATGGTTTACCCCGGTGCTCTTTCCCGAGTCCACCGGCTTAACGGTCAACAACGACATCTCCTGGTTTATCTCTGCCGCTTCGGTGATGGTGACGCTCTTCGTCATGTCGCTGTTTGTGAGACATCGCGATCTGTCAACCGTGCCGGTCATCGGGTCGATTGCCGGGCCTGCGACGACGCTCGGGGCTATCATGATGGCAATCGAGCCCCTCTTCGGTATATCGTTGCCGGTCGTTTCGTTTGTCGGAGCCGCGCTTACCGGCGTGGCTTCAGGGTGGCTGTGGATGCTGTGGGGCGAGTTTACCGGTAAGGTTGACCAGGAGCTTGCCGAGATGTTCGTGCCGTTCTGCGTAGCGGTTCCGCTTGCGGGTATCTTCACCTGCACATTCGTTACCGGCCCTCTCGCAGGGGTTGCGGTATGCTGCCTTCCGCTCGTTTCGGGGTGGCTCTTCGACCTCTCCATTCGCGATACCGAAGTGCTGAAGCCCGTGACGTTGCTCTCAGCCGAAGACAGGCCGAAGTACATGGGGGATTTCCTGAGGGTTGGCTTGGGGTCGCTCTCTATCTACACGTGCCTTTCTTTTGCGTGGGGCACGCTGGACTATGCAACGATGACGGGGTGGGGCGATACCCATCTGATCTCGTATATAATCGGCGCAGCCTTGGCGATAGTCGTCGCAGTGCTGTCAATCCTGTATTTAAAGCGGCTCGATCTGTTCGCGTTGTACCGCTGGCTGATTCCCGTGATACTTATCGGGCCAGCGTTGCTGGCTGTGGAGTCGTTTTGGGCGAGATTCTTCTCGCTTATGCTCGTGACGCTTGCCCAGTACGGTTTCGACATCATCGTCTGGATATACTTCAGCCGCATTGCGCGCAAAGGAGTGTGCTCGGGCGGCTTTGCGATCGGGATAAACCGCGGATTCGTTCAGGCGGGCTGTTTCACGGGCAGTTTGATTGCCATGGGTTTGCGTCCCCTGATCGAACAAAGCGAGACGATGCTTTTGTTCGTGGTGTTGATATTGAGCGGCGTTATGACGTCGGTGGTGCTTATGGTGCTGAACCGGAAAGACGAGATCGAGCGAATGACCACGAAGGATGCGGCGCAACCGGCGCCAAGCGATGTTCCTTCCGTCGATTACGAGGCGGTATGCGATCGCCTTGCCGAAACATGCGGGCTGACGGCGCGTTAGCGCGAAATTCTCGGTTATCTCGCCCGAGGACGATCGCTTCCCTATATCCGAGAGACGCTCATCCTCTCCAAGAACACCGTGAGCACTCATGCGAAGAACCTATACAAAAAACTGGGGATTCATTCTCGGCAAGACTTGTTCGATCTGATCGAGCAAGGATAGAGCAGCCGCTTGAACGAAAAAGCAGCCGCCCGAATCGCCAGGCGGCTGCTTTCGTCAAAGGGATCGTCCGCTGTGTGCCGTGGCCTTAGCGTCCGTTCGCACTTATTCGCTTCTCAGCGCTTCCACGGGATCTTTTCGGCTTGCGGCCCGTGAGGGGATGAGGCCTGCCAAGAACGTGAGCAGCATACTGATCGCTACGAGGATGAGTGCCGCCTGCCATGGCAGCGACGCCACATCCTTCACATCGAAGAGCGAGTAAACGATCGCGTTTGCGGGAATGCAGGCCAGCGCCGTTACGCCGATGCCGATGGCACCTGCCACGAAGCCGACGATGAGCGTCTCGGCGTTGAACACGCGGCTGATATCGCCCTTGCTTGCGCCGATGGAGCGCAGAATGCCGATCTCCTTCTTGCGTTCGAGCACGCTGATGTAGGTGATGACGCCGATCATGATGGACGACACTACAAGCGAGATGGCAACGAAGGCTACCAGTACGTAGCTGATCATGTTGATGATGTCGGTCACCGAGCTCATGAGCGCGCCTACGAAGTCGGTGTAGGTGATCACCTTGTCCTCTTCGCCGTCGGCCTTCATCTTGTCGTTGTAGCCGTCGAGAATATCGATGATCTTCGCCTTGCTCTCGAAATCGACGGGGTAGATGTCGATGCCGGAAGGCTTGTCGAAGCTCGCGTACCCGAGCTTTTTCAGGTTGTTGTCATAGGAGTGCTCCTCGACCCTCATGAGCGACATCATGAGCTCGGTGAGTTCGGTTTCGTCCATGTTCATCTGGAAGGCGTTCTTGAACGCTTCCTCGTCGATGTGCATGGCGTTCGCCATGTTGGTAGCCATCTGGTTCATCGATTGCTGGAGAGCCGAGGTCACCTGCGACTGCAGCGATTGCGCCATAAGGTTCATATAGGTGGTCATGGTCGTTTGCACGTAGCTTTGCAGCGCGGTGGCAACTTGAGATTCGAGCTGGTCGGTGTCCACCATACCCTGGAGACCCGCCGCGATCTGTCCCTGCACAGCCGGTTGGGCGAGGTACTCCTGCGCAGTCATCGGCTTGGCGTTGGGGTCGTAGTTCGGGTTGGGCGAGCCGTCTTCGAGGACGGGGGAGTTGTTCTTGTAGAACTCCTGCACGTAGTCGGCATAACCCTGCATGATCTGCGACATCAGCGCCGCTACTTGATCGGTGGGGATGTCGATGTCGAGCGAACCGGCGATTTCGTCCATGTTCGGCTGCGGTGCGTCGGGCAGATTGGCCGCGGCGCTCGAGAGGTCCAGCGAGTTCGACATGTCTACGGCAAGCGCGCTCTCGTCGATGACGAACGCCGATTGCAGCGCGTCGCCGTCGATGGTGAAGAGCGAGTTCATGTCGAAGCTGTTGTCCGCCTCCTCGTCTTCCTCGGTAAACGATTTACCCGAGAACACGTCGATCGTCGGATCAGCCAGCTGGTCTTTGACGATCTTGGTGTCGGCGGCCTGCTCGATCACGTGGTCGGTCAGATCGGACGTGTAGTAGATGCCGGTCGAAAGCGCAGTGATGGTGGCGTCGGGCTTCGGCATGACGATGCCGCTGATTTTAAGGTCCTCGCCGTTGGCGACGATGTCCTTCATGTAGGCCGTGTCGTCGGTCTTGTCTTTCCAGACGCCGTACTCTTCATCGTATTGGTAGTACTCGGTAGAATTGACCAGCTTGAACGACACACCGAGAATGTCGTCGTACGAAACCGCCATGCGGTCTTCGGGCACTTCCACATCCTCTTCCGCGGCGAATTGCTTCACCATTTCGTTCAGCTCGCCGGGATCGCGTAACCCGAGCGTGTAGAGCAGAAAGTCGCTCACGTTCCCGTTGCCGGTGAGCACGACGACCAGCTCGTCGTAATCTGCCGGCCACGAGCCCGCGACCACGTCGTACTGCTCTTCGATCAGACGCCGATCGTCGGCCATCTCGTAGAAGGTATCGGTGCTCATCGACATCGACATGAGGCTGTTGGAGCTTGAATCCGATCCGAGGCCGAGCGCCGAGAACGACTTATCGGGATTCACCTGGCGTACGCCGTCTTCGGTATCGGAGCTGAATATCTGGGGCGTTACGTCGTAGGAGTACTGGATGGAGTTTACGTACTGATCGATGTCGCTCTGCCCGCTGTCGAGGTACTCCTTGAGCGAGGCGAGATCGTTGCTGCCGATGCTCGAGAACATGCGGGTGATCATCTTGGTTTCGCGCACTTGGCCTTCGGCTTCGCTCGAATCGTCGTCCTCGGTAACGCTTGCGGCCGAGCCCATCATCATGGAGGTCAGATCGAGCCCGGTGCTTTGTATCTGCAGCGGATACTGCGAAAGCGTATCCTCCTCGACGCTCTTGATGTAGTTGTTGACGCCGTTGGCGAGCGCGAGGATGGCGGCGATGCCGATAATGCCGATGGAGCCCGCGAACGCCGTCATGAGCGTGCGGCCCTTTTTGGTCATGAGGTTATTGAACGAAAGCGAGAGCGCCGTCAAAAACGACATCGAGGTTTTGCGCGGAGCCTTTTCGCTTTGGTGCTCGGCGATCTCTTCGAGCGTGGGGTCGTACGGGTCGCTGTCGGAGGTGATCACGCCGTCGGCAAGGTTGACGATGCGGGTTGCGTACTCTTCGGCGAGCTCGGGGTTGTGCGTGACCATGATGACCAAGCGGTCGTTGGCGATTTCGGTCAAGAGCGCCATGATCTGCACGCTTGTCTTGGAATCGAGCGCGCCGGTGGGTTCGTCGGCGAGCAGGATCTCCGGATCGTTGATGAGCGCGCGTGCGATGGCGACGCGCTGCATCTGGCCGCCCGAGAGCTGGCTCGGCTTCTTGTCCATATGGTCGCCGAGCCCCACCTTCTTCAGCGCGTCGGCGGCGCGTTCGCGGCGCTCGGTTCGCGAAACGCCCGAAAGCGTGAGGGCGAGCTCGACGTTGGCGAGGACGGTCTGGTGGGGAATCAGGTTGTAGCTTTGGAACACGAAGCCGATGCGGTTGTTGCGGTAGGTGTCCCAATCGCGGTCTTTGTACTGTTCGGTCGAGATGCCGTCGATGACGAGGTTGCCCGAGTCGTAATGGTCGAGCCCGCCCACGATGTTGAGCATGGTGGTTTTACCCGAGCCAGACGGCCCGAGAACGGCAACGAACTCGTTATCGCGAAACGAGATCGATATATCGTCGAGGGCAACCTGCGAGAAGCTGGCCGTGGTATACGACTTGCGGATATCTATGAGTTGGAGCATATGGGGCCCTTCCGGCTCAGTGCAATCGTGTATGGTCAACCGGCACGGGCCGGATTCGTTTTCTGGGAACCCGCTTCGCGGTGTCGGGTTTGCGCTTTCAGCCGTGCGGCATCGGGTTCGCTCTTCCTGATTCCTCGAGAACTTGGGTTTATCCTAAACCGAACAGTTTAGTAGCTAAACTACTTTCAGCCGTGTGTGGCAAAACTACACAGATTTGTCGCTCGTTTGTAACCAAACCAAGGGATTTCTCGTCTGCTCGGTCGGCTGGCGGGCCGACGCACGGGCGGGCGGCCGTACAATTCGGCGTGGAGTCCGACCGTCAACGGTTTGGTGGTTCGAAGTAACAAAATGCTCGTTGTCTATTCAGGTTCACACAGAAACGGTCTATAATCGGCGTGTCCGACAGTGTTTCAAATAACGCAGTTTTATAAACTAAGACTATCTTCGCCAAGTTAGTGTCTGAAGCTTATATCCTGCAAACGCCCGTCGCTTCGGCGGGGGCTGGTAGGCTAAGAGCAAGCTTTAAGCGTACTGTCGGTATTCCTTTCGGCAAGGCCGGGCTTCGTGCCCGGCCTTGTTGCGCAAGACGATGATGGACGATTGCTGCGGGGGTAGCGAGACGATGAGCAGAGCAGTGGGCGACGATAGGGTGTCGCCAGGGGAGAAGGCGATGGATGCCGCTTCGCCGGATGCACGGCGAATGGCACCGGGGGGCGATGTCCCCGAGGCGCTTCGCGAAAAATTCGGGCTGCGACGGTGCGCGGGCGGCGGTTTGGTTTCGCTGTACCGTTCGCGCGAGCTGACCGAATCGACGGCGGAGGACGTCGTCGGGTTGCAAAGGCTCGGCATCGAGACGGTCTACGATCTTCGTAAGAAGGCGGAGCGCGATTTGGCGCCCGAACCCGGCATCATCGAGGAGTCGTTCGAGGTCCGCGTGTGCCCGGTCGATCTTCAGGACGATGAAAACCGAACGCGCGCGACGATGGCTTCCAACGTGAAGGCCGCATACGGCAAGCCGGGCCAGCGCATGATCGATCTGTACGGGATCATGGCTGCTCACGGCGATGCCGTGCGTGCGATCGTCGGCGCAATAGCGGATTCGGAGGCACCCGTGCTCGTGCATTGCGCGAACGGGAAGGACCGTGCGGGCATCGTATGCGCGAGCGTTCAGCGCCTCAGCGGAGTACCCTACGAGACGATCGTGGAAGACTATCTGGCTACCAACGCAATGAACGAGGAGATCAACCGTCGTGATTTGCGGCGGTATGCGGGCATCATGCAGCCCGAGGACGTGGAGGTGCTTGCCGCCATGTTCGAAGCGCGCGCCGAATACCTCGAAACGTTCTTCAAGGCGGTCGACGCGCGGTACGGATCGTTCGCGGCGTGGATGCGGGTCGGGGCGTAGCTCCTTGTCGCATCGGTTGTGGGACAAACGGGCGCTACCCGTCTGCCGTCTTGCTCGCGGGGCGTTGCGCCTCTCGCGCATACCCCGATTTCCCGCCGTGCCGCCGCACAAACCGCAGACGGTAAAACAGGTAACACGAAAGTAAACGCTCGCGCATTCCCGTTTCCGAAGGCGTACACTGACGTGCAGAATCGAAACGACAGGAGGTACGGCGTTGCAGGAAGCGCTTACATGGGCCGCGGCGGGAACGGGATTTACCTTTCTCATGACGACGCTCGGGGCGGCTGCGGTGTTTTTGTTCCGCAAGCGGGACAGCGTCACCATGCAGCGGCTGTTCCTCGGGTTTGCCGCCGGCGTCATGATCGCCGCCTCGGTGTGGTCGTTGCTCATACCCGCCATCGAAGCCGCCGAAGAGGCGGGCCAGATCGGATGGATTCCCGCGGCAGGCGGCTTCGCGCTCGGGGTCGCGTTTCTCATGGGTCTGCATGCGCTTTTGCCTCACCTCCATCCCGGCGAGAAGGATCCCGAGGGGCTTCCCTCGAAGTGGAATCGGCCGACCTTGCTGTTTACCGCCGTTACGCTGCACAACATTCCCGAGGGTATGAGCGTCGGCCTTTTGTTCGCGATGGCGGCGCAGTCGGGCGGAGATCCCGGCATGTTCGGTATGGCTGCCGCGCTCGCTCTCGGCATCGGCATTCAGAACGTCCCCGAAGGAGCTGCCGTGGCCCTGCCGTTGCAGCAGGAGGGCATGAGCGCGCCGAAAGCGTTCGCCATGGGCAGCCTGTCGGGGCTTGCCGAGCCGGTGTTCGGTATCCTCGTCGTGCTGTTTGCAGCGGCGATTTCGCCCTATATGCCGTGGATGCTCGCGTTTTCCGCCGGAGCCATGATGTACGTGGTGGTCGAGGAGCTGATTCCCGAAGCCCATCTCGGCGATCGGTCGAACGTCGGCACCCTGGGCGTTATGATCGGTTTTCTTGTAATGATGATCCTCGATGTTGCATTGGGGTAGAATGCCCAGAAAGCTTGTGCGGGAAAGGAAGCTCATGGAAGATTTCGAATTCGTATCGCCCACCCACTTCATATTCGGACACGACGCCGAACTGAAGGCGGGCGCTATGCTCGCCGAGCGCGGTGCACGCAAGGTCCTTATTCACTACGGTGGCGGAAGCGCCGTCGAAAGCGGGCTCATCGATCGAATGAAATCAACGCTTGATAACGCGGGTGTCGAGCACGTTCTGCTCGGGGGAGTGCGCCCCAACCCCGAAGTGGGGCTCGTGCGCGAGGGCGTGGCCCTGTGCAAGGAGCACGACCTCGACTGGATCCTCGCCGTTGGCGGCGGATCGGTCATCGATTCTGCCAAGGCGATCGCCGTGGGCGCGCATTACGACGGGGATGTATGGGATTTCTTCGAGACGAAACGCCAGACGAGCGACGTACTGCCGATTGCCGTCGTGCTCACCATTCCCGCTGCGGGCAGCGAGGCATCGAAGAACACGGTCGTTTCGAACGATGAGCTGGGATTGAAATCGGGATACCCGAACAATGCGCAGCGCCCGAAGCTTGCGTTCATGAACCCCGAGCTCACCTTCACCCTGCCCCCGTACCAGACGGCCGCCGGTCTCACCGATATGTTCTGCCACCTGCTCGAACGTTTCTTCGACGACGTCGGGTCGGTGCCCGTGACCGACAATCTCAACCTCTCGCTCATGAAGACCGTGCGCGCCGAGGCGCCGCGCGTTCTCGTGGATCCCGATAACTACGATGCGCGTGCGAACGTCATGTGGGCGGGCATGCTCTGCCACCAGGGCCTTGCGGGCGTCGGCCGCCACGAGGATTGGGCAACGCACGGGCTCGAACACGAGCTCTCGGCGCTCGATCCGTCCATCACGCATGGGGCGGGCCTGGCTGTCATGTTCCCCGCTTGGATGGAATACGTGTACGGCGAAAACCCCGCCCGCTTCGCTTACTACGGACGCGAGGTATTCGGGCTTGCCCCGACGGGGGATGTCGAGGACGATGCGCTGTCGGCCATCGACGAGACGAGGAGCTTCTTCGCATCGCTCGGCATGCCGGTCACGCTTGCCGAACTGGGCATCGGCGAAGACGATATCGAGAGCATGATTCCCACGCTCAAGGAGAACAAAGGCGAGCCGTTCGGAAGCTTCATGAAGCTGAGCATGGACGACGCGCGAGAAATATACCGGCTGGCGTTGTAGGAGGAAACCATGGATCAGCCCGGAACCGTCGAGTCTTACTTGCAGACTCTTGAATTCAAAAAGAAGAACTTCGGGGGGTGCGACGAGGAAGACGCCCTTGCGAAGGTCCACGAACTCGCTGCGCTCTATCAGACCGAGCTCGAACGGCTCGACAGGCGGGCGAAGGCAGCCGAGGAGCGCGCGGCCGACTACGAGCGGCGCCAAAGCGAGGTCCGTCAGCTCATGACGGCGGCTCAGAACATGAAGGATACGATGCTCGAAAAAGCCGAAGAGGATTCGCGGCAAGCCGTCGCAAAGGCCGAGCGCGAAGCCCAGAAGCTGATCGACAACGCGGCGTCCGACGCCGAAGACATCCTGGCTAAGGCCACGGCCGACGCCATCGTGATCGTATCGGAGGCGCGGGACGAGGCCGAGGCCATGCGCTCGCAGGCCGCACGCGATGCCGAGGACGCCAGGCGGGAGCTGCAGGAAACCACAGCGGCTCTTCTCGAGGCGCAGATGCAGATCAAGTCGGATGTGAAGCGTCATACCGACACCGCCTACGCGAAGGCGAAAGTCGCAAACGACAACCTGGGCAAGATCGTGGAGATGCTCGCGGAGTTGCGCGACAGCGTTTCTTCGTAGGGTGTGTTTTCCTGTGGCGAGCGAGCGCGGCGGCCCCGCTCCGAGGTCGATTGGACGGCGCCGTCACGGGTTGGATCGCAGCAACGAATATGTGCTGCGGCTTGCGGCTGCAGCACGGTCGCATCGGGCCTTGCTGCTACAGTGCGACGGGTTGGGCTAGTCCTTGCTGTTTCCGAGCGCGGCGTTCACGATGCCCGAGACGATGCTGATAACGATGCTCGCTACGAATGCGCTGCCGAACGTGGCTATCTCGACGCCCGATTGGAATATGCCGTTGGCGAGCCATGCCGCAATGTAGAGCATAAGCGTGTTGACCACCAGGTAGAAGATGCCGAGCGTCAGTACCGATATGGGCAGACTCAAAAGCTGCATGAGTGGTTTGATGCTGATGTTGATGAGCGAGAGGATCAAGCCGAAAATGGCGATGGAGACCCATGCTTCGTTGCCGCCGACCGTATCGATGCCGGGAACGAGCCACACGGCCACGCCGACGGCGATAGCGGTGACGAGCCAGCGAATGATGAATCTCATGAATGCCTCCTATCGATGATAGCAAAGGATTATGGCACGTGGGGTTTCCGGTGCTCCGTTTGGTTTTCTACCTGTTACTTCGCGCGCCGATCATCCTGCTGCGAGGCCGCGCATGCGTTTCGCGGCCATCCTCGGCTGTCGCGTTCGGCTCGCTCGCTTGCCGTCGCTGGCATTGTTCGGGCTCTCGTATCGGCCAGCCTGCAACGCATCGGGTAGCCCGCAATCGTGCGTTCGCGCGAAAAAAGTGCGACTTGGGTGCAAGTTTTTTCGGTTGTGCGGCTTGGGAACGTGTGCGAGGGGCTGGGCGGCACGCGTTTTATGCTGCCGATTTTCGCGAACTGGGCAAATGCTCTTTCCTGCGGCTTCGACCTCGGCGGTGTCGAGCATACACGAAGGTTTCGCCCCGCAAAACCGTCATTTTTTGCACCCAAGTCGGGTTCTTTTTAGCGCGAACTCGTTTTGAGCGTTTCAAACGGAATAAAGCGGCTTTGCGACCATCGCGTAGTTCGGCGGATTCTTTTGTGCCACAATAGCCGACATGAATACGAACAAATCAAAACAACACGGTAAGCCGAAAAGCAGCAAGGCGCACGCGAAAGCGGCTCCTCACGCAAATATCTCCCGCCCGAAGGCGGCACCCAAAGCGAAGGCAGCATCCAGCCCGAAGGCGGCGCCCAGATCGAAGAAAGCCTCGCCGCATCCGAGGGAGCGGTCTCGTCGGGAGTCGCCGCGGTCGGGCCAGCAGATGCAGGCCGTCGAACAGCAGCGATGCGCCGACGGTCAGTGGTGTCCGGTCGAGGATCGCTGCGGAGCGTGTCAGCTTTTGAGCATCCCCTACGCGCGGCAGCTTGCCGACAAGCAGGCGGCGATGGCAGAGCTCTTCGACGGCCTGGCCGGCGCTTCGGTCGTCATGCATCCCATTGCGGGCATGGACGAGCCGTTCTACTACCGCAACAAGGTTGCCTCCCCGTATGCGCCCGGCAGGCGCATCAAGCCGAAGGCTTTGGGGGGCGGCAAGGGCACCAAGGGCGGCAAGGAAGCGAAGGGCGAGAAACGCGCGGCGATGACGCGCGCGGAAAAGCACGCCCTCACGCACGAGATCCTCTGCGGCATGTACGCGGCGGGCACGCATCGCATCGTGCCGACGGACTCCTGCCTGATCGAGAACCGGATCGCGAAGAGGATCATCCTCGCAATCCGCGATCTTATGCCCGCCTATCGCATCGAACCGTATCGCGAAGACGCGAACACGGGCTTTCTCCGCCATGCGGTCGTACGGGTGGGGCATACGAGCGGCGAGGTGCTTGTGACGCTTGTGACCAACGGGCGGCAGTTCCCCGGATCGAAATCGCTGGTGCGCGATCTGGTGAAGCGGTGCCCCGAGATCACATCGATCGTGCAGAACATCAATACGCGCCAGACCAACGTGATTCTCGGCACCGACGAGATTCGGCTGTACGGCCCCGGCTTCATTCTCGACGAGCTGTGCGGGTTGAGCTTCCGCATATCTTCTCAATCGTTTTACCAGGTGAATTCTTCGCAAACCGAGGTCTTGTACCGACGTGCGATCGAGCTTGCCCAACTGACGGGAAGCGAGACGGTGATCGATGCGTATTGCGGAACGGGCACGATCGGCCTTGTCGCCGCGCGGGGCATCGGGGGTACGGGCCATGCAGCGCGGGTGATCGGCGTCGACGAGACGGCTGCGGCCATCCGCGATGCTCGCGCCAACGCGAAACACAACGGCATCGACAACGCCGAGTTCATCGCCGACGATGCGGGTGCGTTCATGCGGAGCCTCGCCGCCGTCGAAGCGGGAAGAGATTGCCCCGCCGAATCGGGGAGCTCGATCGATGTGGTGCTCATGGACCCGCCTCGTTCAGGCGCAACCGACGA
The DNA here is from genome assembly GCF_900240215.1 of Raoultibacter timonensis. Taxonomy (GTDB): domain Bacteria; phylum Actinomycetota; class Coriobacteriia; order Coriobacteriales; family Eggerthellaceae; genus Raoultibacter; species Raoultibacter timonensis. The sequence continues at coordinate 560,800 of NZ_LT964681.1, read as the reverse complement.
TTTCCTCGGGGCGCTCGTGGAGCTTGCCCCCAAGCGCGTGGTGTACATTTCGTGCAATCCTGCCACACAGGCGCGCGATGTCGCTTATCTCGTTGATCGAGGCTATGCAATCGAGGCCATTCAGCCTGTGGACATGTTCCCGCATACGGAGCATGTTGAGAATATCGTGGTATGCTGCAACCATGCGTAGAATACTCATATATACATGAGCTTTGCGAAAGGCGCAGCAATGGAAGAAGGCAACAGCGGGGCGTGCGCTCGGCATGGTGAAGAACCGATTTCGTCGGGCGATCTCGGCGATCAGACGGTTGAGGGTTTCGTCCTCAATGCCGTTATGGACGGCATGCACTCCAACGTGTACATAACCGATCCGGCAAACGATCGGATCCTGTTCATGAACAGGACGATGAAGGAAGACTTCGGGATCGAGCATCCCGAAGGCGAAGTGTGCTGGAAGGTTTTGCAGAAGGGGCTGCACGAGCGGTGTTCGTTCTGCCCGGTTGGCGAGCTCCTGAAAGAGAATGCGGCTCCCGTCATGCACTGGGAAGAGGACAACGCGCTCACCGGTCGTACGTACAGCAACTACGATAGCCTCATCACCTGGCTCGACGGCTCCACCGTCCACCTCCAGCAATCCGTCGACATGACCGAATGGAAGACCGCCAACATCGACGAGCTGACCGAGATGATGACGCGCCGTGCAGGCAAAGAGGCGCTGCGGGCTTCGCTCGAAGCGGCAACGGGCGGCAATCGGGTGATTTCGGTATGCCTCTATGACATCAACCACCTCAAGGACGTAAACGATCGGTTCGGCCACGCCGAGGGGGATCGCTTGATCCGCGTAATCACGCGGGCGGTTTCCAAATCGTTCGACAGAGGCGATTTCGGGTTCAGGCTCAGCGGCGACGAGTTCGTCTGCGTTATGAACACCGGTGCGGCCCAGGCGCGCAAGCGCATCGAGGGCGTGCTCGGAGAACTCGAAGGCTTGTCGAGAACGCAGGCATACCCGTATCGGATCGGGTTTTGCTTCGGCATCGTGGAGGTGCTGCCCGGAAGCGATTTGACCCTGGTCGAAACCATCGCGCGGGCGGATCAGCGCATGTACGATCAGAAGCGGCGCTTCCATATCGAGGAGAACGAGCGCAAGGCCCAATCCGAGAAGCCGAGCGTGTCGGAGATCGAACAGTTCGACTACAGCAAAGATTACCTGCTCGATGCCCTTCGGAAGAGCACCGACGACTATATCTACGTGTGCAACATGAAGACGGGCATCTTCTGCTATCCCAAAGCTATGGTCGAAGAATTCGACCTTCCGGGCCAGGTTATCGAGAATGCGGCGGCCATATGGGGCGCGAAAGTGCACGAGAACGACAAGCGCGTCTTTCTCGAATCGAACCAGGAGATCGTCGACGGGAGGACCACGTCGCACTGCGTCGAGTACCGCGCGATCAACCGCCGCGGCGAATGGGTGTGGCTCAGGTGCCGCGGAAACCTGGTTCTCGATGCGCGGGGCGAGCCGGACCTGTTTGCGGGCATCATCACCAACCTCGGCAAGAAAGAGAAGATCGACCACCTGACCGGGTTGCTGTCGAAGTACGAATACGAGGAGGCGATCAGCCGGCGGATCGAAGATCGGCCCGACGAGCAGTTCGGGATCATGGAACTTGGAATCGATGATCTGCGCCACATCAACGATTTGCACGATCGCACGTTCGGCGACGACGTCATCCGCATTACGGCTCAGAAGATACAATCGCTTTTGCCGCAGGGCGCAGCGGTGTACCGCCTTGATGGCGACGAGTTCGGCGTTATTCTCGACGGTGCCGACAAAGAGGCGCTCCATCGGTTCTACGGCGTGCTCGACGAAAGCTGCCAGAGCTTGCAGGAGTTCGAGGGGAAGCGCTATTATTGTGCGCTCTCGGCGGGGTGCGCCTGTTACCCCGATGATGCCGAAACCTATCTCGAACTGGCAAAATACTCAGGATACTCACTTGAGTACGCCAAGGCTCACGGCAAGCGGCGCTGCGTATGCTTCTCTCAGGAAATCCTGGGCGAGCGCTCCCGCGAACTCAAGCTGGTCGAGTTTTTGCGGGGGAGTATCGAAAACGGATTCGAGGGATTCAGCCTCAGCTATCAACCCCAGATCGATACGCATACGGGCACGGTAACCGGGGCCGAGGCGCTCGCGCGCTACCAATGCGATGAGTTCGGAGCGGTTTCGCCGGTCGAGTTCATTCCCCTTCTCGAAAAAACGGGCCTGATCATACCTATGGGCATGTGGGTGCTTCGGACGGCTGCCGCCCAATGCAAAAGCTGGACCGACATCGTTTCGGATTTCGTGATGAGCGTGAATCTTTCGTATCGTCAGATCGACGGCGATTCCCTGGTTCCGTTCATCGAAGATACGCTGCAGGAGTCGGGGCTTTCCCCGAGCAATCTCGTCATCGAGATGACCGAGAGTTACTTCGCCTCGGAAGATGCGCCCGTGCGCGCGGTATTCGACCAGGTGAGGCAGCTCGGCGTGCGCGTTGCGATGGACGATTTCGGAACGGGCTATTCGGCGCTCGGCATACTCAAGAAGTCGCCCGCCGATATCGTGAAGATCGACCGCATGTTCGTGAGCGATATTCAATCGAGCAGCTTCGACGCAACGTTCATCAAATTCGTCGTCGAGCTGTGCCATGACGTGGGCATCGAGGTATGTCTCGAGGGCGTCGAGACCGATGGCGAGTATGCGGCGGTAAGCGCGATGGGCCTCGACTACATTCAAGGTTTCCTGTTCGGCCGCCCGTATCCGCCCGACGAGTTTCGCCGCCGGTTCCTGCCGTAGCCAACGTCGGCGGCTGTAGAGTACAATAGGGGCTTCGAATAAGACAGGAGCCCCTTTTATGGACGAACTATCGCGTGCAATAGGCGAAACGCACCTGATCAAGCTAGAGAAGCTTTCTGCCGAACTCGACGCATCGGTCTACGTGAAATACGAGGCGGCCAATCCCGGAGCTTCGATCAAAGATCGAGCGGCGCTCTCGATGATCGATCATGCCGAGAGGCGCGGGGAAATAGCTCCGGGCAAGACGGTGCTTGTGGAACCGACGAGCGGCAACACCGGCATAGCCATCGCCATGATCGGGGCGGCGCGCGGCTACGATGTCGTGCTGACCATGCCCGAGTCGATGAGCCGCGAGCGGAGGGCTCTGCTTGCGGCATACGGAGCCGAGCTCGTGCTGACGCCCGCCGCAGAAGGCATGGCCGGTGCCCTCGCGCGTGCCGATGCGATCGTGGCCGAGCAAGCGGACGCTTGGGTGGTCGGGCAGTTCACGAACCCCGACAATCCTCGTGCGCATGAAGAGCATACCGCACCTGAGATCGAGCGCGATCTCGGTGCTGCTCCCGATTTCATCGTTGCGGGGGCGGGCACCGGCGGCACGGTCTCGGGTCTTGCGCACTACTTTCTCTCGCACGGGGCTCGAACGCGTTGCTACGCGGTGGAGCCGGCCGAAAGCCCCATCATTTCGCAGAGCTTGCGCGGCGAGGCCATCGCGCCTGCGCCCCACGGTATCCAGGGGATCGGGGCGAACTTCATTCCGAGGACGCTCGATCTGGCCGCCCTCGACGGCGCCCTTGCGATTCCCACCGCCGAGGCGATCGGGCAGGCGCGGTGGCTCGCTACCGAAGAGGGCCTGCTCGTGGGCATCTCGTCGGGTGCGAACATCGCCGGCGTGCGCAAGCTCGTGAGCGAGCAACCCGAAGCTCGCGGCGCGACCATCGTAACGATCGCGGTCGATACCGGCGAGCGCTACATCTCCACGCCGCTGTTCGACGGAGTGGGCTAGGGCGTGCCGGGACGTTGCGGCATTTCGGGCGTCAGGGCGGCGTCCGGTCGCATGAGGTTGGGGTGTAGCGAAGCGACGTGAGACGGCAGAACAGCCGCATGGCGCGGAGATTCGCGCGGGCAGCGCGAAGCGATGATCGGAAAGGAACGGCGCATGGGACATACCGAGGATATCTTCGATCGGGCGAAGCGGACGATTGCCGAGCGAGGGCTTGCGTCGGCTGAGACGCCGGTGCTGCTCATGGTTTCGGGAGGCTCCGATTCCACCGCTTTGGCCTATGTTGCACGCGACCTGCACGATGCGGGCATCGTAGGACCGATCGCGATGCTCCACGTCAACCACCAGCTTCGCGGCAAGGATGCGGAGGGGGATCAGGTGTTTGTCGAAAAACTCGCCCAGCTGCTCGACATCCCCTTGTTCTCGTGCGAGATCGACATAGCGGGCGAGGCGGCGCGGACCGGCGAAAACGTCGAAGCGGTAGCCCGCCACGAGCGCTACCTCGCGGCGAACGAGGCGCTCGAGAGTTTGTGCCTGCATACGGCCGCCCCCTTGTCCGAAGGGCGCATCTTCACGGCCCACACGCAAGACGATCGCGTCGAGAACTTCTACATGCGCTCGATCGTCGGTACGGGGCCGGGGGGATTTCGCTCCATGCTGTACCGCAACGGCCCGGTCGTCAGGCCCCTCATGGATACGAGTCGCGAAAGCCTGCGCGCCTACGTCGAGGAGCGGGCCGAGAAGGGCGGCATCGTGCAGCGCGACGAAAGCGGGAATCTGTGGCGCGAAGACGCGACGAACGCCCATACCGACCGGTTCCGTGCGTACGTGCGCCACGAGATCGTAGCGCGAGCGAAAGAGCGCAATCCCCAGCTGCTCGATACGCTCTGCCGAACCATGAACCTGATAGCCGACGAGGACGATATGCTCGAATCCCAGGCGGCGAAAGCGGTCGAGCGGTTCGCGGCGTGGATCGAGGCCGACGATGCGCTCGGCATCGACTACGGGGCAGGCTGCGTGCTCGCTCCCGATTACGCCTCAGAGCCTTTGCCCGTGCAGCGCCGTGCCTGCATGCAGGCACTGCAGCTCATCCTCGGTGCCGATGCGCGGGTCGAAACCGCTTCGATCGAGCGCGTGCTTGCGGGGTTTGCCGACGGCGAGCCTGTCGGCGGCTACACGAACAACATCCAGGGCGATCTTGCCGTGAGCGCCAACAAGCGCGGTGTCCGCATCGAGCCGATGGCCGCCTACCGCGCCCGCCGCAAGAAGGCGTGAAGCAGCAGGCCTTCTTGCGTTACAATACCGATCATGGATACTGAACAGAACAACGAAACCAACGAATCCGCCCCGGCTGCGCAACCCGAGCGGATCGATATCATACTGGCATCGGGAAGCCCCCGTCGCAAGCAGCTACTCGAAGATGCGGGCGTCTGCTTCACCGTGCACGTATCAAAGGTCGATGAGGCGCTCGACGCCGATCTGCTCGCCGAGCCCACCGAGGCGGCGAAGAAGCTTGCCGAGCGCAAGGCCGGTGCGGTCGTGCAGGAGGTCCTTGCGAGCGATTACCGCGGCGCAGCCATCGTGATCGGGGCCGATACGATGGTCGTGCACGACGGCACGATCTTCGGCAAGCCTCGCAGCCTTTCCGATGCTACGGGTATGCTCCGCAAGCTGTCGGGCGATACCCATGAGGTGCATACCGCCGTGTCGGTTTGGATGGTGATGGCCCCCGAGCCCGAAAAGGTCTCGCTCGGGTTCAGGACGTTTTGCGATACGAGCCTGGTCACGTTCAAGGAGCTCGCCGATGACGAGATCGCGGCGTACCTGAAGTGCGGCGAATCGTTCGACAAGGCGGGGGCGTACGCGATCCAGGGAAAGGGAGCCGATCTCGTAGACCGCGTCGAAGGTGAGCTCGATACGGTGATCGGCCTGCCGGTCAAGCGTCTTCTCGCGGAGTTTCCCGATCTGCTCACCGGCGAATAAGCCCAGCACAGTAAGGCAAGAGCACCCACATGTGAAAATCGTGGGGGCTGGTGCCGTGTTACCGGATTGTGATTTAATCCCAACCTCGTAATGATACACTTATCGCTTGTGAAGGAAGGCGGAGCGACTCGGCCGCAGCTGAGATTTCGCAGCGGGCTCGGATCGTCGCTCTGAAGGCACGGATCAATTCGGTCCATCGTCGTTGAAGGGCTTGTTGTGCACGAAGACATACAGGAAGTATTGTTCTCAGAAGAAGAGATTGCCGCACGGGTAGCCGAAATCGGCGCCCAGATCACAAAAGATTACGCGGGTGTCGTGGAGCAAGACGGCCAGGGGATCATCCTCATATCCGTTCTGCGCGGCGCTGCGATCTTCATGGCGGACCTCGCTCGCGAGATCAAGCTTCCCCTCGAGATGGACTACATGGCCATCTCGTCGTATGGAAACGGCGCGAAGAGCTCCGGCGTCGTGCGCATTCTGAAGGACCTTTCGTCTGAGGTCGAGGGACGCCACATCATCGTGGCGGAGGATATCTTGGACAGCGGTCTGACGCTCACGTACCTGATGAAAAACCTTGCTTCCCGCAATCCCGCATCGATCGAGGTCGCCACGCTGCTTCGCAAGAAGACGCTCGCGCAAGCCGAAATCGATTGCAAGTACGTCGGCTTCGAATGCCCCGACCAGTTCATCGTCGGCTATGGGCTCGACTTTGCGGAGCGCTACCGCAACCTGCCCTACATCGGTATTTTGAAGCCCGAGGTCTACTAGGCCCGCACACCCGATTCGCCCACGCAAACTCGGCAACAGAAAGATATAGGCTACATGGCAAACCAACAACAAAGACAACCGCAACCGCCTAGCACGAGAACGACTATCATTTCGGTTGTTCTGTTCATGATCGTTGCCTTCTTCGTCGGCAGCCAGTTCATGAACATGTCCAACACGACCCAGACCGATACGCTCATTACATCGGAGTTCGTCCAGGCGGTCGAGCAGGATCGCGTCAGCAAAGTCGTGTACAACGCGGGCGATTATACCGTTTCCGGTACGTACTATCCCGCCATCACGTCGGGTTCGACCGCGTCTGCCGCGTTCAACGCAGCGTTCGATGCGCTCAACGCGAAGATGGGGATGCAGAAGAACCCGATCGACGGCAAGCCTCTTGGGGGCATTGCCACCGAGGAACTCTCCATCCAGACGCTCGGCAACGAGCGCAACTACACCTCCACCTACGTCGGGCAGGATTCGCTCGGCGAACTGATGGCGGCCCATCCGAACATTCAGTACGAGATCAGGCTTCCCTCCGGCTTGCTTGAGCTTCTGGGAACGTTTCTGCCCTTCCTGCTGCTTGCGGGCCTGCTGATCTTCTTCTTCACTTCGATGCAGAAGGCCAACAACTCGCAGATGTCGTTCGGCAAGGCCAAAACGAAGAAGACCGCCGAGGAGCGCCCCGACGTCAAATTCTCCGACGTCGCCGGCGTTGACGAGGCCGTCGAGGAAATGACCGAGATCAAGGACTTCCTCGCCAATCCCGCCAAGTACCAGTCGATGGGCGCGAAGATCCCCCGCGGCTGCTTGCTCGTCGGACCTCCGGGTACGGGCAAAACGCTTCTGGCCCGTGCCGTTGCAGGCGAGGCCGGCGTTCCGTTTTTCAGCATTTCCGGTTCCGATTTCGTCGAGATGTTCGTCGGCGTCGGCGCTTCCCGCGTGCGCGATCTGTTCCAGCAGGCTAAAGAGGCATCGCCCTCCATCATCTTCATCGACGAGATCGACGCGGTCGGCCGCCAGCGCGGCGCAGGCCTCGGCGGCGGTCACGACGAGCGCGAGCAGACCCTGAACCAGCTGCTCGTTGAGATGGACGGCTTCGATTCGAACGATTCGGTCGTGCTCATCGCAGCCACGAACCGAGCCGATATCCTCGATCCGGCGCTTCTGCGCCCGGGACGCTTCGACCGCCAGATCGTCGTTGACGCACCCGACGTGAAGGGCCGCGAGAAGATCCTCAAGGTCCATTCCAAAGACAAGCCGATCGGCAGCGACGTCGATCTTGCCAAGGTCGCCAAGCTCACGCCGGGCTTCACGGGTGCCGATCTGGCAAACCTCATGAACGAAAGTGCGCTTCTGACCGCCCGTCGCGGCAAGAAGATCATCACGCAACAGGAGGTCAGCGAATCCATGGAGCGCGTCATCGCGGGACCTGAGCGCAAAGGTCGCGTCATGGACGAGCAGACCAAGCATACGATCGCCTACCACGAGAGCGGCCACGCGCTCGTCGGGCACACGCTTCCCAAGGCCGATCCGGTGCACAAGATCTCGATCATCTCGCGCGGCCGTGCGCTCGGTTACACGCTTTCGATCCCGAAGGAGGACAAGGTCCTCAACAGTTTGGGCGAGATGCGCGACGAGCTGGCCGTGTTCATGGGCGGTCGCGTGGCCGAAGAGATATTCTGCGAGGATATCACCACGGGCGCATCCAACGACCTCGAGCGTGCGACCAAGATGGCCCGCGCAATCGTCACGCAGTACGGCATGAGCGCCGAGTTGGGCACGCAGGTGTTCGGGCAACCCAACCACGAAGTGTTCCTCGGCCGCGATTACGGCAATACGCAGGATTACTCCGAGCAGACCGCCCGCCGCATCGACGACGAGGTTGCCCGCATCATGAAGGACGCGCATGACCGCGCCTACGAGATCCTCACGAAGAACCGCGAGCAGATGGACCTCATGGCGAGCGTTCTGCTCGAACGCGAGACCGTCGAGGGCGAGGCGTGCGAAGCGCTGCTCAACAACACCTGGTCTGACTACCTCCACCGCGAGAAGGATATCATCGCCCGCAAGGAGGCCGAAGAGGCCGAGGCCCGCCGCAAGGACGAGGAGGCCATGAAGGCCGCCGAGGAGGCGCGCAAGGCCGAGGAGCAGGCACAGCTTGCCGATCCGAACTGGCGCGACGCGGAGGTTGCTCCGGGCGATCAGAACCCGAACGACCCCGGCCGTCCGGCTGCGCCCGGGTCGCAGAACTTCTTCAACGAGCTGGAAAACCGCTTCCAAGAGCTGCTCGACGATTCGGCGGTCGATCCGAATGCGAAGAAGCCTTCGGACGGGAAGTCGACCGAGGCAGCCGAGGGTGACCATGCCGTCGATCCCCAACAGGACGGCAAGCCGGTTAAAAAGTCCGAAAAGAGCGAGAAAGATGGCGATAAATAGACGATGAAATGGTCTTGCGCTGAATTCGAATTCGATTGGAGGATGCCCATCTTGATGGGCATCCTCAACGTTACCCCCGATTCCTTCTCCGATGGGGGCATGCATGCCAATTGCGACGACGCGGCGGCGCATGCTATGCGCATGGTGGACGAAGGCGCTCGCATTATCGATGTGGGCGGCGAATCGACCCGCCCGGGTTCCGCCGAGGTGGCGGTCGAGGAAGAGCTTGCCCGTACGGTGCGCGTAGTCGGCGAGCTCGCATCCCGCGGTCTCTGCGTGAGCATCGATACCCGCCATGCCGAGGTTGCCCGTGCGTGCGTAGAGGCGGGCGCCTCCATCATAAACGACGTGTCGGGCTTCCGCGATCCGGCGATGGTCGAAGTCGCGCGAAACTGCAATGCGGGACTGGTGGTCATGCATATGAGGGGCGAGCCGAAGACCATGCAGGACGATCCCGTTTACGACGATGTGGTCGATGAGGTAAAACGCTACCTCGCCGATCGGGCGGCCGAGCTCGAAGCTGCGGGCATTGCGCGCAATCGCATCTGCATCGATCCGGGTCCCGGGTTCGGCAAGACGCCGAAGCAAACCAACGAGCTGCTGCTCAACATGCAGGAGTTTGCGCGACTCGGCTATCCGCTCATGGCGGCCGTTTCCCGCAAGAGCTACATCGGCGCGCTCTACGGCATCGAGAATCCGCTTGATCGCGACGAGGCGTCGGCGAGCCAGGCGCTCGCCGCCGTCGAGCTCGGGGCGAGCATCGTGCGCACCCACAACGNAAGGCCGAGGAGCAGGCACAGCTTGCCGATCCGAACTGGCGCGACGCGGAGGTTGCTCCGGGCGATCAGAACCCGAACGACCCCGGCCGTCCGGCTGCGCCCGGGTCGCAGAACTTCTTCAACGAGCTGGAAAACCGCTTCCAAGAGCTGCTCGACGATTCGGCGGTCGATCCGAATGCGAAGAAGCCTTCGGACGGGAAGTCGACCGAGGCAGCCGAGGGTGACCATGCCGTCGATCCCCAACAGGACGGCAAGCCGGTTAAAAAGTCCGAAAAGAGCGAGAAAGATGGCGATAAATAGACGATGAAATGGTCTTGCGCTGAATTCGAATTCGATTGGAGGATGCCCATCTTGATGGGCATCCTCAACGTTACCCCCGATTCCTTCTCCGATGGGGGCATGCATGCCAATTGCGACGACGCGGCGGCGCATGCTATGCGCATGGTGGACGAAGGCGCTCGCATTATCGATGTGGGCGGCGAATCGACCCGCCCGGGTTCCGCCGAGGTGGCGGTCGAGGAAGAGCTTGCCCGTACGGTGCGCGTAGTCGGCGAGCTCGCATCCCGCGGTCTCTGCGTGAGCATCGATACCCGCCATGCCGAGGTTGCCCGTGCGTGCGTAGAGGCGGGCGCCTCCCTCATAAACGACGTGTCGGGCGTCCGCGATCCCGCGGTGGTCGAAGTCGCGCGAAACTGCAANGCCCTCAAGGATCTGAGGCCGTATTGTTTCTTGGGGCTCGGGTCGAACGTTGCGCTCGTGGGCGAAGCGGGAGAAGAGCGCGAAGCGAAGATCGCCGTGCTCAACGAAGTGATCGGCAATCTGGTGGCGCTGCCCGATTCCCAGCTCATCGACATTTCGAGCTTCTATGAGAGCGAGCCTGCGTACTTCGAGGATCAGGATCCGTTCGTGAACGCCGTTGCTCTTATCCGTACCGGTATCGGACCCCATGATCTGCTCGCATACCTCCATGCGATCGAAGAGCGGTTCGGTAGGACGAGAACCGTCAAAAACGGGCCCCGTACCTGCGATATCGACATCCTCGATTACCAGTGTTACGTATGCGACGACGAGCGCTTGACGTTGCCGCATCCCCTGTTGACCGAACGCGATTTCGTCGTGAAGCCGCTGCTCGAACTGAGGCCCTGCCACGTGCTCGCAAACGGCACGCCGGTAACCGAGGCTACGGTCGAGGTGGGTCGTGCAATCAAACTCGACCAGCGGTTCTAGGCGGCGCCCGTGCTCGATGCGCAGGCTATAGCGAAGGGGATGGGGCCGACGCGCGTCCCGTATGCGATTCGGTGCTTCGAAGAAGTCACCTCGACTAACGAGGAAGTGAAGCGGCTTGTAGCCGCAGGCGCGCCCGAGGGCTCGGTTGTAACGTCGATCGTGCAGACCGGAGGTTACGGACGCCAGGGAAGGCGTTGGTCGAGCCCAGCCGGCAGCCTGTACCTCTCGCTTCTGCTTCGTCCTTGCGATCACGGTATCGCTGCATGCGATCTTTCCACGTTAAGCCTTGCGCTCGCCCTTGCGGTGCACGACATCCTCGTGCCGTATGCGGCCACCGCCGACATTGCGGTCAAATGGCCGAACGATGTGATGTGCGCAGCGGGAAAACTCTGCGGCATCTCGCTTGAGGCTGTGGGCAATGCGGTGTGCATCGGCATCGGCATCAATGCATTCGAGCCCGAAAACGTAGTGCACACCACCGGCTCCTATCGGGCCGCTTACCTTGAGCGCATTGCCGACCAGGCCATAATGGGACCAGGTAAGGAACAAACTGCTGTGCTCGAAGAGCTTGCGGCCAAGCTTTTGGTTTCGATCGATCGCCTGTACTTCCAATGGCTCGATAAGGGATTCGAGGCGTTGGCCGAGCGGTACAACGGGCGATCGTTTCTCAACGGTCGGGTTGTCGGCATTTCGTCGATCGACGGCACCGTTGTCGATGAAGGCGAAGTCCTGCATGTCGACGAGCGGGGAAGGCTCGTGCTTCTCGGCGACGATGGAACGAAGCGAGCGATCGCTTCGGGGGAAGCGCACGTCGTCCTGTAAGCGCGCCGATCGTATCGAGCCGGTGTTCGCGTTGCCGACCTTCCGCTACCGAAAATCATCCGTAGACCCGTCCGACGTGGGGTTACGGGGGTCGATCTTCTTCCATTCCCCCTCAATAAGAGTAGAATGATGGCTTTCGGAGGAAATCGCACAGCATAGCAGGGAAGGTACTTGGGCACATGTCAGCCGCAGCAGCACAGAAGCCGTCGACCGACGCACGCAACGGGAGCGCGGAGCCGTGTGAAAAGCCCGATGCCGGATTGTCGCAACCCGGCGATCCGCACCGTACCGACGGGCCCGGAAAGCCGGCTCGAGACGATCGGGTAAGCCGTATGGGAACGGCTTCGATCCCCATGCTCATCACCGAATTCGCCATTCCCGCTATCCTCGGCATGCTCGTCAACGGCGCCTACAACGTCATCGATTCCATTTTCCTCGGCCAAGCTATGGGCGAGATAGGGCTGTCGGCTGCGACGGTCGCCAACCCGATCATGACCGTGTTTCTGGCCATCGCGATGCTGATCGGCAACGGCGGCAACGCGCTTGCGGCTTTGCGGCTCGGACAAGGCAGGCGCGACGAAGCGGAACGCAGCCTCGGCAACACGGTATCGCTCAGCATCTTCTTTGCGATCGTTATCGCCCTGTGCGCAGCGAGTCCGCCCGTTCTCGATGGGCTCCTCACGCTTTCGAGCGCAACCGACGAGGTGCGACCCTACGCCGCATCGTTCATACGCATCATCTGCTTCGGCTTCGTGTTCCAGTGCATCGGCATGGGCGTGAACAACTTCATCCGTACCGCCGGTGCGCCGAACCGCGCGCTTGTGACCATGCTGATCGGCGCGGTTTCCTGCACGGTGTTCAACTACCTGTTCGTGATCCGGTTCGGCTGGGGCGTCGAAGGCAGCGCCCTCGCAACGATCTGCGGCCAGGCTATCTCGTGCGCAACGGTGCTCTGGTACTTCATCGTAACCAAAAACGTGCCGCTGAAGCTCCGCCTTGCGGCCATGGCGCCCGATCCGAAGGTGCTCGGAACCATCCTTTCGCTCGGTTTGGCGAGCTTTGTGGTGCAGGCGGGCATGGCGGTGGTCAGCTTCGTGATCAACCTTTTGCTCGTGAAGTACGGCGCGATGAACCCCATCGGCGCCGACGACGCCCTTGCCTCCATCGGCGTGGTGCAGCGCGTTGCCATATTCACGACGTTGCCGCTCGTGGGCGTGTCGATCGCCATCCAGCCCCTCCTTGGGTTCAACTACGGTGCGAAGCTCATCGGCCGCGTACGCAAGACGCTGTGGTACGGAATTGCCGCCGCAACGTCTATTGGCGTTCTCATGTGGGCCATCGTCCACCTGTTCCCCGAAGCGATCGTGGGAGCCTTCGGCATCAAGCACCAAAACCTTGTCGAGTTCACCGTATTCGCGCTCAAGGTGCAGCTCATGATGATGCCGTTCATCGGTTTCCAGATCGTCGGGTCGAACTACTTCCAGGCGACGGGACAGCCGCTCAAATCCATCATCCTCTCGCTCACGCGTCAGATACTGTTCCTCATTCCATTGCTGTTCGTCCTGCCCGAGATGCTGCCGCACGTGCTTTCCCAGTTCACGAGCCTCGATGCAATCTACTTCGCTGCGCCCATGGCCGACTTCCTCTCCATTTTCACGACGGCGGTGTTCATCGCATTCGAAATGAAGCGGCTCGGGAAGCTCGAACGTGGGGAGATTGCCGCGAAGTTCTAGGTTCCTGCGCAGCGTGCGGTTTGACGCGGGAGTGCGCTGCGCTCACCTGCTTGTCCGCCGCGCTTGTCGCGAGAGCGCTTCGCGTCACCCTCGCGCTGTCGCCGCGCTTGTTCGCCTCGGCCTCTTCTGGGAACATGCATGTCCGAGGAGGTTTCAGTGAATGATGCGATTGTGAAGAAGAAGACGGCGACGCGTACGCGATCGCTCGCGTTTTGCGGTTTGACGATTGCCCTTATGGCTGTTTCGGCTTGGATCTCGATTCCCTTGGGCCCGGTGCCGTTCACGCTCCAAACGTTTGTGATGGTGTTTGCGCTCGTTGCGTTGACGCCGGGGCAGTGCCTGGCTGCGATCGGGGGCTATCTGGTCATCGGAGCGATCGGCGTCCCGGTGTTCTCGTCGATGCGCGGCGGCATCGGCGTGCTTTTGGGGCCTACGGGCGGGTTTCTCTGGGGATATCTTATCGGTGCCGCCTTGGCGCTTGCGCTCTTGTGCGTGCTCGGCCGGTACGGCGGGGGGAGAAACGGTGAGAAAGGACGTGCTGCGGGCGGTTCGGCAAAGCGGAATCGCGCTGGTCTTGCCGTGAGCTTTGCCGCGGCGCTGCTGTTCATCGTTGTCATGTACGTGTGCGGTTGGGCTCAATACATGGCGGTGAGCGGTGTGGGTCCAGGCGTTGCGTTCGCTGTTGCGGTCGCTCCGTTCATCGTGGTCGACCTTGTGAAAACCGTTGTCGGCGTACTTACCGCACGCGCTGTCAAGCAGGCGATCCGCTGACCGCCCGCTTGACAGCGCGTGCGGGCGGCGGACGCTAAACCCACACTTGGTTGGGCTTGCGCACGGTGGCTATCGGCGCGAGCTTTTCGGAGATCATCGCAGCGACGGGTGCGGGAAGGACGCGGGCACCTTCGGGGCATGCGGATGCGCATCGCATGCATTGGAAGCAGGTTTGCCCGGTCGTGTTCGGCGCATCATGGGGTATGGCCTGAACGGGGCAGTTGATGGCGCATATGCCGCACAGGGTGCAGTCGTCGGTAACCGAGGGGGTCCAGGCTGCCGCAGGCGATTCCTTGTAGGGGCGGTTTCCCGGGATGTCTATCGGGGTGCTCACCCCCCTCTCGGCCGCCGAAGCGAGTTTTTCGGCGATGCGCTCTGCGAACGCCTCTGCGTCACCGCAATCCTCCGTATCGGGTCTGCCTGCGGCGACCGCGGGAAGCATGGAATGGCGGGCGATGAATGCGCCCGATGCTATGACCGAAAACCCTTGGCGGGCGAGGATGTCATTGAGTTCGACGAGCGCATCGTCGAAATCTCGATTGCCGTACACGACAACGCTTGCGGCCCGCATTCCGTTGCCCCTGATGCGGGAGATCATTGCAGCCGCAGGTTGCGGTACACGGCCGGCGAATACGGGAACGGCAAACACTGCGATATCGGAGTCTTCCGGTTTGCCTGTCGGTGCAGAAACGGGATGCTCGCCGCCGAGTGTTGCGGGATCGGCAAGGTCGATCATCTGAGCATCGGCATCGAGGGCGAACCCGAGAACCGATGCGATGCGCTTCGTTGTTCCCGCGGGGCTGAAGTGATATACGTATGCGCTCATGCGACTATCCTTTCGAGATGGCATCAGATCGGATGCGTGCTGCCAACGATCATTATACCTCCGAAGGAATACGCGTTGACAAGCGGAAACGATGTTCTATAGTATGTGGGAGCGATATCATGTAGGTACTTGCGAAATGGTGGTGCCTTGAAAAAAGCCCTTTTTGTTGCGATCTTCGCGACCGCTATCGCGTCGACGGTTGCGCTACTCGGCTGCATGTCGACCGACGCGGTTGATGCCTCGGAGCCCCAAGGCGATATCAGTGCGCCGCTGTTCAGCAGCATTACATCCGAAGAGGCGAAGCGTATGATCGATGAAGGCGACGTTGCCATCGTCGATGTCCGTACCGAATCGGAATACGACGAAGCTCATATTCCCGGAGCCATATCGCTTCCCTTCGACGAAATAGGAACGAACAAGCTGGGCTCGCTTCCCGATCTCGACGAGACTATCATCGTGTACTGCCGTACGGGCGTGCAGAGCAAATTGGCCGTCGGAAAGCTCATGTACATCGGCTACACCGATGTTTACGATCTGGGCGGCATCAGGGATTGGACGTATTCCACCGAACGGGGATCTTCGATCGGCTAGTGTTTGACCAGCGGAAATGAAGCTGTTCGGGGGATACTAACCAGAGTAGTATGCCGAAATTCCGATCCCATCACCTTATTTTTCGTATACAGTCACGCGTTTTTCATTTCATGCTCTCGATTCGGCCGCCCGGCGAATGGCGGATGCTTTCCTCAACGTTCACGACGAGGAAGGATGGGAGTGAGAGTATGGATAAATCGGAAGGCATCAAGGTCCCTCACGAAAAACCGTACCGCTATCAAGAAGGCGAATACACGGTAACGCGCGGAAGCGCATGGTCGGGTCCCGGGTGCCATCTCGGGTGCGGTGTTCTGCTGTACACCGACAAGGACGACAAGCTGGTGAAGGTCGAGGGCGACCCCGAAAACCCCTTCACCCAGGGACGGTTGTGCGTCCGCTGCTTGGACATGCCCGAAATCGTCAACCACAAGGATCGTCTCAAGTACCCGATGAAGCGCGCTCGCGAGGATCGCGGCAAAGACAAGTGGGAGCGCATCACCTGGGACGAGGCGTACGATATCACCGTCGAGGAGTTCACTAAGATCAAAGAGAAGTACGGTGCCGAATCGGTGGTGTTCATCCACGGCACCGGCCGCGATATCGCACCGTGGCAATCGCGCCTGTGCTGGTCGTTCGGTTCGCCGAATTACGGCAACGTGCTCTCCGGCAACGCGTGCTACCTGCCCCGCGTAGCCGGCATGGCGGCGACGACGGGATCGTTCTGGGTCGCCGATGTTTCCCAGCACTACATCGACCGTTACGACAATCCCGATTGGGTCATGCCCGAGGTCATGTTCATCTGGGGCAACAATCCGATCATCGCTAATTCCGACGGGTTCTTCGGCCACTGGGTCATCGACCTTATGAAGATGGGTATGAAGACGGTCGTCATCGATCCGCGCGTCACGTTCCTTGCCGCGAAATCGGATCTGCATCTGCCTATACGGCCCGGAACCGATGCAGCGCTCGCCCTCGGCATGCTCAACGTCATCATCAACGAGGAGATCTACGACAAGGAATTCGTCGATCTGTGGTGCTACGGCTTCGAGGAGCTCAAAGAGCGCGTGCAGCAGTTCCCGCCCGACAAGGTGGCCGAGATCACGTGGATTCCCGAAGAGAAGATCGTCCGCGCTGCCCGCATGCTCGCCGAGTGCAAGCCCGCAACGCTGCAATGGGGTCTCGCCATCGATATGACGCGCGAGGCGATTCCAGCAGGCCAGGCGATCGCTGCGCTCTTCCAGATCACCGGCAACGTCGACAACCCGGGCGGCATGGTGCCCCCCGCGGAGATCATGGCGTACTCCGGCGGCTGGGGCAGGGATCTTCTTCCTCCCGAGCAAGAGCCCAAGCGCCTCGGGCTCGATCGCTACAAGCTGCTTCAGATGGGCTTCAAGCAGTCGTCTCCCGACGTGCTCATCGAGACGATGGAAACGGGCGATCCCTACGAGATCCACGGAGCCCACTTCCAGACCACGAACGGCTTGGCGTGCATGGCCGCCGACCCGCAGCGCGTCTACAAGGCGTTCAATAAATGCGATTTCATCGTGTCGGTCGATCTGTTCATGACCCCGACGATCATGGCGCTCGCCGATGTGGTCATGCCGGCGGCAACGTTCGCGGAGCGCAACGGCATCCGCGTGGGCGACGGTCCGCAGCGCGGCGAGGTCATCAACAAGGTCACGCAGATCGGCGAGTGCAAATCCGACATGCAGATCAACCTCGAGCTGGGCAAGCGCCTCAATCCCGAAGCCTGGCCGTGGGAGACGCCCGAGGAGATGTTCACCGAGCTTCTGAAGCCGACCGGCTACACCTACGAGGAGCTGCGCGAAGCGGCGCCGGTGTATCTGCCCGTCGAGTACTACAAGTACAAGAAGGGCAAGATGCGCGCAGACGGCCAGCCCGGGTTCCAGACGGCGACCGGCCGCATCGAGTTGTGGTCGACGTTCTACAACGCGGCCGAACTCGATCCGCTGCCGTATTTCGAAGAGCCCGATCCGGGTCCCGGTTCGACCCCCGAGCTTTTCGAGCAGTACCCGCTTGTGCTCACGACCGGCGCCCGCAACTGGAACTACTTCCATTCGGAGCACCGTCAGGTCGAGCGCTTGCGCAAGATGCATCCCGATCCGATCGTGCAGGTTCATCCCGAGAAGCTCAAGGAGCTCGACATGGTCGACGGCGAGTGGGTCTGGATCGAGAACCAGAACGGTCGGGCGAAGATAAAGATCGAGGAGACGCCCATCCTGACCGATCCGCGCATCGTCGCTTGCGACCATGCCTGGTGGATGCCCGAGGCAGACCCCGAGAAGTTCTTCGATGTGTTCGAGTACAACATCAACAACCTTATGGTGTACAGCCCGGGTAAGAGCGGCTTCGGCTCGAACTACAAGACGAGCATCTGCAGGCTTTACAAGATCGAGGATGGTGAATAGTCTCATGACGAAGTACGGAATCCTGATTGACTACGAATGGTGCACGGGATGCCACTCCTGCGAGTTTGCTTGCCAGATGGAGCATCAGTATCCTGTCGGGCAGACCGGCATCCTCGTAAACGAGATCGGCCCCTGGAAGATCGAAGAGGATGTGTGGCAGCTGGCCTACATGCCGGTTCCCACCGACCAGTGCGATCTGTGCGCGGCTCGCACAGAGATGGGAAAGCTTCCCACGTGCGTATCCCATTGCCAGGCGAAGTGTATGGAATACGGAACCCTCGAGGAGCTTTCCGCTAAGCTGACGGAGAAGCCCAAGCAGGCGGTATTCTCTCTCGACTAAGTTTGGACCGGGGTTCGCCGACGATGCCGGCGAACCCCGGTTTGCACGAGCTTGCCCCGATCGATGCCCGAAGCGCGCGTCGGCCGGTGGGCTTTGCCGTTCAGCGCATGTGACCGATGGCATGCGCCGCTTCGAAAGGAAAGACAATGGACACCATGGTTTTGGTGGTAGCGGCGATAGCGGTTTGCGTCGTGATCGAGATGGTCGGGTTCAGAGCCTACAAGCGCCACAAGGCGAAAAAGGAATCCCGGTTCACCAAGGAGCATCTTGCGGAAGTCTACGACGATCTGCAGGATGCGCGTGCGTTCTGCTTGGCGGCAAGGCGCCGGTACAAGGACTTTGCGACGAGCGCTGTCGACGGGCATCGCCTGCGCGACGCGGCTATCCTCGAAGCCATGGCCGATGGCGAGAAATCCCATCTGACGGAGCTCGAGGAGTTCCGAGAGCGGTTGCACGCAGAGGCGGTGAGCCCGGCGAACCTGCAGGCAGCCGGAGCATCGCTCGACGATTCCCTGCGCGCTTTCGCGAAAACGGTCGACGGATGGGCCTCTGAGTCGTGTACGGATTTTGCCGCTCGTGCGCGCTTGCGTGGATACGGCGACATCGCACGCATGTACAAGCGCATGCAGGAAGTGGAAAACCTGTATGCAGGCATCTGCCTCGATATAGCGGAGGGCGTCGAGGACGGCCTCGACGATCTGTCGCGCTGCCCTACGTGCGGGACGATCGTAACGGGTCGAAGGCCGGCGTTCTGCACCGTGTGCACGCAGCCAGGATTCGAATTTGTCGGCGTGCCGGCGGCAGATGAGCGGCAAAAGGTCGATTCGGGTTTGAAGGAGCAGCAAGGTTGCCTGTGAAAAGCCGTGCATGCGTTGCCGATCGAATAGCGTTTTGATTTGAAGAAGAGGCGGATATCCGCCTCTTCTTGCGCTTCCGATCCGGATGCCCAATGCGTGATTGGAAGGCGTGCCCCGGCTTTCCGATGCGCGATCGCGACGAACTCGGGATTTCGCGCTGTCGCCGGGCTCTCCGCGGGATCGGCGTCGGCTTTGGTTCGATGCCGGCAGAGCGCTTCGCTGCTCGTGCCGGATCGCTGTCGGCAGGGGCTTTGTGTGATCTTGCTCGGAGGTAGCCGTCCATGGCTTCGAATGAGCGCGGGTCAGCCTCGGTTCGCGGACGGAGCATCTCGTCCGCCGGCAATCCAGCTTCGACGCCCTACTCGTAGATTCCGATGGCGATCTAAGGCTCTCAAGGTTTCGGACGTACGTGTGTCGATTCCGGTTTGCAGCAGAATCGCCCCTTTTGTTGCAACGATGCAACGCTGAAACGTAGCCGTGCTGCATCGTTAGGCGGGCTCTTGGGCGCTTGCCGACTGGCACAGCAACGCCTGCCTGCTGCGCCGTCGCAGGAGCAGAGCGCTTCCAGCCAGAAAGAAGCGGACCCGAACCTCGTGGGAGGTTCGGGTCCGCGGCTAACTCTTCGGGTTAGGCAGCTTGCGGTCAGTATCCCAGCATGCTGACGAGCGGAGCAAGGATGGTTGCGTGAAGAGCGACCATTGCGATAGTGGGGATGATTCCGGCTTTGAAGAAGTCGGCCATCTTCCATTGGTTGTACTTGAAGGTCATCATGTTGTTGCTGTCGACGCCGAGCAAGAACGTGCTGTTGGCGTTGAACGCGATGATGACGGCGAAAACCGCAGCAGAGACGCCCATGCTCGGGCCCATCGCCGCAAGGGGAATAAGGCTGATGGCGATCAGCGCCGGGCCTACGGGGATGATGAGGCGCATGAGCGGCAGGGCGACGGCGGTTGCCGCAACCACTGCGAAGGCGCTCACGGCGAGCTTGCCGACAGTTGCGCCGAACAGCCAACTTGCGGCACCCTGCTCTTTGATGCCGCCTGCGATCGATTGGACGCAGCCGATAAGCAGCACGATGCTCCACTGAACGCTGGCGATGTACTCTTTCCAGTTGAGCACGTCGATGCCCGGAAGGAAGAACACGGCGAGGCCGGCGACGGCGATGGCCGTGGCGTCCCAACCGGTCCAGTTGCTGGCAATCCAAGCTGCGATCATGGCGAGGAGGATGACGAGCACCTTCTTGTCGAATCCGTCGAGCTTGCCGATGGAAGCGCCGTTCTTCTCGATTGCCATCATCGTAGCTTCCGAGATACGGTCGGTTTTGAAGATGAGCGAGACCGAAAGCCAGCTGACGATGAGCACGATGATGGCAATCGGAGCGCAGATGATGATCCAGTCGAGGAACGAAATGGTGAACCCGGCGTTTGCCGCCAGCATGTTGAGCGTCATGATGTTGAGCGCGGAGCCGGCGGGCGTGATCATGCCGCCCATGATGGACGCGTACGCAATGCCGATCATGAGCGCTTTGCCGAGGTTCGCAGCGTGCTTGGCATCGCCGTTCTGCTTCTCGAGGTCGATGATGCTGCTCATGGCGATGCCTGCGAACAGCGCCGTGCAGGGCAGGTTGGAAACGAACGCAGAGACGACGGCCGTGGCGAGCATAAATGCGAGCACGGTTGTCTTTGCATTGCCCTTGGTGAGGTGCATGAGGGCAAACACGATTTTCGTCGGGATCTTCGTTTTCAGAAGTGCCGAAGTGATCCCGAACGAGGCGAGGATGAAGAAGATGACGTTGCTGATGAAGTTAGCCCAAACGCCCGGTGTGCCGTTGTAGGGAAATATTCCGAATCCTGGCATCAGGCACATCAAGGCGAGACCCGATATTGCCATCGGTACGGGTTCTGTGACCCACAAGACGATGCCGGCTACCATGATTGCGATGGCCATTTTCCCCTCGTAGGTCAATCCTTCCGGAACGGGAAGGAAGTGCGCGATGATAAGGATCACGATTGCAACGCCTATCAGGGCGAGGCGCTTGCCCAAAGGCTTCTCTTGCGTATCTTGTTTTGTTGCGGACATGTGATCAATCAACCCCCTTAGATATATGGTTCGTGGATACTGCTTGCACTGCGGCCACCCGTCCCCTTTCTCGCATGCCGCCGCAATGGCACAACTCTTGATGCCATTACTTTCCGCGTTTTCGCCTTCGAGGTAATCCGATTAATCTCACTAAAACGTGCTCCAATCATCAAAAAATGCGCCTGATGGCCCGCGAGTAGGCGAATCCTACTCTCAGTAGTACGGTTTTCGATGCTGCGGGGGAGAAGGCCGATTATTGTATATGAAGCGCATGCCGAACGAAAGACGGAAGACGCGCTCGATGCCGGGAGGCTTGCGCGATGCGCGAACAAAACGCAACGCTTTGTGAAGCGGATCGGATTCTCCGGTTGCTAGGTAATGTGGTATATTGTGCGACTTGGTAGGCGTGGGGCCTCCGAAGCGTTTTGCAGCAGGAAGAAAACAAGAGGGAATGCGTCGGGCAGGGCGTTGCCAACTTAATATTTTCGCAGCTCATCGACTTTACTACTATAGGTAGTATCGGTGCTCGTTCTCCCGATGGTACTCATTTTGCGATGAGCGAAGCGGGATTTTCCGTTTTCACGCCTGATTCGCAACCGATTGCCTGTCGGTATCGTTTCCCCTGGAAAGCCTCGGATAAGCATTCTTTGCCCGAAGCCGTTCACGTATTGCACGACGAGTAGAAGGGGATCGATCTGCAATGAAGGAAAAACGATTTACGGCAGACGGGGGGCCTTCGAGCATGAAGCGAGCGCTCTGCATCGGGATCGCGGCGGTTCTCATTGCGGCGGCGTGGCTGGGGCCGACCCCCGAAGGTTTAGGCGAGGCGGGAAAGATGTCGCTCGCCCTCATGGTGGCCGGCATTTTCCTCTGGGTGACCGAGCCGATACCCGTGGCCATCTCGGGTCTGATCATCATGGTACTCATGCCCGTCTTCGATATCATGGAGTACAACGCAGGGGTGTGGTCGGGGTTCGTAAGCAGCGTCATCTTTTTCATCATGGCTTCGTTCGGCATTACGGCCGCGCTTCTGAAAACGAAGATCCCGACGAAAATCGTGTTCACCCTCATGAGGCTCACCAAGGGAAACTCGCGGGCGACGGTGCTCGCATTCATGATCGCGGCGGCCATCCTCTCGTTCTTCATCTCGGACCTGCCGTGCACGGCGCTGTTTGCGGGTATAGCGGTGAGCAGCATTCTCGAAATCGAGGGGTGCGAAAAAGGGTCGTCGAAGCTCGGCAAGGCGCTCATGATCGGCATCACCTACGCGTCGGTGGTCGGCGGCCAGGCTATTCCGTCGGGCAGCGCCATGAACATCATGGCAATGAACGTGCTGGAGGCGAACACGGGCATTGCGATCTCGTTTCTCGATTGGACGCTCATCTGCATGCCCATAGCGATCATCCTGCTGTTCGTCTGCTGGTTCTCCATTACACTCGTGTTCAAGCCGGAGCCCATTTCCGAAAAGACGATCGCCTGCATAGACAAAAAGGGCATGGAAGTAGGCAGGTTCGAAGCAATCGACTGGAAGGTGCTCGGCATCATGACGATTGTCTTCACGTTGTGGATCGCGAGCAATTGGACGGGATGGGACGCCACCGCGATCGCCGTGCTCGCGCTCATCCTCTTCTTCGCACCCGGGATCGACGTGCTCGATTGGCGCGAGTACGTGGCCGCCGTTTCGTGGAACATCGTTCTGCTCATCGGGTGCGTGCAGTCGATTTCGGGCGGAGTCAAGGAACAGGGTGCTGCCAGTTGGCTCTTCGGCTCGACCGTCGGCAAGGTGGCGCTGAGCGGAACCGCGATCGTGGCCGCTTCCGCTGCGCTGCTGCCGCTTCTGCGCCTCGTCATCCCCGTGGGCCCGGCCTTCATCGCCATCAGCCTGATTCCCCTGTGCGCCATTGCCGGCGCCATCGGCGTGAGCCCCGTGGTGTTTACGGTCATCGTCGCGGTGAACGCGTCGACGACGTTTCTCATGGGCGTCGACGGGAACAACATGCTCTCGTATCGCTACGGGTACTGGAAGATGGTCGATTTCTTCAAGGCGGGCGTCATTCCCACCGTTGCCATGATCGCTCTCCATGCGACGATACTGATGCCGCTGGTTGCGCTGGCGGGGTACTAGGAAGCCGTCTTCTTATCCCGCTCGTTGATAAGGATGACAAGGAAAGACCCCGCCGAGATTGGATCGAGCGGGGTCTCGTGGCTTTCTGCGGCCGCTTTATCGGATCAGTGAAATACGACTTCGGTGGAATCGACGATCGTGATGAGCTCCTGCTGGGAGTTGACTCCCATTTTCTGGTAGATGTGGTACACATGGGTTTTGGCGGTATATGCCGAGATGTTAAGCTGCTCGCTGATGAATTGCGCATTGCGACCCTTAGCGAGGAACAGGAGTATTTCGGTTTCACGATTGGACAGTCCGTATTCCTCTGCGGCTTTCGTGCAGCGTTGCTTGAAATGCCCCCCTTCGGCGATTTCGTTATCGATGCTTTTGTCCGCAAAGGCGTTGTCCTTGAAGGGGACGAATGCGGCGAGCATGGCTAAAGCCAGTACAAGACCGAGGCCTATGAAGGGTACGAAATCGAAGAGTGCGGCGTTAGCCTTTTCGATCGCGAGGCACGCTGCCCAGCTGATGGCCATGCCGAGTGGGAGTACGAGCTGGCCTCGCGCGATGCGCCAGAACGGCGACGGCTGCCCGCTTGCAAACCCGACGAGCGCTGCGAGGTTGGCGAAATCGAAATAGATCAAAGCTCCTAGCAGGAAAAGGCAGCACGGCGTTCTGAACGACTCATCGAGGAAGGCGAGCCCGAGGAAGCCAACCGCCACGAGCAGCAGCGTAAGTTTTTCGGCGATTCCGAATGGAATATAGCGCTTGATGAGGGTCGTACAGCCCATTTGCACCAGTCCTCCGACGGCTATTGCCAAGGCGACCAAGGCAGGCTCGAGATTCTCGATGCTGTCGCAAAGATGATAGACCGCGAAGCCGAACAGCACGCCGAAAATTGCGACGGTGAAACCGGTAAGAGGGAAGAGCTTCGTCTGCTCGACGGGTTGGTCGGGCATTTTCCCGCTTCCTGCAACATGGGTGCGAAGATAAGCGAACGTTGCAAGCGAGCAGAGCGGGAAGAGCAGGAGGGCGATATCGCCGTAGGGAGCCGTGAGGTTGCAGGAGAACAGGTAGACGATCGCCCCTATGACGGCGCCTGAAGCAAGAAACGCCCCGACATCTTTTTGCCAGGCGATCATGAACACCTTGGGCCACTCGAGAAAGATCAGGGAAAAGCCGCCGCCCGCGAGCGCCCAGACGACTATGTCGAACCCTAAAGGAGCCGATCCCGGGCTGGCGATAAGATTGAGTACGCCGATTGGCAAGGTAAGCGCTAGTGCTACAAGCGGCATCGGATCGGGATTTGATCTGTCGAACAGATTGCGTTTGAGGTAAGCGAGCATCATGACGGCGAACATTCCGGTGAGGAAGGCAAGCTTCACAACCATTGAGGTTTCGTGGCCAAGATGCCGTGAAGCGCTGGGGCCGAACATGAGCAAATAGAACCACGCCCAGAAAAAAGCAAACCCGACTGATGCCATGGGAAGCATGGTTCTGACATGTGCCTTTTTGAGATTCAGGTCAATCAATGGCATAGGCTTCTCGCATATCGGATAGGGGATCGTCATGGAGCATTATAGCCGATTGTTCTCAGGCGACGATTGGCTGCCGGACCCGAGGAGCATCCGTGAACAGGGTGCTCCTCGGGTAGCGGCCGATTGGAGGTTTCAACTAGTGCTTCGGGGGCGCGGGAGGGGTTTTGGGTGCTCCGGGTGCGCCCGGGGCCGACGGTGCACCCGGAGCACTTGGGGCCGACGGTGCACCGGGCATGCCTGGCATGGCGGGACTCGAAGGAGCTTCGGCGCCGCATTCGGGACATACGGCGGTTCCCGCTGGACAAGTTGCTCCACATTGGGGACACGTTGCATCAAGCGATACTGCTGCTGGTCTGAAGCACATATTCTTCTCCTTGCATTCTCGGTTTGCAGATTACCTGAATGCTAGGCGATGGGCGACGCATCCGAAACACAAGGAAAGACGTATTCGTGCGAGAAGGGATACCAAGGTGGGTAGTAGGGATGGTAGTACGGTGGTTCATCCTTGGAATATGAAGCGGTGAAATGGGGAAACGTTATATTATTCCCGTGCGGGTTTCGAACTGCGTGCTTGTGCTTCTGCGCAGAACGCCTCGAACAGCACGTTGTTGTCGGCGAGGTATTCGGGGTGCCATTGTACGCCGATGCAGAATCGCTTCGACGGATCCTCTATGCCCTCGATCACGCCGTCGGCGCTTAGGGCGCTGGTGGAGAATCTCGGAGCAACGGTGCGGATGCTTTGATGGTGCATCGAGTTGGTTTCAATGCACGCCACATTGCCGAACAGCGCAGCGAGGCGCGTGCCGGGCTCGAGTAGCGTGACTTGGCCGGTGCGTTCGAATGGCCGCTCCTGCAGGTGGTTTTCGTCGGTAATGCCGCATGCGGCAAGGTCTTGATTGAGCGAGCCGCCGAATGCGACGTTCATGATCTGCATGCCTCGGCAGATGCCGAATGTGGGCATATCCTGCTCGAAGGCGGCACAGGCGAGGGCGATTTCGAATTCGTCGCGTTTGCGGGATACGTGGGAAACTTGTTCGAGCACTTTATCGTCGGTGTACAGGCGGGGATCGATATCGCCGCCCCCGGTGAGCATGAGGCCGTCGATGCGCACGAGAATCTCATCTATCGAAGAGCAATCTGGCTGGGGTGGCAGCAATATCGGCGTGCCCCCTGCTCGTTCGACGCTTTGCAGGTATTCGATCGTTACGCGTTCGATGTCGATGTCGTCGGTGGTCGTGCGGGTTGTCGTGATGCCGATGATCATAGCCGCTACGATACGGCGATCGAGGGGATTGCCACGATGAAGCAGGCGCCGCCGTCGGGCAGGTTGAGCGCCTCGACGGTGCCGTCGTGCGCTTCCACGACCGATTTGACGATGGCGAGTCCGAGCCCTGTGCCGCCCGTTCCGCGGCTGCGCGAGGTGTCGGCGCGGTAGAATCGATCGAATAACCGCTTCGGGTCGGTATCGCCGAAGCCTGCGCCGTCGTCCTTGACGGCTATCACGGAATTGCCGCGCAGGCCGAACAGCTCGATGGTGATGTGGCCGCCGGGTTCGATGAATCGGCTCGCGTTTTCCACCAGGTTGGAAAGCACTTGTTTCAAGCGGTCGGGGTTGCCGAGTACGTCGGGCGCTTCGCCGATGATTTCGGTGATTGCCCCGCGGTCGCGCAGGATAGGATCGAGTGCATCGAACACTTCGCGCGAGAGCGTCTTGAGATCGACGCGCTGCAGCTCGTAGCGGATGCTGTCGTCTTCGATGCGCTGCAGGGTCAAGAGATCGTTCGAGAGGCGGCCGAGCCGCTCGCTCTCGTCGATGATGATCTTGCAGAACTTCTCATGTAGCTCGGGGGGCAGATCGGGATCGAGCAGCATCTCAGCGTTGCCGTGGATGGCGGTGAGCGGCGTGCGCAGCTCGTGCGCCACATCGCTGATGAACTCGGCTTGCCTGCGTTCGCGAATGGCAAGGTCAGATTGCTGCACAAGGGCCTTTTCGGCGAGTTCCCCGAAGTTTTCAGCGAGACAGTCAGCTTCGTGAAGTCGTCCGTCGGGCGCTATGTGTACGCCGGCGTTGCCCGAGCAGAACGCTTTTACCTTCGCACAGAGGATGCGCAAAGGCTCGGAAAGAAAGTGTCCGATGAGCAGGCTGATTATGAAGGTGATGCATGCGGCGGGCAGAAGCAGGGCGAATGCCATGGCGGGCGCATCGAACGCCAGAACGCACACCAGCACGACGATCGTGCAGGCCAAAAGCGTCAACAACGTCGAAAGCAGCGAGAAATATGTCTGCAGCCGTTTGATGGCGAGCCTTGGCGTCGCGCCGGGCTAGGGGTTACTGCTTGAAACGGTACCCGTAACCACGCACCGTTTCAACGAGGCCGGGATCGTAGCCAGCAGCACCGATCTTGTCGCGTAGGCGCTTGATGTGGGTGTCGACCGTTTTCGTTTCGGTCAGGTACTCCCAGCCCCACGCATCGCGCAACAGGTCTTCGCGAGAAACGACCTTGCCGGCGCTCTTCATGAGGCTTGCAAGGAGTTCGAACTCGCGCGGAGTCAGATCGATTTCGCCGTTTTCTCCCGAAGCGGTATGGGCGTCTTCGTCGAGCGTGATGCCGCTTGCGGTGATGGCATGGTTCGCACCGGGAAAATCGCCGCCGTTGCCGCGACGCAGCAGCGCGCGAACGCGGGCGATGAGTTCGCGGACGCCGAACGGCTTGGCGAGGTAGTCGTCCCCGCCGATCTCCAGGCCGACAACCTTGTCGAGCTCGGTGTCGCGCGCCGAAAGGAACAGGACCGGTGCGGTCGTCTTCGCGCGCAGTCTGCGGCATAGCTCGTAGCCGTCCATGCCAGGGAGCATGATGTCGAGAACGAACAAGTCGTAGGCGTTCTGCATGGCGAGCGCAAGGGCGTCTTCGCCGTTGTCGACGACATCGGTGTAGAAGCCTTCCTTCTTCAGGGCGTAGCTTACGAACTCGGTGATGGACGGTTCGTCATCCACCACGAGGATGCGGCTGGGGGATTCGTTCATGTCCGACCTTTCTGAACAGGTATCAACGCCAGGGGGCGTCCCGTGATTGCTATAATAGCACTATAGACAGTATGGTTCTCGGTCAAAGGGATTGTCAAAAACATGTTACTTGCTATCGACGTCGGCAACACTCAAACGGTATTAGGCCTGTACGAAGCAGACAAATTGCTCCATATGTGGCGGGTTGCCACCAACAAGCTGCACACCTCCGACGAACTTCGCATCAAGGTTAAGCCGCTTTTCGAATCGGAAGGCATCGATGCTTCAGGGGTCGATGGTGCCGCGCTTGCGTCGGTGGTTCCCCGGCTGACGGAGTCGTGGCATGACGCCATGGTTACGATGCTCGGGAAAGAGCCGCTTGTGGTGGACGCCCGGGCTGCGGGCGACCTGTTCAAGTCGACGTATGCGCACCCGGCCGAAGTCGGTGCCGATCGCGTCGCCGATGCGGTTGCCGCCCGCATCCTTTTCGGGCCGCCCTGCGTCGTCGTCGATTTCGGTACGGCTACCAACATCGAAGTTATCGACGAGCAGGGGTACTTCATCGGGGGCGTCATCGCTCCCGGGGTCGAAACGTCGGCAAATGCGCTGTTCTCGCGCGCGACCAAGCTCGCCGCGATCGACCTTGTCGATCCGGGTACGGCTATCGGGGGCACGACCGAGCAGGCCATCCAAGCGGGCATCGTATACGGCGAAGCCGATCGGGTCGACGGGCTCATGCGCCGCATCTTCAAGCAGCTCGGTTACGAGACGCAGGTCATCGCGACGGGAGGCTTAGCGGAATCGGTGGCGCGCATCTCAGAAACCATTACCGTGGTTGTGCCCGAACTGACGCTTGACGGTTTGCGACTCATTTACGACGCTCAGAAGTAGCGGGCCCGTTCGCGCGCGGCTGCTCCATCGTGCGGCTGCTCCATTTCGAAGCTTTGGGCCGGCCCCCTTCCAGCTCGGCCGCGGGAGCGCCTCGTCGTTGCCCGTTCGCCGCCCGCCGTTGCGCAGCATCGGGCGTCGTCCGATGCTGTGAAATCCCGAGCCGCTGCGGGGCGTTTCTGGTTTCTCGCGGGATCGGCCTTCCGCTGCATGAGATTTACGATTGTGAACCCCATGGAGCCTGATTCCGGGCGATATCTTTAAGCATCTGCACTAGAACGCCTGATCAAAAAAGTAATATCTTATATCCTTGAGGTCACAATCGTAAATCTCATGCAGAATCGTTCCTTTCCGTCCCATGCAGAATCCCACCCGCCTTCCTGACGATTTGGGATCGGCAGGCTGTTCATACCGTTTTGGGCGATCGACGGAAGCCGGCTCCAAGCTCATCCATCCGCCCTCGCGCCCGCGTCCGGTCTGCCGCCCTCGGGTATCCCGCGTTTCCGTCCCCTCGGCTGGTCATCTTGTGCGCTTGGTGAAATACGGTATACGCTCGGTGCGCCGAACAAGTAGAATTGCCTGTATCCGGTGCGTGCGCCCGGGCGTTCAGACGAGTACGAAATGAGAAAGTGAGGGCCTTCGTGTTGAGCGACATTGAAATTGCCCAAGCAACAACCCCAAAGCACATCCGCGAGATAGCCGAGGCCGCCGGCGTACCCGAGCAGTACCTCGAGTTGTATGGGAACCACAAGGCGAAGGTCGATTACAACCTGCTCGCCGACGTCGACCATACGCCCGGAAAACTCGTGCTTGTGACGGCGATCAATCCGACGCCGGCTGGGGAGGGCAAAACGACCACGACCGTCGGTCTTTCCGACGCGCTTGCCCAGTTGGGCAAAAACGTTGTTGTCGCGCTGCGCGAACCGAGCCTCGGACCCGTGTTCGGCATCAAGGGCGGCGCTGCTGGCGGCGGGTATGCCCAGGTCATTCCCATGGAGGATATCAACCTCCACTTCACAGGCGATTTCCATGCGATCGGCGCGGCCAATAACCTGCTCGCTGCCATGATCGACAACCACATCCAGCAGGGCAACGCCCTCGGCTTCGACGTGCGCAAGATCACCTGGAAACGCTGCGTCGACATGAACGATCGTCAGCTTCGCAACATCGTCGACGGTTTGGGTGGAAAGCCCAACGGCATGCCGCGGGAAGACGGGTTCGACATCACGGTTGCAAGCGAGATCATGGCCATCTTCTGCCTTGCCACCTCGATTATCGATCTCAAAGAGCGCCTTGCGCGCATCGTGGTTGGCTACACGGCCGCCGACGAGCCGATCACGGCGGGCGATCTCAAGGCTCAGGGCGCCATGGCCGCACTTTTGAAGGATGCGCTCAAGCCCAACCTCGTTCAGACCCTCGAGGGAACTCCTGCCTTCGTGCACGGCGGGCCGTTCGCCAACATCGCGCACGGCTGCAACTCGATCATGGCGACGCGCATGGCCATGGCGCTCGGCGATTATTGTGTGACGGAAGCCGGGTTCGGCGCCGATCTGGGTGCCGAGAAGTTCCTTGACATCAAGTGCCGCCTCGCTGGGCTCAAGCCCGATGCGGTCGTAGTCGTCGCTACGGTGCGCGCGCTCAAAAACCATGGCGGCGTTTCCAAAGACGAGCTCGGCAACGAGAACCTCGAAGCCCTCGAGGCGGGCCTTCCGAACCTTCTCCAGCATGTTGAAAACATTACGGGAGTCTACAAGCTGCCCTGCGTGGTGGCCATCAACCGATTCCCCACCGATACCGAGGCCGAGTTGGCTCTCGTCGAAGAGAAATGCAAGGAGCTCGGCGTGAACGTTGCGCTTTCCGAGGTGTGGGCAAAGGGCGGAAAAGGCGGCATCGCGCTCGCCGAGGAGGTCGTGCGCCTGTGCGAGGAACCCAACGATTTTGCGTTCTGCTACGAGAGCGATCTTTCGCTTGTCGAGAAGATCGAGGCCATCGCCACGCGCATCTACCGCGCCGACGGCGTTGATTTCACACCCGCTGCGAAAAACGAGCTCGCTCAGCTCGAGTCTCTCGGGTTCGGGCATATGCCCGTCTGCATGGCGAAGACGCAGTACAGCTTTTCTGACGATGCGGCGCTGCTCGGCGCACCGCGCGGCTTCCGCATCACGGTTAAAAAGGCGAAGGTCTCGGCGGGTGCCGGATTCGTCGTGGCGCTTACGGGCGACATCATGACGATGCCGGGGCTTCCCAAAGAACCTGCGGCCTGCCGTATCGACGTCGATGAGACCGGCAAGATTTCAGGGCTGTTCTAAAACGAAGCACGGCAGCCCGAGATCCGGGCGTCGAGTGCAGGCAAGAGAGATGCCGCATGGGCGGCGAGGCGACCGAGCGCGACAGGAGAAGAGCATGCTCGATACGACGTTCATTATGGATTTGGCGAGCAAAGCCCCAACGCCGGGCGGGGGAGGAGCCAGTGCGTACATGGGCGCCCTTGCGACGGCGCTCGGATCGATGGTGGGAAACCTTACCGTGGGGAAGAAACGCTACGAATCGGTAGAGGCCGACACCTACATCGTTTTGGAGAAGCTCGCCGACCTGCGCACACGGTTGATCGAGCTCGTCGATGAGGACGCGCGCGCCTTCGCACCCTTGGCGAAGGCGTACGGTATGCCGAAGGCAACGCCTGACGAGCAAGCCGCGAAAGATGCCGCCATGCAGCACGCCCTTACGGGTGCTTGCGAAGTGCCGCTCGATATCATGCGCTCGTGCGCCCGGGTTATCGAACTGTGCGAATTCTTGGCGTACAACGGAAGCCGCATGGTGCTTTCCGATGTGGGCGTTGCGGTCGTGTGCGCGAAAGCCGCACTCAACGGCGCAAGTCTCAACGTGTTCATCAATGCGAAGGATATCGCCGATCGCGAACGCGCCGAGGGCTACGCCGGCGAGGCCGATCGGCTCATCGGGGATTCGGGCGCCCTGGCCGACAAACTGTATGCGTACGTGCTCGACGAGATCAGATAGGTTGATTCATGGCAAAGCGTTTAGCCGGCAAGCCGGTAGTCGAGAAGATTGCAGAAGAAATCGGGGGCCGCGTTGCATCTTTAGCGGATAAAGGCATCGTGTGCGGGCTCTCGCTTCTGCGCGTGGGCGAGCGTCCCGACGACCTGTCGTACGAACGTACGGCGGAGAAGCGGGCCGAATCGCTCGGCATCGAAGTGCGAAAAACCGTGCTTGACGAGGGGGTTTCCCAGGCTGGTATCGAAGCAGCCATCGACGAGGTGAACGGCGACGAGTCGATTCACGGATGCCTGATGTTCCGTCCGCTGCCGAGTGATATCAACGAGCAGGCCGTATGCGACGCGCTCGCAACCGAAAAGGATATCGACGGCATTTCGTCGGCAGCGCTTGCCGCCGTGTTCATGGACCGCGATTTCGGATTCGCCCCGTGTACGGCTGCTGCATGCATGAGGGTACTCGATTGCTACGACGTTCCCCTCGAGGGCGCCCATGTCGTCGTGGTGGGTCGCAGCCTCGTGATCGGCAAGCCGATCGCCATGATGCTTCTACGCCGTAACGCTACGGTGACACTCTGTCATTCGAGGACCAAAGACCTTGCTGCGGTGATGCGGGCTGCCGATATCGTGGTGTGCGCAACGGGCCGTGCTCGCATGTTCAAGGCAGAGTGCTTTTCGCCCGATCAGGTTGTGCTCGATGTCGGTATCAACTTCGACGAGGCGGGAAAGCTCTGCGGCGATGTCGATTTCGACGAAGTCGAGCCGATCGTAGGCGCCATTACACCGGTTCCCGGCGGCATTGGCTCGGTGACCACCTCGGTGCTTATGGCCCATGTGGTCGAAGCCGCCGAGCGGACGACCTCGGCCTAGCATGTTCAGCAGGAAGTTCGTCATAGCCGACCCCGGTAAGTGCATCGGCTGCAAAACGTGTATGGCGGCGTGCCTCCATCGACACGATATCGAAGGCGACGTTGCCCTGCCCCGGTTGCAGCTCGTTACAACGCACACCGTTTCGGCGCCTGTCGGCTGCCATCATTGCGTCGATGCCCCTTGCGTCGAGGCGTGCCCTACCGGGTGTCTCTACTCCGATGACGAGCGCGTGGGCGTGCGCAAGGAGAAGTGCATCGGATGCCGCAACTGTATTCTCGCCTGCCCGTACGGCGCGGTCGATATCGTAACCGAAGTGCTGGCAGCGCCCGAGCAGAGCGAAGAGGACGGCGACAAGAAGCCGAAGCGACGGCGCAGCCGCAGAAAATCGACGGTGATCAAGTGCGATCTGTGCGAGGGCCATGCGCAGGGATCGGCCTGCGTGAGGGCGTGCCCCACCCATGCGCTCAGGCTCATCGATCAGCGGTTTTTAGAAAAGGGAGCGCAGGGCAAACGCAGGGAGGCCGCGAAGGCTACGGCTGCGTACTCGACGCTGCATTTGAACCAGGACCTGGGCGGAAGGTAGGGCCATGGAGAAGCATATAACCGTATGTCCGTACTGCGGGGCGGGTTGCAAGATGAACCTGGTGGTAGAAAACGGCTATGTCGTCGAGGCAGAGCCTGCCGACGGCGTGACGAACCGAGGAGAGCTCTGCCTGAAGGGCCTGTACGGCCACGACTTCGTCAACGATACCAAGATTTTGACGCCGCGCCTTACCCATCCGATGATCCGTCGCGAAAAGGGTGCCGAGCTCGAACGCGTGAGCTGGGACGAGGCACTCGACTTCACCGCTGAGCGCCTCAAGCGCATCATTGACGAGCACGGTGCCGAAGCGATCATGCTCACCGGCTCGTCGCGTGGACCGGGCAACGAAGCGAACTTCGTCATGCAGAAATTCGTGCGGGCGTGCTTGGGCACGAACAACATCGACAACTGCGCCCGCACCTGCCACGCGGCTTCGGTCATCGGGCTCATGGAATCGGTTGGATCGGGTGCCATGAGCGTGAGCATCCCCTTGCTCGAGGAAACCGATTGTATCTTTCTTATCGGCTACAACCCCGCGGCCAGCCATCCGATCGTTGCGAGCCGCATCGTGAAGGCGAAGGAACGGGGGGCGACTCTCATCGTCGCCGACCCGCGCGTCATCGAAACGGCGCGCATCGCCGATATGTACCTTGCGCAGAAGAACGGCTCGAACATCGCGCTCCTGAACGCACTCGCCTATACGATCGTCGCCGAAGATCTGGCAGATTGGGATTTCATCGAAGGGCATACGGTCGGCTTCGACGAATGGTGGAAGACGGTCGAACGCTACGCTCCCGAGGCGGTTGCCGATGTAGTCGGCGTGGCGCCTGAGCAGATTCGGCAGGCGGCGCGCTTGTACGCGATGGCGGAAACCGCCGTTATCGGATGGGGCATGGGCATAAACCCCGTCTCTTTTACACATCT
>NZ_LT964681.1:445850-526310 GCF_900240215.1 Raoultibacter timonensis | reverse complement strand
CCGCCGTTATCGGATGGGGCATGGGCATAACCCAGCAGCGCCAAGGCGTCGATAGCGTACACGCCATAGCGGCGCTTGCGCTCATCACCGGTCATATCGGCAAGCATGCGAGCGGATTGGCGCCGGTGCGCGGTCAGAACAACGTGCAGGGCTCGTGCGACATGGGCATGTGGCCGAGCCTGTATCCCGGATACCAGCGCATCGACGACGACGCGGTGCGCGAGAAGTTCGCCCGCGCATGGAACGTGCCGATCGAGAAGCTCTCTCCTGTCGAGGGTCGCAAGCTCACCGATCTGCCGCACGGCGTGGCCGACGGCAGCATCCGCGCGTTCTACAACTTCGGCGAGGATCCGTTGCAAACCGAGCCCGACACGGCGCAGATGCGTCGTACGCTCGAAGACCTCGATCTGCTTATCAGCCAGGACATCTTCATGACGCAGACCACGGCGCTTGCCGATGTCGTGCTGCCCGCCACTTCGTGGGGTGAGCACGGGGGTGTGTTCACCGCGTCTGATCGCACCTTCCAGCGATTTTCAGCTGCGGTGCCTCCCAAGGGCGAATGCCGCCATGACTGGGAGATATTCCAAGACCTCTCCTGTCGCATGGGCTATCCCATGTCGTATACGTCGACCGAAGAGATCTGGAACGAGATCCGCGAGCTGTGCCCGCTGTTCTTCGGTGCGACCTACGAGAAGATGGAAGGTCTCGGGCATGCCCAATGGCCTATCCCCGATATCGACCATCCCGGATCGCCCGAGCTCTACGGAGGCGGTGCGTTTACGACGCCTGACGGCAAGGCGCACTTCTTCGCGACCGATTACGAGTCGCCGACCGAGCTTCCCGACCGCGAGTACCCGCTCGTGCTCTGCACGGTGCGCGAGGTGGGGCATTACTCGTGCCGATCCATGACCGGCAACTGCAAGGCGCTCGCGGCGCTTGCCGACGAACCGGGCTACGTGCATATGAACCCCCTCGATGCTGAGGCGCGCGGCATCGACGAAGAGCAGCTCGTATGGGTGTATTCGCGTCGCGGCAAGATCATCTCGCGCGCGGCTCTCGACGATCGGATCAACGAGGGGGCCGTGTACATGACCTACCAATGGTGGGTCGGCAAATGCAACGAGCTCACCTTGCACGTGACCGATTCGCAATCGGGCACGCCCGAAGACAAGTACAGCGCCTGCCAGGTGGAGCCCATCGCCGACCAGCTGTGGGCCGAGCGCCATATGCAGGACCTCTACACCGAACTAAAAGACCGCCTATTCGCCGAGGCATCCCGTCAGGATGAGGTTGCCGATGTTGCTGTGGCCGAAGCGGACCCGTCGGCCGAGCTTGGCGAGGGAGATGTGCCGGGCACGGTGACCGAGGCGCGCACGCGTGCGATTGCCGAGGCCGAGAAAGCGGCGCGAAAGGCCACCGAGGCTCAGAACGCGCGTTTGGCGCTCGAGAGGGCATGGGGCTCGGAAGAAACGGCCGTATAGGGGCGGTTTTGCACAGGGAAGCGAGGTGAGGGCAGCTTGAACCGATTCGTCATCGTGAATCCGCATCGGTGCATCGGATGCGATGCCTGTGCCGTTGCATGCAGCGAGAGCCATCGAAAACTTGCGCTCCGTCCCGTTGCGCGCCTGTCGATCATCAAGACGAGGGATGTATCCGCTGCCGTCACCTGCCATCAGTGCGAAGGATCTCCCTGCATGGCCGTGTGCCCGGCCGATGCCATCGTCTGCGACGGCGATCGGATGCAGGTCGTCGAGGATCTGTGCACGGGATGCCTTCTCTGCGCTCTTGCGTGCCCGTTCGGGGCGGTGTATCCCTCGATGCCCTCGAGCTCGCGTCCCCGCGGCGTTCTGTTCGGCCGCGCTTCGACGGCACGCTCGTCGGGTCTACTGCGCCAGAAGGAGACGGGCGACTACTCGTGCGTTGCCGTATGCGACCTGTGCGCGAAAACCGCCGACGGACCCCAGTGCGTAAAGGCTTGCCCGACCGATGCGCTGCAGGTGGTCGATCAGGCGTCGCTTGAGGTGTCGAGCCGCGAGAAGCGCCTCGGTGCCCTCGAGAAGATGATGGTGGCCATGCGCGCAGGCGGACAAGGGGGTGCCCGTGGTTGAAGGATCCGTCCCATCGCCCCGATCGGGCGGCGGGTGTAATGCGAATGCGCGCAGTGCTCGGGTCTCGCACGGCAGAGGCAAGCCCCATCACGATTTCGGCGCGTGCATAGCCTGCGCCGCCTGCGCGGTGGCATGCGAGCCCCGTGCCATCGGCATCGTCGTCGACGAGGACGAGGGAACGCTTGTGTGGATGCTCGATTTCGAGCTGTGCACGTCGTGCGGCGCGTGCCACGAGGTGTGCCCGACGGGCGCGATGGGGTTGCTTTCCGGCGTCAATCCCGCCGATGAGGCCGAGCCGCCGAAGCGATGCGTGTTCGCGCTTGCCGAATGCGAGGAGTGCGGCAAGTACTATGCATCGAGGAAAGAGGTTGCGTATGCGAATCGCTTGCTTTCCCAGCTCGATCATGCTGATGCGGCGCTAGCCCGCACGATGACGAAGCTATGCCCCGAATGCAAGCGCACTCGCGATGCGCTGGCCGCGGATCGGCGGACGGGGATGGGCGGCGCGTAATGGGACAGGGTTCGCGTGCGTACATGACGAACGTCTCGGCTTTGCGCATCGCGCGCGATGGAAGCTCGTTGCGCGATGAGGCGATCGCAGCCGAGGTGCCCGTGGTCGTGCGATTCGGCAACGAAGCGATTTCCCTTACCTGCACGCCGTGCGATCTCGAGGATCTCGCCTTCGGCCTGTCGTTTTCTTCGGGGTTCATCGAGCGGGCCGAAGAGGTGCGTGCGGTGAGCGTATGCGAAGAAGCCGACGGTTTTGTCGTGAGCATCGAGCCGGGGTGCGAGGTCCGTCGCGCAATCAGCGGGGTTTCGGCTTCGACGAGTCCGTGTCCGGCCGTTGTTGCGCCAGCGCTTCCGGGGTTCGACGTAGGCCTTCTTCCCGAGGGTCCGCACATTGCGCCCGAGGACGTATGGAAGGCGAGCGACGAGCTTTTCGCCTTGCAGGGCATGCATCAGGATACCGGGGCAACGCATGCGGCGATGTTCGTGGACTGCGCAACCGGGCGGCGCTTTGTTCGCGAGGATATCGGACGCCATATCGCCATCGACAAGCTCATCGGCTCCCTGTTGCGCGAAGGCGTCGATCCGTCGAGCGGGTTTATGTTCCTCTCGAGCCGCTGCGCCCTCGATCTGGCCATCCGCTGCGCGCGTTTCGGCATTGCGATCGTTGCAACCATCTCGGCTCCCACGAGCGCCGTCGTTGAATTCGGCGAGCGTGTGAACATGACGCTTGCGGCCTTTGCGCGCAAGGATCGCTTTACGGTGTACACCCATCCCGAGAGGATCGATCGGGCAGGTTGTTGATTGGGCGGCTCGGGCATTCGCGATCATGCTGCTTCGGCGACCGTGCTGGCGACATCGTCCGCGTGGTCCCCATGGCCGTGCTGACCTTGTGCATGCCTAGATTAGCGCTCGCGGTTGTCGTATCATAGCATGCATGGCTAACGGACTCACATACGTGCGGCAGACCACTTCGACCGAAGCGACCAAGCAGCTGGCGACGACGCTCGCCCCGTACCTGCGAGCCGGCGATGTGATCGTGCTCAACGGCGATCTCGGTGCCGGCAAGACGCAGTTCGTCCAGGGGGTTGCCGCGGGTCTCGGGATCGGCGGGCCGGTGACGAGCCCCACGTTCAACATCCTTTTGAGCTATATGGACGGCAATCTTCCGCTGTTCCACTTCGATCTGTACCGGCTCGATGCATCCGATCAGCTCGAAGACATCGGCTATTACGAGACGGTTGACGGGCCGGGTGCAACGTTCATCGAATGGGGAGACAAGTTTCCCGATGCGTTGCCGTACGGCTATCTTCAGATCGACATTACCGTTAACGAAAACGGCATACGGATCGTCCAAGCGCACTCGTTCGGCGAACGCGCGCGCAACCTGCTGTTCGTATGGGCGAAGGATTCGAAATCCCGCCTTGTGCAAACCCAGTAGGATGCAGCCCGCGATGCGAATCGGCATGTGCGCGACAAGCCCCGAACCCACAGAATCGAAGATGTAACTACTATGAGCGAATTGACACACCCGTATATCCTTGCGTTCGACACGGCAAACGAGATCATAGCGATCGGACTCGGCGCACTCGATCCCGCGGATCGAAGCGTTTCTCTGGCTGCCTCGGTGGAAATCGAGGCCCATCGGGCGTCGAACACGCAGTTGCTGCCGCGCATCGACGCGCTGCTTTCCGAATGCGGTATCGACAAACATGCGATCGCTTGCGTGGTGTGCGGGCGCGGACCGGGATCGTTCACCGGCGTGCGCATCGCGATGGCTACGGCAAAGGGCGTCTCCGCAGCTCTCGAGGTTCCCCTGTACGGCGTCTCGACGCTCGATTCCATCGCATGGGGCTTGCAGCATGCTGGCGTGCGCGGGCATGCTGTGGTGGTAGCGGATGCCATGCGCAAGGAAGTCTACCCCGTTCGGTTCGAGCTATCGGATGAGGGCATTGCCCGTCTTGAGGCCGACAGCGTGGTCAAGGCCGACGAGGCTGCCGAACGCCTTGCGGGCGGGTGGCCCGCCGGTTCGGTTGCAAAAGAGGGTGCGGCGAACGCTGCGGGTTTGGAAGCCGATGCGGTCAACGCCGCCGATGCGGCTGGCTGTACGGGCGCGGTTGCCGATGCGGCTGGCGGCGCATCCGCTGTTCCCGTCGTGGCGGGCGATGCACTCAAAAAATATGCCGATCTGTTCGAGCCGTGCGGCACGTTCGCCGACGAACCTCTCTGGACGCCGACGGGGCAGGGCCTGTTGCTCGCAGCTCAAGCGGCGTGGCGCGAAGGCGACATCGACCCGTTCGATGCCGCATTCGGCAATCCGGCGTTCGCTTTGCCGGTGTATACGAGGTTATCGGATGCTGAGGAAAACGAACGTATCCGATTGAGCAAGAACGAACCCAAAAATCTTCGCACCGGCGTACAGGATACGGGCATAAGGCGCGATCAGCGCGCAACGGTGCGCGACAGCGCGATCGAAAACGCCCAGGCGGATGAAAACGGCATCACGTACCGACCGCTCGATGCGGCGCATGCGCAAATGGTTGCGCATCTCGAAACGGAGCTCATGGGCACCGACGCGTGGAGCGAAGCGCTCGTGCTCGACGAGCTGCCGCGCAAAGATCGCGTGTGGTGGGCCGCTTACGATGCGGACGATGCGCTTGTCGGATATGCGGGGGGGTGGATCGTTGACGGTCAGGTGCAGATTCTCAAGGTTGCGACGGTGCCCGCCATGCGGCGTTGCGGCATTGCGCGATCGCTTTTGGCTCGCATCGCGAGCGATGCCCGCGATCTCGGCGCCAAGAGCTGCTCGCTCGAAGTTCGGACGTCGAACGAATCGGCACAGGCTTTGTATCGCGCGCTTGGGTTCGAATCGATCGGCATGCGTCCGCGCTATTACTCGGATCGCGAGGATGCCGTTATCATGGAAGGTCCCCTTCCGCTCGATCACCACGATGTGGCGGGCATGGAGCTTATGGTGCACAGCGATGCCGAACCGTGCGATACCTCAGATGAAACGGCTGTTCAGCGGGCCGATTCACGCGAGCGTATCGAAGGCTCCCAACCGCTCGTCCTCGCCATTGAAACTTCGTGCGACGAGACGGCGGCTGCCATCGTCGACGGGCGGGGATCTCTTGTATCCGACGTGGTCGCATCCCAGATCGATTTTCATGCGCGGTTCGGCGGCGTGGTGCCCGAAATCGCCAGCCGCAAGCATATCGAAGCCATTTGCGGCGTTACGGACGAATGCCTCGACGTCGCGGCGGAGCGAATCGGCGTGCCTCGGCTTCGCTGGCGCGACCTTTCGGCGGTGGCGGTTACCTACGCTCCCGGCCTTGTGGGAGCGCTCGTGGTGGGAGTCGCCTTCGCGAAGGGTGCCGCGTGGGCGGCCGATCTGCCGTTTATCGGCGTGAACCATCTCGAAGGCCACATCTATGCGAACAAGATCGCCACGCCCGACATCACGCCGCCTTTGGTGGTGTCGCTCGTGTCGGGCGGGCACACGATGCTCGTCCATGTGAAGGCGTGGGGCGAATACGTTACGATGGGCTCGACGCTCGACGATGCGGTGGGCGAGGCATTCGACAAAGTTGCGAAGGCGATGGGCCTCGGGTATCCTGGCGGCCCCGTCATCTCGAAGCTCGCCGCCGAAGGCGATGCGTCAGCGATTGGTTTTCCGCGTGCCATGCTCCACTCGGGAGATCTGCGGTTTTCCTTATCGGGGCTTAAAACCGCCGTTATCACGTACTTGAGAAACGAGGAGGCGGCGGGACGCACGGTGGACAAAGCCGATGTTGCGGCATCGTTTCAGCAGGCGGTCATCGACGTGCAGGTGGCGAAAGCCGAGATGGCGCTCAAGCTGACCGGGGCGAAGGAGTTCTGCCTCGGTGGCGGTGTTGCGGCGAACCCCGCCCTGCGCGCGGCGTACAGGGTCATGTGCGAGAAGCTCGGGGTGCGGCTTACGCTGCCGCCGATGAGCGCATGCACCGACAATGCGGGCATGATCGCGCTTGTGGCGCTCGACCGCTATCGGGCGAAGCGCTTCTTCGGCCTCGATGCCGATGCTCAGGCGCATGTCGATATCGATCAGCCATATTAGGAACATAAGGTTAATGTCGACGATAGGATGACTTTTTTGGAATGCGGCCTCGATAATACTTTGCTGAAGAACCGAGGGGTGGCGGTAGGTGGGAGGTCTTGTGCGAGGGGAAAATAGCTTAGATAACGAACGGGGAAGGGGCCTGTTAACCGAGGCTATGGAGGTGCTTAGAGGCAACCTGCTTCTCGTACTTGGAAGTATTGCCTGGTGGGGAAGCCACTATCTGCTGCTTTGGAATGCTCGCATTGCTGCCGTCGATTCTCTTATCAGCGGATACGATGGTAGGTTCGTCTTGACTATTGCCGGAACCGTGATCGCCTTGGGCGTAGCAACTTTGGTTTCGCGCCGTAAGCCCCAGTTCACCTTTGCTGGATGGCGTGGCTCGTACGTGGTTTTCGCCGTTTGCGCCTCGGTGGCGCTCGGCCTGCTTGTTATACCCGCTTTGGGAGAATCGAATCCTATGGTAACGGCTGGCGGTGCGGTGCTTTCGGGCGTGGGGAACAGTTTCATGCTGCTTCTTTGCGGGGAGTTGCACGCGCGCATGGGAGTACGGTTCATGCCCTTGGCCTTTGCAGTTGAGACGGTTGCTGGAGTTGCGGTATTTTTCCTCCTTTCCTGGCTACCGGTTGTCGGAGAGATGGCTGCATCGGCGGTGCTCATAGTGATTGCCGCTGTATCTTACTATGCTTATGCCCGTTCTGCCCGTCCCATGTATGCAGATCGGGTTCCCGCAAAAGTCGATATGACCGTAAAGCCGCTGGTGGTTCTTGCCGTGTTAACGGGCTTTGCCTACGGTCTCGTTCGTACTTTTGCGGCTGGGGGTCTTGAGCATTCAGGTGCATCCGCAGGAATGGAGTCGGAGTACATAGGTACCTGTATCTGCGCCCTTCTCCTGGTCGCTGTTTTTCTTCTCCAGGGTCGACAATCGCTTTTTGAGCAATGCCTCCTTTTCGTCGTGCCCCTCGTTGCTACGGGCATGCTGCTGGTATCGCTGCACGGGGTAATCGATGTTGTACCGACGGCTATCAATACAGGCGGGTTTGCCTGTTTCTTCAATCTGATGTGGTACTTCGCCGCGGTGTTGGCTGTACACGATAAGAAATATCGGCTGACCTTTCTGGTTGCTTTACTGTTTTTCAGCAGTCAGCTCGGTCAGATGCTCGGTGCACTTGTGCCCACGCAATTCTCGAATGCATTCTCAAGCGGACTAACGTACCTTCTCTTGCTCGTGTCGACGCTCTTTATGTACTATCGTGCAAAAACCGCCCAGAAAAACCTGGACAAGGACGGCATGTCGGAAGATCCGTTTTCGATCGAAGGCGAAGAGTGCTTGGAAGACAGTGCAGTTGATGCATGGATCCAGCGGTTCGGTTTTAGCGCTCGGGAGGCGCAGATAGCGATGCTGCTGGCGCGCAGAATGCCTTATAAGCAAATTAGCGCTGGTTTGTTTATTTCGGACAATACGGTGAAAACCCATGTTCGCAACATTTATAAGAAAGCGGATGTCTCGTCGCGCGAGGAGCTTGTTGAGGCGTTGCGCGATATCGCGAAAAATGGGTGAGGAAATATGATTATTGTAGGGTATCCCCAGATAGGAACCCTGTGGGAAAATCACACATTATTCGCGATTGTTGGAGAAAAAAACGGTTCCTAAAATCCTTCCCAGGCAGTAAACCACACCGAATGGAGGGATTCGCTATGCGCGAAACAGTAAAAAGCTTTGATCGCCGTACGTTTATGAAAGGAGGTATCGTTGCTGCTGCAGCGGCTGCAACGGGCTCCCTTTTGGCATCATGCTCTCCGCAGGCAACCGAAGGCGTTGCAAGTGCAGAAGACAATGCTGACAATATGCAGCCAAGCGCTTCTCAAGTTGCGGTTGGGTATGCAAACCCCGATGGAATTGGCATACCCGTTGCGCCCGACTCTACGGAAGATGTCGATGTTGTCGTGATGGGTTCGGGCATGGGCGGCTTTACGGCGGCCATGTTTGTCAAAGAACAAGACCCCGATGCGATAGTGGTCATGTTGGAGAAGCAGAACGCGTTGGGCGGAAACACCAACTTTGCCGAAGGTGGTGCCGGGTATCTCAATATGTCGCCCGAAGAAGCGCGGGCAGCGGTCCAGGCCGAAATGATTCAGCGCAATTTCGTCGTGGATCCCTCTTTGTTTTACGCGCTTCGCACTCAGCAAGGTGACTGTGCCGACTGGCTGTTTGGCAAGCATGGAGTTAAGATCGAAGATTATGGCAGCGGACAGCCTCTGTACGAAGGCGGTACGGGGGCATCCGCCATCGCTACGCTGACGCCTCAAGCTCAGGAACTCGGCGTTGATATACGTACCGAAGCACGTGCTTTCGCTCTCGTTCTCGAAGACGACTACACGGTTTCCGGCATCCAGTACAAGGCCGCAGACGATAGCGTTGTCCAGCTCAATGCCAAGGCAGTTGTTATCGCTTCGGGAGGCATGAACACCAATCCCGAGCTGCTCAGCCTTTACTCGAACGTTGATTTAGGCAAGGTTATGCCGCTGGGTACCGGTCAAGATGGCGACGGCCATCTTATGGTGGAGCAAACGGCACACGGTCGAACCGGGCTGCAGACAATAGATGGGTTCTTTGCGGGAATTGGTACGGCCGATGATCCATGTGGTTTCAACTCCGATCTCAACACCGCTGCAGGATTTCAATTCTCCAGCATGTTCGTGAACCAGTACGGCAACCGATTCTACGATGAGTCGTTCGGATTCAACACTGGATCCCAGCTGTTCTTTACCTGTATCCCGCAGGTTGTTCTATCGCAAAGCCAGGCTTTCTCGGTGTTCGATGAATCCTATGTTAGTAAATGGGAAGAGGGCCAGTGGCAGAACGGCCACAACGGTTTCGATAGCGCTACGAAATCAGGTACGCCGCTTGAGATTCGTTCGGAAATCGAACGAGTAAAAGATAAGGATTGGTTCTATCAAGCCGATACGATTGAAGAACTCGGCAGGGCGATTGCCGCCGACGTGGAAAGCTTCGATGTTAATGCTTTTGTCGAAACCGTTGAGGCCTACAATAATGCAGCCG
The DNA here is from genome assembly GCF_900240215.1 of Raoultibacter timonensis. Taxonomy (GTDB): domain Bacteria; phylum Actinomycetota; class Coriobacteriia; order Coriobacteriales; family Eggerthellaceae; genus Raoultibacter; species Raoultibacter timonensis. The sequence goes on along the minus strand of NZ_LT964681.1, from coordinate 516,535 downwards.
AGGGATCTGCAGATGAATACGGGAAGCCGCAAGAGTTTATTTGGCCGCTTAAAACCGCTCCCTTTTATGCGGCGAAGGCTGGTGTGAACGCATACAATACCAATGGCGGGATCCACATCAACACTCATGCCCAAGTGGTAGACCCCAATGGAAAAGCAATTGCGGGGTTGTACGCTTCGGGCATTGCTACCGCTGGATGGGATAGCCAAGTGTATGGCGGCGGCACCAATCAACCGGTTGCCCTCTGGTGCTCTTGTGCGGCGGCGCGCCATATAGTAGAAAGCCGTCTTGGCAAAACGGTTGCAGATGATTGGATGGGCGATATCCCCATGTCCACGATTCTCGGTGAAGGCTATACGAACGCTAATCCGCTTGGCTAGGCTATACTTTGTAAGAAAGAGCAAAGCAGTTGATTCTCGGTTCGCAGGGAATCAACTGCTTTGAGGTTTAGGGTGGTCGATTGACGGAATGGGAAGCGTGTGCGAAAGGATTCTCCAAACCGAGCGTCTCGCTTTGCGGAAGCTCGACAATGGCGATTTCGAGAACCTCTGCACGATCTTGCAGGATGAAAAAGCCATGTATGCCTACGAGCATGCATTCTCCGACGCTGAGGTGCGGCAGTGGTTGCGGCGGCAGATCGATCGGTACGTGCGTGATGGCTTCGGGCTCTGGGCGGTTATCCTGAAGGAGACTGGGGCATTCGTCGGACAGTGCGGCCTCACCTTGCAGGAGTACGGCGAGACGCAGGTTGTCGAGGTCGGGTATCTGTTCGCCCGCTCGCAGTGGCATCGTGGCTACGCAACCGAGGCGGCTTCGGCTTGCAGGGACTATGCGTTTGAAACAGTTGGCTCCGACGAGGTGTTCTCGTTCGTCCGCTCGACGAACGAGGCGTCTAAACGCGTTGCCGAGCGAAACGGCATGACGCCGCGCGGTACGTTCGTCAAACACTACTGCGGCATCGATATGCCCCACGTCGCCTATTCGATTACGCGGGCGGAATGGGAGAACGCATTGTCGGCCGAAAGACACGGTTTCGGCGGTGATTCCGTGTCTTTGGGCCGACAATAGCTGCGTGCCCGTGCTTGCAGCATGACGGCGGGCACGGGCACGCTTTACGGGCGTCGTTTCGGCATGGCGTGGACGGCTCCGCTGCCGAGCGCTTCGAGCGCTTCGCCGATCGCCTCTTCGAATGTGGGGTGGGGGCGGATCGCGGAGCCCATCTGCTCGATCGTGAGGCCGTTCGCCACTGCGACGGCGAGCTCCCCGATCATGTCGGTCGCGCGACCGCACATGAGCTGCGCGCCGATGATGCGACCCTCTTCGTCGGCGACGATCTTCGCGAAACTGCGATCCTGCCCGATGATCACCGACTTCCCGTTGCCCGCCATGGCGAACTTGCCCGTGCGCACCGCGATGCCTGCCTCCTTCGCCTCCGCTTCGGTCATGCCGACGCAGGCGATTTCGGGCGACGAGTACACGCACGACGGTACAAGCAAGGGGTCGAAGGAGCTGCTCTGCCCCGCGATGGTCTCGACGGCTGCGATGCCCTGCGCCGAGGCGGCATGGGCGAGCTGCGCTCCTGCGGCGGCCACATCGCCGATGGCAAACACGCCCTCGACCGACGTGCGCATACGCTCGTCGACGGCGATGCGGCCGCGTTCGAGCTCGAGTTCGAATCCCCCGCTGAAGAGGCCTCCTGTGGCAGGGGTGCGTCCGGTGGCTATCAACACGGCGTCCGCCTCGGCGCGGAATTCGCCGCTTTTTGCGCTGTAGCGAACGCTCAGCGTTCCGTCCGCTGTGCGCTCGATCGCTTCCACGAGGGCGTTTGCAACGATCGCGCAACCGCGCTTCTTGGCTGTCATCGCGAGGCTCTGGCCGAATTCGCGATCCATGGTCGGCAGGATGCGCGCAGCCGCTTCGAGGACGGTGACCTCGGCCCCGAGCGCGGTGTAGATCCCCGCGAACTCCATGCCGATCACGCCGCCCCCAACGATCACGAGACGGTCGAGTTCGGGCACGGTTTCGAGCAGATCGTCTGACGTGAGCACGCCAGCTTCGCCGATACCGGCGATCGGGGGCATCGAGGGGGCGGAGCCGGTCGCGATGATGAGATGGTCGGCGGAAAGCTCGCGGATGGCGCCGTCGGGCGAGGAAACCGCGATAGAGCCGAGCCCCGCGATGGTAGCCGTGCCGCGTAGAAGCGTCACGCCGTTCGCATTGACGAGCGCCTCGACGCCGTCTTTGAGCGAGTCGCGCACCTCGACGACGCGTGCGCGGAGCGCATCGTAGTCGATCGCAGCCGATCCGAACTGTATGCCGAGCGGCGCGGCATGCGACAGCTCGGCATACAGTTCGGCGGTGTGGGCCATGGTCTTCGTGGGAATGCAGCCGCGGTTGAGGCACGTGCCCCCAACCTCGTCCCGCTCGATGAGCGCCGTCTTGATGCCAAGTTGCGCGGCCCTGATGGCGGCGACGTAGCCGCCCGGGCCTGCGCCGATGATCGCCAGTTCGAAGTGTTCCATGCTGTCGTGTCCTTTCCTGTGCGGGCGGAGCCTGCGTGGGCGCCGCTGCCGCTCGGGGGCTCGAGGTTCTGTTCTAAAAGCTGCTGCGGAAGAGCGCGATGCAATCTGCGCGCATCGCACGTTGTGCGTCCGTTTCTGCTTCGAGGGCTTCAAGGTGCCGCTCGATTGCGCTGAATTCGTAGGGGCAGCCGATCAGGGCCTCGCCGAGCCGTCCGATGTATTCGGCATCGAGCGCATCGGAGAAGATGCGCGCATTCGCGATGGCTCCTTTTTCCACGAGCACCTCGACATCGAGGTTGCCCCATGCGAAGCGCTCGTCGAGCGCGTGGGTGAACGGTGCGGTGTGCCCGAGCCTCCACGCGTCCGAGGCGAAACGCTCTCGACGCCGTGCGACGTCGGCTGGGTCGAAGCGATCGGCATCGAGGGGTTGCGCTGCCGATCCGAACGATTCCGAAAGCGCTTCGATGAGCGCGATCGAGAGCGTTTCCACCGTGATGCGCGTGTTGAGCGCAGCGAGGTTCACCACGCGCGAGCGCACGGAGTCGACGCCCTTGGCGGCGAGCTTCTTCGGGTCGGGTTGCAGATAGCGGGCGAGTTTGCCCATGTCCACGTCGATCATGAGCGTTCCGTGGTGGCAGCGCTTGCTGCCCGAGCGGAAGAACGCGTTGCCCGAGAACTTCGCCCCGTCGACGGTGGCATCGTTGCGCCCCGACACGCGGGCGTCCAAGTCGAAAGAGCGCACGGCGCCGCACATGATGTCCAGGTGGCGGGCCACGTCGTAGACGCCGTCGCGTGCGACGAACGTGAAGTTGAGGTTTCCGATGTCGTGGAAGACCGCGCCTCCCCCCGACAGACGGCGGGCGATCCTTCCGCCGTCGGCTTCGAACTCGGCGATGCGGCATTCCTTCCATGGGTTCTGGTTGCGACCGATCACGATGGTGTTCTCGTTCTGCCAGAGAAACAGGATGCACTCGTCGGGCAAGACGGCGTCGACGAGCGCTTCCTCGGTCGCTATGTTCTCATAGGGGTCGGTCGACTCGCTTATAAGGAAACGTGGCGTGATCGTATTCGCCCCGGCTCGGCCCGCAGCGGCCGCGCGGGAAACCGGCGGTTTCGGCTCGGCAGGGACCGCTGCGGCCGAGCCCGATCCGGTCGGCTCCGTTTCGTCGGGGGCAGCATCGGCTGCGTGAGGCGCAATCGGGCTCGCCATGCCTACTCGGCGCCTTCCTGCGCGGCAGGCCTCTCGGGTTCCTCTGGCGTCCAGCGGACGACGGGCTTGCGCGCCGCCTGCACCTCGTCAGGCCTGCCGATTCTCGTCGTAAGCGGTGCGCTGTGCAGCGCTTCTGCGTTCTCGTGGGCCTCGTGCCAGATGGCGCGGAACGCCTCGGCCGCAGCGTCGAGCGTCTCGCGGCTTTCGGTTTCGGTCGGCTCCACCATGAGGGCCTCGTGCACGATGAGCGGGAAGTACATCGTGGGCGGGTGCATCCCGAAATCGAGGAAGCGCTTGGCAACGTCGAGTGCGCTTGCGCCCGTTTCCTCCTTGAGGGGGCCGAGGTCCATGACGAATTCGTGCATGCAGGGCCCGGGGTAGGGCATGGTGTAGAGGTCCTCGAGCTTGCGCATCAGGTAGTTTGCGTTGAGCACGGCGGTGCGCGCGGCCTGCGGAATGCCTTCTTTGCCGAGGGCGAGGATATAGGCGAGCGCGCGGACGGTTACGCCGAAGTTGCCGTAGAACGATTTCATGCGCCCGATCGAGTGCTCGGGTTCCACGAGAACGTAGGCGCCGTCACGCTCCTCGACGACGGGAGTCGGCAGAAACGCTGCGAGGTGCTCTTNTCGACCTCGACCCCGCGGCTTTCGCAGTAGGTTTTCACCGTCTCGATGGTCTGGGGGTTCACGGTGGCCGATACCACAACGCCCGAACGCTTGCGATCCTGGCACATGAACACCGCTTCGGCGGCAGCGGTCGCCCCGTCGTAAAGCGAGGCGTTCGACACGTCCATGCCGGTCAGCTCGCATACCATCGACTGGTACTCGAAGATCGACTGCAGGACGCCCTGGCTGATCTCGGCTTGGTAAGGCGTGTAGGCGGTCACGAACTCCTCTTTGGAGATCACGGTTTTCACGAGTGCGGGAACGAAGCGACGATAGGCGCCCGCCCCGCGGAAGACCGAGCGGAAGACGGTGTTTTCGGCGGCCATGGCGCCGAGCTTCTCGCGCAGTTCGAGTTCGGTCAGCCCGCTGGGCAGGTCGAGCTCGCCTGCGCGGGCGGCTTCGGGCACGATGGCGTACAGATCGTCGGTCGAGTCGAATCCGAGATCGGCGAGCATCTGCTCGCGTTCGCCCGAGGTCGACGGAAGATAGCTTCCCATGTAGCGGGCCCTTTCTGTTCGGGGTTCGCCGTGGCTGCTTATCGGGAATCGGGGCAACCGTGCGGCAGGGTGGTTATTGTGCGCAGCTTTCGGCGTAGGCGGGGGCGTCCATCGTCTCGACGGCGATCGAGGCGGGTTCCACGCGCACGAGCCAGGCATCCCAGGCCGATTCGTTGATGAGCGCTGGGTTGTCGAGCAGCTCTTCGTTCACCTCGACGACCGTGCCGTCGACGGGGCTGATGACCTCGGAGACCGCCTTGACCGATTCGACGTCGGCGAACGGCTCTCCTCCCACAAGCTCGTCGCCCACTTCGGGCAGGCCGACGAACACGAGGTCGCCAAGCTCCTTTTGCGCGTAGTCGGTCAAGCCGATCGTGGCGTTCTCGCCGTCAACGGCGACCCACTCGTGGGTTTCGGTGTACATGCGGTCCGCGGGGTAGTCCATGATGGTCCTTTCTTCGGGCGTCGGACGATCCGACGCTGTTTCCGGTGTACCGCGCGGGCTCCTTTGCCTGTGCGGCCGTGCTGCCGAAAAGAGGCGGAACGGGCGTTCCGTCTGAATCTATCGCTTCCTTTTGTAGAACGGCATGGGTGCGACGCGCGCCTCGACTTTCCGTCCGCGCACTTCGACTTCGAGCGAGTCGCCGATTTCGGCCGATCCCGTCTCGACGAGCGCCATGGCGCAGGCCTTTTTCAAGAACGGGCAGTACGTGCCCGAGGTGGTAGTGCCGATTCGCTTGCCGTCGGCGAACACCGGCTCGTGCTCGCGTACGATCCCGCGTCCCGTAACCTCGATGCCGATGCGCGTGCGGGCTGGCAATCCTTTTGCGGCGATGGCCTCTTTGCCGATGAAGCCGGGTTTTCCCATCTTCACGCCGAATGCGAGGCCCGCTTCCATCGGATCGACGGTTTCGTCCATCTCGTGACCGTACAAGGGCATGCTCGCTTCGAGGCGCAGCGTATCGCGGGCGCCGAGTCCGCAGGGGACGAGTCCGTCTTCGGCGCCTGCACCGATGAGCGCCTCCCATAGCGCGGGTGCTTCGGCGGGCGCACAGTACAGTTCGAAACCGTCTTCGCCCGTGTAGCCGGTGCGCGAAACAAGGCAATCGCAACCCGCAACCGCAACGTGCGGCTCGAACGTGTAGTACGCGCTCGGAAGTGCCGCTTCGTCGGCCACGCGGGCGAGGATCGTCTGCGCGAGCGGGCCCTGGACGGCGATCTGCGCGATCTCGTCGGACAGATCGCGCATCACGGTATCGTCGAGCAGATGGTCGGCCATCCAAGCCACGTCCTTGTCTTTGTTGGCGGCGTTCACTACGGCGAGAAACCGTTCGTCGTCGAGACGGTATACGATGAGGTCGTCGACCATGCCGCCGTCCTCGTAGCATAGCGCCGTGTAGCGGCAGCGCCCGTAGGCCATGTCGCTGAAATCATTGGTCATGAGGCGGTTGAGCGTTGCGAGTGCACCGGGGCCCTCGAACAGCACCTCTCCCATATGCGATACGTCGAACAGTCCGCAGGCGTTTCGCACGGCAAGGTGCTCTTTCATGAGGCCGGTGGGGTATTCGATGGGGAGCAGGTAGCCGGCGAAGGGCACGATTTTTCCTTCGGCAGCGAGGTGGACGTCGTACAGGGGCGTCTTCTTTTCCATGAGCCAAAACCTTTCAGGGCGGGGCCGGATGCAAAAAGGCGCGCTCAGGGATTGCCCCGGGCGCGCCTCTGTCTCCATACCTGAAAGATGAACCCCGCAGCCGTGCAACCCGCGTGGGCTTGCTTCTTCGGTGCCGATCGAACGGCTTTCCAGAGGTTTGTCGGATTCCAGTCCTTTTGCCTGAGAGTTTCTGCCCCTTCGGCTCCCGCGTGCGCGGGCATCTCCCGGAATCGTCATCCAAACGCTGTGTGCGGGGTCAGAATACCATGCGCTTTGCGCCGGGTAAACCAACGGCTCGCGAACGGTTTGCCGTGAGGATGATCGGGCATCGCGGCGGCTTTCTGCTTGCGTTCGAGGTCCCTGCCAATCGCGGCGGCCCCCGATCTTGCGAATGTGGCAGAAATTTCGACCTGTGCCAAAATGTACTACAGTAAGTAATTGATGCGTGCGTTTTCAAAGATCCGCGACCAGGTGTTTCTCCGGAAGCTGCCGAAATATCAATAATGTATCTGATTCCATAATTGGCATAGGTCGAAATCTCTGCCATCTTCGGGTCATCCGCCGCTAAATCGGGGTCGGCGCGGTTCCCGCAGGGCCCCCGATGGCGATCCGGCGTTCTTGGAAGCCGAACGGGCTTATGCCGATGACAGTACGGGACGCTACCCGAAACTGGCCCCCGCTGTCAAACCGCCCTCGGCATGCGCCAGCCCTTGCCCACCCTTGCCCATCGCTCGCACGGCGCCCGTCGCCTTGCGCCCCGTTTGTCCGACACGGCGGCCAGAGTCGGCCTCTTTGGCTTATGCGCAGATGCCCGTCATCTTTATCCGATCTTAATACAGTGCCTGTGACCTTAACAACGCGTTAATGCGGCTCGGATTAACCTAGAGTCCAGCCCGGGCGGTAGTGCGCACGCAGCCCGGGCGCAAAGAAGGAAATTCGGAAAGGTTGGAATGAGATGGAAACAGTTGCCGGCGTCATCGGCGTCCTGAGCATCGCTTTGATGCTCTATCTGTTTTACGTGCTGCTGAAAGGCGGTGATGAAAGGTGATGGACGAACTGCTGGAATACGGTATCTACGTCGCCCTCCTCGTTGCCCTCGCCATACCGCTCAGCGGGTACATCAACAGGGTGATGGCCGGAGAAAAAACGCTGCTCGGCCGCGTGCTCTGCCCGGTTGAAGGCGTTCTCTACCGCGTGATCGGGGTCAGCAGGAACGAGAACATGAACTGGAAGCGCTATCTGCTGTGCGCTCTCGCGTTCTCGGCGGTATCGCTCATCGTCTTGTGGGCGATTCTCATGTGCCAAGGGTTCTTGCCGTTCAACCCCGAGGGGTTGCCCGGTCAATCGTGGGATTTGGCTTTTAATACGGCAGTGAGCTTCGTGACGAACACGAACTGGCAGTCGTACAGCGGCGAGAGCTCGCTGAGCTACTTCTCGCAGGCGATCGGCCTCACCGTGCAGAACTTCGTAACGCCCGCCGTTGGCATGGCGGTCCTGTTCGCCCTGTTCCGCGGCATGGTTGCCGAAAACAGCGAAGGCCTCGGATCGTTCTGGGTCGACGTTACGCGCGGCGTTATGTACGTGTTCATCCCGCTGTGCTTGGTCATGTCGATCGTCGGTATTGCGAGCGGCATGCCTGAAAACCTCAGCGAATACCAGGAAGTCGATCTCGTCGAGCCGGTGGGCATCGATGCGGACGGCAATGCGGTAGCGGCTGACGATCCGTCGGCGGTCGACACGGTCGACAAGCAGATCGTGCCCATGGGACCGCAGGCGAGCCAGGTTATGATCAAACAGCTCGGCACCAACGGCGGCGGCTACAACGGTGTGAACTCGGCGAGCCCGCTTGAGAACCCCACGCCGCTCACCAACATCATCCAGTGCATCGCGCTGCTGCTCGTGCCTATCGCGCTGCTGTTCAGCTTCGGACGCTTCGTCAACGACCGCCGGCAGGGCAGGGCGGTGTTTGCGGCCGTGTTCATCTTGCTTGTCGTATCGCTCGGCCTCATTGCGTTCTTCGAGCAGTCAGGTACGCCCCAGCTTGCGCAAAACGGCGCGGTCTACATGGGCGTCGATGGCCAATCGGGCGGCAACATGGAGGGCAAGGAGGTTCGCTTCGGCGTTACGGACTCGTCGCTTTGGGCCGCATTCACCACGGCCGCGTCGAACGGCTCGGTCAACTCGATGCACGACAGCTACACGCCCATCGGCGGCATGGTACCCATGGTGCTCATGCAGCTCGGCGAGGTCATCGGCGGCGGCGTGGGCTGCGGGTTGTACTCGCTCATCGGGTTCGTGATGCTCACGGTGTTCATCGCGGGGCTCATGGTCGGCCGTACGCCCGAGTACCTCGGCAAGAAGATCGGGCCGAAGGAGATGCGCATGGCGGTGATCCTGTGCATCACCACGCCGTTCGTGATACTCGTGGGGGCTGCGGCGATGAGCCTCGACCCTGCGACGGTCGATAGCCTCAACAACCCCGGTGCCCACGGTTTTTCGGAGGTGCTCTACGCGGCAACCTCGGCGGGGGGCAACAACGGATCCGCATTTGCGGGGCTCAATGCGAACACGCCGTTCATCAACGTCGTGCTCGGTCTGGAGATGCTCGTGAACCGCTTCGTTCCCATCGTTGCAACGTGCGTTCTCGCCGGCAGCTTGGCATCGCGTAAGAAGGTTGCGACCACGGCGGGCACGCTATCGACGAGCAATGCGATGTTCGTGTTCCTCCTGATCCTGATCATACTCCTCGTAGGCGCTCTGACGATGTTCCCGGCCCTTGCCTTGGGTCCGATAGCCGAACAACTTCAGATGGTAATGTAGAAGGTAAGGTGCGAGAAACCATGGCAATTGCCACACTGAAACAATACGACACGAAATCGCAGGCGAGCCGTGCCGTACGCGATGCGTTCGCGAAGCTGAATCCCAAGGACCAGGTGAAGAATCCGGTCATGTTCATGGTGTTCGTTTCCGCCATACTCACGACGATCCTGTTCGTGCTTTCGCTGGCGGGCATCGCCGATCAGCAGCCGGGCTTCATCCTGGCCATCGCCGTGATCCTCTGGCTCACCGTCCTGTTCGCGAACTTCGCGGAGGCGATAGCCGAGGGGCGCGGCAAGGCCCAAGCCGACTCCTTGCGCGCCGCGAAGCGCGATGTGCAGGCCCACAAGATCACCCAGGGCCTCCTCGCCGCAGGCCAGCATGAGGGCGATCCCGCTTCCCTGTACTTCGCGCGTTCCGAAGAGGTCAACTCGGCCACGCTCAAGAAGAAGGATTACGTTTTCGTAGCGGCGGGCGAGCAGATTCCCGCCGATGGCGAGGTCGTCCAGGGCGCCGCTTCGGTCGACGAGAGCGCGATCACGGGCGAATCGGCGCCGGTCATCCGCGAATCGGGCGGCGATCGCTCGTCGGTAACCGGTGGCACGACCGTGCTGTCCGACTGGCTCGTCGTATGCGTGACCCAGGAAAGCGGCAAAAGCTTCCTCGACCAGATGATCTCCATGGTCGAATCGGCAACACGTAAGAAGACCCCCAACGAGATCGCGCTGCAGATTCTGCTCGTAGCCCTCACGATCATATTCTTGCTCGTAGCCGCATCGCTGTTCACGTTCAGCGGGTTCTCGTCGGGCCTGTCCGATATGGCCAACCCGACCACGATCACCTCGCTCGTGGCCCTGTTCGTCTGCCTTGCGCCGACCACCATCGGAGCCTTGCTTTCGGCCATCGGCATCGCCGGCATGAGCCGTCTCAACAAGGCGAACGTGCTGGCCATGAGCGGGCGTGCGGTCGAGGCGGCGGGCGACGTCGACGTGCTGCTGCTCGACAAGACCGGCACGATCACGCTCGGCAACCGCCAGGCGAGCGAGTTCGTCCCCGTCGACGGGGCAACCGAGGAAGAGCTCGCCGATGCGGCGCAGCTCGCGAGCCTCACCGACGAGACGCCCGAAGGCCGCAGCATCGTCGTGCTCGCCAAGGAGCGCTTCAACATCCGCGAACGCGAGCTCGAGGGGTCGGGTATGGTGTCGATCCCGTTCTCGGCGGCCACGCGCATGAGCGGCGTCGATTTCGACGGTCATGAGATTCGCAAGGGCGCAGCCGATGCGATTAAGAGCTACGTTGAGAAATTCGGAGGTTCGTACAGCGATGAATGCAGGCAAAGGGTCGAAGACATCTCTCGCGCAGGCGGTACTCCGCTGCTTGTTGCTCGGGATCATCGTATTGTGGGCGTCATCTATCTGAAAGACATCGTCAAACAGGGCATCAAGGAGAACTTCGCCAGTCTGCGCAAGATGGGCATCAAGACCATCATGATCACGGGCGACAATCCGATGACCGCGGCTGCGATTGCCGCCGAGGCCGGCGTGGACGACTTCCTGGCCGAGGCGACGCCCGAGGCGAAGCTCGACATGATCCGCCGCTATCAGGCGGAGGGTCACATGGTGGCCATGACGGGCGACGGCACCAACGATGCGCCGGCGCTCGCGCAGGCCGACGTGGCCGTGGCGATGAACAGCGGCACGCAGGCCGCGAAGGAGGCGGGCAACATGGTCGATCTCGACTCGTCGCCCACGAAGCTCATCGACATCGTCATGATCGGTAAGCAGCTGCTCATGACACGCGGATCGCTGACGACGTTCTCGATCGCCAACGACATCGCCAAGTACTTCGCGATCGTCCCCGCGCTGTTCGTTCCGCTGTACCCCGAGCTCGATGCGCTCAACATCATGCGCCTTACGAGCCCCGAAACGGCGATCCTCGCAGCGATCATCTACAACGCGCTGATCATCGTCGCGCTCATCCCGCTCGCGCTCAAAGGCGTGAAATACCGCGAAGCGTCCTCGCAGAGCCTGCTTACGCGCAACCTTCTCGTCTACGGCCTTGGAGGCATCGTGTTGCCCTTCGTGGCGATCAAGGCGATCGATCTGCTGCTTACCTTGTGCGGCATGGCTTAAGGGAAATCGAGAAACGCGGCGTGCGGTCGGATGGACGGGCGCCGCACGGATACGACGGATATGCGATTGCGATCGAATGCGAAAGGAAGCGCGATCATGAAAGACTACAGCATAGGAAAAACGATCGGAAGGACTGTCGGGTTCTTCGTGATCATGAGTGTGATTTGCGGCGTTTTGTATACGGGCGTGTGCTTGGGGATAGGGCAGCTTATCTTCCCCTATCAGGCGAACGGCAGCATCATCGAGGTTGACGCCGATGGCGACGGCGTGAACGACAGCCGTTACTGCATGCTGCTCGGCCAGCAGTTCGAGGACGACGATCATCTGTGGGGCCGTCCGACGAACTACAACCTGTCTACGTTCACCGACGACGAGGGCAACCCGATCGCCTGGGCGGGTGCTTCTAACCTGACGCCCGCGGGCGAAGAGTTCGAGCAACTCGTAGCCGAGCGCGTCGAGAAAATCCGCGAGGCGCATCCCGAGAAGGGCGATGAGCCCATCCCGAGCGACCTCGTGACGGTTTCGGGCAGCGGACTTGATCCCGACATTTCGCCGGCGGCGGCCGAGTATCAGGTGGAGCGCCTTGCGAAGAACACGGGCAAGAGCGCTTCCGAGATCCGCGAGATCATCGAAGCGTGCATCGAGCAGCCGACGCTCGGCGTGCTCGGCGACGCTCGCGTGAACGTACTGAAGGTGAACCTCATGCTCGATGGGGTGCTATCATAGGCAAAGCGCGGATGGGCGCGCCGTTTCGTGCGGCGCGCCGCCGTGCTCTGAGGTGAAGCGAGGACATGGTTTATGGTTGACGACAGTGCCTTTGAGATACGGCGCGATCCCGATGCGATTCTGCGCCAGATCAAAGAGGCCGAGCGCAGCGACGAGCCGGGGCGCGGCAAACTCAAGATATTCTTCGGCTACGCGGCAGGCGTCGGGAAGACCTACGCGATGCTCGAAGACGCCCATGGATACAAAGAGAAGGGGTTCGATGTGGTTGCCGGCTATATCGAGCCCCATACGCGTGCCGACACCACGGCGTTGCTCGACGGGCTCGAGCAGCTTGAACGCCGCACGATCGAGCATCGCGGCATCGCCCTGCGGGAGTTCGACCTCGATGCGGCGCTCAAGCGCAAGCCGCAGATCCTGCTTGTGGACGAGCTCGCGCACACGAACGCTCCCGGTAGCCGGCATCGGAAGCGCTATCAGGACATCGAGGAGCTCCTGCGAGCGGGCATCAACGTGTTCACCACCGTGAACGTCCAGCATCTCGAGGGATTGAACGACAAGATCTCGGCCATCACGCAGGTTCGCGTTGCCGAGCGCATTCCCGATTCGGTGTTCGATCGAGCCGATTCGGTCGAGCTTATCGATATCGAGCCCGATGACTTGATCGAGCGGCTCAACGCGGGAAAGGTGTACGTCCCCGATCGCAGTTGGGTGGCACTTTCGAACTTTTTCACGAAGAAAAACCTTGCAGCGCTGCGCGAGATTGCGCTCAGGCGCATGGCCGACCGCATGACGCGCTCACCCGATGCGGACGGAACCGCCTGCCGCGTCGAAGCGGGGGAGGATGTGCTTGTCTACGTAACGCCCGACGCGGGCAACGTGAAGGTGATTCGCGCTGCGGCAAATATGGCCGAGGCGTTTCACGGGGCGCTCACGGCCCTCGTCATCGAGTCGTCGGAAAGCAAGAAGCTCGATGTCGAAGATCGGCAGCGGCTGCGCTCGAATATCGATCTTGCAGAGGAGCTCGGGGCGCATGTCGTGACGATGCACGGCGACGATGTTGCGGTGCTCATCTCCCAATACTCCATGACCGCAGGTATCACGCAGCTGGTGCTCGGCAGCAATTCAAGCGGCAAGGGTCTGTTCAGCTCGAAGGAAAACCTTGTAAACCGGCTGACGCACCTGTCGTACGGCGCGGTTATCAACGTGGTTCCGGTGAAGGATCTACCCGCTCAGTTCAGCCGGTTCCGGCCGGCGACCGGGTTCAAGCTTACGTCGGGCGATGTGCTCAAGGCGCTTTTGGCGGTTGCGCTCGCTACGGCCATCGGGTTGGCGGTGCACGAGCTCGGGTTGGCCTCGTCGGTCATCCTCATGGGCTACATGTTCGTGATCCTGCTGATTGCGACGCGCGCAGACGGATTCTTCTACTCGCTTATCGCAGCGCTCGGCAGCGTGCTCGCGTACAACTTCTTCTTCACGGTGCCGCGCTTCACGTTCGATGCGTACGGGATCAACTATCCGTTCATCTTCGTGTTCCTCATGGTCTCGACGCTGGTCGCCTCATCGCTGACGGTACGGATGAAGCGGCAATCGGAAGCCACTGCGCGACGCGCCTACCGCACGGAAGTGCTGCTCGAAAGCACCCGCGAGCTTCAGGCGTCGACGTCGATCGAAGCGTGCTTCGCCACGGCCGCCAAGCAGATCATGAAGATACTCGATCGTCCGGTGGTCATGTACAAGGCGGGGTCCGAAAGCCGCCTCTCGAAACCCGTGGTGTACGACGTACCCGGCAGCGGGGGAGGCGATGCGCAATCGGCGGAGCTCGTTTCGCCTTACGAAGTTGCCGTGGCCTCATGGGTTGCCGCGAACAACGAGCGGGCAGGCGCTACGACGAGCACGCTGGCCGAGGCGCGGTGTCTGTATCTGCCCATCCGGTCGAAGGGTGCGGTGTTCGGAGTGGCCGGTCTTGTGATGGAGGAAGATAGCGAGGACTTCGGATCATTCGAAAAGAACCTGCTCATCGCTTTACTCGACGAGTGCGGACAGGCATGCGAGCAGATCGATTCGGCGCGCGAGCGCCACGAAATGCGTACGAAGGCCGAAAAGGAAGAGCTCAGGTCGAACCTTCTGCGGATGATCTCGCACGATCTGCGCACGCCGCTTACGAGCATCTCGGGCGATGCCGATATGCTGCTTTCCGAGGGCGCGCGCTTGAGCGAGGCGCAGAAACAGCGCATGTACGAAGACATCTACGAAGATTCGAGCTGGCTCATCAGCTTGGTAGAGAACCTGCTTTCGGTAACGCGCATCGACGATGGGAGCATAGAGCTCAACATGCAGCCCGAAATCGTCGGGGATATCGTGCGCGAAGCGGTGTCGCATACCAATCGCAAGGGCGCCGCCCACGACATCCGCGTCGATGTTCCCGACGAGCTGCTCATGGTGAAAGCGGACGCGCGCTTGATCATGCAGGTCATCATCAATCTGGTGAACAATGCCATCTCGTATACGCCGCCGGGTTCGCGTATCGAGGTATCGGCCCATCGCGAGAAAACCGAAACGGGGCATGCGGTGCGCATTGCGGTGGCCGACAACGGCTCAGGCGTGCCCGATGCCGATAAAGAGCGCATATTCGGCATGTTCTTCACCGGTTCGATGGCGGGTTCGCTCAAGGAGGGCGGCGATGCTCATCGGAGCATGGGGCTTGGTCTGGCGCTCTGCCGCTCGATCGTGCGCGTGCATGGCGACGATCTGACGATTTCCGATGCCGAGCCTCACGGCAGCGTGTTTTCGTTTATGCTACCCGAAGCAACCATGGACGGGTTGGGCCATGGCGGCGGCTTATCGGATTCAGAACACGAAGATTAGGCAGGAAGGATAGGTAGATGGGCGAAAGCGCGCGAACGATTCTCATCGTCGAAGACGATGCGGCTATCCGCAATCTGGTAGCGACCACGCTCGAGGTGCACGGGTATCGCCATCGAGAGGCCTCCTGCGGCAAGCGGGCGCTGCTCGAGCTCACTTCGTCGACGGGGATCGACTTGGTGATCCTCGATCTGGGACTGCCCGACATGGACGGCGTCGACATCATCCGCTCGGTTCGCGGCTGGTCCCGTATGCCGATCATCGTGCTGTCGGCGCGCATCGAGGACGCCGACAAGGTCGAGGCGCTCGACGCGGGTGCCGACGACTACCTCGTGAAGCCGTTTTCGGTCGAAGAGCTGCTCGCGCGCTTGCGCGTTGCCCTGCGCCGACTCGACGCCGGCGCTTCGACCGAGGAGGAAGCGGTGTACGAGAACGGCGATCTGCGCATCGACTACCGTGCGGGAAGCGCAACGTGCCGTGGTGAGGAGATCCACCTCACGCCGATCGAGTACAAGCTTCTGTGCCTGCTTGCCCGTAATACCGGCAAGGTGCTCACGCATACCTACATTCTTCGGGAGGTGTGGGGTACGGCCTTTACCTCCGATATCCCCTCGTTGCGCGTGTTCATGGCAACGTTGCGCAAGAAGATCGAGCCCGATCCCTCGCATCCGATCTACATCCAGACGCACGTCGGCATCGGGTACCGCATGATGCGGGTGGGAGATTAAGCTGCCGAATCGCCCATCGCCTAACGGTGCGGCTCCCTCGCTTCGCGCGGAAACGCGAGCCGTGCGACCACGAGCGACAGCACGATGCAGACGATCACGCACCAGATGGTCGTGGTGAAGCCGAACGTGTCGTTGACGGCGCCCCAGACGATCGTGGCGATGCCGACGCCTACATCGGTGGCGAGCAGGTACAGCGCGTTGGCGGCGCCCCATCTCTCGGCAGGTGTGTTCTTGACCGCGACCGATTGGCAGATCGGCATGCTCACGCCGAGGCAGATGCCGTAGAAGAAGCCCGCTGCGTAGTAGAACGCCCCGTTCGCCTCGGATGCAAGCAATAGCAGGTATGCGATCACGCCGCATGCTACGGCTGCGGCGAATACCTTGAGAGGTGCGATGCGGTCCATATATGTGTCCGATTTCAGGCGTACGGCGATCATGCTGACAGCCGATACGGTGAAGAACAGCCCCGCATTTCCGATGCCGAGCGACGTTCCGTACAAGCCGATGAAGAAGATGCCGAATCCGAACGCCGGGCTGAGCACGACCATCGGCAGTGCGCCCGGAAGTGCGCGCGCCTCGAATGTGCGACGGATGCCCGTTGGTTCGGGATCCTCCTCGGCCATGGTTGCCGCACCGCCCACGGTTTGCCCGTTTGCTGCAGCAGGTTCGCCCCCAGACGGCGCGTTTCCCGTTGCGTTCGCGATACGGTCGGAGTTCGCGGTGCTCGCCTGTGCTTGTGCACCCGCGGCCCCGGCATCGGGGGAAGCCGCGCTGTTTTTTCGATCGGCGTCCTTCGCCTCCGCGCGCATGCGGTACACGGAAGTTTCAGGGAGGGTTTGGGGATTGCGCTCGTAGCGGCAGAAAAGGGACAGGACGAGCACGGCAAGCGAGATGCCCGTGAGGCCGAAGTACAGGTTGTCGGGGGCATCCGTTGCCACGAGGAGCAGGGCGAGAGCGGGCCCGATCGACATGGCAAGTGCTTGGCCGAGTCCGTAGTAGCCGATGCCCTCGCCGAGTCGGGAATAGGGCAGCACGTCGGCTGCCGCCGTTGCGGCGGCCGTGGTGACCGCGGAAAATCCGATGCCTTGCAGGAAGCGGTACACGACGAACGCGAGGGGGTCGTTGAACACGACGGGTCCTGCTGTTCCCGCAACGAGGAACAGCGCTCCGATCGTCAAAGCGAACGCGCGTCCCCTCGAATCGATCACCGGGCCGCAGATGAATCGGGTGATAGCTGCGGCGACCGAGAAGACGGCGGCGAGCATTCCCGAATAGGTGGCAGTGCCTCCCATGCGATCGATGTAAACCGACGTTCCGGCATTGAGGCCCTGTCCGGTGACGAAGCAGCCGAGCGCCAGTCCGACGATCAGGATGAAGACAGGCGTCCAGAGCTTCGGCTGCGGTTTCCGGCTCGATTGTTCGGTTGGGGTATCCATGCTTCCATCATACCCGTTACGCAGCGTATTTGATCATCCCGAAGGAATGAAATGTCTGCAAGTCGGTAGACGAAGCGATTTTAGAGGTTTTGAAGCGATGTGGGAGTCCGCGGTCGCCGCATTGCGGTCAGTCCTTTTTCCACCGCTTCAGCGTGGCGAGATGCATGCCCAGAATGGCCCTTGCCTCGTCCTCCGAGTAATGCGAACCGTTTTCGGCGTTGAACTCGTCCAAGTACCGCAAATTCTCCTCGATCATCTCTTCCATGGTGCGGTTGTTGGTGAAGCCGCCGTTCTGGTAGCAATGCGAGCAGAACTCGCCGCTGACGCCGCCGTCGGGTTCCGTTCCCAGGTCTTCGGCCTCCCGAAGCGACATCGCGCAGCTTTGGCAGATCGCGGTCTCCTCGCCGCCGAGCAGTTCGTTGATCGAGACGTTGAACTCCTTCGAGATGAGCTTGAGCGATTCGGGGTTGGGCGTTGTCTTCCCGTTCTCCCAGCGCGAAACCGCCTGGCGCGTAACCAGCAGCCGGTCGGCCATCTCGTCCTGGGTGAGACCGTTTTTGCTGCGCAGATCCGCGAGCACCGTTTTCATTTCCATAATCGCGCCTCCTCGGCTCGGTTTCCCTGTTGTCTGTGGATGATGAGCCCAGTATAGAGTTGTTCGGGCACGCAGGCTAGCAACTGCGTGTTGCTCTTGCAGGTTCGCCGCACCCGTGTGCGCGCAAAGGTGCGGGCTCCGAGAGCTAACGGCACGATATCGGACTAGCCCCGGGTTTCCCCACGCACGCGCAAAGGTGCGGTGCCGTGCGGTGCCGCACCCGGAAGTTCGAGAGGGCGGCGTTGATGCCGCTACTTGACCGCCGTATGGACGGCGGCGATGCCGCCGGTGAAGTTCTTCCAGCTCACATTGTGGAACCCGGCGTCCTCGAGCATGGCGGCGTACGATTTCTGGTCGGGGAACGCTTTGATCGACCTGCTGAGATAGACGAACCCCTCTTTGTCGCCCGTGATAATCCCCCCCCAGAACGGGATCATGTGCTTGAGGTAGAAATTGTACAGTGCACGCCATATCGGGTTGGGCGGCGTGGAGAACTCGAGGCATACGAGGGTGCCGCCTGGTTTGAGCACGCGGATGATTTCGCTCAAGGCCCGCCCGCGGTCGGGCATGTTGCGGATGCCGTATGCCATCGTGACGATGTCGTAGCTATTGTCGGGGTAGGGGATGTTCTGCGCGTCGACCACGTCGAAATCGATGGGAACCCCGCACCCGGCGCCCTCGTCGTAGTGGGTTTTGGCGACTTCGAGCATTTCCGGTACGAGATCGGTGATCTGGATATGCGCCGGATGAGCAGAGCAGGCAATGGTGAACGAGACGTCTCCCGTACCCCCGGCGATATCGAGTATGCTGCTCTTCTCGGTGATCGGGGCGAGTTCGATCATGCCCTTGAGCCAGCTTTTGTAGGCGCCGAAACTCGAGATGGCGTTGAACCGCTCGTATTTTTTTGCGATCGCCGAGAAAATCTCGTAGACGCGTTGCGAGGATATTTCCGCGGGCGCTTCCTTGCCGGTGGCGGTGTCGATGGTGCATGATGCAGATGCTTCTTCGCTAGACATGGGATCCTTCCGGCATGTGCCGTCTCGATTGCATTTACTGCAAATGATAACCGAAGAACCAAATTTTTAAAGCACGGCGGGCTGCCGATGTCCTCAGCGGTTACGACGCTTTTGCCCCGACTCCCGGGCTCCGCCGTCGCGAATCGGGGTTCAGCCGCCTAGCAAGAACCAACGTGCGCCGGGTTCGGGCTTCGAGACGCTCGGCTGTTATCGAGCGCCCATGGGAGCGAATAGGTTCTCGCTTGCCGGCTGGCGAGGGCCGCCGCGCACGTTGTCGGAGAAGGGCGCCGTGCATGTTGTCGGCGAAGACTGCCGTGCAGGTCGTCGGCGTGCGAAGACTGCCGTGCAGGTTTTTCATCGTTGTGTTGCGTTTGGGGGCACCTCAAGGATTGCCCTTCCGTCTGTCTTCACAGTAATGCCTGATCAGAGGTTTACAGTGAACCTCAATTTGAAACGGATCCGCTCAGCGGGGTGGATAGCGACCCGTACGACGGCCCAAAGTGCAACACAACGATGAAAAACCCGTATCGCACAGCGCATCCGCCGTTAAATCAATGTCGACATGCGCCCGTTCGGGACTCCGGAGCGTCAGGTCGCGTTCGGGACTCCGGAGCGTCAGGTCGCCATCAGGCGCTACGCGAGGGCGCATCAATCCTGGTTTAGCAGCGGGGCAGCTCGTTGTCAGCAAGCGGCGGGTGCCGATTTTGCCGGATCGGGGGCTTTCCCGGAAGCGATCGAGATTGCTTCCGGGAAATCAAGAGTTCTCGGCTCTGAAAACTATCCGAAACATTGCGCCGATAGTTTGATAACAGCAAGTTAATCGTGTGTATTGATGCGGCCTCGTGATATTGTATCGGTCAGTACCTGATGAGACCGTTGCTTGTCATCGCACACGGCGTCTGCGAAAAGGCAACAGGTGAGGAGTGTTAACGAACATGGCGAAGGTTACCGATATTTACGGCAGCATGGTCTTCAACGATGTGACGATGCAGGAGCGTCTTCCCTCGACGACGTACAAGACCCTGGCAAAGACCATTGAAGAAGGTAAGCCCCTCGACGAAGAATGCGCCAACGACGTCGCGCACGCAATGAAGGAATGGGCCATCGAACACGGTGCGACGCACTACACGCACTGGTTTCAGCCCCTATCCGGTATCACCTCCGAAAAGCACGACAGCTTCCTCGATCCTACGGGCGACGGCCGCGCCATCATGAAGTTCTCCGGCAAGGAGCTCATCCAGGGCGAACCCGATGCATCGAGTTTCCCCTCGGGCGGCCTGCGAGCCACCTTCGAGGCTCGCGGCTATACCGCCTGGGATCCTACGAGCTACGCGTTCATCAAGGACGAGGTGCTCTGCATCCCCACGGCGTTCTGCAGCTACACCGGCGAGGCGCTTGACAAGAAGACGCCGCTTCTGCGCTCGATGAGCGCAATCGAGGAGCAGGCGAAACGGGTGCTCGCGCTGTTCGGCGAGCCCGAGCGCCACGTGGTCACCACGGTCGGCTCCGAGCAGGAGTACTTTCTCATCTCCGAGAAAGACTACGAGCAGCGTCAGGATCTCGCCCTCACCGGCCGCACGCTCTTCGGCGCACCGCCCTGCAAGGGCCAGGAGCTCGAGGAGCACTACTTCGGCGCCATTCGCCCGTCAGTCAACGAGTTCATGAAGGAACTCGACGACGAGCTGTGGGCGCTCGGCGTTCCGGCCAAAACCAAGCACAACGAGGTGGCACCTGCGCAGCACGAGCTCGCGCCCGTATTCACCAACGCGAACCGCGCCATCGACGAGAACCTGCTCACGATGGAGAAGATGCGCCTTCTGGCCTCGCACTACGGCCTTGTGTGCCTGCAGCACGAGAAGCCGTTCGAGGGCATCAACGGCTCGGGCAAGCACAACAACTGGTCCATTTCGGCGGGCAAGACAAACCTGCTCGACCCGGGCGATACACCCATGGACAACCTGCGTTTCCTCGTGTTCCTCACCGGCGTCATCCAGGCGGTCGACGACTACCAGGAGCTTTTGCGCATGTCGGTCGCATCGGCCGGTAACGATCATCGCCTCGGCGCGAATGAGGCCCCGCCCGCCATCATCTCGATCTTTTTGGGCGACGAGCTCGGCGAGATCGTCGATGCGCTCGTCGACGGCCACGAGTACACGAACGCCGACAAGGTCGCCATGGATCTGGGCGTGGCGGTGCTGCCGAACTTCCTCAAGGACAATACCGACCGCAACCGCACGAGCCCGTTCGCGTTCACCGGCAACAAGTTCGAATTCCGCATGCCGGGTTCTGCTGTGAACCTTTCCGACGCGAACATGATCCTCAACACCGCCATGGCGAAGAGCTTGAAGGAATTCGCCGACGAGATGGAAGGCAAACAAGGTGCGGAGTTCGAGGCGGCTGCGATCGCCTACATCAAGAGGACGCTGACCGATCACCAGCGCATCATCTTCAACGGCAACGGCTATTCCGACGAGTGGCCGATCGAGGCAGAGAGGCGCGGGCTTGCAAACCACCGCACGACTGCCGACGCGCTGCCGTGCTACATCGACCAGAAGAGCATCGACCTGTTCGAGGAGTTCGGCGTGCTCAACGAGGCGGAGGTCCGCAGCCGCTACGAGGTCAAGCTCGAGAAGTACAACAAGCTTCTGAACATCGAGATCCGCGTCATGAAGCGCATGGCGCGTCGCACGTATCTGCCCGCCATCAACGAGTACCTCGGCGAGCTAGCCAGTACGGTGAACGCCGTCAAGGCAGCGGTGCCGGGTGCCGACACCACCCAGCAGGAGGAAGTGCTGAACAAGCTTCTGACCGGCGTTTCGAAGGCGAACGAGGCGCTCAAGGCGCTCGATGCGCTGCATAAGGAAATTGCGGCGCTCGATGACGAGCAGGAGAAGGCGAACCGTTACGCGCACGAGGGCATCCCCGCCATGGAGGCCCTGCGCACGGAGATCGACCTGCTTGAGAAGATCACCGATCGCGATCACTGGCCGGTGCCCACGTACAACGATATTCTGTTCTACGTGTAGGAGCTGCGGCGATCGGGCATTGCTCTGACCGAGTGCGTGCTATGGTCGGCGCACGGGCGCATGCACCCGTTTAGGGGCAACGGCGGCTGCGGAGTTTTCCGCAGCCGTTTTTTCATGGGCGTCCGGCTTCGGGCTGCTGCGGCTATGCGAAGGGCTCTGCCTAGATTCGAACCTCGGCGGCAGATGCGCCTGCCGCTTTGCCAGCCCGCTTTTCCTCGATGTCCTGCGTACCCCTGTTGAGAAGGTAGATTCCGCCAACGACCAGCGCGATGCCCGCGCAGGTGGTCCAGCCGAACGGATCGCCCCAGGCGGCAATGCCGATGGCTGCGGTGGCTACGGTGCCCACGCCGCCCCAGATGCCGTATGCCAAGCCGAGCGGCAGCTTCTTGAGCACAATCGTGAAGATGCTGAACGCGACAACGTATGCGGCGATGGTGGCTGCGGTGAACAGCGGATCGGAAAACCCGTGCGAAAGCTTCATGGCGGTCGTACCGCATACCTCGGCTGTGATGGAGATGGATAGCAGGATAAACGGGTTCATGGTCATACTCCGATCTTCAGGAACACCACGCCGACGATGATGGCCGCAATGCCGATCGCCTTCTTCGCGTTGAAGCCCTCATTCCAGACGATGGCTCCGATGATGGCTGTGAGCGCTACGCCGGCGCCTGTCCAGACGGCATAGACGAACCCGAGGGGAAGCTCGTTCAGCGTTTGCGCCATCAGGTAGAATGCGATCAGGTAGCCGATGGCGATACCGATGATGGGCACCTTTTTCTCGAAGCCGTTCGACAGCTTCATCATCGCTTCCGCAAACACCTCAGAAACGATGGCAGCTGCGAGCAGCAGGTATGCGCTCATAAGGGTCCTTTCTGTGCAGTTGCTCGGGGCGAAACGGGCCCGGCGGTTGTCGCATGCCCGCTTGTTCGCTTGTTTGTCCGCTGTGAAAGGGTAAACTATCCCATTATGGGAGAGTCAACGGTTTTCTACGTAAGATCGTCTGTTCATCAAACCGTCAAACGCAGTTACCTACCTGGATGCGAGGAGCCGGATATGCGCAACGAGCTGCTATCGATCGGCGAGGTTTCGAAGATGAAGAACGTCGGCGTGAAATCGCTGCGGTACTATGAGCGATTGGGCATCTTGCCTCCCGCTTTCGTGGATCCCCAGAGCGGGTACCGCTACTACTCGATGAACCAGATGGTCGATATCGATGTGATAACCACGTGCATCAGCCTCGGCATCCCGCTCAAAGAGCTTACCGATTACCTGCATCCGCACAGCGTGCTCGATATCGAACCGCTGCTCGAACGAGGACGGGGCATCGCGGTGCAGCGCCTTCGCGCGGCGCAGGCCGCCCTCATGCAGATCGACGAAGGCCTTGAGCAGATCAAGGTGCAAAACGAGCTAAAACGCGAAGCGGGTCCCTATTGCCGCGAACTCGACGAAAAGCTTGCGCTCATGCTCCCGTGGGAAGGCGAGGCGTTCGATGCGAAGCGCTATGTTGCGGCGATCACCTCGCTGTACGGCCAGCTCGACGGACTTGGTTTGGTGCCGCTTTTCGTCCAGGGCATGGCCCGGTTTCCCGATGGCGCCCATGCGGGATGGAACGTCGTCGTCGAAGTGTGCGAGGGGGAGGCGCTTTGCGGGGCGGGTGGGTATGCGGGAAGCGCAAAACCGCGTAAGGGCGAGCGGCTTGCCGATTGCAGCGTGTTCGAAAACGGTGCGGTGCTCGGCGTTATCCCCGGGGGAATGTTCACGGAAAGCCGCATCGTCGAAGACGGGTTCACGGGGTGCTTCGAAACCGCATGCGCTCAGGTTGGCGAAGCGCGCGTGACTTTGGCGCTGGAGGTCTGGGACGCTGAAACGCATGTCGAATCGTATGTGGTCGAACTGCTCGAGCGAGACTGAATCGCGCGTTTGCCTGGGCGGAAGAGCAGCCTTACCGGCCATCGGGTGAGACGAGCGCTTTCGCATCCCAGGTTACGGTGAACGTCGTGCCTTTCTCCTCGGTGCTGCGGGCCGCTATGGCGCCGCCGTGCTCTTCGGCGACGCCGCGTGCGATCGCAAGGCCGAGCCCGTAGCCGCCATCGCTGCGCATCCGCGCTTTGTCTGCGCGGTAGAAGCGGTCGAAGATGCGGGGGATGTCCTCGGGCGGAATGACGGCGCCCGAATTCGATACGGATAGTTCGACGTGGCGTTCGGTGCGGGCGAGCGCCACGTCGACGCGCCCGTGCTCGCCCGCGTACTTGTAGGCGTTGTCCAGAAGCGTGCTCACCAGACGTTCGAGCCGCAAGGCATTGCCGTCGATCCAGATGCTCTCTTCGACCGTCGATGAAACCTCGATCTCGTGCTCGAACGCGAGCGACTCGAATTGGAGCAGATTGCGCTCGACGATGTCGCTCAGATCGACGGGGGAGAACGCGCACTCGCGCTTCGGGGCGTCGGAGCTCGCAAGAAACAGCATGTCGCCCACGAGCTTCTGCATGCTCTCGGTTTCGGTTTCGATGGCCTCCACCCATTGGCTTTGGCTCGCGACGGTTTTCTCGGGATGCTTGAGCAGGATGGAGGTGTTTGCAAGCATCACGGTGAGCGGGGTTTTCAGCTCATGGGACGCATCGGCAACGAACTGCTGCTGCTTTCGCCATGATTCCTCGACGGGGCGCAGCGCCCACCTCGAAAAGAGCAGGCTGATCGCAAAGAACACGAGCAGCGCGCCGATGCCCACGGCTGCAAGCGTTAAAGCGAGCGTTTGCCATTCCGAAGCGGAGCTCATGTCGGCGAATGCCACGAACGTGCCGTTGTCGTTGGTGCGCTTCATGTAGTAGAGGCCGAGCGAATCGAGCTGGCCCGATCCGTCCTGTGCGGCGGCAACCTGCTCGGATGCCTGCGCAAGCACCTCGTCGGTCATCGAGGCCGTCGTCGCGTCGGAAACCGCCGCGAGCGTTTTATCGGAAGCGATCTCGTAGACTGCTACGGGGATGAACCGCCTGCCTTCCCCTTTGCCGCCGATCTCGAAGTGCTTTCCGCCTTCCGGATCGTCGGTGGGGACGTTCGCCTGCTCGCCGCCGTCAGGGGAATTCGTTGTGGGGGGCAGTTCTTTTTTCGGCATGGTGTCGTGGTCGATCGCCGAATCGAGCGCTGCGTACACATCGCCTACCGCCTGCTGGTAGTTGATGACGCAGATGGTCGAGAACACGGCGAGCAGGACGACGGCCACCATCGCCATGATGATCGCCACGAACTTGATGCGGAGCTTTCTCATCATGGCGTCTACGAGACGGCCCTCGCTTCGCTATCGGCGCTTGAGCCGTTGGCGCCGACCTCGGCGGTCAAGCGGTATCCGGCCTTTCGCAGCGTTTCGATTGAGGCGGACGAGCCGAGGAATTTAAGCTTCTTGCGTAAAAACGATATGTAAGCCTCGACGTTGTTGTCTTCGGCGCTCGATTCGATGCCCCACACTTTGGAGATGAGGGTTTCCTTCGATATGACCTGGTTCGGATTGAGCATGAGGATCTTGCAGATCGAAAACTCCTTCAATCCCAGGTGGATCGTCTTCTTTTTGCAGGCGAGGTCGAAGCTTTCGAGATTGAGGGCGATGTCGGCGAATTCGACGGTTTCGAAAACCACTTCGCCTTGGCGGCGGGTGAGCGCGCGGAGGTGGGCGAGCAGCTCGGCAGGCGAGAACGGCTTGGTCATGTAATCGTCGGCTCCGCTGTCGAGCCCGGTGATCTTCTCGGGGATGGCATCGCGGGCGGTGAGCATGAGGACGGGGGTGGTCACCTTGCGGCGCCTGAGCTCTGCCACGACGTCGAATCCGTTCATTTTCGGCAGCATCACGTCGAGGATGACGATGTCGTAGATGCTGCTTTCTCCCCATTCGAGGCCCGTTGCCCCGTCGTGCACGAGATCGACCCCGTAGCCGTTCTCCTCGAGGATGTGGCCGAGGGCGGCCGCAAGGCGCATATCGTCTTCGACGACGAGTATCTGCATGATGCGGCGCTCCTTTCCTTTTGAGCCGCCCCCGCTTCGTTTCGCAAGCGGGCGACGGGCTGCCGATGCGTTGCATCCATTGTACCCGCTTGGCTGAAATTGCCCTGAAACTGCATCGGTTCCGTGAACGCCGGCGGGCTGCGTAAGCGTTTCAGGGCGATTTAAGGAACGACCCGTAGCATACCGCATCATCGAAGTCCTGCATGCGGTTAACAACCCGCACAGGGGTTTCGGGCACGGGAAAGGAACAACGCCATGAGTACCTATGCAGACGTATTTGCGCGAAAGGAAATGAAGTACCGCTTGAGTCCCGAGCAGTACCGTTTCCTGCGCGCTGCAGTCGAAGAACGCCTCGAACCTTCCGAATTCGGTTTTTCGCAGGTGAGCAGCCTCTATTTCGACACGCCCGACTTTAGGCTCATCGAGCGCTCGCTCGACAAGCCGCTGTACAAAGAGAAGCTCCGCCTGCGCATATACGGCGCGGCGACCGATGATGCCCAGGCTTTCATCGAGATAAAGAAGAAGTTCGAAGGCATCGTGTTCAAACGGCGCGTCTCGATGACGCTCGCGGCGGCGCAGGCATATCTTGCGGGCGAGCCCTATGAAGGCGCTTGCGCCAAAGCCCCCCTCGCCGATCCGCTTGCCGCCGAACAGTCTCTTTCTCTCCGCAGCATCCAGATCGCCGCCGAAATCGACTTTTTCAGGGAGCGGTACGGACGCTTGGCCCCCTCGATGCTCGTCGTATGCGACCGCAGCGCGTTTGCCGACCCCTTGGGCGGCGAGCTGCGCATCACGTTCGATGCTGATATTGCGGCCGATTCCCAGGCGAAAGCCATTCACCGCACCGATCGCCTCGAGCCGCTTACGGATCCCGGCGAGGTGATCATGGAGATCAAGAACGCAGGGCCCTTGCCGCAGTGGCTCGTCGATGACCTAAGCGCGGCGCGCGCGTATCCCCAACCGTTTTCCAAATACGGCACGGCTTATCTCTCGCTGCTACGGGAACAGCCGCTGCATACGCAGGCGGACGCGGTCGTCCCGGCGGCGTCTTTCGCCGGTACGCGCCGCGGGCGCAACGAAAACGACACGGCGGTTCGTGCGCGGCATGCGGGTGAAGAAGCGCTTCGCGGGCGCCATGTTCGGGTAAACGAAAGGAAGAGAACCTATGCTTGATTCAATGTTCACGTCGGTGTTCGGAACGAGCGAATCGTTGGTTGCCAGCGTTTCGTCTGCCGATTATTTGCTTTGCTGCCTTGTGTCGTTGGCGCTCGGCTGCGCCATCGCGCTCATCTACATGTTCAAGCACAACTACTCGAAGAACTTCGTGGTTACGTTGGCGCTTCTGCCCCTCATCGTGCAGATGGTCATCACGCTTGTCAACGGCAACCTCGGTGCGGGAATCGCGGTTATGGGCGTGTTCAACCTCGTGCGGTTCCGTTCGATTCCCGGCAGCGCCAAAGATATCGGCAGCGTGTTTCTCGCCATGGCCATCGGGCTCGCCACGGGTATGGGTTTTCTCTGGCTTGCGGCCGTGTTCACCGTTATCGTCGGCATCGCCAACGTGGTCTACGTTGTCTCGCCTTTCGGCAAGAAGAAGGAGCCGGGAAAATCGCTCAAGATCACGATCCCCGAAGATCTCGATTACACGGGTCTGTTCGACGATGTGTTCGAGCGCTACACGTCCGCGCACGAGCTCGTTGAAGTGCAGACCACCAACATGGGCAGCCTCTTTCAGCTTGAATACGAGATTCAGTTGAAAGGGCCCGAGTTCGAGAAGGGCATGATCGACGAGATGCGCTACCGCAACGGGAACCTCAAGATTACCTGCGGCCGGATGGCCGCTGCAAGGGATGTGCTGTAACTATGAGCCACGCTATCGAAGAAGCACGAGAAGCGAAAACCGCCTGCGATCATCGCGGTTTGCCTATGCGAAAAACCATCGGATGCTTCGTCCTTTCGGTCGGGCTTGCGGCGGCGCTCTGCCTGCCTGCCTGTTCGACGCCTGCCGAATCGACTGGCGAATCGGCAACCGCCTCGATCGACGTCGCCTCAACCGACTCCTCGACGGCAAGCGGGGAAATCGTATCGTCCTCAAACGTTGCGGGCATGGACTTCGAATACACCGACCGCGATCAGGATGCGAGCTACGACGAAGCATCGGCGACGCGCATCGCGCTGTCGCAGGCGGGATCGGCCGTCGAAGGGTCGGGGGCGGCCTCGGACGGGTCGGCGGGAACCGGAACGGCGCGGGGCGNACGGTAACCGTAACGGACGAGGGCACCTATATCGTTTCGGGCGAGCTTGCCGACGGGCAGCTCGTGGTAGAAGTCGCCGATACCGCCAAGGTTCAAATCGTGCTTGACGGCGCGACCATTCACAACGAGGACGGCCCGGCAATCTACATCAAGCAAGCTGACAAGTGCTTCATCACGTTGGCAGACGGATCGCAGAACACGCTCAGCGACGGGGCGCAGTACGCGCTCGACGAGGGTTCCGACGAACCGTATGCGACGCTGTTCAGCAAGGATGATCTTACGATCAACGGAACGGGCACGCTTGACGTGACGAGCTCGTATCGGCATGCGATCTGCTCGAAGGACGATCTTGTCATCACGGGCGGCACCTACAACGTGGACGCGGCCGAGGACGGCCTGCGCGGCCGCGATTGCGTGAAGATCCTCGACGGGGCGTTCACTGTGAACGCGCAAGCCGATTGCATCAAGTCGAACAAGGATACCGACGATGTGCGCGGCTTTGTGGGCATCGACGGCGGGACGTTCGATCTTACGGCAGGCGATGACGGCATCCAAGCGGTCACCTACCTGCGCGTTACCGGCGGAACGATCGTCATCGACGCTGCGGACGATGCGATGCATAGCGATCTCGATGCGCTCATTGCGGGGGGCGATATAACGATCAACGCGGGCGACGATGCGGTGCATGCGGAAACGTCGCTCACGATCGACGGCGGCACCATCGATATCTTGAGCTGCTACGAAGGCTATGAAGCCGAGAAGCTCGTCATCAACGACGGTACGACCCACATCGTGGCAAGCGATGACGCCATCAACGCCGCAGCGGCTGAAACGCCTGCCGACAAAGCCCTAGCCGAAGAGGGCGGAACCGCAACGACCGAAGATGCCGCGGCGGCCGATACGGCCGATGCGGGCGCAGCGGGGTCGATGGAGCCGCCGACCGGCGNGAGCGCGCCCGACGGCGGGGATTTTTCAGGCAGCGAGGCTCCGGCAGGCGATAGGGTCCCCGGCTCATCAGATCAGTCGAGCGAGGGGGATAGCGAACGCATGCAGAACGGCGGCGCACCCGACAACGCTTTTGCCGAGGGAGGTGCGACCATGGGCGATGAGAATTGCCTCATCCAGATCAACGGCGGCTACACCGTGCTCGAGGCCGACGGCGACGGCGTGGATTCGAACGGCAACGTCGAGATCGCGGGAGGCGTGCTGCTCGTGACGGGGCCGACAAGCAGCGGCGACGGAGCATTCGACTACGACCTCTCGGCCACTATCACGGGCGGCACCGTGCTTATGGTCGGTTCGACCGGTATGGCGCAGAGCTTTACGGGCGGCGAGCAGCCCTTTTCGTTCAATACCGTAAGCGGCAACGCCGGTGAGACGGTTGCCGTAACCGACGAGTCGGGGGCCGTACTCGTGTCCTACACCCCGGCCAAGCAGTTCGGCATGGTGCTTGCCAGCTCGCCTGCGTTCGAGGAGGGCGGCAGTTACCGGTTGGTCGTCGGCGGCGCGCTCACCGATGCGAACGGCGACGGATACGCCGATTCGGGTACGGTTTCCGGCGGCTCATCGACGTCGATAACCGCTTCGGCTACGGCAACGGGCGGTATGGGGGGTCTCGGCATGGGCGGGGGAGGGATGGCTGCTGGAACTCCCGGCGATGTGCGGCGCGGTATGCGCGGCTGAGATCGAGCCGGTGGTCGTCGGCCTCGGGAACCCTTCCCCGATCGATAGGTGCGCCCGCATCCGCGCGGGCGCATGCGCGTTTGAGTGCGATCCGCTTCGCAGCGCTGTCCAAGAAAATATGTAAAGTATTTCCTAAATCTGAGAAATATAGTATCCTGCATAAATAATAGGGAATCTAGTACATGAATGCGAAAAGGCAGCATATGAGGCAAACGATAGCGAACAAACGTATGACTCGGGGGGGGGTAGATTTTCATCGCCTCCTCAGCCTCCGGGCGACAATGGGCTTTTCTGCGGCGCGAGGCGGGTTGGGCGACGAACGGGCATCCGTTTGTCTGCGATGGAGACCCGCACGCCATCATCGTTAACGCACGCGTTTCGATCGTGCAGGCGACTCGATAAAGCATCGGCATCGATAACGGGGACGGCTTCGCTTGCCGTTTCACTGGCGAGCAGACGCGTGCGTTGCACTCTTGCATCGAACCGGGCGAGTGGGGGGCGCCATGCATGAAGCTATGAAGGCCTGCCTCGACATCAAGAAGGAAACCGATACGCTCCTTCGATCCGAATACGGGCAGCTGACGGCGCGGCAGTACCTCATTCTTGCTGCGATTTCCGAACACGGGGAGTCCGCCAGTCTGACCGAGGTTGCTCGGGACAATCGGCTTTCTACCCAAGCGGCCCGAACGTTCGTCAACAGGCTCGAGGAGCGGGGCTATCTTACCGTCGTGGGGTCTCAGACGGGCGATAAGCGAAAGATCGTCATTCGCCTTACCGAAGCGGGCGAGGGGATCGTAAGCGCGTGTCCCGAAAGCCATCTCGATATCGATCACAAGCTGGTTCGGGAGCAGCTCAACGCGGTTATGGCCAATGCCGATCGCTTTTTCGAAGCATGGGCGTGCTCCTCTCGGTGATGCATGCGCCGCTGCGCTACGGCTCGCGCAAGAGCGATCTTTTCGCCGACGGACATGGTGCTGTCGGCTGATGGATGCCAATGACGATTCGGAATCTGAAAGGGAAGCAATGAACAGGAAAACGGTTTCATCATCAAGAGCATTGCGCTTGGTTGTCGCTGCAATGCTCGCACTTGGGCTCGCGCCCGGGTTCGGTCTCATTTCGCCTCCGCATGCGAAAGCGGATGATGCCGATAGCGTTTCTTCAATTCGGCCGGGAGACTCAGCCGATGCTCTCGCCGACGCTGATGCAGATCGGGCAGGGGGTGCCGAAGGCGGACAGGATGCCGCTTCGGGAGAAGGCGCAGCAGAAGAGGATGCATCTGCGGATGTCGGGGATTCCTCTTTCGAGGATGGCGCGGTTGCCGCAGAAGTGCTTGATATCGACGGCGAGGCCGAAGACGAGGGAATCGAGCTCTTGGCCGGAGCGGAAATCGACCTTTCTTCGCTTGCTGCCAACAGCACGATCGCGATCGACGGAACCAACGCCGTCGTCGGAGGCGCGACAACGGCTCACGATGGCACGGTTACGCTCAAGGGATCTTCTTCCTCATCCGATGCGGTCGTAACGGTGGCGTCTGACTTCCAAGGAACCATCGTGCTCGACGCCGTCAACCTCGAAAAGACCGACGCGTCGAGCATTGCGATCCAAGCTGGGGCGGTTGTCGATCTCAAGGTGCGAGGATCGGCAAACAGCATCAAGAACACCGCGACCTCGGCCACCCGAAGCTATGCGGTGATCTCGGTTCCCGCTGGGGCGACGCTCACCGTCTCCGGCGAAACCGGTGCGGACGATGATGTTCTGGCGGTCGAGGCCACCCATATCCGCGCGAACAGCTCGGCGGCCATATTCACTACAGGGGCAACCATCGGCAGCGCAGGAAACACCGATTCGGGTCCGATCACGATCGAGAACGTAGCGCTTTTGGTCGACGCCCGCGTGGAGAACACCGATACGGCAACCACCATGTATCCCGGCGCGGGATTCAGGGGCGCCATCATCGGCTCGGGGTACATCGGCGTTTCGGGCGAAATCCTCGTGAGCGATGCCGTCGTCGACATTGCGGCGACTCCGGTCGTTGCGGGCTCCAAGGCTGCCGGCAGCGTGAACGGTGCGCTCATCGGCTCGGGCAGCGGCAACACATCGAATTATACCGACATCCCCGTCACGTCGGGCGACATCACCATCGAACGCTCCGAGGTGACGGCTGTCGCGAAGGCGGCCCAAGGCTCGAATACCGGCGCTATCATCGGGTCGGGCGCTTACGGGTCTGCTGGGGGCACGATCCTTCTGGCCGATAGCGCCGTCAAGGCGGTATCGGGATCGAGCGGCACGGCATACGGCGCCGCTATCGGCTCGGGGCGTTACGGCAGCGTCGCTGACATCGAGATCGACGGGGGCGATGTGTTCGCCGTCGTCGAGGCGTCGCAGGGAACCTACGGTGCGGGCATCGGCTCGGGCGAGGGCAAGGATACGACCACGAACCGCGTGTCGGTCGGCTCCATCCTGATCGACGGCAATCCGACGGTCGTCGCCTCGTCGCAGGTGCCGCGCGACAGCGCCACAACCCTGTTCGATACGGGGCTCGGCCTGCCCGTTCCCGCATCGGAATCCACTTCGGGCGCCGGCATCGGCGGCGGCAAGGATACCGATCTAACGTCGCTTATCATCAACTCGGGTACGATCAAGGCCGCGTGCCTAGCGAGCTCCGCCTCGGGTGGCGGGTTCGCGTTCGGCCCCGGCATCGGCGCCGGCGGCCGTTACAGCTCGGGCAAGGGCGGCGTGCTCGGGAACCTGACGATCAACGGCGGCTTCATCGAGGCCACCTCCAACGGCTGGACCTCGAACTCCCACGCCATCGGCGCGGGCGACGGCAGCAACCTGAACAAAGGCGTCGTGACCATCAACGGAGGTACGGTGGTGGCGAAGTCCAAGCCGTTCAGCCCCACGGTGAGCAACGGCCGCGCCGGCATCGGAGCCGAGCAGGTGATCATCAACGGCGGATCGGTGTTCTCCGAATACGGCAACCGTCGGGATACCGATATCATCGGATACGGGCAGAGCAACTGGAAGAACAGCCAGGGCGAAAACGTGTTCCCGAGCATCCTCACGGTGGGTGTTGCTTCTGCTGCGGTGACGGCTGGATCGGTTGACGGCGTCGCCTGCGCAACGACTCCGAGCGTGGGCGTGTACGGCATCAACGACGTGATCACCAACGCCGATGGTGAAGTGATACTCTGGTTCCCCGAGACGGCAACCGACGTCGAGGGCTCCGTCGAGCTGACGGCGTTCGATGGCACCGATTCCAAGGACTACGCGATCGACTACGTGCGCAACAGCTCCGTTGATAGGAACTACTTCGATCCGTCGAGCTGGAACGCGTACCGCCCGGCTCCGATGAGCCAGTACGTGACCGTTTCCTTCGTTACCAACACCGCTCAAACGGTTGCCGATGCGCGCGTGGAGGCGGGGGCGTCGGTGACCGAGCCGACCGGTCTTACCAAAGACGATCAGGTGCTCGAAGGTTGGTATACCGATGCGGGCTTTACGGCCAAATGGAACTTCGCTGATCCGGTAACCGCGGCCATGACCCTGCATGCGAAGTGGGAGGATCCGAGCCCCGACGTGTTGACCATAGCGCGCCTCTTCGGCGCCGACCGTTTCACCACCTCGAAACAAGTGGCAACGTACGGGCGCGACATCGCCACCGAAAAGACCCTGATCGTTGCATCGGGCGACGATCAGCACTTCCCCGATGCCCTTGCGGCAAGCTCCCTTTCGGGCGCTCGCGGCAATGCGCCGATCGTTTTGACCCAGCCCGATTACCTGGGCGATGCGGCTCGGTCGGTGGTGGAGGCTGCGCACGCGGTCGAGAAGATATACATCATCGGAAGCGTATACTCGGTGTCGGCCGAGGTGGAATCTGCACTGGGCGCAATCCATCCTGAGGCAGAGATCGTTCGTTTAGGCGGAGCCGCCCGTCAGCAAACGGCCGAGTTGATCTACGAGGAAGTCGGAGCGTCCGCATCGAAGACGGCGATCCTTGCGCGTTCCATGGATTTCCCCGATTCGCTCTCGGTCTCCTCATGGGCGGCGGCTACGAAGAGCCCGGTGTTCTTGAGCTCGTTCGACGAGCAGTCCTTCAACCGATCCACGGTAGACGCCATTGCTGCAGGCGGCTTTGATCGCGTGCTCGTACTCGGCGACGAGAATGCCATTCCCCAATCGGCCGTCGATGAGGTGCGCAACGCGGCGGGGCTCGCCCCCGGCGATGCGATTCGCCTTGGCGGAGCCGATCGCATCGAGACATCCCTGCTCATTGCAGAATGGGCAACCGATCCGGCGCGCGATCCTTCCGAACGCCTGTCGTTTGACAACCTTGCCATCACCCGCTCCGATAAGCATTCCGATGCGCTTGCAGGCGGAGCGCTCCAGGGGATGCACGGGTCGGTCGTGCTCCTTACGTCAACGAGTGCGGTCCATCAGGGCGTCCTTGAGAAGATAGAGGCTGCCTCGGGCGACATCGCCGAGATCCGCTTCTTCGGTGACGAATACTCCGTTGCTCTCGACGTGGCGAAAGCCTACATCAAGGCGATTCCCTGCGATGAATACGCGTGGAAACCCGATAGTTCGGTGATATTCGATCTGGATTAGCAACGCGAGCGTCGGCAACGCATGGGCCGGCTGGCATACGCAACGAGGCGCGCCGTTACGGCGCGCCTCTGCATGCAGCAGCCGAATCTGTGCCTTTCGTTGAAAAATCCTCCCGCTGCCAGAAAACTCCTCTCGCTTTAGCCGATTGGAGTACAATGAACAGATTCATTAACCAGCACGAACGGCGAGAGGAAAGGGTGCGCGATGGCTGATATAACACCAGTCGATTACATCTGGAAGAACGGCGAGATGGTGCCGTGGGCTGAGGCCAATACGCATATTCTGTCGCACTCGCTGCACTACGGATCGGGCGTATTCGAGGGCATTCGCTGCTATCAGGATCCCGATAGCAAGAAGAGCTACGTATTCCGCCTGCGCGACCATATGGAACGCCTGCATCGCAGCTGCAAGATGGTTTTGATCGACCTTCCCTATACGGTCGACGAGCTGTGCGATGCCGCCGTCGAGCTCATCCGCAAGAACAACCTTCCGGCCTGCTACATCCGCCCGATCGTGTACCGCGGCTACGGCGTGATGGGGGTCGACCCCACGGGCGCCACCGTCGACGTTGCCATCGCAGTGTGGCCGTGGGACAGCTACCTCGGCGAAGATGCCCTCGACAACGGCGTTGCCGTAGGCGTGTCGTCGTGGCGTCAGCGTTCGAACAACGCCATCCCCCCGGCGATCAAGGCCACGGCGTCGTACATGAACTCGATCCTTGCGAAGCTCGAAGCCAAGCAGCATGGTTACGTCGAGGCCATCATGCTCAACGAGGCCGGACTCGTATGCGAGGGCACGGGAGAGAACCTGTTCATCGTGCGCGACGGCATCCTTTCCACGCCGCCGCTATCCGACGGTCTGCTCGAGGGCATCACGCGCGACACGGTGCTGTGCCTGGCCGACGATCTCGAGATCCCTTCGGTAGAGGAGAGCCTGACCCGTTCGGACCTCTACATTGCCGACGAGGTGTTCATGACCGGCTCCGCTGCGGAGCTTACCCCCATCGGCAGCGTGGACGGCCGTGTTGTCGGCAAGCCCGGCGAGATCACGCGCTCCCTCCAGAAGCGCTTCTTCGATCTCGTGTACGGCCGTATCGAGGAATACGCCGACTGGCTGACCGAGATTTAGCATACGCCGCATTGCAGGGCGAAACCGCTTCCGTACCGCTTCGGCGGATTGCGCCAAGCGGTTTCGCCTTTCGCTATGAGGAGGCCTGCGCCGCTCAGGGCGCGGACGGTCTTCCGAACGAACCCGATCCCTGCGATCCGAAAAGGAGCGAAGCCGTAATGGACCAGCGAATACTGACATACGACAGCACGCTACGAGACGGGGAGCAGAGCGAGGGCATTACGCTCTCGCTTGAGGACAAGCTGCGCATCGTCGAGCGGCTCGATGCGTTCGGAATCGATTTCATCGAGGGCGGTTATCCGGCTTCCAACCCCAAAGATATTGCGTTTTTCAAGCGCGTGCAGGACATGGGTCTCAAGCATGCAAAGATCGCCGCTTTTGGTTCGACCTGCAAGAAGGACACCGCTCCCGAAGACGATAAGGGCCTTGCCGACCTGCTCGGCAGCGGGGCACCCATCGTTACCATCGTGGGCAAAACGTGGGATGAGCAGGTAACCCGTGCGCTGCTCACGTCGCTTGATGAGAACCTCCGCATGATCGGCGAATCGGTTGCCTACCTCAAATCCAAGGGCGTGAGCGTCGTCTTCGATGCGGAGCATTTCTTCGACGGCTACAAAGCGAACGCCGAGTATGCCATGGCGTGCGTGCGTGCGGCCAGCGCCGCTGGGGCCGATTCGATCGACCTGTGCGAGACCAACGGGGGAGCGTTGCCCTTCGAGGTTGAAAAGATCGTCCGCGCCGTCGTGCGGGAGCTTCCCGGCCAGCAGATAGGCATCCATTGCCACAACGATACCGGCTGCGCGGTAGCCAGCACGCTTGCGGCCGTGCAAGCGGGCGCAACGCAGGTGCAGGGCACCGTCAACGGTTTCGGTGAACGCGTGGGCAACTGCGATATCCTCACCACCATCGCCGATCTTGAACTTAAGATGGGGCGTTCGACCGTGGGTCCGGATAACCTGCGCCAGCTGACGGCCGTTTCGCAGTTTGTAGCGGAAACGTGCAACATGGCTGTGCCGACCCACCACCCCTACACGGGCGCTTCGGCGTTCGCGCACAAGGGCGGACTCCATGCGAGTGCCATTGCACGGTTCCCCGAAGCCTACGAACACGCCGATCCCGAGCTGGTGGGCAACACGACCCGCATGCTGGTGAGCGAGCTCGCAGGCAAGGCATCGCTCGTGGCCAAGGCGAAAAGCCTCGGCATCGATCTGTCCGATAAGCCCGAAAAGACCCAAGAGATTCTCGACACCATCAAAAAACGCGAGCACGAGGGCTATTCCTATGAAGTGGCCGACGGTTCGCTCTGCATGCTCCTCCAGGCGATTCTCGGCAATTTCAAGCCGCATTTCCGCTTGGAGAGCTTCCGTGTGATCGTCGACGACTACGAGGACTCGGGGGCGCGTGCGAAAGACGCTATGAGCGAGGCGACCATTAAGATCCACGTCGGCGACCACCGCTTCGTAGCGACCGGCGAAGGCACCGGCCCTGTAGGCGCGCTCGATACGGCGTTGCGCATGGCGATCACCGAGTTCTACCCCGAGGTCGCGGGAATCGAGCTGGTGGACTTCAAGGTGCGCATCCTCGACGAGAACGTGGGCACCGATGCCATCACCCGCGTCGTCATCACCTCGCGCGATGCGCACGGCGTATGGGGAACGATCGGCGTTTCCGAGAACATCATCGAGGCCTCGTGGAACGCGCTCGTCGATTCGGTAGAGTACGGCCTGATGAGAATGGGAAGGTAAATGAGCGATCTCAGAACACCCGAGGTTGACAACCTCGCCTTCGCCCTTGCGAAGCTCGACGATCCCGACATCATCTTCGCGCTCCTCGAGGACATGTGCACGATCCGCGAGATCAAGGAGACGTCGCAGCGGCTCGACGTTGCCCGACTGCTTGCGGCGGGCAAGTCATACTCGGCGATCGAGCAGATCACCGGCGCGTCGGCAACGACGATCGCCCGCGTCTCGAAATGCCTCTCGTACGGATCGGGGGGCTATGCGGCCGCCTTGGCCATTCTCGAAGAGAAGAACGCCTGATTAGCGGAGGCGCAATCCCGGTATACGACCTGCACCGAGGGGTTCGTAGCCCGATCGGCAGCCACGCGGTCTTCGGGGTCTGTCGGTGCCCGTTGACGGTTGGCGGATGTTTCGCTGCCTGAAAGCATGAATCCCCCTCAGTGTGTCCGAAGATGGCAGAAAACAAAGGATTTTCGTCGCGTCGTAAGGTCGGCCGAAGGAAAGTGCATCTCTGGCGCGTCGCTGATCTGGAAGATCAAGCCGCTTGGATGCGGCTGGCTTGTCCGCAAATCAAAAGTCGCTTCGCGACGACGAAAAACAGCGGTTTTCTGCCGCGGATGCGACACGTTGCCGTCAGACGTTCGCCTGCGGACCTCGAAGGCATACGCTCGATGCGGTAGGCACGATTTCAAGTTCTGCCTGTATTATGTTTATCATACCCCGCATAAACATAATAACTTCCATATATGCGAAAATTCTCAATGTTGGTAATTAATTATATATTCTGGTACGGAATGCCGCCCGAATGCGGTATATTTACTATAAATAAAGTATCAATTAAGGGTTTCCCTTCGGCGAGGGCGGTGGCAGGTGGCTGGTGGTCATAACGAATCGGTATACTATCGCGTGTTCGACGACGCGCTGGCTCTTTCCGAGAAAATCGAACAGATGGGCAGGAAACGGTTCGATGAACTGACCGGCAGGCAGGTTATGTTCCTTGCCATGATCCGCTCGTTCGAAGAGCGCCCCTCCCTGGGCGACATGGCCCGTAAAGCCCGCTGCTCCCACCAGAATGCGAAAACGGTGCTTGCCGCGCTTCACAAGAAGGGCTTTCTCGATTTTCGTCTTGACGAGCGCGATCAGCGCATTTTGCGCATCCATCTGACCGAGAAGGGCGAATCGGTGGGTGCGCGCGCTCTCGAAGAACTCGACAAACTCATCGACCGTATCGGGGAGAACATCGACCACAATGCCGCTGAGGCGTTCGCCGATGTGATCGCCGAGCTATCGGAGGCGTTCGGCGGCACGTTCTCGGCGATGGGCGAATCTCAGGATAGGGCTGAAACGTCGTAGCTGCGCTTCGGCGTTCAGATGTCCGACAGACGGTTCGTCCGTTCGTCCCTTGCATTGCTCCGCCGCAGGGAAGCGAATGCGCCCGACGCCCTGAACCGGCATGCATTCCGCGATACAATGGTCTCTCGACTGCAAAGCATGGCATGCGTCCGATTCCGTCGGGCGACACCGATCATGCGCGATGCCGTGCGGCGGATGCCGCGTGAGGGAGAGACCACCATGACCATATCGACGGTGCGTTCGGCAGCGCTCGGCGCTGCAGCGCGATCCGATTCTGCCCGTTGCGCAACAAGCGCCGACGCCGATGTTGCGAGCGATGCGCATCAAAACGGGCAGGGCGGCAAGGTCAAGCGGTTTCTCGCCCGCAAGAACATCGAGATATCGCCCAAACGCTACGGCGTCGACGCCCTGTCCGCCATGGCGCAGGGGCTGTTCGCCTCGCTGCTCATAGGTACGATCCTCTCCACCGTCGGCGAGCAGGCCGGTATCGGAGCGCTCGTGACCATCGGGGGTTTCGCCAAGGCGGCGACGGGCTTCGCCATGGCGGTGTCCATCGGGTTCGCGCTCCAGTGTCCGCCGCTCGTGCTGTTCTCGCTTGCTGCGGTCGGCGGCGCGGCCAACGAGCTCGGGGGTGCAGGTGGCCCGCTCGCCGTATTGGTCGTATGCATATTCGCAGCCGAGGCGGGCAAAGCCGTATCGGGGGAGACCAAGATCGACATTCTCGTCACGCCTATCGTGACGATCGGAGTCGGAGTCGGCCTCTCCTTGTGGTGGGCGCCCGCAATCGGAGCTGCGGCGAGTGCGGTCGGCGGTGCCATCATGTGGGCCACCGATCTGCAGCCGTTTCTCATGGGGCTTATCGTTTCGGTCCTCGTGGGCGTTGCGCTGACGCTGCCCATCAGCTCGGCGGCCATCTGCGCGGCGCTGAGCTTGACGGGTTTGGCTGGCGGGGCTGCGGTTGCGGGGTGCTGCGCGCAGATGATCGGCTTTGCGGTCATGAGCTTTCGCGAAAACGGTGTTGGCGGGCTCGTCGCCCAAGGCATTGGCACTTCGATGCTCCAGATGGGCAACATCGTGAAGAACCCGCGCATCTGGATTCCCCCGACTGTTGCGGCGGCCATCACGGGCCCGCTTGCCACATGCGTGTTCGGTTTGCAGATGAACGGCCCTGCCGTAGCGTCGGGCATGGGTACCTGCGGGCTCGTCGGTCAGATCGGCGTCTATACCGGATGGGTGAACGATGTGGCGGCTGGGCGCAAGCCGGGCCTCCCGGCCGTCGCGTGGGCGGGGGCCCGGGNGAACGGCCCTGCCGTAGCGTCGGGCATGGGTACCTGCGGGCTCGTCGGTCAGATCGGCGTCTATACCGGATGGGTGAACGATGTGGCGGCTGGACTCAAGCCGGCCATCACGGCCTTCGATTGGGCGGGGCTCGTGCTCATCTGCTTCGTGCTGCCTGCCGTGCTTGCGTGGGCGACCGGTCTTCTGCTCAGGCGCTTCGGCTGGATCAAGCCGGGCGATCTCAAACTCGATCTGTAGGCGAGCGAACCTTTCTCGCGCACCGCACGTACACCGTATGCACCGTGCGATCGGATCAGGGTCGCGCGTATGCACTCGCTTTGCTGCGCCCGACGCGAATGCCGCGCCCATTGGAAGCTCCAGGCGGATACGGCGACGAAGGTAAATGATCGGTCCCGATACGGTATCGTTGAAGTAACAATACGCTAATAGCCCGTCATCGGTTAACGAACGCCACGTTGATTGCTCAACGAAAACACCATCATGGAACCATGATACTAATCAACCGTTGATGGAGGTTGTTGTGAAACCCCGTACGAAAAAAAGCCTGCTCGCATACTTGATGGCAGCGCTGCTGGCGATCAATATCGTCCCGCTGTCCGCGTTCGCCTCAGGCGATGGGCAGACCGAACCAACTACCATAGAGCCCACCCAAGCGGTAGGCGAACAGCAGGGTGCCGTCTTGGGCCAACCTGCGGCCACTCCAGGCGAAGGCGATCCTGCCAACGATGCTTTAGCCGGTAATCCGAGCGAAGGCGATGCGGCGGGTTCTGATACCGAGGGCGCAGGCGAGGATGCGGCGGATAACTCCGGCTCCGATGCTCCAGACGGCCCAGACGCCGACGGCATGCTCGAAGGCACCGACATCCTGGAGGCTGGCGATAAAGGCGAAGCGTCTTCGAGCGAAGCGCTGCAAGGCGATGCCGTCGAGTTGCGCGATGGCAATCCGGTTGACATCAAGACGCTCTGGCCCGCAGGCACGCCCGATGCCGACCGCACGATCGTCGGCGGCATGACCGTCGATCTGACCGACGCGAGCGGCAATCCTCTTCCGCAGGGCCAGGATCCGACGATCGACTCTCGCATCCATATGATGTTCCCCCTGAAAGTACCTGCGACCGTGACCGCTCAGATCAAGGCGGGCGATACCTACTCGTTCGACTTGCCGAAGGATATCTCGATCGGCAAGGGCATCAACGATGTAGCTCTTGCCGACCCCGACGATCCGAGCGTCGTGTATGCGACGTTCAAAGTGACCCCCTCGGGTAAGGATGCGCCTGCGAAGGTGACCATCGCCTTCGCCGATGCGATAAACGGCCAAGGCGACGTCGAGGGGACGCTCGGCTTCTCGGGCGGCTTCAACGCCGAAACGATCGGCGAGCCGGGCAAGATCACGCTCGAAGTGCCGTACGAGAAGAACATTCCGCCGACGAGCATCACGATCACGCCGGCAACCGACAGCGACGTAGCGAAGGCGGGTTCCTTCGACCAGCCCACCAACCCCACGGCGGTTATCTGGTCGGTTGACGTGAACAAGAGCCTCAAGCAGATGACGAACGGCTCGGTGTCCGAGGAATTTCCCCAAGGGCTCACCTTTGCCGGCGTCGACGTGTACCAGGTGCCCGTCGATTTCTACGGCAACGTGGTGGGCGATGTAGGCAGTGCGGGCTGGATCAAACTCGACGCATCCGACTACATGGCATCATCCGACGGATCGACCGTCGCGCTCAATGCGCCGTACGATTCGACTGACAAGGCATACCGGTTCGTTTACCGCACGACCATCAACGAGGATGTGAAGCCTCAGACCGGCGGCGGCGTCTCGTTCACGAATACCGCCGTGCTCCACTCCGATGAGGCGGGAACGGCGGGCTTGCCGGCGCAGGCTAGCGTTTCTGCGCATTTCGGGAAGACGCTCGACAAGTCGGGCGCTACCTACGATCCTTCGACCCGTACCATTACGTGGAGGGTGCAGTACAACTACGGCGGCCATGCGATTCCTGCGGGCAGCGCGTGGGTCGAGGACATCTGCGACTACCCCGATCTCGAGTACGTCGACGGGTCGGTGACGGTGCAGAAGATGAAGTTCGACAGCCAGGGCAAGGCGGTGGTCGACAGCGACATAATCGAAGGCGCTGAAGTCGGCAGGTTTACCTTTTCCAACAATCCCGACGAGCACCGCATCAGGGTCGATCTTAACGGCGGCGTGGATTACCCCGTACTTGTGACGTACAAGACGAAGGTGACGAGCGTTGTCGATTCCAACAAGACGTATGTGAACACGGCTCTTACCGAGGGCACGCCCCCGCCGGTCGCCCACGACAGCATCACGATCGGGCAGCATAACATCATCAAGCGGATGAAGCATGCTGATCTGGACGCGAAGACCCTCACGTGGTCCATCGACATCAACACGAGCCGCTATGAGATGCAGGATTTCCGTCTGACCGATTCGCTCGTGCTCGGGCTCTCGCATACGATAGCCGACTCGGGGGCGATCGTCGTATACGACAAGACCGCCGGCACAACGGTTCCTGAAGTGCAATCGTTCGGCGAAGACGGATACCTCCTATTCCTCTCGACCGATGCAAACGGCAACCACATCGGGTTCAACATGCAGTTCACGGGCGCGTACGCCAAGACCGACCACGCATTCGAAGTGGAGTACACGACGAAGTACGATGCAATGCGCAATCCCCCCGACGGAAGCCAGACGTTCATCAACAGCGCGGCTTCGACGTGGGAGGATGCAGACGGCACGACGCATACCAACGACTACACGGCAACGTATCGACCCACGCCGCCCGACGGTTCGAACGGCATGAAGTCGGGATCGTACAACGCCGTCGAAAAGAGGATCACCTGGAGCGTTCTCGTCAACTACGCGCGAACCGGCTTGTTGAACGCATCGATCAAAGATGCGATCCTGCCGGGGCAAACGTATGTCGACGGGTCGCTCAAAATCTATCCGTACACGATTCGATCGAACGGTTCCACCGTCAAGGGCACCGAACTGACACCTGAACAGATGGCGAAATTCGACATCGATCTTCCGGGCGAGGGCAACAACCAAACCCTTACGGTCGGATTCCCCGACGGAGACAACCTGTACTGGATCGAGTTCGACACCTCGGTTTCGGGAACGGTCATCGCGGCCACGTACGACAATACGGCAATACTTCACAACGAGGCTGAAACTTCCGGCGACATATCGCTCTCGGCAAAGGTGTCGGTGAAGCATGGGGGTTCGCTCGTCGAAAAGAGCGGTATCCAGGATGCGGATGGCTACGCCTCGTGGAACCTGACGGTGAACCCCGCGAACTCGACGCTTTCCGACGTGCTCGTTACCGATACGCCATCGAGCAATCAATCGGTTGATCTCGATTCGCTTGTCGTAAACGGAACAACGGTGGATGCAGCGGGCAATTTGACCGTCGATCCTCAAGCCGTACTCAAGAAGGATACGGATTACACGGTCGATTACGTGCAAGACGGTACGGGACAATGGCAGCTCAAGATCGCCTTTGCGAACACGATCGAAAGCGCGTACGTGATCAGCTACCGCGCAACGGTCTACGCTGATTCGAACAACCCCATGAGTCAAACGACCAATACGGCGAAGATCACGGGCACCAACAAGATCGAGGTGGACGACAACACGACGAGCAGCGTGCTCGTTGAGCTGAACAAGGGCGAAGGCGTTCTGAAAGGGACGCGCAAAGATCTCGTCATCCACAAGGTGGATGCGGACGGCGCGAACCTCGCCGGAGCGAAGTTCCAGCTGTTCAACGCGAACGGCCAGCCCGTCGGCGGCGTCGCTCAAAGCGACGAGAACGGTACCATAACCTATGCGGGCATCGTGACGGGAACGTACACGCTCAAAGAAGTCGAACCCGCACCGGGATACACTATGAGCGAGGAGCTGGCGAACGGGATCGAAATCGAGCTCAAAGCCGATTCGACTCCCTTCGAA
Organism: Raoultibacter timonensis; assembly: GCF_900240215.1. Classification (GTDB taxonomy): domain Bacteria; phylum Actinomycetota; class Coriobacteriia; order Coriobacteriales; family Eggerthellaceae; genus Raoultibacter; species Raoultibacter timonensis. Next base: position 472,624 of record NZ_LT964681.1, on the reverse strand, counting down.
CTCGAGAACGATCTGACCGAGGTAAGCATGGTGAAGCAGAATGCCGACGGCGATCCCGTTGCCGGAGCCAAGTTCGCGCTCGAGCGGTTTGACGGTTCGTCGTGGACTGCGGTCGCCGATCTTCCTGCCCCGCTCGATCTCGAGTCGGCGGCAGACGGCTCGATCGTCATCCGAGGGCTCGAACCCGGCCATTACCGCTTGAGCGAGATCGAAGCGCCGTATCCTTACGTGCTCGGAGAGCCGCTGGAGTTCGATGTTTCCTATCGCAGCGACAGCGCCAAGATCGTCGATCCCCTCGTTTTACCCCCGTACGTGAACGAGCGCTTCGCAGGCGAGCTCCGTATCCTTAAAACCGACACGGATGGCAATCCGCTTGCAGGTGCCGAGTTCGAGATTCAAGATACGATGGGCGCCATCGTGGAGGAAGGCATCATGACCGATGCCGATGGCCGCGCAACGGTAACGGGGCTTGCCGAGGGATCGTACAGCCTTATCGAGACCAAAGCGCCTCAGGGTTACAAGCTCGATTGGACGCCCCATGCGTTCGAGGTCGCGTACAGCCAAGGGGGCCAGACGATAGAGATTACGCTGGAAAACGAGCTTGAGCCCGCAACGCCGAAACCTCCCGAGCCGAGCCCGAAAACGCCCGAACCGCCGACACCTCAATCGCCGGAAACCCCGCAGGTTCCCAAGGCGCTCGCGCAAACGGGCGATCGGGCCTGGGTGCTCGGTCCGGCAACACTTGCGGGTCTTGCTGCGGTGGGAGTGCTCGGCATGCTGGTTGCGATCATCCTCCGCAGGCGCTCGGCTCGGGGCGAAGGCAGATAAGCCTGTACGACGATAGAACGGGGAAACGCCGGCATGCAAGCGCGTGCCGGCGTTTTTTCGCGCGCTTCAATCCGAAGTTGGAAGTTATTTAGTAATAACTTCCTTAATTTGAAAAATCATGCTATCCTACGTAAGTTATTACACTCTATCGAAAGGGATGCCATGGTTTTCGACACCGCCTTTTCGAGATTCGCCAAGCCTGTTCTTACGTTTATCGTGGCAGCGTGTGCGGCTTTTCTCTTAATGGTTCTTCCCCCGACGGCGCATGCGACGGTGATGCTCGACGGAAGCGCCCCCGAAACGCTGGCCGATGCTGGCAGCAACGAGATGTTCAACAAGCGCGAATATCGCGAGTCGACCATTCCGTACGCAGCTGAGAACCGCGCGTACTACCTGATCACGCAGGATCCGATCTACGCCGCCTACGGGCCCGACGAAACGACGACCGTATCCTATGGCGGACAGGATTTCACCGCTCGAATAATCTACTGCGAGGATGGCCTGTTCAATTCAGGCGGCGGCCTCACGGGGGCGGGCGGGCTTCTGAGCGGCCGCGTCTATCCGGCTGAGGGTGTGACCATCTTCGTCGAGGGCGGCACGTTCCACAACCAGCACGTGAACAACTACACGGCGCTAACGGGCCCCAACCTTGCCATCGTCGGCCTCGCCGATCCGAGCGGATCGAATCCCGCGGTATTCACCAAGGCCCCGCGCACATCGACTCCGGGCCTCGAGCGGTATCTGGTCAACGATGCGAACGTACGCTACGAGAACCTCGTGTTCGACGGTCAGAACAACGGCATGTCCTCTGCGAGCAGCCGCGGCCACTACGTGATCTCCGTTAGCGCGGGGGACAAGCCCTTCTATATGAAGAACTGCACGATCAAGAACTTCGGATCGTCCAACAACCGCTCGGCCATCAACACGGTGCTCGCCAACACGGGGCAGGTGAACCTTGAGGACATCACGATCGACAACGTGAAGACGAGCGGTGCGTACGCTTACTTGCAGCTCAATGCGGGAACCAACGTCAACGTCGGCAAGATCACCTTCCTCAACGCGAACTCGACCAAGCGCCTGTACTTCGATCACACGACCGCTGCAACGGTGGGCCAACTGCGTCAGGGCGACGCCGCCTTCAAGGGTCCGCTCGTCACCGACGATGCCAGCAACTACATCACGGTGAGAAGCTATTCGCTCGGCAACCTCACGGTGCCCGCCGAGTACCGCTATGCGGTCATGAACACGAGCACGAGCACGTATACCACCGATACGATCAAGATATACAATTCGCTTTCCGCCATTCCCGACAACGTGGCGTATCCGATCTACGACATCGTCGACAAGTCGTGGATCGTGCGATCGGGCAGTGCCTACAAGTCGGTCGAATCGCAGCTTGCTGGCATCAATACCGTGCTGACGAGGGTGGCCCAGCCCTATCCAGCCGACACGACGACGATGGATGCGAGGTCGGGCCGCGGTTGGACTACGAAGGCCTATATCCGAATCGTCGCCGACGAAAACGGTGTTGTTCCTTCGTTCGACGTCCCGGCTTTTTCAGCCACGTTTTGCGACACGGCCGACCCCTACGTGCTCATCAGGGCGGCCGGCGATGCGTCGACGCCCTTTGCCGGCGCTCTTGCGGAGGCGGATCTTGTGCCGTTCGGCAAGGACAGCCTTGTTGAGATGGATGCCGTTTCGGCCGACAAGGTGAAATTCTACGGCATTGACTTTCACGGAATCGATCCCGTTGCGGAAAACAACCCGCAGCTCACGCTTGAGCGAGTGCATACGGGCATCGCTGCCCAATCGATCGATCCGGTGATCGCGGGCGCGAGCGACGCATCGTTTGCGGCTTGCCGCTTTACCGGTTTGGTGAACGATCTTACCGTTACGGCACCTGCGCTCGAATCGAACAAAGCGACTGTCGAGCTGAAAGACGGCTCGTTCTCGGCTGCTGCCGAGCCGGGAAACGTGTTCGCTTCGCAGGGTACGGTGCTGCCCGCAACCGAGACGGTGTTCGCCGACGACCCGACGCTTGCGTGGGAATCGAGCGATCCGAGCGTGGCGACCGTCGATCCGGCAACGGGCGAGGTTACGCCCCTTGCGGTGGGAACGACGACGATTACCGCGAGGGCCACCGATGCGCACAACGCCGGCGAGCTTGAGAAGCCCGCAGCGTCTTTCGAGCTCGAAGTGCTCGATACGCCCGATCCGCCCGATCCGGTGGATCCGCCCGAAAACCCCGACCCTGAGGATCCGGGCGACACTCCCAAGCCCATCGACACCTCGCCGAAGGATACGCCGAAGAAGGGCATCCCCCAGGTGGGCGATCCGCTCGGTGCGGTTTCTGCCGCAGTGCTCGCTGTCCTTGCGGGCCTGAGTGCGATCGCGATCTTCGCGAGGAAACGGCAACGCGGATAGCCGATCGGTTCACTTCAGCCCGAACCGCACGAAGCCGAGCTAAAGCAACCTTAACCGAACTTAACCGAACCAGACCGAACCAGACCGAACCGAGCCCCGTCGCGCGAGCCTATGCGCGGCGGGGTTCTTTGCGCTCAGTTGTCGTGCTCGAAACGCTCCCGCAACGGGCGCAGTACGGCGCAATAACGGTGAGATCACCAACGTTACAGCAGATCAAGGGGAATATTTCGAATCACGTAAAGCTCTTTATTCCGATTATATAACTGATAAAGTAATTGATATCAAACACATCATCTAACCGCAGCCGAGAGCTTTCGGGCTTTCGGTTCGAAGAGAAAAGAGGACGGTATGGGAACGATCAAACGCATGGCGCTGTTTGTGTTCGCCATGGCGACTATACTCGGTGTCGGCTTTCTTGCGATGCTCTGGTTCGCCTGGGATCCGGTTATGCCGGCGATCGGTTGGCTTGCAGGCCAGCAGTGGTTCTTCATCGTCGAGGCCGTACTGCTCGGCATCGTGCTCGTCGGTACGATCGCCTTGCTCGTGTGGGCGATCGCGGCTCCGAGAACGTCGTCGAGACTGCGCATCGAACGCGAAGACGGCGAAGTCGACATCTCGCGCGATGCGATAGTCTCGACGGCGCGCAATACCATCGAAGCCCATCGGGGGCTTGCCGCCAAGGACGTTCGCATGAAGATCGTCGGCAAGCGCGATCCGAAACTGCGCCTGCGCATCAAGGTGGATCCCGGTCGCAGCGGCATGCTGGAACAGCTGGGCACTACGCTCACCAACGAGGTGACGACCGCGGTGAACGCGCTGACGGGGCACCCGCTCGACAGGCTGCGCATCTCCTTCACCAAGGTCGAATCGGCTTACGCGGCCAAGGGCGCAGGAGCTGCGTCGGTGCAATCGTATCAGCCCCAACAGCCCCAACAGCCTGCCCGAGCTCCGCATCCCGCGCGCGTTCTGACTGCGGAGGAAATGGCGGATGAGGCGGTCGCCGGTTCCGAGGGAGCATCCCTTAACACGGCTGCCGCAATGGCGAGATAGGAGGTTTTCCATGGCACAAACAGCAACATGGGCGCCGTCTTCGGCGGCTCCGTCAACCCAGACGATGCCCGATCGGTTCGGATACCCCGACACCTCGCTGGCGCCCGATCTGAAGAGCGCCGATACGGTGCAGAAGTTATCGGCGCCGCAGGAAGCGCCTGCAGAGCAGGAGCGCAACGAGGAAATGTTCCCCAATGCGAAGCGGGCATGGTTCTCTTATTACCGAGCGCACCGCAACCAGGTTGTCTGCGCTTCGGTCGGCCTGCTTTTAGCGGCGGGTTTTCTCATCATCGGTTTTTGGCCAACCCTGCTTTTGGCAGTGTTCATATCCGCAGGCGTTCTGTACGGGCGCTACAAAGACGGCGACCGCAGAACGGCTGCCACCGTCAAAAGCATCATCGATCGGTTGGATTAAGGCATAGGCAATCATCCGTGAAAGGAGTCAGCAATGACACAGGAAGCAACGAGCACCGTGAACACCGCGAACAACACCATGAACCCGAGCGGGGGAGCCGCATCGTCAGCCGAACCTGACTACAAGCTCGTTATCGACGAGGTAGTTGTCGAGAAGATCGCGGCGTATGCGACGCAGAAGATCGACGGCATCGTCGAGATGAAGGGCAATCTGCTCTCCACCATCCAGGAGGGTCTCGGCGGCAACGACCGCACCAAGGGGGTCAACGCCGACGTCGAAGACGACGAGCGCGTTTCGGTCGATCTCTCGGTCATCCTCGAGTACGGCAAATCGGCCGTCGAGGTGTTCGACCGCATCAAGAAGGTCGTCGGCAAGAGCATCAAGGAAATGACCGGCCTCGACGTCGAGGAGATGACCGTGCATGTGGTCGATGTCATGACTCGCGACGAGTACAGGCAGAAGCAGGGTGGTAACGACAAGCCCCAAAGCGCGGCGGCGTAGCCCGGCAAGGCAAACCCAGCGTCGGGTTCGCCTCGGCGCTTTTCGATACCGGACCCCGTCTGAGGGCGGGGTCCGTCCAAAGAAAGGAGAACACCATGGTGTACAAAACCGGAGAGAAGCCCGGAAAGGGATCGTATAGGTGCCTGAATTGCGGGCAAGTCGTCGAGCTGAAAAGCGATGATGATCAATTGCCCCCATGCCCGAACTGCCATCACGAAGAATTCGAGAAGATAGCATAGGCTTCGGCGGATCGAAAAAACTCGGCAAAACGCTCCTGCACCCAACGGTTGCAGGAGCGTTTTTGCCTTCGAGCACCGACTCGCGCAACCGCCGTTCTGTTATGATAGGCGCATAAGAGATCCGCCGCCTTGGGCGGCTTTACTTTCTAGGGGGTTTCATGTCAACGATCCTGTTTGTCAACGCCTGCATGAGGGGCGAGAAGTCGCGTACGCTCAAGCTGTGCCGCGAATACCTCGCCGAAAAGGAAAATGTCGTCGAAGTCGATCTGGGGAAGCTCGCTCTTGTGCCGTTTGACGGCGAAGCGGCTGGTCGCCGAGCCGATCTGCAGAAGGCGGGAGCGTGGGACGATCCCGTGTTCGACCTCGCAAAGCAGTTTGCCGCGGCCGATGAGATCGTTATCGGGGCGCCGTATTGGGATCTGTCGTTTCCTGCTGCGCTCAAGACGTACATCGAGTACGTTTCGGTTTGCGACATCGCATTCCACTACAGCGAACAGGGGAGGGCCGAGGGCTTGTGCAAGGCGAAATCGCTCACCTACATCACCTCGTGCGGCGGTTTCGTCGAGGGGGCGAATTTCGGATACGAGTACCTTAGCGGCATTGCGACCATGTTCGGCATTCCCGAAACGCGTTTCGTTGCAGCGGAGGGTCTCGACGTTGTCGAGCTTGATGTGGAAACCCAGATGGCGAAAGCGTCGAAGACCATTGCCAAGTTGAACGGCCGATGAGCACAAGCGCTTCGGTTGCTGGGAGCACGCCCCAATCGCTCGCTGTTGCCGTTATGGTGCAGCGAGCGCTCAACCTTGTCGACGTGCGGTTGGTCGATCATGGGTTACGTGTGGCGGTGTACGTTGACGCGATGCTCGACCTCGATCGTTCGCTCGGGCCGGAAGATCGCCGCGATGCGTTTCTGATCGCGCTGTTCCACGATATCGGGGCGTACCGGACCGAAGAGATCGATCGCATGGTCGACTTCGAAACCGAAACGGTATGGGAGCATTCGGCATACGGATACTTGTTCCTCAGAGAACTCTCCCCTCTCTCCCGTATGGCCGAAGCGGTTCTCTACCACCATGCACCCTGCGATGCGTTCGATGGGGTCGAACCGACGATCGCCCATGTAGCCAAAATCCTCCATGTTGCGGATCGGGCCGATGTGTTTGCCCTTGAGTTCCCCGATGCTTCTCGCCAAAAGCTGCATGCGCGCCTCAGGCAGGGTGCGGGGCATCTGCTCGACTCAGAGGCTGTCGAGCTGTTCTGCGCTGCGGACGAGGTGTTTGACCTGGAGAGCCGCATAGCTGAGAACGCAAGCGTCGGGCGAGCTCTTGCCGCGTATCCCATCATCGATGTCGACGCCCCGTCCTTTCTCGAGATGCTCGTGCACGTGATTGATTTTCGAAGCCGGCATACCGTTGCCCACACGATGACGACGGCGCAAATCGCTTTTTCCCTTGCGCTTCGACTCGGTCTTGCCGACGAGGATCTCGGCGCCATCTACAATGGGGGATTGGTCCACGACCTCGGCAAGATCGGCGTTCCCCTTGAAATACTCGAGAAGCCCGGCAAGCTTACGGAAGCCGAGCAGGCGATCATGCGAATCCACGTCGAACTTACCGAGCGCATCATCGACGGATGCGTATGCCCTCAAGTTGCCCGCATCGCGCTTCGGCATCACGAAAAGCTCGACGGGTCGGGCTACCCCCATGGGCTGGCCGCCTCCGATCTGACCGAGCTCGAACGCATCGTTGCGGTGGCCGATATCGTGAGTGCGCTTGCGGGCACCAGGAGCTACAAGGAGGCGTACGGCAGAAAACGCGTAGTCTCGATCGTAGGCGATATGGCAAGCGAGGGATTGATCGACCGCACGGTAGCATCGGTGCTCATCGGCGAATACGATGCCATTATGGAAGAAGTGAGGCACGTTTGCGCGCCGATCATGTCCGCGTACGAACGCATTCAAGAGGAGTATGGTACCCTTATCGCCAAGCTGGTCTGACGGCTGGCGTGAAGGTACCGGATCGTTTTGAGCGCGTATAAGGAACGGGCATGAAGAAACTGCTGATAGTTGTTGATTACCAAAATGATTTCGTCGATGGGGCGTTGGGCTTTTCCGGAGCTGAGATGCTCGACGAACGCATCGCTGCCAAGATCGACGCCTACCGCGAGGCCGGCGATGAGATTGCCTTTACCCTCGACATGCACGGGCGCGACTACCTCGATACGCTCGAGGGAGCCAATCTGCCCGTCGAGCATTGCATCGAAGGAACGCCGGGCGCCGAACTTTTCGGTATGGTCGCCGAGCGGGTAAAGGCGTGCGATCCGGTATTCGAAAAGCCGACGTTCGGCTCGAAGGAGCTGTTCGGCCGTCTTGTCGCCATGCAGAAGGTTGCCGACGAGGTGGGTACGAAGCCGTTCGAAAGCATCGAGTTCGTGGGGCTCGTTTCAAACATCTGCGTGATTGCGAATGCGGTCCTTGCCAAGACGGCATGCCCCGAAGTGCCGATCATCGTCGATGCCGCATGTACCGATTCGTTCGATAAAGAGTTGCAAGACAAAGCATTCGACGTGATGGAAGGCCTGCATATCCAGGTGATAAACCGCTAGGCGGCCGATGGGAATCGGGTAGCTTCCTTGCGGGCGCACCGCCGCACGGCATTCCGATGAGGGAACCCGGCATTGCGTAAAAACGGCCGCAGTACCGGGTCCTTCCGAAACCGGAGTACGCAGGCTCAGCAGCGCTGCAAAGCGTCGCGTGCATCGCGGGCGAACGATTCCAGAATGAGCTGGCATCGCGTTCCGATCGGGGTCTCGTTCTCTTCGAGAAAGCGCGCCGCATCGGCGATGGGCAGCGTAAACACTTCGATGAACTCCGAGGGTTCCGGCTCGGGATCGCTTTGCTTTTCGACGAAGGCGAACACGACCTGAACGCTCTCTTCCGAAAGCCCCGTCGACGAATAACCGGCTTGGGGCAGCGCGTGAAACTTCGGTTTCCCATCGATGAGATGGAATCCGTATCCCGTTTCTTCGCGAAGCTCTCGCTCAAGGCAGTCTTCGAGATCTTCGCCCGCCTCGATAAGGCCTGCGGGAAAGGCGATGCACCAGCTGTTCAGCGGATAGCGGAACTCGCGAATGAGCACGAGCTCGTTATCGGGCGTGCGGCCCACGATGCAGATGGCATCGGCTTGCTGCTCTCCCGATCCTGCGCGTTCGAGCTCCCGTCGATAGGTTTCGGCGTTTTTGCGGGAAACCGATTCGTAGGAGTAGAGGCTCCCGTCGGGCATGGCATAGGTAAGCTCGTATTTCTTGATCCATCCGTCGCTCACTTGCTTGACGTCGTGCAGGATGGGCTGTGGGCGGCTTTCCCGATTGCTGGCGAGCGTCGGGGCGCCGATGGTTTCGTGCTGCATGAATCCTCCTAGAAATCGAATACGTCTCCAACGTTTGCAGCGATGCAGAGATCTGCCTGCCGATCGCGCGGGGTGGGAGAGCGGTTGACGATGACGAGGTGCGATCCGCGGAAATAGTCGATGAGGCCGGCTGCCGGATAGACCGCAAGCGAAGTACCGGCAACGACGAGCATACCCGCCTGCGCGATGGCTTCGATCGACGCCCGCAGCACGCGTTCGTCGAGCGGCTCTTCGTAGAGCACGACATCGGGCTTCACGATACCCGCGCACGCAGGGCAGCGGGGGATGCCGTCGTCATCGAGGGCGTGCAGGGTGAGCACCTCGTCTGCCGAATAGGACATTCCGCAGTTCATGCAATAATTGCGGAGCACGCTGCCGTGGAGTTCGCGAACGGCCTTGCTCCCTGCCGCCTGATGGAGCCCATCGATGTTCTGGGTGATCACAGCCCGTATAGTGCCCTCGCATTCGAGTTCGGCGAGCTTGCGATGAGCTTGGTTCGGCTCGGCATCGGTGAATACCATGCGGTTGCAGTAGAAGTCGAAGAACTCGGACGGATGCTCGTCGAAGAAGCTCCGGCTGATCATGGTTTCCGCGGGGTAAGGGTACTTCTGCGCGTACAGGCCGTCGGGGCTGCGGAAGTCGGGGATGCCGCTTTCGGTGGATACGCCCGCACCCCCGAAGAACACGACGCTGGCGGGCGGTGCTGCGGCAATCAGCTCCCTGAACCCTTCGATGGCCCGTTCCGTTTCGCTGTGCGCCATATATCCGTCCTTGCTTTCGCGGTGTTGCCGTATGAGCTACCGCTACCACTATACTCCGACGGCGCATCCGTGGCGATTCCGATGCGCGGATTGCGGGTTAACGGATAAAGGCAGGAAGGACGGCATCGCGTGCAATGCCGTCCTTCCTGGAAGTGCTGGGTGCGGTTTGGGCGTGCGTCTCGAGGCCCTTGCCCTAGCGGCTATTCGAGGCCCGCAAGCTGGCGTCCGACGAGGTAGCCGAACGTCATGCAGCGGCCGAGGCTGTTCCCTGCGAAGCGGGTACTGTACTGGTTGGCGTAAAAATCGCCTGCCGCCAACCCGATGGCGTACAGGCCCTCAAGCGGTTGATCTTCTGCGTCGAGTACTTCGCAGCGCGCATTGACGTGCAGTCCTCCCATAGAGGCAAGCGAGGCTGGGCATGTGTAGAACGTAGCGAAATAGGGGCCTGTCAGCTCATGGAGCTCCTCGGCCTTCTTATGGAACGCCTCGTCGACGCCTGCTGCGCAGTAGCCGTTGTACTCCTCGACTGTTTCGGCAAGTGCATCGGCGGGAAGGCCGTAAGCTACGGCGATCTCGTCGAGCGTGTCGGCTTTCATGAAGATGCCCTGTTCGACGAGTGCTTCCCACTTGGCAAGGAACTGCTCGGGCGTTGCCGTCCATGACGGATCGTCGGCTCGATACGATATGGCGGGCAGCTGTTCGGCGTACGCCGCGTTCCATAGAGCGCACATCTGGGCGCCCGGTTGATTGAACTGGGCGGCCGCCATATTCGATTGGCCGGCTGTTTCGTCGATGAAGCGCTTACCGAGCTTGTTGACCAGCACGTTCTTGATGCAGTTGGTCGATCCCCAGAACATCATAGGCGGATGGTCGCCGTTCGCCTGCATGGCTGCGCCCGCCCAAAGAGCCTGCTTGATGCCCGAGCCATCCCCCATGTTGAACAGAGGCACCTCGTCGCCGCACGGGTTGTTTGCGATGGTGGGGCAGAAGTGCGCGTGCATCTCCGGATCTTGATCGTAGGTTCCCGTGGCGATGACTACGCCCTTTGTTGCCGTGAACTTCTTGTACGAACCGTCGGCATCCGACGCTATGACGCCGATAATGCGCCCGGCTTCGTCTTTTACCAGCTGTTCGGACACATGCTTGAAATACACGTTCGCGCCTTTGGATTGAACGTGCTCGAGAAGCGCTTTGAGCAAATCGATTTCCGGAACGAAACCGAGGCCGAGATCTCCATTGTACGGATCGTTGTCGATGCCGTCAGTCGGCTCGTTTTCTCCGCCGATAAACAGAATCGTGCCTGGATAGATTTTCGTGATGGGCTCGTTGTCGGAATGCTGCAGCACCGGGTGCAGCCCGTACGGCTCAACGATTTCGGCGAACCAATCGGCCGCCTCGCCCGACCGTTTCGCCCACGTCCAAACAGCGTTTCCGTCAACTTTGTCGTTGGCTATATTGAGAAAGTCTTTCACCGCAAGCTCGACATCCACCTCCTGTCCAAGTTCGCGCTGCGCAGCGGAGTTGAACACGAAATGTGATCCGCCGTTGGCATTGAACGTATCGTTGCGCTCGAGCACAGCGACGGAAAGGCCGTTTTCGATTGCCGACGCGGCTGCGTAGGTGCCCGAAGCGCCGAGTCCGATGATGACGACGTCACTCTCGATGGTTTCGGTGACGCTTGCTTCGTCGATGTCTCCAGGATAGATCTCCCAAGAGTGCACGTCGTTCGAAGCCGTAGCAGCCGATTGGTTTCCAGAATCGCCCGAGCCCGAGGCTGCGGGCTGAGAGCAGCCGGCAAGGCCTGCCGTTGCCGCCAATGCTCCGGCGGCTATGCTTCCGGCAAGGAAGTGGCGTCGTGTGATATTCGTTTTCATGATTCCTCCCTATTCCCTGAATGATGTCCGCTGGGCGGACCGTTCGTACCGACCGTATCGTGCGGATGGAGGATCGGCTATCGGGGAGATGCCCTGATTTCCAATATCACGTGATTCACGTGATAAAGAAAACGTACTTGCATGGCATACAATGATCGGGTGAGGAGGTGCGTGATGCGGCTACGAAACAAAGAGCACCGAAGCGGCTCGAGCGTCCTGTTGCCGAAACGCCATGCGGCTGATCTCGGATGGGGATTCATTGTCGCGTGGGGCTTGTCGATCATATTCACCGGCACGTTCACCAACGACGATGCCTCGAATCTCGGAACGTTTTGGTTGGCGTCCATGGTGGGTACTCCTGTTGGATTGCTAGCGCTTTCGCTGGCGAAGGATCCCTTCCGGAGCGAAAGGGTCGTCGATATCGCACAGATGCTGGCGCTTGCTGGAATGGTGGTCGGCACGGCAATGCTCGCGCTCTCGCTCTGGTCCGAATCCGAGCTTGTTTTCGGTATGCAGCTGTTTGGCGGCGCCGTATCGTCGTTGGGCATGGCGGTGTTCACGGTTTTATGGGGTTCGTACTACACGAAGCTCGATATGCAGCGTATCGAGCGCTCTGCAGCGTATTCTCTCATGCTCGCGTTCGGCTGTTATGCGTGCGTACTCGTTGTGCCAACATCGATTGCGATCGTGTTCATCGTGTGCCTCCCGTTTTTCTCGATTCTTTGCCTCAGGAGCCGCAGTGCGAAAGGCGGCGAAGCGGAAAGCGGGGACGACGCGGTTTCTCGCAGCGAGTTCAATGTACTGGGGTTTGTGAGAATCGGACTGGGAATCGTGGGGGCGACGACGGTTGTCTCGTTGTTTTGGAGCATGGTGAACAGCGGAACCGTGCCGTTGCCCCATAACTTGTTCGAGGCTTCCGTTTTGTCGGGGACTGCGGTTGCCGTATTGCTGATGGTGTACATGACGAGGTTTTCCCGCTCGCTTAACCTCGCAACGCTGTACCGGTGGGTGCTGCCGCTGATCGCAACGGCTTTCGCTCTGCTGTTCGTTCCGGGCGTTGCGTCGGCGCTCGTGGCCTGTTTGGTGGTGTTCGCCGCACAGGCGCTGCTCAATTTACTGACGTTCGTGTATTTTGCCGAGTTATCCAAGAGGGCGCACGCTCCAGCTCACAAGGTGTTCGGGTTGGGAAGATTTTTCCTTGAGGTGGGATTCCTTTTGGGGATATTGCTAACACCGCTGGCAATGGCTTCCGTTTCCGACTCGTGGTCGTACCATGGCGTTTTTGCGGTGGCTTTGGCGGTTCTCATCGTGCTTGTGATGGGCTCGATCGCCATCCAAGATCGTCTTGCATTCACGCTCGAAGATCGGGCGCAGCAGGTAAAATCGAGTGGCACCGACGCCCTCGAAGCAGCATGCGATGGGGTGGCGGAGCGCTACCAGCTCACCAACCGCGAGCGCGAGATCCTCACCTATCTGTCGCAAGGCTATTCGTTGCCCTATATTCGCAACGAGCTTTATATCGCACAGTCGACGATCGACACGCACGTACGACATATTTACAAAAAAATGGGCATCCACTCCAAAGAAGAGCTCATCACCGAGGTACGTGAAAGCATCGAGTGATGGGACTGCGCATTCTACGAGAAGGGCCACGCTGCGATAGCGTGGCCCATGGTGCTTGCTTTTTTCGGGATTACGGCGATTATCCTTCGATCGCGATAACCTTTTTGGTCTCTTCTATCTTTGGCTGCTCCTTTTTCGGAACGGCGATCTTCAAAAGACCGTCTTCGAACTTCGCTTTGATGTCGTCTTCCGAGATGTCCTCGCCCACGTAGAAGTTGCGGCTGCATTTTCCGCTGAAGCGCTCCTTGCGGATGAAGGTGCCTTCCTCGCTCTTCTCTTCGTGCTCGGAACTCGTCGCCGCACTGATGGAAAGGTACCCGTCTTTGAGTTCGGCGGTGACGTCATCCTTCTTGAAGCCCGGGAGGTCGATGGTGAGCTCAAAGCCCGCATCGGTTTCCTTGATGTCGGTTTTCATGAGGGTGGGCGCCGGCTTGGCGAGGGCGGTTGCATTGTCGAGAAACGTCTCGAACGGGTCGAGCATCAGTCCGTCGATGAAATCCCTGGTTCTTCTTGCTGGCAACAACATTGCGATCATCTCCATTCTCTCGAGGCGGGCTGCATCAAATGGCATCGCTTCTGTTCAGTGTGTCTGTGCCCGCGAGCTTTGTACACCTTTACGTATATCGCGCACGCAAACGGCGGTCAACGGATACGGGGCAACGGTCACTGTCTTGTTACAATGGGTTCACACGGCATCTCGCATGGCGTGCAAACGGCAGCAGAATCCCGAACGGAAGGCGCATGATCGACAAGGCGGATACCATACTGGTCGGCATCATCTCGGATACGCACGGGCGGTTGACGAACGCTGCGCTCGTGGCGTTCGCCGAGTGCGATCACATCATCCATGCCGGCGATATCGGCTTGCCCGGGGTACTGCACAGTCTTGAGGCGCTCGCTCCGGTAACGGCGGTGCTCGGCAACAACGATTTCGACGAGTACGGTGCAAGGGTGCAGCGGTTCGCCCATCCCGTTATCGGGGGCGTGAGGTTTCTCGTGGCGCACTATCCGAGCGATGTCCGCATCGGGTGGAACGGCGGTCCGGGCATAGCGCCGGGAGATCCCATCCCTCGGGTATGCGTGCACGGGCACACCCACATCCCCGAAATCGTCGCCGGGAAAGAGGCTCGGCCCGCCGATTACATCGTCTGTCCGGGGTCGGTAACCTTTCCGCGCGGAGGTTCGTTTCCAAGCGTGGCCAAACTCGAAATCGCGGGGGGCAGGGTAGCTCGCGTGTGGATCGAGGAGATCGAGTAGCGAGGGCGGCGGCTTCTTTCGGCGATCTTGCTGCTCGTTTTTCGATTGCGGTTTTCGTACGGGGTCGCCTAGCAATCGACCTGGGTTATCTCGCCTGTTTCCGAATCCATGATCCATCCGCTCACGCGGATGCGCGCAGGCATGACCGGATGCTCCCGCACCATCGCCACGCTTTCCCTCACCGCTTTCTCGGTATCGCCGAATCCCGCCAGCCAGCGGTTGAAGTCGACGCCGCAGCGCTGTGCGAGCTTGATGCGGTCGTCCTCGACTCCCAGCTCCTCCATGGCCGCGATCATGGAAGCTCCGTCCATGTGCTGTGCTCCGCAGCTCGTATGGGCGACGATCATGACGTCTTCGACGCCGAGCTCGCATACGGCGATGAGGAGCGACCTCATGACGCTGCCGAACGGGTGAGCCACTTCGGCGCCCGCCACCTTGATGATTTTCGCATCGCCGTTTTTCAGGCCGAGCGCCGCCGGAAGAAGCTCGGTGAGGCGCGTGTCCATGCACGTGACGATGGCGAGCTTCTTGTCGGGGTACTTGTCGGTGCGATAGCGCTCGTATGCCCTCTCGTCCACGAAGGCGCGATTGTGCTTCAGGATCGCATCGATAACGGGTGAAGGCGTGTTTTCTTGCTGCATTGCTACCTGGCTTTCTCATTTCGAAGCATCTAGTGTAGCGCAACAAGGTGCAAAAACGAAAGCGGCCCCGCAGAAGTTGCGGAGCCGCTCGGGGTGTTCTGTCGTTTACGGCTTAGAAAGCGGTGAACTTGTCCTTGGGCGCAAAGCAGATGGGGCACTTCTCGAAATCTTCGCCCTTGTGGATGTAGCCGCAGATGGGGCAAAGGTAGAAGGTGTCGTCATCGGCTGCGTCGAGGTTGTTGTACGCATCGAGGTAGCGCTCGGCGTGTACGGATTCGGCGAGCTTGGCGCGGGTGAACACCTGCACTGCCTTGGTCTCTCCCTCTTCCTGGGCCTTCTTGATGAATGCGGGGTACATGTCGGAGGTCTCGTAGATCTCGCCGCAGGCGCCGGAGATGAGGTTGAGGTCGCTCGCCTCGGCTGCGGGGGCGTCGGCAGAGGGCTTCTCGTAGTCGGGGTCCATCTGAGACACCAGGCCGTACTCGAGGCCGATGTGGATCTGCTCGGCGGCAGCGGTTGCCTCGAACAGGCGCGCGATCTGATCGTATCCCTGCTCCTTGGCGGCCTTCGCGAAGGCGGTGTACTTGGCGGAAGCGCCGGTCTCGCCGGCGATAGCGGCCTTCAGGTTGTCGAGCGTGGAGCCGACAACGGTCTTGCTGTCGCTTGCGATGCTGAAGTTGGTGGAGTTGTCGGGCGTAGGAATGGCGTCGCGTACCTTCATAGTCATTGAGCTCTCCTCTGTTGTTATTGGGTCTCGTCTCTTATTGAGAACTTATCTCGATAAGGTATCTTACACCGCCCGTCCGAGCATTTCAAGGGCGATGGGGCAACTGCAACGCACTTTCTGCAAGTCTGCACAACTTCTGCGTTTTGCATTCAGTTGCAAGCTTCTTCTGGCGGTGAAAACGAAGCAGCCGCAAGGGCGGCCGCTTCGAGGAGGGCGAATGTGAAGTTAGGGCTAAGCAGACAGATGCTCCGCGGCAAGCTTACCAGAGGTTGCCGCCCAGCCCTGCTGCGACCCCGAGCAGACGTCGACATCGTAATTGGCACCGTACAGCCCTGCGGCATCGCCGCCTGCCGCGTAGAGGCCGCTGATGGCGTGCCCATCGGTCGCAACCACTTGCATGGCCTCGTTGACACGCAGGGCGCCGACTGTCGTAAACAAAGTGGGGGTGATGAACGCTCCATAGAAAGGAGCCTTTTCAACGCTCAGCAGCTGTTCCGCAGGCTTTCCGTAATCCTCGTCGAGGCCCGAAGCGCAGAATTCGTTGTAACGATCGACGGTTTCTCGGAGAGCGTCGGCATCGAGGCCGAGCTGCTCTGCCAGGTCTTCGATGGTGTCGGCTTTGGCAACCCCTTTGCATGATTCGATTCCCTTGCGGCACTCGAAGGGCTGACCCACGAAGGCACCGAGATTCGGCATCGGGCAGAACGGCCCCGCTTGCTCGATGTGATCGATGTAAGCATCGTCGAAGACAACGTAATTTGCCGCATTGGTGGTCAGGACATTGCCCGTAGCCGAGAAATCGCTCGTGACGGCTTCGTTGAAGTAGCGCTCCGCTGCCGCATTCACGCGCAAGGTGGGCTGCATGGTCAGCACGAAGTTCGGAATGTCGGAAAACGCGTCGGTGTCCTCGATGCGGCCGGTGTGATACATTACAGCGCCAGGAAGATGGGTGTCGGCATTCGCGGTTCCAGTCGCGGCGAGGATGCCGTCGCCGTCGCGGCCCGTCATGCCCCAGACGTGCACGGAATCGTACGGGCGGCCGGTGAACTTCTCGAAAAGCTCGGCGTTGTTCGCATAGCCGCCGCTTGCCAGAACGACGGCCGGCGCTTCGATAAGCGTTTCGTCGCCGTCACCTCCGAGGTAAACGCCGACAACGGCATCGCCTTCGACGGCGAGATCGGTCATGGGAGCCGAGGTGCGAAACTCAACACCGAGATCCTGTGCGTTCTTCTGCAGTACGTCGAGGACGGTTTTCATGGCGGTCGGTGCACCCGTTTCATCGGCGGGCAGGTGCCACACGGGGTACGATTCGCCGAGCGCGACCACGGAGGAAAATGCGACCCCTTGGTCTTCGAGCCAGTCGATCGTACTGCCGCAATTGTCGATGAACGAACGGACTACGGGTCCGAGGCAGGCGTAGTGATGGTAGCTCATCGTGTCGGCTAGGACAGAGGCCCTGTCGACTTCGATGCCTTGCTCCGTCTGAAAGCGCGAGCCGATACCGCAAAGACCCTCGGCAAAAACCGATGTGCCGCCAAGTCCTGAGTTCTTCTCCAGGCAGACGACTTTCTTGCCGAGCTCCGCGGCTCGCAGCGCTGCGCAGGTGCCTGCGGTTCCCGAGCCGACTACGACAACGTCGAACTGCTCGGTGGATACGGGATTGTGGGCCTTCACCTTGCCTGCGGCGTCTGTCGGGGCAGTGGTTTTATCGGCTGCGGCTTCGCTGGCCGGGGAGCAGCCGATCAGGCTTCCCGCAACAACGCCGGCACCTGCGAGCAGCGATCCCGATAGAAACGATCTCCTTGTGATAGCCATGGGTTCCTCCTAACCCTTTTGGTACAGTGTACCACATTGTAATGGTACACTGTACCAAAGTCAAGCTTGGGATTGGTCCGCCCCCAGGAGGCAAACCATGGTGATGGGAACGCTATGTGCCCGTCGGATTGTTGCCGTTGCCTCGGGTATAATGGGTGTCACGAAAGAAAGGCGAGGTACATGGTTCAAACGGCTCGTAAGGGCGTATCGCTTACCAATGAAGAGCTGGCGAAAGCCGCGCTCGAGTTCGTCGACGAAGAGGGGGTCGACGCGCTGTCTTTTCGCAAGCTGAGCGAAAAGACCGGCATGCCCACGATGACTATCATGAACCGTTTCGGATCGAAGTACGACCTCATGAAGGCGGCTCTCGGGGCCATGCTCGATGAAACGGTCGTGGAGCCCGTTTCCGGGGAAACGTGGCAGGACAGTCTGCGCCGTGTCGCCCGTCTGAATCGCGCGATGGCCCTTCGCCATCCCAAGGCGTTCATGATGTTCGTGCTCGTACCCATTTTCGAATCCCCTGTACTCGAGTTTACCGACCGCGTATTCTCAACGCACGAAAGCCAGGATCTGCCCGAAGAAATGCCTTCGGTGTTCCTTTCGATGATGCATTCGTTCCTGCCGGGTTTTCAGCTAGCCGAGTCGTACGCGAACCAAGAGCGGACAAGGGGGAATGGAAGCTTTTCGACTGAAGCAGCTGAGCGATTCGACCTGTTTACCGAAGAGTCTTTCGAGCGCAATGTCGAGATTATCATAGCTGGCTTGGCGGCGAGGTACGATTTACCGCAGGAATAATCACCCTGCGTTCTTTGCCGAGCTGGGTGCCACACGTAGTTTCTGCGAAGGCCGCGGGCGTTTGGCGGGCGCCGCTCCATATTCGGCGGGCAGCCAGATTGCTCTTCGCAGCTGCAGCGTCTTTGAAGTTTCTGTGCCCGCTCATCTGGCTTCGATTTCACGAGGATAATGGTTATGAAATAAGAAGCGCATCCGCTCGATGGCGGCTTGCGGGCTCAGTGCTTGCGGGGTCGCCTGACGTGTGCATACGAAGGGAGCATCTATGGAACGTGAAAACGCATGGAAGTCGTACTCCGATGAAGATCTTGCCGCCCTCGAAACGCTTGCGCAGGGCTACATCGATTTTCTCTCCACCTGCAAAACCGAGCGTGAGTGCGCACGGTTCGCTATCGATTTGGCCGAAGAGAACGGATATGTGAGCCTGGAAGCGGCCATCAAGGAGAAGCGTCCTCTGCAGGCAGGCGATAGGGTGTGGGCGCATGCGCATGGCAAGGCGCTCATGCTGGTGGAAATCGGTTTCGAGCCGTTCGAGCGCGGGCTTAACATTCTCGGTGCGCACATCGATTCGCCGCGGCTCGACATCAAGCAGAACCCGCTGTTCGAATCGAACGGATTCGCGCTGCTCGACACGCATTATTACGGGGGAATCAAGAACTACCAATGGGTCACGGTTCCGCTCGCCATTCACGGTGTGGTGGTGAAGAAGGACGGCAGCGTTGTCGATGTCGTGGTCGGGGAAGCGGCCGACGATCCGGTGTTCTGCGTCACCGATCTCTTGATCCATCTGGCCTCCAAGCAGATGGGGAAGAAGGCCAACGAGGTCGTCGAAGGCGAGGACCTCGATATCCTCGTGGGCAACCGTCCGCTCGTGATCGAGAAGGGCGATGCAGACGACGCCGATGCGGACAGCACTCAAGCGAAGCGCGCCAAGCTCGCCGAGAAAGAGCCCGTCAAGGCCTATCTGCTCGACCTCTTGGCCGAGCGCTACGGCATAGAGGAGGAAGACTTCCTCTCCGCCGAACTCGAAGTGGTGCCTGCAGGCGCTGCGCGCGATTGCGGCTTCGACCGCTCGATGGTGCTCGGCTACGGGCAGGACGATCGCGTGTGCGCCTACACCTCGCTTCTGGCGCAGCTGGCCATCGAGGAGCCGGCGAAAACCTGCGTGTGCGTACTCGTCGACAAGGAGGAGATCGGCAGCGTCGGCGCTACGGGTATGGCCTCGCAGTTCTTCGAGAACACCATGGCCGAGGTCATGGCGCTCGCCGGCGCTCCGGGCGATCTGCCGCTCAGGCGTGCGCTTACGGCGTCGAGCATGCTCTCCTCCGATGTGAGCGCCGGGTTCGATCCCGCGTACTCGGGCGTGTTCGAAACCAAGAACTCCGCCTTCCTCGGGCGCGGGCTCGTGTTCAACAAGTACACGGGCAGTCGCGGCAAGAGCGGCTCGAACGATGCGTCGGCCGAGTACATGGCGCGCATCCGCGCCATCATGGACAAGGCGAACGTGGCGTTTCAAACGGCCGAGCTCGGACGGGTCGATGCAGGCGGCGGCGGGACGATCGCCTACATTCCGGCCAAGTACGGCATGGACGTGATCGACTCGGGCGTCGCGGTTCTTTCGATGCATTCCCCCTGGGAAGTGTCGTCAAAGGCCGATTTGTTCGAAGCATACAAAGGATACAAATCTTTTCTTCGGGAAGCGTAGTACAATAAGTGCACATTTCGCATCGTTCGAGCTGATCGCAAAGGAGCATATTCCATGGCCTATTATTTCGACGAACCGTCCCGTACTTTTAACGAGTACTTGCTGGTTCCCGGATTTTCCTCTTCAGAGTGCATTCCCGCAAAGGTGAGTTTGAAGACTCCCCTCGTGAAGTACAAGAAGGGCGAAGAGCCTGCGATCTCGCTCAACATCCCGATGGTGTCGGCCATCATGCAATCCGTGTCCGATGACGGCATGGCCATCGCGCTCGCCACCGAGGGCGGCCTCTCGTTCATCTACGGCTCGCAGACCATCGAGAGCCAGGCGGCCATGGTCGCTCGCGTCAAGGATTACAAAGCCGGTTTCGTGACGAGCGATGCGAACCTTGCTCCCACGGCGACGCTCGCCGACGTACTTGCCCTCAAGGAAGAGTACGGCCATTCCACGATGCCCGTCACTGACGACGGTTCTGCCCACGGCAAGCTGCTCGGCATCGTAACGAGTCGCGATTACCGCGTCTCCCGCATGGACCCCTCCGAGAAGGTCGTCGACTTCATGACCCCGCGCGAGCGCATGATCGTGGCGCCTGCCGATACGAGCCTCAAGACCGCTAACGACATCATCTGGGACAACAAGCTCAACTCGCTTCCCCTGGTCGATGCCGAAGACCATCTCATGTACATGGTCTTTCGCAAAGACTACGATTCCCACAAGTCCAACCCGCTCGAGATGCTCGACTCGCACAAGCGCTACCTGGTGGGCGCGGGCATCAACACCCGCGATTACGCCGAGCGCGTGCCGGCGCTCGTCGAGGCGGGGGCGGACGTTCTCTGCATCGACAGCTCCGAGGGCTTTTCCGATTGGCAGCGCATTACGCTCGAGTGGGTGCGCGAGCATTACGGCGATTCGGTCAAGGTGGGCGCCGGCAACGTGGTCGACGCCGAGGGCTTCCGCTTCCTCGCCGAGTGCGGTGCCGATTTCGTAAAGGTGGGCATCGGCGGCGGATCCATCTGCATCACGCGTGAGCAGAAGGGCATCGGTCGCGGCCAGGCCACCGCCATCATCGAGGTGGCGAAAGCTCGCGACGAGTACTTCGAGGAGACGGGCATCTACGTGCCGGTGTGCTCCGACGGCGGCATCGTCTACGATCACCATATGACGCTCGCCCTCGCCATGGGCGCCGATTTCCTCATGCTCGGCCGCTACTTCGCCCGTTTCGACGAGAGCCCCACGAACAAGGTCAACGTCAACGGCAGCTACATGAAGGAGTACTGGGGCGAGGGTTCGGCCCGCGCCCGCAACTGGCAGCGCTACGATCTGGGCGGCGACAAGAAGGGCCTCTCCTTCGAGGAAGGCGTCGACAGCTACGTACCCTACGCCGGCACGCTGAAGGACAACGTCGACCTCACGCTTTCGAAGGTGCGCTCGACCATGTGCAACTGCGGGGCGCTTACGATCTCCGAGCTGCAGGAAAAGGCGAAACTCACGGTGGTCAGCTCTACCTCGATCGTCGAAGGCGGCGCGCACGACGTCGTACTCAAGGAAAAGTCGGGCTACGGCACCGGCTCCATGCGCTAAACTGCGCAGCAACAGAGCAGATTAAGCGGGCGCCTCGGTTTTCCGGGGCGCTTTCTCTATGGTCGGCTTCGCCGGTTAATCGGCTGTGCGGCGGAATGGTCAACTTTTGTCGAGAAAACGGTTGCATTCGTCACCGCTGGCGCACTCTTCCGCAGCCGGTTTTCTGGCGATTCCCTGACCGATCTGGCACCGTGCTCTTTTCAATCGAGTAATGCACGCTTTTGTCAAGCAATTCTCGCTTTTTCAAGCGGTTTTACTTGACAAAAGCGTGCATTATCACCGTAAAGCGAAAGTCTGCCGCTTTTTCAGCGATGCCGATCGGCTCCTCGCTCGAGAGCGTCTCGTCAATCGAAACGTTGAATAACAATGCAATATCGTGCGATAAAGCGGCCGGGTTTGCCAGCCGCGCGTTTCGCCGCTCGAAGGGGTTTTGGACGACGAACGCGACCGTTTTGCTACGAACTCGGGAATCTGCCGCACAGCCGCCGCTAGAGAGCGTCCACGCCCGTGCGCCTATCGTTTGGAGTGGTTCCCGCGGCCCTCGTCCGCCTTCGAGGCCGCCTTCGCGTCCGAACCTGCGTCCGCTTTCGGGCTTGTCTTCTTTCCCGAAAGCACATCTGCGCTGGCGCGCGCACGAGAGCGCGGCGCATGGTTTCCGTACGAGGAGAACTCGGCGTCTTCGCGCGCCAAACGTTTTTCGCGTGCGGCGTTGCGGGCGGTATGGGCACCGGTTTCGGCTTTCTCAGCGGCGTTCTGCCGCGACATTTCGTAGCGGATGCGGAAGTATTCCCAGATAAGGAGTACAAACAGGATGCACATGACGATGAGGTAGCCGATAACGGCACCGGGCAGGCCCGTGAAGTTGATGAGAAGTATGGGGATGAACAGCGAGAACCCGAACGTGATGAGGTAGAGCTTCATGACCGCCTTCTGACGGCGCAGCACCGTGATCACCTGGTAGACGAACTCGATGGCCGCCGTTACGCCACCGGCTGCGAGCATGATGAAGCACAGCTCGCGGAACGGGGAGAAGTCGATGCCGTACAAGAAGCTCATGACGGGCAAGCCGATCGATCCCATGATGAGAACCATGGCGAGCGTCATCACGACGATGGCGGCAAGGATTACGACGATGATGAGGTCGAACCGCTTGCGTTTGGCGGGGTCGGCCCATACGTTCGCCATCCGCAGGAGCAGCGGCTTGTAGATGAAGCCCGCAGTGAGCAGGATGCCGTGCGCGGGGAAGTACAGCGCGTTGAAGTAGAGCTGGTTGTCGTAGGAGAGCGCGCCCTCCATGACGAATTTCGGCATGTTGTCGATCAGGTTGTACATGAACAGCGCGACGAATAGCGGGAAGCACTGCTTCAGGAGATCGAATACGCTGCCGAAGCTCCATGTGCGGGATTTGGGGGTTTCGAACAGGGCGAGCGGAAACGTGAGGAACAAAAACGTCGCCGCCGCCGCAATGGCCATCGCGATGCTCGCCGCTTCGAGGTTGCGCGATACGAACAGTACGACGCTGAACACGACAACTACCACGATCGAGCGGAACCCCTGCGAAATGCCCGCAAGGTAGAGCTTGTCGACTTGTTGAAGCCGGCCTTCGTAGACGTCGGCCAAGCCGTCGATCATCTTGTAGAGGTACACGCCTACGCTGATGAGCAGCATGGAGTCGGTATAGCCGCGGATGGCGCAGTACGACACTCCCGCAATGATCATGATGATGCAGGTGAGGATGCGGTTTATCTGATAATCGGAGAAGGAGTGCTCCTCGTTGATGTCCGAGACCTGGTAGGCGCGCACGCCGTAGTTCGCTACGAACATGAGCATGAGGCCGGTAACGAACGCGAGCGAGAACATGCCCGCCTGCTCAACGCCGACGAGCTGCGTTACGACGATGGTGAGAATGGGGAAGACCATGCCCCATATGCCCACGCCGACGGTGTTCCACACGAAGTCGCGGGTAGTGCGGTGTGCGGCGTATTCTTCTTCCTGTTCGGCGAGCGACCGGTCGGAAACGGCACCGAGCAGGCGGTTGCACCAGGCGTTGACCGTACGGGTGATGAAGTTCGGCTTGCGCTGTTTGCGCTTCTTGCCGCCCGTCGGCCGTCCGGAGGATCCGAATGCCTTCTGCTCGGTTTGGGCTTGGGCTTTGGCCCGCCGCTCTTCGGGCGAGAGAGCGCGTTTGCCCTCGCGGTCGTTCGATCGCGTTGCGTCTTCGACCCGCTTTTCGTCCCCCGATGCACGGGCAGACGCATGGCTGGTATGGGCGCGTTCGCGATTCGAGGAGCTTTCGGCATGCTCGCGTTGCACGGTGGATTCCGCGTTGAGCCGTTTCGTACGGGTATTCGGTTTATCCGGGTTGGGCAGGTGCTGATTCACCGACGAGCCCGCCTTATCTCACGCATTGTGCATACCATGCCGATGTTCGCGACTTTCTTCGATACGGGGATTGGATTACCTGGAAAGTATAGTTCATTGAACGGCATCCGCCATGCAAGCACATCAGCAATCAACAAACCGTCCGCTTTCCGTGGCGTCTAGCCGATTTTGGCATCGCGGGCGAGCAACGCTATACTGGTTTCCATGAAAACGAATACCATATCCGACCGAGCGTCCTCGGCCGTTCTTCCGAAGCGGGCGGAGCGCTTTGCGCGCACCGCGTTCGCGCTTTGTTGCGCCACCCTGTTCTGGTTCGTGCTTTCGAGCTTGCTCGGGGCGGTCGGCACGGCGTATGCCGACGAGGTGTCCGATGCCAAAGACGCCCTTGCGCAGGCAGAATCCGAGCTGGCCGATCTGCGGGAAGAGCGCGATGCGCTCGAAGCGGGGATCGCGGCGCTCCAGGAGGAGGTCGATTCCGTTGCGGCCCAGGCCATGGATGCGCAGCGTGCTTGCCAGGAGAGCCTCGATCGCCTGAAGAACAGCGCCGTGTTCCATTATAAGCTCGGGGGCGTGACGCTCTACGACATGGTGTTGTCATCGGAATCGTTCACCGATCTGCTTTCCACCGCAGACTATCTCGAGGCGATCGAAGCTTCGTTGGCATCGGAAGCGCGAGAGCAGCAGGATCGCACGACGGCGTTGAAGGATACGATCAAGGCGCTCGATGAGAAGAAAGCGGAGCAGAACGCGCTTCGGGAGGAGCTTGCGGCTAAGGAAGACGAGGCGCAGGTGCTGGTTGAGGAGGCGAGCGCTCGCGTCGACGAGGCCGAGCAGGAGCGGCTCGAAGCGCTTGCGGCCCTTGCGGCGCCAAGCGGTAGCGGTTCGGTGTTCGAGACGGGCGCAATCGACGGCAGCTGGCAACTCGGGTTCGCTTCAGCCTACAGCTTCGAGGATAACGACGGGTGGGATGCAACCGCTTCGGGCATTCCGCTCGATTGGACGTCGTATACGGTTGCGGTGCCCATCAGCCAGCGATACCTGCTCGGGCGTTCGGTGGAGATCAGCTACAACGGCATGAGTCTCGTAGCCACGGTCACCGATGTGGGCGGCTTTGCGGGGTACGGTCGCGCGCTCGATCTCGCGCCCGGTGTGTGGAAGGCGTTCGGCGCGAACTCGCCAGGCGATTGGGGCGTGCGACAGGTTGCGTACCGGTTCCTGTAGCCGCCGCGCCCGTGTGTTTCGCATCGGCTCCGCACCCATTCGCCGCATGCGGAGATTTCCCCCTGTCTGCTTCGCGAAACGGGGATTATCACTATAATAAGCACCACTTGTGATTATGCATGCTGCTGAATTGCACTGGAAATCGATCGGATGGCAGGCGGACCGGTCGGTGGCCAGGCGATCCGCGGCCCTAACGAGGAAGAAACGCTATGAGAGAATACAACCCGCATGAGATAGAGCCCCGTTGGCAGAAGATCTGGGAAGACGAGGGGCTCAATACGGTAACCGAGGACGCTTCGAAGCCGAAGAAGTACATTCTCGAGATGTTCCCCTATCCCTCGGGCGATCTTCATATGGGTCACGTGCGCAACTACACGATCGGCGATGTGCGCGCCCGTTACTTCCGCATGCGCGGGTTCGACGTACTGCACCCGATGGGGTGGGACGCGTTCGGCCTTCCCGCCGAGAACGCCGCCATCCAGCACAACAGCCATCCGGCCAAATGGACGTACGCCAACATCGACACGCAGATGGAGTCGTGCAAGCGCATGGGCTTCTCCTACGATTGGAGCCGTACCGTTGTCGCGTGCGACCCCGAGTACTATCGCTGGGGCCAGTGGATCTTCACCAAGATGTGGGAGAAGGGGCTCGTCGAGCGCAAGAACTCGCCGGTCAACTGGTGCCCGAACTGCAAGACCGTGCTCGCCAACGAGCAGGTTACCGAGGGCGAGTGCTGGCGCTGCCACGGAGCGGTGGAGAAGCGCGACCTGACGCAGTGGTACTTCAAGATCACCGAGTACGCCCAGGAGCTGCTCGACGACCTCGATCAGCTCGGCGGCTGGCCCGACCGCGTGAAGCAGATGCAGGCCAACTGGATCGGCCGCTCCGAGGGCGCCGAGGTCGATTTCATCCTGTGCGATGCGGAGGGCAACGCCCCCGAAAACCCCACCGACGACGACATCATCACCGTGTTCACCACGCGCGCCGACACGTTGTTCGGCTGCAGTTTCTTCGTGCTGGCTCCCGAGTACAAGGGCCTCGCAGATCTGGTGCGCGGAAGCGCCTACGAGCAGCCGGTTGCCGATCTGGTTTCCGCTGCCGAGAAGGTGAGCGCCGTCGAGCGCGCGCAGGGCGATCGCGAGAAGCACGGTGCCTTCACGGGCCGCTACGTGGTCAATCCTATCAACGGCGAAAAGGTTCCCATCTGGGTGGCCGATTACGTGGTGGCCGATTACGGCACCGGTGCGGTCATGGCCGTACCGTGCGGCGATCAGCGCGATTTCGAGTTCGCCCGCAAATACGATCTGCCCATCATTCCGATCATCCTGTCCGAGGACGATCCGCTCTATCCCGAGATCGGCGGCGTTGCCGAGCGCGTGCGCACGCAGGTGCCGTGGGACCACGCGTTCGATGCCGAGGGCATCCTCGTGCAGTCCGGCACGTACACCGGCATGGCGGGCGGCAAGCAATCGGAAGGCGAAGCGGCTATCGTAGCCTACCCCGAGGCCATGGGCCCCGGGCCCCGCAAGGTCGAGCT
>NZ_LT964681.1:5683-445145 GCF_900240215.1 Raoultibacter timonensis | reverse complement strand
ACATCGGCGGCATCGAGCATGCGATCCTCCATCTGCTCTACTCGCGCTTCTTCGTGAAGGTGCTGCGCGATATCGGGCTCGTGGATTTCGACGAGCCGTTCCAGAACCTGCTCACGCAAGGCATGGTGAAGCTCAACGGCGAGACCATGTCGAAGTCGAAGGGCAACACCGTGGCTCCCGAGGACATGATCGTCGAGTACGGTGCCGATGCGGTGCGCACCTACATCCTGTTCATGGCGCCGCCCGACAAGGATCTCGAGTGGGAGGAAGACGGCCTCGCCGGCATCTACCGCTTCCTCAACCGCGTATGGCGCCAGGTGAACGACCTTATGGGCCAGGCGGGCGACGATACGCTCTACCAAGGGGAAGCAACTCAGGAAGAGGGCATCGCCGCTTCCGATGTGCTCAATCGCGAACGTCATCGCGTGGTCGGCAAGGTGATCGACGACATCGACCGCAACAACTTCAACACCGCGCTCGCCGCCATCATGGAGCTCTCGAACGCCGCGGGCGACTACCTGCGCAAGGTGTCTCCCGAAACGCGCGCAGCATGCGACCACCTGCCCAAGCTCGACCGCGACGTGGCCGAGACCATCGTCGTGATGCTCGCGCCCATGGCCCCGCACTGGGCCGAGGAGCTGTGGCACACCGTGCTCGGCCACGAGGGTTCGGTGCACGAGCAGCCATGGCCCGAGTTCGATCCCGAAGAGGCCAAGGCCGACGAGGTGGAGCTGGCCGTGCAGATCAACGGCAAGGTGAAGAGCCGCATCATGGTTGCCGCCGACGCCGAAGAAGACGCGATCAAGCAAACGGCGCTCGCCGCCGTGTCGAACGCGATGGAAGGCAAGAGCGCCGTCAAGGTGATCGTGATCCCCGGCCGCTTGGTGAACATCGTCGTTAAGTAAGCCCTACGTCGTTTACGTCCGACGGAAAAGGCCCGCCAACGCCCATTGAGGTAGGCGGGCTTTTTTGCGGGTTCGAACGGAGCCGTAAATCGAGCGGTATGCGGAAGGCCATACGATAGTGTTCCTTGCGCGCGGTTTTTGAGGAAAGCGCACGCGACGGCGTCTTCTTCTGAGCACCGCACTAGCGCAGCCTGCGTCGTAGCATTGGGTACGGTGTCATCGAACGGAAAGGGGAAATGCGCTATCGTCGCAACGTGCAATGCTGCACTAATGGAAGGCTCGGAGCGAGCCATCGGCGCGCAAGTCTTCGGGCGGTCCGTCGGGAGGCGCCGTATTCCTGAATAATGCTACCGCACAGGGGAATGCATGGGGTGGAGCATCGGAATGCGAGATCTTGCATAGACCTCCAAATAGCTTAAAACGGCAGAAAATTCGACCTGTGTCAAAATGTAAGATAGTAAATATATGTCATGTCTATCTCGAAGAATTCGCGACCAGGCATTTTCCCGCGATCAATCGCATTATCAATAAAGTAACTAATTCACAAATTGACACAGGTCGAAATTTCTGCCAAATCATGATAGGATACATGCATGAGCATCGTTATCGCATACGATTCGGCCCTCGCATATTGGCGATTGGTCGGCTCTGGCTTCCTCGGCGATAACAGGGCACGCCAAAAGGCGACTCGGCAGGCTCGGGCAACGTTGGAATCCAAAGAAAAACCGCGGCTCGAGGGCGACAACCGTCGTCCGGGCGGTTGTGCGCTCCCGGTGCACGTTCTGGTTAGCAATGGCGAATCCCGTGCGCGAACCAAAAGCATTGTGAGCACCGTATGGAGCACGTTGCCCGAAAAATCAATCATCGATGCAGGACAGGGATTCTTGATGAGTTCGCCTGAGTTCTGCTTTTTGCAAATGGCAAGCAGAATGTCGCTCGTGGAGCTCATACTGCTTTGCTTCGAGCTCTGCGGTACCTATTACCTCGTCGACAATGCTCCCGCCAAGCGCCGCGAAGCACCGCTCACCTCGGTTGCGAAGCTCCGAGCGTTTGTCGAGGCCGCACCGAATGCACCCGGTCGCGCAAGGGCCCTTCGCGCGCTCCGCTATGGACAGGACGGCTCCGCTTCCCCCATGGAGACGATGCTTGCCATGCTGCTCTGCCTGCCTTACGGGTTGGGCGGCTACGGTCTTGGATGGCCGAAGCTCAACTATCGTGTCGACGTGCCTGCGAGCATGCGAAAGCTGGCAGATCGCACCTATTGCGAGTGTGATCTGTGCTGGCCCGACGCCGCTCTCTGCGTCGAATACGACAGCAAGCTCTACCACACCGATCCCGAGCGTCAGGAGAGCGACGCGCGACGCCGTAACACGCTCGCCTCGCTGGGTTTCACGGTGGTGACGGTGTCACGGAGGCAAGTGATGGATGGCGGCGCCTTCAACCGCTTGGCTCATCAGGTGGCGAAGAAGACGGGCAAGCGCCTGCGCTACGAGGATCCGGGCTTCACGCGGAAGCACTGCTTCCTGCGCGATGAATTGATCGCATTGATGCATGCTTCGTTCGATTACGCCGAGTGAGCACATCGACGTGCGGATTGCTTCTTCGAAGCTTAAGCCCATCGAATTCTCGGCGAGTATCCGTGTTGTCTTTCAAGTTTGGATTGCTGAGCTTTCGCATCCTTGACTGTGGCCGAACGCGCCTTCCGAATGCGTCTTCGACTTTTGCTTATTTCGAGTGGTCGTGCGTTCGTTTTGCGGGATTTCGTGCCATCCTCAGGCTTTTCCCGCATGCTCGACGATATCGATGAGTTCTTGTTGCGAGTGGATGCCCATTTTCGAGTAGATGTGACGCACGTGGGTTTTCACCGTGTTGTGCGAGAGGAACAGCTTCTCTTGGATGATGGGGCTCGTACGCCCCCGCGCCAGCAGTTCGAGTACCTCCGATTCGCGGTTCGTCAAGCCAAAACGCTCGGCGACGGTGCGGCAGTTGTCTTCGAGGCTCGGCATATCCCCTGTGGCGTCTCCGATAGGCTCGATCGCCGCGGGAGCAACGGGAACGATGCCTTGGATGGCCGATTCGAAGCTGAATTTCTTCAGCACGACGAAATTGTAGAACATGAAGCCGAAGGTGATGAGGGCCGATGCCCAGAGTATTCCGTCGACATCGCCTGCCGTAATGCTGCCGATTGCCTGGCTTACGAGTGCGCCGATGCCGATGCCGCACCACGACGCTCCCATGGCGAAGGCAGCGGTCGTGATGCCGCCGAGCAGGTTGCGCGATCCGACGGCGGCTACGAGGAAGTACATCAACAGCGTGAAGGCGCTTGCTCCAGCATGGAGAAACACGCTTGAGAACTGCAAACCGCCGAGCGCGCCCGACCCTATGAGGACGAGCGGTGCGGTAAGGAATCCTGCGAATACGAGCAGCGTCGAGGTTTGGAACAAGGTATCGGCGTCGAGCTTCGCTTTGCCGATGACGACGGCTAGAAACACGATCGTGACCGGCAGATACGACAACAGCATCTGGGCGGGGGTCTCAACGGCGGTCTGCAGGTTCAAGGCGTATCCGTATGCGGCGTTGAACAGCATGATCGACACGAACACCGGGTGGGAGAACGGCAGGTACGACGAGGGGTTCGTCACGTCGAGCACGATGGGGGAATCGACCGATCGGATGGTCTCGATGGTCCCGAGCGCATAGGTGCGCACGAGAGCGAACGCAGCAACGATAACGAGGGCGTATAGCGTAAGCCCCGCAACGAAGGGCAGGGGTACCACGGAGAGCAGCAGGCTTATCGCGTAGCTCAATACGAACGCGCTCGGAATGCAGATCGCGCAACGCGTGACCCCGAGTCTCATGAGCGTGATGATGGCGAGAATCGTGGTCCATACCGTGCCGATGCCCCCAAAGGGGCTCCCGATGGCAAGCAGCAAAGGCGAGCGCGCCATGATTCCGAAATAGAGGAAGACAATTCCGATTCCCAGGGCGGCGAACGAGAACGTCGACCAGATCTTCTCGACGAAGACGCTCGGCTTGCGATAGGCGGCAACGCCGAGCAGCACGAAGAATACGACGCCGCAATACGTCGATATCTCGCGAGCGCCATCGTTGATTCCGATGAACTGCGGGAAAAGGAAATTGTTGAGCAGGAAACCGTTCACGAGCAGCAGCGCAAGAGCCGCACTGGCCCGTATCGCCATCACGTTTGACGACGTTTTCTCGTTCATTGAAGTTCCTCCCAAATCGTTCCCGACCCAAGTGTATACGACTCGTATCGAAAAAAGTAGGTGTGAAGAGCCATTTTAGTACGGTTCACCCTCTCGGGGCGAGCTGCGGCCCGAGATGCATCCAAGCGGTAGTCGAGTTGGAAAAGCAAAGTTCGCGTTCTCGGGGTGACGGCAAAACGGGCGAAGCGAGATAGGGTGGCAGCACGCGATGCGGACGGCACGCGAAACGCCGTCCGATCGGAACGAAAAACTCTGTGGAAGGGAAGTCATGGATATCATGAACGAAAAGAGGGGCGGGCTCACCCGCCGCGGATTCATCGGCCTCGGCGCTCTTGCGGCAGCCGGTTCGATGGTCGGCCTTGCCGGATGCGCACCTCAGAACGACGGCAGCGGTCAGGCCGATGCCGCGCCGAACGACAACGCCCAGGCGGGAACCGACTGGCTCGGTGCCGAGCCCGAGGTGACCGATATCGCGCGTACCGAGGAAACCGATTTCCTCATCATCGGCGCGGGTACGGCGGGCATGTGCGCGGCGGGGACGGCGGGCGACCTCGGCCTCGATTTCATCCTGTGCGAGAAGAACGACAGCGTGCAGGAAACCCGCGAGTACCTCGGCGCGGTCAACACCATGTATACGCCCGAAGGTGTCGAGGTCGACAAGGCGAAGCTCTTGAACGAGCTCACGCGCTACGCATCGGGCAAGTGCGATCAGGAGGTCATCAAAGTCTGGATCGACGAGAGCGCCGAGATGATCGAGTGGTTCGCGCCCATGATGGAGGCCGCTGGCAAGCAGACCGTGTTCGATACGCCGCCCGCGCATCCCTCGGGTGGGACCGACTACTACATGCCGTACCTGCAGCATGTGTACCTGCCGCCCTATACGCCGCCGATGCGCAACGATGTTCTCGCCGAGCACATCGAAGGGCTCGGCCACGAGATCCGCTACAAGCACGAACTCGTGAAGCTCGTCCACGACGGAGCGAAGGTGACGGGCGCGATATTTTCAACGTCCGACGGCAACGTGCAGATCAACGCGAAGGATACGCTTTTGGCAACGGGCGGCTACCCGGCCAACCCCGTGATGATGAGCGCGCTGCAGCCTGCGGCCCTCGAGTGCTGCACCGCTTCGAGCTATGCCCCGAACAACGATGGCTACGGCCTCAAGGCGGGGCTGTGGGCCGGAGGCGTCAAGGATGCCGATCCCGCTCCGATGATCTTCGATCGCGGCGCGGTCGAGCCCGGGGTTGATTGCGGATACGTGGGCGAAGGCGAAAAGGCGATGCTTCCCGGCACGATCTTCCAGGAGAACATCGGCAGCCAGCCGTTCATGAAGGTCAACCGTAACGGCAAGCGCTTCGTCAACGAGTCGATGCCCTACGACTTCATGTGCTTCGCAGCGAGCTACCAGCCCGGCGGCGTGTGGTGCCAGGTGTTCGACGGCAACGCCTCCGACGACATCCTGCGTTTCTCGACGGTCGGCTGCTCGGCGTTCGCAAACCAGATGATGGCGGCGGGTATGCCCATCGACGAGTTCTGTGCGGTCGCGCTCGAGCAGGGCATCATGGTGAAGGCCGATACGCTCGAAGAGCTCGCCGAGAAGATGCAGCTGCCGAAAGAGGAATTCCTCGCACAGGTCGACGAGTACAACGAGATGTTCGACAACCAGGAGGATACGCAGTTCGGCAAGGAAGCCTACCGCCTCTCGGCGCTCCGTACGCCTCCGTTCTACGGTTGCTGGTTCGGTGGATCGCTCCTGACCACGCTCGACGGCTTGCGCATCAACAAGGATTGCCAGGTCATCGGTAAAGACGGCGGCGTTATCGAAGGGCTCTACGCGGCGGGCGATGTGTCGGGCAGTTTCTTCTCAGGCAACTATCCCGAGTACATCGTGGGCTGCGCATCGGGCCGAACCTCCACGCAGGGCCGCCACGTGGCACGCCTGCTTGCAGGGGATCTTGCGTAAACCCGACATATCGGCGATCTCGCACGCCGGGATCGCCGGGCACCTTCCGGATGGGCGTCGAATCGATCGGCGCCCATTGCGGTTCGAACCGGTTCGATCTGTCCGACTCGGTTGTCGCGGAGCTCTTCGCGTTGTTCTCATTGTTGTGAAAGAGCTGTTCCTTTTCGGTAGGAGACGGATGAACGCGACCGATCAATGCGGCACCTTTGCTATTATCACTGCATGGCCAAGGTAAGGAAACATGGACTCATGGGTACCGTATTGCTCGTTATCGTCGGGGCGATCGTTCTCGTTATCGCGGTAGCGGGGATAACGAACGCCGTCGTCATCAAGACGGGCGGCGATAGGATCGTGTCTGCCGAAACGGCGGCATCGGGCGATGCCCAGTGCATTCTCGTGCTCGGTGCGTCGGTTCTCGCCGACGGAACGCCGTCGGGCATCCTTCAGGACCGGATCGACCGCGGCATCGAGCTCTACTTCGCAGGAGCGGCTCCCAAGATCATCATGAGCGGCGATAACGGCACCGAATCGTACAACGAGGTGCTCGCGATGAAGAACTACGCCATATCGAAGGGCGTACCGAGCGAGGATATCTTCTGCGACCATGCGGGATTCTCCACCTACGAGAGCATGTACCGCGCAAAGCACGTGTTCGGGGTCGAGCGCATGATCGTCGTCACGCAAACCTACCATCTGTACCGTGCGCTGTATGCGGCCAACGGGCTCGGCATCGACGCGGTGGGAGTCGAAAGCGATCTGCATACCTACGGCGGCCAACCGATGTTCGATTTGCGCGAAATTCCCGCTCGAACCAAGGATTTCTTCCAGACGCTCATCGCAAATCCCTCGAAGTTCGTGGGCGATCCCATCAGCCTCAACGGCTCGGGCGACGACGTGGAGTAGACCGGTTGCCCAAAGCCCGAACCTTCGATTCAGCGGGAATGCGGGCGATCGACGGGTGGGAGTGTAGGCGGCCGATGGTTGCGCTTCAGCGGTATTGCTCGATCAGATCGATGAGCTGCTGCTTGGAATGCAGATCCGTTTTTTCGAGGATGCGCCGCGTATGCGTGCGGATTGTGTTTTCCGACACGTACAGCGCATCGGCGATCACCTTTGCGGAGCGCCCGCGGGCCAGATAGGGGAGCACCTCCGCTTCGCGGCGGGTCAGGCTGTAGTCTTCGGCGATCATCTCGAATATCGATTCGTCCGACGGCGGCGTTTCGGCGGCACGCGTCTTTACGGAGCGCTCTGCCGTCGTCGGCGCCTCGTCGGATTCGCCGCGCTGCATGTCGGTTGGGCCGTAGGCGATCTGCGCCGCCGATTCTTCGGCGGTACCGTCGTCGGCGCGCTCGGGTGGATCGGACGGCGCCGCGTCGGATGCCCCGGATCGTAACGCGCTTGCGCGCCGCTTTCGGTTGAACAGCGCGATCATGGCAAGCGCGTATACGGCCCCGATGGAGACGCCCACGATGAGAACGGGGGGACGGTCGGGTATGAGCATGACCACATAGCCGATGCCGATGCCCACGAGCCTTGCAAGGATCGAGAGCGCACGTACGATGGCTCCGATCACGAAGCCCGATACGGCAAAGTCGTAGGCGGTCGATGCAACCATGTACCAGATGATCACATCGAAGGCACCGTAGCTCGCGCTCATGACGGCGTTGAGCACGATGGGGTTCGTCTCCCAGAAAAACGGCAGGATGGCGAACAGAAGCACGATGACGGGTACGATAACGCGGAAGGCGAGCGCCAGATCGATTCGCTTATGCGCGTAAAGCACGAGCCCGACGAGCCCGACGGCGACTACGAGGTTGGCGATGAGCGGCGTTTGGTGCGCTTCGTTGACCGAGCCGACCGAGAGGACCGTGAACTCCCAGACAAACCCGAAAAGACACGAGAGTACGATGCTCGCCACGACGAGCGTAAGCAGCGATGTGAGCGCCGACAGGTATCGTTTCGAGTTTGCCGAGCGGGCATAGTGCCCGTCAGGGACCTCGCTGCGGCACCGCCGCAAGCACAGAAGCGAAAGGATCGGCAGCGGGATCATGAGCGCAAGCGCGGGAACGCCGAGGGTTTCGGTTGCGAGCGAAATGCCGAGGAACAGGGCGGCGGTCAACAGGAAGGCGACCGGGACGTAGAACGACGTGCGCGAGGGATGCATGCGCCCGAGGTATTCCGCCCAACCGCCCCAAAAGTATCCGTAGCCGATTCCGGTGAAGGCCGATCCGAGCAAGAGCAGTATCAGCCTGACCTCGGGAGATTCCAGATATCCCGCTCCGTGCAAAAGGGAGATGCCGCCGATGATGCAGGCGCAGAACAGCCATGCGGGAAGCCGATCGAACGAATGGGGGTCGTGCTCCATGTGCGAGGCGATGGCGAACAGCGCGGTCATGTTTACGACGAACGATGCGATGACGACGAGCGTCTCGATCTCGGGGGTGTTGGCGGGTCCGACGAGCAGGATGGAGCTGCGAAACGTCAGCATGCTGCACGCCCAGAAAAACGCAAGACCGATATGGCGGAATCGCAGCGTTTTCCAGACCATCCTCATGCTGCGTCTGTCGCGCATTTCCGATGTCTGATCGTCCACGTTCGCCTCCTTGTCATTGCTCCCGTTCGCGTCTGAATGCATATGCAATACGTTTGATCTGGTAAAACGTATAAATCACCAGAAACTGATTACGTGCTCGGCTGCGCCTGAACCTACGATGTGGGCATCGGGAAAGGACGAAACCGTGCAAAACGCATCATTCATTGTAAACGTAATTGCATCTGTTGCGATCATGTTTACGCGTCAAAGCGAAGAACGATACCGCGAAACGTGCCGATCCGAGGCCTGGGCGCTTGCGCGCGAAGCGGGGAAGCTCTATCTCGGGGACGTGCGAAAAGAAGGTCTCCGCCCCCTTGCGATGCTCGAACCTCCGACATGGGAGGTTCGGCGCGCGGTGCAGAACGAAGTGCTTACCGCCGGAATGCCGTTTTCGGCCTTGCCGGTTGAATCGCTCTACCGTCCGTGGTCGGCAGCTCGGGGGAGCAACTACGGAGCGCAGCGAGGATTGTACCTCGGCGATGCGGCTCATCATGTGCAATCGATCTACGACAGGATCGGCATCGAGGTGCCCGAAGCTTTTGCGGCTTCGCCCGATCACCTTGCGCTGCTGCTCGAGCTCGTTGCGCTTTTCATCGAGAGCGGCAACGACGAGGCGGCGTGCAGCGTCGCCACCGACCACTTCGGCTGGCTCGGTGCTTACGACGAGGCCCTCGAAACGCGTGCTGAAAAAGCCGCCGCCGCCCGGCTGTTCGACGACGAGAAAAAGGCCGCCGTATGCGAGGGCGTCGCGCACCTGAGGGCGCTCGTTGCGTTGACCGGGGAGCTTGCTTTGGCTGTAGCCCGGCCAGGTGCCGCCGGTTTCGAGCAAGGGCGAGTGCGCGGTGCATCGTGCCTGCAGCCGTCCAATCAACAGGAATACCTCGCCGTATGCGGCGATGTTCGCTAGCGAATGATCATTCGCCTCAGGCGGGAAGATTACGGGAAACAAGACGAGGAAGGAAGATGTTCATGACGGGCATTTCAAGGAGGACATTCTTGAGGGGGACGGCCGCAACGGCAGCTCTTGCAGCGGCAGCCGGCTCCCTATCGTTCGGCGCATGGCAAGCCGAGCAGGCTCACGCGGCCGGCGATGCGGTTGAAGAAGCGCCGTCGTTATGCAACGGCTGCTCGAGCAAATGCGGGCTCGTTGCCACGACGGTGGGAGGCAGGCTCTGGACGCTTCGCGGCAGCGACGTGCATCCCTACGCGAAGGGGCACATCTGCGGACGCGGCCACGGCCTTGCGCAGATGGCGTATTCCGACGAACGGCTCACGAGTCCGATGCGCCGCACCGAATCGGGCGAGTTTGAGCCGATAAGCTGGGACGACGCCTTCGCCGAGATCGGCCAGAAAGTCAAGGAGATCATTGCGGCGAACGGGCCCGAATCGCTCGCCATCATCCAGGATCCGCGCCCCTCGGGCAAATACTACTCCAAGCGCTTCATGAACGCGCTTGGGTCGCCCAACGTGTACGCGCATTCCTCTTCGTGCAATCTGTCGAAGGAAAGCGCCTACACCTACACCATCGGCGCTTCGAACTACTCGACCGACTTCGGTAACGCGAAGATGGTCATGTTCATCGGACGCAGCTACGGCGACGGC
This sequence comes from Raoultibacter timonensis, assembly GCF_900240215.1. Taxonomy (GTDB): domain Bacteria; phylum Actinomycetota; class Coriobacteriia; order Coriobacteriales; family Eggerthellaceae; genus Raoultibacter; species Raoultibacter timonensis. Next base: position 434,855 of record NZ_LT964681.1, on the reverse strand, counting down.
ATCCGTCCTTCGTCGGTTGCAAGCCTTGCTGCGGCGGCCGAGGCGGGAACGCGTATCGTGTCGGTCGATCCGAGGCTCAACAACTCGGGCATTTTCTCCGACGATTGGGTGCCGATCAATCCGGGAACCGACTTGGCGTTTCTCATGGCAATGTGCAACGTTCTCATCGAAGAGGATCTCTACGATCACGAATTCGTCGAGCAGAACACGGTCGGTTTCGAAGAATTCGCCGCTCAGGCGAAAGAGTGCACGCCCGCGTGGGCCGAAACGATCACCGATGTTCCCGCCGAGCGGATCGAGGAGCTCGCCCGCGCTATGGCCGCGGCCGCACCGGCCGCCTCGATCGAGGCGGGGTGGCGTGCGGTTATCGGCTGCGCGTACAAGAACTCGTTCGATACGGCTCGCGCAGCTACGGCGGTGAATGCGCTTTTGGGCTGCTGGGGTCAAAAGGGCGGAGCGCTCTTGACCTCCTCGCCGAAAGCGGGAAAGCTCGATGACGCCCGTTTCGACGATCCGCCGAAGCCCGAGGCGAAGGCCATCGGTGCGAAGGAGTATCCGCTCGCGCTCGCGAGCGCCGGTACCAATGTCGCAGCGCTCGAAGCCGCGCTCGACGGCAGGCTCAAGGGCATGTTCTTCTACAACTCCAACGCTGCGAAGGGTTACGCCCAGCCGAAGGCCTGGACCGAGGCGCTCGGCAAACTCGACCTCGTCGTCACGATCGACGTGCAGATGAGCGAGACCGCGCTGCAGTCCGATTACGTGCTGCCCGAATGCACTTATCTCGAACGTCTCGAGCTTCCTGAGTGGATCGGCGGCAAGAAGCACTTCGTCGGTATGCGCACGCGCGTGCTCGAGCCCATCCATCCCGAAACGAAGGCTTGCGACGAGATTTTCAACGGCCTTGCCGAGGCGTGCGGTGTGGGCGAGTACTTCCAGTTCACGGCTGAGGAGCTGGCGGCAGCCCAACTGAAGACCGTCGGCGTGGACATCGAGACGATCAAGAAGGAGGGCACCGTCGAGCTCGCCGATCCGAAGTTCGCATACGGCACGCCGACCTTTAAGACGGCATCGGGCAAGTTCGAATTCAAGACCGATGCGGTCGGCGAAGCGGGGCTCAATCCCGTTATCGGCTACGTCGAACGCAAGGTCACCCCGAAGGTCGGCGAGTTTTACATCGTCGGCGGCAAGCAGGGCATTCATTCGCATACGATGACGCAGAACATCGCCGCGCTGAACGCCATCTCGCGCCAGTACAACATGGAGCGGCTCTGGATGAGCGCGAAGGATGCCGAATCGCTCGGCATCGCCGACGGGGATACGGTCGAGCTTTCCTCGAGCGAGCATACCGGCACCGTTGCCGTTCGTGTGACCCAGCGCATGAAGCCCGGCGTTCTGTTCCTTCCCACCCACTACGGCGGCGATTCTCCCTATCAGACGCGCGCCTACCAGTACGGCGTGGCGCTCACCGACTTCATCCCCTTCGACGCGGAGCCGGGTGTCGGATCGATGATGAGCCAGGAAGTTGCGGTAACGGTTACGAAGGTGGAGGCATAACATGGCACGCTACGGAATGCTGATCAATACGAAGAAGTGCGTCGGCTGCTACGCTTGCCGCATCGCTTGTCAGATGAAGAACCACCTCGAACCCACCGAGGCGTTCATCCGCTACGAAGAACGCGAAACGGGCGAGTATCCGAGCGTGTACAGCGAGATCATCCCCCTGCAGTGCCAACACTGCGAGGATGCGCCGTGCGCGGCAGTCTGCCCGACGCACGCCACCTACATCACCGACTCGGGCGTCGTGCTCGTCGATGAGAACAAGTGCATCGGCTGCAAGTACTGCATGGCCGCATGCCCCTACGGCGCCCGCATCGTGCGCGAGGAGACCGGCGTAGTGGAGAAGTGCCGCTTCTGCTGGGAAGACGGCAAGCCGGGCGATCCTCCGGCCTGCGTGGGCACCTGCATATCGGGCGCGCGCGTCTTCGGGGATCTCGACGATCCGGCAAGCGAGGTCTCGAAGGCCATCGCCGAGTACAACGCCCAGCCGATTGCGGGCGATCTGACCAAGTCCAAGATTTTCTACGTGAGGTGATGTAACATGATTTGGGGACCTATGATTGCATGGTACCTGTTTTTGGCCGGAGCGTCGGCAGGTGCCTTCCTGACTGCGGCGTTCGTCGAAGCGAAGTATCCCGACAGCAATAAAATGCGCATCGCCGGGCGCATTATCGCCCCCGTCTTCGTCGGCATCGGCTTGCTCATGCTGATGCTCGATGCCGAAGCCGGGCTGATGAACCCGCTGCGTTTTTTCTATCTCATCTCGAACCCCGGTTCGGTTATGACGCTCGGCGTCTACTTCATCTGCATCTATATGCCCGTGGCGCTCGTCGTTGCTTTGCTCGAGATACTTAAGAAGAAAGTTCCGAAGTGGCTCACGTGGATCGGCATCGTGTTCGCGTTCGCCGTGGCCGCCTACACGGGCTTTCTGCTCGGCGTGGTTAAGACGTTTCCGTTGTGGAACAACGCCATTCTCCCGATACTCTTCGTGGTTTCGGCGCTCTCTGCGGGTCTGGCGGCTACGAGTCTTGTTGGTCTGGTCACGGATCGCGAGAAGTTCGAGCACATGTGGCTCGTCAAGAAGAGCCATGTAATCCTGTCGGCGGTCGAGCTCGTCATCCTGTTCACGATGCTCGTCATCGTGCATACGGGGAGCAGCGCGGGTGCTGCAACGGTCGATTCGCTCATCGCGGGGCAGTACGCGCTGCCGTTTTGGGCGGGAATCATCCTGCTCGGGTTGGTTGCGCCGTTCCTCATCGAGGGGTACCCCGTATTCATCACGAAGCGGGTCGAGACATCGACGACTTCTCTCGTGCTGAGCGTGATCGGGGAGTCGGGCGTGCTGATAGGCGGCTTCTTGCTCAGGCTGCTCGTCGTGCTCGCCGCATTGCCGCTCGTGTTCGTGTAGCGCGCTTCGCGCTCGCAACGCAGAGATGCCCGTCGATTTCTCGGCGGGCATCTCTGCGTCTGCGCCCGATCGATAACCTTGTTCCGCGTTTCCTCGTCGCCTGTCCGCTCGAACGAGGCCCGTATTGTGGAAATCGTTTGATCGCAGAACTTTCTCGAAAATACGGGGGTTTCCGACTGTTCTATACTTGCACACCGTGCATTTGCTGATCATGACATACGAACGGCTTACCAGCCGCCGACAACCCGGCCTTCGTTTTACGGACGCCGTCCGTTCTCGCTGTGCTGGGGAAGTGGGCGTTGGGGTATGGCAGGGATCGCTTTGATGCCTTTCTCGTTGCGGTGCGGCGCGTTTTTCTGCGCTCGTCCGCTGGCGCATGCATCCGTCTCGCTTTCGAGCGACAGGCAGTAGCGCCGGGTTTTCCGTACACCGTATTCCCAACTGCAAACCATGCACGTGCGTGGCGCATCGAGGCTCGCCGCAAAAGCGGTGGGCGGCTCGGCAGCCGCTGCATGCGCGAAACCTGCCCGCCTATCGATGGCGGCACGGCTCGAACGAGAAAGGCGATGAAAGAGTTTTGCTTGACGAACAAGAATTGGTATCCCGACAGCACAAGGTCACGCGCAAGGAGATCACGATCATCGGGGTCGTGCTCGCCGGCGCGTTTCTGGCCATCCTGAACCAGACGGTGCTTTCGCCTGCGCTGCCGAAGCTCATGGAGACGTTTTCCATCACGGCGGGAACCGCCCAGTGGGTAACGAGCATCTACATGCTCGTGAACGGTGTCATGGTTCCGGTTTCGGGATTTCTTATCGATAAGTTTCCGACGCGGAAGCTGTTCTTCGCGGCCATGATCATGTTCATCATGGGGACGGTCTGTGCCGCGATGGCGCCGACGTTTGAGTTACTGCTGGTCGGACGCGTGTTGCAGGCGGCGGGCGCAGGCATCCAGCTGCCGCTCGTCGCAGTCGTGCCGATGCTCATCTTCCCGCCCGAGAAGCGCGGCACGGCGATGGGAACGGCGGGCATCGTGATGAGCTGCGCTCCGGCGGCGGGTCCGGTGCTTGCAGGCATCATCATCGACTCGTGGGGTTGGCGCATGATGTTCTGGGCGATGGTGCCGCTGGCGATCGTGGTGTTGGTGGCGAGCGTCATCCTGCTCGACAACGTCGGCGAGCTCAAGAAGCCGCATCTCGATGTGCTCTCGGTGGTGCTGTCGACGGTTGCATTCGGGGGGCTGCTGTACGGCTTCTCTTCGGCGAGTACGCTCGGATGGGCGAATATCGTGGTCGTAGGCTCCATCGTGGTCGGGGCGTGCGCTCTGGTGTGGTTTATCCGCAGGCAGTTGACTATAGACGAGCCCATTTTGCAGCTCAAAGTGCTCGAAACGCCGACGTTCGCCTACTCTGCGATCATCGTGACCGTCGTCAATTCGGCGCTCGCCGTGGGTGCGGTCGTTCTGCCGCTGTACCTGCAGAACGTACTGGGTCTCACCGCATTCGAAACGGGTATCCTCATGACGCCGGGCGCGGTATCGACCATCTTCCTCAGTCCGATAAGCGGCATGCTGTTCGACCGCTTCGGGCCGCGCGTGATCGCGATCGTGGGCCTATCGGGTCTGACCGCCTCGTTCGCCGCGCTTGCCTTCATCGGGCAGTCAACGCCGGTTTGGTATCTCGTCACGTTCTACGTTATCCAGTCGGCTGGGTTGACCCTTGCGAACATGCCGGTGAACACCTGGGGGCTCAATTCGCTCGACAACGATAAGATCGCCCATGGCAACGCCATCTCGAATACCGGCCGTCAGGTAGGCGGTGCGATGAGCACGGCTCTGCTCGTCACCATCATGACGATGGTGACGGCCTCCCAGGCGCAGGCGGGTCCGATCGTCTCCCAAGTCGCAGGAATCTGCACGGTGTACGGGATCTCGGGCGTGATCGCGGCCATCGCGCTGCTGATCGCCATCCTCAAAGTCAAGAAAAGCATCCAAGGAGTGAACCGATGAAGCACCCCATTAGCGAAATTATGGAAACCGACGTCTATACGTGTCCGTATACCCTCAGTTTGGGAGATGTGGTCAGGGAGTTCAGGAAAAAGAAGGTTACCAGCTTGCCGGTGGTAGACGATAATCGCCGCGTCGTCGGCTTCGTCAGCGATGGCGATATCCTCAAGGCGGTTGCCGAACAGAAGACGAGGGCCATTGCGAGCGGGTACTCCACCATGCTCTTCTACGACAGCGAATCGTTCGAGGACAAGGTCGCCGCGCTGAAAGACCGCAACGTCATGGAGCTTGCGACGAGGAAGGTCATGTGCGCAGCGACGGACCAGTCGATCGGGAGTGTGGCCGATGTGCTCTCGAAGCGCAAGTTCAAGAAGCTTCCCGTGGTCGATGCCGAGGGCAAGCTCGCCGGAGTAGTCCGCCGCGCAACCATTACGCAATACATCTTCGATCTGCTGTTCGGCGAGGACGAATCGTAGGCAAGCCATTCTGATGGAGCCCGCCGATTCGCGTTCGTCCGCGTACCGGCGGGCTCGGCCTTGCTTCGATTCGGAGAGGCTTGCACCGGACGCGTCGGGTCTACGAGTCCGCGTAGGCTCCGGCGTGCTTGAGCATCGGGATGGTGGCGTGGTCGTTCCAGAACGTGATGAGCGGTCCGGTGAAGAACGCTGCGATGACGGTGAACACCCCGATCGGGCCTCCGACGAGAAACGCAATGGCCGTGACGAGGATATCCTGGCCCATGCGTGCCGGCGTGTAGGGTACGGGCGTCCTGGCGGCTACGATGATCGCGACGGCGTCGTAGGGTGCGACGCCCAAATCGGTGTTCATGTAGGTCGAGACGCCGAACGTGAAGAGCGCGACGCCGACGACGAGGCAGATTCCCGCCTGCAGCATACTGCCGTCAAGCGGGAGCGTGGCCGTGAGCAACCAGGTGAAGAAGTCGATGAGAAACCCGACGAACACCATGTTGATGACGGTGCCGATGCCGATCTGCTTGCGCCCGAAGATGAAGACGAGCACGAGCAGGACGATGTTGACGGCAAGCTGGTAGACGCCGAGCGATAACCCGAGGATGCCGCTGATGCCGATGTTCATGGCGGTGAAGGGGTCGACGCCGACGCCGCCGATGCGGCAGACGGTGGTCCCGAGCGATATGATCACGATGCCGATCGTGGAGAATGCGATGCGCTTCGCGAGTGCCTTGGTCTTTTCAGACGGGTTTCCTCTATCCATGATGCTGCCCTTTTTCGCAGGTCGAAGTTTCGTTGACTCTCAGTATCAACGAAACGGGCGAAGGCGGCCGGTTCTGTTTCGATGCGGAAAGGCTTCGGTTTCCCCTGCGTCACGTTGTCATCGAACGGTTGCCGTCAGCGCGCAGGAGGTCGAACAGCAGGGCGTGGGCCGCGCAGAGAACGGGATCGAGCACGGGAATGCCGGCCTCTTGTTCGAGCACGGGCGCAATGCCGATGGTGGCGAGTCCGGTGCAGGCGAGCGCTACGGCGTCCGCACCGTCGGCTGCGNGGTGATGCCGAGCACGGCTATCTTCTCGCCGAACCGTGTTGCGGCGCTTGCCGTGCATTCGCCCGCACCCACGACGGGAATGCTCGCTTGCGCCCGAACTTCGGCGACGCCGGGATCGTCGGCGCAGCTTATCATGATGCCGTCAAGTCCGTTTTGCTCCATTTCGCGTGCAAGGGCGACCACCTTCGGTACGGCGAGGGCTTTCGTTTCGGCGTCGTGAATGCCCTCTGGTTGATCGGGGATGCAACGCGATACGGTTTCGAACTCGGGAAACCACCGTTCGACGAGGCGCCCATGCGCATCGGTGGCCTCTTGGTTTTGAGTTATCACGCGGATGATGCCTATGCGATACACGGCGATCCTTTCTCGGTTGCAAAGCCCCGAAACAGCGCTACAGCGGTTGGCAGACGGGGCAGAAGTACACGTTGCCGCCGAGGTACGCCTTGCGCGTTATGGGACTGCCGCAACGCGGGCAGGGGCGGTCCTTGGTTTTCGCCGAGAGAAGGGTGGCGTATCCGCCGGGGTTTCCGAAGAGATCCTTGTCGGTGTTGCGCCCGCCCGCTTCCGTCATGGCGGAAAGCGTGCTCTTGATGCTGGCGAACAGCGCATCCAGATCGCTCTGATCCATGGCGCGCAGCTTTTTCTGCGGATTCACGCCTGCGTTGAACAGGATATCCTGCAAAACGCCGTTTCCGAGACCCGGTATGCGCTGCTTGGTGGCGAGCAGCTCCTTCGCTGAATTCTTTTCCTCGGCTTCGGCGACGAGGCCGTCGAAATAGTGCCGGTCGAACGCATCGCTGAGGGGGGAAGGTTTTTCGTGGGCAACGTTGTAGTAGAAGTTGTCGGTTACTCCATTCGGGTACACCATCATCGCACCGTACATCTGCACCGAGCAGACGATGCCGCTGCCGTCGTCGAACACTAGATGGAACTGGTACTTCTTCGGCAGCTTCGCGCCGGGTTCGACGTAGCGGATGTTCACGCCGTCGTTGAATGCGAGGTGCATGTCGCCGATGGTCGCATCGACGATGCTGCCTGCGGGCGTGCACGCATCAAGCGTCTTTCCGACGAGCAGATCGGGGTACTCTTCGGCATCGTGGCTGTAGAAGGCGAATCCGTGGGCGGTGTGGGCCGCTTCAACGAACGCGACGGTCCGCCCGGCAAGTGTTTCGGTAATCTGTCGGGAAACGGTTGTGCTCTCGGGTAGCTCAAGCATGGCGGCTCCTCGCGCAATAGGAAGTACCTCGGATGGTAACAGCGTACGCTTATTATACCGAGTTCAGATCGCTCGGATCGAACGATTCGATAAGATCGAGCAGTTCCTGCTTCTTGTGGATGGCGAGCTTCGTGTAGATTCGTTTGCTGTGCGTACGGATGGTATTCTCGGAGACTACGAGTTCCTCGGCGATGCGCGCGACGCTGTTGCCGCGGGCGATGAGTTCCATGACCTCGGTTTCGCGTGCGGAAAGGCGGTAGTGCCGCTGCAGCGCCGCCGCCTGCTTGGATATGCGGTCGCGGTAAGAGGGCTCTTCTTGTTCCGAGCGGATGCGGGCGGGCCTCTTCGCTTCCTTTTCGAGCGCGTTCCCGGAAAGCGATGCGGCCGACCGCGCATGCCTGAGAGCTACCGCACGGCCTCTCTCGGCCTCGCCCCGTTCTGCTCGAGGTGCGAGTGCGACGAGCTCGATGCTTTCCGCATCGGTGCGGCGCGGCGAGAGAATCTGGCGAAAGCCCCCTTGCCCGATGAAGTACATGAGGCCGAGCAGGTAGAGCGCCATGATGGAGACTGCCACGAGCGGGGGGATGCTGATTACGGGGATTTTCTCGGCGAACGTTCCCGTGACGAATCCGACGTCGTGCAGCAGGTAGACGATGCCGCCGAAAAAGCCGTATATGAACACGGGGTTGATGCCTCGATCGCGCGATGCCTGGGCGCACTGGATCATCATGAGCACGATCGCGCAGCTGTAGACCGCATAGAGCGCGCTGGCGAGCGGGCCCGAGAACGGCTCGTCGAAGATGGGGAGCAGCAGAAACGCCGAGATGAGAAACGGGAAGAATATGCGGTATGCCGCCGTAACGTTGAGGCGGATGTTCTTGACCTGCCACACGAGGAGCAAAGCGACGGCGGCAACGAGCGAAGTTCCCATGGAGAGGATGTTGACGAGCGATCCGATCTGCGGATCTCCGATGGCGAGCGAACGCATGATGCCGCAGCAGAAGCCGAGCGCGCCGATGGCGAACGCGCTGCGCCAGTAGTCGTGGAGAATCTGCCGGTAGATGCGCGGATGGTCGCGGGGAACGTCTTCGAACATCGGCTGATTGGGATCGATCGTGCGGCTTTTCAACACGATGCACAGGCCGAAAAGCGGGAGGAACACAAGCGGGATGAGGTATACGGTTACGGCACCGGGTATGAGGTAGAGCGAAAAGTAGAAGATCGAGGCGTAGGCGGTGCCGAGGATGAGGTCGCGGTTGCCCGTTTCGGCCTCTTGGCTGGCGAACAGGCGCTGCCACAGCATGTAGAAGCCGGCGGAACCCAAGCCGAGCAGCGCGCCGCCGATTACGACGAGGGGCAGGGCGGCTTCGTCTATGTAGATGGCTCCGACAAGGCAGCACCATCCGAGAAAATAAGGGACGCTTGCGGCCACCACGAGAAAGCGGCGCGTGGGGCCGGGAAAGAAGTACACGCCGAGCGCGCTCGCAAAATAGCTGAGCGATACGACGAGCGATTGGGCGAGGAAGAAGCCGAAGATGATTTCCTGCGTTTGGAATTCCATGGGAAGAAACGGGAACACGCCGCCCCACACCCCGGCTGCATTGATGGCGAGGAACAAGGCGTAACCCAGCGACGTTACGTTGGGCTTGAGAATATGCAGCAGATGCGCAGCTTCCAAATTCCACCTCTCGCTTTTCTTTCCCTCAGGGGAAGTATACCGATATACTGGGGCCAAAGCTCGTTGATACGCGAATTGGATAGATTTTGGGTATGCTCTGAACAGGCATTTTATAAAATTCGCACGTTTTATGTGACAACGGAGCCGTCGCGCGTGCCTATGCTTTGGCCCGTTAGAGCGTTGCGCGGTGGGTGTCGTCGGCATTCGGCGAGGACGCCGCTTCGGCATCGGGGCTTGCGGTTGATGCCGAAGCGCCACGGGATGCGCAACCACAGGACGAGAGGGAAGGATGGATACGATGAACGATGCTATGGTATCGCGTCGGGGCTTCGTCAAGGGATCTGCTTTGGCGGGTCTGGGCGTTGCGGTAGCGGGCGGCGGCGCTTTCTCGCTGTTCGGCTGCTCCTCGCAGGGCGAGCAGCAAACGGGTGCAAGCGAGCCGACCGAGTCCGCAGAGCAGGTTTTCTGGGGTCATTGCTCGGTGAACTGCGAAGGCCGCTGCTCGCTGCAGCTCCATGTGAAAGACGACGAAGTCGTTTGGGTCGAAAGCGACAATACGGGCGACGACGAGTACGGTAACCATCAGATTCGCGCTTGCCTGCGTGGTCGCTCGATCAGGAGATGGATCAACCATCCCGATCGCCTGAGCGTGCCGATGAAACGCGTTGGAAAACGCGGCGAGGGCAAGTTCGAGCAGATCTCATGGAACGAGGCCTTCGACATGCTCGCCGAGAACTACACGAGGATACTCGACGAGTACGGTCCCGAATCCATCTGGAACCATTACGCTTCAGGCGTCAACGCGTCGAACATCGGCTCGTTCCTTTCCCGCTTCATCAATATGAACGGCGGTTGCCTGGGCCGTTACGGCAGCTACAGCTCCGCGCAGATATCGGCGGCTCTGCCTTACCTGTACGGTACGCGCGCCGCGAACTCGAATTCCGATATCGTGAACTCGAAGCTCGTTGTAATGTTCGGCGAGAACTCGGTCGAAACCAAGGCCGGCGGAGCGGGGCCGACCTATCATCTCGAACAGGCGCTCGAGCAGGGCGGGGCGAAGGTCATCGTCATCGATCCTCGCTACAGCGATACCGTGGCAACCCGCGCCGACCAGTGGATTCCCATTCGCCCCGGAACCGACGCCGCCCTCGTTGACGCCGTCGCCTACGTGCTCATCAGCGAGGACCTCGTCGATCACGATTTCTTGGCGAAGTACTGCATCGGGTACGACGAGGATTCCATGCCCGAATCCGCCAAAGGCCAGAACAAGTCGTACAAAGCCTACATTATGGGCGAAGGGGCCGACGCCGTAGCCAAAACTCCCGCTTGGGCGGAGGCAATCACCGGCGTTGCCGCCGATACCATCACCGAGCTCGCTCGTGAGATCGGCACGGCAAAGCCTTGCGCCATCTACCAGGGCAAGGGCCCGCAGCGCCAGTCGAACGGCGAGCAGACGGCCCGTGCCATCTGCATGCTTCCCGTTTTGACGGGCAATGTGGGGATCAACGGCGGCAATACGGGATCAGACCTCGACGGTTTCTACTTCTCGACGTTCTCGGTTCCAACGGGCGATAATCCGGTAGAAACCAAAATCGCTACGTTCACCTGGACCGATGCGATCGATCACGGCACCGATATGACCAAGCTCGCCAACGGCGTGCGCGGCAAAGACAAGCTCGAAGTGCCGATCAAGATGATATTCAACTATGCAGGCAATACGATTACGAATCAGCACAGCGACATCAACCGCACCCACGAGATCCTGCAAGACGAAAGCAAGTGCGAGTTCATCGTGGTGTGGGACACCTTCCTTACCGATTCGGCGAAGTATGCCGATCTGCTTCTGCCCGATCTCATGCCCGTCGAGCAGCCGAACTTCGTTTCCAACGACTATGCTGGCAACATGGGCTTCATCATCATGGGACAGCCTGTCACGTCGCCGAAGTTCGAGCGCAAGACGCTGTATTCGGTGCTATCCGAAGTGGCTGATCGCATGGGTATGAAAGACGAGTTTACCGAAGGCCGTGACGAGCAGGCTTGGCTCGAGTACTGCTACGAGGAGGCGCGCAAGAAGGACTCCGAGCTGCCGACGTTCGAGGAGATGCTCGCACAGGGCATCTACCGCCGCAAGGATCCCGACGGCCACCACGTTGCGCTCAAGGATTTCCGCGACGATCCCGAGGCTAACCCGCTCGAAACGCCGTCGGGCAAGATAGAGATCTATTCCGAAGCGCTCGAGGAGATCGTTGCAACGTGGGAGCTCGCCGAGGGCGATATCATCAATCCGCTGCCGGTGTATGCTCCCGGCGTCGAGGGATTCGATGACCCGCTGCGCGAGACGTACCCCTTGCAGATGCCCGGCTACCACTACAAGGCGCGTGCGCATTCGTCGTATGGTTGCATCGACGTGCTGAAGCAGGCGGCGCCTCAGGAGCTCTGGATCAATCCCGTCGACGCGGAGTCTCGCGGTATCGCCGACGGGGAGACCGTCAAGGTATACAACGACCGCGGTACGGTGGAGATTCTGGCAAAGGTCACGCCCCGTATTCTTCCCGGCGTTGTTTCGATGGGGCAGGGTGCTTGGCACGAGGCCGACATGGCCGGTGACAAAGTTGATCGCGGAGGCTGCATCAACACGCTCACTTCGCTTCGTCCTACGCCTCTTGCGAAGGCGAATCCCCAGCATACGAACCTGGTGGAAGTAGCGAAGCTGTAGACCGCAAACGGTCTGTGACCCATTGGATGAAAGGTAGTTTCCATGTCTCAATACGGATTTTACTTTAACGGGCCGAGGTGCACGGGATGCAAAACCTGCGAACTCGCCTGTAAAGATTACCATGATCTCACTCCCGAGATCGCCTTCAGGAACGTGTACGAGTACACGGGCGGTACGTGGAGCCAGAGCGGATCGCTATGGAGCGATGATGTGTATTCGTACTACATCTCGAGCGCATGCAATCACTGCGACATGCCGGCCTGCATGGCCAACTGCGCGCAGGGGGCGATATCGAAAGACCAGAAAACCGGTATCGTCACCATCGATGCCGAGAAGTGCATCGGCTGCGGACTCTGCGTCGAGTCGTGCCCGTACGGCGCCCCTAAGCTCGACGCGGAGAAAAACGTTGCGGTCAAGTGCGACATGTGCGCTGACCGTGTGGCGGAGGGCCTTGTTCCCGTCTGCGTCGAAGCCTGTCCTTTGCGTGCCCTCGAGTTCGGCGAGATCGAAGAGCTTCGCTCCAAGTACGGCGACGTGGCTGCGGTGGCTCCGCTTCCCGATCCTTCCGAGACGAGCCCGAACGTCGTCATGACCGAGCCGCGCCACGCTAAACCGATCGACGATAAGACCGGTGCGCTGGCAAACGAGATCGAAGTAGCATAAACTACTGCCGATCGAATGCACCCGGCTCCGTATTTCTTCGAGTCGGGCTACGACGGGGTGCGATCCACGCGAGGACCGCACCCCGTCGTGCATGGTAGTATGTATCGGCAAGGAGGTGAGGAGCTTTGGCGCAATACGGGTTCCATTTCAACGCGCAGCGTTGCACGGGTTGCAAGACCTGCATGCTTGCCTGCAAGGACTTCCACGACCTGCCTTCGGCGATTTCGTTTCGCCAGGTATACGAATACGGCGGCGGTGCGTGGAGCCAGAACGATCGGGGCCTGTGGACGCAGGATTGTTTTGCGTACTACCTCTCCGTCTCCTGCAACCATTGCTCGGATCCCGCCTGTACGAAGGTGTGTCCGACCGGTGCCATGCATAAGGGCGAAGGCGGCCTGGTGAGCGTCGACCGCAAGAAATGCATAGGGTGCGGCTACTGCGCCCTGTCCTGTCCGTATCGTGCGCCGAAAGTGGATCGCAGCCAGGGGTTCAGCGTCAAATGCGACGGCTGTGCGTCGCGTGTTCTTGCGGGAGAGAAACCCGTCTGCGTCGAAGCCTGCCCTTTGCGCGCCCTCGATTTCGGCGAAGTATCCGATTTGCGTGAGGCGTTCGGCGACGCGGCCGATCTGGCACCGCTTCCGCCGTCCGATGCGACGCAGCCAAACCTCGCCATCACGCTTCCCCGCCATGCCGCGCGGGCGGCGGAAGGCTCCATCGAAAACGCCCGCGAAATCGTCTGAGCACCCGTTCGGCTCCCGCTTTTGAAGATTTTGTTACATCTGCCGTCTAATCGGAGTAAAATTAACCATGGACTATGCGCACGAAATGGGACGAGAGCACAGAAGCGGAGTGAGGCACATGTTTGAAGTTGGAAGTACGGTCCTATACGGTAGCGACGGCGTTTGCACGATCCAGAACATCACCCACAAAGAAGTCGGCGGAGTTTCGGGGGAGTACTACGTCTTAGAGCCGGTGTATCAGAAGAAATCGACCGTGTTCGTCCCCCTCGACAACGAGCGGCTCATCGGCAGGATGCGCAATATCCTTTCGGCGGATGAACTGCTTGATCTCATTAAAACCATACCCGAGGAACCGCTCGTATGGATCGAGGACGAGGGAGAGCGCAAGCAAACGTACAAAGAGATCATTTCTCGGGGAGATTGCACCGAGCTCATGCAGCTGGTGCGGACCCTGTATCTGCATAAGGAGAAGCAGATCGAGCGGGGCAAGAAACTCCATGCGTGCGACGATCGGTTTTTAAAAACGGCCGAAAAGATGATCAACGACGAGTTCGCCATGGTGCTCCATATCGATCCCGACCAAGTTCCCGATTTCATTTCCAAGCGCGCCGAAACCGCCGAGCCTGTTCGGGCTGGACGCGGTTTGCGCAGGGGTTTTCTCGCTCGGTAACCAAAAATCGCATGAATCATGTGATAGCGCCTCGCGGTGCTTCGCTATGCTTGACCTGTGGTAGGGCACGGTGGGCGTGCGCTACAATAGGATGCACGCTTGCGTGTTCAAGGAGGAGACCAATGCACGAGAAACTCGATCAGGCGGACTTTCGCAGCCGCATCGCCTTCGTCGGCGAGACGCTGGGTCCGTTTTTTCTGCAGGATCCGGTCAAAGGCGATGCCCGCGCCGCTTTCGAGGCGGTCGCTGCGCTCGATCCGCATGAGGCGGGCGAGGAGTGGCCGTTCGTTTCCGACGAGCACGCCGAGCGCTATCTGGCGTTGATGACCGAAGGACTTGCGGAGGGCGTCGATAACGACGATCTGGTCTGGGAGTACCGCCGTCTGTTCATCGGCCCCGCCAAAAAGCCGGCTCCGCCCTGGGGCTCGGTCTACACCGATCGGGAGTGCGTAGTGTTCGGCGAGAGCACGCTTGCGCTGCGCCGGTGGATGCGCGAAAACGGCATCGAGCGTACGACCGACGAGAAGACCCCCGAGGATCATATCGGTCTCATGCTCGTGCTGCTCGCATGGCTTGCCGACGCCAAGCCCGAGCTGATCGAGCAGTATCTGGGCGACCATGTGCTTACCTGGTCGTCGCATTTCCTCGAACAGCTTGCCGACGTTGCCGAGCAACCTTTCTACGAAGGCTTGGCATTGCTGGCGAAAGAGAGCCTCGAGGGGCTGCAAAGCGAGCTCGAGATCGAGGTCGAGTATCCGAGATACTACCGCTAAATGATGACTACCGGATTCGAAACGGCGTTGGGGGAGATCACGCTCGTCCTGTTCACGACGCTTGCCCCCTCGGGCGTGCTCGGCTTTTCGATCATGGCGGGCGCGCTCGCTTTCGGCCGGTTCGATCGGGATGTGCGCAGCCGCATCAACCAGTTCCTCTGCATTCCGTTGATGATCTCGATGGTGGGCCTCATCGCTTCGGCAACCCATCTGGGAAATCCCGCCAACGCGCTCTACGTGTTCATGGGCGTTGGTCGCTCGCCTTTGTCGACCGAGGTGTTCTGTGCGGTCATCTTTCTGTTTCTGGCGGGCGTGTACTGGCTGTATTCGTTCTCGCAACGGCAGGTCGTGGGGCTGCAGCGCGTGTGGTCGGTCGCCATCATCGCGGCGGGCATCGCGTTCGTGACGGCGGTTGCCTTCGCCTACGATGCCGAAACCATCGTCTCGTGGAATACCGCATACGTGCCGATCGGGCTGTGGCTCAACGCCGTAGTGGGAGGGCCGTTGGTGGCTCTGCTCTCGTTTCGCGCAGCCAAGGCGGAGGCGATCGTCGGGCGCTACGGCCCGCTGCTGTGCGGCGTTTCGGCGGTTGCGCTCGTGCTCAACACGGCGGGGTACGCGATGCAGGGCACGGCGCTTGCGGGTATCGAGAATTCGTTTGGAACCGCAGCCGATCTCGTGCCGTTTTACGGGTTGGCCGTTGCGGCGTTTTTCGTCCTGTGCACCGCTGGCGTCCTGTCGATGCAGCTTGCCGTTCGCGCAGGAAGGATACCCGATCTTGCACGTGCTGCCGTGTCGTGCGCTCTTGCGTACGGCGGCATCTTCGTTATGCGTTTCGTGTTCTACATGATGCACATGACTATCGGATTGGGCTTCTGATCGAGTTTTCCGCCGCGTGCTTTTGCGGCGCGCAGCCATGCTCGCCGCCGTGCTGCTGCGCGTCTTGGGTTGCAGACGTCGTAGCCCCTATGCGCGCCGTTCGCCGTTTCCGTAGATCGAAAAACGTCCTTTGCCTTCGTCTTTCGCTTCGTAGAGGGCATCGTCGGCTCGGCGGTACAGCTCGGTGAGCTCGAAACCGCCTTCGGGAACGAGGGCGATGCCCGCGGTAACGCTGAGCTTCAGCGTTTGGCCGTCGGGCAGATCGATCGCCCATCGGTCGGCGCATATTTCGATGGCTTTGTTTTCGGCGGTTTTCCTCTCGACGCCGCTGCAGTACACGACGAACTCATCGCCGCCCCATCGGCAGACGATGTCGTTTGCCCTGAAAGAACGGGCGAGCCGCTCGGCGCTTTCGATGAGGGCCCTGTCGCCCGCCAGGTGGCCGTATCGGTCGTTGACCTGCTTGAAGTCGTCGAGATCGAATATGAGGAACGCACCTGGCCCACCGTTCTTGTTCGCCTTGGCAAGAGCGTTTTTGATGCTGCGCAAACCAGCCGACCGATTCAGGAGCCCCGTCAGGGAATCGCGGTCGGCCCTCAGCTTCAGATCGAGCTCGCGGCGCTTTACCTCGTCTATGTCTTCGAGGTAGCCGATTGCGCGGATGGGGAGGCCTTGGTCGTCGAATACGACTTCGCTCGATACTTTGAACCAGCGGGCGGGACCCTTGTCGAAATCGATGGTTATTTCGCATTCGGCATTCTTACCGCGGGCGATCCCGGTAAACATTTCGATGAGCTTCGCTTTGCTCTCTTCGGGAAACACTTCAAGGGCAAGGATGTCGTCGGTGAGCACGTGGGCCGTTTTGTCGGGGCCGATCGGGGTGGTTGACGGAAGCAGCAGTTTCGCGAAGCTTCGGTCGGATATGTTTTTGAACGATATGGTTCGAGCGGCGATGTCGTAGAGCCATACGTTGAGATCGGCTTGCTCGATGATGCTCTTGAGCAAGAGGTCCTCGAGTTCCAATTCGGACTGCATCCGCTTGTTCTCCGATATGTCGACGCATACGCTTGCGATGGCCAAACGGCCGCTCCCCGTTTTTACAACGCGTCCGCGCGATGTTATCCACAGGGGGATGCCGTCTTTGCGCAGCATGCGGTATTGCATGTCGTACTCTTCTCCCTCGTTGAAGGAGGCGCCCATTTCGGCGCTGATGCGGGCGAAGTCGTCGGGCTGGATCGCATTGGCAACCCGCCCGTCGATCATCTGGACGAGATCGGCGTACGATTCGCATCCCAGCATGCGAATCATCTCGTTGTTGGCGAAAAAGATGGGGAAGCCCTCTTCGCAGTAGCCCCCGATGAGCCCGTTCGGGGTGCTTTGCGCGAATATCTGAGCGGCGATCTGCTGGTTTTCGGCGGTGAGCTCTCCGATCGCCTGATCCGAGCCGTGCATGCCCATGACTTCGCCGAGCGTCTCCTGCGATGCGCGCAGCGCGTCTTCCTGCATTTTGTCGTGCGTAACGTCGAGGAGCGTGGCGTAGAAGAGCTTGCGGTCCTCTTCGTTGCGAAGGTGGAACACTCTGAGGCGAATC
Organism: Raoultibacter timonensis; assembly: GCF_900240215.1. Taxonomy (GTDB): domain Bacteria; phylum Actinomycetota; class Coriobacteriia; order Coriobacteriales; family Eggerthellaceae; genus Raoultibacter; species Raoultibacter timonensis. Next base: position 417,441 of record NZ_LT964681.1, on the reverse strand, counting down.
CAGATGATGGCCCCGGAGGCGGTGTAGCGGCGAAACGTTCCGAGCGCGCCCGAAACGGTGTGTTTTTCCGCACGCTTGAACAGGTTGAGCACGTGCCCCCTGTCTTCGGGGTGAATGCATTCGAGGATCGTTTCGCGTTGTCTGGCAACCTCGTCGGGGTCGCACTGCATGATGCGGTAGTACTGCTTGTTGACTTGGAGCAGTTCGAACTGGTCGCCCGAGAGGGCATAGACCGCCATAGCCCCCACGATGTTGTCGATGATGGTACGGCTTGCCAGATCGTTTTTAAAGATGTCGTGGATCTCGATGATGTCGATCGGTTGGTAGTTGATGCCCCGATGGTCGATGATGCTCGGCTGCATGAGGAGCTGCTCGAGCTGCTCTGTCGAGAGGGGCCTGTAATAGTAAAAGCCCTGGACGTACGTGCATCCGATATCTTTGAGAAAATCGATTTGCTCTTGCGTTTCGGCTCCCTCGGCTACAACCGACAGCTCCATCAAGTGGGTCATGCTGACGATCGACTCGAGGATGCTCTCGCTGCGGTTGAGCTTGTCGCCGACCGTGTCGAGGAACTTCATGTCGATCTTCACCACGTCGGCTTTGATTTCGCGCAGCATGTTGAGCGAGGAGTATCCGCTTCCGAAATCGTCGATGAACACGGTGAAGCCGAGCTCTTTGAACCTGCTGACGGCTTCGATCATCTTTTCGTCTTCAGCGTAGGCGCTCTCCGTTATTTCGAGATGCAGAACCGAACGGTCGAGGCCGTACCTGTCGACGAGATCGGTGATCGATTGGACGATGTCGATGGAGTAAAGGTCGCCGCGCGATATGTTGACGCAGGCGGGAACGGGCGTTTTGCCTCGATCGACCCAGCTCTTGATGTGGCTGCAGGCTTCCTCCCATACGTAGAGATCAAGGCTTGCGATGAACCCGTTTCGTTCGAGGATGGGAATGAAATCGCCGGGTCCCACGAGCCCTCGTTGCGGATGGTTCCATCGGACGAGGGCTTCGACCCCGACGATTTTCCCTGAGCCGGTATGGCATTGCGGTTGCCAGTACACGACGAACTCGTGGTTTTCGAGCGCTCGCTGTACTTCGATGAGGATCTTGGGATCTTCCTCGAGACGATGGGTCATGTCTTCTTCGTACCACACCATGCGCTTCGTGTAGTTGCCCTTGATCGAAAGAGCGGCGGTCATCGCGTGATCGCAGACGGTCCGTATGGGGACCGAGGGATCCTGCATCAGGCAGGCCCCTATGGCGGGCTGGAATCCGATGCCCCTGTCAGCGGTTGACGAAATGGCCTTGAGCCTGCTTTCGAGGTCGATCGATTCGGCGGTACCCGCGGGGAGCAGGATGACGAAATCGTCGCCGCCGAGGTACCCGGCAAGCCCGGTATGCGTTGCGACGATTTCTTTGAGGTGATCGGCGATGGTTTCGAGCAGTCGGTCGCCTGCGGAGCGGCCGAACCATTCGTTGAACACCTTGAAGTTCTCGATATCGATGTAGAGGAATTCAAGCGTGCGGTCATCTCGTGCGGCGACGAACTCTGCTGCGGTTCTCATGAACGTACCCGAATCGTAAAGCCCTGTGAGCTGGTCTACACCCCCCTGTCGATGCGAAAGTTCGTCGCCTTCGGATCCGGCGCTGCCCTCCCAATCGGTTTCGGCTTCCGCGATGAAGCACATGAGCACCGGCTCGTTACCCGCGCCGCGTTTTGCCGAGACGACGGTTTGCGTTGCCCACTGCCACCCCCCGCCGACAAGTTTTTTGCGAAACCGTTCCTGCAGCGATCCGCCCGATCGGTTCAGCCTCGCGACGATCGTATCGAAATCCCAGAATTCGGTGAACCTTTCGCGGTCGTCGGGGCATACCATGTTATCCAAAACGTCTTGGAACAGAGCGTCGAGCGCGCCCGACGGGGCGGGCATGACGAACTTGTCTTCCTCGCTGTACAGAACCTGATAGCTGTTCGTTTCGAGGTTGAGTTCGAACAGCTCGTCGTAGGCCGCCTCTTTCGTCAGCGCAAAGAAAAGGGATTTGCTGCTCTCGTCGATCTCTTGGGACGAGAACAGGATGCAGGAGCCGCTTCCCGGCCAGTCGGTTTCCAGACAGAGTATCTCGAACCAGCGATCGAGCCGTTGACTGTAAATGACCTCTTGGTTGAGCGACTCGTCGGATTCGGGGTGCCACGGGCAATCGATGCAGGGTCTATCTCTGCTGCGGAAGGCCTCGAAGCAGAGATCGCCGATACGGCCTCGGGGGAAGAGCCTTTTGGCCAGTTCGTTCATGTAGACGACATGATACGAATGGTCGATGACATACGAATGTCTGCCGGTATGTTTCGAGTCAGTCACAGCCTTGCCGATCCGCTTTCCTGCGCGTGCCCACGTGCTCAGTCGGTCTTTCGTATTATGCAAGAATACCATGACTGAAACGATAATGGTTAGCGAGAAGGCGGTCGGATGCACCGCTGAAAACCGAACCGGCCGTCTCCTTGCGGAGCGCAGCCGGTTCGGTTGCCTCGATCGGTTGGTTCGACGGCGTGAGGGGCTTAGCCCTTATAGGCGTTCGCGGCGCTCAAGACCGGCACGGGGTACTCTTCGCCCATGATGTCCATGGCGGCGAGCCACGATGAGACGACGTTGTGGCTCATGTTGAGTCCGCCGTAGTATTGCGCGTACATGCCGTTGAAGAATCCGCCGTGGTCGAGCCCCACGCACTTGAGGCCCTCGATGCGGTCGCCTTCGGGGGTTATCGGCGTATACGTGTTGTCGACGCGCACCCCGCTCATGGTGGAGAGCAGCCAGCCGGCAAGCTTGCAGGCATAGAAGGGGCCCTCGTCGATTGCCGTCAGCCTGAATGGCGCCTTATGGAAGTCTTCGTCGACGCCCTTTGCGGCAAGCTCGTTGTAGCGTTCGATGGTGGCGAGCGCTTCCTCCTTCGGCACCCCCATCATGTCGACGAGTTCTTCGATGGTGTCGGCCTTGATAAGCACGCCGTTTTCCACATTGGGGTCGATGAAGACGCTCTGCCATTCGTCTGCGTTCGTGCAGGGGTAGTACTGGCCGAGCAGAAGGCAGTTCTTGGCGCCTTCCTCGGCGACGACGCGCGAACAGATCGTCGTGCCGAAAGAGACTACGTCTTCCCAGCTGCTCGCATCGAAGATCTGCCACCAGTAGTGGCCCGGCTGCATGCAGGCTTGGTTGAATACGATGTCGTAGGGCCCATCTTCGTTGCAGTAGCGCTTTCCGAGGGCGTTGACGCGCAAAAACGGCTGAGAGCCCGGCCACCACAGCATCGGGTTGGCACCGCCCTGTCCGTCAAGCCCGATATCGCCGTTGGCGTCATCGCCGGTAATGCAGCCGCGATCGAAGATGTTGCAGGTGCCCTCGCAGGCGTAGTCGCGGTCGGCTCCTGCCCAGACCGCCATGCGGATGCCGTCGCCGTGCGCGTTTTCAGCACCGATGTGGCAGGAGCAGAACTTATGCGACATGACGCCCATCTCGTCCATCATGTCTTTGTTGCCCCCGAAGCCGCCGGTTGCGAGCATGACGGCTTTGCTCGTGTTGTACTGGATGTACTCGCCGTCCTTGTTCTGGGCTATGACGCCGCTTACCTTGCCTGAAGAATCCTGCACGAGCTCGACGGCGGTGGTATTGTACTCGATTTCTCCTCCCGCTTCGGCATAGAGTTCGAGCATGGCCGGGATGGCGATTTCCGACCCCATCGAGTTCGCGGTTTCTTTCAGGGGCGGTTTGTAGGCCGTATGGACGGAGGCGGGGGAGTACCAGATGCCCTCGGGGTCGAATTTCTTGCACACCGTATCGACCATGACGTCGAGGCCTTTTTGCTGCATCTGCGCTTGGTACCAGTCGATGAAGGCGCCCGCGTTGTAGGCCCACTGCCTGATGAGGTTCTCGTCGACCTTGCCCTGTCCGTAGCGGACGAGGTCCTTGATGACCCATTCCTTGTCGATCTCGATGCCGAGGTCTTTCTGGATTTGGCTGTCGAGCGCATCGATGTCCCCGGCGTAGATGGTGCATGCGCCGGTCTGCTCGATCAGCAGCACCTTGGCACCGAGCTGTGCCAGTTCGAGCGCTCCGACCACGCCCGAGTTGCCGCCGCCGACCACGACCACTTCGTAGTCCTTGGTTTCGGATACCTGATCGGCAACCGAAGCCGGCTTGTCGAATACGGAAGCCTTCGCTTCGCTTTGGCTTGCGGCGCTGTTGGCTCCTTCGGCGGTTGCCGGCTTTTCCGGCGAGCAGCCCGCAAGGGCGCTTACGGCGGCAAGCGCCCCGGTTGCAGCGGCTCCGGTCAGAAAGCCGCGGCGCGATAGGTTGGCTGATTTACTCATAACGCATCCCTCCTGGGTCTTCGGTGGAGCGCATCTTCCCCGTTGATGCAGCGCTCCGATTCGCTTGCGAGTGTAGGACCGCATTCGGTTGCGCGACAATGTACAGAGCGGCTGTTTTGTCTGGGAAACGGGCTTGTCAACTGACATTTTCTTTTGAGTGTCAGCTTTTTTCGCCCATCGTTCATGCGCTACAATGGCGCTTGGGGTGATGAATATGGGACGGCAGATTGTAACGAGGCTGCGTTTCGTCGCAGCGCTTTCCGGTGTTATGAAGGAATGTCCGCTCGAAAAAGTGAAGGTGTCGCACCTGTGCGAAGCGACGGGCATATCGCGGGCAACGTTCTACGAGTACTTCCAGGACATATTCGATGTGCCCACATGGTTCTGGGACTATCTGATGAGCCGATCGCTGTACCGGATGGGCATCGATCAAAGCTGCTTCGCCGCTCATCTGAAAAAGTTCGAGCTGCTGCATGAGAACAAGGAGTTCTTCGTAAACGCGTTTAAATGCATCGACTACAACTCCGTGTGCGAGCACGGTGGACGCGTGGTGAAGGAGCATATACTCGAAAACGCTACGGCGAACGCGGGGCGGCCGCTCACCAAGCAGGAGCTGCTCGAAATCGAGTTTTACAACATCGGAGCCCAGTACATGACGAGGACCTGGGTGCGAGACGGCATGGTCGAGCTGCCGTTGCAGATGGCCGAACTGTATCAGAAGTTCACGCCAGAGTTTCTTGTGCGGTACCTGGAACCGCGTTGTCCGATCGAGGCGGATGGCTCTTCCCGATGAGTCAATCGCCTTTTCGATGCGAGGGGAACACCCTGTCTTCGAGGGCGGCAATGTCTTTTTCGAGCGCCTTCTTTTCGGCTCGCAGCGGAAGGTACTCGCTCACGACGATGCCTGCGAAGATGAGGCCGAATCCGACGAACAGCGGACCGGTGAGCGCCTCGCCCAAAAACATGATCGAGAACACGACGCCGAACACCGATTCGGTTGCGAGGAACAACGAGGCGGGCGCGGGGTCCACATGGGCGATTGCGATGTTCTGCAGCATGAGCGCAATGCACGAGGCGAACACGATCAGATAGCCGAGGCTCACGTACGTATCGATCCCGAGGGTAGCGAATGCGGGCATGGGCTCGAAGACGAGCGCGGCGGCAAAACCGAGCAGCCCTGCAACAATGAACTGGATGATTGTCAGTACCATCATGTCGCGGCCGTCTGCGAATTTCGACGTGTACACAACATGGAAACTCAGGAACACGGCCGACAGAAGGGTGATGGCATCGCCGAACCTGATCGAGAAATCGGTCGATCCCGCAAACGAGACGCACCCGACGCCCGCTACGCATACGAGCGCGGCTGCGATGTTGAACCGTGTCGGCTTCGGGCCTGAGAGTACCCACATGAGAAACGGGATGATCACGCAGTACAGCGAAGTGAGAAAAGCGCTGTTCGAAGCCGTTGTATCGGTGAGGCCGGTTGAGTTCGTCCAGTAGGAAAGAAATACGAACGCACCGAGAATACCTCCCTTTTTCAGATGGTCGGCGTTGAGCGACTTCTTGAGCCGGGGAAAGAGCACGATGGCAAGTAGCAGCCCCGCGAAGGTAAAGCGGACGCCGACGAGCCATGCCGGGGGAAACGAATCGACCGTCGCCTTGATAACGACGGTCCCCATGCCCCAGATGGCGGCGGCAATGAGAAGGTAGCCCTTGTAGATCCAGAGGGGCTTGGGGGCTTTCTCGTCTGTTGTACGCTGCGGCATAGCACAGCATCATAGCACGGAGGCGGGTCAGCTTTGCCATCTCTTCCATGTTGGCATGACGGTTTCGAGCATGGCGCGCGCCTCGTCGACGGTCATCGGCGTATCGATGCTCTCGTTCCATTGGTCGATGTATTGGAGATTGATCTCCAGCATCTCGTGCATCGTGAGGTCTTGGGTGAAGCTGCCGTTTTGGTAGCAAAACGAGCAGTAATCAGCCGACGGGCTTCCGTCGGCTTCGGTGCCCCTCGACTCGTCGGTCAGCGGCATCCCGCAGCTTTGGCACATGATCAGGTCGGTCATATCTATCCTCTGTCGTTCGGATCGGCGATGGGTCGAGTATATCAGGTAATATCATATACTATTGTCGGACGTTTCTCGGTTTGCGGAAAATCAGTTGTTGTGCGAGAATGGCTATCCGCACAAAACATGGGCGATTGGCGCAGCGGGAGCGCAGGAGTTTTACACACTCAAGGCCGGGGGTTCAAATCCCTCATCGCCCACCATGTTGCATCATCGGGCCGTCGGTTTTCCGACGGCCCTTTCTTGTTGTCCGGTGCGATCCGTCGAATCTCCCTTTCTTTCGGTGGCCGATGGCGTGTGCAAGATTCGCGCTTTGCATGCGTAAGGTACGCACGTCGTTTCCGCTTGAACGAGCACTGTTCCGTGCAAGGTTTCAGCCTCGCCGACGGTTCCTGCCGGCGAAAAACGCTGCTTACCCAGACGGGTAACTCGTTGGTTCGCATCGAGCAGCCTCGGATTAAAGTGCAAGGCCTCTCTGCGATGCTGTGATGCATACGCTAACCGCACTGCAACGGGAGGAGCACCATGAAAAGACCTGCAACGGTCGCCATCGGCATCATATGCGGCATCGTCTGCGCAGGGGCGGTGTTCGCTTACCTGCAGAGCGTCAAGGGGGAAGCAGAATCCGCGCGCGCCGAGGCGCTCGACCGATACGGGGGCGAGCAGGTCGAGGTATGCGTGGCAACGCGCGATATCGCTTCGGGCGAAAAACTCGACGCTTCGAACACCACGGCAAAGCTCTGGTTGGCCGATCTCGTTCCGTCCGATGCGGTTCGTTCGGTTCGGGACGTGTACGGGGAGCAGGTCGGCACACCGATATTCGAGGGGGAGGTTGTGACTTCCAAGCGGTTTTCTCAGGGAGAACGTCAAATCGACGTGCCGGCCGGTCTGAGCGTCTTGAGCATCCCCGTGAAAGACGTGCAGGCGATAGGCGGCTCGATAGCTCCCGGGCAGCATGTTGACGTATACGCGACGGGCGCAGCGGAGACGGAGCTTTTGGCATCCGATGTTGCCGTGGTCTCGTCAAGCAACGATTCCGAAGCGGGTTTGGGAGGCGGCTCGATCTCGTGGGTCGCCCTTGCGGTCGAACCTCGCTCGGTACAGGAGCTCATTGCGGCTTCCCAGAAGACGGAGTTGTACCTGGTATTGCCCGGCGACGAGCAAGGAGGTGCAAGCGATGAGGCCTGAAGTGGTGCTTTGCGCGGATACCGAAAGCGTGAAGAGCCCTGACCTGATCGGGCTCGAGGGCGAAAACCTCCTCTCCCAACCCTGGTTGCGGCTGTTTTGCAGCGCCGTCGAAGTGCGTGCTTTTCTTCGAAAGGCAGAGGGTATCCGAGAGGTATGGATTGCCTCAAGTGACGATATGGAGCCCATAAATCTTGCGGCCGCTATCAAAAAGGATACCCGCGAACAGCGCGTTTGCCTCTTGGCGTTCGATGGGGGAGGCTCGCTTAAAAGCCGGGCAAGCGCGGCCGGCATCGATGCGACATTGACCAAGCCCGATTTCGCCGCGCAGTACGGACGAAGAAAGCGCTCCTATGCGTATGACCGAGACGACGATTGCTTTCAAGCGGCCGACTGCCGACCGCCTTTCTCGGCAAGCGAGCCGACCGAACCCCTTCGCGATTTGCCGACGATCGCACCGGCTGGGGGATGCTCTTCCGCCGTTTCCCCGTGTTTGAATGAGGGGGCGAGGGCGACCGTTCAGTCGTCGGTCGCCGATCCTGCAAGCATGTCGTGCGGCGAGTTTCGTGCTACGGCGAGAAAGGGGTCGTCCGAAAAATCCGCATGTACGCTTTCCGTAGTGAGCGCGAGCGGAGGCGCAGGTCGAAGCACGGTCGCCGTGCTCGCGGCGTTTTTCTCCCAAGGATTCGGGTATAAGACGCTTCTGCTTGACGCCGATATGCAATTCGGCGACATGCGCTACATGGCGGGAGTCGAGAACCCCCTGACGCTCGACGAGGTTGTAGCCGATCAGACGAAGCTCGAGAAACTTGTTTCCGATGGGCGGCATCCGGCGCTCCTGGCTGCGCCGAAACGGCTCGAGCAGTCGGAATTCGCAGGCGAAAGCATCGCTCGCATTCTTGAGCAGGCGAGCGCTTCATTCGACGTCGTCATCGTAAACACGTCGTCTCATTGGGACGAGTCGCTTGCTCAGGTTCTCGAGCGGTCGTCGCACGTGCTCTTCCTTGTCGATCAGCGCGCCGTTTCGCTTCGTGCAGGCAAACATGCTCTTGAGATGTGCTCGCGATGCGGGATCGCGACAACCCCGTTCGTTTTCGCAGTGAATCGCTGTGCGAAGAATGCGCTGTTCTCGTCGTTCGATGTCGCGTGTTCGTTGGGAGGATCGCATGCGGTCGAGCTGAAGGATGGGGGCAAAGAGGTTGACGAGTTGCTGGGGGCGGGCTTGCCGCTCGATTTGATAGGCTCTCGCAACGATTTGTGCTTAAGCCTCGAGCGCGTCCTTATCGACATCCTGCCCGGCAATCCCGAAAACCCCGAGCATAGTACGGCTCCCGTTCCCGGTCGGGCAAAGCGGTTCTCGCTCGGGCGGAAGGGAAGGCGGGCCGCATGTCTTTGACGGGAAGAGCGCTCCGTGTCGGGAGCGAAGGGGAGCTTTGTTCGCCCGATCGCGGTTCTCTGGTCGAGAAGCTGCGCGCATCGGTATACGAGCTCATACCTGCGGCCGAAATCGCCGTACAGGCTGCGCAGAAGCCCAATCTGGCTAAAAGCGAGATAAGAGGTGCGTGCCGACAGGTTTTTCAAAGAGATGCGTGGTCGGGGGTCGAGCCAGCCGAGCGTGCGCGCCTTGTGAGGGATCTTCTTGACGGTATGTTCGGGTTCGGGCCGCTCGAGGCGCTCCTCGACGATGAATCGGTATCCGAAATCATGGTCAACGCAACGCAGTCGGTCTATTTCGAACGTGCGGGCATTTTGCATCAGAGCCCTCAATCGTTTTCATCGGACGAGCAGGTGCGTGCTCTGATCGACCGCATTATCGGTCCCCTCGGCAGACGCATCGACGAGGCTTCGCCCACCGTCGATGCGCGGCTACCTCAGGGCCATCGGGTCCATGCGATCATACCTCCGCTCTCGATCGACGGACCGGTCATGACGATTAGGAAGTTCACCGCACGCGTCATGACGCTTGAGGATATGGTTGCAGGCGGTTCGCTCGACGAGCAAGCGAGACGGTTTCTCGATCGAGCCGTTGCCCTGCGCAAGAACATAGCGGTTTCCGGGGGAACGGGAACGGGAAAGACCACGTTGCTCAATGCGCTGTCATGCAAGATCCCGAACCGAGAGCGCATCATTACGATCGAGGATTCGGCCGAGTTGAGGTTTTTCGAGCATCCGCACGTCGTTCGTCTTGAGGCGAGGGCGAAAAACGCAGAGGGGGTAGGGGAAGTCACGATCAGGGATCTGGTTATCAATGCGTTGCGCATGAGACCCGATCGGATCGTTGTGGGGGAGTGCCGCGGCGCCGAAGCGCTCGATATGCTTCAGGCTATGAACACCGGACATGACGGTTCCATGACAACGCTTCATGCCAATGCGCCCGAGGAGGCCGTGATGCGCCTGACGACCATGGTTCGCTATGGTGCCGATTTGCCGGTCGATGTTATCGAATCGCATATCGCGAGCGCCATCGATCTTATGGTTCAGATAGCACGCGGCGCGGATGGCGTGAGGTTCGTATCGCAGATCGCGGAACTTGATCATGCATGCGGGCATTCGGGATGCTGCGTCAAGCCGTTGTTCGAGCGGGCTCATGCGGGTGTGCCGGGTTCTTGGGATGCGATGCCTTCGTGGATGGACGTACAGCCCGAAAAAACGTGCGATGCTCCGGAGGTGGCGGCATGGCTGCAGCCGATGCGATCATGTGGATAGCGTTGTGCACCGCGTTTGCTTCGGGAGCTTTGGTCCTGCCGTCGGCGGTAGCGGGAATTCGCCGTATGAGGGCGTCCGAAAAAGCGCGCAGCAAAGCGATCGGAGACGACATGCATACGGCGGCGTTGCTTCGGCGCGGCGTTGGCTGGTTCGCGCCGTTGGCGGGTGCGCTGTTGAAGGTGGGGTTTGTCGCAAAGGCGTTCGACGAAGCCGAAGCGATGGCGTCCATGCGGGGATATGCGACAACGGCGAAGAACCTTTGCTCTATCTGGTGTGCCGCTTCGGTTGGCGCGATCGTCGTCGGGTCGATGGTGGCGTCTTCCCCCGTGTTCGGCATTGCCGCCGCCGTTTGCGCGAGCGCTGCAGGGTGGTTTCTCGTCGAACGGGCCAGAGAATCCCGAACAAGAAGAATGCGGGAGGGTGTGCCCGATGTGTTTCGCGCGATGGAATCGTGCTTCTTCGCGGGCCTGTCTCTTCTGCAAACGTTTCAGCACCTTGCGGATGAATCGCCCGAACCGCTTGATGCGGTGTTCGACCAAGCGGCTCGCAAACTCGAGATGGGTGAAACTCCGAGCAGGGTGCTCGGTTCGTTTCGGAAGCAAGCGGCTTTGCCGGAACTATCGTTCGTCGCCATTGCGTTGGAGATTCAACATGATGCGGGCGGCAGCATGAGGCAGGTTTTGGCGGCGGCACGGGATTCGATTGAAAACGATCTGGAGCTTCGGCGTTCTTTGCAGGTGCAGACCGCTCAGGCGAAGCTCTCCGCTCGCGTGGTAACGGTTCTGCCGTTCGTTCTGATCGCGGTTTTCTCGCTTATCACCGAGGATTTCCTTGCGCCGTTTTTCTCGGGCGCTGCGGGCGTCGCTCTTTTAACGATTGCTGTTGTCATGCAGGCGGCGGGTGTGCTCAGCGTGAGAAGCATGCTGAAAGTGGGGTTCGATTAACGTGGATGCAACTGGTGCTATGGGGGTGCTGGCAAGCGTGAGCGCTGGCTGCATCGGCTACGTTGTTTCAAGGGCATGCGTTAGGTGGTCGACGGCGCGAAAGCGGAAACGGCAGGCTAAAGGAGGTTTGCTCGGGTCGTGGGCCGACGGGCTTGCGGGGCTGGAGTGCGGCGGCGTATCTGCATGGGAAATCGGTCTTGCATGCCGGGAGAGCATCAGGCCGACGTTCGGATCGGTTCGGCGAAGAGCCAACGCTTTATCCGGCAAACGGGTCGAGCGCTTCGACGCGCTGGCGCTCAGGGCGGGGCTCGGGTCAACCCTTACCCGCGCCGGGTTCGACTCGGCACGGCTCTGTCTGGCGCTGTTGTACTTCGGCGTGGGTTTGGTTGGCGGGTCGGTGTTCTCGCTCGAGTTAGCAGTGCTGCTCGGCTTCGGATGCTCGGTTGCGGGATGGCTTGCGCTGGGCAGCGCATTGCGAAAAGAGGCGGGTCTTCGGAGCGGGCGGCTCGGTTCGCAGCTCGGTGAGATGGCAGAGGTGGTTGCGCTTGGTTTGCGCAGCGGCCTATCGTTCGATCGGGCTTTGGCGTTGTACTGCACGCATTTCGATTCAGGCTTTGCGCGGGACTGCGAGCGAGCCCGCCAGCAATGGACCCTCGGTTTGGTTTCGAGGGAGAAGGCGCTGCGGGCTCTGGCGGATTCGTACGATTCGGCCATGCTTTCGCGGATCGTCGAGAACGTGGTTCGGTCGTTGAGGTTTGGAACCTCTTTGGCGGAAACGCTTGAATCCGCCGCAGTGGAGGCGCGCAGCGTGCATAAGGCTGAAGTGGAGGAACGGGTTGCCAAGGCGCCGGTCAAGATGCTTATCCCTGTGGGTACGCTCATTCTGCCGGCGATGCTGATCTTCGTGCTCGGTCCGATTATGCTCGATCTCATGGAAGGGATGTAGGGTCGTATGGGCCAGATGAAAGAAACGATGGGAAAGGTTCTCATGGGGGCACGCAGGCGTGCTCGGTCGCTCGTCCGCGATACGCGTGGGCAGGGCACGACGGAATACGCGATACTCGTCGGTGTGCTCGTCGTTATTGCAATTATCGCGATCACGCTGTTCAGGCCGAAGATTCAGGAGCTTTGGGATGCGATTGCTTCGGGCATCAACGGTCTTTAGCAAATCGACGCATCAAGGCCGGAAAGCGGGATTTCGGGTGCGATTGAAAGGCGGGTGCGGTCAGGCGACGGTCGAGTACGCGCTCGTCGTCTTCGCGCTGCTTGCAATCGTCGTTGCGTGCGCCGTTTTATGGCACGCTCTCGATGAAGGCCTCTTCGTTTCCCATGCGGCTGCGGGAGCCTCGCATCACGTTGGCCGAGGTTCGCCGGGTGCCGCGGCCGACGTGCTGCTGTATTGACGAATAGATGAGGAGGTGCCATGAAAGAGGGAGGGCGGTTGCGAAACGCTGTTCGGCAGAGGACGTTGTCTCGGGTCGGGCGCGCTATCGGTGTCGATGTAGGGGGCCAGGCCACTGTCGAGGCGGCCTATCTTATACCCGTGGTGTTTCTCTGCCTGCTGTTGCTCGTGCAACCGGGTATCATCCTGTACGATTTCACGGTTATGCGTTCGGCAGCTGCGGAGGGGTGTCGGCTGCTTGCGACGAAGACGGACGCCGCGGGCAGCTCGGACGAGGCGTGCATCGCGTACGTAAAGCGCCGTCTCTCCGCCGTGCCCCCGCAGGATCAGTTTCATATCCACGATGGCGCATGCTCGTGGGTTATTGACGTCGAGGGGGATGAGTCATCCGAATACGTGCAGGTGACGATTACGAATAAGGTAAAACTGCTGCCTTTGGTCGATACGGGCGCTACGTTGCTCGGCATGACGGATGCCTCGGGGGAATACTCGATCGAAGCTTCGAGCCGAATGCCGACGCAGCCGTCGTGGATCGGCTCGTCGAAATCCGGCCGCGATCCTCGTGCATGGGTTGGGGGAGATCGCTGATGGCCGTTGTGCTCGATGCGCTGAAAAACATGGTTGCCCGCAGTATGCGGATGGCGGTTCGCCGTGCACCGAGGCCGATACCCGGCGAATCGCTTTCCCGGCATCGTCGAAGAAGCGTTTTCTATGCCGAAGAGGGATTTTCGACGGTAGGCATGGTGTTCGCCTTGCTCATAACCCTTTCATTGATCTTTACCACCGCTCAGGTGTACGAGATCGAGACGACGAGCTCCCACGTGCAGAACGTAGCCGACGCTGCGGCGCTTGCAGTCGAAAACGAGGTTGCGGAGTTCTCCATCGTTGTGAGGTTGTGCGATGCTCTCGTGCTGACGATGTCGCTTACGGGCATCGCAACGATGGGCCTCGGCATAGCGGCGCTCTGCACGCCTGCAACCGCTCCTTTAGCGGATAAGCTCATCAAGGCGGCGACGGATGTCATCGATGCGAGAAATACGTTTGCGCGACGCGCCGCATCGGGTCTGAATCGGTTTCAGGCGTTCCTTCCGTTTCTTGCCGCAGCGAACGCCGCATCGATCGTCCAGGCGAACTCCGACGTCTCGGCGGGAACCGAGTACTTCGGGTTCGCAGTAGTACTTCCTATCGAGGGGGACGCCATCGAGGTCGGTTCGCTCGATTCCGCGAAGGAGCTTGCAAACAACGTGGAGGAGAACGAGGCCCGGATAAAGGAAGCCGCCGAAGCCGCCGAAGAAGCTTCGGGTGAAGCGAAGGCCGAGAAGGAAAAGGCTTTTATGGCCGATTGCGGAAACGACCCGGGCTATTGCATGTATGAAAGAGCCGGGCATCTTGCGGGGCTGTCCGCAAAGGACAACCCGCTGTACCGCAGTGTCGATACGTGGAGCTTTTCGGTCGCGCTTAAGCGTGCGCAGGCGTATTATCCCGCGCGGCTCGCGCAGGAGGCACCCGAAGGAGCGTCGGTTGAGGAGCAGGCTCGATCGGCGCTTCGAACGAGATACTATCGCTTCGCTGTCGAGGAAATCGGGAAGGGGTACGTTCGGGAAGACGAGGACTCGTTCGAAGCCCGGTTTCCCCTCTTGCCGAAGAATACCGAACAAATGCGGCGCACCGATCTGTTTACCGAAGCGGTCTATCCGGTGACGATCGATAGCGAGGGCGGAGCCGTCATGCATGCGTGGGCGGGCTGCCCGGGTGTTTCGGGCGGGCAGGCTGCGGGCGCCGGATCTTTGGCGCAGATGGAGGCAGGGCGGTTCGTTACCTGCTCGGCATGCGGATTCACTGCGGCGAGTCTGGGGAAGGTCGCTTCGGCATCGACCTCGATCGATAACGGATTCGAATACCATTACAACATCGTGGCGGAAGCGGCGGACGCATACCAGAAAGCACGCGAAAAGGCGCGCCCTTATGCCGAGGAGGTGAAAACGCTTACGAAGAATCTGCTCGACGATGTTGACGGCGCTCTTTTCGATGCGATGTCGTACCGCATCGAATCGCGGCCGCCGGGGCGCTACGGTGCCGTGGCCTTTGCGGCCGACCTTGCCGACGTTTCGGCTGCTACGCGATTTCCGAGTGCGTTCGTCAAAGGAAACGCATCGGTCGGAGCGCGCGCCGCCGTTTCCGCCGCCGCGCTTGCAAGCGACGATCCGAGCGAAGGCGAAACGGTCATCACCGCTTTGCTCGACAACGTTGATGCGGATGTTGCGGGCGGCGCGGCGATGCCCCTCGGCATCGTGCTCGATCTGTGGTCGGCTCTTCTGTCTTGCTATGCAGGTGGAATGGAGTCGCTTGAGCGAGGTATCGAGAGCGCGCTGTCGCAGATGCCGCTTGCAAGCGAAAGCGGGCTCGGAACATGGGCGGCGAATGCCTTTTCGAATGCGGTCGGTTCGTTGGGGCTGAGTCCCGCCGAGCTCGATTCGCCTAAGCCGGTGCTCGTCAACACGGCTCATGTGCTCGCTTCCGATGCATCGGGGTTTTCCTCCGCATTGCTGAAGGCGAAGGAAGACTGCGTTGCCCTTGGCGATGCTGCCGGAGCCGACCTGTTTACAACGGCCCTCTCGGTATTCGAGTCGTCGTCTCTTGAGGCTCTCGACGGTTTTGAGCGGGGGATCGAGATTGCGGTTATCGAGCCGTTCGGCGAAGCGGGCCCGTCGATTCCGCTGACGCTCGCCTTGCCGCCTGCAGTCGCGTCGATAGCCGGACGGGCTGTGCAGGGTTCCATCGACAAGATGAGAGCGGTGTACGCACAGGCGGGAGGTGTTCGCAGATGGGAGTAGCGGCGATATGCGGACGTGCAGCTGTTTCGAGGAAGCATCGGGATGATTCGGGGCAGATGACGGTTGAGTTCGCGGTGGCGTTTCCCGTCTTCGTCATCGTGGCGGTCATCGCGGTAAACGCTTTGCTCTTCTTTTCGGATTGTGCGGCGTTCGACCGCCTCGCCCGCGATGCGGTGCGCATCTGCGCTGCTTCGCCTGCCTACGGGCAAACGCTCGACAACAGCGTTGCCCTGGTAGCGGACACGCTCGAAGGGTCGTTCGAGCGGGACAACCTTTCCATCGATGTGACGGCAGAGGGCGCAGCGGCGGGGCATACGCGGTTTACGGCAGCGGTGCGCTTTGCCCCCACGCTTTTCGGCCTCGGCCTCAAATCATCGGTGTTCGGGGTTGCTCTTCCTGTGCTCGAGCATTCGGTTTCCTTGACGGTCGACACCTACAAGCCGGGGGTGCTGCTATGAGAGGGAGGCTCATGTGGGCGGTCGCCTTTATCCTGGCCGCGGTTGCCGGAGCCGTTGCCTTCGACGGTGTGGGAGACCGGGCGGGCTCTTCTGGGACGGGCGATCGGGCTACCCGGGGATGCGAGGTCGAGCTTTCGGATGCATTGAGCGTGAAACCGGTAGACGGTTCGGCATGTGCTTTTTCGATTGAGGGTATCGCCGAGGCGAAGGGTTTTGTTCGGGAGGTGCCCGAGGCGTTTGCCCGCGAAGCGTTCGGCATGGGGGTTTTCGACGAGGCGCTTGCTACCGAAGACGGAACGATCGTCGGCATGGTTGGAAAAGGCAGCGCCGCCGAATCGTTTAGCCGCCTCTCATCCGAGCTCGCTGACCGGGGATGGGCCTTCGTCGAAAGCGGTCAGGCACATGTTGGGACGTTCGTGAAGGGAAGCGGTTCGTATCGGTGGCTCCTGCTTTCGTGTTCCGAGGTCGGCGAGCTTGTCGCCGTGGTCGTTCAAGTTCGTTAGGAGGTTCGTAGTGGATGAGGAGGTGGCTGATGCGCGCAGTGGCGGCTTCAGGGTTTCGCCTGTGCTGGTTGCAGCCACGATGGCGGCGCGGGCGAAAGGCTTGCTCGGCACGCGCTCTTTTGAGGGGGCGCTGCTGCTCGTACCCTGTCGCAGAGTGCATACCTTCGGGATGGCCTATTCGCTCGACATCGCCTTCGTCGATCGTTCGGGCAAGGTGCTGCGATCCGTGCGCGCCATCGGCCCGAATCGTTTGACGGGGTGTCGGGGGGCGCTTGCGACGATCGAGCGGCAACATGATCCTTGCGACGAATGGTTCGCTCAGGGCGATACGATCGCGTTGGCGGCGGCAGAGCGAGAAAGGAAGCGAAGTGAAAGAATGTCCAGTGTGCAAGGCTACGACGTTTGACGATATGGAGGTGTGCTATGGTTGTCTGCACCGTTTCGATGGGAGGGGCTCTGGAAACCCCTTGTCGAAAGCTACGATCGGGGGCGATGTGCTTCAACCGTTTGACGAGGGGGAGAGCGGTAGGGATGGGGATGCCGGCGAAAGCGGATCCGGCGAAAGCGGGATGAAGCCGCCTGTGAAACCCGGCGCAGCCGATGTCGCATCCGAGCGGCTCCCGAAAGCGTATCGGCTGGAAATCATGCTGGTTCCCGTTGACGACGCCCAGGCCGTTTAGCCGACGGGGTCCGATGCGCCTGCGGGCAGCCGCTGCATGGTGGGCGAGCGTTGCGATTCCAGCTCGGCCGGCTCTTTTGCTAGCGGGTGCTTTCCGCCTCGTTCTCGCGCTCGGCGTCCCATGCATCAAGCACGTCGACAAGCCCTTCGACGTCGGTCGATCCGACTTTGCGGCATACCTTGCGTATGTAGGACTTTGCGGTTTTAGGCGATATGCCGAACTCGTCGGCTATATCGTGGGCATCGTAGTTTTCAAGTACGAGCAACAGCGTCTCCCCCTCGCGCGGGGTGAGCCCGAACGCTTCGGCGGCTTCTGCGCAGAATTCTTCAGCGGAAACGATCGGCTCGGGAAGGGGGAACAGGGTTGGCAGCGAGACCTCTTTTTCCGATGGATGGGCAAGCAGGCACGGTATGCCGCAGACGAGCATTGCGAGTGCGCATCCCGAAACGATCGTTTCGGGATGGCGGCCGACGAGGCCTCCAAGCAGGGTAAAGTAGCCGATGTTCAACCCGATCAAAAGCCCGATCCACTGCGCAAGGGCGATTCTCGTCCAGCGGTCCGCCCGCACGATGAGCACGCTGAGGAAAGCCGATACGGCAAGTGCCGCCAAACCGATGACGCACAGAGCGACATGGGTTGGCCATGCCGGCGCGAACAGCGACATGGCGGCAATGCCGGTTGCGCACGAAACGAGGCCGATGCCGACGAGCGATCGGGCGGTGCTTCGATCGAAGCCGTTTTGGATCTTTCGTACAAAAAAGGCGGGCCGAGATGCGGCATGCGGGGCAGCGTTCGATTCGTAGGATGCGGTCAAGTTGGCGTGACGTTCCGTTTTGGCAGCGCGCTCGACGGAAACCCGGTACAGGCGCACCGAGGTGATCAGGCATGCCGCAAAGCCGCCGGCGCACAATGCCGCTTGAAAGCAGACCAGGCCTTTGGCCAAAAGCGTCTGCGAAACATGCGGTGCGGCGGCTATTACGGCAACAGGTGCCGCGATCGCCAAGAGCACGCCGCCCGCAAACACGCTTACTCGCGGCTTGCGGGTGCGCGAACGGGGGGTTAGGGGGCGGGCGGTTATCTCGCCGATGGCGAAAAGGCAGGCCATAAGGTAGGCGAACACCAGCACGAACGTTAAGGCTCCGACTGGCTGAGCCGAAGCCGGGAGAATGGGTTTGACCGTTACGAGCGTGGCTATCGAGAGTGCGGGCAGAAGCAGGGTTACGGTAAACGAGCAGGCGATGCAGATTTTTCGCGCTACCCCGAGACCATGATAACGCGCAGGGCCGACCGCATCTCTGAATTCGCCGCCGGGGGTTGTGGATGGCTCTGCGGGAGCAGAAAACAGGTCGGTCGAAGCGCCATCGACTATGGGTTCCAGCTCTTGCCTCATTGCGTCCGTTCGGATAGTCCGTCATGCGAAGCCGATGCAATGTGCGCGACGGCTTCGCCCATTATAGCCGATACCCGACGCGAACCGGGGCGGCGCCTGCGCCTCGGTTCGCGCTGCAATCTCTTGCGGGCGTTCGGTTGGGCCGTAGCGTCGACCGAACCGGTCGCTAGGCCGCGGCCTTCGCGCCCGCGTTGCCTCCGGCTTCAGCGCTGCGCAGGTTCAATCGCCCGACTGCGAGGCCGACGGCGAACAGCGCAATGGCGAACAGTGCGATGATGCCGATGTTTCCGAGAATCGGGAGCACGGTCTCGGGGGTGATTTCCGTGAGGTGGATTGCCTGCCCGATGGCTTCGGTGTACCAAGAGGTTGGGATGAACCGTGAAAGCGTCTGCACTTCGGGTGCGAGCAGATCGAGGCTGATCCAAGCTCCGCCGAGAAACGAGATCACCATGCCGGCGATGTTGCCGACGGCGTTGGCAACCATCTCGCTTGCGCCGATCTGCCCGAGAAAGAATCCGATCGAGAGCGGAACGAGCGAGAACACGAGTGCGGTCGCGAGTACGAGCGCGACGGCCGGCAGCGGCACGCCCCCGAGCGACGAGCCAAATGCAGCGAGGCCGATTCCGCAGGTGATCGCCCATACTGCAAGGGTGACGAGCAGGCAGGCCGCCGCTTTCTGCATGCCGAGGCGCAGGGTGCTTACCGGTGCGATAAGGTTGCGGCGGTGCACGTCGGTGCGGTTGAAAGCGCTCATGAGCAAACCGACGCATACGACGATGGCGGCCGTCATGGTGTAGGACCCCCATTGCAGGTAGAAAGCGAAGCGGTCAGCCGGTTTTGCCCCGTTCGGCGTCTGAACCGTTTCGACATCGGCCGATTCGGCGGCTGCTTGGTCGGCGCGTGCGAGCACCGAGGGTACCGAGGCATCCGGCTCGAGGGCTGCCGTTGCCCGCACGAGGCCCAGGTACTGGTTCACCTGCTCGTCGACCAGCGTTCCCGCCATCGTGCCGAAGCTGTACGTTGATTCGAGCGTCGGTTCGACGGCACCCGTGCGAGCAGCCTCGAGGTAGTCTTCGCCGTAACCTTGCGGGATGACGAGCAGATAGCGCACTTCGCCGGTAGCGACGGCGTCCTGCATGGCAAACGAGTCGTCGGCGACGTCAACGAGTTCCGCGGTTTCGCCAAGGTACGCTGTCAGGCTTTCGGAAAGCTCGCTCTGGTCGCGGTCGACCACGGCGATGGGCACCTTCGTGGCGGTGTAGCTTCCATCGTCGGCAACGCCCGAGTTGATGCTCGCCGAAATGAATACGCCCATGCAGCTCAGGAAGCCGACGTAGACGAGCAGGTACACGGGGTGGTTCAAAACGATGCGCAGGGCGGCTTTAAAGGCTTGCATAGCGCTGCCTCCTTACGAACAGAGCGGATACGGCGAACAGCACAACGGTCATGACGAGGAGGATGCCCGCCTTCTCGGCGAAGGGGACGAGCGAATCGTAGTAGTACAGGCTGTAGAACGCGTCGGTGACAACTTTTGCCGGATTGACGGCGGCGAGCACCGGGGCCTCGCGGGCGATCTGGTCGGCAAGATCCATGCACGGTTCGCCGTAGAGCCCCGCAAAGAGCGAGAGCAGGCACGTAAGGCCTGTGAGCAACCCTGTTTTCACGCCGAATCCCACTTTCGGAAGCGAACCGAGCAGGGTGCCGAGCGAAGTTGCGAACAGGGCGGCGACCGCAATGGCGACCACGCACATCCCCTCGCGGCCTGCAAAATCAACGCCTACGACGAACCTGATGAAGAGGAAGGCCACGAGAAGGCACGCAAACGAGATGGCCCAGCTTGCCGCCAAGGTGGCCACAAGCGTTTTGCCGCGGCTCGTCGCGCCGATCGCCCGGCGAGCACCGAGGGGCGTGAGGTTCGGCTGCGTTTCGCAGATGGCGAGCATGCCCACCTGTCCGCAGAAAAGCGCTGCCATGCCGAGAAGCGCATAGTAGTAGCGCACCGATTGGACGGGTGTTGAGTGCGTGAGCGATACCTGCACGGTGGCATTGCCGTGCGTGAGAGCCTCTTCGACAAGATCGGGGTCGGCCAGCGCAAGCGGGTTGTCTGCGGCGAGGGAGGCGAGCAGATCGGCGTTGCGCACGTAGGTGTTCATGACGGTGTCTAAGATGGTGCGCCCGATTTGCTCGACGCCGAGGCCTCCCGAATCGGGAGAGACGGCGAGTTTCGGGGTTCCGTCCGCTTCGACGGAAACGATGCCGATCACCTCGCCGGCCGTGAGCGCGTTTCGCGCTTCGTCGACGGTGGCGAACGTTTGGATATCGAGCAGCTGATCGTCGCCCTCTTCTCCCAATTCGTCGATGACGCTCGAGAAAGCCGTCGCCTCGTCGTAATGGGCGTCGGTAACCACGGCGGTTGCAACCGGATCGAACGCCGTCGCGTCATCGAGGTTCGCGAACATGAGCATGAACATGGTTGAAAGCAGGATGGGGAAGGCGAGCGACCATATGAAGAGCTCCCGCTTGCGCGTGAGCACCATGAGCGCTCCTTTGAATACGTTGAACATGGCTTTCTCCTAGTCCCTGAGCGCTTTGCCGGTGATCTCGAGGAACACGTCGTTCAAGGTCGGCGGCTCTGCGTAAATGCGCCCCGTGGCAACGCCCGCGGTGGCGAGCACGCCGAGCACATCGGAGACGTTGTGCGTTCCGTTGGTGCACGCTGCTTCGAGCGCCGTGCCGTCAAACGTTGCGCCGAGAACGTTCGGAAGCGCTCGCACCGTGCCGAGGAGCGCGTCGTCGAGGGCGTTCACTTCCACGCGAATGCGTTCGCCTGTTCCGATCATTGCTTTGAGTTCGTCGTTCGTTCCCGTTGCGAGCGCATGCCCCTGATCCATGATCATGATGCGCGTGCATATTTCTTCGACTTCCTCCATGTAGTGGCTCGTGTACACCACGGTCGATCCCTCGCGGTTCAAGCGCAAGATGCCCTCGAGGATGGAGTTTCGGCTTTGCGGGTCGACGGCTACGGTAGGCTCGTCGAAGAAGATGAGCTCGGGCTTGTGCGCGATGCCGCAAGCGATGTTCAGGCGGCGGAGCAGGCCGCCCGAGAGCTTGCGCGGGCGGAACTTCGTGTAGTCCTCGAGGCCGACGAACTCGATCGCCTCGTCGACGAGCGAGCGGCGCTTCTGCTTGTCCTCAACATAGAGCGCGCAGAAGTAATCGATGTTCTCGCGTACGGTCAGCTCTTCGAATACGGCGACGTTTTGGGGCACGATGCCGATCTTGCGTTTGAGGTCGTAGCGGGTGGGGGTCATCTTTTCCCCGAACAGTTTGATCTCGCCTTTGTCGTAGGTGAGCAGCTGCAGGATGCAGTTGATAGCGGTCGTCTTGCCGCTGCCGTTCGGCCCGAGCAGGCCGAACACTTCGCCTGGCTCGATATGGAGATCGAAATGATCCAAAGCGACCACTTCTTTGTAGCGCTTCACGAGGTTGTTGACATCGACGATATGCATGGGTCCTCCTGTTGTAGGTGTGATTCCATTGTCGGCTTTCCGTTGCGGCCCTGGAAGTGAGCGGTGTCATCGAACGACGTGACAAATGTCACGACTTTCTTGGCTGCGCCGTGCGGGCGCGCCGGCGTCCGACGTCGACGGTCGAGGCTTTTGCCTGATGAACGTTTCGCATGCGAGTACGGAAGAGCCATGGCCGCCTTGCAGCGGATGCTCGGCCTTGCGCCGCGCCGTCTATTCGCACGCCGTCCCGCTCCCGTTTCGGATACAATGGGCGCATGGAGAGGCTTCTGGATAAGACGATCGTGCTGGTGGGCTGCGTAGCGGTGATGTTCTTCATGCCGTTCGAGGCGGCGCAGGTGGTCGGCTTGTTAACGTCTCTTGCGATAAGCAGCCTGCACGAAGTGCCCGCTGTGCCCCGCGGGGTGCGCGCGGCGATGCTCGTCGCCTATTTGGCCGTCGCTCTTTTCGTCCATGACTTTTCCCTGTTCATACCTCTCATTGCTTACGATTGCATGCGCGCCGAGTCGTGGATCGTCCGTCTCTGCTGGGCGGTGAGCCCCCTTGTGGCCGCCGATGCGCTTCCCATTCCCGTGATCGTCTTCGTCTACGTCGCTTCGGGCGTGGCATGCATTCTGTCGTACCGTACGACCCAAAGGCTGCAGGAGCGCATGCGGTTCCTCGCGCTGCGCGACGAACTGCATGAAGCGTCGATGGCGCTCGAGCTCAGGAACCGCGATCTGCAAGAAAAGCAGGACTATGAGGTTACCCTTGCCACGCTCAACGAGCGGAGTCGCATTGCGCGCGAGATACACGACAACGTCGGGCACCTGCTGACGCGTTCGGTGCTGCAGGTCGAGGCGCTTCAGGTGGTGCATGCTGAAGACGGGCAGATCAAGAAAGAGCTTGAACAGGTCGGATCGACGTTACACGAGGCGCTCGATACGGTGAGGCGAAGCGTTCACGATCTGCATGACGAATCGCTCGATCTCCGTACTCAACTCACTTCCATTGCGAAAAGCGATCGCACCCTTTCCGTCGACCTCGATTTCAAGGCCGACGACGTGCCATCGGCGGTCGGGTACTGCTTCATCGCCATCGTGCGCGAATCGCTTGCCAATGCGGCCAAGCATTCCGACGCCGATTGCGTTCACGTCTCGGTGATCGAGTACCCTGCCTTTTGGCGTTTGACCGTGCACGACAACGGCGGCGCTTCGGATAAGCGACTCGCTTTCGATTCTTTTTCGGGAAAGGTGCCTGACGGCGAGGCGCGCAAAGGGCCCGGTATCGGGCTGCAGACGATGGAGGATCGCGCCCGCTCTCTTGGGGGCGTGTTCAGAACCGATTACGACAAGGGTTTTCGCATTTTCGCGACGATACCGAAGGAGACGGCATGAACGGCAGGGATACGGTGATTCGGGTCGCCATCGTGGACGACGACGAGTTCGTGCGATCGTCCCTTGCGACGATCCTTTCAGCTCAGAGCGATATCGAGGTGTGCGCAACCGGATCCGACGGGGCCGAGGCTGCGGCGCTGTTCTCCGAGTTCGCTCCCGATGTTCTGTTGATGGACATTCAGATGTCGGGCACGAACGGGCTTGCGGCGGCGAGGGGGATCCTTGCCGGCCATCCCGATGCGAAAGTCGTTTTCCTCACAACGTTCTCCGACGACGAGTACATCGTCGAGGCTTTGCGCATGGGTGCCCGCGGATACCTGATCAAGCAGGAAGTTGCGAACATCGCGCCGGCGGTTCGCTCGGTCGTAGCGGGCCAAAGCGTACTCGGCGGCGAGGTCATCGGGAGGGTGGATACGCTGATGCGCGCCGAAGCGGGGGAAAAGAGTGGGTCGGATGCCGAAGACGCGGATGGGGATGTCGCAAAAACGCGCCGCGAAGCCGCGAAGGCGCACGGTCTTTCCGATCGCGAGTACGAGATCATCGAGCTTATCGCCCAGGGATTCGACAACAAGATGATAGCGGCCGAGCTGTTTATCGGCGAGGGAACGGTGCGCAACCACGTGAGCGCCATCCTTCAGAAACTCGATCTGAAGAACAGAACGCAGCTTGCCGTTTACTACTATCGGGATTTATCGAAAGCAGATGCTTAGAGGAGCTCTTTGAGGGCTTTCTCGGCCATTTCGCTCATGCGGGAATCAAGCTCGACGTACGCATCGAGAATCTTATCTCCCGCTTCGGTGAGCGTGCTGCCGTGGGCGCCGTCTCGATCGAGAAGCTGCACCCCAAGCGCCGCTTCGGTCTCCTTGATGATGCGCCAGGCTTTGCTGTACGCCATGCCCATGCCCTTTGCCGCTGCATTGAGCGAACCGGTCTCGCGAACGCCTAAGCATAGGTTCGCAATGCCTCGGCCGAACACCGAACCGCTTTCCGATGAGGGGTTTTCGATGCTCAGGCGAATGCCGGGCTTCAAAGCGCTCAGATCTGCCATAGGTTACCTGCCTATCCGGTCTTGGGCGGTTGTGCCGAGCGACGGGCTGGCTACCGCTGATCAAGAAACTTTACGATTGCCTGCTCGATGCTTTCAGGCGCACTGTCGATTATATCCGTAAACCTGATTTCCGTCTCGTCGAGATTCGCAAGGTTCGCCGGAATGTAATCGAGGCCGGTTTCTTTTGCGATAAGCTCGTTGAGTTCGCATCCGCTCAAGCAAGCCGCTTCTTCGGGAAGGGCGGCTCCCGGCGCGATGCCGTGGATGGCGCGGTAGACGCTTTCGCCGAACTTCGCCCAATGAGCCGTGCTCGCAATGAGCACCGGATTCTCGCCGCGAAGGTTCTGCGCTGCCTGGTAAGCCACCGCCGTATGCGGGTCGAGCAGGTAGTTGTGATGCTCGAAGACCTCTTTGATGGCGGCGAAGCAGGCGGCGCTGTCGATGGAATCGGCTGCAAAATCGCTGCGGAGCTTCGCGAAGGTTTCCTCGTCGATGCGGAAAGAGCGCTTATCGCGCAGGTCGGCCATCCACGAGCGAATGGCCTCGCCGCTGCGGCCCGTCAGCTCGAAAAGCTGCCGCTCGAGGTTCGAGGACACGAGGATGTCCATCGAAGGCGAAGGCGTGAGCACGAATTCTCGTTCGGAGATGTCGTAGGTGCCGGTGTTGATGAAATCGGCGAGCACGCGGTTCTCGTTGCTCGCGCACAAGAGCATGTCGATCGGCGTACCGATCTGCTTGGCGTACCATGCGGCGAGGATGTTCCCGAAGTTGCCGGTGGGCACGCAGACGTCGATCGGCTGACCGGCGGCGACCTTGCCCGAGCCGACCAAGACGGCGTAGCTGGAAACGTAGTAGACGATCTGAGGCAGAAGCCTGCCCCAGTTGATGGAGTTGGCGCTCGAGAGGGCGATTTTCCGCTCTCCCATGAGGCTTTCGGCGAACGGGCCGTCGCCGAAGACGGCTTTCGCGCCGGTTTGGCAATCGTCGAAGTTGCCGCATACCGCCCATACCATAACGTTGTCGCCCGCCTGGGTGGCCATCTGCTTGTATTGGATGTCGCTTACGCCGCCGTGAGGGTACATGACGGCAATGTTCGTACCCGCTTGATCTTTGAAACCCTCGAGTGCGGCTTTGCCGGTGTCGCCCGAGGTGGCAACGAGGATGAGGAAATCGTTGTCGATAGTGCCGGCATCTTTGAGCGCGGCTGCGCTCGCCGAGAAGAAGCGGGGCAGGCACTGCAGCGCCATGTCTTTGAACGCGCTTGTGGGGCCGTGCCACAGTTCGAGCATATGCGTCGAGGCGTCGAGGGAGGTGATGGGGCAGATATCCTCGTCGTCGAAGTTCTCGCCGTATGCCTGGGCCATAAGCTCTTCGATCGTTTCGGCATCCAGGTCGATGTCGAAGGCCCGGTAGATGCGCGCAGCCCTCTGGGCATAGGGGAGCTCCGCCATCGAAACGATCTCGTCGAGCGTGAAGTGCGGCACGCTTTCGGGTACGTAGAGCCCGCCTCCCTCGGCCAGCCCGTTGACGACGGCTTCGGTGAAGGGGACGGGGGCGTCGCACAGCCCGCGCGTATCGATGTAGCGGTTCTGAGTCATCTGAGCATTCTTTCTGCCGGTGTCGAAAAGCCACATCAGTATACTATGCACCCAAATGAGCCGACTTGCGTAAGGAGGTTGATTTCATGCAATACGCATGAGGGCCGATGCGCTGCTCCATGCGAGTGTCCGAAGCGCATTCTGCGCAACGTCGCAGGCTGTTCGGCGGCGTGCGACGTTGCGCCGTTGCCTACTTCGTGTCGGCCCGCCCGCCCGCCGCGGGCTCTTCGCCTTCGACTTTGACCCAGGGGTTTTCCTTGCGCGCCTCGGCGATAAGCTCGTCGTTCGTCTTGAACAGCGCGCTTCCGATGACGCATACGACGGCGCACAGAAGGCCGCCGACGGGAAACGCGATCCAGCTCACGGCGAAGCCGCCGTGGCCGTTTCTGATGTATTCCTTGAGTTCGAACTTGTCGAAGCCACTCGATGCGAAATCGCCCAAGCTCGGCAAGAAGCCCCATACCAAGAATACGATGACGGCGAGTATCATGATCGCGCCGCAGATGCAGCCGAGGATGTGGTCGCGCTTGAGCTCGGCTGCCGTTTTCGCACGGGGGTCGCCCGGCTTGACGGTGCCGTCTTTGGCGATGTAGGTGATCTCCGAGCGATCGTATTTTTCCTTCTGCATGCCCGCGTATACGAGTATGTAGACGGCGATTGCCAAAACAAACAGAAACGGTCCCATGAACAGATCGAAGTGGAACGTCGTGAAGCCGAGGTCGACGATGTCTCCGTGCTCGGGCGAAAAGCCGATAAGCGCTATGACGTCGAGCAGGATCAGTCCGACGCCGATGGCGATCATCGTCGTGAAGCGGCGACCGAACCGATCGAGCACGTCGGTCTCGTAGCGCGGGTCGATGCCGGCGTGCTTGCGCTTGAATTCGGTGTGGCCGAGTCCCGAGACGATGCCGATGACGGTCGCGATGATGATGAAGAAGAACATGACGACCGTCGAAAGGTTCGAGGGAAAGCCGCTCGCGTCGAGCATGATGAGCAGTCCGACGCCCAGTAAGACGAAAAACGGAATGGCGGCGATCGCTTTGCTATGGCGGTTCATGTGCACATCGTAGAGCTCGGTGTCGTGCACGTTGGCGATGCGCACGCTGCCGCGCATGAGATCGTCGAGGTTCGTGTTGTAGAGGTCGCACAGCATAAGAAGCTTGTCGGTCTCGGGGAAGTTGATGTTGGCTTCCCACTTCGAGATGGTCTGACGGGAAACGCCGAGCTGCTCGGCGAGGGCTTCCTGGGTGACACCGTAATGCTGGCGTATGTAGACGAGGTTGTCTGCAAAGCTCATGGGTTCGGGTCCTTTCGCGTTTGGTGGTATTGTATCCGATGCACGAGGTTCGCGGGCCCTGCGCACCTCGCTTCGGCGTTCCAAACGATACGGTTGCGCCGCCGCAACGCCCAGCAATCTGATGTTGCGTTTCGGTCTTTTTTTCGCGCGTTCAAGTTGCGGAGCTTCTGATCAGGCATTTTATAACGGATCAACCGATTGCTTCGTTTCGGTACGCGAAAGCCCCGAACGGGTTGCGAAGATCGTTTCCCGGTAAACGCCAGCGCTGTTCTAGGCTTAAGGCGGGTTTCGGCCCCGCGGTTGCCTGCTGTATTCCTCTTTCGGGTACGCCCTCGTAGTCCGCCAACCGCCTTCGTGCGACGGGTTTTTTTGCTCCCCGATGATTTCTGCTGGCAAAACGCCTGACGGGAAATCGTTCGGACGGCGAAAAGCGTGGAAAAGCTTCGCACGGAGGCGGTTGGCGGACATGGCCGTGCCCCGGAAGGGAGCCCACAGAGAATCGCGTGGTTTTCGCGCGGGTGTATCCGCCGTTTCCTCCATGACATGGCAACAGGTTTGTGCGACAATGATTTTGAAAGCAGACGACTCGCACGTAAGGTATCGATACACATGTCAGCCCAGTTCAACATTCTGGCGGCAAATCCTGCCGCCGTTGCTCTTTTGCAGCAAGATCTCGGCTTGCCGCATTTCGTAGCCGCTACGCTCGTTGCCCGCGGGATCGACACCCCCGCGGCCGCGCGGGAATTCCTCTCGCCCTCGCTTGAGCGCGACTGGCTCGATCCGTACACCATCCCCGGTTTGTCCGATGTAGCCGATGCGCTCGAAGCGTGCATCAAGCAAGACAAGCACATCATCGTGTTCGGCGATTTCGATCTCGACGGCATCTCGGCAACCGCCACGCTCACGCGGGGCCTACGCGATCTCGGCGGCCGCGTGACGCCGTTCATTCCGCTCAGGTTCGACGAGGGGTACGGTCTGTCGGCGGAGGCATTCGAGCGCATTAAAAAGCTCTCGCCCGATTTCATCGTCACCGTCGACTGCGGCATCGCCTCGAAGAACGAAGCGGAGCTCATTAAGGCAGCCGGCGTGGGCTTGGCGATCACCGATCACCACGAACCGGCCGATCTTGTTCCGCAAGGCGTGCCGGTGGCCGATCCGAAATGCGGACCCGATTGCCCGAGTTCGATTCTGGCGGGCGTGGGCGTCGCCCTCAAGCTCGTGCAGGTGCTCGGCGGGCGTTTGGGCAAGCCGCATCTGTGGCGCGAATACACCGATCTCGCCACGCTCGGCACCGTAGCAGATCTCATGCCGATGCTCTCGGAGAATCGCGCGCTTGTAGCCGACGGCCTCGCCCGCATGAACAAGGCTCCCAGGCCCTGCATTGCGGCGCTGCTTGCATCCGCAGGCGTTTCCGACAAGGAACTCACCGCGACCAACATGAGCTTCTCGATCATCCCGAGGCTGAACGCGGCGGGGCGCATGGGCGACGCGCAGGCGGCCCTCGACCTTCTGCTCTCCGACGACTTCGAGGAGGCGAGCAGAAAAGCCGCCGAGCTCGAAACCATCAACGATACGCGCCGCACCATCGAGGCGGAGCTGTCCGAAATCGCGAAGGTGCAAGCCGCCGAGCTCTATCACGGGCAGCGCGCGCTCGTGGTGTCGGGCGACGGCTGGCACGAAGGCGTGAAGGGCATCGTGGCGAGCAGGCTCGTGAACACGTACGGCGTGCCGGCGCTCCTCTTCACAATCGATGGCGACGAGGCGCGCGGTTCGGGCCGCAGCGTAGGGCAGGTGAACCTGTTCAAGGCGGTCGAAGGTCTATCCGATCTGCTCATTCGCTTCGGTGGCCACGAAGCCGCCGTCGGCGTGACGCTTCCGGCCGACAAGCTTCCCGAATTCACCGAGCGTTTGTGCGCGCATCTCGACGAGCTTCCGCCCGACAGCTTCCACCCCCGCATCGAGATCGATGCGTGCGTCGATCTATCGGAGCTTACGCTCGAAAACGTGGCGGAGCTCTCTCGGCTTGCCCCCTTCGGGCAGGAGAATCCGGTTCCTCGCTACCTCGCCCGCGACGTTACGCTCGCGGGCTGCCGTGCGGTGGGGGCCGAGAAGAACCACTTCTCCTGCCAGCTTTCAGACGGCAAGCATACGGTTGCGGGCATCATGTTCCATTGCTCCGACCTCGAAACCCTCATGCACTGCGACAGCGTAGTCAACGCAGCGTTTGAGGTGCAGATAGACGAGTGGCGGGGCAGGCGTACGGTGAAAGCCATGCTCTCCTCGATTGCTCCCGCCCGCGCTTGCGCGGGACTCGAGGCGTGCCTCAATCCCGAAAACGTGAGCTTCGTCGGCGATCTGTACGCTACGAGCGATGCGGAGATATGCTCCGACTGCCAGGAAAGCGCCGAGGCGATCGAGGCGTACGAGGCCGAGCGCGAGAAGAACCGGCAGTTCTGGGAGCGGAAAGCCGCCGAGGACCCCGATGTGCTTCAGGCTGCCATCGTCCAGGCGCTTATCGGCGACGGCAGTTTGCACCAGTCGCAGCGCGAGGTGCTCGAGGCGCTCTCTCAGGGTGCATCCACGCTCGCCGTCATGGCGACGGGCCGCGGCAAATCGCTTACCTTCCAGGTCCATGCCGCCTGCGAGGCGTTGCTGCGAGGCGGGACGAGCCTGTTCGTGTACCCGTTGCGTGCGCTGATCGCCGATCAGGCGTTCCATATCAACGAGACGCTCGAAGCGTTCGGCATTGCGAGCGCGGTGCTCACCGGGGAGAACACGCCCGAGGAGCGCCGTCAGACGTTCGAGACCCTGAGCGAAGGTTCGTGCGACATCGTGCTCACGACGCCCGAGTTCCTCGCCTTCCATGCCGACGAGTTCGCCCGTGCGCGTCGCATCGGGTTCGTGGTGGTTGACGAAGCCCATCACATCGGCATGGCGAAAGCCGGCCAACGTGTTGCGTATGCGTCGATCGGGTCGTCGATCGCGAAGCTCGGCGAGCCTGTGGTACTCGCGCTCACGGCAACGGCGGATGCCGAGATGGCCGATGCCATCGTCTCGACGCTCGGCATCGAACGCACCGTTCTCGACGATACACGCCGCTGCAACCTCGAAGTCGACGATCAGCGCAACCTCAAGAATCGCGAGAGCTACCTTGCGAATCTCATCGCGAGCGGCGAGAAGACGGTCATCTACGTCAACTCGCGCGAGCAATCGGTCGCGCTTGCCCGTGCGCTGCGCAAGCTCGTTCCCCACATGGCGCCGCTCGTCGGGTTCTACAACGCGGGTTTGACCCGCGCCGACCGCAAGCGGATCGAAGAGCTGTTCAGAACCGATGCGCTCGCCGTGCTCGTGGCGACCTCCGCATTCGGCGAAGGCGTGAACATACCCAACATCCGGCATGTGGTGCTCTTCCACATGCCGTTCAACGAGATCGAGTTCAACCAGATGAGCGGCCGCGCGGGACGCGACGGCAGGCCGGCGGTCATCCATCTTCTGTACGGTCGCGGCGATGCGGCGATCAACGAGCAGATCCTGCGCGATACGACGCCCGATCACGACTGCCTCGCCCAGGTGTACCGCGAGTTGAGGCGCATGCAGAAGGAGAGCGCCGAAAAGTATTTCACCGCGAGCAACGCCGACCTTGCGGCCGTTGCGAGCGCTAACCAGCATGGTGCGGTGAGCCCGGCGTCGGCCGCGTGCGGCGTGACGGTGTTCCGGGAGCTCGGTCTTGTCGAAACTCACACCGCGTTCGTCTCGGGCGAATCGATGCGATCGATCCACGTGCGCGCCACCGACAGCAAAGTGGAGCTCACCGACAGCGTGAGGTACCGCGAGGGCCTCGGCGAACGCGAGATATTCCAATCTTTCAAGGAATGGGCTATAAAGAGCCAAAGAGAAAAACTGCACACGCGCGTATCGGGACCGATCCTCCCCGATCGCGCTAATCGATAGACAGGGGTGGTGCGCATGGAGCAATCCGAGCGGGGCGAAAGCCGCGCGGGTCGTGCCGCGGCGAGAGACGTCGTGGTGCCGACCACGATACATGCGGTTCCCGAAGGCGGCGAAAGCATAAGCGAAGCCGTCGGTTCGCCCGAAGAGCAACCCGAAAAGGGTAAGAGAAAGGCCCGCAAGACAAAAGAAGAGCTGATAGGCGAATCCGCCAAGACGGGAAAGGCGCACGCGGAGGAATCCGACGAAGAGCTTCTCGGTCGCGCTCGGGCAACCGAGAAGAGCTTCGCGCCCGAGGCGAAGGCTTCGCGCCCGCGTATCGAAACGCCCGAGATGCGGTTCTCCGAGCTGCAACGTCAGACGTCTGCCTACATGAACGAGCCCGATGAGGAGATGCTCGAGAAGGCGTTTCTGTTCGCGCGCGACGCCCATGCGGGGCAATGCCGCAAAAGTGGCGAGCCGTTCATCGCCCATCCGGTTGAGGTGGCCATCATCCTCGCCGATCTGCGCATGGACGTCGAGTCCATCTGCGCGGCGCTTTTGCACGATACCGTCGAGGATACCAAGGTGACAAGCGAGCAGGTGGCCGAGGAGTTCAACCCCCAGATCGCCCAGCTGGTCGACGGCGTGACCAAGATCACCCGCATCGAGGTGGAAAGCCTGTCCGACGAGCAGGCCCAGACCATTCGCAAGATGTTCGTCGCCATGAACAAGGATATCCGCGTCATCGTCATCAAGCTCGCCGACCGCCTGCACAACATGCGCACGCTCTCGGCGCTCAAGGAGGATCGCCGCATTTTCAAATCGCGCGAAACGCTTGAGATCTATGCGCCGATCGCGCATCGCCTCGGCATCAATTCCATCAAATGGGAGCTTGAGGATCTCGCGTTCTACTATCTGGAGCCCAACAAGTTCAAGCAGGTTTCTCGCATGGTCACCGAAAGCCGCGAGGAGCGCGAGAACTACCTCGAGCAGATCATCGACATCCTACACGAGGAGCTCGACAAGGTGGGCGTCCAGTCGCAGATCATGGGGCGCCCGAAGCACCTGTACTCGATCTACCAGAAGATGACGAAGAAGGGCAAGGGTTTCTCCGAGATATACGACCTCATCGCCGTGCGGGTGATTGTGAAGTCGGTGAAGGACTGCTACTCGGCGCTCGGCGCCGTGCATACGCTGTGGCATCCGATGCCGGGGCGTTTCAAAGATTACATTGCCATGCCGAAATTCAACATGTACCAGAGCCTCCACACGACGGTCATCGGCCCTGCCGGCCGTCCGCTCGAAGTGCAGATTCGCACCGAGGACATGCACCGGACGAGCGAATACGGCGTGGCTGCGCACTGGCGCTACAAGGAAAAGGGCGGCAAGGGCGATATGGGGCTCGACCAGCAGCTCGCCTGGCTGCGCCAAATGGTCGACTGGCAAGACGAGACGAAGGACTCGCGCGAGTTCCTCAAATCGCTCAAAGTCGACCTGGCTCCCAACGAGGTGTTCGTGTTCACGCCGAAGGGCGAGGTCATGAGTCTGCGTGCCGGATCGACGCCGGTCGATTTCGCCTATGCGATCCACACCGAAGTGGGCAACCACTGCGTGGGCGCAAAGGTCAACGGCTCCATCGTGCCTTTGACCTACGAACTGCAACTCGGTGATCGCGTGGAGATTCTCACCCAGAAGAGCGCAAGCCCCTCGCGCGACTGGCTCAACGTCGTCAAGACGCCGTCGGCGCGCAGCAAGATCCGCTCGTACTTTTCGCGGGTGAGCCGCTCCGACGACCTGCAGACCGGCCGCGATCGGCTGACGCGCGAGATGCGCAAGCACGGCCTTGGCATTTCAAGCGCTCAGAGCATGCGCGCTATCAAGACGGTGTCCGAGCATCTGGGCTACAACGATTCCGACGATATGCTCGTCCAGATCGGCACGGGCAAGGAAAGCGCCACCCATGTGGCCAATCGTCTGCTGAAGATCCTCGTCGACCGTGCCGAGAAGGATGCGGAGACGCCGGGCCTCGGATCGTCTGAGATATCGACAGGCAAGCTTCCGCCGATGCTCACCAGCGTGAAGCGCCCCAAGAAGCACGAGGCCCATACTTCCAACGGCATCGTGGTGAAGGGCATCGACGATGTGCTCGTGCGCTTGTCGCGCTGCTGCAACCCGGTGCCCGGAGACGACATCCTCGGGTTCGTCACGCGCGGGCGCGGCGTGTCGGTACATCGCGCCGATTGCCCGAACGCCGTGGATCTCATGCAGCATCCCGAGCGCATCATCGAAGTATCGTGGGAGAATGCGCCTACGCAGAACGCATCGTACAAGGTCGAGGTGTTCATCGAGGCGCTCGACCGCATGAACCTGCTGCGCGACGTAACGGTGATCCTCGCCGACATGGGAGCCAACGTGCTTTCGTGTACGACGGCATCCCATCGCGACGGCATGGTCGAGATGCGCTTTTTGTTCCAGGTATCCGATATCTCCTTCATCGATAAGATCACGACCAAGCTGCGCGGCGTCGAGGGCGTGTTCGACGCGCGGCGCATGCTGCCGGGCGAAACGTCCCGCAAGAAAGGGAAGTAACCATGTACAAGGTGAACAAGGGCTGCGTCGACATCGAGTTTCTCGTGCTGGGCATGCTTTCCAACAACACCTATCTCATCAGCGACGGCACGGCAACGCTGGTTGTCGATCCGAGCTGCCATGCCGACGAGATTCTCGAGGCGTTGGGGAATCGCAAGCTCGATGTCATCGTTCTGACGCACGGCCATTACGATCACGTGGGGGCCGCAAACGAACTCAGGGAGGCGACGGGCGCAACCGTTATCGCCTCGGCCATCGATGCGCCGATGATCGAGAGCGGCAGTCCGGCGCTTGGCAGCGGCAGGAAGATGCCGCCGTGCCCGGTCGATTCCAAAGTCGAGGACGGGGACATCGTCGAGATCGGCTCCATGGCGTGGAAGGTTGTTCTGACGCCCGGTCACACCAAAGGGAGTATGTGCCTGTTCATCGATCCGCGGTTCGGAAACAATCCCGAAGGAAGCCCCGTGCTCATCTCGGGCGACACGCTGTTCTGCGCTTCGATCGGCAGAACCGATTTCGAGGGCGGCAGCATGGACGATATGCGCGCATCGCTCAAACGGCTCGCCGTCCTTCCCGACGAGACGCTCGTATTGCCGGGTCACAACGATCTTACGACGATCGGCGCCGAGCGCAGGCGTGTGTTCGCCCAGTTCGCATAGACGATTCAGCCATGATTGCGAAGCCGGTCTCCGTCTGGGGTTCCGGCTTCTTTTTATTTCGGCAGACGGTTCCATGCGACGTGCGGGGCTTGCGGACTGCCTGAATGGCACCGCATGCTCCCGCGTAACGCAAACCGAAGCGGTCATCGACTTTACGAGAATTTTACACAACAGGCTGTATTCCCTCGAAAAAGCGGGGTGCGCGGCCTTTTCCTTTGTTAAATATACGTTAAACTAATGCCTTGTCTGCGCTGTGCGCAGATGCGATTACGGCATCGTCGGAAGGTCATACGTGGTCATTGAATGGGGAGTATTCCTCACCGAGCTCATGTCCAACCCCGCCTTGGTGGCGGTAACCCTTTTGAACATCGGCGTCATCGTTGTCAACGGCGCTACCGATGCTCCCAACGCCATTGCGACGGTCGTCGGCACGCGGTGCATGTCGGCGAAAGCAGCCATCATCATGGCTGCGGTCTGCAACTTCTTCGGCCTGCTTGTCATTACGCTCGTGTCGTCGGCGGTTGCCAACACCATCTTCCATATGGTCGATTTCGGCGGCGATCACCATTCGGCGCTCATTGCGCTCATGGCGGCCATGGTCGCCATTATCGTATGGGGTGCCGTGGCGTGGTTCTTCGGCATTCCGACAAGCCAGAGCCACTCGCTTATTGCGGGATTGACCGGCGCCGCTATCGCGCTTCAGGGCGGTCTGTCGGGCATCAACGGGGCGGAATGGATGAAGGTCATCTACGGCATCCTGCTCTCGACGTTCATGGGATTCGGGCTCGGCTGGTTGTGCGCGAAGGTTATCGCGAAGTGCTGTTCGGGGGCCGATCGGCAGAAATCCGATCACGTGTTCAAGTGGGCCCAGATCGCGGCAGGGGCGGGCGTCGCTTTCATGCACGGAGCGCAGGACGGCCAGAAGTTCATGGGCGTGTTCGTGCTCGCCATCACGCTGGCCACTGGCATCGGTCAGGCCGATCAGATGATCCTGCCCGTGTGGCTCATGATATTCTGCGCGCTCAACATGGGTCTCGGTACTGCGATCGGCGGCAAGAAGATCATCAAGAGCGTTGGCCTCGACATGGTCAAGATGGAGAAGTACCAGGGCTTCGCCGCGAGCTTTGCCGCGACGATCTGCCTCATCATATCGACGTTCGGCGGTCTGCCGGTTTCCACGACGCACACCAAGACCACGGCCATCATGGGCGTGGGCGCTGCCAAGCGCAAGAGCGCGGTCAAGTGGGGTGTGGCAGTCGACATGGTCAAAACATGGGTTCTGACGTTTCCGGGATGCGGCCTTCTAGGGTTCATCGTCGCCAAGCTATTCCTCATGATTGTGTAAGGAGCAGGTAATGGGCAAGAAGAAGAACAAGAAATTCGACTACTTCGAAGCGTTCGAGCGCCAGACGGCGCTTGCGGTGAAGGAGTCGGAACTCCTTATCGAAGCCATCGAGAACTTCACGACGGCGGAGGCCATCAAGGACATCATGCCGCGCGCTCAGGACATCGAGCATGAGGGCGACGAGATCAGCCACGACATGTACACGGCAATCGCCACCGACTTCATCACGCCGATCGAGCGTGAAGACATCATCTCGCTCACCCAATACCTCGACGATATCGTCGACTACATCGAAGATGTGCTCCAGCGCTTCTACATGTACGACATCCACTTCATGCACGACCGTGCGCTCGAGTTCGCCCAGCTCATCAATAAGAGCTGCAAAGCGCTCGATCATGCGATGGAGGATTTCCGCGACTTCAAGAAATCCAAGACGTTCAAGCAGTCCATCATCGATGTGAACAGCTACGAGGAGGAAGCCGACGAGTTCTATATGGCAACCATCCGCGAACTGCACACGAAGGACCGCGACAACGCCCTGCGCGTGCTCATCTGGTCGCAGGTGTTCGCCCGCATGGAGAAGGTTACCGATGCCTGCGAGCATGCGGCCGATACCATGCGCACGATCATGCTCAAGAATTCGTAAGGATCTCTTTCGCTCGGCAGCGGTCTTGTCCGCCGAGCCGCCCGGAAGCCGTTCACCGTTCGACCCGGAATTCGGCTATGTGCCGCGTTTCGGGTCGTTTGCTTTGCGGGGGTCGGACGTTTGCGGCTCGAAGGGGTCTTTCGGCTTGGCGGGGGCCTCGTCGCGGATCTCGGAGAGGTCCTTGACGAAGATGCGATCGCTCGGATCGCTCGGCTGCACCGGTTGGTCGGGATTCGCTCGGTGCTTTCGCAACCGTATGAGCCGGCCGCTCTTCTGCAGCTCCTTTTCCTTCTCGCGTTCGATCTTGCCCTTAGGCGGCCTGACGCGGCGCGCTACGCTCTTGACGGGGCGCGAGACGGCCCTCGTGACGACATCGGAGTAATCGCGCGGCGGCGAAGTGCGCCATCCGAAGAACAGCGACGCGTAGCGAAGGATGAGCACGAGGGCCACGCAGGCGAAAGGCGCCCACTGTTCGAGCCAGTGATTCTGTTTCATGAGCGCATAGGCGGTCGATCCGACAAGCGCGGCCGAACCGTAGAGGGTGCCCGCCTGGAAGGCTTCGGGTTCTCGATTCATGAACACGTCGCGCATGATGCCGCCGCCCACAGCGGTTACGGTGCCGAGGATGACCGAGGGTACGATATCGAGGCCCGCCGAAAGTCCTTTGCCCACGCTGAGCACCGCCCAGAGGGCGACCGAGATATTGTCGAGCAGATCGACGATGGGGTCGAGGTAGGTGGCGAGCTTGCCGAAGTAGAACACGACGACGCCCGCGATGGCGCAGGCGAGAATCAGCGTCGGTTTCTGGAAAGCGTAGATGCCGTAATTCTGGAGCAGCACATCGCGGATCACGCCGCCGAGCAGACCGCAAGTGCAGGCGATGCAGACGGTGCCGAAGATATCGTAACGGGCGCGCACGGCGCTCATGGCACCGGAAATGCCGCCAGTCAATGCGGCGGCGAGTTCGAGCCAGAACGGGACCGGAAGAACGGTTTCGAGCATGGCGCTACTCGTCGTCTACGACGACGAGCGTTGCGTTTGTCGGTTCGCCCGAGAAATCGAGGTCGCCTGTGATTCTGCGGGCAGCTTCGAGATCGAAATCCTTCGAGGCGAACGACGCGATGTTGGACTTCGCCTTTTCTTGGGCGTCGGCGAATATCTCCCAGAATCCGAGATCGCTCTCCTCCCCGGTGAAGGGGTTTGCCCAAACGGCGCGCTCGTGGTTGCCGAACTGGCTTTCCGTAATCTCGACGGGGCGGTGGCTCATCGAACGGTAGAACGAATAGGGGCGGACGAGCTCCTCGACGCGACCGATGACGGCGCGTAAGCTTCCGGTCGGCGAGTAGAAGAGGCCCTGGATGAAGCGGAAGTTGCGCACGGCGGTGGCGAACATATCCGAAGGTATGAACAGACCGTACACGGTCATGGCAACAAAGGCGTACATCTTCGAGATCGCATCGAGTACGAAATCGCTTGCCTTGAGGATTTCAACCGAGGGATTGAACGAAGCGATGGTCTGATGGCGAACCGTGAAAAGGGCCATCTCGTCGAACTCGCTTTCGATCGTGCCGTGGACCTCGTGGCCGTTGTCGCGGGAAAGGCCGTCGACGCCCGCATCGCAGACCGCGTACTCTTGGGCGAATACGAGGGGATGCATCGACGAATCGAGCGTGTAGTGGCAGAGGAAGCCGAGCGCATAGGCGCGTCCGATGGGCGCTTCGTCTTCGGCGAGCACCGAAAGCGAATCTTTGAAGGCGGCTATGAGTTCGGTGGGCTTGACGTTGTGCATGGTGGAGCCGAGCTGATGAAACTCGCGCAGGCTCGGGCTTATCACCGTATAGAACAGGGGGTCGGGTCCCTGGTTGCCCAAAAGAAACGCCTCGTACTCGTCGCGCGTCTCGCCGATCGACGCATGAAGCTCATGGTAGACATCCTGACCGAACAGGTCGTGGGTTATGATGGCCGGCATGAATCGCCTCGCATTCTTGTCATTTATTTTACTGAAGCGCCGCTTCCCATCATATACAATTGGAGTACAGTTGAAAACGTACACGTTACGCTCTTGTTGAAAGGATCATACGTGGCCAGACTAAAACTGACCAAGCAGGAGAAAAGCTGGGTTTTGTACGATGTGGGAAACTCAGCTTTTGTCTTGCTTGCAACGGCGCTCATCCCCGTGTACTTCCAGACGCTCGCCGAGCCGGGCTCGTCGGTGGTGGTGGCGTGGGGCTATGCGGAAACGATCGCCTCGCTGCTGCTCGCGCTGCTCATGCCGATTCTCGGCAGCATCGCCGATCTGAGGGGCAACAAGAAGAAGTTTTTCGTCGGGTGCGTGGGCACCGGTGCCGTTGCGCTCGCTGCGCTCGGACTTCCGACTACGGCTCTTCCGTTCTTGATCGTATACGTGGTGGCTTCCGTCATGCTCAACGGCTCGATGGTGTTCTACGATGCGTTCCTCGTCGATGCGGCGGCAACCGATGATCGCTACGACGAGGTTTCGTCGCTGGGTTACGCGTGGGGCTACATCGGTTCGTGCGTGCCGTTCATCCTCTCGTTGGCCATCGTGCTTGGGGGAGGAGCCGTCGGCATCGATATGGCGCTCGGCATGAAGATTGCGTTTCTGATCACGGCCGCGTGGTGGGTGGCATTCAGCATTCCGCTTATCAGGAACGTCCATCAGACCCATTTCAAGGAGCGTACCGCCCATATCATCAAGGATACGTTCTCGGGGCTGGTCTCGACGCTCAAAAAGATTGTGAAAGACAGGAAACTGCGTCTGTTCATGCTCGCGTTCTTCTTCTATATCGACGGCGTGCATACCATCATCAAGATGTCGACGAGCTACGGCACCGATTTGGGCATCGATTCCACCCAGCTCGTGCTTGCGCTGCTCGTCACGCAGTTCGTCGCCTTCCCCTCGGCGATCGCCTACGGAAGGCTTGCGGGCAAGGTGGGAACGAAACGCATGCTGCTCGTCGGCGTGTTCGCGTATCTGTGCATCACGCTGTTCGCGGCGTTCTTTCTTACGAGCGCCGTCGAGTTCTGGATCCTCGCAATCTGCGTGGGCCTGTTCCAAGGCGGTATCCAAGCGCTTTCGCGCTCGGAGTTCGGCAAGCTCATCCCCAAGGAGCACGCCAACGAGTACTACGGGTTCTTCGATATTTTCGGCAAGTACGCCGCCATCATGGGTACGCTGCTTGTCTCGGTGTTCACGCAGCTGACGGGTAATCCCTCGATCGGTGTTCTCTCGATCGCGGTGCTGTTCGTGGTGGGCTTCATCCTTTTGTGGAGGATGCCGGAGGCGGGGAAGTAGCCAATCGGGTTCGCTTCCCTTGACGGGGCAAGGGTCTTGAGTTCATCTAGCGCGCAACAAAAAACGTTGCTTTTTTAAAAAGCAACAAAAAACGTTGCTTTTCTTGTAAACAACGTTTTTTGTTGCTATAGTAGGAAACGTACACGGCTATGTTGCGAAGGACCCATGAAACCTTACTTTGTTCTTATTGCAGATGTTAAGAAGTCGAAGAAGTATACTTCGGACGCGCGCGGTCGGTTGCAAGGGCTCCTTTCTGCTTCTCTCGACTATCTCAACATCCTTTACTCCTATGGAATCGAGAAGCGAGTCGTTTTCAGCGGTGGCGATGAAATACAAGGCTTGTTTCGCGACCCCCTGACGCCGTTTCTGTATTATCGAATGCTTACGTTCATACTCGGGGCGAAAACCATCCGGGGTGGCATTGGCTTTGGCGATTGGAGCGTGCGCGTTGAAGGCGAGAGCTCGCCTAGCCAGGATGGCTCCGCTTACCACCATGCACGGCGCGCACTCGACGAAGCAAAATCGAATAAACCGTACGACGTCGTGTTTGTTGGCGATGGGCGCATCGACGAGTATCTGACGGTCCTTATGGACCATTCGACTGGTATGAGCGAGATGCGAACATCTGCGCAAAACGATACAGCGCTGATAATCGAGATGATGTTTCCTCTCGTCGGTGCTTCTCCCAACGACGAGGCGTTTTTCGGGACGGATCGAGTGCGCGACATCGAGCGCAGCCTCGCGAACCTACTTGATCTTCGCGAATCGATGAGCCGCAAGTCGCAGGCGAAGCCCGGTCTCATGCAGGGTATAACGGAAACGGCTCGTATGATTGACTCGCTTACTTTTCATCCTGTTGCAATTGAGCCGATCGGGGATGCGCATAGATGTCCGTCGTTTCCCAACGGTAAGGATATACAAGGAGTCTCTTCTATCCTTTCGAATCTGACGGGAATGACGAGGCAGGGAATCGATCGCCAGCTTGCTTCGAGCAGGGTCGTCCAGGAGCGCAATGCAGTTGTAGCTTATGCCTATTCCCTCAAGCTATCGATAGAGTGGTGAGATGCTGTGGGCTTTGGAATTGCGCTTGCTGTCATACTCGCCGGACATGTTGCCGCGGATTTCTACGTGCAAACCAATACGGTTGCGCAGGGGAAGCAGGATAGGCGGAGCCTGCTGGTTGTCCACTGCATTGCATACGGGCTGTGCCTTACTCTCTTCTCCGCCCTTGTTTTCCCAGCAGAAGCTTTCCTGATCGCAGGTCTCCTCTTTTTTGTTACCCATGCAGCCCTGGATTTTCTAAAGGTCGAGCTGGAAAAGCGGAAGATCCTGTCATCTTTCAAGCTGTTCTCCATCGATCAGGTCTGTCACGTAATCGTGTGCTTCGGCGCCGTACTTTGCTTTTACTCGGACCAGTCGGCCGACGGGCTCCTCTCGTGGGCGCGGGACCTTGTTGGGTCTGAAGCGCTCTCCGCTATGCTGTCTATTGCGTTGGCTCTTCTCGTATCGTGGCGACCCGCATCGATTGCCATCCAGCATCTGTTGAGCTCGGTCCGGAAAGACGGAGAATGCGGCGTTTCTGCCGAGGATGATGCATGCGCCGCGGAACAGCGTGCCGGGAGATGGATCGGCGTGCTCGAGCGCACTATCGTAGTCGTCTTGACCATGTACGGTCAGTTCGGAGCCATCGCGTTCGTTCTTACGGCGAAAAGCATCGCCCGGTTCAACAAGCTGAGCGAGGACAAGGACTTTGCGGAGTGCTATCTGGTAGGCACGTTGGCCAGCTCGGCTATAGCCATCCTTGCAACCTTGTTCTTCCAAAACATGGTTACATGGCAGATGCCCTGAGTTTGGATTGCTCGATGGTTAGTGGATGGGTTGCCCGCTCGCCTTGATGATTGTTCGGTAATCAAGCGCCCTCGCACGATTGGCTGGCGCTCTTTTGCTATAGTGTAAGATCGTTGGCTCGTTATTCAGAAAGACAGAGATATGTCGCTCATTGTTGCAAAATTCGGCGGAACCTCGGTTGCATCGCCGGAGCGCATCCAGATGGTTGCGAAGCGCCTCATCGCAAGCAAACAGGCCGGCAACCAGGTTGTTGCCGTCGTTTCGGCGATGGGCAAGACCACCGACGAGCTGGTGGGCTTGGCGCGGGCGCT
Organism: Raoultibacter timonensis; assembly: GCF_900240215.1. GTDB lineage: Bacteria > Actinomycetota > Coriobacteriia > Coriobacteriales > Eggerthellaceae > Raoultibacter > Raoultibacter timonensis. Next base: position 375,423 of record NZ_LT964681.1, on the reverse strand, counting down.
CAACACCGACCCCCCGGCTCGTGAGATGGACCGGCTCCTCTCGACGGGCGAGCAGGTATCCATGACGCTGCTGGCCATGGCCATCGAAGCCCGCGGCTACCGTGCCATGAGCTTCACCGGCAGGCAGGCGGGCATCGAGACCGATTGCATCCACGCGCGCGCCAAGATCAGCTGCATCCACGCCGACCGCATCAAAGAAGCGCTCGACGAAGGATTCATTCCCGTGGTCGCGGGCTTTCAGGGTATCGATGGAAACGGCGACATCACCACGCTCGGGCGCGGTGGCTCCGATACGACGGCGGTGGCCGTGGCATGGGGCATCGGCGCCGACGTGTGCGAGATATACTCCGACGTCGACGGCGTGTACACGGCTGATCCCCGCGTGGCGCCGCGCGCTAAGAAGCTCGACGAGATCAACTACGACGACATGCTCGAGCTCTCGAGCGCGGGTGCGGGCGTGCTGCAGATGCGCGCGGTCGAGTTCGCACGCAAGTTCAACGTGATCATCCATTCCCGTTCTGCGTTTTCGGATTCGACGGGAACGTTCATCAAGGAGGCGACATCTTCCATGGAAGAAGCGGTTATCACCGGCATCGCACACGATACGTCCGAGGTCAAGGTGACCATCCGCGGCGTTCCCGATATGTCCGGCGTTGCGGCGAAGGTGTTCTCGGCACTGGCGGGCAATTCGGTCAACACCGACATGATCATCCAGAACATCTCGCAGGACGGCATCACCGACATCAGCTTCACGTGTCCTGGGGCCGATCTGCCCCGAGCGAAGGAAACGCTCGAGCGTATCGTCGGCGAGATCAGCGCGCGGGAATTTTTGGTGGACGACGACATCGCGAAGGTGAGCCTGGTGGGCACCGGCATGAAGTCGAGCCCCGGTGTCGCTGCGCGCGCGTTCACGACGCTTGGGGAGAACCAGATCAACATACTTGCGATCTCCACGTCGCCGATCCGTCTGTCCATGGTGGTCGATGCCGCTCAAGCCGCCGCCGCCGTGCAGTGCTTGCACAGCGCCTTCGGCCTCGATTCGGACAGCGTGTTCGAGGAGACGCAGCTATCGGCCGAGGAGATAGCGGCTAAGATGCAAAAAGGCCGCTAGCGGATTTTCGCAGGCAGAGGCACGTAAACCGGAATACGCGGCTTGCCGTGCAGATGAGGAGTAGATGAGATGGCTTGGAACAAAGTGATGCCGGCGAACCCCGTGGTCGCCATTGCGGGTGCAACCGGGGCGGTCGGGCAGGAATTCATGCAGGTGCTGCACGACCTCGATTTTCCCGCGTCCGAAGTGCGCGCGCTTGCTTCGGCGCGTTCGGCGGGCAAGAAGATCGAGTTTGCCGGATGCGGGCAGGTTCCCGCCGGTGAACTCACCGTGCAGGAGATGACCTCCGAATCGTTTAAGGATGTGGACATCGCTCTGTTTTCGTGCGGAGCAGGCATTTCGAAGGAGATGCGCGAGGCCGTCGTTGCCTCGGGTGCCGTGATGATCGATAATTCGAGCGCGTTTCGCATGGATGCGGACGTGCCGCTCGTGGTACCCGAGGTGAACCCGGGCGATGTATCGTGGCATTCGGGCGTCATCGCGAACCCGAACTGCTCGACCATTCAGATGGTGGTCGCCTTGAAGCCGCTCTACGACATCGCGCCCATCAAGCGCGTGGTCGTATCGACCTATCAGGCGGCAAGCGGCGGCGGTGCTCCTGCGATGGAGGAGCTGTACGGTCAAACCAAGGATTTCCTCAACGAGGACGAACTCAAGGTCGAGGTGTTCCAGCACCGTATCGCCTTCAACTGCATACCCCATATCGACGTGTTCCTCGAAGACGATTCCACCAAAGAAGAGTGGAAGATGGTCGTCGAGACGAAGAAGATCATGGGCGACGAGAACATCGCCGTGGCGGCGACGTGCGTGCGCGTGCCGGTGCTGCGCTGCCATGCCGAATCCGTGAACGTCGAATTCACCGGCGAGGTGAGCGTCGAGGCAGCCCGCAAGGCGTTTGAGGCGTTCGAGGGCATTACGCTCATGGACGATTGCTCGTCGAACATCTATCCGATGCCCGGGCTTCTCGCCGGTACGAACGATACGTACATCGGCCGTTTGCGCAAGGACTCCACCGTCGAGCACGGACTTGCCATGTGGATCGTGGCCGACCAGATTCGCAAGGGCGCCGCCCTTAACGCGGTGCAGATCGCGCAATTGCTGCTGCCGTAGACCCCTTGCCTTTACGCTTTTGACGATCCGAGCTCGCCCGATGGCGGGCTCGCGTGCGCTATTGCGGCTTTCCGAAGTGAAAATCGTCGTTTTCGGGCGAGAATACCAGCATGGCGAAGAGGAATGCGCCGCAGAGCACGACGAACAATCCCAGTACCGCTCCAATTGCTGCCACCATAGTTGCCTCCTTCGCTTTGCATCAATCATAGAGTTTCGGATGTAAGCGGGGCCTTAAGGTTCTGCGCCACGGCATTAGGGACGCATTAAGATTTTGAATCGACGGGCTGCTGCGGCTCTTTTCGAAACGCGGTTTGCGGAAGCCGAGGCCAACGCGACGGGCTCGCGCAAAGGAGGTTCCGGGGTCGGTTCGCTTTCGGCGGTGTTCCGGCGCGGGCGTACGTTCGGTTACGTAATCATGTGCAAACCGTGTACGGGAAAATCACCTGCTTTTTCGTCCTCTATACTGGTGTGATTACGGCAAAGGAGGTGCGATGGACAAGAAGCTCGAAGGCCTTTCTTCTTCGGATGTTGCTGCACGCGTTGCGCGCGGTCAGGTCAATGTCGATGCATCGGTTAAGACGCGCTCGATCAAGCAGATCGTCGTGTCCAACGTATGTACGTTGTTCAACGCAATAAACCTCATTCTGGCCTGCTTCGTTTTCATCACCGGCTCCTATAAGAACATGCTGTTCATGATCGTCATCGTGTGCAACACGGCGATCGGCATCATCCAGGAGGTCCGTTCCAAGCGCACGACCGATCGCTTGAGCATCATTGCCAGTTCGAAAGTCGATGTGATGCGCGATGGCGCGCGCCAGGAGATTTCCGTCGACGAGGTGGTGCTCGGAGACATCATCGTGCTTGGGCGCGGCGATCAGGTTCCTTCCGACTCAGTGGTTGTGCACGGCACGTGCGATGTGAATGAGAGCCTGTTGACAGGCGAGAGCAAGCTCGTGCGAAAAGAGGCCGGCTCCGAACTCATGAGCGGAAGCTTCGTCAATGCGGGTACGGTGTACGCCCAGGTAACGCATGTCGGCGCCGACAACTACGCGGCTAAGATCAGCGCGGAGGCCAAGGAACACAAGGCCGTCAATTCCGAAATCATGAACAGCCTGAACGGCATCATCCGATTCGTGAGCATCATCATCTTCCCGCTCGGCGCGATACTCTTCGCGCGCGAGTACTTCACGGGCGCCTATATCGAGCTCAACGACGCCATCCTCTCGTCGGTTGCGGCGCTCGTGGGCATGATTCCCGAAGGCCTCATCCTGCTCACTTCGACGGTGCTCGCGGTGGCGGTTGTGCGCCTCTCGCGCAGCAAGGTGTTGGTCCAGCAGCTGTACTGCATCGAGACGCTTGCGCGCGTCGATACGCTGTGCCTCGATAAGACCGGCACGATCACGACCGGCAAGATGGAGGTCGATCGGGTGGTGACGCTCGGCGATTGCGACGAGGGCGAAGCCAACGGCGCATTCTATTCGATTGCGGATGCAGACGAAGATCCGAACGAAACGGCGCAGGCCATCATCGATTACTACCAGGACGTCATTCCGCAGCCAGGAGCTGTGCGCCATTCCCGGAGACGCACGAAGCCATCCGACCGATCCGTGAAAAAGTACGGCATCGAACGCGTTATCCCGTTCTCCTCCGACAAGAAATGGTCGGGCGCGGTGTTCGAGGGCGGAGCGAGCTACGTGATGGGGGCCGCTCAGTTCGTGCTCGGCAAAGACTACGCGACGGTCAAGAATCGGGTCGAAGAGCTCGCGCAAAACGCCCGCGTTATGGTGCTTGCCCGTGTCGATGGATTCGACGACGAGGGGAGGATCGCGGGCAGGCCCCAGCCGCTTGCGCTCATCGCCATCAAGGATCAGATCCGTTCGACGGCTGCTCAGACGATACAGTACTTCATCGAACAGGGCGTCGATCTCAAAGTCATTTCGGGAGACGATCCCCGTACCGTATCGGGAATCGCGCAGATCGTCGGCATCCCCCATGCGGATGCGTACGTGGATGCGACGACGCTTCTTTCCGACGCGGCGCTCGAAAACGCTGCAACCTGCTATCAGGTGTTCGGCCGCGTGACACCCGAGCAGAAGAAGAAGCTCGTGCTCGCGCTCCAGAAAGAGGGCCATACCGTAGCGATGACCGGCGACGGCGTGAACGATGTGCTCGCGCTCAAGGCTTCCGATTGCTCGGTGGCGATGGCCGCCGGGTCGGACGCCGCACGCAACGTTGCCCAGCTGGTGCTCGTGAACAACGACTTCGCCTCGATGCCGAAGGTGGTGGCCGAGGGCAGGCGGGCCATCAACAATTTGCAGCGCTCGGCTTCGCTCTTCCTCGTGAAGACGGTGCTCTCGATGGTGCTCGCGGTATGCTTCATCATCCTGCCGTGGCAGTATCCGTTCCAGCCCATTCAGATGACGCTCATCTCGGCGTTCACGATCGGATTGCCTTCGTTCGTGCTTGCGCTCGAGCCGAATAAGGATCGCATCAAAGGCAAATTTCTCGTCAACGTGATCGTGCGATCGCTGCCGGGCTCGATAACGGCGATCCTGGCCGTGCTCGGTCTCAACATCGTTTCCTATACGACGCTCGGGCTCGACTACGCACAGGTGTCGACCATGTGCGTGCTCGTTACGGCGTGGGTGGGGCTGCTGCTCATCGTACGCCTGTCGTTTCCCTTCACGCCCATCAGGGCTGCTCTTATCGTCGTCGTGATAGGCGGTGTAATACTCGGCTCGACGGTGTTTCCAAGCCTGTTCGGCATCGAGCCGTTCACCCAATCGATGGTCGTGGCGTTCGCGGTGGCCGCCGCAATCGCCGTGCCGGTGTTCAACCTGCTGTACCAGGCGTTCGGGTCATGGCATGCGAAGCGCCAGGAAGAGCTGGTGTAGGACGTGCTGCATGAAGGCTGCCAGAGTAAAACGGCTGTAGCGCAGGCAGTGCGCCCGTGAAGAAGATCCGCCTCGATACGCTGTTGGTCGAACAGGGCTATTTTCCCGATGTCGACGCCGCACTCCGCGCCGTGCTCGCCCACGAGGTCAAGGTCGACGACGTGTATGCGACGAGCGCCGCTGTGCGCGTTTCTCCCGATGCCGATGTGGTTATAAAGAACCGCAGGCGATTCGTTTCGCGTGGGGGGCATAAGCTCCAGGGGGCGCTCGACGCGTTCTCACAGGATGTGCGGGGTTTGCGCTGCATCGATATCGGATCGTCGACGGGGGGATTCGCCGACTGCTTGCTGCAGGCGGGCGCAAAAAGCGTCGCGTGCGTGGATGTGAACTACGGGCAGCTGGCTTGGTCGCTGCGGCAGGACCCTCGGGTTGCGGTGTTCGAGCGAACGAATATCAAGCTCGCCGACCCCTCGACGCTCGAGGCGCCGTTCGATGTACTGGTTGCGGATTTGAGCTTCATCGGCTTAGCGCAACTGGCGCCGGTGTTCGCCAGCCTTTCCGATCGGGGGTCGGTTTTTCTGGGGCTCGTGAAGCCCCAGTTCGAATCGAAGCCAGGGGAAACCGAAGGTGGCGTCGTCCGCGATGAAGCGGTGCGCGAGCGCGTGGTTGCCGAGGTTCGGGAGGCGCTCGCTGCTGCGGGGTTCGATCCGGCAGGGGTGGTCGAATCTCCCATTACGGGTCCTGAGGGCAATATCGAATACCTGGTGAGAGCGGTGTATCGGGGTGATGGAGCCGAGCGCGCCGGCGTTTCCCGCGGTTGCGATGCGACGGAGCGGGCCGCGTCGAGCGGCTCGTTCACCGAGTCGCTCGACGGTGTTTCAAACGAGAAGCAAGGGAGCGGCTCATGAGCGTGATCGGCAACATCCTCTGGTTTGTTTTCGCAGGGCTTTGGCAGGGACTGAGTTGGATCCTCGTTGGATGCCTCTGGTGCATCACCATCGTGGGAATTCCCGGCGGCCTTCAGTGCTTCAAGATGGCGGGGCTAGCGTTTTTGCCGTTCGGCAAGGAAGTCGAGTACGGGGGAGGCGTTCCCTCCGCGCTTGCGAACATCGTGTGGCTCATCTTCGGAGGCATTTTTCTTGCGCTCGAGGCGCTCGTCAACGGCGTGATCCTCTGCATCACCATCGTCGGCATACCGTTCGGCTTGCAGTGTTTCAAACAGGCCAAGCTCGCTCTTATGCCGTTCGGTGCCGAGGTTCTGCCGAAACGGTAGGGCTCCAGCGCGCCATGTTCCGCACGCTTTTGATACACAATCAAAAACTAAAGCGATAATTCCTCCTTTACTTTTAAAAGTAAAGGAGGTCGATGGTGGCCATCGAAGTGGTTCCTGCATGGATGGCCGAGCTCGACGACGAGGACGCGGCGTTCGTCAAGCGGTTCCTGCTCGCATCCGGCTCGCTCAAGGAGGTCGCGCGGCAATACGGGGTGACGTACCCGACGGTTCGGTTGCGCCTCGACCGGCTGATCCAGAAGATTAGGATAGGCGAGGGTATCGAAAACGATTCGTCCATCGCCCTGATCAAGAGGCTCGCCGTAAACGAGAAGATCGATTTCGATGCGGCGAAAGCCCTTATATCCGAATACCGTAAAACCAAGAGCGGAGGCGAGTGAGACGGCTCTATCTGCACCCGTTATCGTGATTTTCCTCATTGTTTTCGTGGCAGCATACGCGTGGTGCAGGAGAAAACTCGCTGCGGAAAAAGAGCTGACCCGCATGAGCGTACAGGATTTGTGGCGGTTCACGGGGAGCCATTGTTGCCGATGGGTGATTCCGCTACGAAAAAAAGATGCAATTCTCATCGACCAGTAGTATTCTAAAACCAAGCACCAAGCGCTTGGTAAGGAGGCAGCGATGGGTATGGCAGCGTTAGCGGAATCGCAGACGATAAAGATCTCAAGCAAGCGGCAGATTACGATCCCTGCAAAGATTTACGAAGAAGGTGGTTTTGGGGAATACGCGCTCTGCACGTGGACCGAGCAAGGGTTGCTGCTCCAGCCTCTGAACGTCGACGATGAAGATATAACCGTCGACGTCCTCCGCCATCTTATCGAGCAAGGGTTCGAGGGCGAAGAGCTGATCGAAGAGTATCGAAAAGTCAAGCCAAGAGTAGTTTCCGTAGCGGCCAAGCTCAAAGAGGCCGAACAAGATGTGCGCGAGGGGCGAGTGGGGCCAGCTGGGGAAATGCAAGAGAGAATGCGCAAGAAGTATGGTCTATGCGGTCAATAAGACGGAGTCTTTCGAAAACGACTACGATGGCGCACTTAAATACCTTGTCGAGGTGCTAAAATCCCCGCAAGCTGCCCTCAGCCTGCTTGGCGAAGTGGATAATGCGATCGGACTCTTGTCCGAGAACCCCTTCGTACACGCCGTTTCGAGCAAACCGACTTTACATGCACGAAACGCTCGGGAACATTTTGTGCGTAATTGCGTGATCGTATACCGAATAGAAGGCGATCAAGTACTGTTCGTCCGTATGTTTCACCAGACGCAACTATACGAGCTGCACGATATGCGATTTGATTCGCCGTAGGTAAACGTTAGTTCTTCAGCGAATTGAGCGGGGCGGGGAAGCGGCCGCCGCGATGGGCGAACACGGTGCCCGCATACTGATTCACGGGCATGATCGGAGCATAGCCCAGAAGGCCGCCGAAATCGAGCTTGTCGCCGATGGTCTTCCCGATGGCGGGAATGATGCGCACCGCAGTCGTCTTGTTGTTGATCATGCCGATTGCGCATTCGTCGGCGATGATGCCGAAGATCGTTTCGACCGTCGTATCGCCGGGAATGGCTATCATGTCGAGGCCGACCGAGCATACGCAGGTCATGGCTTCGAGTTTCTCGATCGAGAGCGCGCCTTCCTCCGCAGCGCGGATCATGCCGGCGTCTTCCGAAACCGGAATGAATGCGCCCGAGAGGCCGCCGACCGAAGACGAGGCCATGACGCCGCCCTTCTTGACGGCATCGTTGAGCATGGCGAGCGCTGCCGTGGTGCCGGGGCCTCCGCAGGTGCCCACGCCGATGGCTTCGAGGATCTCGGCAACCGAATCGCCTTCTGCCGGGGTGGGGGCAAGCGACAGGTCGAGGATGCCCTGGCTTACGCCGAGGCGTTTGGATGCCTCGCGCGCCATGAGCTCGCCTGCACGGGTGATCTTGAAGGCGGTTGCCTTGATCGCTTCGGCGACGCTCGTGATGTCGGCGTCTTTCGGCATGTCGGCGAGCACGGCGCGCACGACGCCCGGGCCCGAGACGCCGACGTTTACAACCGCATCGGCTTCCCCCGATCCGTGGAACGCGCCGGCCATGAACGGGTTGTCCTCGACGGCGTTGCAGAACACGACGAGCTTGCCGGCTCCGATGCACTGGCGGTCGGCGGGCGCTTCGGCGGGCGCTTTCACGATGCCCGCCATTTTTAGCACGGCATCCATGTTGATGCCCGCACGGGTCGAGCCGACATTGACCGATGAACATACGTTGTCGGTAACGGAAAGGGCGTGGGGGATCGACTCCATGAGCTTGATGTCGGCCTTCGATGCTCCCTTATGCACGAGTGCCGAGAATCCTCCGACGAAGTCGACGCCGACCTCCTTGCCTGCTTTGTCCATTGCGATGGCCAAGGGGGTGAGATCGACCGCATCGGTTGCCGCGCAGATCTCGGCGATCGGCGTAACAGAGATGCGTTTGTTGATGATCGGGATGCCGTATTCGCGTTCGAGCTGTTCGGCGGTGGGTACGAGCTGCTCTGCGGCGCTCGCCATGCGATCGTAGACCTTGGTCGCCATGACATCGATGTCTTCATGCGTGCAACCTCGCAGATTCAATCCCAGCGTAATGGTGCGGATGTCGAGGTGCTGCTTGTTCACCATCGCAAGGGTTTCGCGGATTTCGGCTGGCGTGATCTGCATGGGTGCTCCGTCTTTCTCTTGGCATACGATTCGCTGCCGCCGGCGCAGGCCGTTCGGCAACGCGCAACAGCATAGCAAATAACGCACGTGCGGTTGCGTTGGGCGAAGCTTTATCCGTCAATACACCAAGACCCCCGCTTATGCAGGGGTCTTGGTGCAAGCGGGGGTCGAACGTCGAAGGGGCACTCGAGCCCCGCGAGGGTTGGGCATCGGGCTCTAGAAGCCTATTTGGCCTTTGACCGCGCTTCGAAGGGCGAGCGAAAGCGTATTCGGAGAGCCGAGCCAGTACACTCCTTTCGCCGCAGATACGTTGACTACAGCGGAATAGTTTTGCGCATCGACGAGAACGAGCGGAGTGCGGGAGAGGCCGCACAGCGGACCGCCCGCGAGTGCATCGGGGAAGCCCTGCGCGGTGGCGAACGTTACGGTACCGCTGTTGAACCAGGCACCGTGGGGGTGCGTGAGCCATTGGGCTATGGTCGCAGAGGTGCCGTAGCGGCTTTGCGGGTAGGGATTGCCGACGCCGCCTGCAAGGCGGATCACCTCGGCAGAGGTTCCCCTCAAGGCCGATTCGATCTTGCTCGATACGGCGTTGTCATCACCGACGATGATGATTCGGCTGCAGCCCGAAAGCTCTGCCAAGGAGGCGTTGTCGAGCGTGGTCCCAGGCGCCGCAAGGTACATGAGCGCGCCGTCTGCAGCACAGTAGGGGGAGATGGAAAGCGCGTCGGGAAAGTCGTTTGATCGCGCGATCACGGCCAGGTCTCCCGATACGCCGGCCTTTTTAGCATCTTCGCGCAGCAGCCGGGCCGTTTCGAATCTCGAATCGCCTCCGATTCTGCGAACCGTGGGAACGAACCTCTCCAGCTCCTGCTTTACGCCCTTTTCCGATAACGCGTTCGAATCTCCGATGAGGATTGCTTCCTGGAGCGTTCCGCCCAGCCCGACGAGGTAGGTGCGCAGCTCGGGGCTGAGGCTGTCGGATGGATTCAGCAGGATCGGGTAGCCTTTGGCGCCTGCCAGCGTCGAGGCTGCGAGTGCGTCGGGAAAGTCGGTCGACTTCGCGATGATGACGCCGCTCGGACCTTGCGGATACGATTCTTTGGCAATCGAGATGGCGGTTCCGATGCGGGTCGAGCCGGAAAGCTCCTTTTCCGTCTTGCTTGGCTGCACGAGGCTGTAATACTGGTTGAAAAACGTCTCGAATTGCTCAACGGTCATGGTGTCGCCCGACACCTGCCCGGAAAACGTCTGCCCGTGGGTAACTCCGTAGCTCCCGTATTGATTTACCGCAAAGCCGGTGGTCTCGTAGTTCGAACTGACGATGTTGAGATAATGGCCGGCGCCCTCCGTCGAGCCTGTTTTCTTGTAGAGCGCCTTCTCCTCGTCGTACCAGCCGGCGAAGGGATCGCTGTATCCCCATGCAAGGTTTTCTCCGACATTCCAGAATCCGGAATGCTTCACGTTGTGCGCCGACCAGTTGGCTTGCACCTGCGCTATGGCCATGAGCTGCAGATTTACCTTGAGAGGTTGCAGGGGCTTTCCCGTTCGGGGATCGGTGCCTTCTGCAGCTCGCAGCTGGTTGCACTTCTTGAGCCATGCGATGGAGGCCTTCATGTTCTCGAGGCTCGTCGCGTCGTAGGCTCTGCCGATGGTCGTAGTGCCGAGGATATTCGCGTTGGTGTTGCTCAGGATCTGGGCCGCATAGTTGCCCGAATCCCTCAGCGTCAAAAAGAACCCGAGGCTGCCCATGGCGTAGAGGTCGCGTTTGTCCTGCTCGGTCAAGGTGGCGTCTGCAAGGGTGATCTCGGGGAGGGATGGTTCTGATTCGAAGCTTTCGCTGAGTGCGAGACCCTCGTCCAGGGCTTCCTCGGAAGAGGCCTCGAGCGCTTCGTCATCGACGATGCCCAGGCTTTCGGTTGCATCCTGTCCGTCGGTCGAGCCGAGCTTCAGGCCGCCGCCTTCGATTGCTTCTTGGCTTCCGGCAGAGGCGGCTGCCCGATCGTCGGCGAGCGCCCGTGGGGGAGTCGCAAAAGGTATGGACAGGGCCAATGCTGTTGCCAATAGAGCGGAAAGGATTGTTCCCCCCATTCCCTTTTGGGCAGACGCGATGCTCGGGCTGCTAGGCTGGTGCTGTATTCCCATAATGCCATCCCCTTAAACCGTGCGGTTGTTGCTTGTGCGCATAGGCTAAAGTATACGGGGCTGCACGCGTTTTAGAAATACCTTGCAGGGAAGAGCGGCACGGACGGTCCGACATATGCGGCCGGCCGACGCGATCCCCGCCTTTATCCGCGGCTCGTGCTCACTTCTCCGTAGGGGAGTTCGAGGGTGGTCTTGTCGGGCAGCTCGATGACGAGCTTGAAATCCTCGGTCAAATCGACTGCCCTTGCGCGTATGCGCGTGCCGTTACGCGTTACGACGATGGGTTTTCCCAGCAGAAAGCAGCGGTTGCGGTATTCCTCGTAGAACGGTCGCGATTCGATGGTTTGGTACAGCTCCCAGAAGTTCACGAGGATTCGGGCGGCAAGTTCGCTGCGCACCGCCCCCCTTCCGTCATCGCAGATCGTCCCCGCAACTTCGGCAAGTTCTGCGGGGAATCCGTCCTCGGGGCTTTTCACGTTCACGCCGATGCCGAGCACGGCGTGTTCGAAACAGCCCGATTCCATATCGATCGCGCCTTCGGTCAGGATGCCCGAAACCTTCTTCCCCTCGCAGTAGATGTCGTTCACCCATTTGATGAGCGCTTCCTTCTTCGCGACTCGTTCGATGGCTCGGGCTCCCGCCACGGCTGCGGCGGTGGTGAGGTATTGGGCTTGGTCTGCTCGAAGCGAGGGACGCAAGACGATGCTCAGGTACAGCCCTGTTGAGGCGGGCGAGTAGAACGATTTGCCGGGCCGCCCTTTGCCCCGAGTCTGCTCTTCGGCGACGACGACGGTTCCTTCGGGCGCTCCCTCAAGCGCGCGTCTGCGGGCTTCGGCGTTGGTGGAATCGACGCGCTTTCGAACCGAGATGTCGAAGGGATGGCTATCGGGAAGGTGCCGCTCGATGCTTGCGGGCGAGAGGAGGTCGTTGTCTTGCGAGAGCGTGTACCCCTTGTTCGTGACGGCGGCAACATCGTAGCCTTCCTTGCGAAGCGATTCGACCGCCTTCCATACGGCATTGCGGCTTACGCCGAGCTCTTGGGCAAGCGCGACGCCGGAGACGTAGCGTCCCCGGCGTTCTTCTAACATGCGGAGCAGTTTGTCTTTCGTTGCCACTACGAGCCTTCCGATCGGTAAGCGCATGGTAGGCGAGCGCAGGGCTTCCGTCAACTGCAACGAATTGATCGGGGTGACAATCGACGTTGCATCGCCGCAGCCGTTAATCCCCCGCCTCTTGCTCGCCGCCGACTGCGATCCGCTCGATCGCGTCGAATACAAAGGCGAGGGCGGCGACATCGACTCTGAGGGCAATGCGGACGAAGCCGCGTCCGGCGTCCCCGAACGCGCTGCCGGGGATGACCGATATCCGTTCGCGTTCGAGCAGTGCTGCCGCGAACGCTTCGTCGGTAAACCCGCTGTTCCTCACGTCGAGAAACAAATACAGGCTTCCGCTCGCGGGTGAGGCGTCCACGCCGGAAATTCCTGCAACCCTCGAAAGCGCGTAGGCCATGCGCTTCTCGTACGTATCGTGTACGCATGCCCTGATGCTCGTTCGTGCATCGAGGGCGTGCAGCGCTGCACGCTGCGAAACGATCGGCGCGGTGAACACGTTGCTTTCGTTGACCTTTCGCATGGCCGCGATAACGTCGGGCGGCGCTACGGTGTAGCCGACCCTCCAGCCGCTCATGCAGTAGTCCTTCGAAAAAGACTTTACGGTTGCCACGCATCCATCGGATCCCGTAAGCCCGGCGAAAGGGACGAACGGCGAGCCGAAGTCGTAGGCCGTGTAGATGTCGTCGGCGATGAGCAGCAGTTCGTGGTTCACGCATGTCGCGAGCAGGGGCTCCATCTGCTCGCGAGTCAGGCATGCACCCGTGGGGTTGCAGGGCGTGTTGACGATGACCGCTTTGGTGTGCGGCCCGATGGCGCGGCCGAGCGCATCCGCGTCGGGTATAAAACCGCCGTCAGGATCGGTGCCGACTATAACGGCAGCGCCGCCCGCTGCTTCGATCTGGTCGGGGTAGGGCGGGAAGTACGGGGCGAAAACGATCACCTCGTCGCCGGGATCGAGGATGGCCGAAAGCAGCAGCCACATCGCGTGGCATCCGCTCGCCGTCACCATGATGCGGTTCTCATCGACGCCGATGCCGTAATCCTCGTGCCAGGCGACCCTGATCGCATCGATGAGATCAGGGTCGCCGAGGGCGGGCGCGTAGTGGGTGAAGCCGCGCTTTGCGTCCTCGAAGGCTTTCTCGATTACGGCGGCGTCGGTATCGAGGTCGGGATCGCCGAGCGACAGGTCGATAACGGCTTTTGAGAGTGCGGCGTCGGATGCCGCCATCATGGTGCCGAGCCCGTCGCTGCCGAGCATGCGTTTCGAAGAGAAGTGCCTCATGAGGTGGCCTCCGCGCTAATCGAAGTTCCTGAGGAATTCGGATACGAGCGCGAGTCCTTGCCCGAGCTGCGAGGTGTCTTCCGCGTAGCAGTATCCGATGCGGAGCCATCCTTCCATGTCCATGGCGGATCCGGGCAGCAACAGCACGCCCTTCTCTTCAAGCAGGCGCTTGCAGAACGTCACGCTGTCGATGTCGGCGTCGTAGCGCAGAAACGCCGTGGTTCCGCCTTTGGGGGCGACGTAGGAGATGCGGGGTTCGCTTTGCACCCACTCATCGAGGACCGCTGCGTTATCGGCGACGATCTTGAGGTTGCGCCGCAGCAGCGCTTCGCGGTTCTCGATGGCCATGGTTGCCAGGTAGTCGTCGATCATGCCGCAGCTGATCGTGTTGTAGTCGCGCCGACGGCTTATGCGCGTGATGAGCTCTTCGGGTGCGGCGACCCATCCGAGCCGGAGTCCCGCGAGCGAGAACGTCTTGGAGAACGAACCGACGCTTACGCCCTTCTCGTACAGGTCTGCCATGGCGGGGGCGAAGTTCTGCCCGTAGGGCGCATGGTTGAGGCCGCGATAGGCCTCGTCGCAGAGCACCCAGGCATCGTGTTCGCGGGCTATTGCGACGATTTCGCGCATGAACGCCTCGCCCATGACCGCCCCCGAGGGGTTGTTGGGGTTGTTGACGCAGATGAGCTTCACGCCGTCCTGCGCGAAGGCGCGCATTTCGTCGAGGTCGGGAAGGAAACCGTTCTCCGGTTTCAGGTGGCAGATGCTCACCCGTGCGCCGAGCGATTCGGGAATCGAATAGAGCTGTTGGTAGGTGGGCAGTACGCTGATCACGTGGTCGCCGGGATCGACCAGCGCGTTGATGGCGAGGTCGTTGGCTCCGATGGCACCGTGGGTGATGGTGATGTTAGGAAGCCCGATCGTCTCGTACAGGCCGCTTATGCCCGTACGCAGACGATCAGAGCCTTCGATCGCCCCGTAGGTGAGCTGCATCGCACGGATATCGTCCCATACGTCGTCGCCTCGGCCGGCGAGCGAGACGAGCTCGTCGACCGTGAGGGATTTCACGCAGGTCTCGGCAAGGTTGTACGTGCAGTCGTTCTCGTATTCGTTCATCCACATCTCTACGCCGAAATCACGGATATGCATGGTTTACTCCATTTCTCTGCCATGCGGCAGTACGGTTCGGTTCAAGCGAAATCTATCGATGCTCCCGCATTGTCGGCTTCGGCGGCATCGAGGGCTGCTTTGGCGGCTGCCAGGTCTTGGATGGCGAGGCCCGTCGTATCGAACAGGGTTATGTCGTTTTCGAATTGTCTTCCTTGAACGGTACCGACGATGACGTCTCCGATTTCGCCTGCGATGCGTTCGATCGAGATGACCTTTTCGGAAAGCGGCACTTCGATTTCGCCGACATCGACGCATTGCGCCGTATCGTCGGTGAACACGCGAGCGCGGGCAACGAGGGCGCTTTCGACTTCCTGCTTGCCTTTCATGTCGGCGCCGACGCAGTTTATGTGCGTGCCGGGAGACACCCAGCCATCCTTGACGATCGGCTCTCGGGCGGGGGTGATCGTCGTGATGACGTCGCTTCTGCGGACCGCTGCTTCGAGGTTGTCGATCGCTTCGAAGCCGACGCCCTGCGCATCGATGCCGAAATCGGCTTCGAGCCGTTCGGGCAGATCGGCTGCCATTTTAACGGCTTGCGAAGGCGTTCTCGGATCGCAGACCGAAACATGGCGGATTCCCGGTAGGGCTGTGAGCATTGCGGCAACCTGGTAGGTGCACTGATGCCCGCATCCGATGACGAGGAACTTTTCGCTCGAACGCCGCGCCAAGTGCTTTGCGCCGAGAGCTGCGGCGGCACCGGTGCGCAGCCCGCCGAGATGCGCACCCTCGATAACGGCGCGCAGCAGCCCATTCGTATCATCGTAGAGCATGATCGAGGCGTTGAGCGGGGCTATTCCTTTTTGGATGTTTGGTTCGAAGAACGAGACCAGCTTCATGCCGAAGATGCCGGCTGGTTTCAAGTGACCCGATTTGATGTCCATGTCGGCCGTGCCGGGCGCAAACTCGTGGAACACCAAGGGGAAAGTGGAAGTGAGACCTTCTGACTTCCAGACGTACGCCCGCTCCGCTTGATCGATGATCTGGGCGAAGGTGAGCAGGGGTTTCAGATCCGCACTGCTGAGAACGCGGATCGTGGCGGCGCAAGCGCCGCCGGTTAGCATACTTGTTCTGACCTCATATCTGATCCTTTCTGTCTGACTGTGCTGACGTGGCTCATTATAAACGGATTTCTGCGGAGCTGTGAAGCATCCGTTCAAAAGACCCAAATGATGGCAGAAAAGGCGAGCAATTCGTCGCCGTCGAAACCCATGCTCGCAGCCGACGATGCGGATAGGGGACTGAGCGGGGAGAACGATAAAGAAGTGAACGCCGATTGCGCAGGCTGCCGAGCAAGCGCCGCATCAACGACGAATTACTCGCCTTTTCTGCCATCTTGGGCGGCGACCACCTTCCGATGAAAGCGATCCGGCTGTCTTTGCGAAATGGTGTGATCTTTCCTATTGAATACGGTATCCCTGTTGAGAAAACCGCCCTTTTCCCGTACAATACGCTATTGAACAAAGTGTTGAATAATGATCGAATTGTTCATTATCAAAGGTGAACAGGAGCGATGCGCGGCGGAAGTCGCGATGCCGCGGAAAGAAGGTGCCATGGCCGAAGCTGCAGCAGCACTCGACTGTGCGGCGCTCGGGGAATCGAGCGGAGCCGAAGGCTCTGCGGTTCCGACCGCATGTACGGTCGACCGGCGTATCACCCGCTCTAAAAAGGCGTTGCGCGATGCGCTGATCGTGCTTATGGAGGAATGCGGGTTCGACAACATCACGGTGAACGACCTCTGCGCTCGCGCCGATCTGAACCGCGGTACGTTCTACAACCACTATCAGGACAAAGACGATCTGCTTGCGTCGTTCGAGGCGGAAGTCATGACCGATCTCGAACGGTTCCAAGACAAGATGCGCAGCTTGAATCTCAAAGAGATCCTCGCGTATCAGCTGAGGAAGAAGCCTCTTCCCTTTCTGGTCGAGCTGTTCGACTATCTGCGCGCGGAGGGGGATTTCCTCCATGCCGTGCTCGGCCCCGGGGGAGATGTTGGTTTCGGCCCCCGCCTCCGTGACAGGGTGTGCGGCAACCTCATCCAATCCATTCTTCACGAGCGGTATCGCAGCAACCCAACGCCGTTCGTGAACTACTACATTGCATTTTTCGCTTCCGCCTATCTCGGGGTGATCATGCAGTGGATCGAAACGGGCATGCGGGAAAGCTCGGAAGAGATGGCCCTCATCGCTATGAGGCTTCTCTTCATCAAGCCGGGCGAATCGATCAAATTGTAACGATGAAGATAAGCAGCCGAAGGAGAAAATCGTGACCACCGAGTCCGTCCAACAGGAAAACGAAATCCTGCACATCGGCATCGATGTGGGGTCGACCACCGTCAAACTGGCGATTCTCGATAGCGAGAACGCCATCCGCTATTCCCTGTACCGTCGTCATCACGCCGATGTGCGGGCGACGATCATCGAGGTGCTCGAGGAGGCCGCGCAAGAATACGGCGACAAGGCGATGACCATCGCCATCACCGGTTCGGGCGGTCTGCTTTTGGCTCAATGGCTCAACATCGAGTTCGTGCAGGAGGTCATCGCCAGCAAGACGGCGGTAGAGACCTTCATCCCTAAAACAGACGTGGCCATCGAGCTCGGCGGCGAAGATGCGAAGATCATCTACTTCGATCAGGGCATCGAGCAGCGCATGAACGGAACATGCGCGGGCGGAACCGGCGCGTTCATCGATCAGATGGCGGCGCTTCTCAATACCGATGCGGGCGGTTTGAACGAGCTTGCGCAGAACCATACGACGATCTACCCCATTGCAAGCCGCTGTGGCGTGTTCGCCAAAACCGACGTGCAGCCGCTTCTGAACGAGGGCGCCCGCAAAGAGGATATCGCGGCCTCGATCTTCCAATCGGTTGTGACGCAGACCATCTCGGGCCTTGCGTGCGGCCGTCCGATCCGCGGCAACGTCGCGTTTCTCGGCGGTCCTTTGCAGTACCTTCCCGAGCTGCGCAAGCGCTTCTACGAGACGCTCGGCCTCGACGAGGAGCATATCATCGTTCCCCACGACGCCCACCTGTTCGTTGCTTCGGGCTGCGCCATAGCGGGCCACGAGGCCAAAGCCGAGCGACTCGGCGAGGTGGTCGATCGTCTGAAGGGTCTCGGCGATATCCAAGGTTCCGAAGTGGTGCGCCTCGCTCCCTTGTTCGCAAGCGCCGACGATTACGACGAGTTCAAAGAGCGCCACAGCAACGAGCGCGTGCGCCGCGGCGATCTCATGGCGTACGAGGGCGTGGCCTATCTCGGCATCGATGCGGGTTCGACCACGTTCAAGGCGGCGCTCATCGGAGAAGACGGCAGCCTTCTGTGGACGCACTATGCGAGCAACAAGGGAGATGTGCTCGGATGCGCCAAGGCGGCGCTTGCCAACATGTACAACGCGCTGCCCGTCGATGCCGAGACGGGGGAGCCTGCCGTGCG
Organism: Raoultibacter timonensis; assembly: GCF_900240215.1. Classification (GTDB taxonomy): domain Bacteria; phylum Actinomycetota; class Coriobacteriia; order Coriobacteriales; family Eggerthellaceae; genus Raoultibacter; species Raoultibacter timonensis. Next base: position 357,208 of record NZ_LT964681.1, on the reverse strand, counting down.
CATCGGCCACGCGACCGTGACGGGATACGGCGAAGGTTTGCTGCTTGAGGCGCTGCGCGTGGACTCGGGCGAGATCGAGACGGTCGCGCACCTGCGCGGCGCCCAGGAAATGCTGCCCGGCGTCGAGTTCATCCTCGATATCGGCGGTCAGGATATGAAATGCCTGCGCGTGAAGGACGGCGTGATCGACCACATCATGCTCAACGAGGCGTGCTCTTCGGGCTGCGGCAGCTTCATCGAAAGCTTCGCGACGGGTTTGAACCTCGATGTGGCGGAGTTCGCAAGCACGGCCATCGAGGCCGAAAACCCCGTCGATCTCGGCAGCCGCTGCACCGTGTTCATGAACAGCCGCGTGAAGCAGGCGCAGAAGGAAGGTGCGACGGTAGGCGATATCGCTGCGGGCCTCGCCATCTCGGTCATCAAGAACGCGCTGTTCAAGGTCATCAAGATCCGCGATCCCCATGATGTGGGAAGCAAGGTCATCGTGCAGGGCGGAACGTTCTTGAACGACGCCGTCTTGCGTGCGTTCGAACAGCTTTCCGAGGTCAATGCGGTGCGTCCCGACATCGCGGGCAACATGGGTGCGTACGGCGCAGCGCTGCTCGCACGCGACCGATACGGCGAGGACGCGCTTCGCATGGGCGGCCGCGGCACCGTGCAGACCTCGATGCTCACGCTCGACCAGCTTGCGTCGCTCAGCCCCACGCACAAGACCGTTCGCTGTAAGGGCTGCTCGAACTCGTGTCTGCTCACGGTGAACGATTTCGGCAAAGACGAGGTCACCGGCAAGCATCGCCGTTTCATCACGGGCAACCGCTGCGAAAAGGGCGCTGGCACGCTCGACGAGAGCAAAAACGTCCCCAACCTCTACGAGTACAAGAGCAAGCGCCTGTTCGACTACACGCCGCTTGCCGCCGAAGCCGCTCCACGCGGCTCGGTGGGCATTCCGCGCGCGCTCAACATGTACGAGAACTACCCGTTCTGGTTCACGTTCTTCACCGAGCTCGGCTACCGCGTGGTGCTTTCCGATCCCTCAACCAAGAAAACCTACGAGGCGGGTATCGAGTCGATGCCGTCGGAATCGGTGTGCTATCCGGCGAAGCTTTCCCACGGCCATATCATGAACCTGCTCGACAAGCACCCCGATTTCATCTGGTTCCCCTGCTCGAAGTGGGAGCGACAGGAGGACGAAGGTGCGGGCAACCACTTCAACTGCCCGATCGTGGCGAGCTATCCTGAGGCGTTGCGCCTCAACATCGACGAACTGCGCGAATCCGAAACGGCGTTTTTGAACCCGTGGCTGCCCTACGATCAGAAGGAGCATCTGAAGAAGCGCCTGTTCGTCGAGCTCGTCGAAGCTCACCCCGAGCTTATGGGCGAAGGCGTTCCCGCACCGACTCAGGCCGATATCGATGCTGCCGTCGAGGCGGCGTGGGCCGAGGACGAGGCGTTCAAGCGCGACATCCGCGCCAAGGGCACCGAAACGCTCGCATGGATGGAGGAGACCGGTACGCACGGCATCGTCCTCGCTGGTCGTCCGTACCACAACGATCCCGAAATCAACCATGCTATCCCCGAGCTCTTGACGAGCTTCGGGCTGGCGGTGCTCACCGAGGATTCGGTTGCGCACCTGGGTACGCTCGAGCGGCCCATCCGCGTAGTCGACCAGTGGATGTACCATACGCGTCTGTACGCGGCGGCGAAGGTTGCCACCGAGCGCAAGGATCTCGACCTCATCCAGCTGAACTCGTTCGGCTGCGGGCTCGATGCGCTCACGACCGATCAGGTGCAGGAGATCCTCGAGGCGGCGGGCAAGGTGTACACCGTGCTCAAAATCGACGAGGTTTCGAACCTCGGTGCTGCTCGTATCCGCGTGCGGAGCCTGCTTGCGGCGCTCAAAGACCAGGCGGACGATGCTGCCGAGAGGGAAAGCATGAACCGCGGGTGCCCGGCGGCGAGCGCCGTCCTCGAGACGCTCGCGACAACGCCCGAAGCCGTGCTCGACAAGAAGACCGGTGCGACCGAGGGCCGTATCGCCGCAGAGCTTGCCGGTGCGTCGATCGTACCCGAGACGTTCACCGAAAAGGCCGATCCCGAGGCTGCGGAAGCGCTCAAGCAGCGTGAAGGTACGCCGACCGAATTCGCTCGCGCTCAGTATACCGAGGAGATGAAGGCCCAGGGCTATACGATTCTCGCTCCGCAGATGGCACCCATCCACTTCGAGCTTCTGATCGACATCTTCCATCGGTTCGGCTACAACCTCGAGCTTTTGCCGTCGGTCGATCACGGTGCGGTCGATGCGGGCCTCAAATACGTGAACAACGACATCTGCTATCCGTCGATCCTTACGACGGGGCAGGTCATGGAAGCGGTCATGAGCGGCCGCTACGATACCGACAAGCTCGCCATCATCATCACACAGACGGGCGGCGGCTGCCGTGCGACCAACTACATCGCGCTCATCCGCAAGGCGCTCAAGTCGGTCGGCCTCGAGCACATTCCCGTCATCTCGCTGTCGTTCAAAAAGCTCGACGAGGAGAATCCCGGCTTCAAGATCACGCCGAAGATGCTGCTGCAGGCGGTATACGCCCTGTGCTACGGCGACCTGCTCATGATGTGCTTGTACCGCACGCGTCCCTACGAGGTTGAGGGGGGGAGCGCAACGCGTCTGTTCGACTACTGGATGGACACGTGCAAGAAGCAGCTTGGGAGCGGCACCTCGCGCGGCGAGTTCAAACGGACGGTGCGCCAGATCGTCGAAGATTTCGATACGCTGCCGCTCAAAGGCGAAGGTGCCAAGCCTCGTGTCGGCGTGGTGGGCGAAATCCTCGTCAAGTTCCATCCTACGGCAAACAACCAGATCATCGATGTGATCGAGCGCGAAGGCTGCGAGGCTGTCGTTCCTGGCCTCATCGAATTCTTCCTGTTCGGCATTGCGGGCGGAATCTTCCAGAAAGACCCCCTCGGTCGTTCGGCGAAGGGTGCCATCGGCAGCCGCATTGCGCTCAAGGTGGTCGAGAGGTTCCGTGCTCCCGTGACCAAAGCGCTTGCAAAATCGAACCGTTTCGAGCCTCCGGCGAGCATCTACGAGCTTGCCGAGTACGCGAGCGAGATCTTGAGCCTGTGCAACTCGATGGGCGAGGGATGGCTGCTCACGGCCGAGATGGTCGAACTCATCCGCACAGGCGCACCGAACGTCGTGTGCACGCAGCCCTTCGCGTGTCTGCCGAACCACGTGGTGGGCAAGGCCGTTATCAAGGAGCTGCGCCGCCGCTACCCCGAGAGCAACATCGTCGCGGTCGACTACGATCCCGGCGCATCCGAGGTCAACCAGCTCAACCGCATCAAGCTGATGATCTCGGTGGCGAAGGCGAATTTGGCCGACAAGGTGGATGAGGCGAAGGCGTCGCGCGATGCGTTCGTGAAATCGGCAACGCCGGAACCTGCAAGCGAGAACGTCGGCGAGGTCGAATACCTCACCGAAAAGGCGTAGGATCATGCGGTGCCGCGGAAGAAGGCCGCGGCACCTTTTATGCTTGCATCGCGAAGATCGCCGCTTATTATGTGATCGTTTTCATTATAATTGAAGCATCGAAACGAGAGCGGAAGGCGCAGGGCTTGCGTCGGTATGGCGAGGTGCGGATGATGGAGCGCAGGATGGGGGAATCGACGGACACGTCGGTTTTTTCTCGGCATTCATCGCATTCGTTAACGAGAAGGGGCTTCTGCGCGGCCGCCGCCGCTTCTGCGCTGCTGTTCTTGGCTCCGGGTTGCACTTCGAGCAGGAATGTCGTCGTCGACGATACGGATGTCGATGCCGCAGCGGTTCAGCTTACCTTTTTCGGCTTCAAGTACGAACCTTTGAACGTGATCGCCATCGAAGAGGCGCTGCACGGCTACATGGATGAAAACGACGGCGTATCCATCGTGTACGAATCGATCAAAAGCCTTCCCTACTTCGACGCGCTCGATAAGCGCCTTGCGGCGGGTTTGGGCGACGACGTGTTCATGGTCGACCACGACACCGTACTGGAGTTCGAGGCGGCGGGCTACCTTGCGGATCTTTCCGACCTTGCGACCATCTCCTCGTTCAGCGAACTGGCTCTCAGTCAGATGCGTTCCGAGGGTGCAATCGACTACGTACCGACATCTATTTCGGCATTCGGGCTGTACTGCAACACGGATATGCTTGCGGCATACGGCGTTTCGGTGCCTCGCACCTTCGCTGAATTCGAACGGGCATGCGAGAAGTTTGTTGCCGAAGGAGTGCTTCCCGTTGTGGCGAACAACGACATTTCGCTCAAGACGGTTGCCATAGCTCGCGGGCTTGCCGACGTCTACGATTCGGCGGACCCGACTGCCGCCATCGTTTCGTTCAATGATGATCATGTAGGCTTGGTTTCGCATCTGCGTGAGGGGTTCGAGGTTGTGGAGCGGATGATCTCGGGCGGTTGGGTGGATGCGGGCCTCGCCCTCGAAACCGAAAAGACGGCAGACGATCTCAGTCAATTCGCCACCGGCGCATACCCGTTCATGCTGACCGGCGCGTGGGCGTCGGTGCGGATGCACGATCTGGCTCCCGACCTCGAATTCGATGTGCATCCCTATCCAGTGCTCGACGATCGTTCGGTGCTCGTGGTCAACGTGGACACGAGGGTGAGTGTGAACGCGAACGGCCCGCATGTCGAGCAGGCAAAGGATTTCGTGACGTACCTTACTCGGCCTGGGCCTATCGAGCTTTTCGCGAACAGCCAATGCTCGTTCAGCCCGCTTATCGGCAACGCGGCCCCGGATGACGGATCGTTGGCGCCGATAGCCGCCGCTTTTGAAAGCGGCGTTACCGTGATCGGATCGGATGACAATTTGCATCTTCCCATCTGGAGCTCTGTGCGGGAATGCGTAGTCGCGCTCTTGGAAGGCAGGACTGCCGAAGAGGCGGAAGCGCTGCTTGCCGAGCTGATAGCGACTGCATCCGGACAAGGGGGCGAATCCGTTTGAAAAGACGTACGCTTATCACCGTCCTCACGGTTGCGATCGCGGCGGTCATCGTGGTCGGCGCGGGAATGTTCGCCACGTTCGTGTACGGCTCGCTTTGGGACAAGTCGGTCACCGACACGCTCGAGGTTACCACTCAGGGCCAGCGCGCTTTCGACGTCTTCTTTGAAAAGGATCTCGACACGCTCGATCTTCTAGCCGGCGAGCTCGAGATGCAGGATTCATCGGACACCGGTCGCATCGAGGAGAAGATAACGCTGTTCGACGGGAACGACGGAAGCGCGAGCTATCTGTGCGTCAACGTTTCGACGGGCGATGTGTTTCGTTTGGAGGCCGATGGCCCAAAGGTTCTTTCCGAAGAGGATCGGCTTGCTGTTGCGGACAAAGACGGGCGTGGGGTGATCGAGCCGTTTTTGGATGAGATGACGGGCGTCAGCATGATCGGCGTGTACGAGAAGTTCACCTTCGCCGACGGGGTCGAGGGCCTTGTGCGCAAATCGCGCCCCTTGCAGGAGGTTTCCGACCGGTTCTCCCTTTCGTTTTACGGCGATAGCGGGTTCTCGTATGTGGTAAACGACGACGGTGACATAATTGTGCGCTCGACACATCGAAACAGCAACCGCACCATTTCCAACGTCTACGATATCGTGGAAAGCGAGGGAAACGACGCCGGGGTGATCTCGTCGTTTCGATCCGCGCTCGAACAGGGGAAGCGCGGCGTGGCCCAGTTCACCTATCTGGGTCAGGACTACGTGTTCTGCTATTCTCCCCTCGAGACGACCGATGGATGGGATATCGTATCCATAATTCCAAGCGGCGTAATCATGGAACAGGCCCGGGTTATCCTTCAGGCAACGTTCGTTCTGTGCGCCGTCATCGTTGCAGGGCTTCTGCTGATCTTGGTCGTGTACTGGCGGTCAAGCGCCGCACATCGCAAGGAAGTTGAGCGAATCGCCTACTTTGATACGCTGACCGGCCTGTATAGCTCCGACAAGTTCGGGATCGAGGGAGCCAAGATGCTCTCGGCGTTCCGCGATCGCGCGAGGCGGTCTTCGGGAGGTGCTGCGACTGCCGGTTCCGTCGGCGGGCCAGGGCTTGCAGCGGTGTACTTCAACATAGTCGACCTCAAGCTGATCAACGATGTCGAAGGGTATCAGTACGGCGACGAAGTGCTGTGCGGGGTTGCCGACATCATGCGAGAGGCAAGCGGCGAGGACGGTATCGCCTGCCGCGCTACAGCCGACCATTTCATTATCTTGCGCCCGTATGAAACCGTCGACGACATCGTGGCTTGCTGCCAAAAAGCTATTGATCAGGCAAAAGAGATTACCGCTGCGGGTAAGCCGTTGCTTTTGTCTGCCGGAGTATGCTGCAGCGAAGATGCTCCCGAGGCATCGGTGACCGAATTGACGGACCGCGCCCGCATCGCTAAAACCGAAGGACGAAAAATAAGCAAAGAGCTGTGCGTGTTCAACAGCTCGATGCGCGAATCGATGCTCCGCAGAGCGGAGATCGAATGCATAATGGATGCGGCGCTCGAGAACAACGAGTTCTTTCCGCTCGTCCAGCCTAAGTTCAACACCGATGGTACCAGCGTTCTTGGCGGGGAAGCGCTTGTTCGTTGGAGCAGGCCAGGTGGGGTAGTCGTTGGACCAGACGAGTTCGTGCCGATATTCGAGCAGAACGGATTCATCATCAAGCTCGACGAGTTCATGTTTACCGCCGTATGCCGTTCGCTGAGGCAGCGCATCGACGCCGGGCTTCCGGTAGTACCCGTTTCGGTGAATGTTTCGCGGTTGCATTTGCACAGTCGCGAGTTCGTGCCCACGTACGTTGCAATCAAAAACGCCTATGCGATACCCGACGGATTAACCGAACTCGAGTTTACCGAAAACATGGTGCTGGAGGATCTCGATCATGCGATCGAGGTGATCGACGAGTTCGGCAAGGCGGGGCTGCGATGCTCGATCGACGATTTTGGTTCGGGCCAGTCGTCGCTCAACGCCTTGAAGGACCTTCCCGTCAACGTGCTCAAGCTCGATCGGGAGTTTCTGTTTGACAGGGCCGCGTCCGACAAAGGCAAGGTGGTTGTTCGGACGGTGATCGACATGGCGCAGCGGCTTGAGATGGAAACCGTTATGGAGGGAGTCGAAACCGCCGAGCAGCTGGCGTTCATCCAAACTACTTCGTGCGATATGATCCAGGGCTTCGTGTTCTCCAAGCCGCTTGCGCTCGAAGAGTTCTACCGCCTCGTTGACGAAAAACGAGGTTGAGGTTAGCTGGCGCTTTTTACGTCGGAAGCTACGTTGGAAACGACGTCTTTGACGGCTTTTTCGGCTCCGTGGGCTGTTTCCTTCATGCTTTCAGCTGCTTTCGAGGCCTTTTTCTTCGTGCGAGAGGCGGCTTTGCCCGCTTTCTGCTTCGCCTCTTCGACGGCGCTCGAAGCGTTTGCGGCGATGGTGCCGGCAACCTCTTTCGGACTGCTGCCCATCATTTTCGAGCCGATCACAAAGGCTGCTCCCAGAGCTGCTACGGCTATCAGTGCGTTTTTCATGGCTTTCCTTTCGTCGGTTGCTTTAGAAGCGCACGTCGTTGCGTGCGGCGAGTTTCCACGCTCTGCGGGCGAAGAGCCTCTCGAAAAAGCTCTGTTTGTAGGTCAAAAGCTTCACGTCGAATGCTTTCGATGCGGGGTCGTACATGGCTCCTCCCTTCGTCTGTTGTCGAGCCGTGTCGGCTTTCTGTTTCTTTGACCATAGCAAAAGGGGAAGGCTGCAGGCGGGCCGGCGTACGTTTGGGAGGGAAGCGACAACCGCCTGTAAGTAGCCCGTTGGCAAAAACGCCTCGGCGACACGGAGCCGTAAGGGCGGCGTTGACGGGTAAGGTGTCTCGGCTTCTCGCCGAAGGGCGTCGAAAGACGGAAGCCGCAGAGGACTGCGGCTTCCGTGCGGTCTGATGGCTGTACGTCTCTTGCGCTAATCGGCCTTGGGGTTACGCATCCTGCGCGGCGAGCCACTCGTCTTTGCGATACCCCTCGGCGTTCTTCGTCTCTTCCCAGCTTGCGGGATGGCTCGGCACAAGGTCGCCGGTGAGTGCGTGGATGGTGGCGTAGCGTCCCGATGTCATGCACGAGCCGCATGACATATTGCCCATGTAAAGAGACCAATCGCCGTCCCCGCACATGTCGCCCGCCCCGAATCCGACAGCGTACAGGCCGGGGATCGGGTTGTTCTCGGCATCGGTCACTTGGTAGTTTCCATCAACCTTGATGCCGCAGCACATGGCCGTGAGCCTGATCCATTGGTGGATGCCCCAGAACGGCGGCTCGATGATGGGGGCGAGATACTGCTTCTCCTTGCCAAAATCAACGTCTTCGCCGGTTTCGCACAGCTCGTTGTAGCGTTCTACGCTTGCCTTGAGATTGGCCGCGGGGATGCCGAGCTCTTCAGCGAGTTCGTCGAGCGTATCGCAGCGGTGGGTGTCGATGAGATCGGTGATGACGCCTGTGGGGTCCTCGACTGCTCCGGGAACATATTTGAGCAGCGATTCCCGATCGGTGGGCTTGAATCCCCATGCGGTTGCAGCCTCGACGTAATTGTTATCGAAAATGCGGCAGAACTTGCCGGGGTCTTCGGCATCTTGGTATCGCAGCGTCTCGTCCCAGAAGTGCATGGGAACCTGTTCGTTCATGAACCGATCGCCGTTTTCGTTTACCGCGAGAAACGGGATATCGATCATCATGTAGGGCCCGGCATCCATGTCGTGCATCTGCTTGCTGTGGCCTACGGGGCTCATGGTGCCGCCTGCCAGGGCGGACATGAGGATGCCGTCTCCCGTCTTATTGGTCTGCTTGCAGGCGAAACGCGAAAGGTCGGGAGCAAAGTGCGCGATCATCGATTTGTTGTTCTGATAGTCGCCCGTCGCGAGGATCACGGCCTTTGTAGCGTTGAACCTGATGCGCTTATGATCCTTCGTCTCTCCCACCACGCCGGTGATGCGGCCGTCTTCCTTGATCAGCTGCACGCCGGGGGTGCTGTAGTAGATATCCGCTCCGATAGTCTCGGCGTAGTCGGCGAGCGCTCGAACGAGCGTGCCGTTGTTTTCGGGTTTGACGCCGAACGCGTTTTTGGTCTGCGTCACGTAATTGCCGTCGGCGAACTCGAAGTGCAGTGACCACGAATCCGCCGGAGGATATCCCGCCGCTTTGGACTGTTTGGCCATCCACATCGACGTTTCGCCGGAATGGTAGGCGAAGAAACGGGCGAGGTCCATGTTTACGCGGTAGTTGCACGATTCGCGCCATGCCTGAAGCCATTGAAGCACGCCGACTTCGGTGGAGGCCTCGAGGCAGATGCCTCCGTCGCCGCCCCCTTGGGCAATGGCGGTCGATTCCTTCTGCAGGCATGCAACGGTCGCGCCTTCTTCAAGAGCCGTCAATACCGCAGGCATGCCGGAGGTGCCGGCCCCGACAACGACGATGTCGTAGGTTTTCTCGTCGTCGAATTCGGTAATGGGTTCGACGACGACGTTCGAGTCGTCGAAATCCGCTTGGGTGAATCCTTCGGGGAGCGAGGCCGAATCGGCGGCGGCGTTTGCGTTTTGGTTGGCGGCGCATCCGGAAAGTCCGAAGGCGGCTACCCCCGCGACGCCCGCCACGGCTGCGCCCGTCGTTTTGAGAAAACTGCGGCGACTCTGATTGAATTCCATGATGGATCCCTTCCTTCGTGTTGATGTCGAAACTTCACCCCGTCTCGCTTGGCTGTGATTCGCGATCGGGGGTGCTTTCATCCTGCTTTTGCAATCGTTTCCGAACCAGCTCCATAAGGGGGCAACGCCCTCCCCCTAAAAGGGGTGTTTTGATTCTTGGGGGTATCGGGCGCACGGGGCAAGGCGAAAAACGCTACACTTCGTAGCGTTGAAAAACGCAAGGAGGTTGGCATGTTGTCGGGTGTTCGAACCGCGCAATCGGATACCGCTTCGGGAGGATCGTCGGGGCTCCGGGGCAATCCATGGCTTCATTGGTCGTATTTCGGCCTGTGGGCGTTGTACGTGTGGCGGCTTTGGGTGAGCAACAACAATTCAAACCTACCCGAAGGATTCGTGTGGCAAGGTCTGTTCGGTGTGATGTCTGCTGTTTTCATGGTGGCGGTCGGCTTCGGGTTGGGCACCGGGCGCATTGGCAAAGCGGCGATCTCGGTCGGGCCCCTGAGCGCGTGGGTTTCGGGCTGCTGCATGACGGCGGCAACGGTTTTCGTGGTGATTGCCAACGCGGATGCCGCCAATACGCTGTTCGGCGGTATTGCTATGGTCGTCGGAGGCGTCGGGATTGCAATCGCCTACCTTCAATGGGGCGTTTTCTTTTCGCACATTGATAGCAAATGGGCGGTGCTCTATTTGTTTGGAAGCGGCATCGTCGCATCGGTTGCGAAGATGGCTTTATTCTTCCTTCCCCCGATGGTTGGAGCGGCGGCGATGGCTGTGTTGCCGCTCGTTTCATCGTGGTGCATCAGAAGATCGCTTCTTCATCGACCTCCGCACGAGCCTGTTCGCATTCGCTACGGAGTAAAAAACTATGCGAGTCTTTGGAAGGTTGCAATTGTTGTCGTGACGTTTAGCCTTACCAACGCCGTGCTGCTCGCTTTGCTCAAGGGGCCTGCGGAAACTTCGTCGCCGATGATCTTTTTCGTAGGCCGTTTTATTGAAGTGGTGTTTTCGGCAGTCGTTCTCTTCTGGGTTTTCAGGCGCAACGGTTCGTTCGACTTTGTACAGCTGTGGCGCTTTATACTGTTGGCGCTTGGTACGGTGCTTCTGATGAACGTGCTGGTGGGTGATTTCTATTACGAAGACGCGTTGATTTCGGCTTCGTTCAACTTCATTACGCTGTTCGTATGGCTGACGTGTGCTGATATAGCACGGCATAGCGATTTGAACCCCGTGATCGTATTCGGATGCGGTTGGCTGGCCTATGCGGCGCCCCTGTTCGGGGGAGCGGTGTTGGCGCCCGCTTTGGCGTTGGATCAGTTCGGTGATTTCAAAATTGCGTTCGTGCTCATGTACGCCATGTCGATCGTCGTGGCGGTGTGTCTGGGCAATCGCGATTCCGATATGCGCTACATATTTTCCGACCTCAATGCGTCGAGCACCCCGCCTGAGGATTTCGCCTCTATCGACGAGCGCTGCGAGGCACTGGCCAGCCAATACGGTATAAGTCCTCGCGAGCTGGAGATCATGCAGATGATCTGCAAAGGACGCTCGAAGGCGTATATTGCCGAAACGTTGTTCATTGCCGAAAGCACGGTGAAGGGCCACTCGAAGCATCTCTATGCAAAGCTCGGCGTACATAGCAAGCGAGAACTGCAAGAGCTTGTGGGGGCATAGCTCGAGTTCTCGGTCTGCATGCGATTAAAAGACCGGCTGCGGAATGCGGCCGGTCTTCAGAATGCGCTGTCGGATTACGGCTCCGCGGGCAGCGGGCTCTTCCCTTGACCTCTGTCGTTTTATAGCGAAACCTTACTTCGCCCGCTTGTCGAGCCATTCGATCGCATCGCGAATCACCATGTCGCGATCGAATTCGTTGAATATCTCGTGGCAGAGTCCCGCGTAGACGCGCAGCGATTTGTCGGTCGACGATACCTCCTCGAACATGTCGAGGCTGTCCTTGGGATCGACCAGGCCGTCGTTGCCGCCATGGAGCAGGATGACCGGGTCGGCGAACGCTGCGGCGTTTTCCTTGAGCCATCCGTGGCCGTCGTGCACGGCGCGCATAAGGCCGACCGACATCTTCTTGGCGACGAACTTGTCTTCCTGGTAGGCCTTGACTACGGCGGGGTCGGAGCAGACGCCGTCTCCGAGTTCGTTGGGCAGATACGTATCGTTGTCGAGCGAGGGATCGACGTTCGCAAGGCCCTTGTGGTCGCGCGTCCATGCGCCTGAGAGCACGTAGCCTGCGAGTTTGCCGGGATGCGCAGTGCCGTAGCTTGCAGCGCCGAATCCTCCCATCGAATGCCCGATCATGTACACCGGCAGACCGGGGAAAGCCTGCCTTGCCGCCTCGACAAACAGATCGGTGTCCTTCACGATCTGTTCGCGGTCTTTGAAGTAGACGAGCTTGCCCATGGAGCGTCCGTGGCCGCGGTGGTCGAACCGCACGACGGCGTACCCGGCAGCGTTGAGCTTTGCAACGAGGTAATCATAGCGTCCGTAATGCTCGCAGAGTCCGTGAACGATAACGATGACGGCCGATGGATCGTCGGGTGCGTCGATTTTTCCGCAGAGAAGGACGTTGTCGTGGGCCGTTTCGGTGAATTCCCTATGCATGAATGCTCCTATCAGGCTAGATTGCTCGCTCGTACAGGTCGTCGCCTGTGCTCAATCGTTCATTCTATCGTATGGAAGGCGTGGTGATGCGCAGGGTTCCAGTGGCAAAGGGCGGGATTTTGTGCAACGATATGCTCATCCGATGAAAGGAGGCGGCTATGGAATTGCAAACATGTACGACTGCGTGCCTTGGCGATACCGTGGTGCCGTTCGCAGCCATCGGGGGGATTGTCGTTGTAGCACTCGTCGTTCTCGTGATCGCCTTCGCGCTTTCGAGGCGCAAAAAGTAAGGATAACCATGCCGCCTACCGGCAAGCTCGTCATATGCCCGACGCCGCTGGGAAACCTCGGTGATATGCCTGCGCGCGCTCTCGATGCGCTGCGCGAAGCCGATACCGTATGCGCGGAGGACACGCGCGTAACGGGCAAGCTGCTCGCGGCTTTCGGCATCTCCAAACGCCTCGAGCGCCTTGACGAACAGGCGATTTCAAGCCAAGCCGATCGCATCGTCGAGAAGGTGGCGAGCGGGTATGTGGTCGTGTACTGCAGCGATGCGGGCATGCCCGGGGTATCCGACCCCGGCTTACGGCTCGTTCGCGCTGCACAGGATGCCGGTGTGCCCGTCGAGGTGCTTCCGGGCCCAACCGCCGTTGCGACCGCTTATGTTGCAAGCGGTATCGACTGCCCCCGATTCTACTTCGGCGGGTTCTTCCCCCGCAAGGCGTCCGAGCGTGCGGAAGCGCTTGAACAGCTCAAGCCCCTCGATGCGGCGCTCGTGTTCTACGAAAGCCCGAAGAGGCTCGCCTCAGCGCTTGCCGCCATCGCGCAGGTGTATCCGAATCGCGAGGTGGCGGTGTGTCGCGAGCTGACCAAACTGCACGAGGAAGTGGTGCGCGACCGAGCGGGAAAAGTGGCTTCCGTGTTCGCCGAGCGCGATCGTGAGGGTGCAATCAAAGGCGAAATCGTCATGGTCATCGGCAATCCGTCCGAACAAGAGGGTGCGCTCGATGCGCAGCAGGCCCTCGAGGCGGCCCGAAGCCGTGCAGCCGAGCTCAAGGCTGAGGGCGGGCATTCGAAGAAGGATATCGCCGCAGCCATACAGGCGGAGTTCGGTATTGCGCGCAACGAAGCCTATGCGATTGCGATCGGCTAGGCGCGTTCGATGGACGCTTCTCTGGAAGGCCCGATAGGCAGGCAGTTCGCACGCTACGTTGCACCGAACGTGCTCGGCATGATAGCCATGTCGGCCTACATTCTCGCCGACACCTTCTTCATTGCAAACGGCGTGGGCGCCAACGGTCTCGCCGCGCTTAACTTTGCCATCGTCATTTGGACGATCATGCAGGCCACGGGCTTGATGCTCGGCATCGGCGGCGCGACGAAGTTCCAGGTGTACAAATCGCAGGGCAACACCGACGCCGCGAACCGCACGTTTACGAACGCGGTGATGCTCGCGCTGTTCGCTTCGGCGGTGTACCTGGTTGCCGTCAACCTGTTCGCAACGCCCCTGTCCTACGTACTCGGCGCCGATGCCGACACGGTGGGGCTCACCGATACGTACCTGCGGGTCATCTTCAGCTTTGCGCCGTTCTTCCTCGTGAACAACGTGCTTTTGCCGTTCGTGCGCAACGACGGAAGCCCCCGGCTTGCGATGGGCGGTATGATCCTGGGAAGTTTGGCGAACATCCTGCTCGACTATCTGTTCATCATGGTGTTCGGATGGGGCATGTTCGGTGCGGCGTTCGCCACGGGCATCGCCCCGATTCTCAGCATGGCGGTGCTTTCGATTCACTTCATCAAAGGGCGCAATACGTTCAGGCCGGTGAAAACGCGTCCCGACCTGCGCCTGATGGGCAGCTTTGCGGCGCTCGGCATCTCGTCGTTCATCGTGGAGATAAGCGGCGGCGTCGTGCTGCTCATCTTCAACCTCATCATCCTCTCGTTCGAGGGCAATATCGGCGTTGCCGCGTACGGTGTGGTGGCGAACATCGCGTTCGTTGCGACGGCGCTGTTCGTGGGCACCGCCCAGGGCATTCAGCCCCTCGCGTCGCACAATTACGCCCAGGGCAACACGGCGAACCTCAAAAAGGTGCTGCGCTATACGGTCGTGACGGCGCTTGCGATCTCGATCATCCTGATCGCGGTGGTATGGCTGTTCGCCGAGCCGCTCGCAAACGCATTCAACCGCGACAACGACCCGCACCTCACGATGCTCGCCGCCGATGGGTTGCGCATCTACTTCGTGGGATACCTGTTCGCGGGCGTGAACATCGTGGCCGCGGCGTTTTTCAGCGCGGTCGAGCAGCCGGGCCGCGGCCTCGCCATCTCGATCGGCCGCGGCCTTGTTGCCATCGTCGCGTTCGTCTTCGCGTTCGCGGCACTGTTCGGCATGACAGGCGTGTGGACCACGTTCCCCGCCGCGGAGGCGGCAACGGCCTGCCTGACGGTGTTCTTTCTCGTGCGGCTTTCGAAGGCGATGGAGGCCAAGCGTGTGGGGTAAGCGGAAGGATTCGAGGCAGCCGGACTCTTCGCCGAAGCCCTCGAGCGAAGATTCGGGAATCTCTGCGGGGTCGGACTCTCAGAAGGGATCACGCGAAGCTCTGGGATCTCTTGCGAAGTCGAACTCGCGAAAGAGGTCGCACGCGGGGTGCAAGGGTGCGGGAGCCAAGATCGAGATTCGCGAGCTTGAAGTCGATGGCATTGCGGTCTCGCTTACGATAAAGCGCATCAAGAACGTGAATCTCCGCGTGAAGCCTGACGGTACCGTGGCGGTATCGGCCCCGCCATGGGTGGGAGAGCATCAGATCGCGGCGTTCGTGCGGGAGAAGCGCGGATGGATCGAAGCCAGGAAGCGTGCGGTGGCCGAATCGCCGCAGAGCCTGGTCGAGAACGCATCGCCCGAGGAGATCACCGCATGGCGCGCGGCGGTCGAAGCGGCAGCACCGAGCCTCATAGCCTTGTGGGAGCCGGTGATGGGAGTGCGTGCGGGGAAGATCGTCTATCGGAACATGACGAGCAGATGGGGCAGCTGCAACCCCAAGACGGGGCGTATCTGCCTCAACATCCAGCTTGCCAAGTATCCGCCCGAGTGCCTCGAGTACGTGGTGGTACACGAGCTTTGCCATCTGCTCGAACGGGGCCACGGCCCGCGGTTCAAGGCGTTGATGGATACGTTTCTACCCGATTGGCGAAAGCGGAGAGCGAAGCTGCGCTCGTAGAGCGGCGGCAGTGCGAGGCTCGGCATAGGGCTGCGGTTGCTGCCGTCTTGCAAACCGTCGCGGATTGCGCAGCGGCTCGCCCGAAGCGCGTGCCGACAGCTCAGCCGGCGGGCGCAGGAACCGGTTCGGTGGTCGCTGCACCGTGTGCAGCCGGCGATGCCCTGGAAGCACCTGCTCCTGCCGAATCACCGTAGTTACGACTTGATCCGAGCCTCACGCTCAGGGTTGCCGTCGAGCATTGCACGCGGGTGCGGTAAGGCAATAGCAGAGTTTGCGGAAATCGTCAGAAGTTGGCAGAGATTTACGTTTCTGATCCGCCGAAGGTAAGAAGCAACGTTTTTGACCTGCTTCTCTCGTGTGGCTGCACAAAATTATCGGCGATAAATATGCTCATATACCCGCTTTTCGGGATCACGATCGTAAATCTCTGCCATCGTCGAGGTCTTTTTTAGAAAACATCGTAAACCCCAACCAGCATGGAGGCCTTTCGCAAAGACCTCTTCGTTTGCGTATGCCGGTCGGCTTTCCCTGCCTGCCCGGTCAACCACCGCTGCTTGTTGCGCTCAGCCTGGTACGCGGATGACGGCAATTGCCGTTTCGTTGCGCTCAAAGCGCCAGTTTCATGACAGGCGGTTTACCGAACGGTTGGCTATGGAAGCTCGTACTCATAATGGGGGAATGAAACGAAAAAGCGAAATACCCCAGCCTTTCGGCGAGCGCGAGCACAATACCGGATCAGTTGATGCCGTCGTTGACGGTGCGGCCTGCGATGGCGCCCGCAACCTCGGCTCCGATTCCGACCCCGGCTGCAACTCCGGCTCCAACCCCGGTTCGGGTTCCGACTCCGACGTCCCCATCGAAGCGGGCATACCGAAGCGCAAGCGCATGGTCGTGCTTGCCGTCATGATAACGGGCACGTTTATCGCATCGCTATCGCAGAGCATGCTTATCGCGGCGCTGCCTACCATCATGGATCAGTTCGGAGTTGACGCGACGCTCGGCCAATTGCTTACCACGTCCTATATTTTCACGCTCGGCTTGATATCGGCCATGACCGCCGCGCTCATCAGCAAGTTCAATACCAAGTACTTGTTCATGGCTGCCATGACGTGTTTTATCGTGGGTTGTGCGGCGGCCCTGTTCGCACCGAACTATTGGTTGCTTCTCGGTGCGCGGCTTCTCCAGGCCGGGGGAGCGGGCGTGGCTCTTCCGCTCGTGCAGGTTGTTGCCTTGTCGGTTTATCCGAAGGAGCAGTACGGGCGCGCCATGGGGCTTGTAGGCCTCATCATCGGCTTTGCGCCCGCTATCGGCCCCACCGTATCGGGTTTCATGATTGATTTTTGGGGATGGAAATCCATCTTCATCATCTTGGGCTCCATCGTTGCCGTTATCACGGTGGCATCGGCGTTCGTGCTTACCGATGCGGCCGAGCACGAGCGAGAGCGGTTCGATACGCTTTCAGCCGTTCTCTATACGGTCGGGTTTGTTTGCTTCATGATCGGTGTGACGGCAGTCGAGTCGCTCGGCCTGGGAGATATTCGAGCGTATGTTCCTTCGGTCGTCGGAACGGTCGCCCTCATTGTGTTTGCACGTCGGCAGTTCAAGATCGAGAACCCGCTGCTCAAGTTGCGATGTCTCATGAACAGGCAGTTCGGCATTGCAACGGTGCTTGTGGTGGTCACGCAGATAGCGCTCATGGTCGGTGCCATCATGGTGCCTTTGTTTGTGCAGGACATTCAAGGGAAAACTGCAATGGAATCGGGCCTTACCATCTTGCCGGGCGCAATGCTGCTCGGTTTCCTTAACCCGGTTACCGGAAGGTTGCTCGACAAGTACGGAGCCCGCCCGCTGATCGCCGCTGGATGCACGCTCCTTATCGTCGGTACGCTCGTGTTCGTGAAGTTCGGAGCCGCTGCCCCCGCTTGGGTCGTAACGGTGACGTACGGCATCCGCATCGTAGGCGTTGCGTGCCTTATGATGCCGATGACTGCCTACGGGTGCGCCGCTCTGCCTTCGGACGATCTTGCGCAGGGCACGGCTATCATGACGTCGTTCAGGCAGATATTCGGCGCGATCGGAAGCTCCATACTCGTCGCTGTCATGACGGGCAATGCCGAGACGGCTACGGGGATCGATCTGTTCGGGTTCGGCGTGAGCTTCGAGGTTCAGGCGGCGATCGTGTTCGCTGGATTGGTGATAGGGCTTGCGTTCATTCCTCGGAAGCGCAAGACTGTTGCAGCGCGAGTTTAAGAATGCGGCACGAGTTTAAGAAGGAAGCGAGCGTCATGACAACCGACGAACTGCCAAGTGCGGACAACGCAGCGTCCGCATGCTGGGTGGATATAGCCGCCACCTCGTTTGACCGGGATATCGAGCGAGCCCGCGAGTTGGCGTTGCGCTTTAACGGCGAACCTGGTCTTACGACTGAGCAGCGGGTAGATCTGCTCAGACCCCTGTTCGGGTTTATCGGCAAGGGGGTCACGGTTTCGCTCGGGTTGCAGTTCGGTTTCGGCTACAACATTTTCATCGGCGATCGAACCTTCGTCAACTTCAACGCGGTGTTTCTCGATGACGCTCCCATTGTGCTAGGGCGCGATGTATGGGTGGGGCCGAATGTTACCTTCGCGACGCCGCTTCACCCCTTGCTTGCCGAGGAGCGCAGGACGATCATCGACGACGATGGAATAGCGCATCAATACGAGCGTCACGAACCAATTACGGTGGGCGATGACGTGTGGATCGCCTCAAGCGTGACGATTAACCCCGGTGTGACGATCGGCGACGGGGCGGTGATCGGATCGGGAAGCGTCGTGACTAAGGATATTGCGCCGAACACGCTCGCATACGGCAATCCCTGTCGGCCTATTCGCGAAATCACCGAAGCGGACCGCGTGGGATTGTGGCGCTAGATCATCTCCATCTGGGCGAGTGTGGTGTTGTACCAGTGCTCCCAGTTGGGCGGGCAGTACTTCTTGGCCGATTCGACCGAGATCGTGTAGCCGTAGCCGCGTGCAAGACCGCGCACGTGGGCGTCGATGGCTTCTTCCCAGCTCGACCAGCTTACGCTGCCCCAGCCCCAGGCGTTGTGCGAGGCGAAGCAATTGGCGCCCTTGGAGCTCTCGGTGAACGAGATCGCGGGCGACCAGCGGGGATCGACACCGTAGTTCCATGCCGCTTCGGCGAAGGTTTTACCCTGTCCCGCGAGGGGGGATCCTGCAAGATAGGCGTCGATGCGGGGTGTCCATTCGTTCACGAAAGCCTGCTTGTCGGTCGACCAATCGACGTTGCTGCTCGGGGGCTCGGACCCTTGGTCTTCGGAACCGGATGATTCGGGCTGCTGCTCGGGTTCGCTTTCCGCGGCTTCGTCGGCTTTTTCCTGCTCGGCTTCGGCGGCCTTCGCGGCCTCTTCGGCCGCTTTCTGCTCGGCGGCAGCCGCTTCGGCTGCTTTCTTCTGAGCTTCCTCGCGTGCTTCCTGCGCGCTCTTCAACGCGTCTTCGGCGCGGATTTTCTCGGTTTCAGCGAGCTGCCGCTTTTCTTCGAGGGATTTCTCGGTCGCTTCAAGCTCTTCCTGCATCTTCGTGAGCTGGTTGATCTCGTTCACGTTCTTCGTGTAAATGCGGTCGATGTACTCGTAAGTGGTGAGGAAATCCTCGAGCGTTCCTACGTTGAGCAGCATGTCGACAAGCGAGTAGCCCTCTTGCTGCAGATTGTAGAGCGCCTTCAGGGCATCACCGCTTTTTTCCTGCTGATCCGGAAGCGATGCGGTCAGCTCGTCGATCCGGGCGTGGGTTTCTTCGATCTGCTGCTCGACCGATTCGAGGTTGGCGACGGCTTCGTTGTAATCGGTAGCCGTTTGTTCGATCTTCAACTGCAGCGCATCGGGTTCGGCGTCGATGTAGGGCGTATCGGCAGCGGCTGAAAGCGGGAGCGAGGCGGTGCTTGCGAGCGCAAGCGTGAGGACGCACGCAGCGAAGCAGGCGAAAGCCTTGCGGGTGTGTAACGTTGGCGTGGCGCGTTTGTTAAGTAGAGTAGCCATACGAATCTCGAAGTATACCCGAGGCCGATTCTCGCGGCATCGCATGTCATGAAAGCCACACAAGAGCGAGCGGCTGCGTGCTCTTTGGCCCCCGCCCATTCGTAAGGGATAAACCCTATACATGCCATAGGGAAAGTCGCACTTGAAACGGGCGTGGTATCATCTCTGACGAGGAGATGCTCCACAAGTTCGGTTGCGCGGGGAGCGCACCGTGCAGACGGCACCGTTTCGGTGCGGGGGAGAGAGGCGAGATGAAAAGGGCACAGCTGCCGCTTCAGACGTTCGATCTGATTGCCGGTTTTATGGTTTGGGTCATCCTGTCATCGCTCTTGCCTTACATCAAGCACGACATATTCATTCCCGACGACATGGTCGCTCTCGTAACCGCCGTACCGGTCATTCTCGGCTCGGTACTCCGTATCCCGTTCGGCTACTACGCGAACCTGCTCGGCGCTCGCACGGTGTTCCTTGCGAGCTTCGTCGCGCTGCTTTTTCCCGTGTACTTCATCAGCGAGGCTTCGACGTACGTCGATCTGCTCATCGGCGGCGTATTCCTCGGCTTCGGGGGTGCGATCTTCTCGGTCGGCGTTACCTCGCTGCCCAAGTACTATCCCAAAGAGAAGCACGGGTTCGTCAACGGCGTGTACGGTTTCGGCAACATGGGGACGGCGATCACCACCTATGCCGCACCGGTGCTGGCCGTGCACTTCGGTTGGCAGTTGGCGGTCAAGTTCTACCTCGGGCTTTTGCTGGCGATGGTCGCCCTTAACTTCTTCTTGGGCGATCGCGGCGAACCGCGGGTGAAGACGCCCATTGCCCGTCAGATCAAGGCGGTCTGGAAAAACGAGAAGCTCTGGTTCTTCTCGCTGTTCTACTTCGTTACCTTTGGGGCCTTTGTGGCGTTCACGGTATTCCTTCCCAATTTCCTTGTATCCGATTTCGGGATCGATGGCGTAACCGCCGGTATTTTGACTTCGGTGTTCATCGTCACTGCGGCATGCGTACGCGTGCTGGGCGGATGGCTTTCCGATCGCCTCGACTGCTGGGGGCTTCTGATCGGCGTGTTCGCGGGCATGATCGCAGGTGCTCTCGTATTGGCGATGCTGCCCGGATTCGAGCTGTTCATGGTGGGTGTCTACGTGATCAGCATCGCATGCGGCATCGGCAACGGCGTCGTGTTCAAGCTCGTTCCGACCTATTTCGTCGAACAGGCCGGCCCCGTCAACGGCATCGTGTCGATGATGGGCGGGCTGGGCGGCTTCTTCCCCCCGCTCGTCTTGTCGGCGTTCCTTTCCGCAACGGGATCCTACACCCTGGGATTCGTTGCGTTCGCCTGCTTCATTCTGGCGTGTCTGGCCTCCGTCGTATGGCTCAAGCGCTCCGAGTCGAGGAAACGCCGCGGTGTTGCCGCCGAGTGACGGCGCTTGGCGTATGCCGTGCTAGAATAGCGGGCACGCATACAAACAAAAGGCGCGCGATGTCATCGGTCGCGAGAGCCGCACGAGAGGAAGCACCATGTCAAAAGGAACCTATTCGTTTACCACCCCCATCTACTACGTCAACGCGGCGCCGCACCTCGGCACGGCCTACACGACCGTCGCCGCCGACACCGTAGCGCGCTACCAGCGTATGAACGGCTACGATGTGGCGTTCGTGACCGGCCTTGACGAGCACGGGCAGAAGGTTGCCGAGGTGGCCGAGAAAAACGGGATGACCCCGCTTGCCTGGTGCGATTCCATGGAACCGAAGTTCCGCGACGCGTGGAACATGCTCGACATCACCTACACCGATTTCGTGCGGACGACCGAGCCGCGCCATGCACGCACCGTGCAGAAGTTCTGGACCGACCTCTACGAGAAGGGCTACCTGTACAAAGGCGCCTACGAGGGCTGGTACTGCGTGCATGAGGAGACCTACTACGCCGAAAGCGATCTCGAGAAGAACGAGGACGGCGTGTTCGTGTGCCCCGATTGCAAGCGTCCCGTGCAGCAGGCTTCGGGCGAGGAGAACTGGTTCTTCAAGCTTTCCGATTTCGAGGACAAGCTGCTTGCGTTCTATGACGAGAACCCCGACTTCATCCGCCCCGAGACACGCAAGAACGAGATCGTCTCCTTCGTGAAGAGCGGCCTCAAAGACCTTTCCATCTCGCGCTCCACGTTCGATTGGGGTGTGCCGCTGCCGTTCGACGAGGGGCATGTGGCCTACGTATGGGCCGATGCGCTTCTGGCCTACATCACGGGCATCGGGTACGCCGATCCGGAGCGCGAGGGCGAGTTCGACGAGCGCTGGCCTATGCAGTATCACTTCGTCGGCAAGGACATCATCCGCTTCCATTGCGTGATCTGGCCTGCCATGCTCATGGCGGCGGGGCTGCCCATCACCCATACGGTGTTCGGGCACGGCTTCCTCTTGACCAAGGGCGAGAAGATGTCGAAGTCCAAGGGCAACGTGCTTCTGCCCGAAGATCTCGTCAAGGTGTTCGGCGTGGATGCGTACCGCTACTACTTCATGAGCGATGTGCAGTTCGGCCATGACGGGTCGATCTCGGTTGAGCGCATGGTACAGGTGTACAATGCCGACCTTGCGAACACGTGGGGCAATCTCTGCTCGCGTGTGTTCAACATGACTAAGAAGTACTTCGATTCAAAGGTGCCCGAGGCGCCCGCCTCGGCTGCCGAGAACCCGCTGCGCGAGATAGCCGATGAGCTGTACGCCGAATACGACCGCTGCATGGGGCTCGTGGACTTCTCGGGTGCCGCCGCCGCCGTGCAGAAGCTTGCGGGTCGCGTGAACCTGTACGTGGAGGAGTCCGCTCCGTGGAACCTCGCGAAATCCGAGGAAACCGCAGACGAGCTTGCGGCCGTCATCTACAACGCGCTCGAGGCCATCCGCATCATCGCTCTGTACATGGCGCCGTTCATGCCGAACACCTCGGCCGAGGTGTTCAAGCGTCTCGCGTTGGGCGATATCACGACGGTTGACGATATCGAAGCCGCGACTGCGTGGGGTCAGCTGCCCGCTGGAAACGCTGTGGAAACGGGCGATCCGCTGTTCCCGCGCCTCGATGTCGAAGCCATTGATTTCGGGGTGGAATAGGAACCGTCATGAGCGAGTCGAGCCCCGAACCCGATGCCGAATCGGTAGGTCAAACAGACCCCTTGTTTCCCGATGCGCTGTTTCGCAACAAGAAGAAAAAGGGCAGGTTCCGCATCGTTGAAGCGCCGACGCCTCCGCTCGAGGCGCCGGTAGCCGATACACATGCGCACCTCGACCTAGTGCGCGATCCTTCGCTCGCCTTGGCGCGCTGCGCCATCCATGGCGTGCGGTTCGTATGTGCGATGGCCGATGTGTTTGAGAACGAGGCGGTCGATTACGACAAACTCGATGCGTGGCGAAGCGACGCCGAAGCGAGGCTGCCCGAGGTTCTCGAGGCTTCGCAGCGCGCTTTGGAAGAATCGTCGAGCAACCCAAAAGCTGCCGAAGACGCGGTTCGGGCATCCGTTTGCCCCTTGGAGGTTCCGCATGTGCGTATCGCGATCGGGTGCCATCCCCACTATGCCAAGCACTACGACGATGCGCTCGAAGAGCGGCTGATCGCCCGTTTGGGCGACTCGCGCACTTGTGCGATCGGCGAAGTGGGGCTCGATTACCATTACGATTTCTCGCCGCGCACGGCACAACGTGAGGCGTTCCGCCGCCAGATCCGCCTTGCGCATAAGACGGGGCTGCCGATCATCCTCCATCTGCGCGAGGCGCACGAAGAGGCGTACCGCATCATGGAAGAAGAGGGGTTTCCCGAGGCCGGCGTGCTGCTGCACTGCTTCAACCTCGACTGGGCTGTGCTTGAGCCGTGGGCTGAAAAGGGCTGCTACGCCGCATTCGGAGGCCCGCTTACGTTCAAGAAGAGCGACGAGGTGCGCGAAGCGGCGCGGCATATGGCGAGGGGCCGCATTCTCACCGAGACCGATTCGCCCTACATGACGCCCGAACCCATGCGCGGCATGGAGTGCGGTCCCGAGCATACGGTGTTTACTGCGGCGCGTCTAGCCGAGGTGCTCGGCTCTGCGCCGGGGGAAGAGCGGCGCGAACTGCTCGAGGCCGTGTACGAAAGCGCCCTTTCGCTGCTCGACCGCGCGCCGACGCCGTGGCAGGCGAGCCGGGAAGAAGGCCGATCGTGAACCGCTTGGTGGTATGCGGATCGATCCGCCCCGAGGGCAAGAGCGCGTTTCTGGCGAGTGCGTTGGTCGAACGCCTGCATGAGCTGTATCCCGACGACGAATTGCAGCTGTTCAGCCTTGCCGACGATATCGACGTGGATCCGTGCATCGCGTGCGACTACTGCAAGCTCGGCGAAGGTTGCATCATCGAGGATCCGATGCAGGATCTCTACGGCATGCTCGACGAGGCGGACAGCCTCGCCATCGTTTCGCCGATCTATTTTGCCGGACCCCCAGCCCAGTTCAAAGCAGTGCTCGACCGTCTGCAGCGCTACTTTTGGACCGATTTACGTACGCGGCCCAAGCGTCCTGCCGAGCTGTTCGCGATCGGGGACGGGGGAGATCCCCATGGTTTCGAACCGCTTGTGTGCATCATTCGCTCGTCGCTGGCCGTTGCGGGCTTTCACGTGGAAGCGGTGCACGACTGCGTCGACCGCTCGCCCGAGCAGCTCCAAGTTCTTGCGGCTTCCTGGGAGCCGAAGCTGGGTGGGAGGTAGTTTGATGACGAAGCTGTCACCGCTTGCATCGCCTTCCGCCACCCGTGCGGTGCTCGAAGCGCACGGGCTTGCCACCAAAAAGGCGCTCGGGCAGAACTTCCTCATCAACGATGCGATCCTTGAGAAGATAATCGCGCTTTCCCAAGTAAACGGGGATGATTTCGTGCTCGAGGTGGGGCCCGGCATCGGAACGCTGACGATTGCGCTCTTGAAGCATGCGGGTTTCGTGGTGTCGGTGGAGCGCGATAAGGATTTGCCTGCGGTGCTTGCCGAAACGCTCGAGCCGTGGGCCGATCGGTTTGCGCTTATCGGCAAAGACGCGCTCGATTTGACGAAGGCGGATTTGGCCAATGCGGCCGAACGGCTGGAGGCCGAATCGGATGCAGCGGGAGCGTTCGGCGATCAGGCGATCGCCCCCGCTTCTCGGAGCGCTCATCCGCTGCCGAACAAGTTCGTAGCCAATCTGCCTTACGCGGTGGCCGCTACGCTCGTGCTCGATTACTTCGAGCGGTTCGAGAGCATCGAGAGCGCGACGGTGATGGTGCAGGCCGAAGTTGCCGATCGCATGGCTGCAAAGGCGGGCACGAAAAACTACGGAGCCTACACCGTCAAGCTGTCGCTGTTCGCCGAGCCCGCCGGGCGGTTCTCAGTAAGTCCCGGCAACTTTTTCCCGCCGCCGCGCGTGGATAGCTCGGTGCTCAGGCTTAAGCGTTGCACGCCGGTCGACGGCGACGGCAATCAGCTGATCCGGGAGGCCGTACGAGCGACGTGCATCATGGCCGATGCGGCGTTTTTCAATCGTCGTAAAACGCTTGCGAATTCGTGCAAGATGTACTTTGCGGGAAAAGGCGAGCAGGGCACTGCGGTGGCGAAGGCGCTCGATAGTCTGTTTGAACGGGCGGGGATCGATTCCCGTCGCCGTGGCGAAACGTTGACGCGTGAAGAGTTCATCAGGCTCGGCGAAGGCCTTCTTGATGCAACGAGCTGATTAGGTAAAACGATGAATCTATGAAGAGGTGCTTTTGGACTTCGATAGCTGTCCGCTGGCCGATATTCTTTGTTTGAGTTGCATATCATCCCAGTTCGCGCCCTTCGATACGTGATGGAAACGTGCAGATTCTGTTAAGGATTGACTCCCGTGATATAATCCCATGCTGTTATTTCTGTAATTTGAGACACATGTGAGGAATGAGTGAGCATGGATCTAGCTAAGCAGGCGAAAATCGTGGATGGAATCCACGATACGTTGCATGATTTCGTCGGCCAGCGACTGAAGGTACGCGCAAATATGGGCCGCTCCAAAATCGTCGAGAGCGAGGGCGTTCTTACGCAAGTGCACCCCCAGCTGTTCATCCTGGAAGTGGATCGCAAGCGCGGCCGCACTGCGCGCCAGTCGTACCAGTACGTTGACGTTCTGACCGGCATGGTCGAGCTTTCGCAGGACGGCGAGCCGTTGTTCGAACCCTTCATCGAGGAAACCCCCATCGACGAGGCGCCGATGGTTATCGAAGAAGACGCCGAGGAAAAGGAGACGGTTCTCTCGTAGAACCGTGCTTTGCAACGCATGCAAGCAGGGCGTCCGGAAACGGGCGCCCTGTGTTTTGGGCTATGTTGGGCTGCTTTTGAGCAGAAAGCGTGATTTCATTTGACAAACAGGCGCGTTGCGGGGAAAATACTTTCTCGCGCAATGCGCACCTTCGTGGGGATGTAGCTCAGCTGGGAGAGCATCACGTTCGCAACGTGGGGGTCGTGGGTTCGAATCCCATCATCTCCACCACGGAAACTTGATCGGGCCGGAAGTTGCTTCCGGCCCGATTTGCGTTTTAGGCTTTCCCCCTTGGCGCGGGCGGGCACGCTGCGATGCGAGCCTGCTATTCGGTAGTGCACCGTATCGGGTTTCGTGCGCTTTCCTCTATCTCATGTTGTCCGAGGCACTTTTGGACTTGTCAAAGGCATCGCTCACCCGAAACGAAACCCTACCAATGGGCTCGGCGGCAGAAGCCGTCGGATCTTCGCGCTCAAATGCGCTCGCTCTTTGCGCGCGTCCCTCTGTTTCTCGCAACTGTTCGTTTAGGGAAGCGTGTTTTATCCGAAACGATGGGTGGCGAGAGTAGAATTGCTAGGTTCGGAGGCGCAGTCCATCGCTTTGGCCAAGGAAGCTGCGAGCTGTAATCGCGTAAAGCATCGAATGCTCTACTTGCCAAAGTGCTGTCGATGCGCATTTCGCTCGTTACTCCAAGAACACTGATGATTGCGGATGCGAACGCCGAGAAGTCTTAAACGGCCATTCGCGTAGCAACGCGCAGGACAATCTAGAGACGAGGAGCATTGCATGAGGAAAGCGAAACTGACGATCGGGGCGGTTCTTGCCGTCGGTATGCTGGTCATAGGCGCTGGCACGGCGTTTGCCATGCCGGGCGACATCGAGGAAGCGGTCAACGCGGGGGACTATGATTCTACGCAGTACCAAAACGGTACGGCAACTTACGAAGACTCGGATCTTCTGGCCATCGGCGCCGACTACGCAGTGACTGCCTATGCGAACATCCGCACGGCACCTTTCGGAGAGATCATCGGAGGTACCGTTCCAGGACAGACGTACTACGTTGTGGGGGAGTGCCCCGATTGCATGTGGTACAAGGTTTCGGGGGAGGTGAGCGGATACGTGTATGCCGACTATCTGGTTCCCCAGGCCGACTACAACGCGGGGACGAACAGCAACACCGACTCCGGCTATAACGTGCGTCCGCTCGACATGAAGATGACCGTCGATGCCGTAGTTCTTAACGTACGCAGCGCGCCTTCCCTGGATGCCCAAGTGCTGAAGTCTCTTTCCGAGGGTACTGAAGTGCATGTGACCGGAAAGGTTGCGAACGCCGAATGGTACGAGTGCGATGTGGATGGGCAGAAGGTGTACCTTTCCGATAACTACCTCAAACCAGAGCTTCCCCAAACCAGAGCTTCCCCAAACCTTGACCTGCACCGTTGATGCGTTGAACATCCGCGTCGGCGCGGGCACGGATACGGAGGTTATCGGTACGTTGCGCAAGGGGGCGAAAGTCGAAGTGACCGCCGACGAGAACGACTGGTTGAAATTCACGCTTTCTGACGGCCGGGAAGGCTACGTGTATTCCGAGTACATGGCAGTGGTTTAAACGCCGCTGAAAATCGCTTTGTCGGTTGATGCGTGAACGGCAGGGCCCGCCGATCGGCGGGGCCCGCCGCTGGTTTTCGGCCCCGGGCGGGCGCAAAGAAACCCGGGGGGCCTTTTTCCTTGCAGGCACACGGGCACGCCCGTCGGGCTGGGCGGGCNGACGGCCGAAAGCAAGCCGAGGCGCTATTGTCTCAGCAGGCAACGCGGCACGCGCTTCGGCATCGAGCGCGCTTTCGCTCCGCTCATGGTTCTGTTCGCTGTGCTTTGCGCAGCTTGTCGGCCCGCGCGTCTACGATGTTCATGAGCTCTTGCTGCGAGTGCACGTCGAGCTTGCGGTAGATGTTGCGTAGGTGCGATTTGGCCGTATCCCTCGAGATCACCAGTTGATCTTGGACGATCCCGAGATTTCTGCCGTGCGCAAGCAGCATGAACACTTCGGTTTCGCGAGGCGTGAGCTGCGCCTCGGCGGCCACTTCGTCGCAGGCGATCCTGAAGGCGCCCTTTCGGGGCAGGGTCGCTTCGGCGGGTTTCGCATCGCCGAGATCTTCCCAAATCGGATTTCCTTTGATCAAGATCAAGCTTCCCAGCAGAAGGGCGAACACCGCGAGCATGCACAGGTCCGTTCCGCTGACTTGAAGCGCGCTTCCCCCTGAGCCCGCGAGGTAACCCACCGCCTGTCCGGCTAAAAGCAGAAAACCCACAGCGGAGAAAAACACGGCCTCCTGCGGTTTTTTTCCTGCGATCAGGTGCGAGCAAAGCGTCTGTATGATGGCGAAAACGTAGAAATACCCTGCTGTGTACAAGATTTCCCCGATTACGAAAAGATCGCCGGTCATCTGCGTGTCGTTGTTGATGACGATGCCTCCGTTGAAGGAGATGACGATGAACGCCAGCGCCATGAACGGGATGCCTATCTGATAGATGAGACGTCGGAAGTTCAGATGAAGCACGTAGGCCGTAAGCAGCAGAAGCGCGAACGCCAGCAAGAAGCCGAGAATGCTGGTGAATCCGACGAAATCGAGAAACCCCAACGTGCCGAAGACGCTCGACATCTCGCGCCATATGCAGAACTCCGCAGAGCATTTGACGATGGTGACCGATTGGAATATGAAGTGCCACAATCCGATGGCGGCACCCTGCAAAAACACGGTACACATAAGGCGCCAGGGCATGTTTTTCAGCAAAGCGCTTCCCTTGGCCCGCTCTTCAAAGCGCTCGATCGGTTCGCTTGCGTTGCTTTTGCGCGCCGCTTTACTTGCGGGGGAGCTGCCGTCGGTGCCTTTGCGCAGCTGCGGCACCAGGAGAATGACGCTGCAGAGGGGGACGAGGGAAAGCAGCATGTCCTGTTTGCTCGCATCGAGCAGGAAGATGACGATCGCGCAGAGCGATGCTGCGGCAAGCGCGAGGGAGGCGATCCTGATAACGCGCCCCGAATCGTACTGCGCGATGAGCATGTTCCACGAGACGAAGAGCAGGGCGGCGAAAGCGCCCGAACAAACGCTTTCTACAGGCTGCACCAGCGCGGGGGAGACGCTCGGTATAAACGATGCGATCGTTGCGATGGCGAACGCGGCAGCCGTCAGGGGCACGATCGTGTTGATGCGTTCACGCAGGGGACAAACGAGGAGAAAGGCGGCGAGTGCTGCGGCAACCATGATGCAGCGATCGTCGAGAAGGATTGTGGAGCTCGACACACCTATCGCGGTGCCGAGTGGTTTGACGAAAAGAAGCCAGAGCCAATTCCAGAAAAGGCCGTATCCGAGCCAAATCGGCCAATCGTTGAAAAGCCTGTCGAGCAGGCTTGCATTACGTTGTGTGTTCATCCCCGCACCTCCGTGTTCAGTATACGGCACGCGGGTCCGGTGTGGTGCACCAGGGGTGTGGAAAGAGCGTCTCACACCGCTGGTGTGATGCGGTGGTTGCAGCATCTTCTTACCTTCGTGTTCCGGTCAATCAAACGGCAGGGAAAGGGAGAGATATGGATCTGACAAGACGACAATTTGCCGCACTTGCATCATCGGCGGCGGGCGCTGCTGCGCTCGGTATGGCTGGCTGCAGCCCGAGCAAAGGCGATGCGGATTCGGAATCGTCCGACGAGCACGCTGAGTACAGAACGCCTGTAAGCGAGGGAAACATCACCAAGGTTCGTACGGCATGCGGAAACTGCCATAACAACTGCGGCATGATAGCCAACGTGAAAGACGGGGTGATCGTTTCACTCGAAGGCGACCCCGAGCATCCTCACGGGAAAGGGTCGCTTTGCCCTAAGGGGCAGGCGTTTCTCGATGTCGTGTACGCGCCCGATCGTGTGACGAAGCCGCTTAAGCGCGCAGGCGAGCGCGGCGAGGGCAAATGGGAAGAGATGGAATGGGACGAAGCGCTCGACTATATTGCCGAGAGGCTTACCGACATCAAGGAAAACTACGGTCCCGAATACCTATGCTACAGCAACGGCGCTCCCGTGCAGAACATCGTCCGCAACGCCTTCTGGGAGTTCTACGCTCGCTTCGGTACGCCGAACCAGGCAGCCGTTCCCAACTTGTGCTTCGTTCCGCGCCTGGTGGCGCTCAACACCACCTACGGATTCCGAAACGAAGACGACTACAACAATGCCGATTTCATCATCCTGTGGGGCTCCAACCCGTTCGCATCCATGCGCCCGAGCTCGTTTATGTGCTACGAGCGCAAGGGTTGCCTATCCTCGCTGATCGATGCGATGGATCGCGGTGTCGATGTGGTGGTGATCGATCCGATATGCTCGGAAACAGCGAACAAGGCTACGACGTGGATTCCCATCCGTCCGGGAACCGACGGGGCCATGGCGCTCGCCATGATCTACACCGTGATCAAAGAGGATCTCTACGACCACGATTTCGTAGAGCAATGGTGTCAGGGGTTCGACGAGCTGTCGGCATTCATCGAGCAGCACACGCCCGAATGGGCCGAAGCGGAAACCGACGTTGCGGCGCAGACGATTGCCGACCTTGCGCGAAGCTATGCCACGACTCCGCGCGCAACCATTCACGACGGCAACAACTTTGCGCTTCAGACGAACTGCGTGCAGGCCACGAGGGCTATCGCCATCTTGGAGGCGATCACCGGGCATCTGGACGTCGAGGGCGGCAACTGCTGCTTCCCCGATGTCATCGGAAATCCGAAGGCCGTTGAGATGGGCAATTCTGCCGGCATCAAGACGACGGTTACCGTCGATACGCCGCCCCTGGCGAGCAAATACTACCCGATGCTCGCTTCCGGCATGCCTGCAACGCTCAAGGCCATCGAAACCGGCGAGTCCTATGTGCCGAAGGCCATGATGATGTACCACACCAACGGAGCGATCACGCAAGCGCAGCCGCAACGGACGATAGAGCTTTTGCGCAAACTCGATTTCATCGTGGTCAACGACCTGTTCATCACCGAGACGGCGCTGCAGCTTGCAGACGTGTTCATTCCCGACTGCACGTTCCTCGAGCGCTACGACTATCGCACCTATCCGTCTGCGCAGGGTACGGTGGTAACGCTTCGCCAGCAAGCTATCGAGCCGCGCGACGGCATTATGAATACCTACGACTTCGAGTATGCGCTGGCCGAGCGTATGGGATTGGCTGAGGGCTACCCGTGGACGAACCAGGAGGAATTCATCACCTACGCGTTCACTCCCTGCGGGCTCACTTTCGAGGATCTCAAGGCCAATCCGACGCAAATCGTCGGAACCCATGAGTACCGAAAGTACGAAACCGGCGGATTGCGACCGGATGGCGAACCGGGTTTCAACACGCCCGACGGCAAAGTCGATCTCGTCAACCTTGCCTTCAAGAAGAACGGCTACGATCCGCTGCCCGCCTACGTGCCCCCAGCGGCCTCGAAATCGGCGCATCCCGATGTGGCGGAGCAGTACCCGCTCGTGGGCATCAACAGGCGCGTCGTGTACTACGCGCACTTCAAGTACCGCAACAACCCCTACTTGCGCGAGGTGAGGCCCGACCCCGTTGTGCTCATGAACCCTGCCGATGCCGAAGCCCGTTCGCTTGCCGATGGGAGCTGGATCAAGCTCACGTCGCCGTTCGGCGAGGCGAAGTTCCTCCTTCAGGTTTCCGAGCGCGTGACGGCCGGTGTGCTTTGGGTCGATGGCGGCTGGGGCGACCCTTGGGATTACGAGGACAGCAACTTGAACGTGCTCGTCGACGGTACGGACCTCGACCCCGTTTCTCAATCGCCGTCGTTGCATTCGTTCTTGGTGGAAGCCAGCAAGGCATAAGGAAGCGCGGGAGGAAAGGAATCAACAATGACCCATTATGGAATGACGATAGACCTCGATCGCTGCGTTGGGTGCAGGGCGTGCTCCGTCGGATGCACGATGCATAACGGACTTTCTAAAAACGTGAGGTACAGCTTCGTAAACGAGCAGGAATCAGGTGCGTTTCCCGATGTGAAAGTCGATTATCTGCCGCATGCTTGCATGCAGTGCGTCGATGCGCTCTGCATGGCGGCCTGTCCGACGGGGGCAACGTATCAGACCGACGAGGGCGTTGTCCTGGTCGATCCCGAAACCTGCATCGGATGCCAAAGCTGCGTGACCGCCTGCCCGTACGGAGCCAGAACGCTGGTTTCCGAGCTCGAGCCGAACCATGAGGAAGGCGAGACCGCGTACGAGGAAGCGGTGTTTCCGTATCATAAAGCGAACACAGTGGAGAAATGCACGTTCTGCTACGACCGCGTTGCGCTGGGAGAGCAGCCCGTATGCGTGGCGACGTGCCCTGCGCACGCACGTCGGTTCGGCGATCTTGACGATCCGGGATCGGACGTTGCGAAGATCGTTGCCGAGGGCAACGCGCACACTGTATTCGAAAGCAACAACATGGCGCTTTCCGTGTACTACACGTACGAGAAGGACATTGATATCGACGCCCTCATGACTTCGGGGGAGTAGGTGCCAATCCGTCGTAGACGGCGGGTCCGGCGAGCAAACCGAATCCTGATAGTTGGACTGGAAACAAACGTTTCCAGTCCTTTTCGGGTCTGTGAGCCGGTCCGGGGCGCACGCGATTTCGCTCGGCTGCGTGGCGTTCGACCCCGTCTCGTTCGTGGTAATCAGTAACTACTTATGATTTTTGTCACCAAATCGATGACAAATCATCAAGTATGTATATAATCTCTTCCATAAATATAGAACCTCTTATATAAATGGTTCGGATGAACAAGGAGAGATTATGATCGGGAACGCTCAGTCCTCGCGCGGGACGGGAAAGCTGCTTGCGCTGCTCGTGACGCTGTGCTTGCTCTTGTCCCTCGTGCCGGTATCGGGTTTCGGTTTTGCGGAGGACATGGATGCGGGCCCTGCATCCGGTTCCGAGGCGGCGCTTGCGGAAGGATCGGATGATCGTGAAGCCGCTTCCGGGGAAGAGAATCAGGCGATTTCGAACGATGAGCCTTCCGCGGCTGGCGAAATCGCCTCCGACGCAGGATCGGTTGCATCGGGCGATGCGGTCGGCAGCACATCGCCGTCCGATCCGACCCCGTCGGGCTCGGGCGCCATCGTACCCTTGGCGGGCGAGATAGCCTACCTTACCGGGTCGGTAACCACGACGCCCGTCGATCCGCTTTCGGGTGCCGCCTTCAAGATGACCATCGAGCTGAACAGCAACAGCACCGGCGCTTCGACGACCGAGGGACTCAAAGACGCGAAGGTGTCGTTCACCATTCCGAGCAACGTGGAGATCCAGTCGCTCCCGACGTCGAACGGGCAGTACACGGTATCGCCTGCTAACCCGCAGCCGGGCGATACGGTAACCATTGCGTACAGCGGCGAGCTTTCGGTGGGATCGCTCCACAAACTCGAATGCTGGTTCCGCTTTCCCGCGGGCGTGAGCCTCGAGAGCGAATCGTTCAAGCCCGCGATCGAGTTCACCGCGTCGAATGCGTTTTCCCACAGCATGGTGTCCGACGAGGTAAATCCCCAAAACCTGCCGCTTGAAGACGTGATGAAGGTAACGCCGCAGCTCATCAACCCGATCTTTCTCCATACGGCCGAGATCGACCTTACGCGCGAGGCGTATCTGGGCGGACTCAACCAAAACGACGCGTCGGTGAAGATCGAATTCCCCGGCGATGCCGAGGTGCTCTCGGTCACGTACGGCGGGGTCGATTATCCCGTCGTCGACGACGGGCTGGGCGGCAAGGTCGCTACGATCCCCATCGGCACGCTTGAAGTCGGTAACCAGGGCACGAAGGAGAAGATAACCGTCCTATACAGCTATCCGCCGATGACGACACCCGGCACGACCGACTACGAGATCAAAGCAACCTACACGGCCACGCGCTTCGATGGCGCTCCCATCGAGGAGACGGGCTTCATCAACGAAACCGTCTCCCACGAAAACGGCGGCGCCGATGCGAATGCCTTCTTCATGAAGCACGCCACCTACCAGGTATACCGCACAGGCGGGCAGGCGGTCACGTTCGAGCTCGATTACACCCCTAATGCAGACATGAGGGGCGCGACGCTCACCGACGATCCGATTCGCGCGGGGGAGACCGACTTCTTCGACGCCGTCGAGTATCGGACGGTAACGTGGACTCCCTACGCTGTTCTCGATCCCGTCAACGGGCAAACGGTGCGCACCCAGATGCTCTACCAGACGAACTCCGATCCCGGCACCTGGAAGAGCGCGGGCTCCCCGAGCGCCAACGGCAGGGTCAACATCGACGACCTCGGCCTGGCGGCAGGCGATTTCGTCACGCAGGTGCAGTTCAAGTTCTTCGGCGCGACGGGCGACGAGGTAACCGCCGGATCGAGCCCGGTGAAAATCAGGATCCTCGGCACGTCGACCGATTCGATCACGAGTACGGGCACCTCCTTCGACGACAACAAGCTCACCAACGGCGCGTACCTGACGGGCGAGATCCGCTTTCCCGGCAGCCCGTCGTATGCGCCCATCGAAGACGAGGGCGTGAAGAACGCGCGCACCACAACCACCAACGTCGTGGCGAACAACCCCCAGGTGGGCATAGCCGGACATGAGAACCCCTTGTCGCCCAACCCCATCGTTCCCGGTGAAGAACTGACGTACAACATCCGCCACTACATCCAGAACTCGGTGCTGCGCGATGCCGTATCGTATCTGATCGTCGATCCGAACATCGAGATTCTCGATGTGGAGCTCGATAGTCGCTTCCCCGATGCCACATGGTCGGTCACCACGGCGAACAACGGCTACCAGCTCGTCAAGGTCGAATGGAACGGCGATATCACAAGCGCATGGACCCAGTACGGCATCGGTCTCAAGGGCATTGCGAAGCCGGGTATCGGGTCGAGCGCATACTTCCGCTACCTCGTGGCGAGCGACGATCCGACCCAGCTGTACTCAGGCGGCGGCGTCATCGATAACTGGTGGCTTAACCAAGGGGCCGACTGGGCCATCATCGATGCGGCATCGGGTGACGGATTCGGGGCAACGTACCGCAACTATTACCCCGTGGACAACGGCCTCGGCATGAATCCGCAGAAGCTCGCTTCGCTCGATGGAGCCGACTACGCCCTGACCCAGACCGTCGACACCTCGTCGGGTGCGACAACCGGCTATTACTCGCTCGATGTGACTAATCCCGAATCGACCAATCTCGAAGAAGTGCGTATCATCGACATGCTTTCCCTGGTGGGCGACCAGATGACGCTCACCTCCAATGCGAAGAAGAGCACCGTGCAGCTGCAGGTCGACGGCATGACACTCGCCGACGGCAGCGCGCTCCCCTCATCGTGCGAGCTGTACTATTCGGAAGACGCCACCCCGGCCACCAACCTCGTCGAACTCACCGATTTCACGGTTCCGTCGGGTGCGACATGGATTCCGTGGGACGGTGCTTCGACGCTTCCCGCGAGTGCTAAGGCGGTCAAGCTCGTGAAGACCGACGGCCTTAACGCCACCGAATCGTTCGGCGTCCGCTTGCAGGTGACCATTCCGAAAAACGATTCGGGTTCGACGCTTGTCGGATGGAACGCGATCTCGGCGGGCGGCAAGCATGCAGGCGGCTACATCGTTCCGGGCGAGCCGCACAAATCGGGCTTCTACATCAGCGAAAACGCTGCTACCGAGATGCTCGCGGGCATCCTCTGGGAAGACGACAACGGAAACGACGTGCGTGATGAGGGCGAACCCGTCTTTGCGAAGAAGACCGTGCGCCTCTACGACTGGGACGACAGCCTGGTCGCGCAGACCGAAACCGACGACGATGGGCGCTACGAATTCGATGGGCTTCTGCCCGAGCGGTACCGCGTCGAGGTCGACATGCCGTCGAACTTCGAGGTAACGGGCTATCGGGTGGGATCCGACAAATCCGTCGACAGCGATTTCGTGCGCACCGGCACCTACCTCGTCGGCGCGACGGTCAACCTCGCTACCGAAACCCATCCGCTTGCCATCGACGGGGGCTTTTACAAGAAGGCGAGCCTCGGCGACTACGTGTGGGAGGACTCCAACGGCAACGGCTTGCAGGATTCCCATGAGACGGGGATTCCGAACGCGAACGTCACGCTGTACCGCATGACCGATGGCGCGCCTTCGGTTGCCGGCACGGCGACAGCGAGCGAAAGCGGGCGCTACTCGTTCACGGGCCTCAAGCCGGGCACCTACAAGATCGGGGTCGACGCGCTCGACGGGTACATTCCGACGAGCCATGCGGCCGGCGGCGCAGGAGCCGAGAACGACTCGAAGCTCAAAGATTCGTGGGATACCGAGGAGCTCGCCCTTGCGAGCGGGCAAGCGCGTACCGATGTCGATGCGGGTTTGGCGAACGCGCTCGACGGAACCGTCACGCTTGCCAAGGTCGACGAAAGCGGAGCTCCGCTTGCCGGGGCCGAGTTCGGCATCTGGCACGCTTCTGCCGATCCGGATAGCGACGCGCCGCTCAAGACGGTCGAGAGCGGCTCAGACGGCGTGGTGGCCTTCGCCGATATGCCGAGCGGAGATTACCAGGTCAAAGAGGTGGCCGCACCGTACGGCTACGATGCGGTGGATACGGTGTACTCGGCGAAGATCGTGAGCAACTCCCAGCTTTCCGTCGATCTCGGGGAAGTTGCCAACACGCTCAGCCTCGGGTCGGTCGCGCTCGTGAAAACCGACGGAACGTCCCCGCTCGCCGGAGCCGTGTTCGGCATCTGGCCCGCTTCGGCTGATCCCGAATCGGACGATCCGCTCGAAACCGCCGAAAGCGGGTCGGACGGCTCGGTCGTGTTTGCGGACATGGATCAAGGGTCCTACCTCGTCAAGGAGATAACCGCTCCCGAGGGGTACACGATGAGCGATGCGGTGTACCGGGTGACGCTCGACCGTACGACGCTTTCGTTCAGCATCGGCGAAGTGGTGAACCAGAAGATCGCCGATCCGACGCCGCCTGATCCGACCGATCCTGCCGATCCTGCCGATCCCGCCGACCCCGACGATCCTGCAAATCCTATACCGGGGAAGGCACCGAGCGCCAAAGGCGGTGCCGTGGCGGCTACGGGCGATGCAGCCATGCCCGTCTTCGTTGCGATCGGGGCCGCCATGGTGCTTGTCCTCTGCGCCTTAGCGGTTGTAGCGGTGAAGCGCAGGGCTTCTCGTCGGTAGCGGATGCAAGCACATCCGAGGGAATAAAGAAGGATGGGCGGTTTCGGCCGCCCATCCTTCTGCGTGCGAGGATATGCTCGTGTTCGCCCGCCGATCGATCAGGCGCCCGCGTTCGCCGCGGCCTGCTTGCCGGCGACTCTGCCGAACGTCATGCAGTCGGCGATGGCGTTGCCGCCGAGGCGGTTGCTGCCGTGGATGCCGCCCGTGCATTCGCCGCAGGCGTACAGGTTCTTCACCGGCGCCCCCGTCGCATCGAGTGCGTGGCAGTCCACGTCGATCTTGATGCCGCCCATGGTGTGATGGACGGTCGGAACCTTCTTGCAGGCGTACCAGGGGCCTTCGGTCAGCTGCGTGTCGGCGGTGTTGCCGGCCTTGAACCCGAACTCGTCTTCGGCTTCGCCTGCCACCACGGTGTTGTACGCATCGATGGAGGCCTGCAGCTTCGCTGCGTCCATGCCGGTCTGCTCGGCAAGATCCTCGATCGTCTCGCCCTTGACGATGTGGCCGAGGGAGAGCATGTTCTCGATGGTCGCGCCGTTTGCATCGGGCTCGGTCTCGGAAGGGTAGCGCACCTTGTTGACTACGATCCAGTACGTCGATTCGGGCTGCGCGAAGATGGCCTCGCACAGCTTGTCGCGCTCGGCGCCTTCGTTCACGAAACGCGATCCTTCCTTGTTGACGAACACGCGGTTCCTGCCCGACGTGCGGATGTCTTCCATGAGGCCCGTGCCCGGCGTGCCGCACGGATGCAGCTGGATGTCGGAAAGGCCGATCAGTTCGGCACCGGCTCCCTCGGCCAGTTCGAGCCCCTCGCCCTGTGCGCAGGGTTTGATGTTCGTGCAGCCGATCGTGTCGTCGAGCTTGACGCTCGACCATACGCCGGTGTTCACCTTCTGGCGGTACTCGACGTTCGCCCCGAAGCCGCCGGTGGCGATGATGACCGACTTCGCTTCGACGGTGACGGGCTTCGTGCCGCGATGCGTTGCCTCCACGCCGGTTACGGCACCGCTCGAATCGGTTACGAGCTTGGTAACCTGCATCTCGTTGAGCAGGGTGATGGTGTCGGAATTCTGTTCGATGTAGGAAACGAACGAGCGGATGTAGGTGTTGCCCGAGGGGGTTGCGGGGTAGTGGCTGCGCTCTCCGAGCGATCCGGTCGCCGAGCCCACTTCGTCTTTGAACTGCACGCCGAGCGATTCCATCCAATGGACCGAATCGAGCGCGTTGTCCGTCAGGTAGTGGACGAGCGTCGGGTCGCCGAGGTTGTGGCCGCCCTCGATGGTCGACTGGTAGAACGTATCGACGGAGTCTTCGATGCCCTGCTTTTCCTGGCGCTCGGGGTCGACCGCGTTGAGCGCGCCTTCCGAGACGTTGGTGGAGCCTCCGGTGATGCCGCATTTCTCGACGACAACGACCTTCGCTCCTTCCTGGGCTGCCGATATCGCTGCAGCGAGTCCCGCGCCGCCGCCGCCGACAACGCATACGTCGGCGGAGTACGTATCGGCGATCTCCTCTTCGGGCGCCGGGCTCGCTTCGAGGTCTTTGAGCGCGCCTGCCTGTTCGGCGCAATCCTTGATGCCCTGCTGCAAGCACATGCTCGAGAGGGTGGCGCCGGTGACCGCATCGAGGTTGAGCGTCTGGTACTCCATCATTTTCGCAGTCAGGTCTTCGAGTGCGTAGGCACCCACGCCGAGCGATTCCTGGTTCGTACTGGCATCGATCGCCGTGATGGCGGTGTCGGAGAACGTCACGTCGATGGTGAACGGTGCGTTGTGGCCGACTACGTCGGCGCTATACGTTCCGGCCTTCCAGGCCGCTGCAGCTTGCTCCTCGGGTTTCGCCGCGCATCCGGTCAGTCCGAATCCCATCAGTCCCCCGTATATGCCGAGCATGGCGGCGCCCTGCACGAACGTCCTTCGGCTTATACTCCCTGGCATCATCTGCCTCCTTTCGCCCGTTAATCGGGCTCCGATTGTGCATTTGCTCGAGTGCACGAGCTCGGGCCAGCTTAGGATCGAGCGCTGCGCCAGGATAGGCTCGAAAGGTATCTCGCGGTGTCCAAAATGTACCTTTTTCAAAAACCGCAGTTCAGAGGGCCGACCGTGCGAGCAACGATATCGCTGAACTAGGAAAAGCGCGGCGGGCCAATGCTATAATCCCTTCTTCGGGGGTGCGCATGAGGAAGCGGTCACAACAGGCGGATACCGATCCCGATTTGCATACGGGGTCGTTCGCAGACTTCAAGGCAGTATTCCTGCCTGGTCTCTCCATTGCCTTTTTCGGTATGGGGCTCATGCGGCTGTGGTACCAGTACAACTTCTACAACCTGCATTTCTCGGCCGATTACGGGTATGTGACGGTGGGTGCCAACATCGTGCGCGTCGGCGTTATCGCCCTGCTTTTGTTCCTGTCGTATCGAACGCGGTTTTCGCATGGCGCCCATTCGATCTTCGTGTGGTCGGGGCTTGTGCTCATGACGCTGTCGGGTGTGTTCTATCTGGTCGATCTGTTCTTCGGCACGGTGACGTTCGAGGTGGCACGCTTCGTCGTGGGGGGCATGGGGCTCGTGGGCGGCGAGATCATCTGGGTGTTCTTCCTGCAGCGCCTCAAGCCGGGCGAAGCGTTTCTCTATGCGGCAGGCGGCCTAGCCCTGTCGTGCTTTCTTTCGCTGGTGGCGGGTTATTTGAGCGCGGAGGTCGTCGGCATTCTCAACCTCTTCATCCCCGCCCTCTCGGTGATCGCGTACTGGCAGTCCATGGCGATTCTCGATAAGCGGGGTGATCCTGCGGTCGCGAAGTGCGATACGGTCTACACCGATCGGTATCGCCCTTACATCCTTCAGCTCGTCATCGCCTTCTTCCTGTACGCGCTGCTGCTCGGCTTGGCGCTGGGCTATCCCGACGGTCGCATCCGCGAGCTGTCGCAAACGGTGCGTTCCGTCCATCAGCTTCTCGTGATTGCCTGCATCGTCTTTGCCGTGTGGTGGGTGCTCGTGAGGGGCCGTGGCTTCAGGCTCTCGACGTATTGGGGTTTCGAGAACGCGATCATGATAGCCTGCATCGGGTTTCTCATGAGCGGATGGCCCGGGTCCCAAGAGATTGGGACGTTTTTCGCAACGAACGCCATCACCTGTTTCTACATACCGCTCGTCTTCTTCATCTATCTGATCGGGCGGCATTCCCGTAGGGATACGGCGCTCGTATACGGCATCGTCTACGGTGGTTCCCTGCTCGCGATGAGCATCGGGCGCATCATCGTGTACGTGGTCGGCCCGACGCTCGATCACAGCCTGTGGCTGCTCATCTGCATGGCGTTTGTCGTGCTGATCGAGATGGTGCTCGTTTTGCGCCCCCAGCCCCAGATAACGCAACCGCTCGCCTACGAGCTCAAGGCCCTGCCGCGCCATTCGTCAGGGCCCCTTGTCGAAGAGGGGGTCGCCCGCGATCACGGCACGCTGGATTCGTTCGGCGAAGCGTTCGGACTCAGTGCGCTCGAAGTGGACATCGTGCGCCTGATTGCGCAGGGGAGAAGCAGGGGCGTCATCGCGAAGCAGCTCAGCTACTCGGAAAACACCGTGCGCAACTATACGCGCAACATCTACCGCAAGGTGGGCGTGCACTCGAAGCAGGATCTGCTCGACGCGCTCGATCGGTTCGACGGCTGAACCCGCGCCGCTGATCCTCTAGTCCGCTTTCCTGTTCCGCGGCTGCCCGGATGCCTTTTCGCCGGCACCCGCTTTGTCTTGCTTCTTCGCACTCGGCAGGGACGGCACGTCGTTGCGCAGCTTGCCAAGGAGACGGTAGCGGACGGTTGCCAAAGCTTTCTACCTGCATTACGTATCAAGTTATGAATTTTTTACCGCAAACCCTGTGCAATCGTATCATCGAAATATACTATGTTATATTGTAACAAATTACATAGCATATGGATTGAGGTGCGACGGGAATGCACGTGGATATAGGAAAGAAAACGACAGCTGCGCCGCGGCGGGCGATCGCGCTGGCTCTCGCGCTCGTTTTGGCCCTTTCGCTCGCGGGCGTGCCGGGTGNGAGAGAACGGCGTTGTCGGCGAGGGCGCTGCGGCGCTGCTTTCGGACGAACAGGGATCCGTCGGCGAGAATAACGCTGCCGAAGACGGAGCGTCGCTTCTGAGCGCGAACGAAGCGTCGACCCTCGCCGAGCTGAAAAGCGCGATCACGTCGGCTCCCGACGGGAGCACCATCCAGCTCAAAGCCGACATAGCCATCGACAGCCAGGTGAGCATGGGCATGGCTACCGCTAAAAGCCTGACGATCGACGGCAGCGGTGCGCCGGCGGGCTCCTTTGCGCTCGAGCGGGGTGCGGGATACTCGGGCTACCTGTTCCGCATCGATAACGGCAACAGCCTTTCGTTCGAGAACGTTAGGGTGGACGGTTTGGGCATTGCCGGGGCCCGCTCGCTCGTCTACCTGACGAACGGTTCGGTAAGGCTCGGTTCGGGAGCTCTGTTCCAAAACAGCTACTCGATCGGCAACGGCGGCGCGATCAACGCGATCGGCGGCTCGGTCGAGATCGGGGCGGGGGCAACCGTTGCGAACAATCGGGCGGCCGGGGGCGGGGGCGGCGTCAACATGACCGCGGGCAGCCTCGTGCTCGAAAGCGGATCTCTGATTTCGAACAACAACGCGAGCGGTGACGGCGGCGGCGTCAACGTCTATACGGGCGCATCCGGCACGTCGCGGATCTCGTTTACCATGGCGTCGGGAGCGACGGTGCGCGACAATTCGGCGGCCAACGGCGGCGGGGTGGTGGTCAGGCCGACGCGCGCCGACGATTCGATTTCGGTTGCCGGAACGATATCGGGCAACCGGGCCTCGACGCACGGGGGAGGTCTGTTCGTCAACCCGCGAACGGCGTCGACGATGCCGGTTGCGATTGCGGGCGCGGTCCTTTCGGGCAACTACGCTGAAAACGCGGGCGGCGGATTCTACCTTGCGAGCAGCAACCCGCGCGATTCCCTCACGCTCACCGGTGTGTCGATGACGAACAACACGGCGAAAACCGGAGGCGGAGCATACATATACCATCGCGACAGCCCGATGCTTTTCGGGCTCATCGTCACGGACGCGACGGTTTCCGGCAATTCGGCATCCGATCTGGGCGGCGGAATGTACGTAGCGGCCGACGGCGCTCTGGATGCGGCGTTTGCCC
This sequence comes from Raoultibacter timonensis, assembly GCF_900240215.1. Classification (GTDB taxonomy): domain Bacteria; phylum Actinomycetota; class Coriobacteriia; order Coriobacteriales; family Eggerthellaceae; genus Raoultibacter; species Raoultibacter timonensis. The sequence goes on along the minus strand of NZ_LT964681.1, from coordinate 314,983 downwards.
GTACGGCAGTTGCCGGCAACGGGTCGGGCACGCAAGGCGGAGGCCTGTGGCTCATCGGGAGGGCGCCCGGTGCGTCGAGCGCGCTTTCCCTGATCGATGGAACGTCGATCACATCGAACACGTCGGGAACGGGCGGCGGCCTCTACTATCGTGCGACTACCGAAACGAGCTCATTCGGCCTTTCGGGCGGTGCCGCGATCGAAGCGAACGAGGCCGTGTCGAACGGCGGCGGTGCATATTTGCAAGGCTCCGATACGGTGCGCATGCAGGCGCTCGTCGAGCATGCTTCGGTATCCGACAACGAGCAGACCGGGCAGGACGGGCTCGGCGGGGGAGGCCTGTACCTTTCGTCGGTCGATGCGACGTTCGGTGCAGCCGCAAACGTAGCCGACAACCGCGCGGCTATGCGCGGCGGCGGCGCCATGGCGGCGCATTCGGCGATTGCCATGGAGCCGGGCTCGGCGGTGTCGGGCAATACGGCAGGACATAACGGCGGCGGCTTCTTCATCCAGGCAGACGGCTCGCTCGCCACGGCGAAGGATAGCTCCGTCGCTTCGAACAGCGCCGTCAACGGCGGCGGCGCGTTCGCCATCGGCGGCTCCGTCTCCATCGGCGGTTCGGTGAACGATAACACGGCAACCAGCAGGGGCGGCGGAATCCACGTGACGAACGAGGGCGAGCTTTCGCTGCTCGAAGGATCGCTCGTCAGCGGAAACGTCGCCGCCGACGGCGGCGGTGTCGCGCTGACGGCGTTTTCGCAGGGCACGATTGCGGGCACGGTATCGAGCAACCAGGCGGGAAGCCTCGGCGGCGGCGTTTTCTACGGATGGCCGTGGAACTACACTCCGGCAGCGGTGCCCGCTACGCTCGACCTGCGGTTCGCCGCCACGGCGCGCATCGAGGACAACGGCGCTGCGAACGGTGCGGGGCTCTACGCTACGGGGGCCGGCAACGCAGGCGCCACTGCCGTGCGCGCGACGATCGAAGGTGCAACGTTCGAGGGCAACGAAGCAAAAGCCAAGGGCGGCGGCGCCTACGTTGCGACGGCTACGCTCGATATCGAGTCGGGCTTGCTTGCGGGCAACGCATCGGGCGAGAACCGGGGCCACGACCTGTGGGTCGATCCGGCTTCGCCTTCGGGCGGCGCTTCCGAAGGGGCTACGGTTAACCTCGATGTCGGAGAAGAGTCGTTTTCGGACGATGCTGACCGCGATAAAGTGCTTATCGGCGCAGGGCCTTCGGGGACGGTGAGCTTCTTGCAGGATTTCACCATGAAGAACCATCTGCTGCTGCAGAGCACCGCAGCCGACCGTTCGACGGCGACGGTTGCAGCCGGAGCGGTTCTGACGCTATCGGGCAAGCTTACCGTGGGCGTTGACGGCGGCGGTGCGAACCACGAACTCGTCGTCGATCCCAACGGCGGATCGGTGCTGTATAAAAACGACGCGGAAGCGTCGGGGGGCGATCCCCTAACCGGCGATACCGTTGCGGATATGTACGCCTTTCCCGGTTCGAGCGCGACGGTGTACCTCCAGTGGCCCGATCGGCTGCCCGACCGCGCAGACGAGCCGTTCAAGGGCTGGAGCGACGATGGCAGCGCGCTTGCGAACCGCGGTGTAGAATATCTTACGCTTGCGGGCGATGCCGCGGTAGCGGCGCAATGGGGAGCTTATGCCATCCGCTACTTCGACGAAGACGGCGTGACGCCGCTCGGCTCCCTCGAGCCGTCGGAGTACGCGTACGGTGCCGAAACGACGACGCTTCCCGAGCCCGTGAGAGAGGGGTATCGATTCGTTGCCTGGTACGAAGGTGCGGATCATTCCGGAGCGCCGGTAGCATCGTTCGCGAACGCCGATCGCGAAGATAAGGCCTACTTTGCGAAATGGGAGGCAAGCCCCGTTCCCCCGGGGCCGACGCCGCCCGACCCGGACCCGGATCCCACGCCGGATCCCGCTGATCCCAAACCGTCTTCGAACCCCGGTTCCGGTTCTGCGACGGGCAAGGGCGCGAGCATGGCCGTTACGGGAGATTCGCTTATCGGGCTCGGAGTGTTGGGCCTCCTGATCGTGCTGGCAGGTGCGATCGTCTTCGCGGCACGACGGAGAAGTGAAAACTAGGCTGGTTTGGACGGAGCCTTCGCGCCTTCGGGCGCGAAGGCTCCGCTGTCGTACGGCGTTTCGGACGAAAGGGCCCGTCAAGGGGTGCGCGCCCTGCCGCGGCTGCATGCGCATCCGAGACAGCCGAATCGATCTCTCGCGTCTAAGGATAAAGGGTTTTCCCCTAATCTTGGACGGTGCAAATTCCCATGACGTAACGTCGCCGCCGTATTCCCCACCGAATGTGTGTATATTTCGTGATGGAGAGACGTGGGAGAGGAGAGATTTATGAGAAAACGCAACAAACTTGCCCTCTGGTTGAGTTCGATGTGCGCCATTGCGCTGTTCATGGGCTTGGTGGCCTGTGCTCCGCAGGCGGACAACTCGGCAGACCAGAACAAGGGCGCAGACGAGCCGAAGGAAGAACCCAAGCAGGTCGAGACTCCCGAGCCGGACAAGTTCGGCGTCGTGACCGCGGAGATGTGGAAAGACATCTATCCGAACGAGTACGCTACCTACGAGGAGAACGCGGCGAACTCGCCCGATTCGGGCAAGCACAACTACCTCGAGCTGTATCCGGCGCTCAACACGATGTACAAGGGCTATGCGTTCGCCTTGGGCTACGACGAGGCATCGAGCCACCTGTATTCGCTCGAGAGCGTGAAGAACTCGCCGAGGACCATCGAGAAGGAGCAGCTCGCCAACTGCATCAGCTGCAAGACTCCGCAGTTCACCAACATGGTGAACACCGAGGGCGAGCAGGTGTACACCGAGAAGTTCAACGATCTTATCAACGAGTTCACCGAGCCCATCAGCTGTGCGAACTGCCACGCGAACGACCCGCAGTCGCTCACGGTGGGCAACCAGTTCTTCGTGAAGTCCATGGGCGGCGACACGAAGAACGTCCCCATGGAGGCCCAGGTATGCGGCCAGTGCCACAACGAGTACTACTTCGATCCTGACACCAAAGCCACGAGCAATCCTTACACGGGCACCGACGCCATGACTCCCGACGCCATCCTCGCCTACTACGACGAGATGGGCTTCAAAGACTGGGAGCATCCGGACACCGGCGCAGCGATGATCAAGGTGCAGCACCCCGAGTTCGAGACGATCTACGGCGGTAAGCAGACCCAGATGGCCAAGAACGGATACAGCTGCTCCGACTGCCACATGGGAACGACCACCTCCGACGACGGTACCGAATTCGTATCGCACGAGTGGAAGAGCCCGCTCGAGAACCAGGAGCTGCTCGACGGCGACTGCAAGAACTGCCATGCGGACCTGAAGAAGCAGGTTGCCGATTGGCAGGCTGAGGAAGAAGAGCGCGTTACGGCTATCAGCGAGAAGATCGGAGACATGATCAACAAGATCGCCGAACAAAAGGATTCGCTCCCCGAAGATCAGCTGGCCGAGCTCCAGAAGCTCCATCGCACGGCACAATTTTATTGGGATTTCGTGATGGTTGAAAATAGCGAGGGCGCCCATAACCCCGAGCTGACCTTCGAAACGCTCGATAAGGCAGAAGCCGCCGTCGACGAAGCTTTGGGCATGCTGTAAACCATGCATCTTTGAGTCTCTCCTAATGGGAGGGAGGTCCAGTGGGCCTCCCTCCGCGCAATTACCCCGGCAAGATTGGATAATTCTGCCGTTTCACTCAAAAATGTGGGGCATTTCGGGCTAATTCCCCCTAAATGGGTGATAGGTTTTTGGGGTCTTGTCGGATACCATTCGTGTGGTAAAGTGCTTTTGTTTCGTATTGCGGCGAAGTTGCCGCAATGCCGCGAGGGGCACAACCTATATAAGCGAGAGAAATGAAGAAAGGGGGTAAAGAAGAGATGAGCGAAGAGGAATCCAAAGTGGAAGCCGCCACTGAAGAAGAAACCGTAGCGACTCCGGAGGCCGCTCCGAAGAAGAAAAAGAAGAAGTGGCCTATCGTTGTAGGCGTCGTCGTGGTAGTTCTCATAGCAGCCGGTGCCGGCTTCTGGGTTTGGCACGAACAGCCCAGCTTCTGCAACGCCATTTGCCATACTCCGATGGACCCGTACGTACAGGGCTTCGAGCAGGAGCCTGGTGCTGCTGGCGTCGACAAGTACGGCAACGAGGTCACGAACACCAATGCCATGATGGCAGTGGCGCACAAGGTCTCGAAGGACGAAGGCGGAGCTGGTACCGATTGCCTCGGCTGCCACGTTCCGACTCTGGGCGAGCAGATCTCCGAGGGTATGAACTGGATCTCGGGTAACTATCAGTATCCGCTCTACGAGCGTACTGACGAGGACCTGGTCGAGGCCCGCGGCCTCGAGGCCGACGAGTTCTGCCTCAACGAGGGCTGCCACAACCTGACCCGTCAGGACCTGATTGCGGCAACCTCCGACATGGAGCGCAACCCGCATGTGGCTCAGCACGGCGAGATCGCCTGCACCGAGTGCCACAAGGCTCACCGCGCGTCGGTGAACTACTGCTCGCAGTGCCACAGCGATGCAGAGATCCCGGATGGCTGGCTGACCACCGCCCAGGCTAACAAGCTTGAGGGTGTAGCGTAGTCGAAGGGTCCTAACCGCCGCGAGGGTTCGCTTTCGGCGACGGGCTGCGAGACCGTACGGTTGAGCAGCGAACACAATTGCATATGCAAGAGGGAGCCCGCCAAGTGCATTTAGCGATGCCTTGACGGGCTCTTTTCAAGAGCCGGGAAGCTCGATGGAGCACAAGAGCGGTCTGTCGGATGTCCGAAAGGCGTAATGATGCGGATCATTCGGTAAAAACTCTGTTTTCCTCGCGCATCGCGCTTTCCCGGACGTAAAGGTGTTAGACAATTGACGAGTTTATTCGAGGAGGCGAACGTGAACGCGAAAACGAAAAGGCGTATGGTTGTAGTGACCGGCATCATCGTCGTCGTGTTGATCGTCGTGCTGGCCGTTGTGGGCGGCTCGACGGCGGCGAAGTCGATATCCGTAGCGCAGGCTGCCGATGGCAGCCATGCCAACGAACGTGTGCAGGTTTCCGGCAATGTGGTCGAGGATTCTTTTTCCACCACCGGGAACATGTTGACGTTTGCTATTTACGATCCGGACGGCGATTCGTCCGTCCACCTGTCCGTGAGCTATGAGGGCGGCGTGGCGGCAACGTTCGGAAACGACGTGACGGCAATATGCACCGGCAAGATCGACGAGGACGGCGTGCTGCATGCCACCGAACTGGTGACCAAGTGCCCGTCGAAGTACGAGAATGCAACCGATGCCCTGAGCGTTTCAAGCCTGCTCGACTATGGCGAGAGCGTCTACGAGAAACCGGTGAAGGTCGCCGGTACGGTGAAGGAAGGAAGCCTTAAGGCCGCAGGCCAAGGCGACCGCTTCATCCTCGTCGATGCGTCCGACGGCACCGAGATGGCGGTCCTGTTCGATGGGGCCCTCTCCGACGAGATCAAAGACGGCTCATCCCTTGTGCTGACCGGCTCGCTCAATTCCGATTCGAAATTTAGTGCAACCGACGTTGCGCTGGAAGGATAATTCATGTCGACATACGGTTTGATCGGCCTGCTTATCGCCTTTGCTGGCGTTGCGGTGTCCATCGTGTGCCTGCTCGTGGGGCACCTAATGGGTCGCAAGCGTACGAGTAGCGCCGCCGAGACGCTCACCTGGGGCGGCTACATCGCCTCCATTCTGTCCGCGGTGGCGCTCACGTTCTGCTGCGCCCTGCTCGTGTACTGCTTCATGACGGGCGATACGTCCATCCAATACGTCGTCCAGAACCACAGCGACGCTTCGGGCGAGCTCGGATGGCTCTACAAGCTTTCGGGACTCTGGGGCGGTCGCGAGGGCTCTCTCCTCTTCTGGGCATGGCTGATTTCGGTGTTCAACGCCGTCGTCGCCATCCGCTCGATGAAGAAGATGGAAAGACTCGACAACATGGCGCTGTTCGTCTCGCAGATCGTGCTGGCCGCTTTTACCGGCGTGCTTCTGTTCTCCGATACCAACATGCCCTTCACGGCGCTGCCCGCCATGTACTTCGATTCGACGGGCGCGCTCACCAACGGCGCTCAGATCTGGGGAATGAACGCGCTTCTCGAGCACTGGGCCATGGCCATCCATCCGCCCACGCTGTTCATCGGTTACGCGGGTCTCACGATCCCGTTCGCTTACGCCATCGCGGCGCTCATCGTGAACGATCCCTCGAAGGCGTGGGTCGAGCGCAGCTCCCGTTACGCTATCTTCTCCTGGTTGTTCCTCGGCATCGGCATCGGCCTCGGCGCCGTGTGGGCCTACGTCGTGCTCGGTTGGGGCGGTTACTGGGGTTGGGACCCGGTCGAGAACGCAAGCTTGCTCTCGTGGCTCGTCGGCGTCGCCCTCATCCACAGCTTCACGGTCTACCGCCAGCGCGGCGCGTTCAAGCGCTGGAGTGTCATGTGCACGTGCCTGACGTTCGCCTTCGTCATCGTGGGCACGTTCATCACCCGCTCGGGCCTCGTCCAATCAGTTCATGCGTTCGAGGGCGATAACGTCTCGCTCGTGCTGTTCTTGGCCCTCATCATCCTTTCGGTGGTCGCCGGCATCGTCGGCCTCGCCATCCGCTGGAAGAGCTTCGGTCCCGCCAAGGGCGGCGAAGACAGCATCGAGAACATGATCTCGAAGGATGCGGCCTATTACTTCAACAACGTCATCATGGTGATCTTCGCGTTTTTGCTCGCCTACATGACGGTTTCCTCGGCGCTGCCTTCGTGGCTGCCGTTCGGCGGCCAGTCGCTTTCGGCCGGGACGTACAACGCGATCGCCCGTCCGCTCGGCATCCTGTACTGCCTGATCCTGGCCGTTTGCCCGCTGCTTTCGTGGGGCAAGACCGAAGGCAAGCAGTTCTGGAGGCGCGCTCGCGTTCCCGGCATCTGCGCGCTCGTGCTCTTCGTCGGCCTTATGGTGTACTTCGTCACGTACTTGCTCCCGAGCTACAACGACATGGTCGCTGCCGGCGGATCGACCGCTTCGAGCGTGACCGACTACGGCCCGTCGTGGTACTACAACGGCCTTGCCGTCGTCGGCTTCATCGTGGCGAGCCTGCTGTTCTTCAACTCGCTCTTCATGCTCGGGCGCGGTCTTCGCGCCTATAAGAAGAAGCATGGCAAGAACGTGTTCGCCTCGCTGTTCGGCATGTTCAAGGATCATGCGGCTACCTACGGCGGGTTCGTTGCCCATATTTCGATGGCCCTCATCCTCGTAGGCCTCATCGGCTCGTCGATGTACGTGACCGAGAAGGTCGAGTACCTCACCTACGATCCCGAGATCGACGGAACCACCGAAGACTTCGTCATCCAGGACTTCACGCTCAAGTACACCGGCAACTCCATCGAGGAGCTCGAGAACGGCACCGACGTTCTCTATACCCTCGAGTTCGACGTGTACAAGGGCGACGACTACGTCGGCCATGTGAACCCGTCGGTTCAGCTTGTGACCAGCACCCAGCAGCAGAAGCTGCTCGCGAGCGTTATCAGCTATCCCGAGGAAGACCTGTTCGTGGTCTACCGCGGCGTCAACACCGACGGCGACTACGCCCTCGATGTGCGCGTGAACCCGTGCATCTCGCTCGTGTGGGTCGGGTTCGGCCTCATGATGGTCGGCATCCTGATCGCCCTTATCGGCAAGCGCAGGCCCATTAAGAAGGGCAAGCCCGGCGAGATCGATGCGGATACCGAGAACGGCACCGCCAAAGTGGTTGCCGTAATGGAATCGGTCGAGATCGCGCAAGATGCCGACGGCGGCGTTGCCGTCGTATCCGAGAAGGTCGTTGTGACCGAGACGGCTGACGACGAGGTGCCGTCTTCCGGGAAAGAGGCGTAAGAACCGTGGGCGACGCTGCCATTACAACGTCGAAGCTCTCGAAGGTGTTCGGCAACCGCAAGGCGGTCGACAACGTGACCTTCGATCTTCCGAAAGGTGCGTTCCTTTCGATCTTCGGACCGAACGGAGCGGGGAAGACGACGCTTCTGCGCGTGCTCTCGACGCTGTCGAGGGCCACGTCGGGGAGCGCTGCGCTCATGGATATCGATATCAAGGAGGAGCCCGATAAGGTGAGGGACCATATCGGGCTCATCTCCCACAATTCCATGCTCTACATGGATTTGACCGCCGAGGAGAACCTGCTGTTCGCAGCGCGCCTTTACGGCGTTGAGAACCCCGAAGAGCGGGTGCTCGAGCTGCTCGAGGCGGTCGAGCTCAAACACCGTCGCCTCGACACGGTGCGCACGTTCTCGCGCGGCATGACGCAGCGCCTCTCCATCGCACGTGCCCTCATCCACGATCCGGACGTCGTGTTCCTCGACGAGCCGTATTCGGGGCTCGATCCGCATGCCGTCGAGATCTTCGACGGGCTGATCGATCAGGTGCGCGAGAACCGCACGTTCGTGATGGTGAGCCACGATCTGCAGAAGGGCTTCTCCATGTGCTCTCATGCGCTCGTGCTCGCAAAGGGGCGCATCGTTGCGTTCGACGAGAAGGAAAACCTCGATTTCGACGAGTTCTCGCAGATATACCGAGCGACCGTCGGCATGGGGGTGGCGTAACATGAGCGTTACCGTCAAACGCCCCTCGACGTTTACCCAGTACAAAACACTGCTCGTGAAGGATCTCAGACAGGAGTTCCGCACTAAGGAGATGCTCACGTCGATGGGCATCTATGCGCTGCTCGTGCTCATCGTGTACGGTGCCGCCCTTGCGCAAACGGCCCAGGTTTTCGACATCCTGCAGATGAGCGGCGGTCTTCTGTGGGCACTCATCGTGTTCACGTCTCTTCTGGGTTTGAACCGCTCGTTCACGGCCGAAAAGGAGCAGGGATGCCTCGAGGGCATTCTGCTCGTGCCGCTCGACCGTTCGGTGGTGTTCCTTGCGAAGGCCACGTCGAACCTGTTGTTCTTGCTGGTGGTCGAGATCATCACCATTCCCTTGTTCTACTTCTTCTTCCTTACGTCGACAACGCCGTCGGACAGCTTCTGGCTCATCGTCGTGCCGCTCGTCGTGGGGACGATCGGCGTTGCGGGCATCGGCACGCTGCTCTCGACGATCACCATCAACACGCGCGGCAAAGACGTCATGCTCGCCGTGCTGTTCATCCCGCTCATCTTCCCGCTCTTGTACGCTTGCGTTTCGGCTACGACGGCGGCTATCGTGGGCGGCGATCTGTTCATGGAAACGTTTACGATGTCGCTTGCGCTCGCTGCCGGATACGATGTGATCATGGTTCTGCTGAGTTGGGTTCTCTACGATTTCGTAATCAGCGTTTAGGGTTACAATGGGCGGGATTTCGCTCGCCTTGGGATAACGGAGTCAGATGTGGCTAACATGCCGCACGGAGAAGAAAAGGAGTGTTATGGCCGAAAAAGCGAAAAAGGCCCTCAAGCTGCCCGAATCGGGTCAGTGGCCCGATTCTGTCGTACCGATTGCGCTCGTTGGCGCTGCGGTGTTCCTTGTGGCCGGGTTCCTTATGGCGTTTCTGTACGCATCGCCTGTCAACGGAGCTGCGCTCAGCGAGCCGGTTCTGGTCGGCGATCAGATGGTGACCAACGTGCAGCTGCTGTCCCAGAAGATCTTCTACTTCCATATGCCGGTTGCGCTCGTTTCGTTCGGCGCACTGGCTTTCGCAGGGTTCTATAGCGTTCGCTTCCTCATGACGAAGGAGCAGCGCTTCGATACCTGCACGAAGATCGCAATGGAGATCGCGCTTCTGTTCGTTGTACTCACCATGATCACCGGTGAGATGTGGACGCGCTTCGAGTGGGGCTTGTGGTGGACGTGGGATCCGCGCCTGACCACCTACCTCATCCTCATGATCATCGTGATCGCCTACTTCATCCTGCGCAACGCCATCGACGATCCCGAGCGCCGTGCCACGTACGGCTCGGTTATCGCGATCATCGCACTGGTGGATGTGCCAATCTGCTACATGGTGACGCGCGTGATTCCCTCGAGCATCCACCCGGTCGTTCTGCGCGAAGGCGGCATGACGGGGGATATGGGCATGACGGTTGCCGTCGTCATGATCGGCATGATCATGCTCGGATTCGTCCTGTACCGCATGCGCTTCCGCCAGGTGAGGCTCACGCAGCGTGTCGAGGCCATCAAAGAACAGCTCGAAGACTAGAAAGAAGGATCGCATATGAATGCCGTTCTTGTAGAGATATACAGCACCGTCATCCCTTCCGCTCCGTACATCATCGCAGCGTATGCGCTGCTCCTCCTCGTCCTGTTCGTGTATGCGTTCATGATCATGCGCGGTACGAAGAAGGCCGAGGCGCAGATCGCCGTGCTCGAAGAGGCTTTAGCGGAGAAGAAAGCGGCCAAATAGCCGTTCTCACGCATCATGATACAATCGACCGATGCGCCCGACGCCGTATGGCTCGGCATCGGTCGATTTGCTTTGTTCGGATCGTGCTGCCGCTTGAGCGGCGGCGCAGTCGAGATCGAGGAGGAACATGAAGGCTCTCATTCCCGCCGCAGGCATGGGTACGCGGTTTTTACCTGCGACCAAGGCGCAGCCGAAGGAAATGCTGCTGGTCGTTGATCGGCCGGCTATCCAATACGTCGTCGAGGAGGGGCTCGCCTCTTCGGCCGACGAAGTCGTCATCATCAACAGCCGTGAGAAAAAGGCGATCGAGGATCATTTCTCGCCGGCACCCGAGCTCGAGGCGGCGCTGCGCGCCAAGGGCAAGGATGCCTACGCCGACGCGGTCGCGCATGCGGGAAGCCTCAATGTAGGCTACGTGTATCAGGACGAGCCCCTCGGTTTGGGCCATGCCATTCGCTGCGCTGCCGAGAAAACCGCCGACGAAGCGTTCTACGTGCTTTTGGGCGATGTGCTCGTACCCGACAACAAGATGCTGCCGCGTATGAAGGAGATCTCCGATGCGCATAGCGGGGCGAGCGTCATTGCCGTCGTGCCCGTACCGGACGATCAGGTGAGCCGATTCGGCGTGATCGCGGGCGAGGGTGTCGCAGACGATGTATGGAAGATCGATTCCCTTGTAGAGAAACCGGCGCTCGAAGACGCGCCGTCGAACCTCGCCGTATTCGGTCGCTATCTGCTGAGCCCTCGCGTGATGGAGCTTCTTGCCGATGTGCGGCCAGGTGTGGGCGGCGAGATCCAGCTCACCGATGCGCTCGATGCCGTGCTCCGGGAGGAAGAGATGTATGCGCTCGTCATCGATCCCGCCGACGGCTTCGATACCGGAACGGTCGAGAGCTGGCTCGAGACGAACAACGTCCTGTACCAGCGGATGCACGGGTAGGGCGATATCCTCGTCGGCGCATTTCCGCGCAATACGTGGGGGTCTCAGATGCTTGCTGAGACCCCTTGTATGTTCGGATGGCTGCTGCTCACACGGAGCTCAGCTCACCACGTTTTGCGGGTGCTTCTCGATGAACGCCCGGATGTTGGCGAATACCGTATCGAGGAGCCGTGCGCGGGCCTCGTGGGTAGCCCAGGCGATGTGGGGCGTGATAACGAGGTTCTTGTCCTTGGCCTCGAGCAGCGGATTGTCGGCTCGCATGGGTTCGACCGCCACCACGTCGGCACCGAAGCCGCCGAGTTTGCCCGAGAGCAGCGCATCGGCAACGGCCCGCTCGTCAACGAGCGTACCGCGCGCGGTGTTCAGCAGCATCGCGCCATCCTTCATTTTCTCGATCGCTCTCGTGTCGATAAGACCGTTCGTCTCTGGGGTTGCGGGCGCATGAAGGGTAACGATGTCGGAATCGGCAAGGAGGGTGTCGAAGTCGACCTGCTTGCAATGCTCGTTTTCGCAAGCAGGTTTTGCGGAGCGATTGTTGAACAGCACTTCGAGACCGAATGCGTTTGCAATGCACGCCACCGCCTGGCCTATGCTGCCCATCCCCACGATGCCGATCGTCTTTCCTGCGATTTCGATGAGCGGATGGCTCCAATAGGAAAAGTCGACGCTTCGAACCCAGGTGCCGGCCAGCACGTCATGGGAATGATCGCCCACGTGCAAGCACAATTCGAGCAGCAGCGCGAACGTCATTTGGGCAACGTCGGGCGTGGAATAGGCGGGCACGTTGCATACGGTCACGCCGCGCTTCCGTGCCGCTTCGAGGTCGACAACGTTGAAGCCCGTTGAGGTGAGGGCGATGAGCTTGAGGTTGGGGCACGCGTCGAGGGCGGCAGCGTCCCAAGCGACCTTGTTCGTGACCGCGATATCGGCATCTGCTGCACGCGTTGCAACCTCGTCTGCCGATGTGCGGTCGTACAGGGTTACTGTCCCGAATTGCTTCAGGGGCTCCCAGCTCAAATCGCCGGGATTGTTGACGTAGGCGTCTAATACGACGATGTTCATGGCGCTCCTCTGCATAGTTTTCCTGATGGCATGCCGAAATTGTAGCACTTGGCCGCACTGCCCCCTTTGAAAGCACTGCACTGTTCGGCGGATGCTGATAGGCCTTGCTACCGTTAACGAAAGTGCGGTAGATCGCGCACGGCCGACGAAGAATGTCGAAAAATCGTTCAAGTATGGCAGAGATTTACGATTCTGATCCCTTAATGGGAAGTAGTTATATTTTTGACCTGCATATCTCATGCGGTCGCACAAAAGTATCATCCTCGCATAAGCCCGAAAACCCCGTTTCGCGGATCACAATCGTAAATCTCTGCCAAGGTTGGGCGTGTTTTAAGATTTTCGCCGGCACGTTGCGTCCGAACTCTTGCGGGTGCATGCGGTGCCTCTCGGTTTCCACGCGTTCAATGGCGGCTAAACTCGTTCGGAAAGAGGATCGGTTCCTTGAGATGAGCCTCGCTGCGACCCCGCAGGGGCGTAACCGGTCTCAGGAAAAGGATCGGCCCGGGGGAGAGGGGAGCTCCACCCGGGCCCACAAGGAGGGGATGATACGGTGCCTAGCACCGCTACTGCTTTATTGAGGGGTAAAAGCAGTGCAAACTGAAGGGGGGATGAACCTTCTTTTGTTTGCGTGAGGCCAGTATAAAATTTCGCCTTGCAGATGGTATGTGCGGTGAGTGTGCGAATTGTGAATTGGATATCAGAACGGTAACAAAGGGGAGCAATAGGCTATTTGAACTGGGAAAACAACTTTTCAAAATACGTTCTAAACACGAAACCAACTGTGGTGAAGATATGAATCGCTGCGATTGCGACCGCGGTCGGTCGCTGCGCGGCGGTAAGCGGAATCGTTGTCCGTTTCCGGTCTCGGTCGATTTTGCACCTGCTTCGACGCAGGGCATGCCGTTCGTTTGCAAAAAGTCGCGTTCTCCCGAAAAAGGAATCGCCTACGTGATGAGCTCTGCCGTGGGCTCGCAAGGACACAGCCTGCTTCGGGAAAAGAATCGGCTCGGCTCGGGGCGGGACTTCCGCCGCGGGATCGCAAGGACGCAACCTGCCCCAGGAAAAGGATCGGCCCGGGGGAGAGGGGAGCTCCACCCGGGCCCACAAGGAGGGGATGGCGGTGCTGTGCACCGCTACTGCTTTAATGAGGGGTAAAAGCAGTGCAAACTGAAGGGGGGATGAACCTTCTTTTTGTTTGCGTGACGTCAGTATAAAACCCCGCCTTGCAGATGGTATGTACCGCGAGTGCGCGAATTGTGTAGTGGGTGTCAGAACGGTAACGACGATGGTAAACAATGTATTTGAACTGGGTAAACGTATCTTCAATCATCGCTAAGAACATCGAAACTGATTGTGATGGAGCTGTGTAGCTATCTTTCAGTCGGCGTGATCGGCGGTCAACGGCCGGGGAGCGGCGGCGAAAAGCCGTTCAGCATCGTTTTCGACGGTTGCCTTCGAATTCGAAGGGAGCTCGGGCGGCTTTGCGTCGATGCGCTCGTAGGTCGGCGGTTTGCGGACGGCTGGTGCAGAGCGGCCTTGGGGGTTGCCCGAGCCGTCCGTAATGAACCACAGAAGAAGCGTGACGGCTACGATGGCCGCGAAGGCGACCCACCGCATCCTCTTGTAGCGCGAGCCCTTCGGCGCCCCCGACGCATCCGATGCTTCCCTGTTCGTCAGACGATGCGTTATCGTTCGCACCCATCTCCTTCGCTCACGATGCTCCATCTTGGGAGGATATCTGCCAGTTCGCTTCGAAATTGCAGCAGATCGGCGGTTTTCACCACGACGGTGACCACCGAGTCGTTTCCCGCATCAAGCATGAGCGCCCTTTTCTTGCCGTCGCATTGGCGTGCGAGCAGTTTGTGCAGAAGGCTTTCGGCCGACTCGTCGGGATCGAAGCAGCGCTCGTCTTCGATGAGCTCGATGTCGAGAAGGGAATCGAACATGGCATGCGTTTCGAGCATTTCCCTATACAGCCACAGCGTATCGTTTGCTTCGAGCTTCCAGTCGTATTCGACGGCGGCATAATGGTCGTATAGGGCGATCATCGCATCCGAAGGCTGGGCTTCTTCGAGGGGTACGCCCCATTCCTCGCCGATACGCGGGAGCACTTCTTCGATGTCGCGAGCTGCGGGAACATCAAGCAGTTCGTAGAGGTGGGTAAACCGAGCGCGCTGTTCGGCGCGCAAAGGCTCGATCCTCCTTTCAGCTTGCATGCGGGCCTCTTCTCGGGATTTCCTTGCAAGCTCGCGCTCTGCGGCCCTGCGCTTCTCGCGTTCGTACTCGGCCAACTCGTCGGCATCGGCTACCGTATCGCCGAAGGAAAAAGTGACGATCGCGACGATGGCCGTGAGCGTGCCGAGCAGGAATTGGCCTTGGAGGAAGCTCGATGAAAGCGATATCCCGTGAACGAATGCGACGGCGAACGTTGCAATGGCGACCACCCATTTCCAGGTGGGTTTGCTCGCGTTCAGTGCGACGATCGCCGCCGCGGCGATGAAGATGGCGCTTGGTGCAACGGCAAAGCATATGTTGAGCACGACCATTCCGGGGTTGGCGAGCGTTTGCTGAACGGACGGGCTGAGCACGAATGCTATCGTTGCGGCGAGTGCGGCGGCAAGCGCGATCGTCTGGATGACGAGACGATGCTTGGGTGCGATGGCGTATCGCGGAGCAGGGGACTTTCTCGCCTCATCGGCCGCCGGGAGGGTTTCGTCCGATTGGTCCGATGGTCTTGCCGCAGTTGCATTGCGGATAGGACCCAAGCCGCTCAGATCGGCGAAACGAAGGTACAGTCCGGACAGCAGGTAGACGGCGGCGAGAAAGAAGGCGGGAATGTTGCCGACCACGATCATGCAGAACGTGATTACGCCGGCGGTGTATGCGATCCGCCGGCAGTCGCGCTCGAAAAACCACTGGTTGAACGATGTCCTTTCTCGGATAAGCGAGCGCACGGTGTTTGTGAACAGCGCAGTGAGCACGATCGATGCAAGCGCCATGGCGTTCGCAAAGCCGATTTCCTTGGGATCGACGAGGTTTCCCCACGAGTATGCCGCATAGCAGCCCGCAACAACGGAAACGATCCAGAGTAAGATGGTGGCCATCATGAGCTTGTGTTTGGCGAGCGGATGCTGCAGAGCCGATTTCCGCGGAGGCGATTGCATCGAGAACGCGGCGTCTTCGCTGCTGAGGGCGATCAAGCGTATGCAGTACGCAGCGCATACGATCGAGTATATCTGCGTTGCGTAGGCAAGGCTGCCGGTGGCGAATACCGCAAGGCACGTAGCGAGGTTAACGCAGAACGCCGCCCCCGACGCAACGCGCAGCAATCGTCTTCCTCGCGCCAGTGTTTCGTCTCGGGACGATATGCCGAACGCCAGGGCTGCCAAGACGGCGCATGAAGCGGGAGCGGCGAGCGCCAGCAAAACAGACAGGGCGTCTTTGCTTTCGGCTGCCAAGACGGCGCTTGTGGCGGCGCACAGGCAGAACAGCACCCCGCCGAGCTTGGCTGCATTGCGTGTTTTCTGCCGAAGGTCATCGCTTGCGTTGCCCATCGACTCGCTGTATCGGTGCATACGGGTTCCTTGTTCGGCTTCTCAGGCCATCGCGAGACAGCATCCGTTGTGTCGCCTGCGGGCCCATGTGAACACGCATGGCGAACCGAGCAGCCGTTCGCTTGGGTGCATGGCAATCATATTGTAATCGATACGGTCAACTTTACCTGCGCCGCCGTTGCCTGCGGCCCGTCCGGGAGAAGGGTCGGCCAAGACAGCCTCCGATGCGCACTCGCAAAGAGTCGCAGCCAGCCTCAGGGAAAGGATCGGTCCGGGAGGCGGGGCCTCCGCCGCGCGCCCGCAAGGACGCAGTCTGCCTCAGGAAAAGGATCGGCCCGGGGGAGAGGGGAGCTCCCACCGGGCCCACAAGGAGGGGATGGCGGCGCCTTTGCGCCGCTACTGCTTTAATGAGGGGTAAAAGCAGTGCAAACCGGAAAGAGGGGAGCTTTCCGTTTGCTGAGGACAGTATAAAAGTTAGCATTGAAGAACATATGCATCACCCATGAATGTCTTGTGGATTGGCGGCTAAAACACGGCCAACGGCTCCCTCATCTGGGGTATATCGGTTTTCGTTACCGCTCACCGTCCAAATCGTTGCGTTTGCGTTGATGGATTATGCGCCAAGTACGCGTATAGTATCTCCCATGAATGATACCAAGCAAAACATGACGGAATCGGGGCAGGACGGCGAAGCGTCTCGGCTGCCGCAACCCGAAGGCGAAAGCCGGCGGCCGCCCGTGCAAAAGAAATACGGCTTCTTCACGGCGCTCGCCATGATCATCGGCATCTGCATCGGGTCGGGCATCTTCTTCAAAAGCGATAACGTGCTCGCCGCAACGGGCGGCAGCATCGTGCTCGGCGTGGCCATGTTCTGCCTCGCCGCGTTCGCCATCGTGTTCGGCGGCATCACGTTCAGCGAGCTCGCCGCGCGCACCGAAGGACCCGGCGGCCTTAGCGGNATGTTCTGCCTCGCCGCGTTCGCCATCGTGTTCGGCGGCATCACGTTCAGCGAGCTCGCCGCGCGCACCGAAGGCCCCGGCGGCCTTATCGCCTACGCCGAGACGTTCGTGAGCAAGCGGTTCGGGGTCGCCGTCGGCTGGTTCACCATCTTCGGCTACCTTCCCTCGATCGTCGTCGTAGTGTCGTGGGCGGTCGGCATATACACCTGCATCCTGTTCGACATCGATGCGGGCATCGGCCTGCAGATGCTCATAGGCTGCGCGTTCATGATCCTGTGCTTCGTTTGGAACATGCTCGCGCCGCGCTTTGCGGGCGCTTTCCAGAACGTCACGACGATCATCAAGCTGTTGCCCCTGCTGCTCATCGCGTTCTTCGGCCTCGTGTTCGGCGATCCCATCGCGGGTCTTTCGCAGCACGGAAGCCAGGCGGCGGGCGCTTCGCTCGCCTGGATCGCAGCGGTGGGGCCGGTGGCGTTTTCCTACGACGGCTGGATCGTATCGGCTGCCATCGCGCCCGAGCTCAAGAACGCGAAGAAAACCTTGCCCATCGCGCTTGTCGTGGCGCCGATCATCATCCTTGCCATCTATGTGGGCTACTTCGTCGGCGTGTCGTCGTTTCTCGGGCCCGAGGTCGTCGTGGCGATGGGCGACGGCCACGTGTTCTACTTGGCCGAGCAGCTGTTCGGTTCCCAGTTCGCCCGCGTCGTTGCCGTGTGCGTGGTGGTGGCGGTGATGGGCACGGTCAACGGGCTTACCCTCTCGTTCGTCCGCATGCCCTATGCGCTCGCGCTCACCGACGACATCCCGTTTTCCCGCTACGTCAGGCGCCTGAGCCGCCGCTTCGACATGCCCGTTGCATCGGGCATCCTCGCCCTCGCCGTTTCGATCTTTTGGGTGCTCTTGCACGTGGTCACGCAGCTAGCGGGCCTTCTGCCCAACTCGGATGTGTCCGAGATAACCATCGCTACGAGCTATATCCTCTACATCGTGCTCTACGCGAAGGTTTTTCAGCTGTGGCGCTCAGGGGACGTGCGCAGCAGGTTCAAGGGCGTCGTGGCCCCGGTATGCGCCACGATCGGCTCGCTGTTCATATGTATAGGTTCTATGCAGAATCCCGCATTCTGGAGCTGCCTTGCGGCAAGCCTTGCCATTTGCGTAGCGGGCGTTGTGTATGATAGGTTCAAACACAAGCCGGCCGATGCCTGGACGCAGTCCGAGGATTTGTCCGAAAACCGGTAGGAAGCGCTGTGCCGGTCTGCCGAGAGCCCACGCCGATCGAGGCCGGCGGTTTTCGCATCGGTCGGCGGCTCGGCTGAAGCCCGTACGTGCATGAGCCGCCTGCGCAGGCTGGCGTTCGCGAAGAGGAGGTTCGTATGCCCGATATCGATATGCGATTCAATAAGGATATGCTCGTTTTGTCCGCGCCGATCGACGAGGTTCTTGCACGTCAAGGCGTCGACATCGAGAAGGATCGCGAGTTTTTGAGCCTTCTCGAACCCGAGGCGGTGCGCAACGCCTATCGCCTCGAGTCGGTGGCGGGCGCTCAGTGCCTGGTTTCGAATACGGCCGGCATCACCTCGGCACGGCTTGCCCACGTGAACATGGAGGAACGCGCAGCCGAATTGGCCAAAGCTTCGCTTTCGGTACTGCGATCGCTGCGTCCCCAGCATATGCTTGCGGAGATCGGCCCCACGTATCTGCCGATCGATGCGTCGAGCGCCACATCGCTCAAGCAGAATCGCGATCAGTACGCCGATGCGGTGCGCGCTTTCGGCGACGGCGAGTTCGATGCGGTTTTCCTGAACGGCATGGTGAGTCTGCCTGATGTGCAGTGCGCGCTCATGGGCGTGCGCATGGTCTACGATGGCCCCGTGTTCGCTTCGGTCGACATCGACGGGGACGGAAACGTCGCACGCCGTGACCAGTCGATCGAGGAGGCCGTATCCCTTATGGCCGAGTACGGCGCAAGCGTTGCGGGCTTTGCGATTGCGGCGCCTCTCGACGCAGCGGTCGCCGCGGTGAAACGGGCGCGTGTGGTGTGGGACGGGCCGCTGCTCGTGCAACTCGCGGTGCGGAAGAACGATCCGAAGCAGGGCATCGCCACCGATGAGAACCCCTACTATTGCCCCGACGTCATGGTCGAGGCGGCGACGAAACTCCGTGGCGCGGGCGTTCAGTTCCTGCGCGCAACGGGGCATGCTACGCCCTCGTACACCGGTGCGCTGGTTGCTGCGAGCGCCGGCTTCGACGTTATCGGCTCGTAGGAGCGCGCATGGCAATCGAGAAAAGCCCCGATTACGGCATCATGCAAAAGCTCGTCGACGACCTGTTCGCGTCGGACGAATTCGTCCGACGCCTCGACGCGGTGCTCATGGCCGAATCATACGATCTGCCGCCCGATCTGATCGAGGTGGTGGAGCTGCTGCCTCCTGGAACCTACAACCGGCAGCGCCTGTGCGATCAGATCAATTCGTCCATTGCGGGTCACGGTTGGGGCTACGTGTACGGAACGGTGGAGTAGCACAGGTTTACCGATCGTCGTCCTTGTCTTGCAGGTCTGTTTGCGCGGGCTCGAGGTGCATTTTGGTGAACTCGTCGGCGGGTATGGGCCGTCCGTACACGTAGCCTTGTATGACGTGACAGCCCCATTCTTTGAGCTGCTCGGCTTCGTTCTCCGATTCGATGCCCTCGGCAACGGTTTCGAAGCCGAGGGCATCGAGCAGTTGGATGATCCCGGTCAGTGTGGTGCGGCCGCGTTCCGAATCGATCGATTCGCCGAAGAACGCCCGATCGAGCTTGATGGTGTCGAAGGGGACGTCCTTGAGGATCGAGAGCGCCGAGTACCCGGTCCCGAAATCGTCCATCGCCACCCTGAAGCCGCGTTCCCTGAGCTTGTTCGCCGTTTCGACGAGCTGCACGGTGCTTTCCGCTACGATGCTTTCGGTCAGCTCGAGCTTGATGAAGCTGTGCGGTATGCTGTAGGTGTCGACGATCTTTTCGATCCGGCCGATGAGATCGGCGCTGAACAGGTTCTGCCGTGAAAGGTTGACCGAGATCGGCACGCAGCGCAGACCCGCATCCATCCATTGGCGCAGCCTGATGCATGCGCGCTCGAGCATGTAGCGGTCGACGCGGTCGACGAATCCGTTCTTTTCGAAGATTGGGATGAACTCGTCGGGGCGAACCAATCCGAGAACGGGGGAGTTCCAGCGCACGAGCGCCTCGGCCCCGCAGAGGACGGGTTTGCCGCCCCGTATATCGTATTGGGGCTGGAAGTAGGCGACGAACTCCTCCTTGAGGAGCGCCGTCGACATGATTCCTTCGATATGTCGCGCCCTCATGGCTGCGGCGATGTTCTGCTCGTCGTAGAAGATGATGCGCTTGCCGGCGTGGCTTTTCGTCTGTCGGAAGGGGATGGCCATATCTTGGGCGATCAGGTTGACGTCCTTGTCGGCATCCGCCTTCGTGAGGCGGCAAACGCAGCACTGGGAGACGATCTGGTAATGCGTTTCGTCGGAGCCGATCGCCGCATCGATGTGGTCGAGCAGCGAAAGAAGCCGCTCTTCGGCCTCTCGGGGATTCTCGGTATGGACGAGCATGAGAAACCGATCGCCCGAGAGACGGGCGAGGAGCTCCGATTTGCCGAGATCCTGCGAAAGGATGTCGGCAACCGAGCGGATGAGGGACGAGCCCCTTTCGTATCCGAAGATCGTGTTGTACAGAGAGAAGCCCACGAGGTTGAACAGAACGAGGGAATGGGCTCCGTCTTGGCAGTCGGAACGAGCCTCGTATTTGGTGCCGAAGGCGAGCGCGTTGTCGATTCCGGTCAAGTCGTCGACCAGCGCTGCGCGGGCGAGCGCCTTTTCTCCACGGTTCTTGGTTCTGAACGCAGTGGCCATCAGCAGGATCGCAATGCATACGATGAAGCCGGCCATGATGATCGAGGCGAGCAGGATGGTGCGGTTCTTGGCTTCGAGGTAATCGCTCGGCAGCACCACGCCGATGAACCAGTCGTTGATGCCGATGGGCTCGTATGCAACGAAGCGGGAGTCTCCGCCCTCCCAGGTAAACTCCGCCGAGCCTCCCAACCCGCGGGAAAGGTCGTCCTTCACGGTGTTGGACGCTTCGGAGCGCGCGTACTCGCCATCGAGCAGGCTCGTGTTCGAATCGGCGTTTACGCCGCTCGACTTGAACAGAACGGTGCCGCTCGAATCGATGATGTCGATATGGCCGTGTCCCTCGAACAGGCTCGCGTCGATCGCATTCGAAAACGCTTCGACCGACATCGTGCCGATAAGCGCGCCGATGGGCGCACCTCCATCGTGCTTGATATCGTAGACGGGCACGGCGAATACGACGCCTTCGCCGAGCGCCCAGGCGTCGGAAGCGGGCCCCGTCACGCAGTCTTCGCCTCGGAGCGCACTTTGCACGTAGCTTCGGTCCGCGTAATCCTGCTCCGGGAGCGCGCCGAGCTCGCTGTCGTAGCCGAAGCCCCTGCCGTCGGTGGTCACGATTCCCACGCGCATGAACGCACCGGAATCGACCATTTCGCGAAACTGTTCCAGCAGCATGTCGGTATCGTTGATGTTGTCTGCCACGACGAACGCCGACGCGCCGTGCAATACGCTGAACTTATCTTCGATGACGGCGTTGACGTTTGCGCTTTCGACCGCAGCTATCTCTTTCATGAAGAGGCCGAGGGAGGATTTGAGTTCGTGCGAGATGACATTCAGGCATCCGACGAGAACGATTGCGATGATCACGAGGCCGACCGCGAAGGCGGCGATCGTTGTAGCCGCGCTCTTGCGCGGCATCGCCGTGTCGGCTGTATTCCGTGCGGTCATGATCTGCGGAACCTCCGAATGGGTATTCGCGTTGCGTAAATCGAACGTTTGGATTGTAACAGACCTGCGCGAATATATGCGGAAACTGCTCCTCAATGGAGATTTTGGTCAGGGAGGAAAATTGATATGCGGGGGCTGTGAGAGTACTGATACTAAAAATATGCCATTTGCCAGCGGCGTTGCGATTTCGTCATAAGGAAATTTCAGTAAGATATTCTTAAACTATCCGATTCGTAACCTTTTTCCTCTTGCCTAAAAGCATTTGCCAAGCTACCATATATCCACGTCCGAGGGGATGAAGAACACAACATATTGTGGAAAAAACGCTCATTGTTTGTGGAAATCTCTCGGAAAATTGGAAAGCTCGTGGAAAACTTCTTGACAAGGCCGAAGGCGCACCTCGATCGGCCTGGGTGGTATGCCACTTTCAAGCACCACGTCGTGCGGTTTGGCGACGCGGATTTTTTTGTGCCGCATAACGGAACCAGAGATCAGACAAGGGAGCGACATGGTTACAACAATCATCAAACGCGACGGCCGCACCGCAGAGTTCAGACCCGAGAAGATTGCCGAGGCGATCGAGCGGGCGTTCGAAGCGTGCGGGGCCATGCAGGACCGTACGGTGGCCGAGGAGATCGCTGCGAAGGTTGTTGATAAGATCGAGAGCGGCGCCATCGAGGGTTCTCCCACCGTCGAAGGCGTGCAGGACCTCGTCGAGGAATCGCTCATCGAGGCCGGTTTCGTGCAGACTGCGAAATCCTACATTCTCTACCGTGCCGAGCGCAATCGCGTGCGCGACGTGAACAGCCGTCTGATCAAAACCCTCAAAGACATCACGTTCTCGAAGGCCTCCGATTCCGATATGAAGCGCGAGAACGCCAACATCGACGCCGATACCGCCATGGGCACCATGCTCAAGTACGGTTCGGAATCGGCCAAGCAGTTCTACGAGATGTGCGTCATCGACCCTAAGTTCGCCCGCGCCCATCGCGAGGGCGATATCCACATCCACGACATGGACTTCTACACGCTTACCACGACGTGCTGCCAGATCGAGCTCAAGAAGCTCTTCAAGGGCGGCTTCTCCACCGGCCACGGCGTGCTGCGCGAGCCCAACGATATCGCGAGCTACGCGGCGCTTGCCTGCATAGCCATCCAATCGAACCAGAACGATCAGCACGGCGGCCAGTCCGTCTGCGATTTCGACTACGGTTTGGCCGTCGGCGTCGGGAAAACCTATCGTCGCCTCTACAAGAAGCACCTGGCCGAGGCACTCGACCTGCTCTCCGACATCGAAGACGTGAAGGCGTATACCGAAGAGATGCTCGGCCGCGTCGAAGGCGAAACGAAAACCGTCGCAACGCTGGTCATGAACGCCACGTTCTCCTCCGCCGTGCGCGCCGAGCTTGTGGGTGCCGGCGTTTCCGAGGCGGTAGCCGATAAAGCCATGGCGTACGCCGAGAAAAACGCGTTCGCCGACGCCGACCGCACGACGTTCCAGGCGATGGAAGCGCTCGTGCACAACCTCAACACCATGCATTCGCGTGCGGGCGCCCAGACCCCGTTCTCGTCGGTGAACTACGGCATGGACACGTCGGCGGAGGGTCGCATGGTCATCAAGAACATGCTGCTCGCCACTGAGCAGGGCTTGGGATCGGGCGAAACCCCCATCTTCCCCGTGCAGATCTTCCGTGTGAAAGAAGGCGTGAACTACAATCCGGGCGATCCGAACTACGATTTGTTCAAGCTTGCCATGCGCTGCTCCGCGAAGCGGCTGTTCCCCAACTTCAGCTTCCTCGACGCGCCGTTCAACGCGCCGTATTACAAGGGAACCCCCGAAACCGAAATCGCCTACATGGGCTGCCGTACCCGCGTCATGGGCAACGTGCACGATCCCGAGCGCGAGGTTACGCCGGGCCGCGGCAACCTGAGCTTCACTTCGGTCAACCTGCCGAGGCTCGCCATCCGCTCCAAGGGCGATATCGATCTGTTCTTCGACCTTTTGGACGCCAAGCTCGCCCTTGCGGTCGGACAGCTCGATGAGCGTTTCCAGATCCAGGCGCGCAAGAGGGTCTACAACGCGCCGTTTCTCATGGGCCAGGGCGTGTGGATCGATTCGGAGAAGCTCAAACCCACTGACGAACTGCGCGAAGTTCTCAAGCACGGTACGCTTTCGGTGGGCTTCATCGGCCTTGCCGAAACGCTCAAGGCGCTGACGGGCAAGCACCATGGCGAATCACCCGAAGCGCAGCGCCTCGGGCTCGAAATCGTCGGGCACATGCGCTCCTACCTAGACGTCATCTCCCGCGAACGTCAGATGAACTACACGCTCATCGCCACGCCCGCCGAAGGGCTTTCGGGCCGTTTCGTGCGGATGGACCGTGCGCGCTACGGTGTGATCGAGGGCGTGACGGATCGCGATTATTACACCAACGGGTTCCATGTGCCGGTGTACTGCGAGATCAACGCGTTCGATAAGATCTCGATCGAGGCGCCCTACCATGCGCTCACCAACGCGGGCCATATCAGCTACGTCGAGCTCGACGGCGATCCGACCGAGAACCTCGAGGCGTTCGAGGCGGTCATACGCCATATGAAGGATAGCGGTATCGGCTATGGCTCGGTCAACCATCCCGTCGACCGCGATCCGGTGTGCGGCTACAACGGTATCATCGGCGATCGTTGCCCGAAGTGCGGGCGCACCGAAGAGGAGCACGGCGTACCCTTCGAGCGCATCCGCCGCATCACGGGATACCTGGTGGGAACGCTCGACCGGTTCAACGACGCCAAGCGCGCCGAGGAATCCGACCGCGTGAAGCACCAGGTCGATAAAATGTAAAGGCCTTTCCGACAGCTTGACGCCGCAAGGCCCCCGTATCCGATGCCGTCTCGCGCTTGCTCCTGCGTACAAAGTACGTTCGGCTGTGCGGAAGACGCTTTGGAGGCGAGGGCCTTTTAACTGACCCACCTGCCAATCCGCGAGCCTGCAAGGGAGCCCTCGATGTCCGAACCGACCACCATTCGCCTGTACGGTACCGCTGCCGATTCCATCGTCGACGGACCGGGGCTGCGCTATGCGGTGTTCGTGCAGGGGTGCACCCATGAATGTCCCGGATGCCACAATCCCGAGAGCCAGCCCGCGTGCGGGGGCACGGTGCGCGCCATCGACGATATCGTCGACGAGATCGAGGCGAACGGGCTCGTGGGCGGCGTGACCCTTTCGGGAGGCGAGCCGTTCGAGCAATGCGCGGCATGCTTGGTGCTCGCCCGCAAGCTTAAGGCGCAGGGCTTGGGCTTGTGGATATATTCGGGCTACCTCTACGAGGACCTGCTTGCAGGAAGGCCCGATCCGCTCGCTCCCGAGCTTTTGGCCTGCTGCGACGTGCTCGTCGACGGGCCGTTCGTGCAGGCGCTCAACTCCTATGACCTCGCGTGGAAGGGGTCGTCGAACCAGCGGGTCATCGACCTTGCGGCAAGCCGTGAGGCGGGCGCGGTTGTATTGTGGCAAACGAGTGACAGTTTTCCCGAAGTTCCCGCTTCTTGGTAGCATAGGAGTATGGAAGAGGATTTCGACAAATTGGAATCGTTCGTGCGCAGTGAATGGTTCATCACGGCCGCATCGGTTGTGGTGATCCTCGGCATTACGGCGCTCGTTTCCTGGTTCGTCACCAAATTCCTGCGGAAGCTGTTGCAGCAGGATAATTCGCTTCTGCCCTCGAGTTCCATTTTCATCAACATCGCGCGTGCGGCGGTTTGGATCCTCGGGTTCTGCGTCATGCTCGCCACCTGCTTCAACGTAAACGTGAGTGCCGCCATCGCCGCCCTCGGCGTCGGCGGCATCGCCATATCGCTCGGTTTCCAGGATACGATCTCGAACCTTATCGGCGGCTTGCAGGTCAGCCTCATGAAGATAATCTCTCCGGGCGATAACATCGAGGTCAACAACGAGACCGGCGTGGTGAAAGACGTCACCTGGCGCCATACGACCATCGTGAACCCCCAGAACGAGACGGTGATCATTCCCAATTCGATCATCGGCAAGAACGCGCTCACGAAGCTACCCCCGACCACGCTCGTTACGATCAGGTTCGTCGTGCGCGGCGATGGGGGAGACCTCGATACCGTGGCGGCCGCCATCGAGGCGGCGTGCTCGAAGGCGGCGGGCTCCATCACAAAGGTAACCCAAAAGCCCAAGGCGATATTCATCGAGATCACCGAGTTCGGTTATTCTGGGAAGGTCACGTTCAAGGTTTCGAGCGCATCGAAGGCGGGGGAGGCGAGCGATGCGGCCGTGCGGGCCATCGCACCCATCACGCGCCCCGACGGCGATCGCGGCAGTAACTAGTCCTACGACGAAGGAGGCAGCCCATGCAGGAGCACCGCATCGAAACGGTCGGACCGCTTCATCGCGCAGACGGATCGCTCGCCGAGCCGGGGTACGCAACATCCCTGCTGCTCAACTACAACCGCTTCAAGGTGCGTGCGCCCAAGCACCGCATCAAGGAATGGGACTACTATCTCGTGAACGACGACGAGTACGCCGTCGCATTGACGGTAGGCGATCTCGGTTACATGGGCCTCATCTCGGCCTCGGTCATCGACTTGGTGGAGTGCTGGTACAAGACCTCAAGCGTCATCACACCGCTGCCGATGGGTCGTTTCGCCCTGCCCGAACGCTCGACGGAAGGCGTTACCGAGTTCAAGAACAACCGCGTTCACCTGCGGTTCGAAGTGAAGGACGGCACCCGCACGCTCCGCGCTCGGTTCGACCGGTTCGATGGGGACGAGCCGCTCCACATCGATGCGGTGCTCGATGAGGAGCCGCGCGATTCGATGGTCATCGCCACCCCGTGGGCCGAGGATCCGAAGGCGTTCTACTATAACCAGAAGATCGTCGGCATGCGCGCCCAGGGCAGCTTCAGGAAAGGCCTTACCGTGCACGGATTTCGACCCGACGATTCGTTCGGTCTGCTCGATTGGGGCCGCGGCGTGTGGACGCGCGACAACACGTGGTTCTGGGCGGTCGCCCAGGGCTGGCAGGACGGCAAGGGAAACCGCACGGCCGGATCGCATCGGTTCGGTCTGAACCTCGGCTACGGGTTCGGCGATACGTCGGCTGCTTCGGAGAACATGGCGTTCGTCGACGGCGTAGCCCATAAGCTCGGGCGCGTCGACTTCGGGATAACCGATCGCGCGGGTGCAGCGGAGAAGAACGTCGAGCGAAGGTTCGACCTTATGGCCCCTTGGCACATGACCGATGACGAGGGGAGGCTCGATCTCGTGTTCACCCCGTCGGTCGACCGGAAGGACTACATCAACCTGGCGCTCGTGATCACCGATCAGCACCAGGTATTCGGCACGCTGTCGGGCAAAGTGGTGCTCGATGACGGCAGCGAGTTCGTCGTCGAGGGCCTGCACGGCTCCGCCGAGGTCGTGAGAAACAAGTACTGAGGGCGGCCCGCCGAAGCCGCCGCTTGCGTTCGACGGCTTCGGCTGATACGGAAAGGGTGCCGGCATTTGCGCGGCACCCTTTTTCGTTTGTGCGAAATTGTTGAACTACGTGCGAGGCATCTGCCGCGGCGTTCTTACAGACCTTCGGCTGCGAATCGCGCCTCGAGCGCTTCTTGGTGAATGCCGTATTGCAGTGCCATTCCCTTGTCCACAATGCCCTGTTTTACCAAATCAAACAGGCTCTGATCCATCGTGCGCATGCCCTCGGCGCCGCCTGCGGCGATCACGCTGTCGATTTGATGGGTCTTCTCTTCGCGAATGAGATTCCTGATGGCGGTGTTCGTGATCATGATCTCGAACGCGGGAACTTCGGTGCCGTCGAGCGTGGGAACGAGTTGCTGGCTCACAATAGCTTGCAGCACCATGGAAAGCTGGATGCGAATTTGACGCTGCTGGGTTGGGGGGAACGCATCGACTATACGGTCGACCGTACCCGCGGCGCCGGTGGTATGCAGGGTGGAGAACAAAAGCTGTGCCATTTCTGCGGCGGTCACGGCGGTGCCGATGGTCTCGTAGTCGCGCATTTCGCCGAGCAGGATGATGTCGGGCGACTCGCGCATGGCCGAGCGCAGCGCCTCGCCGTACGTGGCGATGTCGGTGGGCACTTCGCGCTGGGTTACGATGCAGCTGCCGTGTTTATGGATGTACTCGATGGGGTCTTCCATCGTAATGATGTGGCCCGACCGCTCGCGATTGAGGCGGTCGATGATGCAGGCGAGCGTGGTGGATTTGCCTGCGCCTGCGGGTCCGGTAACGAGTACGAGCCCCTTCTGGAACTTGGCGAGGCGCAGCACCTCTTCGGGGATATGATACTCGGACGGGTCGGGCAAGCCGAAGGGGATCACGCGAATGACCGCGCCGAACGAACCTCGTTGGCGAAACGCGTTCGCGCGGAAGCGTCCGATACCTGGAAGGGCGAACGAAAAATCGTCGTCGTGGTTGCTGTTGTTGACGAAGTGGTCCATACTGCGGCCGGACGCTTCGTATATGCCGCGCACGAACGCTTCGGTTTCGGCGGGAGTGAAAGGATCGATGTCGAGGCGCACTTGGCGTCCGCTCGTCTCGTATGTCAACGGAAGGCCCGCAATGACAAACACGTCGGAAGCCTTGGCATCCACCATCTCCTGCAAGAGCGTTTTCAAGTCCATCGGTTCTCCTAACCTGTTATGCGGACGGCGACCATAGGGTTTCACCGTCGCCTTCTTCGTTCCATTGGGTCGTGGCTTTCCATTGCGTGATAGCGTAGGTGTAACCGTCGCGCAGCGTGATCTCTATCTCGAGACAGCGCCCGCTTTTTGCGGTAAACGTTGCGCGTACAACGCCGTTTTCCATGCTGGCTTCCGCTGACGTATCGTCATTCGATATGCTGGCCGCAAGCTCCGGAAGAGCGCCTTCGATTGCCGAGGGCAATAGCGCTCCGCTCGTTTTTTCGAGGCGCGCTTCAGCGAGGATTCCGTCGATATCGGCGACGAAACGCTGCGCCGCGACCTCGTTTTTATACGTGTCGTCAGTGAAGTCCGCTTGACGCTCGGTTGCCGCAAATGTTGCCTGTGCGGTTGAAACCGAGAGCACGGCCATGGTTGCTAAGCACAGCACGATGACCAAGGTAAGCAGGCTTACCGGCCCTATCCTCACCGAACCTCGCCCGTTGCTCATCGGATTGCCTCGCTTACGTACTTTGCTGTTTGAAGGCCGTACAGCTCGTCTTCGCCCATCGAAACCACGATATCCGCGCGGTACAACGTCCCGCCGCCGGTCTCTTCAGCGGTGACGGTGCAGGTGACCTGAAAGCCGTCTTCGGTTTCCGTCTCGTCCGTCACGCCCGTCGGCTCGACTGCAAATCGTTCGGCGCTGTTCGAGGCGAGCACGATGGCGTGTGCGAGATTCTCGTTTTCTGCNACCGCCGCCGGTCTCTTCAGCGGTGACGGTGCAGGTGACCTGAAAGCCGTCTTCGGTTTCCGTCTCGTCCGTCACGCCCGTCGGCTCGACTGCAAATCGTTCGGCGCTGTTCGAGGCGAGCACGATGGCGTGTGCGAGATTCTCGTTTTCTGCGCCTTTCGACGACGCGTTCGCGAAAAGCTGCATGAACAGCGCGACAGACCCCACCAGGAATGCGAGCAGAACGATCGCTTCGATGATGAAGGCGGTGCCGTGCCACGACGAGCGAGGTTTCTGATTGGCGGCGCGCAGGCGCCGAGCGGCGGGATCCACGTCACGCACCTCCCTTGATGCTGCGTAGCGCGATGTCGATGCTTCCTTGGTCGGTTGTAACGGTGAGAAGGCCGTTTTCGTAGGTGAAATCGAACCGGTCTGAAGCCACGATTCTCGTAGCCTTCCTTGGCGTATACGCCGCATCGGCAAGAGCGTATTCCTCGACGATGGAGCCCTCGTACCGGTAGATCCTTGTCTCATACGTGCCGCTTTCGAGGCGCTCTACCAGCACGAGAGACCGCCCCTCGGGGCCCGATCCGACCGCCACGGCATCGACCGCATCGTTTGCGCGTACGTTGTTCGCGATCAGATTGAGGCCGAGACGCGTTTCGTTCGTTTCGGATCTAACGCCGTAAAGCGATTTGTATACGTCCGTGCCGACCAAAACAGCCAGCAAGAGCGTAACGACGAAAAGGGCGAGCAGGAGCGCCGTGAAGACGCGGCCGAACGCACGCGTCTTCGGCCGCATGCCCGTCGTGAAGGCTCCTGCGTCGAATGCGTCCATAACGGAGTCGACACGATCGGTCATCGCGGCACCACCGTTACGCTCGGGGCTATGTTCGCCGCATAGGCTTCGTATGTGACGATGTAGTCTTCATGGTTGATTGTGAGTCCGTATTCGGCTTCGAGGTGCTTGAGCGAGATAGGGTAGGATCCCTCGATGGCGCAGCATTGCATCGACGCGTCGAGTATTGCAGTACGAATGGAGGCTGCTCCTTGCTCGCGAAGGTTTTGGCTTATCGCCGTATACGCGAACCAGCAGAGAACGATAAGCGCAGCCGCTATGATCGCTGCGATGAGCCGGCGTCTGCGTGACCGTTCGAGACTCTGCTTTGTTTGCTCGTGATGCATTGGCTCTCCGCCTTCTACCCGATCGAGCCCATGATGCCGATAAGCGGAAGCATGACGGAGATGAGCGTTGCCCCGACGGCAATTGTGAGAAACGCGGCAAGTGCCGGCTCGATGGAATCGACTACGCTGTCGATCCGTACGATGGCATCATCGAAGAACGTTGTCGAGAGGCGGTTAAGGACATGGTCGATGCCGCCGGAACGCGAGCCGATCGAAAGCATACGAGCATAGAGGGGCTCGAATACGTTGCTGTCGCGAATTGCCTGCGGCAGGCTTTTCGCCGTCGACGGGTCGATCATGGATTGGTAGGCGGATTCGAGTTTCACCTTGAGGGCTTGGTGGTCAACCATGGTAAGCGTGTCTTTGAGCGCGGTGTCGGTATCGATGCCGGAGGCGATGTAGGTGGAGAGGGCCGAGGTGAAACGGCTCAACGCGAGTTGGTACATTGCCGACTTAGTGAACGGCAGCCGTTCGAACGCCCGCAGAACCGAAATTCGCCCCGAAGCCGACCGACATAGGAAGAAACCGGCAAGCGCGATGACGGCGCAGACGAGCGTGACGATGAGCGCAGCCCATCCGATGATGATCGAGACGTTCACGGCGGCGAACGATCCGGAGGTCAGGTTGCCCGAGAGGCTTTCGAACGCGTTGATGAACACGGGCAGAATAGTGATGACGGTGAATGCGAGTACGACGCTCATGACGCACAGCAACGCGGCGGGATACCCCACATTGGAGCGGATTTTATCGAAAAGACGCGCTTCTTCGTCGTAGTACACCGCAAGGCTCCTGAGCGCGTTTTCCAGTCGCCCCGATTGCTCGCCTGCTGCAACCATGTCTACGGCGTAGCTCGGAAACGCCTGCGAATCGTCCATGGATGCGGCAAGCGGTTTTCCGGCGATAAGGCCTGCGTACACTTTGTCGCAGATGCTTTTGAACTCCGTATCGTCGAGGTTTTCTCCCAGCATGTGGACTGCCTCGTCGGTCTGGATGCCGGCTGAGAGCATGATGGCTACGCTTTCGCAATACACGCTGAGCGCGCTGCTTTTGAGCGGGGGTCTTGCCATGGTGCTGCTCCTCACTTCTGGCTTCTGGTGCCAACTCACGGCATGCGAGAGCCGGTCTGTTCTAATAGGTATACCGTTCGGTGTAAGCAGTTCCATCTCCCACGTACTCTTGGGAGGCGCCTGCTGCGGCGAACGTTAAGTCGATTATAGTCCAAGTTTGCGACTCAACGTTTACTTCGACGCTAATCCAACTGCCGTCAAGATATACTACATTCCACGCGTGGTAAATACCATCGGGGGATACATATCCTGTGATTATTTTGCATGGAATGCCCAAACTGCGCAGCATCGCAGCTCCAAGCGATGCGTAGTCAAAGCAGATGCCCGAACCTTCGGCAAGCGTTTCGTCGGGGTCGGGAACGTATCCTGTGGCATCGGCAAGTGCTGCGGCCTTATCGGTATCGTAGCGGATGTTTTCGGTTATCCATTCGTAGACGGCTTTAAGCACATCGCCTTGGTTCTCGGCATTGGCTGCGAGCTGTTGGGCTTTCGCAACGCATTGGCTGTCTGCGTCGTAGTCGCAAAACACGTTTGGTCTGATAAACGGTTCGAACTCCGAGTCGAGGGTCACATCGGCGGCAGCCGATGTGATTTCTACGTAGTTGCTGCCGCTCGTGTTTTGCATGATGCCGAACGTGTACGGGCCATCTCCCATGTTCAAGGGGAAAATGAGAGGGGTCCCGTCGTTCGGGAGATCGTAGTTGTAGGTCATGTCCCCCTTGGCGACCTGGAACTTAAGCCTGCTTTCATTCGTTGCCGAAGCGGCGACGAACCCCTCGGATACCGAGGAGACATCAATCATGCCCCCGTTTTCGGATAGGGCTGTGCCTTCGTCGAAAGAGGCTTCAGCGACGGCGGGCATCTTGTAGGCGGGACCGCTCGTTCCAGACCCGCCTCCTGCACCGATTGGACCGTTGGCGCCGTCGCAGCTTGCGAGCAGTAAGCACGCGAGAGCCGCTGAAAGCAGCGTTGGGATATGCAGACGGCGTTTCACCGGGGTTCGTTTCCGTTCTGTGCAGGCGTCGATCGGTGGTGCAGACGCTTTGAAGATACCTCTCTGTGGCATTATAGTCATTCATTCGTTGGTTGAAGCAACGACTGAACAAGACGTACATTATCCGACTAAATCCATAACAATTAAGCTCTGACCAGAGGTTACGGATTTATGTTTATAAATAGCACTAAATTAATAATATATAAGTTAAAAAGTGGTAAAATAAACAAGGGTTTGCTCTCGTGCGAAAACACGAGAAACAGCCTACCACATCAGAGTATTTTTACAGCATGCGAGACAACGTACAAGCGAATCGAAACAACGTGACGCACCCGTTTTCGAACGAGTAAACCAAGTGCATCGATAGCTGAGGATTCGGTGGTACGTATGGATATGCTGGAAAAATTATATGATATGAAGAATTCGCTCGAGGGCAAGATTCTCGCTGTCTTCATGTCGGTCGTGTTGGTGTTTACATTCACCAATTTCTCGGCTTATGCTGCGGATGGATCGGCTGAAGGCGCTGCTGCCGATTCTGCCCAAACGGAGCAAGCCGATACCCGGGAGCCGAGTGGCGAAGATGCTGCCGTATCAGAGGAGCAGCAGAATACGACGAGCGAACAACCTGAAGCGTCGGGCGATTTTTCCGCGGTTGCGAATCAAAGTGAGCCTGAAACGGGCGAAGACGAGTCGGCTGCCGACTCCGATGTTGCTACTGTCAAGCTCGATCTCCAAAATGCATACCTTGTATTTCTCGATCAAACGATAGCGGCCCCCGCCAAAACATTCGATGTTCCCGCCCACAAAGAACTCGATTTGCAAGTTTACGCCGACGAGAGCCACGAAATCGCATCCGTAAAGGCCGTTGTTGACGGCAAGGAAACGATTGTTGAGGAAAACGGGGGGGGGCGTTATGTTCTTGATGCCGCTCTGGTAACGAGTGCGCTCACTATCGCTGTCGAAACCACCGAAGCGAGTTCCGAGGGCAACGCTGCCGGCAACGCTGCCGATCCCATCACGTCGGACACCGTGATAATCGCAGGCAACGAAGGACAGGTGCAAGGCGGGCAGTCCGAAGCCACCGAGTCGGCTGAACCCGTCGAAGTGACAGCCGATGTAAACAGCCCTGTTTTCGAGGGATACGCGTACGTTGACGACGTCGTCGTCAAAGTGACCGCAGGCGAAGGCGTTCTGCCCGAAGGCACCACGGTCCAGGCATCGAAAGTCGAGCGTACCGAAGTAATCGAAGCTGTGTCCGAGACCGTCGAGAATCAGGGCAAGGTGCTCCAAGATGCCGTGGCCATCGACGTCACGTTGCTCAGCAAAGACGGCAGCGTCATCCAGCCCGAGGCTCCTGTGAACGTGTGCTTCTTCGATGCGAACCTCGAAGGCGACGAGGTGAGCGTGTACCGCGTATCCGATGACGCCTCGCAGGTTGAGGCGATCGGCGCACGTCAAGCGGACCGTGAGGTTCAAAGCTTCGATGTGGACCATTTTACCATCTACGTGGCAAGCGGCGCGAGCTATAAAGCGACGGGAATAGACCTCGACAGCTACAGCTTCGAGGTGGGGCAGACCGTTAAGGCAAAAGGGAATTGGAATGCTTCCTGGAAGGCCTTCTCCTGGAAGAGCTCGGATGAGCGTGTTGCCAAGGTCTCTTCAGTGAGCGGCCATCCCGACTGGGCAAACATAGTGGCCGTTGGCGAGGGGGTTGCGGAAATCACCTACAGCTACAAGTACCAGTCATCCGCCGGTTGGAAGGTCCGGACCGAGACGGCTGAAATCACTGTCGTGCCTGCCTCGGAAAAGCATACCGTTACCTGGTATGTGAACGGCAAGGTTTCGAAGCAGACGACCGTGAGCGACGGGGCGCGGCCTTCCTACGAAGGAACCCCTTCGCGCGGCATTGACTCCAAATACGTCACCTTCGCCGGATGGGCGAGCGCCCCTAACTCCAAATCGTACGCGAGCGCAGACGAACTTCCCGCTGTGACCGAAGACACGTCCTACTACGCATCGTTTACTGCCAAGGCGTATTTCTATTTCGTGCTTGAGGGCAAATCGAATACGAGCCTTATTGCTAAAGACTATATGTATGCCGGGGCGGGAACCATACTCGTGCCCGACGATTTCAAAAGCGGTAACCGTTGGTACGATGGAAGTAATTTCAGCATCTACGACTACATTGTCTCTACGCCGAGCGATGCTGCCATAAGGCAAGGTATTGAAAAAGTGTACGGCGCAGATTATCAGCCCGAGTGGGAGTACAGCGTGGATTGGACGACTCTCAACATTGCGAAGCAATCCGTCGGGTACAACTATAATGTTATAGATTCCGGTGCATCCTTCCATACCGATGGTGCCATCCAGATAGACAGGGAAACGACAGCCGGTGTTACCTATAACGTCAGATACCCTGATGGCAAGGTGGTGACAAATTCGACGACGCACAACAAGAACGCCGAGTTCGGGCTCAACAGCACCGTTAAGCTGGGCGAAACCTCCTTTGTGACCGACGGCTACGAATATGATTCGCATCGGATCCATGAAGGTGCGAGCTACAAGTTCGATGGTTGGTATACCGATCAAAGCTATACGACCAAGGCTCCCGACACTGTTACGCTCAAGAGCCCGACGACCTACTACGCTCGCTATTTAGCCAATACGAAAACGTTGACGTACGACGTGAACGGAGGCGTTTTTGCCGACGGCACAACGGATTCGAAGTCGAGCGTGCAGCAGGTTGGCAGCCGGGTTACCTTCATCGGGGAACCGACGAAAGAAGGTAAGGTGTTCGCCGGGTGGTTGGATGAGGCCGATGGGACCCTCTATCCGGCAGGTACGTCGGGCATGACCATGCCCGATCGCAACGTAACCCTCGTCGCACAATGGACTGTATATAAGGCTGCAATTACCGTATGGTTCCATGACACCAGCGAAAACAGCAAGGCGTACGTCGTGACAGACGAAGGCGCATTGTCTCAGGAGAGGGATCTCGACAAGCATGCTCTGAGCATCGACTCTGGCAATGTGCGGTGGTACTCCGCTTCGGATATCGAGCGATTCGCTGAAGAAGCGTATGAGCTGACCCCCGAAGTCGATCGGTACGAAGGGTACTCGGTTACGGTTCTGCGCGACGGCAAGTGGATGGAGATAGAGGACCTCGATGCCTACGTCATCCAGGATAACGATGACATCAGGTACCATGTCGCGGCAGAGGCAGCTCATGAAGTCACGTATACCTCTGGCGACCACGGTAGCGGCGAGCCCTTTTCGGGTGGACAATTCTACCTTGGCGACGAAGTGACGGTAAAGAGCTTTGAGGATACGGGCTTTGATGCCGATGCGGGTTATGTGTTCGATCATTGGAAGCTCGTTTCCGACGACGAGTCCTACGGTTCCGACGATTTATACACTATGGGCGGCAGCAGCGTCGAATTCGAGGCTGTGTATAGTGCCGATGCGACGCAGACCTATACGGTAAGTTACGTCTCGGACGGCAACGGTACCGTGAGTGTGCCTGCCAACGAAAGCATCCAAGTGCTGGGTACCGAGGGCGTTACCGGCTCGACCGCTACGGCCGAGCCTGGTTACAAATTCGAGGGATGGTACGTTGACGGTGTCGGGATCGACGGTGCTGAAGTTGTTTTGACTGCCGAAACAGCTGCTGAAAATATCGAGAAGAACTCTGACGGAACCTATGCGGACACGACCTTTACCGCTCGGTTCGTTCCTGACTTTGACCTGAAGGCGATTGGATTCGGGGTTGTTTACGACGGCGACGTACATCGCGTGCGGATAGACGGAACCGTTTTGGCGACCGATACCGTAGAGTACTGGATCGATGATTCGAAACTCGAATCCAATGCTTTCGTAAACGTTTCCGATTCGGCTATGGTCACGGTCAAAGTCACTCGTGGCGATGAAACCTGGACGAGCGATCCGGTGAGTGCTCTCATCGACCCCGCGCCGCTCTCCGTCACGACCGTCGGCAAGACCAGGGCCTACGACGGCACGCCGCTCACCGAGGCGGGCAACTCCGTGGAGGGCCTCGTCGCCGGGGAGACGCTCGGCGTGACGAACACCGGCTCCATCACCGAGGTGGGCTCGACGCCCAACACCTACGAGCTCGAGTGGGCCGGCGGCGAAAACGGCTACACCGCCGAGGAGTCCAACTACGCCCTCGGCCAGCCGACGCTGGGCACGCTCGCGGTGAAACCCGCTGAAGCTGTTATTAATGTGGCGAGCGCCTCCAAGTACTACGGTGATGACGATCCGACGTTTGTCGGCACGGTATCCGGCCTCGTTGGCGAGGATTCGCTCGGAAACATCGCATACAGCCGCATCAACAGCGAAGAGTCGGTCGGGTCCTACGAAAACGTGTTGACGGCGGCGGTCGAAGAAGCCAATCCGAATTACGTCTATGATGTTGTGAACGGCGATTTCGCCATCGAGCCTGCTGAGGGCAATATCGTCCGTATCAATGCAGACGGCCTGACGAAAACGTACGATGGTCAACCTGTCTCCATTGCAGCCGAAGCGGAGATGCCCGGTTCAACGCTCCTGTATTCCACCGATAAGACGAGCTGGTCAACGAATAATCCATCGTTCACCGATGCGGGGATCTACACCGTATACGCCATGGCCACCCATGGTAGCTATCAGGATACCGCTATTGTGAGTGCCGCTATCGTCGTCAACCCCGCACCGCTTGAGGTTGCCGCCGATGATTTCAGCAAGGTCGTCGGAACCGATGATCCAGCGTTCACCTACGGCTTTACCGGCGAGGTGAATGGCGAGGTTCCCGGATTTACGGGTGGGCTTGCACGCGTTGCGGGCGAGGATGTTGGGACGTATCCCATCAACCAGGGTACCCTTGCTCTCGCTGACAACGGTGCGTTTAAGTCGGCCAATTATGCGTTGCGGTTCGTTGGGGGTGTCTTGGATGTTACTGCGGCGACTCCTATTCCGCTGCCGACGCCTACACCGACCGACACGCCGACGCCTGCCGCTACGCCGACGCCGGGCGTTTTGCCTGCCGGCGATCCGGTTGCGCCGGTAGCCGACACCTTGCAGGGGATCGTCGAAGCGGTGATCGGCGAAAACGAAACCCCGTTGGCGCAGCCGTCGGAAGAGCGCATTGACGATGAGAAAACTCCGCTCAGCACGTTCGACTACGTGCATTGTTGGGTTCACTACTACTTGATCCTCGGCATCCTTCTTACCCTGCTCTACGGCGCAGGAGTGCTCGTTCGTCGTATTCGCTTTGCGCATAAGTTGAAAGCATACGAGGATGAACTGCTCGGTGTTGCGGACGAAGAGGCCGCGTTGTCCGGTGCCGCCCCGGCGACCGCGGGTGCAAAGGGGGCGTAGCCGTGAAGAGAAGCAACTGGATTATTCTGGCAGTACTTGTTGCGGCATGCGGGTTTTTCCTGTGGCTGTGGTACTACCTGGGCTTTAATCTTGTCGACAACCCGCTCGACTTGCTGTTGGCCGTTGTTTGGTGGGTTGCGGTTATCGGGATCGTGCTTGGCATTCGAGCTGCCGAGAAAAGACGGCAGAAACGCATTCGCACTATGTACGTGGCCGACAGCATGCTGTTCAACAGCGAAGCGGGATTGCTGAACTTTGTGGGAAGCGATCAGCTCGTTGCGGTTATGAACCGGGTTTTGCGCGACCTTGACTACGATTTCACCACGCAGGAGCTTCCGGAGCGCGAGGAGTTCAAGCCCGGGCTTCTCGTTAAGACCGAAAAGTACGGCAACGATAACTGGACGGGTGAAGTGGTTGTTATCGAGTCTCAGGAGCAGCAGCCCTTCGAGAGCAAAGAGGAGCTGGCCTCTCTTTTAGATGACTGCTTGGGCTGCTGTACCCGATAAGCCGTCAGCATGACGCACGTTTGCTGAGAATCGAAGGGCCCGGATGCATATCCGGGCCCTTCTCGGTTCGATCGGTTTAGCTGCTCAGTCGTCGATGCCGATCATGACGTTCGACGCCTTGATGACGGCGTACACTTCTTTACCCACTTCAAGTCCGAGATCTTTGAGCGATCCCATCGAGATGGTCGAGGTGATCTGCTCCCCTCCGGGAAGCTCGATGATCACGATGGCGTTCACCGCACCCGGGTGAAGCGCGATGATGGTGCCCTTGAGCTGGTTTCGTGCCGATAACTTCATGTTTGATTCCCCTTTCAAACGCCTTGCTCCTTCCATTGTAGCGCTCGGTTGCAGTTTCTCAAGAAACTCGTCGATTGTTTATTCCCGACGCGTGCCGGCACACGTGAAATCGCTGGTTTTTAAACGTATCGGTCAAACTTTACTCAGATTTGACGTACGCCGAACAGGTATTTGATCGGCACGCGAGACTATGGTTGCACTGCATTGGTTGCATTACGTTTAACAAAATTCAAACGCTTCGACGGTTTGATCGGTTTGAAAGGAAAGAAATGAAGAAGAAGGTTATCGGTGTTCTGATGTGCGCCCTGCTCGCTGTCGGTGTACTGGGCTTTGCAGGCTGCGCGAGCGGCAACGGCGGCTCGGGAAGCGGCACCGGCGCAGGAAGCGATGCTTCGTCCGGCGCAACGTCGCCTTCGGGTCAGATTTCGGTCTACTCCCGCGAAGACGGATCGGGTACCCGCGGTGCGTTCATCGAGCTGTTCGGTATCGAGGAGAAGGATGCGAGCGGCGAGAAGGTGGATATGACCACCATGTCGGCCTCCATCACCAACTCCACTTCGGTCATGATGACTTCGGTGTCGGGTGACGAGAACGGCATCGGCTACATTTCACTCGGGTCGATGAACGACACGGTGAAGGCTCTCAAGATCGACGGTGCCGAGGCGACTGCCGAAAACGTGAAGAGCGGCGACTATAAGATCGCCCGGCCCTTCAACATCGCCACCGGCGATAACGTTTCCGAGGTTACGCAGGACTTCATCGCTTACATCATGAGCGCCGACGGTCAGAAAGTCATCGAGGACAACGGCTACATCGCGGTCGACGACGCTGCCGCCGCCTACACCGCATCGAACAAGAGCGGCAAGATCGTTATCGCCGGCTCCTCTTCGATCTCGCCGGTTATGGAGAAACTCGCCGAGGCGTACAAGGGGCTCAATCCCGAGGTGACCATCGAGGTGCAGACGTCCGATTCGACGACCGGCATGAACATGGCATCCGAGGGTACCTGCGACATCGGCATGGCTTCGCGCGAACTCAAGGATTCCGAAACCTCCGGCGGCCTTGTGCCGACGGTTATCGCTCAGGACGGCATCGCGGTCATTGTGAACAAGAACGCTTCGATCGACGAGCTCTCGAGCGAACAGGTGAAGGCCATCTACACCGGTGAAGCCGTTACGTGGGAAGACGCCCTCGCCTAGCGCGAGGCACCTTCCGGCCTCAAGGTCAGCGGAGTATAAAGACATGGCAAACCTATCCATAAAAGAAGGCGTAGCGAAGGCGTTCTTCATGGTGGCCGCAGGGGTTTCGATCCTTGCGGTTGCCCTCATATGCGTCTTCCTCTTCGCAAACGGCGTGCCCGCCATCGCGC
The DNA here is from genome assembly GCF_900240215.1 of Raoultibacter timonensis. Taxonomy (GTDB): domain Bacteria; phylum Actinomycetota; class Coriobacteriia; order Coriobacteriales; family Eggerthellaceae; genus Raoultibacter; species Raoultibacter timonensis. The sequence goes on along the minus strand of NZ_LT964681.1, from coordinate 275,020 downwards.
AGATCGGGCTGCCCGACTTCCTGTTCGGTACGACCTGGCGTCCCGGAAACGACGTCTACGGGATCCTTCCCATGATCGTTGGCAGCGTCTACGTGACGGCGGGCGCGATGATCGTCGGCGTTCCGACAGGCATCCTCTGCGCGATCTTCCTCTCCCGATTCGCGAGCGGTCGCGTCGCCCGGGTGCTCAAGCCGGGCGTCGAGCTCCTTGCGGGCATTCCCTCGGTTGTCTACGGTTTCTTCGGCCTCGTGATCATCGTACCGTTCATCCGCGCGACTGCGCCCGTCGGCAACGGGCTTTCGCTTCTCGCGGCTGCGATCATCCTGGGGATCATGATCCTTCCCACCATCATCACGGTTGCGCAAAGCTCGCTTGACGCCGTTCCCCGAAAATACTACGAGGGAGCGCTCGCTCTCGGCGCCGACCATGAGCGAGCGACGTTTCGCGTGCTCGTTCCCGCAGCCGCCTCGGGTATCGTCGCGGCGGTCGTGCTCGGCGTCGGCCGCGCGATCGGCGAGACGATGGCGGTCATCATGATCGCCGGAAACCAGCCGGTCATTCCCGAGAGCATATTTTCGGGCGTGCGCACCATGACGGCGAACATCGTGCTCGAGATGGGCTACGCCGCCGACCTCCACCGCGGTGCGCTCATTGCAACCGGCGTCGTGCTGTTCGTGTTCATCCTGCTCATCACTATGTTGCTCAACGTTATCAAGAGAAGAGGCGAGGTCAAATGACGCCGAAGATGGACCTTGCCTCCCAAACGGCCGCAGATGCGCCCGTCAATGCCTCGTCTGCGGCGCTCGGCGTGTCGGATCGCATTGATGCGATGTTCGCGGAGCGCAAGGTGGCCCATGCGCGCAATCGCGTAATCGTATCGCTTCTGCTGCGCCTGCTCGTGTACCTGGGCGCTCTCCTGACAGCGGGCGTACTCGCGTTCATCGTCGGCTACATCCTCGTGATGGGCGTACCCTACCTGACGCCGAGCCTGTTCGAGTGGGAATACACCTCCGAGAACGTCTCGCTCATGCCCGCGCTCGTAAACACGCTCATCATGGCGGGGCTCTCCCTTGCCATGGCGGTTCCGCTCGGCGTGGGATCGGCGATTTACCTGGTGGAGTATGCACCTCGCGGTAGCAGGTTCGTCGGCATCGTACGCACGACGACCGAGACGCTGCAGGGCATCCCCTCGATCATCTACGGCTTGTTCGGCATGCTGTTCTTCGTGACGGCGCTGCACTGGAACCTGTCGCTTCTCGCCGGTGCATGCACGCTTGCCATCATGATCCTTCCCGTGATCATGCGCACGAGCGAAGAAGCCCTGCTCGCCGTACCCGACGCGTATCGCGAGGGCGGCTTCGGGCTCGGCGCAGGGCGTTTGCGCACGGTGTTTCGCTGCGTGCTGCCCTCGGCGGTGCCGGGTATCCTCGGGGGCGTCATCCTCGGGCTCGGTCGCGTAGTGGGCGAAGTGGCGGCGCTTCTGTTCACGGCTGGTTCGATCGCCCAGATTCCCGGTTTCGCTACCGAAGGCCTGGCCGCGGTATTCGATTCCACGAGGACGCTCGCCGTCCACATGTACGTACTTGCAAGCGAGGGCCTGCATATCAATGAAACGTATGCGACTGCGGTGGTGCTGCTTGTTTTGGTGGTACTGCTCAACATGCTCGCGACGTTTGCGGCCCGCAAGATGAAAAAAGGAAACAGAGATGACTGAAGCTTTGGTTGAGAAGAAAGCATCCGCTCAGGAAGTGCGCGTCGATGGTGCGATCGCCTATCGGCCCCATGTTGAAGTCCGCCATGTGAACGTCGGCGACAGCCCCGTCGCCGACGCTCCGGCAAAGATGGGCGTGCACGGCCTCGATCTGTACTACAAGGATTTCCATGCCCTCAAGAACATCGAGCTCGATTTCCCGCAAAACCAGGTAACGGCGCTTATCGGGCCGTCCGGCTGCGGCAAATCGACGCTGCTCAAGAGCCTCAACCGCATGAACGACCTCGTGGAGGGGTGCCGCATCGAGGGCGAAATCACGCTCGACGGCAAAAACGCCTACCGCGACGTCGACATCAATTCGCTGCGCCGTCGCGTGGGAATGGTGTTCCAGCAGCCGAACCCCTTCCCGATGTCGGTGTACGACAACATCGCATTCGGCCCGCGCACTCATGGCATCAAGCGCCGCGAGGATCTCGACCAGATCGTGGAGCAATCGCTGCGCGATGCAGCCATCTGGGACGAACTCAAAGACCGCTTGAAGAAAAACGCCTTGGGACTTTCCGGCGGCCAGCAGCAACGCCTGTGCATCGCCCGCGCGCTGGCGGTGCGCCCCGAGGTGCTGCTCATGGACGAGGCGACAAGCGCGCTCGACCCCATCTCGACGGGTAAGATCGAACAGCTCGTCGGCGAGCTCAAAAGCAAGTACACCGTGATCATGGTTACGCACAATATGCTCCAGGCGCTGCGCGTGTCCGATAAAACGGCGTTTTTCCTTCTCGGTGAGATGGTAGAGGCGGGGTCGACCGACGATATCTTCACGAGTCCGCACGATAAGCGCACCGAGGATTACGTATCGGGCCGTTTCGGGTAGAATAGCACTCATGATCTACTACGTTGAAGACGACACCAATATACGCGATCTGACGATCTACGCGCTCAAGCAGGCCGGGTTCGAGGCGGTCGGGTTCTCGTGCGCCTCGGAGTTCTTCTCCGCATGCGCCGAGCGAGTGCCGCGCCTTGTGCTGCTCGACATCATGCTTCCCGAAACCGACGGCATCGAGATACTCAAAATGCTGCGCGAGGATCCTGCGATCAAGCACGTGCCCGTCATGATGCTCACGGCGAAAGGCACCGAGTACGATACCGTCTGCGGCCTCGACGCCGGTGCGGATGACTACCTGGCTAAACCTTTCGGCATGATGGAGCTCGTATCGCGCGTTAACGCGCTTTTGCGCCGTGCGGGCGAGCCGTCGAGCAACACCCAGGACGCGATTTCGTGCGGCAAACTCGAGCTGTCGGCGTCAGCCCACACCGTCGAGGCGGACGGGGTGCCCGTCGAGCTGACGCTCAAGGAGTTCGATCTTTTGCGCGCGCTTATGCAGAACAACGGCCAGGTGCTTTCGCGCAGCCAGCTGCTCGAAGACGTGTGGGGTATGACGTATGCGGGGGGCACCCGCACCGTCGACGTGCATGTGCAGACGCTGCGGCAGAAACTCGCGGCGGCATCGCCCGGTATCGAGTCCTGCATCCAAACGGTGCGCGGAGTCGGCTACTGCGTGAAAACGCCCTCGTAAGGCCGAAGCGATGAGCCCGACCCATTTCAGCGTCAAGAGCCTTTCAGGAAAGATATTCAACACCGTTCTCGTCTTCACGATCGCCGTCATCCTGGCGTTCTCGGCGATCATCACGGTGCTGTTCTATTTCAGCTACGAGCAGGAGGCCGAAGCCGCCCTGACCGAACAGGCTCAAGACGCCGCAGCCTATCTCAATGAAACGCCGAGCGACGAGAACGTCCCGTCGCTGTTGGCCCAATTCGCGGGGACGGTGCGCTACACGCTGATCGCTGCGGATGGGAGGGTTCTGTTCGACAGCGCATCCGCCGACGCCTCTGCGGCCGAGAACCATGGGAGCCGCCCCGAGGTGCGCGAAGCGCTTGATGACGGGCATGGCAGCGTGGTGCGCTACTCGGAAACCCTCAAAACCGACACCCTCTATTCCGCCGTCAAGCTCGATGACGGCAGCGTGATCCGCCTGGCTGAAACGCGGCACTCCCTGGTGGCTTTCGCCACCACGATGCTCGGCCCCCTCGCCGTCGCCCTCGCGGTGGTCGTACTGCTCGTCTTCGTTTTGTCGCGGCTGCTCACGCGCCGTATCATGAAGCCCATCGACGCGCTCAACTTCGCCGAGCCGCTCGAAAACGAAATCTACGAGGAGATGGATCCGCTCCTCGAGCGCATCGACGAGCAGCAGCGGATGCTCAAGCAGCAGACCCGCGAGATCGCCCGTGCCGAAACGATGCGCCGCGATTTCTCGTCGAACGTGAGCCATGAGATGAAAACACCGCTCCAGGTGATTTCAGGATACGCCGAGCTCATGAAGAACGGTCTGGTCGATCCGGCCGACAGCAGGAAGTTCTCCGGCCTCATCTACGAGGAGGCCCAGGCGATGCGATCGCTCATCAACGACGTGCTCATCCTCTCGAGGCTCGACGAGGCGGCGGTGGGGGATCGCGATCAGGCAATCGATCTGTACGCCATGGCCCAGTCGGTGGCGAACCGTCTTGTTCCGTTCTCTGATTCGGAAGGGGTGCGCGTGCTGGTCGAGGGCGAATCGACCTGCATTGCGGGAACCGATACGCTTGCCGAGGAGATGCTGTACAACCTCGTGGAGAACGGGATCCGCTACAACCACGAAGGCGGCAGCGTGAGAGTGATCGTCGGCAACGACGGCGCAGGCCCGGTCGTGCGCGTGACCGATACGGGCGTGGGCATTCCCGAGGAGATGCACGACAAGGTGTTCGAGCGCTTCTTCCGCGTGGACAAGAGCCGCTCGAAGGAGACGGGCGGCACGGGGCTCGGCCTTGCCATCGTCAAACACGCCGTCATGTACCACGGCGGATCGATCGAGGTCAAAAGTACGCTCGGCGAGGGGACGACGTTCATCCTGCGATTCCCTGCAATGGACGAAAGGGCGAATTAACGGATTCGTCTGCCGGTTTGCGGAAGAGGCCGCGGGCTCGGTTTCTGCACGAAGGCATGCGCGGGTCGGGCTTGAGGCGGACCCGCGCGTCAGATGCCGGATAAAAGAGAGGAGACGGGAACGCCGAGCGCCTCGGCAAGGGAGAGCAGCTTGCCGATGGTGGGGTTGGCGATGCCCTTTTCGACCTCGCAGAGGTAGCCCTCGTTCATGTTGGCCATGTCCGCAAGGCGATGCTGCGTCAAGTTCTGACGCTTCCGCTCGTTGGCGATGTTCTTCCCGATCGCTTCTATTTCCGCCTTGAATTCCATACCGCGAGGCTATGCGATGGCCGTTAAGGCTTCTTTGGATATAACCGAAGAATTCGGATATAATAGAATAAATCTTCAGGATACCCGGGCGCATGCGATGCGGGAGGGAGGCGGCGATGGCGGAAACCGACGTTCTGTTCACGCCCGATCTGGCGTCGGTGGTCGTCGATCTGCAGCGCCGCAGCGCCGCGTGCTTCGACAGGGAATGCGGGGTGTCGTATTTGCCCTGCTGTCTGCTCGCGTTGTTGGGCGCCAGCAAAGACCCGATGACGATCTCTGATTTCCCCCGGTCGATGGTAGCAAGCGAGAACACGGTGGTCGCGGCGGCGATCAAGCTCGAGCGCGCTGGGTTGATCGAAAAGGAGCATTGCGATAGCGATCGGCGTGTTGCCGTACTGCGGGGAATTCCTGAAGGAAACGCCCTGGCGAAACGCGCCTTCGAAAGCGCCTATCGGCATCTGCGCGCCACCGTGTGGCAATGGTGCTCCGACGACGACGCCGCCCGAATCGTGGGTGCGTTCCAGGAGGCGGCGGAAACGTTGGGGTTGACCGGGCGTAAGGAAAGACGCGCGGTTCATCGATGCCTGACCCCCTCCTTCTTCATGGCCGTTGCGGCGATCATCAGGCAGTGGGTGCAAGCATGCGCTGCGGCGGGGGTCGCGTTCACCGAGTACCGGTATCTCGCCCTGTTGCAAAGCTGCGGGCAGCCGCTTTCGTGCTCGGCTGCAGCCGATGCGCTGATGGTCGATCGGAGCACGGTTTCCGCTGTGGCAAAATCGCTGATCGATAAGGGGTTGGGGTTGTGTGGAAGGGGGTCTGACAGGCGACGGCGCATGATCTCGATCACCGAATCCGGCAAGGCGACTGCTGAATTCGCGACATCGATGCTCGAGGATCGGACTGCGGCTCTTTACGCGGGGGCAGACCCCTCTTCCACAGCCGCCATCAACGCCCTGCATGCACGCATGTACGCCGAACTGGCCGCATGGGTGCGCAGCGATCGCGAGCCGGGTATTAAAGCGATCGAGAACGCGCATGCTCCCGCCTGAGTCGCCCAATAATGTAAGAACTTAATTATACATGAAGGTTGACGAGGGGCACGGGACTCTTGCGCAGGCGGGAGCATGCGCGTCGCGCCGCAGGGAAAGCGAAAGGCGCCCGATTAACGGACGCCTTCGATAGCCCCACCCCTGGTCTAGGATGAACCCACCTCAAAAGGTGGGTGCTCGCAGCCGGCTTCCTGGCTTTCGCATCAACGGATACGAATCTCCATTCCACCTGCTATCTTGAGCTCCCAAAAAGTTAGCATCGGTCCATCGCAATGTGTGACCGAGGAGCAGAGCGTACCCTGAGTATATGAGTCCTTTCCGAGGAATGAAAGTCTTGACATTCAACCGTTATCTTGCATTGCGGTTCTTATGGGCATCGTCCAACGATGCGAACAAAAGTTTGTGCTTCCCGGTTACTCACGGTACAATGATCGAATGGATAATCTGTTCACCGAAATCGAAAACGACGCTAGGCGGTCGGTCGCCCCGCTTGCCGTGCGCATGCGTCCGCGCTCGCTCGACGAGCTCGTGGGACAAGAGCAGGCGGTCGGACCGGGCAGCTGGCTGCGAACGGCGATCGAGCAGGATACTTTGAGTTCGGTCATTCTGTTCGGGCCGGCGGGAACGGGTAAGACCTCGCTCGCGCACGTGATCGCCGAAACGACGAAGGCGACTTTCGTGGAGGTATCGGCGGTCGGCGGCACGGTGTCCGATCTGCGGCGTGAAATCGATGCGGCCGAAAAGCGCCTCACGATGAGCAACTTGCGAACCATCCTGTTCGTCGACGAGATACATCGGTTCAACCGCAACCAGCAAGATGCATTGCTCCACGCGGTCGAAGACCGTATACTCGTGCTCGTGGGCGCCACCACCGAAAACCCCTTCTTCGAGGTCAACTCGGCGCTTATTTCCCGTTCGCGCGTTGTGGAGCTTCAGGGGCTTTCCGACGACGACATCCGTGAACTGCTTTCCCGGGCCGTCGCCGACGAGCGGGGCTTGGCGGCGCAGTACCGGCTCGACAAGACGGCCGAAGATGCCATCGTGCTGCTTGCGGGCGGCGACGGGAGAACGGCCCTTACCACCCTCGAGCTTGCGGCGGGCATGGTGGGGGCGGGCACGGGGAAGAAGCCCGCGGTGATCGAGGAGGAGGCCGTCCGTGCTACGACGCCCCATCGGTCGCTTCCCTACGACAAGAACAAGGATATGCACTACGACATCATATCCGCGTTCATCAAATCGATGCGCGGCAGCGATCCCGATGCTGCACTGTACTGGCTCGCCCGCATGATCGACGGGGGAGAGGATCCGAAGTTCATAGCGCGGCGCATCTTCATCCTCGCTGCGGAAGATATCGGCAACGCCGATCCGCAAGCGCTGCTCATCGCTGAAGCCGCATTCAAATCGGCCGAGGTGATCGGCTATCCCGAATGCCAGCTTATCTTGGCCCAGGCGGCAACCTACATGGCTCTTGCGCCCAAATCGAACGCGGCATGCGGCATCTTCGATGCGCTTTCCGAGGTGCGCAACGGGCCGCTGCGCAGTGTACCCGACTACCTGCGCGACCGGCATCGACCCGGCTCCGACGAATACGGCGAGTACAAGTACCCGCATAACTACCCGGGCGGTTGGGTCGACCAGCAGTATCTGCCCGACGGGCTCGAGCGGGGTTCGTTCTACAAACCGGGGGAGCGCGGTTGGGAGGCCTATCGCGTCGACGCGACGGCAAGAGATCGCAAGCCCCGCGCGTAACCTCGTGCGGCGTTGATGCGGACGCGCTGCGCCGTTGAATCTTCCATGCGTCCTTCACGCAGGTAACGTGACAGAAACGCACTATGAACGCACCGTGGAAAGCCTTCGCGCGGATATAGAATCTGATACCAACGTGGTATAGTTATGGACTCGAAAAGCGAGGAGGAGTTCAATGGATTTCGCTGAAATAGTACAAATCGCGCTTCCGGTCGTATACGTCTTGGTGGGTGCCGCCCTCGTGTGGCTTGTCGTCGAACTCGTTATGACGATCAGGAAAACACGTAAAACCGTCGATGACGTGCAGCGCCAGATCGAGCCCACGCTCGCCAACGTCGAAGAGATAACCGAATCGCTTAAACCCGTCGTGGCCAAGGTCGATCCGCTCGTCGAGCGCGTTTCGCTCACGGTCGACGCTGCGAATCTCGAGATCATGCGCGTCGATCAGATCCTTGAGGATGTCAACGATATCACCGGTTCGCTTTCTTCCGCCGTCGAGGCGGTCGACACCGCAGCCAACGCGCCGCTCGAGCTGGTAAACAGCGTTTCGAGCAAGGTGCGCAGCGTGTTCAAGACCCGCAAGGCTTCGAGCGAATCGGTAACGCTTGGACAGGATAGGAAGACCGCAGCTTCCGAGCAGAGGCGCGGAGCGCATGAAGACCGTTCCGTCGTCGAAGCGGCTCAGGATACCGTCAAGGCTGCCGGTGCCGTTGCTCAGGATGCCGCAAAGGTCGCTAGCGCCGTCGCGGGCGATGTGGCCCAGGCCGTGAGCGATGGGGCAGACGAAGCGCATGCGCGCACGCAGGAACGCAAGGCCGAGCGCGAATCCGCCGCAGCCGAGCGCCAGGAGGCGTCTGCGAGGGCGAATGCGGCCGCATCCCAGATGGCCGATGCGGTTCATGCCGTGGTCGAAGCCGATGCGGCCGCTACGAAGGAGAAGTACTTCACCTACGGCGGCGACGCATCGCCCGCCTCTGAAGCCAAAACCGAAGCGAAATAGCGCCCATGGACAAGGCCGGCGTTGCGCCCGTAGACGAGGCGCAAGAGAAAGAGATCGAACGGGAACGCAGCCAGAAAACGCGCAAGCGGTTCTATCAGGTATGGACGGTGGTCGGCGCCATTCTGCTTACGGCGGTGTTCGCCTACGCGATGAACGTCCTGTCGGTTCCCGTCGGCATCGTCGTGTGGACCTGCATCATCGTGTTCTGCCTGCGTACCCCGGTGAACCGGCTCGAGAAACTCGGCCTCAACCGCGCTGCGGGCACCACCATCGCCTACGTGCTCATGTTCGCGGTGCTCATCGGCATGGGAGCGCTCATGTTCTCGCCGGTGTTCGGCGTGGGCGATCAGTTCATGAACCTCGTGCAATCGATCCCCACTTACGTGCAGCAGATAACCGATTGGTACAACAGCGTCTATCCGCAGTACGAGCATCTGTTCCAGAATGATTTCGTGAGCAGCTGGATCGACGACCTTTCGAAATCGGTCGGTGCATGGGCGAGCGAAACCGCCAAGGTGAGCGCCGAGGGCATCGTTTTGGTCGGGGGAACGATCGCGAACAGTTTCATGGTCGTCGGCTTCTCGATGGTCGTGGCGTTCTGGATCCTCATGGAGCTGCCCGCTCTCGGGCGGGAATGCCGTCGCCTCATCGGCGAGAAGCGCAAGGAAGACGCGATGATGCTTCACGTCACCTTCACCCGCGTGATGGGCGGCTACATCAAAGCAACCCTGGTGCAGTGCTTCCTCATCGGATTGGCCTGCGGCATCGCTTTCGCCATCATCGGCGTGCCCAACTACGCCGCGCTCGGCGGCATCACGGGCCTGCTCAACATCATCCCCGTCGTCGGCCCCTGGCTCGGCGGCGCCCTTGCGGCCATCGCCTGCGTGTTCGTGAGCCCGCTGGTTGCGCTCGTGGCCGTTGTGGTGACCATCGCCATCCAGCAGTTCGTCTACACGTTCGTGTCGCCGAAGCTCATGTCGAATTCGGTCGACGTGCATCCCGCCCTCGTCATCATCGCCCTGCTTGCCGGTTCGGCTATCGGCAGCGCCATGAGCGGATTTATGGGAGGCCTTGTGGGAATGCTCGCATCGATTCCCGCTGTGGCTGTTGCCAAGTCGGTTTTCGTGTACTATTTCGAAAAGCGAACCGGACGGCGTATCGTGTCGGAGGACGGGGTGTTCTTCAAGGGAACGCCGACCGGCACCGAAGGCATGCTCGTCGATCCGCTCGCCGATATGGCTCCTTCGATGCGCGACGGGGGGAACGGCAAACGGAAGAGCCGTCGCCGTTCGCACGGGGAAAAGGGGTCGGCAGATGCCGTCGGCTCGGCGGACGACGTCAAACGGGAACCGGGAAGCGAAGACGGGTCGTCTTCGGCGAAGCCATCCGAGGGCTCTGCCGAAACCGATGCGTCTGCAATGAACGATAACGACTGATATCGAGAAAGAGTACGAACGACAATGGAATACCTAAGCACTGCTGACATCCGCGAAAAATACCTGCGTTTTTTCGAGGCCAAGGGCTGCAAGCGCATGCCCTCGTCCTCGCTCATACCCGACGATCCGTCGCTGTTGCTGACGAGTGCAGGCATGGTGCAGTTCAAGCCGTACTTCCTTCAGCAGAAGCATCTCGAGGCCCCCTACGTCGGAACGACTACGGCGCAGAAGTGCGTGCGTACCAACGACATCGATATCATCGGCACGACGGGCCGTCACCTGAGCTTCTTCGAAATGCTCGGCAATTTCAGCTTCGGCGATTACTTCAAAGAGGAGATGTGCGCTTGGGCGCTCGAGTTCTCGACCGAGGTGCTGGGGCTCCCGGTCGAGCGCCTCTATTTCACCGTGTACGTGGACGACGACGAGACCATTGAGATCTGGAAATCGCTCGGCATTCCCGAGGAGCGCATCTCGCGCCTCGGCGAAGAGGACAACTTCTGGCGCGCCGGCCCCACCGGCCCCTGCGGTCCCTGCTCCGAACTCTACTACGATCAGGGCCCCGAGTTCGGCTGCGGCAGCCCCGACTGCGCGCCAGGGTGCGATTGCGATCGGTACCTCGAGTACTGGAACCTCGTGTTTACCCAGTTCGACGGGCAGGAAGACGGTACGCTCGTTCCGCTTCCCAAGAAGAACATCGATACCGGCATGGGGCTTGAGCGCATCGCGGCCATCATGCAGGGGGTTCAGTCGAACTACGAGATCGACCTCATGCGCGACCTTCTGGCGGTGGGCGAGCGGTTGACGGGCAAAACTTACGGCGACGATCCGGCGGACGATCTGAGCTTGCGCATCATCGCTGACCACAGCCGCTCGGTTACGTTCATGATTTCCGACGGCATCCTGCCCGCGAACGAGGGCCGCGGCTACGTGCTCAGGCGACTTTTGCGCCGCGCGGTTATGAAGGGGCATCTGCTCGGCATCGAAGGTGCGTTCTTGAACGAGTACATCGACAAGGTCGTCGAGCTCATGGGCGACGTCTATCCCGAGATCGTCGAGAACCGCGAGCTGACGCGCCGCGTCGTCCTTTCGGAGGAGGAGCGCTTCGGCTCGACGCTTCGCCAGGGTCAGGCCTACCTCGATGAAGCGCTGGCCGAGCTTTCCGGAACCGAGCTTTCCGGCGAGACGGCGTTTACGCTGCACGATACGTACGGATTCCCGATCGAAGTGACCGAGGAGATCACCGGCGCCCGCGGCATCTCGGTCGATCTCGAGGGATTCGAGCGCTCTATGGCCGAGCAGAAGGCCCGTGCCCGCGCCAACGCGAAAGACGCCGATAAGGCGTGGTCGACGTACGGCGGCGTGATGAGCGAAATCCTTGAAGAGGTCGGCCCGACCGAGTTTCTCGGTTACATGAAAGACTCCGCCGAAGTGACCGTGCTCGCGCTCGCCCAGAACGGCGAGCGCGTGAGCGAGCTTGCCGCAGGCGAGACGGGCGAGATCATCTGCGATAAGACGCCGTTTTACGCCGAAAAGGGCGGCCAGGTCGGCGACCAGGGCACGATGGACGCGCCGGACGTGCTTGTGCTCGTCAGCGATACCCATGAGCCCGAGAAGGGGCTCATCGCCCATTCGGTCACCATCGAAGAAGGTGCCGTGCATGCGGGAGACGTGTTGCATGCGGCTATCGACGTGCCGCGCCGCGAGCGCATCCGCCGCAACCATACGGCAACGCATATCCTGCATTGGGCGCTGCGCCAAGTGCTCGGCGAGCATGTGAAGCAGGCGGGCAGCTACGTTGCGCCGAACCGTCTTCGCTTCGACTTCACGCATTTCGAGGGCATGAGCGCCGAACAGATCGCCGAAGTCGAGCGGCTCTCCAACGAGAAGATCATGGAGAACCACGCCGTACGCGCTTACGAGACGTCGATTACCTCGGCTCGCGAAGCCGGCGTCATCGCGCTGTTCGGCGAGAAGTACGGCGAGTTCGTGCGCGTGCTCGATATCGAGGGAGTCTCTCAAGAGCTCTGCGGCGGCACCCACGTGTCGGCGACGAGCGAAATCGGGTTCGTGAAGATCACGAGCGAATCGAGCGTCGGCGCAAACCTGCGCCGCATCGAGGCGATTACGAGCTTCGATGCCCTGGCGTACATGAACAAGGTCGAGGCGGAGCTCGAAGAGGCTGCTGCCGCGCTCAGGGTCCCGCTGTTCGATGTGAGCGAACGCACGGCGGCCAACATCAAGACGATGAAGGAGCTTGCCGATAAGCGCAAGCACAACAAGCAGGCGGCAGCCGATGGCGAGGTGCTCTCGATGCTCGAAAACGTGCTCGACGCCGGCTATCCGCTCATCGTTGCCAACATGGGCTCCATCGATGCAGGCGGCCTGCGAAACGCGTGGGACATCGTACGGGCTCGCATGGACGCTCCCGGTGCGGTTGTGCTTGCGGGCGACAACGACGGTACGCCGATCCTCCTTGCGGCCGGCACGCCCGAAGCGGTCGACGCCGGGTTCGACGCCGGAGCCGTCATCAAAGCCATCTCGCCTTCCATCAAAGGCGGCGGTGGCGGCAAGGCGGCCATGGCGCAGGCGGGCGGCAAGGATGCTTCGGGCCTCGAGGCGGCGCTTGAAGCGGCGCGCGCCATGCTCGTCAAGGCGTAAGCCGGATCGGGACAAAGCGATGAGAGTCATGGCGCTCGATATCGGGCAGGTGCGTGTCGGCGTGGCCATAAGCGATCCCGACGAGCAGGTTGCAACGCCGATCGCGGTGCTTCCCGCAAGCGAGGTCGTCGCCAACGCTACGCCGTTTCGCCGCCTGCTCGAGGATTGGGATCCCGAGCTGTTCGTGTGCGGGCTGCCCTACACGATGGGTCGGCAGGAGGGTCCGCAGGCTAAGGGCATCAAGCAGACGGCCGAAAAGATCACCGATGCAACGGGCATCCCGCACGTGTTCGTCGACGAGCGATTGAGCTCGAAAGAAGCCAAACGGAGTTTGCGTGAAAAGGGATTGAGCGAACGGGAAATGCGCGGAAAAGTGGATATGATAGCTGCGAGCTTATTCCTCCAAGCATGGCTTGACGCTCGCCGTGCTTAAGGCGCGCCGCTTCCGGTGTTGGCCCAATAGAAAGGTTTCCGATGACCCCTCGTAAACAGGTCACGTACTCGAACCGACCGAACCATGCCGCCCGTGCGGCCCATCGGGCGGGAGAACGTCAGTTCAAGACCTACGACACGAGCCATATTCGCCCGAAGAAGAGCAAGGCACCCATCGTGTTCGCCATCATTCTCGCCGTTATCGTGATCGGCGGCTTGGGATGGGGCGGCTACACGCTGTTTACCAGCTGCTCCGCCAACGCTCCGACAGCGGTTGAGACGCTTGCCGAGGGAGAGAGCGTGACCGTGATCATTCCCGAGGGATCCGGTGCGAAAGCCATTTCCGAGCTGCTGCTCGACAACCGCGTGATCGGCGATTCGACCGAGTTCGTGAACCGCGTGACCGAAACCGGACAGGAATCGGCGCTCAAGCCCGGCACCTACACGTTTGCCGGCCCGGTAACGCTCGACGGCGTCATCGACACGCTCGTGGCGGGTCCGAGCGCCGAATCGTTCACCGTGCCCGAGGGCTTTACGGTGTCCCAGACCGCCGAGCGCGTGGCCGAGGCGTATCCGGGGACGATCACGGCCGAGGAGTTCCTTGCCTGCGTAAATGACGCATCGGCGTATGCGGTCGATTATCCGTTCGTCGACGGCGCGTACAACAATTCGCTCGAGGGATTCCTGTTCCCCAAAACCTACCCGCTCGTCGACGGCGCGACGGCCGATTCGGTTGTGCGTCAGATGCTCGACCAGTACAAAGCAGAAATCGCGGGTATCGACTTCTGCTATGCCGAGCAGCATAATCTGAGCCAGTACCAGGTGCTCGTCATCGCCTCGCTCATCGAGCGCGAAGCTTCGCTTGACGACGAGCGTCCGCTCGTTTCCTCGGTCATCTACAACAGGCTCGCGGCCGACATGCTGCTCCAGATCGATGCGACGATCGCTTACGCAGCCGGTACGACCGAGATCACGCAGGAGGATCTCGACACCGACGGGCCGTTCAATACGTACCTGAACCGAGGTCTGCCGCCCGGGCCGATCTGCTCGCCCGGACTCGCATCGCTTACGGCTGCCGCTGCGCCTGCCGACACGACGTATCTGTACTACGTGGTAACGGGCAGCGGCGATGGGTCGCACAACTTCAGCGAGACCTACGAAGAGCATCAGAACAACGTCGCGCAGTCGTAAGCGCACCGTTGTCCAGTCGAGGCGCTCATGTCTTTCGTCGAGCCTGAAAGGTACTTTTCGCGGATATCGATGATCGATATCCAAAAGGACATCGTGGATGCGGGTTTTTCGCACGTGCTGCTCGACATCGACAACACGATCCTCACGCGCGATACGCACGAGGTTCCCCGCGATGTGTCGTTTTGGCTCTCTAAGGCCAGGGGCGCAGGTCTGACGTTCTGCCTCGTGTCGAACAACTGGCATGAGAGCGTCTACGAGTTGGCGGGGCGGCTCGATCTGCCCATCGTTGCCAAAGCGGTCAAACCGTTGCCGCCGGCGTTCCTCTTGGCGCTCAAGAAGATCGGCGCGAAGCGCAAGGATACGGTGGTTATCGGCGATCAGCTTGTAACCGACGTACTCGGCGCCCATTTCCTCGGCATGACGGCCTACATGCTGCAACCGCTCGTCGAGCAGGATCTCAAGCATACGCTGCTGCTTCGCAACGTGGAGCGGGCGTTCATGGGCGATCGGGAGCCCGAAGGCGCATCGTGCGAAATATCCGAGACGACCCAAACTAAAACGGCTAACTGAAAAGGCGAAGCAAGGCGGGAAAGGACCGATATGCGCGAGAAGCTCTACCTCTTGGGACATCCGATCGGGCATTCGAAATCTCCGATCATGTACAACGCGCTGTACGAGAAGCTCGGTCTTTCATGGGAGTACGCGCCGATGGACTGCGCGACGGCCGATGAGGCGCGCGCGTTTCTCGATGCCCGCGATTTCATGAGCATCAACATCACCACGCCGTACAAGCCCCTTGCCTACGATGCCGCAACGGTGCGAGCCGCCACGGCGAAGCTGGCACGCGGCGCGAACGTGCTCGTCAAGCGGGGAGATGCGCTCATCGCCTACAACGTTGACGGCGAAGGCTGCATCGATTATCTCGAACGCACGGGGTTTTGCTTCGCAGGCGCTCAGGCGGTGGTGTGCGGTACCGGTCCGACGGCGCTTTCGATCCTGCACGCTTGCGCGATCGCGGGGGCGAAGCGGGTGGTGCTCGTGGGCCGCGATAAAGACCGCACCCGGGAAGTCCTCGAATCGTACGTCGAAGAGTACGGCACGCTTGCCTATGCGGCGATCAATCCCCCCGCTGCGCGCAACGGGCGCCTGGGTTTTCGACAGGCTTACGATCAGGTGGATTTCGCCTACGGCAGCTACGCCTCGTCTACGCAGGCTTTCTCGGCGGCCGATCTCGTGATCAACGCGACGCCGCTCGGTATGCAGCCGGGCGATCCTTCGCCGTTCGACACCGCGGTGCTCCACGAGGGGCAAACCGTGTTCGATGCGGTGTACGGCC
This sequence comes from Raoultibacter timonensis, assembly GCF_900240215.1. Taxonomy (GTDB): domain Bacteria; phylum Actinomycetota; class Coriobacteriia; order Coriobacteriales; family Eggerthellaceae; genus Raoultibacter; species Raoultibacter timonensis. The sequence continues at coordinate 259,174 of NZ_LT964681.1, read as the reverse complement.
ATGGGGTCACGGCCCTTGTGGCGAAAGCGACGGCGGCCGGGTGCGCGGTGTTTGACGGGCGGGGTATGCTCGTGGCCCAAGCGGTGGCAACGGCGGTCATGCTCTTGGAGATCGCGGGGGCAGACGTGGGCTTCTCGCGTGAAGAGATGTTCGACATCATGGCCGAGGCGGCTGGATTCGACCTGTAGCGGTATAATCGTCAACAAAAGAAGCATCGGTCTGCACTCGGTGAGCCGTGCGATCGGGATTGCATGAAATACCAGGAGAAGCTATGCACTACATAACAGCGGGAGAGAGTCACGGTCCGGCTCTGACGGCCATAGTCGACGGCGTGCCTGCGGGATTGAATATTTCGCTTCGCCAGATCGACAGCGATCTTGCCCGCCGCCAATCGGGTTACGGGCGCGGCGGCCGGCAGGCGATCGAGAAGGATCATGCCGAGATTCTTTCCGGCGTGCGGTTCGGGCGAACGAACGGGGCGCCCATAGCGCTGCAGATCAGAAACAAGGATTGGGAGAACTGGACCGGGCGCATGGCCCCGTTCGGGGATGTGCCAGAAGATCTGGTGCGCGAGGTGACACCGCGTCCGGGACACGCCGATCTGGTGGGTGCACTCAAAACCAATACCGACGATTGCCGCAACATTCTCGAGCGGGCAAGCGCCCGAGAAACGGCGGCGCGCGTCGCCGCGGCCGGCATCGCCCGCGAGCTGCTTGCCGATCTGGGCGTGGAGATATTCTCGTACGTGACGCGCATCGGCTCGGCGGAGTTCGCCGAAGAGGATCCCCTGACCGCCGCGCCCGACTACAAGCCGCTCGACATCGAGATGAGCGATGTGCGCTGCCCCGACGACGATGCGACCGAGGCGATGAAAGCCGCCATCGATGCAGCCCGTGAGGCGGGGGAGAGCTTGGGCGGTACGTTTCGCGTCGTGGTTTTGGGCCTCTTGCCCGGCATCGGCGGATACGCGACTCCGACCGAGCGGCTGACCTCGCGCATCGGCGCCGCGCTGTTCTCCNATGTGGTGCTCGCTCAAGACGAGCTGCTCGACAGCTTGGGCCTTCCCGCGCTTTCGTGGTCGGCAGAGCCCGAAAGCGTGCTCGACGCCATGAAGGGCGATAAGAAGGTACGCGGCCGCCGCCTCCGCTTCGTGCTTCCCCGCGAAGTGGGCTTGTGGGAGGTGGTCGAGATCGATGACGAAACGGTGCTCGAACATCTGGGGGCCTGGGCGCGGTCGAAGGAGGCGTAAGGCATGGCGATGAGAAAAGTGCTGCTGCTCAACGGGCCGAACCTCAATATGCTCGGCGTGCGCGAGCCCGCGGTGTACGGGCGCGATACGCTCGAATCGATCGAGGCCGAAGTTGTTGCCTACGGCGCCGGGCGCGGCGTGGAGGTGGACTGCTTCCAATCCAACCACGAGGGTGCGCTCATCGACAAGATCCACGAGGCGCATACCTGCTACGACGGCATCGTCTACAATCCCGGGGCGCATACGCACTACTCGTATGCCCTGCGCGACGCGATCGGCTCGATCGACACTCCGGTCGTCGAGGTGCACCTTTCCGATATCGAAGCGCGCGAGGAGTTCAGGCGCATCTCGGTGATTGCGCCGGTATGTATCGCACAGATCAAAGGCAAGGGCAAGCTCGGATACAAGGAGGCGATCGATGTCCTGCTCGAACACGAGGATCGATAGGCTTCGCGCCTGCACGGCCGATCTTGGGGCCGATGCGTTCTACGTTCGCGACCAATCGAATCTGAGGTGGCTGACCGCGTTTTTCGGCGTGTTCGACGACGAGGACGCCCATGCCATGCTCGTCGCGCCCGAGAGGGCGGTACTGCACACCGATTCGCGCTACGACGAGGCTTTCGGGCGTGCCGCCGAAGGTACCGAGATCGAAATCGACGGTACGCGGCAAACGCATGCGGCGTTCGCCCGCCGCGTGTTTGCGGGCGGCGGAAGCGGAGTGATCGAAAACGATGCGTCGCTTGCGATCGAGACCTCGATTGCCCTTTCCGAATATCGGGCGCTTGGAAAGGCATTTGCCGAAGACCGGGTGCGCCTGATTGAAACGAGCGGCGTGATCGTTGGTTTGCGCGAGGTCAAGGATGCCGATGAAGTGGCTCGCATGAAAGCCGCGCAGGCTATCACCGATGCGGCGTTCGCGCATATCGCGGCGTTCGCGAAGCCGGGCATGACCGAGCGCGAAGTGCAGATCGAACTCGAAGATTTCATGCTGCGTCACGGCGCGGAGGGCCTTGCGTTCTCGTCGATCGTGGCAACAGGCGCCAACGGTGCATCGCCCCATGCGATTCCCGGCGAAACGAGGCTCGAGGCGGGGCAGTGCGTCGTGCTCGACTTCGGCGCGCGGGCGCACGGGTACTGCTCGGATATGACGCGTATGCTGTTTCTCGGCGAACCCGATGAGCGCATTCGGAGCGCCTACGAGACGATCCGTGCGGCGAACGAGCGGGTCGAGGCTTCTTTGCGGCCGGGCGTGACCGGAGCCGAAATGCATCAGCTCGCCGAAGACGTGCTCGCCCAAGGCGGGTTCGGCAAGAAGATGGGCCACGGGCTCGGTCACGGTGTGGGCATCGACATCCACGAGGATCCGGTCTTAGCACCCCGAAACAACAAGCCGCTCGTTTCGGGCAACGTGGTCACGGTGGAGCCCGGCATCTACCTTGCGGGCGATTTCGGCATGCGTTTGGAGGATTTCGGCGTGATCACGCATGACGGATTCGAGGTTTTCACGCAATCCACCCATGAGATGGTTATAATATAGCGGCTTTAGGTTATGAATGGGATGCAGGGCATATGATCCTCGTGTCCTGATCTGAAAGGATTTGATAGATGGCAATTTCAACCGCCGATTTCAAGAACGGCATCTGCATCGAGTACAACGGAAAGCTCTGCACGATCGTCGAATTCCAGCATGTGAAGCCTGGCAAGGGCGGCGCGTTCGTCCGCACGAAGCTGCGCGACATCAAGACTGGCCGCGTGGTGGAGTACACGTTCAACGCCGGCACGAAATTCGAGCTCGTGCGCCTCGACAACAAGAAGATGCAGTACCTGTACAACGACGGGTCCGATTATTACTTCATGGACAACGATACGTTCGAGCAGATCTCGATTCCCGAGGACGTCATCGGCGAGAACGCCCAGTGGCTCAAGGAGAACGACGAGGCGTCGATCCTCTATGCAGGCGACGAGCTCATCAGCATCGAGCCCCAGATGTTCGTGGAGCTCGAGGTTACGGCAACCGAACCCGGCTTCAAGGGCGATACCGCCACGAACACCACCAAGCCCGCTACGCTTGAAACGGGTGCTACGATCCAGGTTCCCACGTTCGTCGAAATCGGCGATGTGCTGCAGATCGATACGCGCGACGGCCGCTTCATCAAGCGCGTGTAGAAGTGGCACTGAAATCATTGGTTTCGAAACGGGGCGGTCTTCGGATCGCCCCGCTGCTGTTCGACGGAGCCTGCTCTGCGAGCGGCTACGGGTTCCGACGGTTGGCTGCTTGCCCGAGAGCGGCCGCCGCCTGCGCCTTCCACCCCTCGAATATGTTACTTGTCCACGAAATCAGGCCACGCCTCGTGGTTTTGGCCTGCGTTCTTATATAATGCTCTAATGCCTGAATGGCGCGATGCCGTATGGTTCGGGAAAACCACCGCATAATGAGGCTTTATGGGTGCCGTTCGGGTCCGTTCTTTGACTATTACTAAGAGGGAGGTGTGAGTTCATGCCAAGACTTCAGATTATGGATACCACCATCCGTGACGGCCAGCAGAGCCTGTGGGCTACCCGTATGCAGATCGGCGATATGCTTCCGATCCTGCCGAAGATGGACCGCGTCGGATATTGGGCCATCGAGGCGTGGGGCGGCGCGACATTCGATACGTGCCTGCGCTTTTTGGACGAGAACCCGTGGGAGCGTTTGCGTTCGATCAAGGCCAAGACGCCGAATACGCCGCTCTCCATGCTTTCCCGCGGCCAGAACTTGGTAGGATACAAACATTATTCGCGCGAGATATGCAATCGGTTCATCAAGGCCGCCCATCGCAACGGCGTCGAGGTGTTCCGCGTATTCGACGCTTTGAACGACATCCGCAACGTCGTCGACAACGCCGAGGCCATCAAGGAAAGCGGTGCCCATTTCGAGGGTGCGATCTCGTACACGATGTCGCCCGTCCACACGCTCGACAGTTTTCTCGAGTACGGCCAGGCCATGAAGGATCTCGGTGCCGATTCCATCGCCATCAAGGACATGGCGGGCATGCTCACCCCGTATCGTACCGAGCGTATGGTCAAGGCGTTCAACGCCGAAATCGGCTTGCCGGTGCATATCCACTGCCATTATGTCGGCGGTATGGCTCCTGCGAACATCATCAAGGCCGCCGAAGCCGGTGCCGCCATTGCCGATACGGCCCATGCGCCGCTCGCGTTCGGCAACAGCCATCCGGCCGTCGAGATGATCGTGGCCGCCCTGCAGGAAAGTCGCTACGATACCGGGCTCGACCTCGACCTCCTGTTCGAGATCGCCGAGTACTGGGAAGAGGTGCGCAAGCGCGGCCATTACAAGCGCGGCGTTTCCTCACTCATCCACATGCAGGTGTATTCCCATCAGGTTCCGGGCGGCATGATGTCGAACCTGGTCTCGCAGCTTGAGATCCAGAACGCCGGCAACCGCCTGCCCGAGGTTATGAAGGAGATCCCGAAGGTGCGTGCCGAGGTGGGCTATCCGCCGCTCGTGACGCCGCTTTCGCAAATCGTCGGCACGCAAGCCGTGTTCAACGTTCTCACCGGCAAACGCTGGAGCGTCGTATCCAAGGAGATGAAGGATTACATCTGCGGATACTACGGCAAGGCGCCGGGTCCCATGGATAAGGAGATCGTTAAGAAGGTCGTCGGCGATTCCGAAATGCTGCCGCCCGATGTGGCGCCCGGATCCTTGGTGACCACCACCTACGACGAGGTTGCCGAAGAGATCGGCGATCTCGCCAAGACAGAGGAAGACGTGCTCATGTACGCGCTGTTCCCGAACGAGGCGCGTACCTACCTGAGCAAGCACCGTACATCCGAAAAAGTCGATTTCCTGCTGGAGCAGGAGTCGAGCGGTACCAAGGAGGACGATTACGTGGATATCAATCAGATTCGCGAGCTGGTTCGCGTTGCCGAGGAAAGCGGCGTCGGCGAGATCGTCGTCGAAGAAGAGGGCACGCGTATCGCGGTCCGTATGCCAGGTGCCGCTTCGGCCGAGTTCGCTGCTCCTGCGGCAGCGGCACCCGTCGCCGCAGTGGCGCCCGCCGAGACGGATGCCGGTCAGGCGTCTGCCGCGGCCGCCGATGCGACCGATCGGCCCGCATCGTGGAAACCGGTTATCGCTCCCATGGTCGGTACGTTCTACGCTTCCCCCTCGCCGGGCGAGCCTCCGTTCGTCGAAGTCGGCGATGAGGTTGCCGCCAACCAGACGCTCTGCATCGTCGAGGCCATGAAGCTCATGAACGAGATCGGCGCCGAAGAGATGGGCACGGTTCGCGAGGTGTGCCTCGAGGATGCGACTCCCGTCGAGTTCGGAACCGTCATGTTCTACGTCGAGCCGCTGGGAACCCCCGCACCTGCGCCGGAGACTGCCTAATGTTTAGCAAGATATTGATCGCTAACCGCGGCGAAGTGGCGCTGCGGGTTATGCGTGCGTGCAAGGAGCTCGGTGTAAAAACCGTTGCCGTCTATTCCACCGAGGATGCCGATACCTATCCGGTGCAGTATGCCGACGAGGCCGTCTGCATCGGCCCGGCTCCCGCAAACCAGAGCTATCTCGTGATGTCGAGCATCATTGCCGCGGCAAAGAACTCGGGTGCCGAAGCCATTCATCCCGGGTACGGGTTTTTGGCCGAGAACGCCGCGTTCGCCCGCGCATGCGCCGAAAACGGCCTCGTGTTCATCGGACCCGCACCTGAGTGCATCGAGCGCATGGGCGATAAGAGCGAAGCGCGCGAAACCATGAAGATGTGCGGCGTGCCTACGGTGCCCGGCTCTGACGGCTGCATCGATACCGTCGAGGAGGCGCAGGACTTCGCGCGTCGCGTCGGCTACCCCGTGCTTATCAAGGCGACGGCTGGCGGCGGCGGCAAGGGCATGCGCGAGGTGCATCATCCGAACGATCTCGAGGCGCAGTACAAGGCCGCCCGCAACGAAGCGGGCGCGGCGTTCGGAAACGACGGCGTCTATCTTGAAAAGCTCGTACTCCGTCCGCGCCATGTCGAGATCCAGGTGCTCGCTGACGACTTCGGCAACCGCGTCGCATTGTGCGAGCGCGATTGCTCCATCCAGCGCCGCCATCAAAAGCTGCTCGAAGAGGCTCCGAGCCCGGCGCTTACCGACGAGATCCGCCGTTCCATGGGCGTTGCGGCCCTGAAGGCGGTCCGCGCGGTCAACTATCGAAACGCCGGCACCATCGAGTTCCTGCTCGATCAGGACGGACGCTTCTACTTCATGGAGATGAACACGCGCGTGCAGGTCGAGCATCCGGTCACCGAGCAGATCACCGGCACCGACATCATCAAGGAGCAGCTGCGCATCGCTGCGGGCGAACCGATGAGCTGCGCCGATCGTGCGCCGTTCACGCCGATGGGCCACGCGATCGAGTTCCGCATCAACGCGGAAGATCCCGATTACGATTTCCGCCCGTGCCCCGGTACCATCACGGTATTCGATATGCCTTCGGGCCCTGGTGTTCGTGTGGAGAGTTACGTTCGTGCCGGTACGAAGATTTCTCCGTATTATGATTCGTTGGTAGCTAAGCTCGTGGTGTACGGGCAGGATCGCGAAGAGGCGATCGCGCGCGGCAAGCGGGCTCTTGACGAGTTTGTAATCGAGGGAATCAAGACGACCATTCCCTTCCACAAGAAGGTGCTGGAGAACGCAGCGTTCGTGGGGGGCGATTTCTCGACTGATTTCCTGGAAACGCAGATGGGAGATGCTAGCAATGGCTGATCTGAACGTTGACGGCATGGCGCTTGCGCCCGGTGTCGTGGAAACCATAATCTCGATTGCGGCCAAAGAAGTGCAGGGCGTTGCGTCGGTTGGACCTTCCGGTGTGGGCGGCCTTCGTTCCGTGTTCGCATCGAAGCCTTCGACGCAGGGCATCGAAGTGGACGTCGATGACAACGATGCGCTTCACGTGTCGGTGCGTATCGATGTGTATTACGGCCATGTTCTGCCCGAGGTCGCCGACGCGGTCCGCACGGCGATCTCCGATGCCGTTGCAAGCCAGATTGGCATTCCGGTCGGTAGCGTCGATGTGTACATCGACGGCATCCAGTTTGCCGAATAAGCAAAATATAAAGGTAGTGATGCATGTCCGCTAAGAGACACGAGAGGACCCTTGCGCGCCGTGCGGCGTTGCAGGTCCTCTACCAAGGAGAGATCCTCGACGAATCGGCGGCGGCAATCGTCGCCGATGATCGTTATCTGGCCGACGACGGTCCGCTTCCCGCGTACGCCTGCGATTTGCTCCGGGCCGTAGAGGAGCACAAGGACGATATCGACGGGCATCTGAAGGCGACGTCGGAGAACTGGACGCTCGAACGCATGCCGGTTGTCGACCGCTCGATCCTCCGGTTGGCAACCTGTGAGATGATGTACGTAGACGACGTGCCGCTTTCGGTTTCGATCAACGAAGCGGTTGAGCTCGCAAAAGACTTCGGGGGAGAAGACGATTCGCCCCGCTTCGTCAACGGCGTGCTCGGGCGCATTGCGACGTCGTTGGAAGAGGAATGCGATGGCAAGTGAGACGAACATCACGTTTGAAAGCGTGAAGGAGCGCCTCGACGAGATCGTCGATGCCGTTAACGACGAGAGCATTTCGCTCGATGACGCACTCGACCTGTACGAGGAGGCCGTCAAGCTCGGCATGCAAGCCAGCACCCTGCTCGAGGAGGGCATTGCGGCGATGGACGGCGAGGTCGAAGGCGAAAGCGCCGATGGCGTGGCCGACGATGCGGCCCTCGATGCTGTACAGGATACCGCCGATGGGGGTAGTGCCTCGGCGGCTGCGGATGAGCAGGCGGGCGACGCCGTCTCCCAACTTTAGCAGGTGACACCCATGGACGACCGTATTCTCGATATTATCAGCTCGCCAAGCGACCTCAAGCTCCTTACCGATGAGGAGCTCGCCCTTCTGGCGAACGAAATCCGCGAAGAGATCATCACCGTTACATCTGAAACCGGCGGCCATGTGGCCTCGAGCCTCGGTGCCGTCGAGATCATCCTCGCTGCACATTCCCTGCTCGATTGCCCGACCGATAAGCTCATCTTCGACGTGGGCCATCAGGCCTACGCGCATAAGCTCGTGACCGGCCGCCAAGGCATGTTCGATACGCTGCGCTGCTACGGCGGCGTGTCGGGTTTCCCGAAGCCCACCGAGAGCGAGTACGACGTGCATCCTTCGGGTCATGCCTCCGACTCGCTGTCGACGGCGCTTGGCCTCGCCCTTGCACGCGATCTGCGGGGTACCCATGAGCGCATCGTTGCCGTGATCGGCGATGCGGCTCTGTCGGGCGGTATGGCGTTCGAGGCGCTCAACCACATCGGCCAGGCGCAATCGCCCATGGTCATCATCCTGAACGACAACGAGATGTCCATCTCGCGCAACGTCGGCGCCCTCATGAAGCACCTCGGCTACATGCGCGCGTCGAGCCAGTATCGCCAGACGCGCGATTCGGTGCAGGAGAAGCTCGAAAGCAGCGGTTGGCTCGGCAACGCCATGGCGAACTTCGGTCGCAACATGAAGGAGTCGATGAAGCAGTTCGTGATTCCTCGCTCCATGATCTTCGAGCAGCTCGGTATTCTGTGCACGGCCCCCATCGACGGACACGACATCCCGCTTCTCAGGGAAACGCTCGCCAACGTGATCGATACCGATGTGCCGGTGCTGGTGCACGTGGTAACCAAGAAGGGCATAGGGTACGGCCCGGCAGAGCGCTCTCCCGAAGTGTTCCACGGCGTATCGCCGTTCGATATCGCAACCGGCGAGGTTAAGAAGAAGCCGAGCAAAGCTCCTTCGTACACGTCGGTTTTCTCGAAAGCCCTCGTTGCGGAAGCTGCAAACGATGACGATATCGTGGCCATCACGGCGGCGATGAAGGATGGGACGGGGCTGGCCGAATTCGCCGAGCTCTACCCCGACCGATTCGTCGATGCGGGCATTGCCGAGGAGCATGCCGTCGGCCTCGCCTCCGGCTTGGCTGTCGGCGGGAAGAAGCCCGTGGTGGCCATCTATTCGACGTTTTTGCAGCGCGCGTTCGATCAGATGATCATCAACAACGCCCTGCCCGAGCTGAACGTCGTATTCGCGATCGATCGTGCGGGTATCGTCGGAGAAGACGGCCCCACCCATCACGGCATGTTCGATATCGCGTACACGCGCATGATTCCCCACATGAAGGTGCTCGCGCCCTCAAACGAGGCCGAGCTGACCCGATCGCTGCGCACGGCGCTTGCGATGGGCGGACCGTTTGCGATCAGGTATCCTCGCGGCGAGGCCGAGGGCGTCGAGATTCCCTCGGAACCCGAGCCGTTCGAGCTGGGCAAGAGCAGGCTTGTGCGCGAGGGATCCGATGCGGCCATCCTCGCGTTCGGGCGCATGGTGGGCAGAGCCGAAGAGGCGGCGCGAATCCTCGCCGCCGAGGGCATCGAGGTGCGTGTCGTCGATATGCGCTGGGTGAAGCCCCTCGACGTAGATGCCATCCGCAAGGCGGCGAAACTGCCGCTTGTCGTCACGATTGAGGGCGGTGTGATCTCCGGGGGAGCAGGCGAGGGCGTTCTGGGCGAACTTGCACGGATGCGCGCGAACGTTCCCGCAGTAACGCTTGGAATCGACGATGCGTTCGTCAGCCAGGGGAAAACCGATCTTCTGCTGCGCGATCTGGGCCTCGATGGCGAAGGCATCGCGAAGTCGGTGAAGAAGGCGCTCGGGCGCTAGGAGTCCGAATGCCGAAACCCCGCCGTAGGCGGGTATCGAAGCCCGACTCATTGCTGGGGCGAAAGGCTAGTCCATCGAGGATCTCCATGCTCTTATCTTGGGGGTCCTCTTGGTTTCGAAGCACCGAAGATGCGGCTTCCGATAAAAAGACGGCCGCACGAGCGGCCGTCCCGATGCCTCGATCTATTCGTTCACGATATTCTCGGCGGCAACGTAGCCCCATGTCATTGCCGATCCGTGGCTATTGCCGTTGATGAATACCGGGTAGTCGACCGCATAGCGCCCGCCTGAGACGTTGCCGACGGCGTACAAGCCTGCGATGGGATCATCGTTTTGATCGAGCACCTGCAGTTCGCCGTTGATCTCCAAACCGCCCGGCATGGCCAAGAGCGAGGGGCCGAACTTGAGAGCGTAGAAAGGGGGCTCCTTGATCTCGGTAAGCAGCTCGGCGCGCTTATGGAACCGCGTATCCTCCTTTTGGGCGAAGAGCTTGTTGTACTCCTCGACTTCGGCGAGAAACGCTGCCTCGTCGACGCCCATGGCCCGCGCAAGCTCTTCAAGCGTATCCGCTTTGACGGCGTTGCCGCTTTCGAGTGCGCCTTCGATGACCTTGGTGGCCGATTCGGGGTTCCACTCTTCGGTGGTGCGGGACATGTCGTCCCAGAACTGACCGCCGCCGAGGGGGATGGATGCGGCAACGTCGGTGGGCCAATTTGCGTCGAAGACGCTCCACGCATATTCGCCGCCGGGCTGTTCGAGGATGCGGATCGATTTCGCTTGGATCCAAGTATCCTCGTTCATGAAACGTTTTCCCTCGGCGTTGACGTACATGAATCCGAAGCAAAGGCCGCAGAAGCGGATGAGGTGGATCATGGTGGGAACGGGGTATTCCTGCATGCGTCCGCCGGCCCACATACCCATCTTATGGCCGTCACCGGTGTTCGCCCCCGCAGGCGTGTAAGCGTTGACGACGGGTTTGAGGCCAAGATGGTCTCCGTACGCTTCGATCATCTCGACATCGCCCGAGATATCTCCCGTGGCTAAGACGACCGCCTTCTTCGCGACGAACTTCTTGTAGCCGTCTGCGGCTTTGGCGATGACGCCCGTAACGGATTCGCCTTCCTTGACAAGCTGCTCGGCTGGCGTGTCGAAGTAGAACGCAGCGCCGTTCTCTTCGGCCTTCTTCCACATGAAATAGACCGGTGCGCTGATCTTGTTTTCATTATCGGCAAAATCGCCCCTGATGACATGGGTGCCGATATGCTCGTAGTACTGCGGTCCCGCGTAATGCGTGTAGATCGGGATGATGTTGAGGTCGTCGCCCGACAGGTCGTCGAGCCAATCCATTACTTCGCTCGAGCGGTCGATGAACAGCCATGCGAGTTCCTCTTTGGTCCTATCGCCTGAAAAACGAAGCCAATCTGCGACGATCTGGTCTTTAGGGTCGTTCGTCATGCCCGCTTTCGTCATGGCCTTCGATTGGTAGGCGGCGTAGTGGCCGCCGCGACTGCTCGGGAATGCCATCTTCTCGACGACCGCGACCGTTGCACCGAGCTCGCTTGCCCGGCACGCTGCGGTTACTCCCGAGATGCCTGCCCCGACGATGACGATATCGGCTTCGACGGTTTCGGCTATATCGTTTTCGGCGACCGCTGCGGGCGGCGTATCCCAGGACCAGCCGCCATTTTCGGCGGATCCTGCCGCTTCGTTCGAGCTTGACGGCTGGGGTTCGGCATTGCCTTTCTCGTTGGCGGGCGCGCATCCCGCTACAGCGCCGATAGCGGCTAGGGCCCCCGTCGCTGCAGCACCGGTGAGAAAGCCCCGTCGAGTCAGTTCATGAGACATACGATCTCCTCCTTGATTCTCTCTTTCGAACGCATCCCTCGTGCGTCCTCGATGCCACCCTACGAAAACGATCTTGGTTCGGCTACGTACGGATTGGCCTATTCGGCCCGAAAACGCCAATATGGTACGAATGGTGCCATATGCTTTCGGCCCGCACGGAACCCGTTTTTGCTATGCTTGTGCATCGGAAGGGAACTCGTTGTGCCGAATGGAGTGCATGCGATGGGAAAGCAATCAAGAGAAGCATCTGAATCCGGCGGACGCATATCGTTTCGGTTGTTCGGGTTCAGCTTTTGGCAGGCATGGTGGGTTCTCGCCATGTGCTCCGACATCATTCTTCCCGGAAGATCGATGTCGGCTACGCTCTTCAATCCGTTTTTCTGCATTACGATTCTAACGACGGCGAGCTATCTGCTCGTTGTCGTGCTCAGCCGCCGTTTCGGCCCGTTCAGCAGTCGAAAAGTCTTCTATGTGCTTGCAGGCGGGCTTGCTACGGTCGGCTCGCTGGGACTGAGCTCGTTTACGCTCGTTTCCTATCCCGGCGACTTCTTCCCCCTCTTTATCGCATGTGCGGCAGTGTTTTCGGCTGGCAATGCGCTGCTGCTCATCATGTGGGGCGAGCTTTGGTCGACGTTGGCAACGGGTCGGGTCGGTCGTTACCTCTATGCTTCGTATGCGTTCGCCTTCGTTCTCTACTTTGCCGTTATCGCCTTACCCCACGCCGTTGCAAGTTTTACGACTTGTCTGTTCCCCATCGTATCCACGGTTATCCTGAGGTTGTCGCAGCGGGAACCGAAAAGAAGCCCTTCCCAAGTTGATTTCGAGGTGGAGTCGTTTTCTCCCCTCAGGATCGCGGTGGCGGTCGTGTCTCTCGGGGCGGTACACGGTTTCGTGCAGCGTTACCTCAACGTATCGGGGACGGTTCCCGATACGACTATTCAGAGCTCGCTGGTCATTGCGGGCGCGGCGATTCTGCTTTTGGTTGTCTACATGGTTGTTGTACAGCCTGCAGCAGAGCCCTTCGCCCTTTACAAGCCCATTCTCCCCTCGTTCGCCATAGGTTTGATCTTGCTGGCGATCTTGCCGTCCGAGTATGCGTTTGTGGGGAACGGTTTGATGCTGCTGGCGATATACAGTGTCGACATGCTCGTCATGCTCGTGTCGACCGATATCGCGTTCAGAACGCGAAAGCCGGTGGCTCTCTGCTTCGGTCTCGCCTTGTTCGGCATGAGGCTCGGCACGACGATCGCATCCGCTTCGGTGTATGCGCTGACTATCTCGTCGACGCTCACTGCCGATACGAGTTTCATCGCTTATTCGGTGTGCGCGATGATCGTCGTAGCGGTAGGAAGCCTTGTGTTCACCCAGGTCGATCTCATGAAGCTGTACCGCCCTCAGCCTATGGAGCATACGGGGGAGGGCGTAGCTGCAAACTGCAAGCGAATTTCCGAGGCCTGCGGACTGACGCCCCGAGAGAGCGAGGTGCTGGGGCTTTTGGCGGCGGGAAGAAGCGGGCCGTATATTAGCGGGGAACTATGCATCGCCGAGAGCACAGTGAAGCACCATATCAGCAGCATCTATCGAAAGATCGGCGTGTACGATCGGCAGAGCTTGATGGACGTCGTCTTGCAGGGTATCGCCGGAAAAGGTGCGCTGTAGGGCGATGGGATGGCTCAGGCGGTTGCCGTAGCAGATGGAGCATGGAAGCGCGCCTCTTCGGGCGTTCGGCGCCGGAGCTTGATCGGGTCGGCTATCCGACGTTGTGGATCGTCTCTTCGGTTATCTCGAGGATCTGCCAAGGTCCGACCAGGTCGGTCGCTGTGAACGTTGCTTTCATTGTTCCGGTATCGCCTTGGCCCATGACGAGGAAGAACGATCCGTCGCGATATGAAATGCCGTCCACGTTCGAGAGGTACTGGATCTCGGGAGGCAGACTTTCATAAGGAAGTTCGATGCTGTTCCACGTATCGCCGGTATCGGCGGTGGCGTACAACAAGGGGTAAGACCCGTCGAGCCCCGAGCTCAAGGCGACGACTCCCTGCCGCTCGTCGACCATGGCCATATCTTCGAGCGTACTGCTTGTCATGGTGAGAGGAAGCCCCTTCGCGCTCCACGTTTGTCCGCCGTCGAAAGTGAAGTAGCACATCTTGTGCTCGCCAGCGCCCATCGACCAATCGGTTCCCAGAGCCGCATAGCCGAATTGCGGCGAAACGAACCCTATCGCGCGTTTGGTGACTGCCCGCCCGTATTCCGCCGCCGTGGCGAGGGGAACCGTGCTCCAGGTTTCCCCCTCGTCGAACGTAAGCTTCAGGGTGGGTGCGCCGCCGTAAAAGTACGCGATGGGCAGACTGTCGTCGGGTGAGATGAACGCGCTTGCCGGGGGCAGATAGAGGCCGCTGCGATAGAAATCGAGGGTTTCGGCCAGCTCGGTTTCCGTGAGGTCCGACTCGATCCAGCGCTGTCCGTGGGTTTTTGTGAACTTGAGCGTTCCGCCCGAGATGGCGTAGTCGCACTGCATGATGGCCACGGGATCGCCCTCGGCTGTTTCGGCTTCAAGGGGGTCGAAGACATAGAGGTACTGCTGGCCTTCGACGGTACTCCATCCGTTATAGAGGCGAAACACGACGTTGGTGTTCCCGTCGCTCGTTCCGCCTTCGCCCGCGTTGTACCGAGCGGTATCGAGGATCGGAAACGAATCTTTGCCCCTTCCGTCGAAGATGGGCGTGTTTTCGTCGATGAGAGTATGGGGTCGGTACTGCAGAACAAAACGCTCCAAACCGCTTGCGCTCATCTGATCGGCAAGCGGAATCCTCTTCAGCTGTTCGCTGAGATAGTCCAGGGTGCTGTTGGGGTTCGGGGCGTTGACGAGGCTCGAGCCGTTTTGCGCGGGAGGATCGTAGGTCAGAGATCTGTCGGCGTACGAGTAGACCGCTACGCCCGAATAGTCTCCGTTTTCGAAGGTGTCGAGCGAAAGGGCGAAGGTTTTAACGGCGCCGTGCTCGTCGAGTTCCGCTTCGAAAAATGCGACCGTGTATTCTTCCGCCATGCCCTTTGATCGCTCGATCAGGTCTTTGAATCCATCCAGCCCCTGCTCGTCGAGACGATAGTATCCGATCAGACACAGATTTTCTCCAGGTACGATGGTCGCAGGGCTGTAGACTGCGAAGCGCAGCGCAAGGAAGGCGGCAACGAGCAGAACCGCAAGCGCACCGAGCACGAAGGTGACGATTCTGCCCGTGTGCGGGGCGGTGGTTTGGGAAGAGTGTGAGGGTGATCGTTTCAAGGGGCCTCGGTATACGGTCATGTGCGGGCGGAACGAATGCGATTCCGGCTGCGGTTGCTAGGCTTTTTCGGTACCGACGCCCTTCTCCATGATGTAATCGTCCATGATGAACCCCTCGCCGATATCGGTTTCGGCAGCCTCGATCGTCTCGAACCCCTTGGCCTCGTAGGCGCGGATCGCAATGTCGTTGTGCTTGTTCACCGTGAGGTACATGGCATCGAGGTTGCGCATGTTGCATAGCCTCTCGTAGAAGCGGATGACGCGCGATGCGTAGCCTTTGCCCCGCTCGTTTGCGTACAGATAGATTTTCGAGATGAAGAATCGGTTGGTTTCCCGCTCCACTTTGCCGCCCGTGTAACCGACGAAGCGGTCTTCGCCCGACTCGTCGTCGACGAGGAACCAATACTCGTATTCGCCGTTGCGAATGTCGCGGATAAGCGCCATGAAGCTCTGGAACTGCTCGACCATGTAGTCGGTCTGGTCCTCGCCGATAAGTGCCGGCCAGTATTCGTGCCAGATCTCGTCGGCCATAGCCGCAAGCTGCTTGATCTGATCTTCTGTTCCGACGGGTTCGAATCTCATGGGCATCTCCCTTTGGTGCGCGTTCCGTTTTGTCGTGTTTCCGTATTGTAACGCCCGGGCTTCGCGTTTGTTAAAAGACTTTCTCGAAACCGTTAACAGTTTCACATGCGCCGCCTGCCGTGCTTTTGGCGTGGGACTATCGGATCATCAACCATGTGCATCGAATACGAAGGAGGTAGGTTTATGTACGATTCAGGATCGACGGGCTTTATGATCGTGTGCGCGATGCTCGTCTTGTTGATGACGCCGGGCTTGGCATTCTTCTACGGCGGGTTGAGCCGTCGTAAGAATGTGGTGAACACGATGATCATGGTGTTTGCGGTTATGGGCATTGTGGGAATCACGTGGACGCTGTGCGGGTGGTCGTTCGCGTACGGTGGGGACGGCTCGATTCCGTTCTTCGGAGGCTTCGACCAGATCGGTTTGCAAGGGCTCGTGTCCAACATGACGAGCGGGGCTTCCGAAGCGCTGAGTCACGATGCGTACCCTGCGATTGCGGATGTGGTATTTCAGCTGGCTTTCTGTATGATCACGACCGCCATCATCACCGGTGCGGTTGCCGGGCGCATGAAGTTCGGTGCGGTGTGCGCGTTCGTTGCTGTCTGGACGATCGTCGTCTACCCGCCGTTAGCCCATATGGTATGGGGCGGCGACGGCAGTCTGATCGGCGATGCGATCGGTGCATTGGACTTCGCAGGCGGCGATGTCGTGCATATCAGCTCGGGTTTGACGGGCCTTGTCCTGTGCCTTCTTTTGGGCAGCCGCAAGGGCTTTGGCATGATGAGCTACCGTCCGCACAACGTTCCGTTTGTGGCATTGGGGGCAACGCTTCTTTGGTTCGGCTGGTTCGGATTCAACGCCGGGTCCGAATTCGCTGCCGATGGCGTTGCCGCTTTGGCTTTGGTCAACACCGTGGTTGCGTCGGGTGCTGCGCTGGTGTCCTGGATGATCGTCGAGCGCCTTAAGGTGGGCAAGCCCACGCTCGTCGGTGCTGCCACCGGCCTGATTGCCGGTTTGGTGGTCATAACCCCGGCTGCCGGTTTCGTGGAGCCGTGGGCCGCTATCGTCATGGGCCTCGTCGTTTCGCCCGTCTGCTATTTTGCCATCTCGTTCTGCAAGAAGAAGATCGGTTACGACGATGCGCTCGATGCGTTCGGTTGCCATTGCGTCGGCGGCATCGTGGGCGGCGTCTTGACCGGTCTGTTCTGCGTACCGGAGCTGTCTTGGACCGATTACGGCGGGTTGCTCTATACGGGAGACCCCTCGCTGCTCGGCTCGCAGGTGCTCGGTATCCTTGTAACCATCGCGTTCGTGGGGGTTGCCGATCTCGTTCTTGGGTTCGTCATCAAAGCGCTGTTCAGGGGAAGCCTGCGCGTGAGCGAGGAAAAAGAAGCCGCTGGCCTCGATGTCGCAGAGCATGGCGAAAGCGCATATCCGGCATACATCGGCCTCGATTAACGAAGGGAGAGAGAATATGAAGAAGATTTCTGCGATCATCCGTCCCGAAAAACTCGAACCTCTGAAAGACGCGCTCTTTGCCGCAAAGGTTTCGGGAATGACCATCTCGCAGGTGCACGGATGCGGAAACCAGCACGGATGGAAGGAGTACTACCGCGGTACGGAGGTGATGCTCAACATGGTTCCGAAAGTGAAGTTCGAGATCGTCGTTGACGAAAGCCGCGTGGACGCCGTCGTCGACCTGATCTGCGAGACGGCAAAGACCGGCGAGGTGGGCGACGGTAAGATATTCATCTTCCCCGTCGAAGAGGTCGTCCGGATACGTACGGGCGAGAGAGGCATCGACGCGATATAGCGCGCTTGCCGCAACGGGGCAAACGCTTGCCGAAAAAGCGAACGATCGGTCCTGCCGAGCAGGGTTTTCGGCGGGGCTGATCGCTTTTTTCTGCCGCGATTCGGCCCCTGCCGTTTTTTAGCTGGGATCGGCTCGCCATGGTTGCTCTTCCGGCGGCATTTTCGGGTTCGCGTGCAAGGTGGTGCGAGCCCCATGATTTTGCTGCAGTTTCGTTGATTGCGCTTTTGCGCGCCATGCGGCATCATAGATGAAAGATGCCGCATGCGCATCGTCGCTTGCGGACCGATTGCGCTACACTCGAAGGAGGCGTATATGGCAAACCTCGGTGACGGATTCAAAGACATTTTCCTGGCCGGAGTCGGCGCCATGGCGATCACGGGCGAGAAGGCGAAGGACCTTATCGACCAGCTGATCGAAAAGGGCGAAATTACGGTCGACCAGGGAAAGCAGATCAACAGCGAGCTCAAGCACAAGGCGGAGGACGTTGCGGCAACGCTACGCTACGACGCGCTTGAAGCGCGCATGGCCGCTATGACCCCCGAAGAACGTACCGAATTTGCAGCTCGTGCAGCCGATCTTGCCGCCAAGGCAAACGCGGCCGCGGCTGCGAAAGAGGCTGCCGTCGGAGACGCTTCGGCGGTGTCGACTGCCGAAACCGTTTCCGCAGAAGATGCGGAAACGCAGGAAGCGTCCCAGGAGAACGGCGACGATTCGACGCCGACAGCGTAACTGATCGTATCGCTTCGGGATCATGGCAGACAACACGGTTCTTCGCTATTTTTTCAGTTCCGGTGCGGGCATCGACCCCGAGAACCGTTTCCACCTGAACCGGAAAACGAGGGCGAAAAGGCTTCGCGAGATATCGAGCATTCTTCGGAAGCATAAGTTTTTGCGCGGTTTTTCGCCCGAGGAGTTTCGGGCTATGCTCGAAGATCTGGGACCGAGCTTCGTCAAGATCGGGCAGACGCTCTCGACGCGTTCGGAAATTCTCCCGAAGGCGTTTTGCGACGAGCTCGAAAAGCTTCAGACGGCATGCGAACCCTTGCCGTTCGACGAGATGCTCGCGGCGCTCGATGCGCAGTTCGGGAGCCTTCGCGAGCAGATTTTCGTGACGATCGACCCCACGCCTTTGGGCAGTGCGTCGTTGGCCCAGGTTCACCGTGCGGTGCTGGAATCGGGTGAAATCGTTGCGGTGAAGATCCAGCGCCCCGGCGTCAAGGAGACGATGGCGCTCGATATCGATATCATGCGCATGCTCGCTCGTCAGGCTGCTCGCTTCATGAAAGACGAGCAGATGCTCGACCTGCGCGATGTTGTCGAAGAGTTGTGGGCGACGTTTCTCGAGGAGACCGATTTTCGACGGGAAGCGGAAAATCTCGCCGAGTTCGCGCGTCTCAACGAAGACGTTGCGTTCATCGATTGCCCGAAGGTGCATCCCGAACTATGCAGCGAATACGTGCTCGTCATGGAGTACATCGACGGCATTCCCATCTACGATACCGAGGGCTTGATGGAGAAGGGCTATCACCTCGAAGAAATCGGCAGCAAGATGCTCGACAACTATGCGACGCAGATTCTCGATCATGGGTTCTTTCACGCCGACCCCCATCCGGGCAACGTGCTCATCAGGGCAGGGAAGGTCGTCTACATCGACCTCGGCAATATGGGAAAGCTCTCTGCGCGGGATCGAGCCGGGTTCGGCGACATCATCGAAGCGGTCGGCAAGCTCGATTCGTCCGAACTCAAAGAGGCGCTCATGCGCTTTGCCGTTTCCAAAGACAATGCGGTTATCGACCATACGCGGTTTCTTGCGGACCTCGATCTGCTGCTTGCCGATTACGGCTCGTGCGATGTGTCGGAAATCGACATCGGTGCTTTTCTCAACGATATCCTCGCGCTCACGCGCCAATGCAAGGTAACGCTGCCTTCGTCGATTACGAGCGTTTCGCGCGGGATCGTGACGATCGAGGGCACGGTCGGCCCGTTCATTCCCAACCTCAACATCGTCGCCATCATCAACGATCATATCCGCCACAGCAAAAGCGATCGGGACGAGCTGATCCGTGCGCTCGAGGATCTCACCCGGTCGCTTCGTTCTTCGGCCACCGGATCGCTCGATGCGCTTACGTACTCGGGCGACGCCCTGAAGATGCTCACGCGCGGCCAGCTTAAGATGAACATGGAGGTGTTGGGGTCGGAGGCGCCGCTCGCGCGCATCTCCAAAATCGTCAACCGCTTGACGATAGCGCTCATCATTGCGGGCTTGTTCATCGGTTCGAGCATGCTTTCCCTTTCGACCATGGAACCGCGTTTGCTCGGGGTGCCCGTTCTGGCCTTTTTCGGCTACCTGGGCGCAGCGGTTCTTTCTCTGTGGATCGTATTCGACATAGCGCGCAGGAAATAAAATCGGCTGGATACATGTGTACGTGCGGTGCACGCCGTCCCGTGCGCTTGCACCGGGCGTGTTCACGTGGTATCTTAACGATATAGAATCCTAATAGGATGTATGTCTGATTTGACTCCGCCTGATCGAATGTCCGATGGAGCGGCTCGGTATCGGTCGAGCGGGTTTGAGAGAAAGAAGCGGCCATGGCTTTGGCGACCAACCAGACCGGCGAGCGCAGGCCGGCTACGCGCAATACAATCCAACGGGCCCTTGTCTTGGAGGCGGTGCAATCTCTGCACGAACACCCCACGTCGGCCGATGTCTACGAAGAAGTACGGGCAAAGCATCCGAACATCTCGCGTGCGACGGTGTATCGCAATCTCGGGGTACTTGCCGACAAAGGCGAGGTGCTGCGGGTCGAGGTGGCGGGCGGGGCCGATCGCTACGATTTCTTCAACGAGCCCCATTACCATGCGCGCTGCAGGCAGTGCGGTCGGATCTTCGATATCGACATGCCGTATAGGTTCGATTTGACCGACGAGGTGGTCGATGCTCACGGGTTCAAGATCGAGGGGCACCAGATCATGTTCGATGGCACCTGCCCCTCATGCCAGAAGGATTCTCGGTAGCTCGCATATCCCTGATTTTCGATAGCGGGGGTTTCACTCGACTTCAGCCGACGGGTTTCGCGCTGCCTGCGCATCGGTTTCACGGGGCGGCTTTCGATAAAATATGCCGCATATCGTTATATATATGTTATACACTTATACTATCGATAAAAGGACTCCTCTCGGCGCGGTATCGCTGGGGGGGGGTTCTCTGCGAGGTTTTAATGCCGGATCCGTACAAGATTTTCGATGCCCTAGCCGAACTGGTCTACATAAGCGACATCGAATCGCACGATCTTCTTTACATGAACGAACCGATGCGGAAGCTTGTCGGTCCCGAGTGGCGCAGCATGAAGTGCTACGAGGCGTTGCACGACAAAACGGAGCCGTGCGGCTTCTGCAACAACGATTCCCTCGACGCCGACGCATTCGTCGCCTGGGATCACTTCAACGAGAAGTTCAAAAAATACTATCTTCTCAAAGACAAGCTCGTCGATTGGGAGGGGCGCTCGGCTCGTTTCGAGGTCGCATTCGACGTATCGGAGCAGCGCGAACGATCGTCGGTCCTAGAGGTTCAGCTCGGCCTCGAGCGGCTTCTTGTACAGTGCGCGATGAAGCTGCAGAGCATCGATGGCTTCGCGGGCGATATGACCTTGGTTCTCGAGATGATCGGCCGGTACCTCGAGGCTGATCGTGTGTACATCTTCCAGGTCTCGCCCGACGGCAGATTGTTCAGAAACACGCACGAATGGTGCGCCGAGGGGGTTGTTCCGCAGATCGATGGGCTGCAGGATGTGGGAATGGATTTCGTCGGACAGTGGCTCCCTTTGCTTTTAGGGCGGCGAACCGTGATCGTGAAGGATGTAGAGGAGCTGCGCGAAACGGCACCGGCCGAGTACGAAATGCTTTCGACTCGAGGGATCGCGAGCGTCGTGGACGCACCGCTGCTCGTCGGCGACAAGCTGATCGGGTCGATCGGCGTCGACAATCCGGCTGCGGTCCACCTCGACCATTGCGAGTCGTTCTTTACGAGCCTTTCGTATTTCCTTTCGATCGAGTTGGAACGCTATCGGACTAAGGAGCGGTTCAAGACGCTGAGCTACACCGATTCCATGACGGAGCTCTCGAATCGCAATCGGTTCATCGAGGATGTCGGAAAGCTGGATGGCGAAGGAGCCCGAAGCGGATTCGGCGTAGCGTACGTCGATCTGAACGGGCTCAAGGATATCAACGATCACGAAGGCCACGCGCAGGGCGATCGGGTGCTCAAGCTGGCGGGCGATATTCTCAAAGAAGCGTTTTCCGATGCGCTCGTGTACCGTATGGGCGGTGACGAGTTTCTCGCGGTAGCGCTCGATAAGGGCGAGTCCGAATTCGCCGAGCAGGTTGCCGAAGCGCGTCGCAAGCTCGCCGACCAGGCGTGCTCCATGGCCATGGGCGTGCACTACGCGCGCACTCCATGCTTGGTGGACGATGCCGTGCGTTGGGCCGATAGCGCGATGTACGCCGATAAACGCGTGTATTACGAGTCCCATCCCGCTTCTGCACGGTATCGCGAGGTCTAGGCGCTAGACCGTCTTCGGCTCTTCTTCGACGGGAAGCAGCGCGCCGGCATCGAGTTGCGCTTCGGAGGCTGCGCGGGTAACCGGCCTCGAATACAGGTATCCCTGTATAACCAGGTGCGAGCCGTAGGATCTCAGCATGGTTTCCTGCCGGATGGTTTCCACGCCTTCGACGATTACGCTCACATCGAGGCGGTTCGACATTTCGATGATGCCCTCGAAGATGATCTTGCTTCGTTGGCCGCTTTCGCTGTTCACCAGGAGGCTGCGGTCTATCTTGAGCACGTCGATGGGGAGATGCTGCAACGCTCCGAGCGAAGAGTACCCGCTTCCGAAATCGTCGATGGTGATACGGAATCCGAGATCCTTCAGCGCACGGCACATGGATTCGGCGCGGGCGAGATCCTCCATGACGATGCTCTCAGTCAGTTCGAGTTCGAGCAGATCGATGGGCACGTCGTATTCGCCGACGATACGCTTGAGCGTCGAGGGGAACCGATCGTCGAGCAGGTGAAGCCTCGAGAAGTTGCAGGCGATCGGCACGATCGGGAGGCCGGCGTCGATGCGCTCTTTGATGTATGCGCAGGCTTGCCTGAACACGCAGAGATCGACCTCGACTACGAACCCGTTGCGTTCGAACAAGTCGATGAACTCGACTGGATTGCGGATGCCGCGGTCGGGCACGACCCAGCGCACCAGCGCCTCGAGGCTGACGATCTCTCCCGTCCCGATGGCGACTTTGGGCTGATAGTAGGCGACGAACTCGCCGTTTGCCAAAGCAGCGACCGCCTCGCCCTGCAGCGTTCGCTGCTCGATATCCCGTTCCTTCATATCGGAAGTATAAAGAGCGACCGTGCTGCGAGAGGCCTCGCCGATGCTCTCGCGTGCGTATCTCGCGCAGTCGATGAGTTCGGAAACGGGGTCTTTTCGCGTTTCGCCTCCCGCTTCGAGCACCGTGATGCCGCCGAATACGAGGACGCGGTATCGGTGCTTTTCAAGGATGCCGAGGCCGTTAAGCTCCTTGTCGAGCCGCTCGAATCTCCGCTCGAAATTTTCCTTGCCCGTCCAGCGGAGAAGCGCAACGAATTGATCGGCGCTCACGCGAGCGACAAACTCGTTTTCGTCGACGAACTGATCGAGCAGGTTTCCCATGGCGACAAGGAACCGATCGCCTTCGGCGTATCCGAAGGCTGCGTTGAAGTTCTTGAAACGGCTGATGTCGAAGAAGAGCATCGCGTGGGCGTGCCCGCCGTCCTCCTCGAGAACCCGAGACGCTTCTATCTGGAATCGGTTGAGGTTCCAGCCGCCGGTGAGGGGATCGGTGTAGACAAGGCGGGTGATTCTCTGCGCATTGCTCGTCTTGCTGCGGTAAATGTATACGAAAATGCCCGTTCCCGAGATGAACAGCAACGCGATCCCGCCGATGATCTGCAGCGGGTACTGCCTGATGATGTCGGCGGGGCTGGTGGGGTGTGAGATCAAAGCCGTTTCGGTAACCCATCGCGTCATCGTTGAATCGGAGGTGAACTGGACGCACCGATCGAGAATGCTGACGAGCAGGGGATCGGCTGAAGCGGATACGCCGATGGCCATGTTGTTGGTGTAATCGGTCAGGGCGAGCAGGCTGAGCGAATCGTACTGGGGCTCGGTAAGCAGGTAGTCGGCAACATGGATGTCGGCGTACGCCATATCGGCCTTTCCGTCGAGGATCGCATCGAAGCACTGTTTCGGCGTTTCGTAGTAGGTGGACTCGTGGTCCTGCGAATCCTCGGCGATTTCGGCGGCAAGCGAGAACCCCTTGGGCAGCGCAATGCGCGTCCCGGTCGGATTGCTTCCGACTATCTTCGCCATAGGGTCTTTGAGGTAGGGGCCGGTGGTGCGCATCGAGCTCGACGAAGAGAGTTCGACCGATTGGTCGACGGCGTAGACGATGTCGGCTTCTCCTGCTTCTACCATCGCGAGCGCCTCGTCGTGATCGTCGACGGGCACGTAGGTGAACTGCAGCCCGGTAATGCGCTCGATGTCTTCGAAGAGCATCGCGGTGACGCCGGCGTATTCTCCCGTAGTCGGATCGGTGTAGGAAAGCGGGGTTCTGAAAGAGTCGTAAGCCACCGTCAGCGTGGGCGCGTTCTCGATGTATGCGTACTCGTCGCGCGTGAATACGGGATCCTGCCTCGTGTTGATGCTGAAGTACGTTTCGTAGAGCTCGGTGAAGTAATCGGGATTGCGAATCAGCAGGCGGTCGGTCGCATCGTCGATAGCGGTTTTCAGGTCGTCTCTGCTTTTCGCGATGGCAATGTAGAGCGGTTCGGGCGAAAATTGCGCAACGGTTTTGTACTGCGTGTTGACGCCGAGGTAGGTTATGGCGATCGCGTCGAGCTCGCCTTGATCGAGGGCATCAGTGAGAAGGGGCGTTTCGCCGAAGGGCACGATTTCGACCGAGACCCCGTTTTTCTCGCAATAGCTTTCGAACGCACGTGCGTCGAGACCCCCCTCGATGACCCCGACCCTCATATTTTGGAATGCGGAAAAGTCGTCGTAGGCGAACCGATCGTCGTCGATGCGGACGTTGATTGCCGTGTAGATGCTGCATACGGGCGTTTTCGAGAAGAGCATGTCTGCGTCGCGCGCATCGGAGTGGTAAACCGACGGCAGGATGTCCACCTCGCCCGCCGCGATGGCGTCGTACGCTTCTTCCCAGGTTTCGAAATCGACGAACTCGTACGACCAGTCAGCATACCGTGCGATTTCGTTGAGGTAGTCGATGTTGTACCCCGCATACGATCCGTCGTCGTTGCGATGCATGTAATCGCCATCTTCGTAATAGGCGACTGAGACGGCTTTTTTCGACGCCGGATCGTCAGTGCTTTCCGCAAATGCTTCCGGGAGGGGCTTTCCTATGCAGGCGATCAGGCAAACGGCCACAAAACCTGCCGCGAGGAGGTGGCGTACGCTTTGCGCGATAAATACCGATGCTCGGATGGTGATCGTCTCGCTTTATTTCATCGAACGTCTGCCGCTCGGTCGACCGACGTGCAGCGGGTTGCTGCTACGTCTATGATAATACAAGTGAAATGATCATAGAACGACGATTGGCAATTCTGGTTTGCGCGCAAAGGTGGCCGTCCTGTCGTATTGAGGGGCCACGGGGCCGCTCGATAGGCGCTTTATGGGCGGGTGATACCTCGTTGAGGGTTTGTCTGCATTGCGGCACGGGCGCGATCGTGCGGTTCTCCTGAGCGTGGCGTTCCGGGAAAAGGGAGTATAATTGCAAGCGTATCGATAATATATGAATGGACGACAAATGAACGAAAAGGCCGCACCCTTGCTTCATGAGATGCCTCGCTTTGCACGTCGAGCCCTTTCGGTGGGATTGGCTGCGCTGTTGGCGCTCTCCTTTACGCCCCGGTCGTTGGCTTATGCGGATTCCACTCAGCCTGGTTCGGATGCTCGGATTGAGGCCGCCTCGGACGAGGGAAATGGGAGAGCGGCCGATTCGGGGGGAGATGCCGACCTCTTAGCATCGTATCCGATGCCGACGGTTCGCGCGGATGCGACAGTGCGCTCGAGCTTGGTTCTGCTCGTGAAATTCAAAGACGACGCATGGGGGGATTCCGATTTCTCCCATACCGGGTTTAACGCCGCGTACCCCTACGGGGGATTCCGAACGTATTGGGAAAAGTTCTGCGCGTCTCTCGATTCCGTTTCCGGAACGCCGGTTCAGCGGTCGTTCAGGAGCTATATTCGCCTGATGTCCGACGGCCAGCACGATGTGCAGAGCTTTTTCCCTCAGACCAACGAGTCCGACGGAACGGTGAGCTGCCTTTCCCTCGATTACGAGGCGTCCCACTACGTCGATAACGACGAGGAGATGATTGCCGAAGCATTGGCGAAGTTCAACGATGCGTATGCCGACTACGATGCATCGGCGCTCGATGCCAATGCCGATGGCTACGTCGATAACCTGCTTATCGTTCCCGTGGTGGGGCGAGGGGGCACGTTTACCAGCCACGAGGCGGTCAGCTACGGACAGCCGTCGATCGGGTCCGTATCGCCCAAGAAGATCGGATCCTACAACGTTATCGAAGCTTACATCGATCCGACCACTGGCGAGGTCAGCACGATTTTCTTCGAGGGCACGGCTGCGCACGAGTATCTGCATACGCTCGATGTTCGAGACTACTACCGCCTCGGCGATGGCGATGCGGATTTGGGCGTTCCTGTGGGCGTTTGGGATGTTATGGCCAATTCGGGAGCGTTCTCGTGGCCTCTTGCCCTTACGCGGCAGACTGCGGGGTGGTGCAGCATTGCCGAAGAAGCCCCTGAGGGAACCTACACGCTGTATGCTCCTGCGGATGTCGGCTCCGAAGAGGGGCGGGCTGCCGGCAAGCGCCAGGCCGTCAAGATCAAGACGCCGCTGTCGTCTTCCGAATACTTTGTGGTCGAATACCGCCAGAAAACGAGCGGCGTTTCGAACTACGACACCAAAATCGGCGGCTCGGGCTTCATCGTATATCGGGTGAACGAAAAATACGTAGAAGAGGGTAACGTTACCGCACAAGGCGACTACGTATACGTGTTCCGCGAAGGCGAAACGGGCATGACGAACGGGCGGGCGAACGGAGCAGGCGATATCGTACACGCTCAGGTCAGCACGCCCGATCGTTGCGAGGGGGGCAATCGCACCGAAATCGGCTTCACCGATGTGACGAAGGGTCTGACCGATGGTGCGATTTGCTATTCGGATGGGCGAAACTCCGGGCTGCATATAAAGCCCGTCGAGCAGACCGATGGATCCATTACGATCGAAGTGAGCCATGCCGATTGGTCGGGGACCGATTTTTGGCAGGAGGTTGCGGACCCGTCGGGCAATGTGCCGTTCGGCACGATGGGGGTGCCTGCTGTCGCCACGGCAACCGACGGCGCAAACGTGTATGTGCTAGCCAAGAGCCAGATGCTGGGGGGAGATCGGACGCAGCATCTCGGCCGTGTATGGAAGTACGATGGCAGCGCTCGTTCGTGGGGCGCTTGCGGTGCCGAGATAACGGGGATCTCGAACGCGCAACTGGCATGGTTCAACGGGGCTCTCTACCTGGCCGGCGCGGATGCGAACGCGCGAACCGTGAGGTTGATGCGCTTCGACGGCGCCTCCTCTTGGGTCGATGTTGCCAGCACTCCCGGGACCCCGACGGGAGCATCGTTTCCCGGCCTCGCCGTATCGGGCGGCGGTCTGTACGTTCTTGCCGACGACGGCGGCAGCAACACCAGGCTGTACCGACTCGATGGGGCGAATCTGGTCCAGCAAGGTGGGAATATCCCCCTCGGAATGGCGGCAAACTCCACGGTATTCGATTTGAACGGAAGCCCTGCAGTGGTTGCGGGCGACATCGACGCGATGCCATGGGAAACGGGCATATACCGTTTGGCGGGGAGCTCGTGGACGAAAACGGCAACGGTTGGTGCGGGTGCGGCGGCATCTATCAGCGCCGTTTCGGTTGGCGACACCGTCTATCTGTATACATTCGAATCCGGCAGCGGCACCGCGCGTCTTTCGTCTCTCGCCGACGATGGATCCGTCTTATCTGACTGGGTCGTTTCAAATGAGGTAGCCTCGGCTCTCTCCCTTTCCGGCTGCCTTGCGGCCGACGATGCCCATCTGTACCTTTGCGGCGTGAACAGCGAGGGGTCGGTGGCAGCGTATGCCGCACCAGTGGATGACGTTAGCGAGTTTATCCAGCTCGGTGACATGGTGTATCGAAGCGGCTCGGGTCTTTCCGTCGCTCTCGTCGAAGGCACGTTGTACTGTGCCGTTGCCGACGGTAACGGCAAGACAATCGCCGTGCGCTCGCATGACGCTCTGTCTGCCCCGAAACCGCCGGTCGATCCTCCGACCGACCCGCCTGTCGACCCGCCGACGATCCCCGATAATCCTGGCGAGACGGAACAGC
This sequence comes from Raoultibacter timonensis, assembly GCF_900240215.1. Lineage (GTDB taxonomy): Bacteria > Actinomycetota > Coriobacteriia > Coriobacteriales > Eggerthellaceae > Raoultibacter > Raoultibacter timonensis. Next base: position 231,158 of record NZ_LT964681.1, on the reverse strand, counting down.
CCGTGCAGAAAGCCGAAAAGGAGCTTTCCGGCTCGACGCGCATCGGTACAGCCATCGCGGTGGCGCGGGAGACGTATCCCGGGGGACCGAAAGGCGTCATCGTCGCCAAGTCGAACAATTTTCCCGACGCGCTTGCCGCTTCGACGCTGGCGGGAGCGAAGGGGTACCCCATTCTGCTGAACCCGTCGGACGCCCTGGACCCCGACCTGCGCGCGTACCTGCGTGCGACGAAGGGGACATTGGGCGAGATCATCTTGATCGGCGACAAAAACTCCCTGTCGAGAAAGGTGGAGTCGGACATCCGCGCGATCGTTCCGTCCGTGCAGAGGATCGGCGGCGTCGACCGCTTCGATACGGCAAGGCTGCTGCGGGAGGCGGCTAAGAAGGCGGGAGCTGCAAGCGACACCGCTGTTGTCGCGCGATCGGACAGCTTTCCCGATGCGTTGTCCGTCTCGCCGTACTGTGCGGCGACGGGTGCACCGCTTTTCATTGCGAGTCCCGGATCTTCGCTCGATAAGGCTCTCCTGAAAGAGCTTTCAGGCTATAAGCAGGTGCTTATCGTCGGCGATACGAACTCCGTTTCGGCGAAGGTTGAAGCTTCGTTGAAGTCGACTTCTGCGCGGGTGGTGCGGCTTGCGGGCGGGGTGGGCAACTCCTATCCCAAAACCCGCTACGGCACATCGGCGGCCATCGCCAGCTGGCTTGTCTCGAGTGCGGGATTCAGTGCCGAGCGGATTTCATTCGCGACGGGGCAGAACTTCCCCGATGCGCTCTCAGGCGGCCCGCTATGCGGTAGCAAGCGGTTTCCCATCCTGCTCGTCGATGCGGACGACTACTCGGCTATTCGAGTCATTCCCGCCGGGCAGGCAAAGGGATTGTACTGGCTCGGTTCGACGAATACGCTTTCTGCTGGTCTGAGAACCAAGATCAAGAAGACGATGGGATATTAACGCTGCGCGGCGTCGATGGCGAGCGGGCGGTCGCGATGCAGCGGAAGCGAGTGCGTTTTTGCATCCCCTTCGTGCGATTTGTGAAATACCGCATTGAGCAAGCGAATCTGAGCTCCGAGTGAAAGCGCCTATGCTATACTAATTCAGCTTGTATCGCAGATGCGGTATAAGCGTGAAAACTGTAGGCCCCCGAGACATGTTTGTAGCACGGTGATAAACCAGGCTTCATTGCATAAGCGAACATGGTGAATGTAGCAAGCAATCATGACGAAGGGTCCCCGATTTTTGTTTTGAAAGGGGTCCGTTTTGACCGAAATCAAGAACACGTCCGTTATCGAGTTCGACGACATCTCCGATGAGCAGATGAACCAGATGATCGACGGCACGCTGACCGAGTTCGACGAGGGCGATCTGGTCGGTGGTACGGTCGTTAAGATCGAGCATGACGAGGTGCTCGTCGACATCGGCTTCAAGAGCGAGGGCGTCATTCCCTCCCGCGAGCTGTCCATCCGCAAGGATGCCGATCCTGCTGACATCGTGAACCTGGGCGACGAAATCGAAGCTCTCGTTCTGCAGAAGGAAGACAAGGACGGCCGTCTCATCCTCTCGAAGAAGCGTGCCGAGTACGAGCGTGCATGGATTCAGGTTGAAGACAAGTTCAAGGCCGGCGAAGTGGTTACCGGCGAGGTTATCGAAGTCGTCAAGGGCGGCCTCATCCTCGACATCGGTCTGCGCGGCTTCCTGCCTGCTTCCTTGGTCGACCTTCGTCGCGTGAAGGATCTCGACATGTACCTGGGCACCGAGATCGAAGCCCGAGTCATCGAGATGGATCGCAACCGCAACAACGTCGTGCTGTCCCGCCGCGTGCTCCTCGAAGAGGGCCGCAAGAACGAGCGTGCCGAGATTCTCGAGAAGCTTTCCAAGGGCATGCGCCTCAAGGGCACCGTCTCCTCGATCGTCGACTTCGGCGCATTCGTCGACCTTGGCGGCATCGACGGTCTGGTGCATATCTCTGAGCTTTCCTGGAACCATGTCAACCACCCCTCCGAGGTCGTCAAAGTCGGCGACGAGGTGGAGGTCGAGGTTCTCGACGTCGATCTGCAGCGCGAGCGCATCTCCCTCGGTCTCAAGCAGACCACCGAGGATCCGTGGATCAAACTCGTCGAGGCATACCCGCTGGGAACCATCGTCGATGGCCGCGTGACCAAGATCGTTCCGTTCGGCGCGTTCGTCGAGCTGGGCGAGAACGTCGAGGGCTTGGTGCACATCTCCGAGATGTCGCTCAAGCACATCGATTCGCCTGCACAGGTCGTGCATGCCGGCGACGAGGTGAAGGTTAAGGTCATGGAGATCAACCCCGAGCGTCGTCGCATCTCCCTGTCCATGAAGGCCGCTGCTGAGGAGCTCGGTTTCGAGATCGAAGTCGACGAGAGCGTCGTCGTCGAGGAGAAGCCGGCCAAGAAGAAGGCTGAGAAGGTTGAAGAGGCCCCCAAGGTCGAGGCTGCCGAAGAGCCCGCCGCCGAATAACGCAGGTTCGATAGCGCGTTCAAGAAGGCGTCCGAGAGGGCGCCTTCTTTTTTGTACGGAGGATGCTGATTGACCGCGCAGAGAGCCATTTGGGCTCGGAGGATCCCGCGAAAGCTCCGATGCCTGCTAGCCGTTGAGCGGTTCCTTCTTGTCGAGCAGACGCTTCTCGTTCGCCTTCGCCTCCACGAGCGTGATGATCTCCTGCTGCGAGTGCACGTCGAGCTTTTTGTAGAGGTGATAGCAGTGGGTTTTTACGGTATGCGAGGAGATGAACAGGACATCGTGGATGTACTCGGTGTCCCTGCCCCGCGAGAGGAGCTCGAGCACCTCGGTTTCCCGCGGTGAGAGGTCGGCCTTTTCGGCGATTTCCAGAATGCTCTGCTTCCAGTAGTTCTTGCGATCATCCTCGATCCTGCTTGCCGTGTAGTCGGGCCAGCGGACGAACGTGAGGATGACGACGAGCAGAAACACGCAGCTGAGGCATGCCGTCGTGAAGACCGCATCGCCGAAGTCGCTTGCGAGAAGCACGATCGACCCTACGATCCAGCCGATCACCACGCCGATGGCGTTGGCGAACCTACCCAGCGCGAAGTATTTGGCGGGACGCAGCGATTCGGCGCGGATGATGCTTGCGAGGACGCTAAAGCTCAGCATGTCGTAGCAGGTAAAGCCAAAGATAAGAAGCGAACAGCAGACGATCCTCCAGAACGTATCGAGAAACGGGAGGGGCAACAGGATGGCGGCGATGCAGGAGAGGAGCACGCGCGATACGGTGGCGGTGCCGATATGCCGGTTAAGAACCGTGCAGTACAGCAGCAGAAAGACGCCGGGGAGTCCGAGCGCTATCCAAACAAAACCCTGACCTTGGTTGTGAAGCGAGAACGATACGCCGATGCAGAGGGCGAGACCGAATACGACCGAAAAGAAAAAAAGCTCAAGCGAAAGCTGCTTGAACGCCCGCGATGCGCCGGTGGTACGCGTTTTGACGATTTCGCTATCCTGCGAGGTGCAGAGGCGCGGCGCTCCCCAGAGAAGCGCTCCGGTGCTGCACGCGAGCGTTGCGATGGCGATAACGGCTGCAACGCCTTGCATGTTCGCAACGGCGAGGTAGATAATTCCAGCGAGAATCGTGCCCGTTGCTACGGCGTAGGGCAGCTTGTCGCCGTCGATGCGGGTGATGAGCGTGCCGAGTTGTACGAGCGCGGCGGCGGTTCCGCATCCCATGATCAGCCAGAGGACGGCTGTCGGCAGAGGCCAGGGGCCGAAAGCTGAAACGCTGCTGACGATCGGGGGAATGCAGGCCGCAAGCCCGCAGGTAAGGGGAAGCAGTTTTGGGGCGATGCTCCTGGTCCCTTGCGAAAACCAACTGTGGGTTCGGTATGCGACGAACAGAAAGAGGGCCGATCCTGCGAGCCCTGCTCCTTTGAGCAGCAGATCAGGTGCTTCGGTTCCCTCAAGGGACACCATGAGGATATCGGTGAAGTACGTCGAGAATATCCAGGCCCAATACAGGGCTACTGCAAGAAAGCCTGCGAGGAATTTCGGGGTGAAGTACGAAAGGGTGCTACTTGCTGCGTCGGGAATCGCACCCGACTGATCCTCGCTGCCCTGTGCGCTGTTCCGGCGACTTTGCGCTTCGCTTCGGTTGCTGTCGTATTCCGCCACGCGACCCCCTGATGTACGTAAAATGCAAACCGATCACATGATACTACCGAATGGCTTTGGGCGATCGGCCGAACGCAACCCCATACCGAAACCTTCGATCGTCGGCACCCTGCGAGCAAGGGCAAAAGGGTTCGAGCGATTCGAACCCCTTTGCGGGTGGGCGTTGTGTGCGCCATCGTGCGGATGCGCGCCTTATTCCGCTGGCTGCTTCAGCGAATCGGCCGATCCGAGGCGGCTGCCGCATGCCTTGCATCGCTTGGCGGTCGGGCCGTTCATGTGCCCGCATGCATTGCAATACCCCGGCACCTCTTCGAGTGCCGGTTTCGGGCGGGCAGGCTTCTTGCCGCATCGCCCGCAGTTCATGCACGCGTATCCGCACATCCGGCACCTCCTTCATTCGTGCGAAACGGGCTCGAGGCCGCGTTCACACCTTGTTCTTCTTGCAGTACACCCATCCGGCGGCTACGCCGAGCAGGATGAGGGCGGCGAATATGCCGAGCACGAGCGCGACCATGCTCCAGTCGCCCATGAGCGCCAAGGTGGTTGCGCCGAACACCGCATCCCCCGCGCCGACGGCCATGATGAGCATCCCGGCAGTGTTGAACGAGAGGAGCGACCCCATGATGCCGAGCGCTGAGAGCAGACCGCCAAGGCCCAAGCCGAAGATGAGAAGCTTGGGCGGTTCGAGCTTGGTCACCATCATGATGGCTTGGAATACGAGGCAGGTTGCCCCGCCGATAAGAAACGCGTTGAGAAATTCCATGTACGGTCACCTATCCGATCAGAAACGCGACGACGCCGACGATGACGACGATGAGCGAGCCTGTTCCGAGAACCCATGCTGCAAGCTTTACGCCGGCGAGCATCGAGGCTCCCATGGCCGCCCCGTCCTCTTTAGCCCGCACGACGGTTCCGGCAACAGCGGCGGCGAGTCCCGAGAACGGAAGCGCTGCACCGAAGCCGCCTACCTGCTCGATTTTCTGGTACACGCCGAACACGAACAGAACCGCGCCGACGAGGCCGACACCCACGAGCGTAGTTGCCGCAAGAAAAAACGAATCGGGTCCCAAAACGGCTACCGCGATGCTCATGAACGCCTGGCCGACCATTGCAAGTATTCCCCCAACGATAAACGAACCCACCAGTGCTTTAACCGAGTCCATCTGCTTCCCCCAATCGAGTGGGCTGCGGTGACCAAGGGGACTTGGACACCGCAGCGATACGAGTCCTTACGGTACGATGAGCAATTGCTGCGGCTTCTTCTCAAGCTCGCTTGCAAGCTCGGCGACGGGGCCGTAGGTGAGGCATTTTGCCTGACAATGCGCGACGCACGCAGGAAGCTTTCCCTTTTCGGTTCGCTCGCGGCACAGGTCGCACTCCTTGCTGAACAAGGGAACGTTCGCATGCTGCCAGTTCTTCCCCTCGATCTGCCACGGGCCGAGCTCGAACAGCTTCGCCCCGAAACGGTCGGTCGGCAGCCCGTGCTCCATCTGGCAGGCGACCTCGCAGGTGTGGCATCCGGAGCACCATTCGTAATCAACCAGTATTCCAAAGCGGGTCATGGCTATTCCCCTTCCTCGATCTTGTAAACCTTGCACAGAAGCGTTTTGTAGTTGCAGCCGAATCCGGCTTTGCCGGGGATGTACTGGAACAGGTTGTTCACATTCAGGTCCCGTACATCGAAGAGGTTCTCGGGATCGGCCTCCGGGTACCACCAGCCGTGGTCGGTCGAGACGGTCATCTCGTTGACGATGGGCGTGACTTCGAGGCGGCGCTTGCACCGTCCGCGCGCGTTCTCGACCCAGACCCAATCCTTGTCCTCGAGACCGAAGCGAACGGCGGTTGCCGGGTTCATCTGCACGATGGGGTCGGGGTGGACGGCGCGCAGATGGGGAACCTGGCGGTTTTCCGAATGGAACAGGGTGAAGTTACGGGCGCCGGTTGTGAGCACGAGCGGATACTCCTCGAGCAGCTCGGGCGTGGCGGTGGGTCCGGGCGTCGGCTCTTCGAAGTAGGGCAGCGGGTCGAGGCTAGCGTTGTTGTAGAAGTTGCTCCACAGCTCGATGCGGCCGGACGGCGTGTCGAAGCCGGGCTGTCCGTCGGCGCGAAGCAGGCCCTTTTCGTACTTGCGGTATTCGAAGGGGATGTAGGCGGGCGCGTTTTCCTGCAGCTCGTGGAAGTTCATGCCGACGCCTGCGTCTTCCAGGATGAAGGAGAACATCTCGTCGACGTCGGCCCACGGCCACGCGTCGGGGTTCAGGCGCTTGCCGAGCTCGAGGTTGATCTCCATGTCCGATTTGCATTCGCCGATTTGGGTCACCTTGTTGATGACCTCGCCGCGCTGGACGCCGTCGCCTACGCGCAGGCCGTCGCGCTCAGGATAGGTGCAGGCGGGAAGCACGATATCGGCCAGCGCCATGGCAGTCGGCGTCATGAACAGGTCGGTGACGACGATGAAGTCGAGTTTCTGCCACGCGGCCATCGTGCGCTCGGTGTCGGGAGCGGTGCAGGCAAGGAAGTTCGTGGTCTGCAGCCAGGCAGCCTTCATCTCGTAGGGCTTGCCGGTCTCGAACGTCTTGATCATCTCGTCGGTGGATGCAACCTGGAACCCGAAGTTCAAAAGCGCGTACTTGTCGAGGCCGATGCGTTTTTTGGCGATCTCGGGGTCGAGCAGCTCGTTGCCCCAGCCGCCCGCATAGTACAGGATGGAGGGCGGGGCGATCATGCCGCCGGGGTTGTCGATGTTGCCGGTGATCTCGAACAGCGCCGAAATGGCCTGACAGGCGGGCAGCGCCTCTTTGGTGGTGTCGATGGCGAGGCCCCACTGCATGATGGCGTTCTCGGCGTTCGCAAAGGTGCGCGCCGCTCCGATGATCTCCTCCGCGGGCACCCAGGTGATCTCCTCGACCTTCTCGGGCGTGAACTCGGCGACGCGCTCTTTCAGCTCGTCGAAGCCGTAGCACCAGCGATCGACGAAATCGTGGTCGTAGATATCCTCGTTCATGATGACGTTGAGCATGCCCATGGCGAGCGCGGCATCGGTGCCGGGGCGCAGCTGGCAGAAGTGCTCGGCCTTGCTGGAGAGCCAGGTGCGGCGCGGGTCGACGGTGATGATCTTCGAGCCCATCTTCATGCAGTCGACGATCCAATGGCCGTAGAGGCCGTCGGAGTTCGAAACGATGGGGTTGTTGCCCCAGAGCATGATGACTTCGGGAAGCTTCCAGCGCGGGTCGTCGTAGCGCTGGGCGAACTGTTGCGAGTAGTCGCCGAGCCAGAATGCGCCGGTGGTGGCGAAGCATCCGGCTACGCGGGGGAGGTAGCACGACATGCCGCTCATGCCGAACAGGTAGTTGGGACTGCCGTACGACCAGGCGAGACGCGTGATCCATGCGGCGATGTCGCGGCCGGTTCCCTGATAGAACGCCACACGCTCGGGACCGAACTCTTCACGGATATCGATGAACTTGGTTGCGATGGTGTCAAAGGCCTCGTCCCAGCTGATGCGCTCCCACGTGTTCTTGCCGCGGTCTTCGCGGGCTCGCTTCATGGGGTACTTCAGGCGATCGTCGTGGTTGGTGCATTCGGGCAGGGCGAGACACCGCGGGCAGAGGCGCCCTTCGTTGAAGGGGTTCTCGGGATCGCCTTCAACCTTGACGAGCTTGTCGTTTTCGTCGGTATAGAGTAAAACGCCGCAGCCGATATGGCATCCGGGCCCCGTCCATGCGCTTCCGCGCGTAACTTTGAGACCGTCCTCCTCGTAGTGCCATGGCTTCTCATGCGCTACGAGCTCAAAGCCTTTGTCTTCCATGTTTCCACATCCTCTCGTCTTACGTGCCGTGTGCGATGCATGCGGGCGGCGATACAGTTTCGGGCTTCCGAACCGCATGCGGGCTTGGGTGCATCATGGGCGGGTAAGGTGTGCAGCGCAATCAAACGGGGCGCGCCATTATGGGGAAAAGGGCGAAAGCAGGCTCATACCAGCGATGTGAATCGTCGGTAAGACGGGCTGTGTGAGTGTGGATAACACCTGGTAGAATTAGTTTACGGGAAAGGCGCACTGTCCGATTGCATGCGTTCCCGACATCGGATCCGGCATCGGACGGGCTGCTTGCCGACTTGCGGAGCCGATTTGATCTCAGCCTTCGAGTGCCTGCTTGATCATGTCGACGTAGACCCGAGCGCCCTCTTCGGTCAGATGGGTTCCGTCTCCGTCGAAGTAGCTTTCCTGCCCCGCGCTCAGCGCCGACCAGTCGATGAGGTGTACGTTTTCATATCGATCGGCCGCCGCTGCAAGGGCTGCGTTGGTGGCGTCGATCCACGATTCGGGAGCGCGTGCGGTGATGAAGTAGATCTGTCGATTTTCGCCGACCTCGGCTACGAGCTCGTCGATCTGATCATCGGTAGCTACGCCGTTGGTTCCCAGGGCGAACACGACGGTTTTTCCGACGACGCCCGCATCGTCATAAGGGTCGAATACGCTTTTTGCCGTATAGAACTGACGGCTGATCTGTGCGTCGATGAGTCCGTCGGGGAAGGCTTCTTCGAAGTAGGGAACGGTTCGAACCGAGACCGAATCACCTATCATCACCGGGTTGTATTTCTTGACGACGGGATCGGGTTTTGGCGCTTCGATCACATCGCCTACATGGCGATCGCCTATGAGGGGCATGAGCGAAACGTCGAGCCCCATCTGCTGCTTGACGAGGGAGGCGCGGCTTTTCTCGGAGCTGGTTTTCATCTCGTCAATACCCTCGACTGCCGAAGTGGGCGGCACGATCGCGATGCCGCCGATGGCCATTGCGGCAACGATTCCGCAGCTTGCGAGGGCAACGAGGTGCTTTTGCGCAAACGCCTGCAGGTTGATTTCGCCCGATCGGACGCCTTTGACGAAGGTGCCGATGGCGCCTTTCCTGATCGGGTCTTCGATGAATTTGAACGAGAAGGCGGAAACGGCGAAGATGGCGGCGAGCTGCACCAGGCAGTACAGAAGGTTGATCTCGCCTGTGGCATTGCCGGGGTTCATGAGCAGCAGCACGGGGTAATGCCACAGATACATGCCGTAGGATCGTTTGCCGATCCAAACGAGCGGGCGTGCCGAGGCGATCGACCCGAACCTGCTTCGGGGGTTCGCGATTACCGCAATGACGACGGCGGTGAGCACCGAGGCGATTACGAGGCCGCCCCAGTACAGAAACGGCGAGAACCCGTCGGTAAACGCCACCATGAGCACAAGGCCGGCAAACGCTGCTATGCCGATGCCGTCCATGGCCATGCGGCCTTGCTTGGTAAGGCGGGCGCCCACTTTGCCCATGCGGCTCGCAGGCATCTTGAACGCGAGCCATGCTCCGATGAGCAGCGAGAAAGCGCGCGTATCGGTTCCGTAGTACACGCGGCTCGGATCGGCGATGGGATTGTAGAGAAAGGCCATGGCGAGTGCGGATGCGGCGGCGAGCACGACGGCTATGCGGCGCAAGAGCGGCCGTTTGGCCCCTAGCTTGAATGCGGCGAGCAGGGCGACGGGCCATACGAGGTAGAACTGCTCCTCGATGGCGAGCGACCAGAAGTGGTTGAGCGGCGAGGGCGCGCCGAGGGCTTCGAAATACGAGAGGTCGTGGAAGATGTACCACCAGTTGCTGAAGAAAAGAAGCGCAGGCGGTATGTCGGGACGCATCTTCGTGAGCAGCTCGTGGTTGAACACGGTACAGAGGGCGGCTACGACTATGATGACGAACACGATGGCGGGCACGAGCCTTCGAACGCGCCGCAGCCAGAAATTCTTGAGGTCGATGGTTTTCGTTTGAGCCCATTCGGTTACCAGCAGGCCGGTGATCAAGTAGCCGGAAAGGACGAAGAATACGGTGACGCCAAGCAGTCCGCCTTGGGCCCACGAGAAGTTCATGTGGTAGGCGATGACCGCGAGAACCGCGAAAGCGCGCAAGCCATCGAGAGCGGGAATGTATCGCGATTTAGAGCCAGACATGCTGCAGTTCGTCCTTGGGTCAATGGTTGTCGAAACGTTCTTGCATCAACAGGAACCGATGCATTATAGCATCGCATTGCCTCATAAGCACAGCGAACGCGCGCAGGGATCGAGCGGTTGGGTCTAGGACAGCGAACGGTTGAAGCGGTGTTTACTTCATATTGGAAAAACGCTCGACCGCTTTCGCGAAGCTTTCGATGGTCTTGTCGGCATCGCCGTGTTCGATTCCGTCACGCACGCAGTGTTTGATGTGGCCCTCAAGCACGACCTGCCCCGCTTTGTGAAGCGCCGATTTAGCGGCGTTGATCTGCGCAAGCATGTCTTCACAGGGAATGTCTTCGTCGACCATGCGGTCGAGTGCCTGTACCTGCCCGACGATCTTTTTGAACCGGCGATGCAGATTGTCTGCATCCATGCACTGTCTCATGAAACCTCCTCGTCGCATCCGCGCGGCAGCGGCCGGCGCATGCGCGATTGCGTCTTCGGGAATCGCTTCGCTGTCCTCAGTATATACGAGTCGCTATTGCGGTCCGCTTTCGGAACCGAACGGAAAAGTTAAAAAACCTGTTGCCAGTATAACGTTTTGCTGTATTATACCAATACCCCTATAGGTATAATACCACGGTTAACATAATGGGATGCTACGGTGTACGGAGGCGAAAGCGCATGATGGGAATGCTTGAGAAAATCGTCGAGTGGGGCGGTGTGAAGCGCGACATTGCGTTCTTGATCGTATCGGCGGCGGCGCTCGCGCTGAGTTTGTTCAGACCTGCAGGGCTGCCTGTTGATCCTGCTTGGGTCGCCATCGTGCTCTGTGGTTTGCCCATCGTGCTCGAGGCGGTCATCGGACTGGTAACGGAGTTCGACATAAAGGCCGACGTGCTCGTATCGATTGCGTTGATCGCCTCGGTTATCATCGGGGAGTATTTTGCGGCGGGCGAAGTTGCCCTCATCATGCAGCTCGGTGCGCTTCTCGAGGATTTGACAGTGGCAAAGGCTCGGGCGGGCATTGAGAGGCTGGTGGACCTTACTCCGAGTACGGCGCATGTGATCGTCGGCGGATCGGTGCAGACCGTTGACGCTGCAGAGGTGCGCGTAGGGGATACGGTGCGTGTGCTCCCCGGCGAGACGGTGCCGGTGGACGGTATCATCGAAGAGGGGCAGACGTCGATCGACCAATCCGTGATGACCGGTGAATCGATGCCCGTCGACAAGAGCGGTGGCGACGAGGTGAAGAGCGGGACAGTCAACCAGTTCGGCGCCTTTACCATGCGCGCTACAAAGGTTGGCGAGGACAGCTCGTTGGCCCGCATGATCCGCCTCGTCCAATCGGCCGATGCCGGCAAGGCGAAGATCGTGCGCCTAGCCGACCGTTGGGCTACCTGGATCGTCGTAATCGCACTGGCATCCGCTGCACTGACATGGTTCGTGACCGGGGAGATCATTCGTGCCGTTACCATCCTCGTCGTCTTCTGCCCCTGTGCGCTCGTGCTTGCGACGCCGACCGCCATCATGGCGGCGATCGGCAATCTGACCAAGGTGGGCATTCTCGTTCGCGAGGGCGATGCGCTCGAGCGGTTGGCGAAGGTTCGTCGTATCGTATTCGACAAAACGGGCACGCTCACTTACGGAAAGCCCGAGGTCGTGGCGATCGAAACGCTTTCGCACGCGAACGAAATCGGGAAAGACGAACTCTATGCGCTGGCGGCGGCAGCCGAAGCTTCGAGCGAGCATCCCCTTGGCAAGGCTGTTGCCGAGAGCTATCGATGCGCCTACGGCAAAAACGCATCGGCGTCATCTGATTTCGAGATGCTTCCCGGGCGTGGCGTGTGCGCAAACGTTGAAGGGCGCCACGTGCTTGCGGGCAATGCCGAGATGATGATCGAGCGGGAGGTAAGCGGCTTCGATCTCGCCTCCGCCGAGTGCTACGTCTCGCAGGGCTGCACGATCGTGCTTGTTGCCGTAGACGGTGCGCCCGCGGGTTTCATTGCTCTTTCTGACACTATTCGCGAGGATGCCCGATCGACGGTCGCCTCGATCGGGGCGACCGGAATTCAGCCGGCACTGTTGACGGGGGACCACGCGCAGGCGGCAGGTCGTATAGCTGCCGAGGTGGGAATTGCCGACTATCGAGCCGATTGCCTGCCCGAGGACAAGCTCGCCGCCATCGAGGCCTATGGGCGGTCAGGCGAGCGGGTTTGCATGGTGGGGGACGGTGTGAACGATGCTCCTGCGCTCAAGAAGGCGTATGTTGGCGTTGCCATGGGCGGCATCGGCAGCGACATTGCGGTCGATGCGGCCGATATCGCGCTCGTGCATGACGATATCGCGGCTTTGCCCCATATGCTGGCGCTGGCGAAGCGCATGATGAAGACGATCAAGCTGAACATGGCGTTTTCCATGGCGTTGAACTTTATCGCCATCATCCTCGCCATGGCGGGCATCCTCGATCCGGTTGTCGGCGCTCTCGTGCACAATGCCGGTTCGGTGATCGTCATCGTGAACTCGGCATTGCTTTTACGGTGGGGCGTGCGAGGCCGTCGGCGGAAGGGTTTCCTGGCGCAGGCGCTTTCTCTGGAGTCGTCGGCTGCGAGCGCGAGTTGAGGATTGAGCGCTACCGTGTATGACCCTCGATCCCGCCAGGATTCTACCAGGTGCTTGTGTTGCGGCGGCTACCCGTCCGCCAGCCGGCGGACGGGTGCGGTTTTCGCGGGGCTTGCGTGTAGGCAATCGCGATTCTGCGGGCGATTGTGGTGTGGCGATAGCGTTGCCCGCAGCGCCGATATCTCGAAATATTTCCATACCCCCTTGACAGCTCCCTTCCTATCCTTATACTTATGAACAGTTGTTCATATGTTTGAAAGGTAAAGCTATGGAAACGGAGAACGAGCGCGCGACGGCTGCCGAGGAAGCATCCGCATGCGGATGCGGGGAGCCCCATGGCGAAGAGGCCCCCGAGTGCATGCCCGACGAAGAGCTCCTGTACGACCTCGCCGACTTGTTCAAGGTGTTCGGCGACACTACGCGCATCAAGATTCTCTACGCGCTCATGGGCAAGGAGCTGTGCGTAGCCGATATTGCCGAGACGATCGGGGCTACGCAGAGTGCGGTATCGCACCAGCTGCGCACGCTCAAACAATCGCGGCTCGTGCGTGCGAAGCGCGATGGGAAAAACGTTATCTACTCGCTTTCCGACGATCACGTATACACGATGCTCGCCCAGGGCATGACGCATATCTGCGAATAAGGGAACAATCGGGTGGCCCGCATATCGCGAAGGCGAAACCCGGATCCTCATACTGTTGCGACGAAGGGATACCACATGCGTAAGACATTCAAGCTCCAGGACCTCGATTGTGCGAACTGCGCGGCTAAGATGGAGAACGGCATCAAGAAGATAGACGGCGTGAATGACGCCACGATGAGCTTTATGACGCAGAAGCTTGTGATCGATGCCGACGACGGTCGGTTCAACGAGATTCTCGACGAGGTCGTCAGCGTGTGCAAGAAGGTAGAGCCCGATATGGTGATCCTTCGCTAGCAGGTAAGCCGCACTGCCGCAGGGATAAAAGACGAGACCTGCGGTCCATCGATTACGTTATGTTCGCCGACGGGCGCGGTCTATCCTCATGCCCGAAACCGGATAGGCGAATGAAGGGAAAGCCATGAATAAGAAGCAGAAGCGAACGCTCATCCGCATCGTTGTTGCGATCGTGCTGTTCGCTATCATATATCCGCTGCCGCTCGAAAGCTGGTTCGGGAGCCCCCTGGGGCTCTACGTCGAGTTCGCGCTCTTCCTCGTTCCGTACCTGATCGCGGGCTACGACGTGCTGTTCAAAGCGGCGCGCAACATTGGGCACGGCCAGGTGTTCGACGAGAACTTCCTCATGAGCGTGGCGACCATCGGCGCGTTCGCGCTCGTGCTGTTCCCCGATTCCGATCCGCATATGGCCGAGGGCGCAGCGGTCATGCTGTTCTATCAGGTAGGCGAGCTGTTCCAGAGCTATGCGGTCGGCAAATCGCGCAAATCGATCGCCGACATGATGGATATCGCGCCCGACTACGCCAACGTCATGCGCGACGGCGAGCTCGTGCAGGTCGATCCGTACGAGGTCGCCGTGGGCGACGAGATCGTCGTGAAGCCGGGCGAGCGCGTTCCGCTCGACGGCACCGTCGTGTCGGGCGCGTCGCANATCCTCGAACTCGTCGAGAACGCGAGCGAGAAGAAGGCTCGCACCGAGAACTTCATCACGCGGTTCGCGCGCTACTACACGCCCGCCGTCGTGATCGTGGCCGTGCTGCTTGCGGTCGTACCGCCGCTGCTGTTCGGCCAGAACTGGTCGGACTGGGTGCAGCGCGGTCTGATCTTCCTTGTGGTTTCGTGCCCCTGCGCGCTCGTTATCTCCGTGCCGCTTTCGTTCTTCGGCGGCATCGGCGGTGCGTCGAGGCTCGGCATCCTCGTGAAGGGAAGCAACTACCTCGAGGCGCTCGGCGATACCGAGACGGTCGTGTTCGATAAGACGGGGACGCTCACCGACGGTACGTTCAGCGTGGTCGCGGTTCATCCCGAAACCGACGTCGATCCCGACCTCATCCTGTCGGTAGCGGCGCACGCCGAAGCGTACTCCGACCATCCGATCGCCCTGTCGGTCAAGGAGGCCTATTCGGGGCCGATCGACCGCGAGCGCATCGCTGATGTGGAGGAGAAGGGCGGCCACGGCGTACGCGCTACGATCGACGAGCGGGTCGTGCTCGTGGGCAACGACAAGCTCATGTGCGAAGGCGGCGTGGACTACCACGATTGCGAGTTGACCGGCACGATTCTGCATGTGTCGCTCGACGGCGAATACATTGGCCATATCGTAATCGCCGATGTGGTCAAGGAGGATGCCGCCAAGGCCATCGCCGAGCTCCATGCGGTGGGAGTGAAACGGACCGTCATGCTCACGGGCGATCGCAAAGAGGTGGCCGCAGCCGTGGCTGCCGAGCTCGGCATCGACGAGTACCGCGCACAGCTGTTGCCGCAGGATAAGGTGGCTGCAGTCGAGAAGCTGCTCGATGAGACGACCGGCAAGGGCAAGCTCGCGTTCGTGGGCGACGGCATCAACGACGCGCCGGTGCTCACCCGCGCCGACATCGGCATCGCGATGGGCGCGATGGGCTCCGACGCCGCAATCGAGGCTGCCGATATCGTGCTGATGGACGACCGCCCCTCGAACATCGCGAAAGCCATCCACGTTGCCCGCAAAACCATGGGCATCGTGCGTCAGAACATTGTGTTTGCCCTGGCGATCAAGTTCCTTGTATTGATCTTGGCGGCGCTTGGCATCGCGAACATGTGGCTGGCCGTGTTCGCCGATGTGGGCGTGGCGGTGCTCGCCATTCTGAACGCCATGCGCGCGATGAACGTGAAACGGGATTAAGCTGCGGCTTCACGAGAAGCGCGGCATCTAAAGCGGCCCTGATCCTTGAGGATCGGGGCCGTTGTTCTGCCGATGCGAACTAGCCGCCAGTGCGCACTTTGCGGCGGACGTCTTCGGCTATCTGCAGCGATTCCGTGCGAAGCTCATGAAGATTGAGATCTTCGAGTGCAACAGGCTGGCCGGTTTTCGGAAACGCGCATGCACCCCGCAACGTTTCGTTGCTCTCATGCACCGCAATGCCTTGAATCATGAGCCCCAGCGGCTTCGCGCAGGAAATTACCGTATCGCCGTATGCATCGATTACCGCTTGCATCTTCTCGCGATCAGAAGCGTAGAGGTGCAGGCGATAGTATGGGGTGCCGCTTTCCGCCCGCCTGCTGAACCTCGTTTCCACCAGAGCCGCACCCTCGATCTTTTCGAGAATCGACCCGGCTTGGTCGAGGTTTTCGAAAGATCGGCAGAATGCGCGCTTAACCGTTTCGAGCAGGATGGACTGGTCGGCTCTCGCGTGGCGGGCGTCGGTTTTCGGCGCCCGCTTTCCGCTCGGCGAGTCTGCCTGCGCGCATCCGAGCAACTGGGCGATTCGCTCAACCGATTCGGGGAAGAGGTGGTGCTCCTTCATGCCCGCCCTTGCGGGGTGGATTACGATCTCGTCAACGTGGAGCCCCTCTTGCGCCATTGCGAGCCTCAGCAGTTCTCGGCGGGCGTTGATTTCCGAGCGGGCCATCGAATCGTCGATATAGACGCCTAGGAGGTACCATCCCTTGTCTTTCGCCGCGCCCTTGCGTGGCGCGGTATCCTCCTTGAAGTACAGGCCGTTCGTGTGGCTGAGCAGGAAGTCGGCAACGTTGGGATCGTCCGACCACGTGCTGACGACGGAATTCTTGTATCGCGTATTGTTTTGGGCAATGCGAAGCAGCTTGGCCTCGTCGGGATCGAGTGCCGCGAGAAGGTTCGATATTCCTGTGGCAAGGCTTTCCATGTTTTGCCTCTCGGATCGTGTCGGCGTCGAATAGTATAGCTTACCGCATACGATGCGCTCGGGCGAACACGAAAGCGGCGGGCGTACGGTTTGTCCTTGGCGCATGCTGCTCGCTGCGGATCGACCGGTTCATCGTCAAACCGGGATCGCGGTGCCTCGGTCGAACGCGAGCAGCCGTTGGTAGCGGGCGCTGGTTTGCTCGAGGTCGGCGGGCGAACCCGAGAGTTCGAGCTTGCCGTCCTCGATGAACACGACGCGATCCATCATCGAGGTGCCCTGGAGGTGATGGGTGATCATGACGAGCGTTTTGTCCCGCGTCGTTTCGAAGAACGTTTCGAGCAAAGCGCGTTCGGTTGCGGGGTCGAGGCCGACGGTGGGCTCATCGAGGATGATAATGGGCACGTCTTGGAGCAGGACGCGGGCGAGTGCGACGCGATGGCGCTCGCCTCCCGAAAAGCGCATGCCCGCCTCGTCGACGAGTGTGTCGAGGCCTTCGGGCAGCTGCGCGACCATGTCTGCGAGTCCGACCTTGCCGAGAACCTCCCGTATTTCATCATCGGTTGCGCGGGGGTTGCCGATCTGCAGATTCTCGCGCAGCGTCCGATTGAAAAGGTAGGTCTGCTGCTGGATAACGCCGATGTAGCGCGCCATGCTGTCGCCGAATCGGGTTGTCGCCACGCCGCCGAGCGTAACGGCGCCGGCAACCGGTTCGAGATCGCCGCGTATGAGCGAGGCGAGCGTGCTCTTGCCCGAACCGCTTTTCCCGAGGATCGCAAGCCGCTCGCCGTGCGCGATGTGAAGGGTGAGGTCATCGAGTACGCGGCGATTCGTGCCGGGATAGCGAAACGTCAGGCCGTCGATCGCTATATCGAGGGGCGCTTCGGGCTCGACCGCATCGCCTTCGGTGCGGGCGCTTGCCGGAAGTTCGCCCAGCCGCTCGATCGAATCGCGATACGAACTGGCTTCGGTTGCCGCTGCCGGCAGGGGGGTGAAGGCGTCTATGAGGGGGAAGAAGCCGAGTACGAATGCGGCGATCCAGTTGGCAGCGCCGCCATGGGCTCCGCCGAACATGTTTGCCGACCATACGAGCAGCATAACGGCGACCAGCGCGAACACTGCGCTCGTGAGAAGGTCGCGCCTGCGAGAGAAGCGTTCCGTCGATGCATCGATGTTCCTCATAGCGCGCTCGGTTGCTTTGTATCGGGCGAGGTACTCGTCGCCGCGATGCGAGAAGATCCAATCGGAGACGCCGAGCACGTTATCGGTGAGTTCGCTGTACAGTTCGTTCTTCATCGCTTTGCGCTTGGCGTTGCGTGCGCCGTTGACGAGCGCCGAGACGAGGGGTGCGAGAAACACGACCACGCCGAGGACGAGCAGCATCGCGAGGGCAAACCAGACCGAGAAGAACCCGAGGCCGATAACGATGGCGAAGTAGAGCAGCCAGGCCACGATCGTGGGGAAGACCGTGCGCAAGTACAGGTTCTGGATATGCCCGATATCTTCGGCGAGCAGCCCGAGGATATCGCCGGTTCTGCGGGATCGCTTGAAGGCTATCGCATCGCCTTCAAGCGCCTCGTAGAGCTTCAAGCGCAGACCCGACGTCATTCGGAGCACCCAATCATGGCTTGTGAGGCGCTCGAAGTATTGGAAGATCGGCTTTCCGATGCCGAATACGCGCACGAAGATGACGGGGAGGTGGATCATGAGGATGTTCCCCGGCATTTCGGCTGCACGGCTGATCAAATAGCCGGAGGTGAACATGAGGGCGCCTGCGAACACGAACGTAGCCAAGCCGAGTACAAGGGCGAGCACGAGGGCGCGACGATACTGCTTGAAGAACGGCTTGACCCAGCGATCGGCCTTGACGGTTGTCTTCCAGCTGCTCATCGGACCTCCGACCATTCCGTCAGCGCGGCAAGGGCGGCGAAGCTCTCGTTGCTCGCGCTTAAATCGGCAAGCGCTCCCTGCCCTGCGATGCGTCCGCGGTCCATGACGATGACCTCGTCCATGTCGTGCATCCAGTGCAGACGATGCGTAGCGAAGAAGACGAGCCTTCCTTCCATGAGCGGAAGCATCTTCTCTTTCAGCTCCATTTCCGTTTCGATGTCGAGGTGGGCGGTGGGCTCGTCGAAGAGCAGGATCCGCCGAGAACTGTCGAGGAAGGCGCGGGCGAGTGCGATCCGCTGCGCCTGGCCGCCGGAAAGCGGACGGGCCCCCTCGCCTATGATGGTTTCAAGGCCGTTGGGCAGTTCGTCGACGAGGCTGTCGAGCCCGACGATCTCGACGGCGCGCACGATATCCTCGGCGCATGCGCTCGGATGGTAGAACGCGATGTTGTCGCGCAGCGAGGCATGGAAAATATAGGGGTCCTGGGGAATGTAGATGACCTGTTTCTGCCAATCGGACTGCCCGAGATCGGGAAGGGCGGTGCCGTCGATCGAAACAGAGCCCTCGTTCGGCGCACAGAAGCCTCCGAGCAGGCTGATGAGCGTGCTTTTTCCCGCTCCGCTCGCTCCGACGATGCCGTACTTCTTCAAGCCGCTTGCCGTGAAAGAAATGCGGTCGAGCGTCGGCTGATCGGCGTATGCGAATCCGACGCCTTCAAGCGTGAGCCGCGATTCGTCCGACCAGGGTGAAATCGGTGTTTCGCTCGGTGTTCCGTCGGGCGAATCGATGAGGCTGCGAATGGATGAGAGGGCGTTCTTCCCATCGAGGGATGCGTGGTAGTCGGAGGCGAAGTTCCTGATGGGTCTGAAGTATTCGGGCGCAAGCACGAGGATGGCGAGCGCGGGGAACAGCACGAGCGTTCCGTCCAAAAGCCGCATGCCGAGCATGAAGGCAACCGCCGCGATCGAAAGCGTGGAGAACAGGTCGAGGACGAAGCTCGAGAGCGTAGCCACGCCGAGCGTCTTCATCGTGGCGATTCTGAACCGCTCGCTCACCTCGAAGATGGTCGTGCCGTAGCCTTTGCTCGCGCCGAAGAGTTTGAGGGTGTCGATTCCGCGCAGCGTATCGATGAAGTGGTTGGACATGATCTGAAAGGTGCGGTGCTGCTTCGAGGCCTTCTCCTTGGCGGTGCGACCGAGTATGGCCATGTAGAGGATGATGAACGGGAATGCGATGAGCATGATGAGTGCCGAGACCCAATCGAGGGGGAATGCGACGACGAGCAGGATGATCGGGATGACGAGCAACGCGCACATCTTGGGTAGGATGAGGCGAAAATACGTTTCGACTTGGTCGACGCCTTCGAGCACGGCTGCCGTAACACTGCCGGTGCCGTTTTCCTGCACGAGGCGCGCTTTCGAGGTGAACACTTTGTGCAGCAGTTCCGATCGGAGCGCGTCGGCGCGCTCGTAGGCGTAGCGATCCATGAAGCCGTCCTGAGCGTAGGCAACGCCCTGTTTGCCGATGAAGCACGCGAAAAAGAGGGCGATCCAGGCGAGCTGGTCGCCGAGGGCACCTCCGTACCAGAGGTTCGCGATGGCGCGTGCGAGCGACCAGGCTTCTCCGATGACGCACAGCGCTTGGCAGGCGGCGAATGCGCACAGTACGCCGAGGACCCGTTTGATCCCCGGCAAAGCGAAGACGGATTTGTCTAACATCGATTGCACTACCGTATGGTCCCTCGGTTGCTGTCGCAGGTGTTCTGGTTCATCCCGAAAGCAGAGTGTAGCACGCATGCCCCCTTTGTCGCTCGTTGACATCCTGCTGTAACCAATAATGATATAAATATAGTAGCATTTAATTTGAAAAGGCGCCACATGATGGAAGGCATGCAGGAACATCGTGTGCGAATCCGAGTTGCAAGCTCATGGTTTACATATGAGAACAGATGTTCTATATTGATAAGACGATAAGCCGGAACCCGCCAAAACATCGGACCATTTCCTCGCTGTGCGATCAGCTGGTGTCTTGGGCGAGTCCCGACAAGGAAAGGGGTTTCCTATGGAACTCGATCTCAAAGATTTTGCAGAAACCGTCAAAGCCGAAGAGGTGATGTATTTGGCGACGGCGGCGGGCGATAGGGTGTCGGTCCGTCCGGTTAGCCCGCTTTTGCTCGATGAGAAGACCGTCTGCTTCTACACCAGCAAAGATGCACTCAAGTATGCTCAGATGAAAGAGAATCCCCATGTCGGATTCGTCGTCGGCGCGGTTGGCCGCTATCAGGGGGAGGGCACGGTGCGATTCCTCGGAAGCGTCTTCGCCGAAGAGAACGCTGCTCTTGCGAACGCATATAAAGCGAAATACCAAGGAGCCTTCGAGGAGGCGGCACCCGGCGAGGTGATGGGGTCAAACGAGTTCCTGGTCATCGATCTGGGCTTGCTGAGGGGCTGGATATTCGACAAGGAAAACCCCGAAGTACCGATCGGGCAGGGCGAAATCGCGTTGTGAGAGCCGTGATCCCCGCCTGCTCGCGATCCCCGGCTTTTCTCGGCTTCGAACTCGTCTTGTCGCGAACCGCTCTTTTCCAGGCGTAAGGGTTCGGGGCGCGAAGGCCTCGTCGTCTACTGCTTTACGAGCAGGGGAACGGCGAGGCTTATAAGCAGAAAGATGGCGAGGATGACGAGCAATACCGCGGTTGCCTTGCGGTTGAGCTTGACGTCTTCGGCCTTCAGGGCGTTTTCGGCTATGAGCTCGTTCTCGGCAACGCGTCGTTCCCGGCCCATCTTTACGAACATCCAAACGAGGTAGGCGACCAGCGCTGCCGCGAAAACTCCGCAGAGAACGCCGCCGGCTGCGTACACCGCTTCGTTGTTGAGGTAGCTGCCGAGCCCGAGCAGGGGAATGGCTGCAATCATGGCGCAGCATATGATCATTGCGACCGATACGCGCTTGCCGAGCGTGCGCTGCTCGGGGCTGTTGTACTCCTCATCGGTTACGAAATTATTGCCGGCAATGGAGCGCAGCCATTGGCCGTGCCAGTACTTCCACGCCAAGAGCGCAAACAGGGCGAAGAGCGCGAGGGACAACGCGAGCCCTATGGCGAATGCACCGAGGTCGCCGACATGTTTCATAGCTCACTTCCTGTCTTGCGCGGTCGGGGTCGCCCGACCCGGATCATCAATACCTTAGCATTGCTAAATATACCCGAATCACTGTTAATTGGCAAGGCGAACGCACGCTGTCGAGTTGTGTCATCCATCCGAGGGGCTTCTTGGGCGTTCGGCGGGCGCTCTGTCCCGAAGCGACGGGGATCGTCTGCCGTAAGCGCATGGATGTTCAAGGGGTGGGGAAAGCCGTGTGGCAGAGCGAGTTTACAGATCCACCTCGCGTACATAGTCTACCCCTGTTCGTTCGCAGAGGCTGACGAGCCTCCGATCAGCCGTGAAGAGGGTCGCTGCACGACGTCTGGCCAACGTCAGATACAGCAGGTCGTATACCGAATGGTCGAGGCGTGCCGCTTCGAGAAACGCCTCATCGATGTTCTCTTCCAAGGGGATCGTCTCGTCGACGAGAGCGAGCGCCTTGGTGGCGTAGCCTCGTGCGGTGTTGTAATCGAGGAGGCCGGCGTGAACGTACTTCCAAAACGCATTGCGTACTTCAACGGTAAAAAGCGTGCTTGTGACGACTTTTTCCCGCTCAAGCATGAGGGCCCTGAAACCGGATCCAAGCGATGTGTCGCGTGCTATTTCGACGGCGGCGCTGCAATCGAGCACGATCATAGGGCGCTGCTCCGCTTCGGCTCGACGGCGGCCATGCGCTCCTCGCGCATCTCGCGTACCAAGTCGGCTGAATCGGGGAACCCTTTAGGTACGTCTAGCAAGGGGAGCTCGTCCATTTCGTCGAACAGCGCCTTGCGATACGCGATGCGCTCGGCCCATGGGTCGATGTTGGCTGCCTCGGCTTGCTCGTCGAATATCGCAACAACAGATTCCAGCGGGTCGGACTGCTTTCTTTTGCGCATGCTCAGATAAGCCCTCATAACGTGTACGGTCTGCTGGGAGATGCTCCTGTCGTCAGCGGCAGCGCATGCCCGCAGGTCATCGTAGAGGTCTTCGGGAAAATCCCGAACTTGCAAGGCTGGCATAGGCACCTCCTTCATATTACATACTTTTTCATGAAGTATACATGCATGATGAAAAGAGAGCAAGAGGATCGGGATTCTGGTCCAGTAACTTCGGTGGGCTTCGGTAGATAACGGCTATCGGCGGTCCTCTTCACGTGGAGGTTTCAGAGGCAATCTGGTTTACGGATTCGTCCAGTGCGAAGCGATCGGGGCGATGAATCTCGGCGCGCGCGAAAGGCGGGGTGCGGTGGAGATTGTCGGATCACTTGACGATGCAACGATGGCCGAAGTGATGGCTCGCGTTCTCGTCGTGATCGGCGCCGAGGCGGTCTAGCTTTCGGGTTCGCTGTAAGCTACTGTCGGCAGCGCCTGTTCGGAGACCCTGAGGCATCGGATCGTCGATGGTTGTGTGGGGCACGTCGGCGATGCTCCCAACATAGGGAAGCCATTCTATGTCCGCCAACCGCCGCTGTGCGATGGATTTCGGAGTCCCCTTCCGAATCCGAGACACGTTTCCCCTGATCAAAATTTTCCGAGCTGGATTATCAATAAAAAAACGTCGCACAGAGGCGGTTGGCGGACGTTGCATCGCGTGTTCCCTGCCGAATCGCTGCCGACATTGTCTCTGTTTGGGGCTTTGAATCGCCAGTTGCCGTCGGGGCCGCTCGGGGCCGGTAAACGGTGATTGCCGGTGGATGGGTCGGGCAGATCTTCCCTTTGCCTTCTCGAGCACATGCTTCCGTTTTGTAACTTGACAATACCCCTTGGGGGTATATACTTGCACGGAACGAACATACCCCTATGGGGCATATGAGCCCCGAGCGAGTCTTTCCACATAAGGACTGAACATGAACAAAACCAGACAAGGCGAAAAGGTATTCGAAGCCAACAGCGCTCCAGCGAACGACGGAGCAGGTGCTGCCCTTGACGCACCTGCCGGCAACGAAGCTGCGGCCGCTGCCTGCTGCCACCACAAGGACACACCCCGCAGCGCCGAATTCCAGGCCGATCTGCAAAAGCGGCTAAATCGTGCGATAGGTCAG
Source organism: Raoultibacter timonensis (assembly GCF_900240215.1). Taxonomy (GTDB): domain Bacteria; phylum Actinomycetota; class Coriobacteriia; order Coriobacteriales; family Eggerthellaceae; genus Raoultibacter; species Raoultibacter timonensis. The sequence continues at coordinate 207,578 of NZ_LT964681.1, read as the reverse complement.
CTCAACGGTGTGAAAGGGATGCTCGACGACAACCGTTACTGCGGCGATGTCCTCGTGCAGCTCGCCGCCGCCGAAAGCGCCATCCGAAGCGTTTCGGGAAAGCTGTTGCAGGATCATCTTGAAACCTGCGTTGTCGAGCAGATTCGACAGGGCAACGACGAGGTGGTCGGCGAAGTGATGCAGCTGATGAAGCGGTTCTCGCGTTTGTGATTTCCCGATCTCGGCGCAACGCTGCGCCGATTGCGAAGCAAGGAGCTATCCTATGAAACAGACATTCGACGTGACGGGCATGACGTGCGCAGCCTGTTCGGCGCGCGTCGAGAAGACGGCGAATGCGGTTCCCGGCGTCGAAAAGGCCACGGTGAACCTGCTTAAAAACTCGATGGAGGTCGACTATGACGGCGCGCCCGACACACTCGCCTCCATCAGCGCGGCCATCGACAAAGCGGGCTACGGCGCCGCACCGCGCCCGAGCGCTTCNCATATGTTCGGCTGGCCGCTGCCGAGCGTCTTCCTCGGTGACGAGAACGTGCTCATCTTCGCATTCACCCAGTTCCTGTTGCTGCTTCCCGTTATTTTCGTCAACTTCAAGTTCTTCCGTGGGGGCTTCAAATCGCTGTTCCACGGCTCTCCCAACATGGATTCGCTCATCGCGCTCGGATCGACCGCTGCGACGGTGTACGGCATCTACGCGATCTACAAGATCGGGTACGTCCTCGGCTGGGGCGACATGCACCTGGCTCATGCGACGGCCATGGATCTGTACTTCGAATCGGCAGCCATGATCCTCACGCTCATCACGCTCGGCAAGTACTTCGAGGCGCGGGCGAAGGGCAAGACGACCGATGCCATCTCCAAGCTCATGGATCTCTCGCCCAAAACCGCAACGCGGCTCGTTGACGGTACCGAAGAAATCGTTCCTGCCGAAAGCGTGCGGGCGGGCGACATCCTCGTGGTCAAGGCGGGGGAGGGCGTTCCCGCCGACGGCGTGCTCGTCGAAGGCGGGGGAACGCTCGACGAATCGGTGATCACCGGCGAAAGCGTGCCGGTCGAGAAGGGGCCGGGCGATCCGGTTACCGGGGCGACGGTCAACCGCTCGGGGTGGTTCACCATGCGCGCCGAGAAGGTCGGCGAAGAGACGGCGCTTGCGAACATCATTCGGCTCGTTGACGAAGCTACGAGCTCGAAGGCCCCGATCGAGAAAATGGCCGACAGGATATCGGGCGTGTTCGTACCTGTGGTTATCGTCATCGCCGTTATCACGTTCGTTGTCTGGATGGCGATCGGGGGCACGCTCGAAACGGCGCTCTCGCACGCCGTCACCGTGCTCGTCATCTCATGTCCCTGCGCGCTCGGCCTTGCCACGCCGACGGCCATCATGGTGGGCACCGGTCGCGGGGCGGCGAGCGGCATCCTTGTGAAATCGGCAGAGGCGCTCGAGACGGCGCACGGCATCTCCACCGTCATGCTCGACAAGACCGGCACCATCACCCAGGGCAAGCCCGAGGTCACGGACGTGATCGAGGCGGGCGGTGCGGCTGTTGACGGCTCGGACGGGGGCGTCGCTTCGACGGGTGCGCAGCCAGGCGACGCGCGCGCGTTCATCGCGTTCGCTGCCGGCATCGAGAAGCGTTCCGAGCACCCGCTTGCCCAGGCGATCGTGAGCTACGCCGAGGCGCAGGGTGTCGAAGGCGCTGCGGTCGGGGACTTCTCCCAGATTCCCGGCGAGGGTATTTCCGCGACGGTCGATGGCGAAGCTTGTTTTGCCGGAAACCTCCGCATGATGGAGGCGCACGGCATCGACGCTTCCGCTTTTACCGACAGGGCCCGCTCGCTTGCCGACGACGGCAAGACGGTGCTCTACTTCGCCCGCGCAGGACGGCTCGTCGGCCTGATCGCAGTCGCCGACGTGGTAAAGCCCACGAGCAAGCTCGCGATCGACGAGCTGCGGCACATGGGCATCTCGACTGTCATGCTGACCGGTGATAACGAGCGCACCGCTGCCGCCATCCAGCGCCGCGTCGGCGTGGACACGGTGATCGCCGGGGTGCTGCCGCAGGACAAGGAGAAGATGGTACGCGATCTGGCGGCCCAGGGAACGGTTGCCATGGTGGGCGACGGCATCAACGACGCCCCGGCGCTCGCGCGCGCCGACGTGGGCATCGCGATCGGGGCGGGCACCGATATCGCCATCGAGAGCGCCGACATCGTGCTCATGCACAGCGATCTTGCCGATGTGCCGGCTGCTATCGGCCTTTCGCGGGCGACCATGCGCAACATCAAGCAGAACCTGTTCTGGGCGCTGTTCTACAACGCCATCTGCATCCCGATCGCGGCGGGCGTGCTCGCGGGCATCGGCATCAACCTCAACCCGATGATCGCCGCTGCTGCGATGAGCCTGAGTTCGGTATGCGTGGTATCCAATGCGCTCAGGCTGCGTCGATGGAAGCCCGCGCTTTCGGCGGGAACCGCCGACGAAGTAGGCGCGGGGGACAAAGACGCTCACGATCGGCAGGCGAGTACCGATGCGATTGCCGGCCATGTTCCCGGCGAAGCGGCGCGAGCGATGGACGGGGACGCCGCCCAACGGCTGGATGCAGCCGAGACGGAAGCAACCCGGATTGCTGGAAACGATACGGAACCGAACGGAAAGGACACCACCATGGAAAAGACGCTCGATGTTGAAGGAATGATGTGTGCGCATTGCGTGGCGCACGTGAAGGAGGCGCTTGAGGGAATCGACGGCGTCGAGGAGGCTGTGGTTGATCTCGACGCGGGTACGGCCACGGCGAAGCTTTCCGCCGACGTGGCCGACCAAGCGCTTATCGACGCGGTGGTCGATGCGGGCTACGAGGCGAAGATCGCAAGCTAGGTACGACCGGGCGGGCGCGGATCGAATGCGGGACGGCGGGCTGCATGCCGCATGGGCAATCCTTGGCATTCGGCCTGCTGCGCGCCCCTACGACCCATCGGAATCCTTGCGGTTTTGCGTCTGCTCCGTCGCATCGAGGATGATGCGGTTGGGGATCTTACTGTGGAAATAGTCGGGCTCGCGGACCATCTTCCGACGCTCTGCGAACAGCGTTACGAGGTCGTATCCAGCGTGGGTTATGGCAACGAGAAGCAGGCTTCCCGTTGCGAGGTAGGCGACGTTCAGCAGAACGGCGAGCGCGAGGGTGAGCGCGCTCGACCAGAAGTCGCGATAGCGAACGTGCGCGATCCAGAACACGAACGACGAAACGAATACGGCGACGATCGCGGCAAGCAGCGGCGGCACGAAAAGGGAGAAGCCGTACAGCAGCAAGCCGAGCAAGACGAAGCGGAACAGCAGCTCCTCGGTGAAACCGGTCAGCACCATGAGGACGACGATGGCGCTTGCGGGCAGGCGGGGCATCTCGCCGTTTATCCCTTGCCGCGTTGCGATAACCGCTTTTCGCCCCGAAGGGCTGCGAAGCGCCCAGCGCTCGCATGTCCATGCGAGCGCGAGAAGTACGAGGGCGAGCGCGGCGCCGGCAACGGCTGCTTGTGCGGGGTTTGCGGACATCGAGACGACGACGCTCCGTATCCACTCGGAGCCGAACACCGTCTGCTCCCAGTCGCCCGAAGCCAACCCCGTGAGCACGATAGCGCCCGCAAAGCCGGCCAAAAGCAGGATACCCTGCGAGACGGCGAGGTTCGCTACGAGGGATCGTTCTTCGTTTTCATCAAGCGGATAGCGGTTCCGCGCGCTCACCGACGCCTCCTTACCCGGGTCTTCCGAACCATCGTAGCGCCGGCGGGCCCGCGGGCGGCGGTGATTCGCGCAAGTCCATGGCGATTCCGTCAGCGGCGGAATGCGCAGCTTGTTGATGATGGATGAGGGCGTCTGGCGATGGCAGCTCGTCAGCGAAATGACTAAACATGGCAAAGAATTGGACACAAGCTTCGGAGATGGATTGAGCTGTCGGAAATGGCCGACGAGGAGGTTTTCGCTTACCGCACCTCAGAGGCCTTTCATTTCGAAGCGCAGAAGAAAGAGACTGAGAAGCTAATGTGCGAGCATGCGAAAAAGGACCGTTGGCAAAGGCGTAAGGAGGCGGTGAGGTATCGAGATCATGACGGTGTTTGCGATCGTCGTCGAAGCCCGAGCATTCTCGCTCTGCCGTTTGTCAAGCGCTCTGCGTCATAGCTTGTTCTCGTTCCATCTGAGCGTTCGAGTGGAGACGGGCTCCGCTGCGGTAACACCACCAAGGTTGGCAGCTCGCACTTAAGGATATAAGTTCGTAGAGTCCCCTCGGAACCGTGCCGGCTCCCATGCGAGCCGCAAGCGCGACGAACGGAAAAGCGGTCTCTTCGAGAGTCGAGAACCATGCCGCTAAGGGAGCGAAGCGTCTGGTCGAGAGAAGATAGTGGTAACTAGAAGCCCGCATTCGCCAACTGCGCGACAACCCGTGGGCTCACATACTGGTTATGGGCGATCGGGCAGATACGCGAGGATGTCTCGTAGGCGGTCCGAAATCCAGCGCCACTTGCGGCGTCTTTTCTGCCTTGTTTGCCTTTTGGCCGATTGCCGTCGGAGGTCGTTCAGGTTTTGGTTTGAGTGCAGCAAAATGTAAGTACGCTCGTGGAATGATTCTTCTCACACGGAAGTGAGGATTCCAGCCGTAGTTCCGAACTGCGTTGCTGGCGTTCTCGGAATAACGGGTGCTGCGGTCAAGGTAACCGAACGAGACTTCGACCGCCTACGAAGATGAGCCTATGTATAGCAAACTGTAGAGACGGGCGTCTGATCAGGCACGCCACTCGAAAGACATGTGACAAGCGAAGATGGATCGGCTCCCGGTTTTAGAGGTTTTGAGCCTGGTCCCTTGTTTCCCCTTGGCAATGTTTGCTCATGTTATGCAAATCGGCGCAATATATTGCCATCTGTACTAGAAATGGGACTCGCTAACCATCCAAATGATATAAGGTGTCGAAAAGCTTATCTATCAGGTTATACTAAAAAAGAAGACCCTCAAGGGGATCTTCTCAATAAGTCGAATTTGCCACCTCCGTGGCGCCCGAGGGCTTTTGTGGCTATCGCCGTATTTCGACTTGCAGTGGAATCTTGACTGGTATCAAGACAGGCTTACTTTAGCACGGACGGAAGGGGATGTGAAGCATGAATTTGCGCCATGTTGACAAATACGACATCGGTCTCGATATAGGAACTGGATCGGTGGGCTGGGCGGCACTTAGCTCTGATGGCGAGCTATTGCGCTTTAACAAGAGGCCAGCGTGGGGCAGTAGGCTGTTCCCCTCTGCAGATACAGCGGAATCCACCCGACTCGCGCGTGGTCAGCGACGTCGCTACGAGCGACGTCGCTGGAGGCTTGATCTGTTGCAGGGGCTGCTGCAGGAAGAGATCGAAAAAGTCGACTCGGAGTTCTTTATTCGTCTGCGGCAGGCCCGACTGCTACCCGAAGATCGCGCAGAGGGCCATGCTGCATATCGATGGCCTCTTTTCAATGATTCCGATTTTACGGAACCCGACTACTACAAAAGGTTTCCGACAGTCTATCATTTACGCAAATGGCTTATGGAAACCGATGAGAAAGCGGATATAAGGCTCATTTACCTGGCTTTTCACAATATCGTGAAACATCGTGGCAACTTCCTGTACGAAAGCTCGACAAATTTGAGCGCCCGCCAGGCGAATATGAAGGATTCGGTTGATCGGTTCGCAAGCGCGTTCGAGGATTGGTGCGATGCGAACGGAGTTTCGTGTTCATGCCAGAATGCGGAAATCGCTCAGGCTCTCGAAGATGCCTCGAAAGGTAAAGGCGACAAGCGGAGAACGGTTCAAGCTCTGTTTGGTTTGGAAAAAGACTATGCTGCCACCATGGGAAAGGCGCTTTCTCAGGCGATGGTTGGGTACAAAGCAGAGTTATCTCACGTGTTCTTCGTCGAGAAAGCTTCTGAAACGAAGTTCAATATGGCTGAAGAGGAGAAAGTGGAAGTGTTTTGCTCCCTTTGTCCCGATGCCGGAATTGAACTGTTCGAAGCTCTGCAGGCAGTGCATTCCTCGTTCGTGCTCATGGGCATTCTCAAAGAAGCAAACGGGGGAACCCTGTCTACGTGCAAGGTGGCGGAGTACGATCGATACGGAGAGAATCTCAAAACCTTGAAAACTCTGGTAAGGAAGTACGCCCCCGAGCGGTACGATGCGTTTTTCAGAGGGGAGTTCTACGAGGGCACGCACGTGTACGATCCTACGAAAGCCCAAGGTTACACGAAGTACGACATCGGGCCGAAGAATTCCGCATATAAGCCAACTGCCCCTATGCAATACGAAGACTTTGAGCGAGCGGTACAGAAGCTGTTCGACAATACGCCTGCGATTGGCGATAAGCGCTATGTCGCGATGATGGACGGATTCAAGGAAGGCTCGTTTCTTCGGCGGCTTAAAACGAGCGACAACGGAAGCATTCCTTACCAGCTTCATCTCGAAGAAATGAGAGCCATCATCGAAAACCAGGGGAAGTACTATCCTTTTTTGAAGGAGGAGGAGAAGAAGCTCGTTTCGCTCGTGGAGTTTCGGATTCCTTACTATGTGGGTCCTCTGACGACGCTCAATGCGGCAAAGGATGCGAAAGGGAAAGCCCGCTTCGCGTGGTCCGTACGGAAGCCAGGGCAAGAACGGACGGCCATTAAACCTTGGAACTGGGAAGACGTTATAGACCGCCATCAAAGTGCAGAGAATTTTATCATGCGTATGACGGGATTATGCACGTATCTGCAAGGGGAGGTTGTGCTTCCTCGGTGCTCCCTGCTGTATGAGGAGTTTTGTGTTCTCAACGAGTTGAACGGTTCGCGATGGACTCTCGACGGTGACAAAGAGCCGCGATTTGATCGAAGCGATCGCGAGGGGATCGTGCGCGAGGTGTTCATGCGGCATAAGACGGTAACGTACAAGCGGGTGGCCGATTGGATGTGTCGCACGCATGGCTTCTCGAGCGTGCGCGTAAGCGGCGGGCAAGGGGAGGCGGGATACGAGTCAAAACTGGGTTCGTACATTTTCTTCTGCAAAGACGTTTTCGGTGTTGACCAGTTGCCCGAATCCGATATCCCCATGATTGAGGAGATAATCCTTTGGAATACGCTTTTCGAGGATCGAAAGATCTTACGGGAGAAAATCGAGGGGAAATACGGGGATCGATTGAGCGCCGAGCAGATCAAGACTATCTGTAAAAAGCGTTTCACAGGATGGGGCCGCTTATCGCGAAAGCTTCTTGCAGGGGTAAACGTTGAAACGAATGCGGGCCCGAAAACCATTATCGACGTGCTGCGAGAAGGTCATCCAAATGCGGGCCATAATTCTTCAGCTATGGTTCTCATGGAGGTTCTTCGCGATGACGAGATGGGGTTCCAGAAACATATCGATGAGCTGAATGAGGTGTACATTCAAGGATGCGGTCAATTCGATGTGGATGATCTACCCGGTTCACCGGCATTGCGACGAAGCATCAAACAGGCACAACGCATTGTTCGTGAGATTGCTTCTATCGCTGGGAAAGAGCCCGAGCATATCTACATCGAGGTGACGCGTGACGAGGATCCGAGGAACAAGGCCAAGCGCACAAGGCGCCGATACGACAACTTGAAAGAAGCGCTCGCAGCATTCAAGAACGAGGATCCCGATGTATGGAAAGAGCTATGCGATTTTGCGTCGCAGGATCTCGACGAGCGTTTGACGCTGTACTTCATGCAGCGAGGAAGGTGCCTTTACTCGGGCAGGCCGATCGATATAGCTCGAATTGCAGGCGATCTGTACGAAGTCGATCACATCTTGCCGCAGGCATACATTAAGGACGACAGCTTCGAGAACAAGGCGCTCGTGCTGCGAAGCGAAAACCAGAAAAAGACTGATACGCTTTTAATTGATCCGTCAATCCGCCGTGCGAGAAGCGCGTTCTGGAAGAGCTTGCACGATGCCAAGCTCATTGGGGATAAAAAGTTCAAGAACCTTATGCGAACATCGGTAGGCGAGAACGATATGAGGGGATTCATCGCACGGCAGCTGGTCGAAACGAGCCAAGTCGTGAAAATGACGCAGCAGCTATTGGCAGGGGAATACCAGGACACGAAAATCATCCCAGTTAAGGCAAGCCTTTCGTCCCAGTTGCGCGATGCTAAGAATCTGGTGAAATGCCGTGAGGCCAACGATTTCCATCATGCTCATGACGCATATCTCGCCTGTCAAATGGGCCGATTTATCGCTACGTGCCATCCTTCCGTATACGAGAACCCCATCGGCTTGGCACATGCGATAAAGGCTATGGTGAAGCAGCAGGGCGAAGAGTTCCGCAAGACGAGGCGAGCACCAGGGTCGAGCGTCTACTTGGTAGCTAGTTTCCAACGCCGGTTTATCGATCCCGATACTGGCGAGATCCTATGGGATGGCGAAGATGAAATCAGTCGCATCAGAAAATGTCTGAACTACAAAGACTGCTACATTTCGCGGATGCCCGAGCTCGCCACGGGGGCGTTCTGGGATCAGACGATCTACTCGCCGCGCGGAGGGAAGAATCTAGGTTTGCCGCTCAAGCAGGCGCTCGATCCTCAAAAGTACGGAAGCTTCTCGCGCGAGCAGTTTGCGTACTTCTTTGTATACGAGGCGTTTAATCCCAAAAAGAAGAAAAAGCTCTTCCAATTTGCGCCAGTACCTGTTCGCGTGGCGGCTCGTTTCGAAAGCGACAGCAATGCATTAGAGGAGTATGCCCGGAGGCTTGCCGCAGAAGTGGGGCTGGAATACGTACGTATCGCTCGGGAGAAAGTGTATAGGTATCAGCTGATCGAGCTTGATGGGGACAGGCTCTATGTAACTGGCAAGAAGGAGGTGCGCAATGCTCGACAGCTGGCTTTTTCGCAGAAAGAAACCGCTCTGTTGAAGAGGCTGGTCGAAGGAGGTGAGACGACAGAGGAGGATAGGGTGGCGCTGTTGAACAGTGCTGTCTCGAAGATAGAGCTGAGAGCCGGAAAACTTAGAAACAGTTTAAAGGTTGCTGAACTCGGCGATTTCTTCATACGGCTTGATCAAAAACAGCAAGCAAGTGTTTTGAGATCACTCATATCGATTGCAAATGGCAAGACAAACATGATCGACTTGTCTCTTGTTGGGGGATCCAAGTGTTCAGGATGCTTAAACCCAACGTTTTCGAAGGAACTCTCCGATCCCTCAGTCGTGTTCTGCTTTATCGACCAGTCTGTAACCGGGATGTTCGAAAGGCGGTACCGATTTGAGCTTTAGGACCGTCTTTATCGAGAATCCCTGCCGATGCTCGTACCAAAGCGGATACTTGGTCGTGCGAAAAGAAGACGATACGGCAAAAGTTCATCTTTCGGAAGTATCGTCGGTGATATTGCAGACAAACCAGGTTTATATCAGCGCGTATTTGCTGATGGAGTTAGCAAAGGCGAAGATATCGCTTGTCGTATCCGATGAGAGCTGTAACCCGATCGGCCAGTATCTCCCTCTTTACGGTGCCCACAACACCGTCAAGCGTATTGGCGAACAGCTGCAATGGGGTGAACCTATCAAGAAGCGCGTATGGCAGCGTATAGTGAAAGATAAAATAAACAGCCAAGCTCGGTTTCTGGAAGAGCGCGAGTACACGGAGGCGCCCGCCCTCAGGACGATTGCCGCTGAGGTGCGTTCCGGGGATACGACAAACAGGGAGGCGCATGCAGCACGCGTTTATTTCAAGGCGCTGTTTGGCCAAAGCTTTTCAAGGGATCAGGCCTGTTCTCAAAATGCGGCCTTGAATTACGGCTATGGGATACTCCTTTCCATGGTGAATCGCGAAATCGTTTCGCGTGGGTATCTGACGCAGTGCGGTGTTTGCCATCGCAACGAATTCAACCAGTTCAACCTTGCATGCGATTTCATGGAGCCTTTTAGACCGGCGGTAGATCGACTTGTTGTTGATTATCTTGCAAGCGAATTCGACGCCGAAGTCAAGCATGTTCTGGGAGATCTAGCTGGAAAAGGCGTGTCGTATCGCGGCGGTTCATATCGGTTGGGATCGGTAGTGTCGTTATATGTGCAGGATTGCCTCAATGCTCTTAACAAAAAGATTGCCATTGAAGATATCGAGGCGTTCGATATCTTATGAGCAGGGACGCGAGGATTCGGTATATGAGGCTGATGGTGCTTTTCGATCTTCCCGTGGAGACGGATCGACAGCGAAAGGAATATCGGGTGTTCAGAAAGCGCCTTATAAAAGAAGGCTATTTGATGATGCAAAAGTCCGTGTATGCGAAATTGGTTGTAAATGAAGGTGCTGCAGGAGCTGCGATTGTACGATTGCGTAAATTCCGACCTCCTGAGGGGCTTGTTCAGGTTCTGAAGGTAACAGAAAAACAGCTCGCCACAATGGAGTTTATTACTGGTGGTAGGGCTGATTTTGATGAGGTCGATACAATGGAGGAGTTCTTGATCTTATGAAAATCAGCTTTGCGGGCATGGATCGACCCATTGAGGTGGCGCAAAATGCTACTTCGGTTTTGGAGGTGGAGAACACGGTATTGCACGGGCGTATATGCCAGTCATTGATTTCAGGGATGGGTCAACAGGCGATCGAGCCGTATACGCTGTGGGATGAAAACGAGAACGAACTTCGTGCGGCTAGTATCTTTCTACCTGTTGCAAACCCCTTCGGGCTTCCTTGGGACGATAGGTCGTTGCAAGCAGGATGGTATGACCGTATAGGCGAGATTTACCTGGAGGACGATGATGTGCGATGTGAAGTAGAATCCCTTAACGCTCGTATGAATTCTCGTATTTCAGAACTGGGTTTTCAGTTGCATGCGGAGTATTCATTTGCGATAGAATGGGATCTGATTCGACAGATCAAGACGCTGGGGTTCGGTGTTCAGCGCTCTGCCAGCGATTCGCTCCTTGACAATTTGATACGATTTATTTCTTGGACAGTGGATGCCGGATGCTTGAAAACGCTTCTTTTCGTAAATCTCAAAACCTTTTTATCGAAAAGTGACCTTGTCGAACTATATGAGCAGGCGTTTTTTCTTGGCTCTGCGCTGCTGTTACTGGAAAACAAGCGTGACGACACAAGCTATGAATATGAAGCTAAAACGCGGATTGACCAGCGTTTTATTGAGTATTGAATGTGGTTCCAGTCGGGATTTCCATCTTTTTGCAGGAAAGATTTTGCTCCAATGGTTTCGGAGCAGTGGAATTCTGACTGGTAGCAAAACCTCTTCCAGTTCCCCCATGCCGAGGCAGATGTTTCGGAGCAGTGGAATTCTGACTGGTAGCAAAACCGGTCGTGGACAGCAACACCATCCGCATATGTTTCGGAGCAGTGGAATTCTGACTGGTAGCAAAACTAGTTACTGGTCAGAAGGCGGCAGGAAGTTGTTTCGGAGCAGTGGAATTCTGACTGGTAGCAAAACCCAGCCAAACCGTCACCACGAACACCAACGGTTTCGGAGCAGTGGAATTCTGACTGGTAGCAAAACGCGGGGATCATCAAGAACGACAACTGGACGGTTTCGGAGCAGTGGAATTCCGACTGATAATTAGTCGCAAATCAGTTTGCACCATATGGGGAGCACATTCTTTGGATGATAGGGTGGACATCGGGAGCTGTGATACACTGTGATCTTGCACTTCCTCGTGCGAGCGCTGCCGTGCCTGTGACGGCACCCGCAGTGAACTTCGACGCATGAGGGGCTCCCATGAACCATAAACGAAAACGACCGCGGAATCGCCGCGCTTGCTGCAAGCTCTGCAAGTTTTGGAAGGTGAACGGCTACGCAACCGAGCGCTCGGAAGGCGAGCGGTGGTCCGATCACAAGCGGAGGATAAACCTGTTTCGAGACTGATGAGAGATTGCGGGGCCCGTTGCTCGTCGTCGCGGCGATGCCGCAGTGCGGGCTCCGATACGATGGTGTGCGAGCGCAAGCGGGCGCCCGTACGGCTTTCGGACGGCTGCGAGGCGCGTACGGGGCATCGGCCAAGATAGCGCCCGACGGGCGCTAAATGCGGTCGGCTATTCCTCGCCCGTGTCGTCGACATGTTCGAGGATGTCGCCAGGTTGGCATTTCAGCTCGGTGCAGATGGCATCGAGCGTTTTGAATCGCACGCCGCTCACTTTGCCGTTTTTGAGCTTGGAGAGGTTGCCGTCGGCGATGCCCACCTTTTCGGCCAGCTCCCCGAGCGAAATCTTGCGGTCCGCCATCACGCGGTCGAGGCGTAAGATAATAGCCACGGCAATTCCTAAATGATCTCGTAGTTTTCGTCTTGGACGAGGTAGCCGTACTCGAAGATCTGTCCGAGGCAGAACACCACGAACGCGAGAGCGAGAGCCACGATGCTGTTCTCGTCGAAGATGACGAAGGATACCGTGCCCGTTGCACCGCTGATGACGGCATAGCCGATCCACTGGGGCACCGTGAGGGCGACGAACAACAGTACCGCTGCGATCTTGATTCTGCGGGGCAGCTCCTTGAAGAACGGCGTCTCCTCGGAACCGATGCGGAAGAATATGAGCGCCGCGTATACGAGCAGGGCCGAGATGAGCGTGTATCGTAGAAGCCATACGCCTGCATTGACCTGAGCGTGAATATCGAGCGTTTGTTTCCCGCCGATCCAGTTCCAGGCTCCCCAAAGGACTGCGCAAATGCAGATCGCCGCGATGCACAGCAAGACGACCGCGATGGCCGTACTCGTTCTTTCGATGCGCGCCCTTACCTCGTCCATGCCGTCCTCCTTCTGCTCGATGACTGCATCGTACCATAGAAAATGATGAAAATCGGCAAGAATATGACGTAAAACGTCATATTCTTGCCGAGAGTCAGCTGATTTGCGGCGTTGCATGATGCTCTCGGTTGTGCGGCGAATGCCATGAGGGTTGCTCGCTGGCGGTGGCTTGCGGCGCGCCCGACGAAAGCGGGATTCGTTTGCGCGCGGCGCGGCGCGTGCTTATATGCGCCACGCCTGATCCGATGGCGGTCGGCATAGGCGGCGGTTTTTCATGGTGGTGGCTGTACCGATGAGCTGCGCCGGTTCTTGAGCGAGCGCGCATATATGAGTAGAATGGTTGCCGTAAAGCGGCAATCGGGCGGTGGGAGGTCGCGGTGATCGATCGCATGTTCATGGTGGTTCCGACAGCGGTTGCCCTTGTCGTAGTTGCGGTAGCGTGCGTGTTCTACCGCGTCCGTCCCTCCCGTACCTTGCTCTATCTTACGCTCACGGCGTATGCGGGCGGGGTGATCGCGGTGACGCTTTTCCCGCTTCCGTTCGAACCGGCGTTTGCGTCGATGCAGACCGGCGGCGATTCGTGGGCCCGAGGCTTTAACTTCGTGCCCTTCGCCGTCATCGTCGATACGATCGAAGAGGCGGCGGCAACCGGATGGTGGTGGACGATTGCGGCTACGATCGTCGGCGGAAACGTGGTCATGTTCGTGCCCTTGGGCGCCATGCTCCCGATGCTCTCCGATAAGCTGCACAAGCTTTGGAAGACGGCGGTAGCCCTGGCGGCGTGCTCGGTGGGTATCGAACTTGCCCAGCTCGTCGTTGGCCTGGGTGTGGCGGGCTATATGTACCGGGTCGTGGATGTGGACGATGTCATTCTCAACGTGGTGGGCGGTTTAATCGGATACGGTCTCTGGCGTCTCGCCCAAGCTTTTCGCTTGCGCAAACTTCCGTCCAAATGGAATAGTCGCGACCGATCGGGTTAGATCGCGGCGCGGTCTTAGTAGATACTGTCTTCGACACAAGTAAACCTTGGCTAACAGTTAGGAGACGCTATGGCTACGCAGGTCGCGGTGAAAGCGAGCCCTCGAAGTTCAGAGGGAAAGGTTCTTAAGGGACGGGATCTCATCAACATCGGTATTTTTACCGCTATCTATTTCATCATCCAATTCGTGTTTATGTTGTGCGGCGGTATCCATCCGGCCCTTTGGGTGTTCATGCCGGCACTCGATGCGCTTTTCGCCGGCATTCCGTTCATGCTCATGTGCGCGAAGGTGCAAAAGCCCGGCGCCATCGTTATCATGGGGCTCATCGTCGCGCTCATCTATTATGTGACAGGCATGTTCACGCCGCTCATCCTCGTCATGATGGCGGGCGCGTGCATCATGGCGGAAGTCATCCGCGCAGTTTTCCGCTATACGAGCTTCGTCGGCAACGCGGTGGCCTATGCGGTGTTCGGCTTTGGCATGTGCGGCAGCCCCCTCCCGCTCTGGGTGTTCCATGATTCGTTTGTCGCTCAGATCGCCGAGCAGGGTATGGGCGCCGGCTATCTGGCCTCGCTCAATTCCCTGGCGACTACCCCGACGCTCATCGCCATGTTCGCCGCAACCTTCGTTGCGGGGCTTGCAGGCGTCTACATCGCGCGTGGGCTGTTCAAGAAGCACTTTGTGAAAGCGGGTCTTGTCTAATGGAGGCAGCGGTGCGGAGCAAAGGGGCATCGGCCTCGGCTGCTGGCGCAGCCGAGGCCGAACCTCGCGAAAGGGTTCTCGGCAACGTGCACAAGCGCGGCCCGATCTCGCTCGATCCGCGCACTGTCATGGGCGTGCTCTTCGCGGCATCGCTCGTCGCCTTTATGCCTAAGGGGCTGTACGTCGAGCTGGCGCTGGTTTTGGCCGTGGCGCTTTTGCAGGCGCTTTGCGGCCACTGGCGGATGGCGTTGGCGTTCGGCGGCTTCTATATGGCGCTTTGGGCTGCACTCAACGTGTTGTTTCCCCACGTCGGCGGCGTCGCCGCGACTATGTTCACCATCGGCTTCACCTTTTCTCGCAAGATATTCCTCTGTCTGATGGCGGGTGCTTTACTGGTTGGCGAATGCTCGGTCCATCGGTTGACTGCCGCGCTGCAGCGCCTGCGCGTTCCTCAGGTCGTTCTCGTTCCGTTGACGGTGACGATGCGTTATTTTCCGACGTTCAAAGACGAAGCCTCGCATATCCGCGATGCCATGAGATTGCGCGATATCCCGCTTTCCGAACGGGTCGAGTGCTTCATCGTGCCGCTTATCATGTCGGCCACGAACACCGCCGACGAGCTGTCGCGCGCAGCCACGTGTCGCGGCATCGAAAACCCGGCGCTTTCAACCGATACCGAGCGGTTGCGCATACAAGCGGTCGACTGGGCGGTGTTGGCGCTCGCTGCACTTGCGGTGGTGGCCGTGGCCTTGACGGGAGGTGCTCTGTGAAGGTCGCAGGCGGGGCTTTGGCCAAGGAAATGCATGAGCCGGCAGCCGATGAGCCCCTTGTTGAGCTTCGGGGCGTCACGTGTCGCACGTTGGATGGCGATGTGATCCTCGATGAGGTCGACCTTGCCGTAAGGCGAGGGGAGTGCGTGCTTCTGTGCGGGCGATCGGGTATGGGCAAGACTACGGTGACCAAGTGCATCAACGGGCTCGTCCCCGCGTTCGAGCCGTCGATCGAACGCGGGGGGAGCGTGTCGGTATGCGATTTCGACCCCGCTGATTGCGAAATGTACGAGCTCGCCCGTCGTGTAGGAAGCGTGTTTCAGAATCCGAAATCGCAGTTTTTCAACCTTACCTCGAGCGACGAGCTCGCCTTCGGCTTGGAGGCCGCCGGGGTCGACGCCGATACCATCGAACAGCGCATCTGCGAGACGGTTGACGCCCTGCGTGCCGAGCATCTGCTGGGCCGCAACGTGACGAAGATGTCGGGCGGCGAAAAGCAGAGTCTGGTTTTCGCTTCGGTGGACGTGATGGATCCGGACGTCTACGTGCTCGACGAGCCTACGGCGAATCTCGATGCGGAGGCGATTCGCATTCTGCACGACCAGATTGCGGCGATTCTCGCTCGCGGAAAAACGGTTATCGTTGCGGAGCATCGGCTGTACTTCATGGCTGATCTTATCGGCCGGGCAATCTACATCGACGCTGGGCGCGTGATGCGCGAGTTCTCGCCTTCCGAACTGGTATCATTGACCGACGACGAGCGCGAGAACCTGGGTCTGCGCGCCACTGATCCGACGGATGCCATGAACGCGGACTGTCCGCCCGCTCGAACGGGTGGGGCAAGCATCCTATCGAGGGGTCTGTCGCTGCGCGGCTTCACCTGCTTGCGCAACAAGCAGCAGGTGTTCGAACGCATCGATCTCGACGTGCCCCGCGGATCGGTCATGGGCATCATGGGGGCGAACGGCGTTGGCAAAACCACGTTTTTGCGGGCGCTGTCGGGACTTGAGCGCACGACGGACGGAAGCGTTCTGCTCGACGGTGCGCCTCTCGCCCGCAAGGCGCGTCGCCGTGCGGGCTCGCTCGTCATGCAGGACGTTAACCACCAGCTGTTCAGCGATAGCGTGCGCAACGAGTGCGAGCTTTCGGCAGGCTCTGAGGCGGGCCGTGTCGACGAGGTACTCGATGCGCTCGACCTCTCCCGCCTCGAAGATCGCCACCCGATGGCGCTCTCGGGCGGGCAGAAGCAGCGACTGGCTGTGGCCTGCGCGCTTTTTTGGGGGGGGGGGCCGTAAGGGGCTGTTACTCGACGAGCCGACGGGCGGGCTGGACTTCGGNGCAACCCGACGCGTGGGCTGGCGCAAGCGATGCGCACCTGTCGCACGCTGCATCGGGCTCCGGCTTCGGGGCTGTAGGCGGTGCGCTGGCGTGCAGGGCACGCCGATCCCGCGCAGCTGCAAGTCCGGGGCCGGTGTCAGGATGGTACACGGTGCGGGGCAGGACGTCATCCACGTGCAAAGCGATTCGGGCGAGGGTACTATGACGTTTTTCGAAGTGTTTCCGGGCGTGAGTCTCTCGTACAACGATTTTCACATGGACAGGTACGATTCGGGTTTTGTGGTGGACGGGAGCGTGCTGTGCATCGACCACTGCCGCGAGGGTCGTATCGAACAGCCTGTATCGGGCGGTGCGTACTCGTACGTGGCGGCGGGCGACCTCAAGATCGACGACCGCACTCGGCATACCGGCGAGTTCGTGCTGCCGCTTGCGCACTACCACGGCATTACCGTCTCGTTCGAAATCGAACGTGCTGCTGCCTCGATCGAGCAGGCGCTCGGGGGATTCCCTGTCGATCTGCGCGCGCTTCGCGATCGGTTCTGCGTGGGCGGCGACCCTCTGATCATGCACGATGCACCGGGCGTCGAGCACATCTTCTCCGAGTTGTATTCGGTACCGGAAGAGATTCGCAGTACGTACTTCAGAATAAAGGTGCTCGAACTGCTGCTGTTTCTGCAGGTGCTCGAACCGAATGCCAAGGTAGAGCGTCGTCCGTACTTCTACCGTTCGCAGGTCGAGAAGGTGAAGGCGGCACGCGATCTGATGGTGTCCGATCTTGCTGTCGAGCGTACCACCGAAGAGCTTGCCGAACGCTTCGGCCTGCCGCTGACTGCGTTCAAATCGTGCTTCAGGGGCGTCTATGGCATGCCGCTGTACGCATACATCAGGGCGTACCGTATGGAGCACGCTGCGTCGCTTCTGCGCGATACCGACATGCGCGTCGCCGATATCGGGCTTGTCGTGGGATACGATAGCCCGTCCAAGTTCACCGCTGCGTTCAGGGCGGTCATGGGGGATACGCCGACTGGATACCGCCGCACGCGCCGCAGATGAGTCGCGCCTGCCCGTTGTCGCAACCTTATTTCAGCCGAGTTGTCGACGTGTTTCCCTATCGTAATACCCCATCAGGCTTTATGTGCGTGTCTCCAAAATTCAAACGGTACCTGTAAAAAATATCTTGATTTCCAACAGGTACCCGTCTATTATGATGGGCATACTACAAACGGTACCTGTTAGAAATGTAAGGAGACCTATCATGGAAGCAACGACGAATGCGAATATAAACCTCTACGAAAAGCTCGCAACGCTTCAGCACCTGCTGATGCGGCAGCGGTTCGCCCGCAAGGGCGCAGGACCGGTAGCCGATCCCATGCGCGGCCAAGGCAGGATCCTCGCCCTCCTGAAAATAAAGGACGGCGTGAGCACCAAGGACATGTCGAGCGTGCTCGGCATCCGCACGTCTTCGCTCAACGAGCTTCTTTCCAAGCTCGAGGCCAAAGAATACGTTGTGCGCGAGCAATCGGAAGAAGACAAGCGCGTAATGGTGGTTAAGCTCACCGACAAGGGACGTGACGTCGAACAGCCCGCCGCCGGAGCGGCGACGGCCGATATGTTCGACTGTTTGACCGACGAGGAGAAGAAGGCTTTCGGCGAATGCCTCGATAAGATGATCGCGCACTTGGGCGCCGAGGTGAGCGAGCAGAGCGACGAGGATTTCGATGCCATGCTCCGCAAGCGCGAGAAGGCTTTCAAGAAGTTCTTCGGCGAAGGCCATCGATTCGACGGCCCCGAGGGGTTTCCTCCATTCGGCGCGTTCGGCCCGCGTGGCTGCTGCGATGGGTTCGATCCGCGTGACGAGGGCCGTCGCGGACATGGCCGCCGCTCGGAAGGTCGCGAGAGGGATTGAGCTTGCAGGTAGTAATCGGTAGCGGCGCTGGGCATTTCGATAAAGCGAGGTAATTTCATGGATATGGCGAAGAACTTGGGCAAGAGCGCGGGTGTGGGCGAGAGCTATGCCGACTTGCATGAGGAAGATGGATTCGCACGCGAGATGCGGGAGCTGGCGCTGAGTCTCGTCATGCAGGTGCCGTCTCGACCGCAAGCGGTATATGCGGCACCGAACGACGAGGGTCTTGCGGTTGGCGACTCGATTACCATCAGGCTGGCTGATCAAAGCGATATTGAGATCATTTGCGCATTGCGCTGCGCTCAATCGGTCGAATACTGGGAGGTGGCGCCTTCAGACGATGCGTACCGCCTGTTCTGCACCCAAACGGAAGCGTACGTGCGCCGCAACCTCAACACGCATGTGTATTTTGCCCTTGTCGAATACGATGGCAGCGTCGTATCGATGTCGGGCCTTGAAGTGGTGGATCGGATGCCCGCCATCGCAATGCAAGGGGGCGCCGAGCGTGCTGCAACGATCGTATCGTGCTATACGCTCCCCCAGCATCGAGGCAGGGGGTACATGGGCCAAATGCTTTCAACGTGGACAGCCATTGCCCCTATGATCGGGGTGGATGCGATATACCTCGAGAGCCGCAATCCGTCGATGCAGCTGCTTGCGCTCGACGAAGGCTACGAGTATGTATCCGAGAAATATCGAATCGACCTGAGGTCGCTCGATAGCGCACCGAACCCCGTTCAGCTCGAAGTGCTCGAATCGAGGCACATGCCCGAGCAGCTGCCCGCAAGCTAGCCGCAACGCGCAGCCGAGGGGACCGTAGGGGAAGTCGATCGATGCTGGCGGCGCTCGTCAACCCCCGCACCGTCGCCTTCGGGCACGGTTGAGTTTCGATGGGAGGTGCATCTCCCATCGAAACCGGCGGCTTGTGAACATGCGCTCCAAGAGCAAGAGGCCGCTCGTGTTGGCGGCCTCCTATGCTTTCGGAATGCTGGGGGGCTTGGGAGCACCGGGCGCTTTCGGTGCTTTGGGTGCGCCGCTCGTCTGCGGGGCTGCGGGCGGTTTGATCGTTCCTTCTCCCGCAGCGCTTGGGGCGATCGATGAAAGATCGGACCCGCATCCCGAGCACGTTTCAGGAAAAGGCATTCCTGGAATAACGGGAATGATTTTGCCGCATTGCGGGCATTCTTTGGGTCCTGAGATATCAGCTGGTCTGAAGCACATGGCGATTCCTTTCTGCGCGGATGAATGAGGCGCTACGGTCGCAAGTATATGAATCAACATGCCGATCGCACATGGCAAAACCTCCAAAATCGTTCGTTTGATTTTGGAGGTTTTACTCTGCCACCTGCTCAATTCGCTGGTTGGAGCGACGTGCGTAAGGCGGTTCGAAAAAGCTCTAAAAATCGGCACCTACTTTTGTGAACTCTTCCATGTTCGACCTCATTTTTCTTGGATAGACTGCGCCCAACGGAGCTCTTTGTGGGACGGGGGACAAAGCGTCGAATGGGTCGTATTCGAGCGCGCAACCGAGCTCTATCGGGGGCACCGTATGCATTCGGCATAAGCGGACGAGAGAGGAAGGTGGGGTTATGGAGCTTTTCGAAAAAAAGTTTGACCCTGAACTCTACAAGACTGATTTTCATTGGAAGGAGGGGGACTACGACGTTTACCGCGTGTGCCATTGGTCGGCACCGGGCTGCCACAACTCATGCGGCATTCTTCTGTATGTCAAGGATGGAAAGCTGGATCGGGTGGAAGGCGACCCGAATCAACCGTATAACAGAGGTCGCTTGTGCATGCGCTGCCTTAACCTCCCCGAGGCGTGCAACGAGCTGCTCGATCGCCTGAAGTGGCCCGTGAAGCGGGTAGGCGAGCGCGGTGAAAACAAATGGGAGCGCATCAGCTGGGACGAGGCGTACGACATCATCGTCGAAAACGTTCAGCGCATTCAGAAGGAATGGGGCGCTGAAGCGATTTGCGGCATGATCGGTACCGGTCGAAACGTCTGCTGGCAAAACCCGCTGATTTGCTATGCGGGCTTCGGAACGCCCAATATGAGCTTTGGCTTCCTTTCCGGCGATTGCTGCATGGTTCCCCGCACGTCGCTGTCGTTCTGCGTGTGCGGAGATCTTCCTGTTGTGGACGCATCGCAGTTTAACGAGGAGCGCTGGGATCATCCCGAGTACGAATACCCTGAGGTTGTTCTCGTCTGGGGTAACGATGTGATCAAGTCGAACGGCGACGGCTTCCTCGGTCACTGGATCGTCGATATGATGACCCAAGCCAAGACGAAGCTCATTGTCGTCGATCCCGACCTTACCTGGTTGGCGTCTCGCGCTGACGTTTGGATTCAACCCAGGCCGGGTGTCGATTCCGCTATTGCCATGGCCATGACCAACGTGATCATTCAAGAAGATCTATACGATCATGATTTTGTAGAAAATTGGACGTATGGTTTTGAACAGCTGGCCGAAAGGGTCAAGGATATGACTCCTGAGAAGGCGGCTGAAATCGCTTGGGTCGATGCGGAGGATATCCGAAAAGCAGCTCGGATGTTTGCGGCGGCGAAGCCTGGCGCTCTCCAATGGGGATTGACCACCGACATGCGCGTTAACGGTATTTCCGAAGCGCATTGCCTCATGTCCCTGAACGCCATTTGCGGCAATGTCGACCAAGCCGGTGGCAACTACCTCGCCCGTGAAGCGTACAGCATGAACCTCGCCTATCTGTGCGGTTATTTCGAGAATCTCGACGTTGACATGCGCGCTAAACGCCTCGGCAACGATATCTCGCCCATGCATCAGTTCGGATTGAGCTCAACGGCTGCTTCGGATGTTGTGCTTCAGGCCATCGAATGCGGCGATCCGTATCCGGTGAAGATGCTGTGGTTCCAGGGCTGCAACTCGATTGCAAACATGGCTGCAGAAGCACCGCGCGTATACGATGCCATCAAGACAACCGAATTCAACGTCGTTGTCGACTACTGCATTACCCCGACGGCGGTTGCCTGCGCGGATATCGTGCTGCCGTGCGCTATGAGCCCCGAGCGCAACCAGCTCCGTACGTGGTGGACTCCGCTGCGCCAGTCGACGAGGGTTGTCGAGTACTACGAATCGAAGACCGATGAACAGATCATTCTTGAGCTCGGAAAACGCTTGAACCCCGATGCCTGGCCGTATGAGACTGATGTCGATCTGCTCAACGCCCGTCTCAAAGAGGGCGGTGTGCCCGAGGATTTCGCCGGATTGCAGGAAATGGTGTACGACTGGGAGCCGCTTCAGTACCATCGCTACGAAAAGGGCCTCCTGCGCCCCGACGGACAGCCTGGATTCAATACGCCGACAGGTATGATAGAGCTGTACTGCACGACTCTCGAGGCGTTCGGAAACGATCCGCTTCCCAGTTACGAAGAGCCGCCCGAGGGCCCGTTGAGCACCCCGAAACGGTTTGAAGAGTATCCGATCGTTCTCACGACGGGGCATCGTTCGTTCGAATTCTTCCATTCGGAGCATCGCAACCAGAAAACCATGCGCGAGTTCCATCCTGAGCCGCGGGTGCGCATCCACCCCGAAACCGCTGAGAAATACGGTATCGAAGACGGACAATGGGTTTGGATCGAGAATCAGCGCGGTCGCTGCCGTCAGATCGCCTGGGTGACCGAGGGCATGAAGCCCGATTGCGCAAGCGCCGAGCACGGTTGGTGGTTCCCCGAAACCGACGGCGCTGAACCCCATCTGTTCGGTGTGTTCGATTCCAACATCAACAACCTTACCTCGATGATGGTTGTCGGTGAGACGGGCTACGGCGCACCGTACAAGGGGTTGCTGTGCAAGATATACCCCTGCACCGAAGAAAATAGCAGAATCATGCCATCCGAGCAGGTCACCCGCCTCGGTGGTTGGGAGTACGACCGCGTTGAGAAGTTGGCTATGGGAGGTCATCAGTATGAGTAACAACTACGGACTTTTCATCAATTACGAGTATTGCACCGGCTGCCATACGTGTGAAGTTGCATGCAAGAAGGCGCTGAACCTTCCCGAAGGACAGCACGGGATCGTGCTCTGCGAGGATGGGCCTCGCAAGAATCTCAATGGCCAGTGGGAGCTTACCTACCTTCCGCTTCCTACCCATCTATGCGATTTCTGTGCCGATCGGGTAAGCGAAGGGCGCCTACCCAGCTGCGTGCATCATTGCCAGTCGGGGATTATGGTCTACGACACTTTGGATAACCTGGCAAAGCTGGCAGCAGAACATCCGCGCAGCGTCGTCTTCAGCTCTCAGCAATAAGCGAGAGTGAAGCGCCGTTGCGGCGGATCGCGTATCCGATTTCTATAGAAGGGAGATCGAAATGACTGAAAGGGAGCCTTTCCCTACGTTGGTTGTAAACGAAGTATGGGCTCGATGCGGCGGCTGCTGCGAATGCGAAGACGTATCTCACGGGCATGAGGGCGCCTGCGGGCAGCGGTGCATTCTCCCCATGCAGGGAGGCCCGAATATCGGTGGCTGGGAGGCTGTTGCTCGGGATCCCGATGGGCCTCTGACGGCCGAGAACTGCATGATCGTCTGTGCTCCGTGCTTTAAAAAGATGCGCGAGTCGGGGCAATAGCATCTGGTATTCGGCAGGGGGCGCTCTGTGCGGCATCCCCTGCCGGTCATTGTTCGCACGATGAAGGAGTCGTTTATGGACGAGTCGAAAAAAATAGCAAAGACGCCGTATGCGTGGTTGATCCTTGCTGCGGCGTGCCTTGCCCATTGTTTTTGGAATATCGCTATCATTCAGCCTGGCGGCCTCTCGCAATTCTTCTTTGACCCTGCCGGTGCGTACCTGTATACGCCCATGGAGTTTTCCATGGTTATGACCGTTCCGTTTCTTACAACGGGTCTGTTCGGCCTTGTGTTCGGCGTATGGGCGGACAAGAAAAGCCTTGCGATAGCTACCGACGTTGGCGCTATCTTGGGCCTTATCGGCGTAATCGCAAGAGTTTTCTTGTGCGACGGCGGATTCATGCCGATGTTTTGGTCGAGTTTTTTGATGGGCTTCGGTCTTGCGGGCCTCAATGCGAACGCTTCTAAAATATTCGCTTCGTGGTTCCGTCCTGAGAAAGTAGCTATGCTCATGGGGCTCTATATCGGCAGTTGTACGCTGGGCGCGGCAATTGCTTTGGGTATCGGAGCTCTTTTCGACGGATTGCGGTCGGCCTTTACCTTTTCCGCGATTCTCGGCGTTGTCGTGGTAGTGATCTACGTTGCCGTTCTGAGAGATCGTCCGAAAGGCGAGCCTAAGCCAGCGGCGGAGCCGACAATCGAGTATCTCAAAGTGGTTGCCAGCAAGAAGCTCATATGGCTTGCAGCCCTTGCAGCCGCTATCTTCATTGCGTTCGGGACAACGCAGAACAGCTATCTTACGCAGGCCTTGACGACTATCACGGGAGCCGATCTCCTGGGCGCTGGTTTCGTGGGAACGATCGTGAACGTTGCCGTTATCTGCGGTTCTTTGTTTTGGCCGTGGTTCGCTACGAAGGTCGGGCGATTCCGCATCGTCGCCGTTGGAGCTGTGCTCGCCGCTGTTTGCACGGCGATTGCCATCTTTGCTCTCCCGTTTGGCACATGGACGTACGTGCTGTATTTTATAGTCGGATTCGGTGCGGGCGGCGGAGCTCCGATCGTTATGGCGATGCCCGCCCTTATGCCCGGTGTGGGGGCTAAGTATGCAGGTGCTGGCGGCGGCCTGATCTCAACGGTCATGAACCTCGCTTCGTTCGTTCTGCCTTCGTTCGTGCTTGCACCTCTGTTTGCAAACGATATGAGCGTGCTCTTCACCGTTATCGTCGTCGGTTATGTTTTGTTCGCCGTGTCTCTGTTCGTCATCCCCGAGGTTGGCCGTAAGGGGAAGATATGGAAACAAGGAGGCTCCGAGGGGGCTGTTCGGTAGCCTTTTTCGCTGATCTGATCGTATCTATCTTATGTCCCGCGTTTCATTGCTTAGGGGGTTTGAAATGACGGAAATGAAGTACACGGTCTCTAAAGAGGGTATAAAGCTCTACAACTATCGATGGGTTATCATTGCCTGCATGTTCGTTGTTCATTGCTGTCTGAACGGGGCGCTTTTGATTCTCGGTGGAGCAGCGTTGAACGTGATGTCTGCGTTCGAGCTCGATCCCCAGGGTTTTTCGCTCTGCATGAGCGTTTCGTTTCTGACGGGAGCCATTCTCGGCATTCCGTCGGGGACGCTTGCCGATCGGATCGGTATCCGCAAGGTTATGATACTGGGCCTTGTTGTTGCCACCATAGGAGCGGTTTGGCGTGTGTTCGCCGTTGATTTCTGGACCTTGTTTTTATCCAGCTTCGTTATGGGCGTTGCACTTGCTGCGCTGAACGCCAATTCGGCAAAGCTGCTGAGATTGTGGTTTCCTGGCCGGTTCATGTCGGTTGGCATGGGGATCTACGTTGCCGGTGCGACGGTCGGCTCCGCAACTGCCATTGCATGCGGTCAGTTCGTCGATATTCATGCCGCCTTTATCGTGCTGGCCGTTCTACTTGGGATATGCGTTGTCGTCTGGGCTGTTTTCTGCAAGACGCACCCCGATGGCGAAGGTGGCGTTAATGAACCAGTCTTCGAACACATTGGCGTTGTCTGCCGAAGCAAGGGACTTTGGATAACGTGCATACTCATGTTTTTGATCATGGGCCTTTCGTTGACCGAAAACGGGTTTCAGGTGGCGGCGTTGACGTCCCCTGCTGCGGCAGGCGGGTTGGCCTGGGATCCCGTCTTGGCCGCTACGCTCACGTCGGCGACGAACGTATGCGTGTCGATTGGCGGCGTCTTGATTCCGGCTATAGCTGCGAGAATCAACAAGGTAAAACCCGTGTTTATCCCCGCGGCATTCGCGATGGCCTTGCTGGTGGCCATAGCGTGGTTCTGCGGCAACCCGATAATCACGTTCGTTTGCTTCCTGTGTCAGGGGGTTCTTATGGGAGGCGTTATCCCCATCGGGAAAACCATGCCGGGGCTCTTGCCGGATATCAAGCCAGAGCATATGGGCGCTGCCGGAGGCCTGCAATCAACGTGTCAGAACCTCGGTGCGTTTATAGTCCCTTCCTACATAGTAACGCCGCTTGCGGGTAGCAATTACACCAGCATTTTCATCGGCGTGATCGTGCTTTGCATCTTGATCGGATTAGTGGGTTTTGCTCACAAGGAGACCGGTGCAACCCCAGCGCACGATCGGACAGAGTAGAAAACGAGGTGTGGGCATGCCGTGTTATGTGTGCAATCCGCAATGTGGCCGCTGTCGCCCCCCGCGCCGAGGAATGCGGCGATGCCCCTACTGCAACGTGCTTGCGATGCCCTCGGATGACTCTGACATTTTGGGCGAAAACGTATGCCCCCGATGCGGGCGCATGCTTCCAGAGCCTGAGAGCACCAAGTGCGAGTACACCAGGAGGCTGTGCGGAATTCCCTGCGTTCGGGCAGTTGAAGAGGCGGAGTCGGGGCTTTCGGAGCCATGTCCTTGGGGTGATGATTTCGGTCGATAGGGCCGATGGCATTTCGGTGCCAACCGATAGATAGGAGACGTCATGGACTATAAAGAGTGCGGGGAAAACGAAAGCAAACTGCAGAAGCGGTTCAGCGTGGCCCTTTCTCGAGACGAGTACGGCGAGCTTTCGCAAGAGATACTCGTCTTTCTCGCCATGCAAATGGGTGTTGACTACATTACAAACCAGCCCCAAGACGCATTGCGGAAGAAACTAGGCGACGATTTAGACCATCAGGTTGCGCTTTGCCTGGCGAATCAATGCGTTGACGAGATCGTAGGCAGGGAGGACCTGCCGGCGGCTCTCGAGCCGGTCGTTGAATCCATGGCGGGATATCCTGAAGGTCCGGAGTTCACCTTCGAAGCAACGGTGTATCTCAAGCCGGAACTTGAGTTATCGTCGTACGAGCCCGTAGCTCTCGCTCTGCCCGATTTCGCTGTATCGGACGATTTGGTCGCCCGGAACATGCAGGCCATTGTTGAAGAAAAAGCCCGCCTCGTCAAAGACGAGCAAGCGAGCGAAGCCGATGCCGGCACCAGAAACGTCATTTCGCTTGATACGAAAAAATGCGGGATGCAAGTGCGGGCCCTCACGATGGCGGAGACGGTTTATCGCATAGGCGATGGCTTGCTGCCCCCGCAGATAGAGGAACGGCTTCCCGGCATGAAGCCTGGCGATATCAAAGAGTTCTCGTTTGTCGTAAAAAGCAAGAATTTCCTCGGCCTTGAAGTCGAAGAGACGATGGACTGCGTGCTCCATCTGATCGATATTGTAAAAAAAGACACGCCTGACGTTACCGACGATTGGGTGAAGAGCTCCATACCGGGTGCGCATGATGTCGAGGGCTTTCGCACTTTGGTCAGGGAGAGTTTGGCCGAAAAGGCGCGCGTCGACTACGATAGGGCGAAAGAGGAAGCCGTTGCGTCTGCTCTAGCGCAGCGGTTAAGGGATCTCGATCTGCCGGAAGTATACTACGATTACGCCCGCGCGGGACTGATGCAGAATATCTCCGCGGCTCTTGCTAAGCAGGGTATTGCTGAAGAGGAATTCTATGCAATGCAGGGGGTCACGGGTGCTCAATTCATGGCACGTATGCGCATGAGGGCTGAAGAAGTTCTGCGTCAGGGTCTTGCGTTGGATGCCCTGGCCCGCCATGAGAACTTGGAAATTGGCGAGGATGACATATTTTGCGCCCTGAGGACCATAGCTCCAGGAAGCGAGCTTGAGACGCGTAGGATGCTTGAAATGAACGGCCGTGTGTATCAGTTGCGCGAAATGGCATTGCGGGCCAAGGCGCGTACGCATCTTTTAGATAACGCGGTCATCCAGCTGGCCCAAAGCGCCTGAACGCTTTGAGGGCACTAAACGGTCCGAGTCGCTGTGCCTTGCGATTCGGACCGTCGTTTTTCATTCCGCGATCTTGAGGGCTTGCTCCGCAGATGCTTCCTACGGGGTATCTTGTCCGAGAATCTCTCGGTACAGTTCAGGGTTTCGCATGAGCTTGCAATACAGGATCGAGAAATCAAAGAGCACCCTATCGCGCGACCAGCTTTCGTCGAAGTTCAATCCGAAGCGCTTTTCGATTTTATCGATTCGATACAAGACGGTATTTCTATGCATGTGGAGCTTCTCTGCAACGGCGGTCGCTTTGCGTTCGTGATGAATGTACGATGCGAGAATGCGAGCATCGTCACCGCCGGTTGCGATGTCCTCTGCAATGATCTTCTCTAATATCGTATGGGAGAACGAGAAATCTTTGAGTTCTTGATTCATGTCGCTGGAGTCGAGGATAGCGAACTTGAGTACTTCTTCGAATGTATAGCACGGAGCCTGCAGCTCCTTGTCCGCTGTCGTAAAACGCTGTTCGAGGTTGACGAACTCTTTGTATTTGATGACGAGGTTAGTCTGCTGGTATGCAAACAAAAGGTTGGAAATGTCATCGAATACTTGCGACATTGCCACGTATCCTTTGATGGGGCCACAGCAACGAAGCAATTCTTCTTCAATAATCGAGTTCGAAAGAATGTTGTCGAGACCCTTCGAGTAGAGCAACACAAGCAAGTCATCGTTGTAGACTACGGGAAGGCATTTCCCATCGTTCATGTGTTTTGCTTCGTTAAGCAGGCTCGGCAAACCGTCATCGGCTTCGGGGTTCTCTGAAACGAAACGAAGGAGCCTGAATTCGGCATCAAGGGGGAAACCGATGTTGTACGCGTAATCGTTCAGCAGACCCTTGGCAACGTATCGCCCCTGTATCAATTCATCGAAAAGCGAATATGCCGAGAACCGGGCAGGGGAGTAGCTGCCCGTTTGCCGATCCGATTTTTCTGCAATCTTTTTTGCAAGCATGGCGAATAGGTCGCGTTGGCCCGGCGTTGGCTCTTTTTCGTACAGGGCGAGAACGTGGTAAAGGTCTTTGTTTTTGTTGCGAATGAGCTCATTCGCAACAAAAACATTGCTTGCCGTGCCCTTGAACGAGATCAAAGGCCTTCTCAGCATGAGTACGCTGTTGAGGATTTCCTTCTCACGTTCGGCGAACATCTTGCATAGGGGAAGATTCGCATTGAACCACGATCGAGCCAGCGGCACGAGATCGGCGTTATAGAGCAGCAGCGGCACTCCGAGAACCTTTCCGCTTTTGTGGAGTACCTGTTCGTACCCGTCAGAGGAAAGCGGGATCCGATCGAGTTCGTTTTGCCAAGCTTGGATTGAGAGAAAATAGTTCTGCAGTATTTGCAATAGGTTAGCCGAACGGGAAGTGCCCCGTATGACGATTGCCTGATTGGGGATGTCGGGCGTCGCCTCGGAAGCATCCTCTTCGGCGATTACGATCAGGCAGGACGAGGGGTGAAGCTTCGATGCCTGTTCGGCGGCTTTGCCTTTGCATACGAACAGCATGTCCTTTTCGGGGACAATGCCCTTTTCCCAATGGACCGACGACACCCATTTGAATCCCTTGGGGGGATGTGCCGGTTCGGAGATAATCTCATTCGGTTGCAGCATGTCGATAACCATGTTGTACGAGATGGTGGTAATGTATGTGCCGTTAGCCACAGCGTCCCCCGATCCAATGGCCGCGCACCCAAAAGCGCCTCTGATGTTGCTTAGTGATGTGTTTTGCGGTATGCCTGCTTATCATACCATGTGGGTGGGCGCTTCTGCCGTTATGGTCTTGCGTACGCCATAGCGCAAACTACGCGGGCACGGGGATTACGACGTTGAGCACGAACACGCCGTCCTTCGCCTCGAAGCTCATGGCTCCTCCGTGTTTCTGGGCTATTTCCTCGATGCTGTCCAATCCGAAACCGTGGCCTTCTCGCTGGCTTTTCGTGGTTGCCAGACGCTGCCCTCTCTTCGAAAGCTCGCCGACGAAGTTGTTGTTTACCCGCATGACCATGAGGTTGCGATCGTAGGATACCTTGAGGGCAATCTCGCGCAGCGCTTCTTCCCCAAGCGGGGCCGTAGCTTCGATGGCGTTGTCGAGGGCGTTGCCGAACAGCGCGCACAGTTCGAAGCTCGTCATGAAGCCGAGACGGCTGGCGTCGACGTAGGGGACGAGCCTGATCAGCTCGCTCTGGCAGAGGGCGGCCTTGTCGGCAAGGATGATGTCGACCGCTTCGTTGCCTGTCTCGACGAACGCCTCGTACGGCGAGATGCTCTGGCTCATGCCCTCCACGAACGCCTGCACCTGGCCGATATCATGGCTTGATTCGAGAGTTCCCAGGTAGTGCTTCAGGTCGTGGTATTGGCGCCGCACCGCATCGACGGCGTTCTTCTTCATCGCATAGTGCTGATGCTGCTCGCGCAAGAGCGCCTCCATCTGCAGAAGCTCGGCCTTCTTCACGACCGAAGAAAGGTTCGCGGCGTTTACCACGATGATGACGATGATCGACCCGAGCAGCAGAAGCAAGGTGAGCACCATGTCCTGGTACAGGGGCGTATCGGCGTTCTCGTAGGCGTAGCTGCGCGATCGCAGCAGCATGAAGGGGAGGATGGGCAGAAGGATCGAGAGGCACTGGGTCCACGTGAGGTTCTCGGCGCCGTTGTCGAACAGCCAGCGGCTCACGAGAAGCGAGATGGCTGCCAGCACGCCGAAGGTGAGGCCGAAGTTCAAGAGCGTGAGCGCAAGGGGCGACCACTGCGAGAAAAGATCGACGAACGGCTGCATGAACAGGTCGAGGGCGACGATCTTTCCCGCCTCTACGCACAGGATGAACACGCAGCTGACGTAGAGGTCCTGCTGCTTGCTCGAGCTTTTCTCCCAAGCGAGGTAGGAGAAGTACCCGGCGAGGCAGAGAAAGAAGTCGATGGAGAACTGCTGGTGCAGGTACGTGACCAGCATTTGGTAGGCAACAAGCGCGATGGCCGCCCATGCGGCGGGCCAGCCGAGCGGGCGGCGGCTTTGCAGGGGCCGTACGAGCACGAAGAACACGAGGCACTCGAGCAGGCAGGGAACCTGCCAGATGATGCCCGTCGTGTCGAGAAAGTACCCGCTTATCATAGGAACCGTCCTTTGTAATCGGCAAGCACCTTCATGAAGAAATGCTTGCGGTGCTTGCTGATGGGAATAGCCGTGCCGCGGACGACCACGTCTTTCGGCATGACGGTGTCGACGTAGGCGAGATTTACGAGAAACGATGCGTGCACGCGGAAGAACTGGGCGGGATCGAGTTTCTTTTCGATCGCCTGGAGCGCCTCGTTGCAGAAGATGCTGCTCGTATCGGTATGGACAAGCGAGCGTTTCTGCGATGTTTCTACGTACATGATCTTATTGCTGTTCACAAACACGTGCTCGCGGCCGCTGCGCAGGGTGACGAACCGCTCCCGCCGTTGTTCGAGCGTTTGTATCGCGCGCTGCATATGGGTGCGGAAAAGCGGATAGCGCAGCGGCTTGACGATGTAGGCAGACGCGTTGACCGTATATCCCTCGAGTGCGAACTGGATCATGTTCGTTACGAAGAATATGAGGACGTCCCCGTCGTGCGCGCGTATGGTGCGTGCCGTAGACAGGCCGTCGAGCCCTCCCATTTCGATATCGAGAAAGACGATGTCGGTGTCGGCGGGGTAGCGCTCGACAATATCCGCGCCGTCGTGAAAGACCGCAATGTCGAATGCGGTGCCCTGCTCCGCCGTAAAGCGGTCGAGCGCTTCGCGCAGAAGACGTGCGTCACGGTCGTCGTCCTCCACTATGCAGACGCGAATCGAATCCATACCGTCTCTTCCCGTGCGGCCGCGCAGCGCGACGAGCCGTTTTCGCCTGATGCCAGTATAGCAATTCGGCGAAAACGCTTTGTGCCCAATCGTTCCCGTCTCGCGGCCAAACGTCCATGGTTTCTTGAGGGCGGCCAACGGGCTTGCCATGATGTGCCCCGCAAGGGGGCCGGACGCATGAGCGGAACGTGTGCGCGGTGCACACGATGCCGGCCGCACCCAAGAGAAGGGATGTACGCATGGAGAACTTCGAGTCTGGACAAGGCGCTGGATTGTCGCGCCGTTCGTTTCTGATGGGCCTGGCGTTGGCCGGGACGGCAGCGGCGGGAGCGGGACTTGCGGGCTGCAGCCCTGCGAGCTCGACTGCGGCGGCCGAAGACGGTGCCGCCGATAGTGCGGGCGAGGAGGCGGGAAGCGGGGCCTCGTCTACGTCGAACGTGGGAACCGACGTCAACGGCAATACCGTGTACTACTCGATGCGCCGTGACTGGTTGGGCGAAGCTCCGACGATAGCAGACGATCAGGTAACCGAAACCCAAGAGGCGGATATCGTGATCGTCGGCGCAGGGTATGCGGGATCGCAGTGCTTTCGCATGGCATGCGAGAAAGGTCTGACCTGCATCGTCGTCGACACGCAGGCAAAGGAGACGTTCGAGACGTACGGCGGGCAGCTCGGGCATTTCAACTCGACGTGGCAAGAAAAGGTGCTCGGCATTCCGAAAGATACGTTCGACCCGGTCGATTTCATCGACAGCTATCAGCTGCAGTCGGCGGGTCGTGCTCATCCCGATCTCATCAGGCAGTTCGCCCATCGCAACGGCGAAATGGTGGATTGGATGATGGAGCTGCAACCCGATCTTTCGGCTGTCACAGGCGTGAATTCGCTCAATACGAGCGGGGACTACAGCTACAAGAAGGGTTACTTCTGGACGTACCCGGCGGTCATCAACCTCGGGTCCGGCGCGTTCGAGACATCGGGCGCCTTCTGCACCGCTTCGGTCGACAAAGGCATCGAGGCGAGCCCCGATTCGCAGGCGCTGTTCGGCTATACCGCCAAAGTTCTTGTCAAAGACGGCGATGCGGTGAGCGGCGTTATCGTGCAAAACGATGCGGATGAAACCTACGTCAAACTTGTCGGCGCAAAGGGCGTTGTGCTGGCGACCGGCGACTTCAGCGCCAATTCCGAGATGTACAGCGCGCTCTGCACCGAGGTGCAGGAATCGAACCCCTACACGCAGCTTGTAGGCTCGGGCCGCGACGGTTACGGCATCAGGATGGGCATGTGGGCCGGTGGCGTGATGGAGCTCGGCCCGCGCGCTGCGATGGGCGGATGCACCTCGGCTCTGCCGATGGGCACGTTCGGCGCCGCATCGGGGCTGTGGATCAACAAATACGGCAAGCGCTACTGCAACGAGGCGTTCGGCGTACCGTTCGTGGCGGGCGTGCAATCGGCTCGTCAACCCATCGACAGCAGTGTCATCCAGGTGTGGGATAACGGGCATTGGCGCGAGTTCGCCCAAAACCAAGCGCTCGGGCACTTCAACCTGAGCGATATCAGCGATGCCAAGATGGACGAGCTTGCTGCTACGCTGCAATCCGCCGTCGATGCCGGTGCGACGGGCGTGAACGAGAGTCTGTTTGCAGCGGATACGCTTGAAGAGCTGGCGGGATATCTGGGCTTCGAGGGCGAAGCCGTCGACAATTTCGTCGAAGCGGTGCAGACCTACGACGCCTACGCGGCCGCGGGCAAAGACGATGATTATGCGAAATCTGCCGATATGATGTTCCGCATCAGCGAACCCCCGTACTTCGCCGAGAAGCTGCAGCGCAACGCCAACATCGTGCTCGTAACGCTCGCGGGCCTGTTCATCGACGGCGACGGCAGGTGCCTCGATCAGAACTTCGAGCCCATCGAGGGCCTCTATGCTACGGGGAACGCTTCCGGCGGTCGCTTCCCCCTGCAGTACACCGCGCCCATGAACGGCATCAGCATCGGGTTTGCCACCGTGTTCGGCGCCCTTTTGGGTGAGCATCTGGCCGAACAGGCGTAAAGACCGGTACCGTTTATGCCGCCATCCGAGCGCCGGGCCGCAGCATGCGATGCACTGCGGCCCAGGTTCGCTCGAATAAGCTGCGGGTCGCTCGTTTGATCGAAGGGCGATGCCGCGCCGACCTCCGAGCGCGCGACGGCGTTGCGCGCTCGCTGCAGAAAGACAGACGATTGGAAAACCCATGTACAACCCCGATGCAAAGCAGCCGATAGCCTTGTTCCTCAGCGCTCCGTTTTGTCCTTGCGTGTGCCCGTACTGCATGCAGGCGACGCTCGAGGCGGGCGATCCGCGGGTGCGACGTGCCTACATTGAGGCGCTCGGCCGCGAGATCGAATCGGCGGCGGGCGGATTCGACGATTGCACCGTCGCGGCCGTTTGGGTGGGCGGCGGCATCGCGGGGCACATGTTCGACGAAGAGCTCGGCAATCTTCTCCGGTCGCTTCCCCGCATGTTCGATATGGCCGCTGATGCGGAAATCACGTGTACGGTGCATCCCGGCATGGTGAGCGTCGAGACGCTCAACGCTTGCAGAAGGGGGCGTGTGACGAGGCTTGCGGTGGAGTACGAAACCGCAAGCCCGTCGGAGTGGGCGACGCTCGGGAGATTCCTCGATCCGTCTGCCATGGATACGACGTCGATGGTCCTGGGAACCGCTGCCCGCGCGATGCTTTCGCTCGAGTTCAGCCTTGCCGTGGGCATAGCGGGGCAGACCACCGCCTCGCTTCGGCGGAGCATCGACAAGGCGATTGCCTACGGAGCCGCGCACATCACGCTGCAGTCCGTGAGCCCGCAAAGCCCCGCATGCGCTTCCTCCTCTGACGAAGGGCGCGCGCAGCTGCTCGGCTTCGCCACGGCCTACCTCACGGCACACGGCTTCGATCAGTACCTTCCCCTGCTGTTCGCGCAGCCGGGTGCCCGGTGCCGATATCGCGAAATGGAGGCGGGCGGTAGCGACGTGCTCGGGTTCGGCCTTGGAGCCCGAACCCGCTTCGCGGGAGTTCGGGCAACCAATACGACGGACCTCGACACCTACCTTCCTTACGCTGACGCCCCCGACGTGTGCGTTGCCGAGATCACGCGCCCCACGGCGGTTTGCTAGTTCGCCCGTGCGGCCGATCGCGATTGCTCACGCGGCCGCTATCGGTATCGCTCACACGGAAAGAGCATCCCGCTTAGCGAAAACACGGCCATGATCCAAAGAAATATTGGATAATGCAGCAGATACGCTTTATTATGGTAAAGCGGTTGTCCGTAGTAATTTGCGCATGTGGACCATGCAAAGAGGGAGGGATACCTATGAAATTGAAGAAATGGAGCCTGCTCGCCGTCGTTGGCGCGCTCGTTGCAGCGCTTGCGCTGTTCGGCTGCTCGTCGGGCGACGACGGTGCCAAGAAGGACGAAGGCGGAAGCGCTCCCGCCACTGAGTCGGGCTACGCGCTCATCAACGACGGCAAGCTGACCGTTGCCGCTTCGCTCGACTTCCCGCCGTTCGAGAACCTCAACGGCGACAAGCCCGAGGGCTTCGAGGTGGAGCTCATGCAGGCTCTGGCCGAGGAGATGGGCATCGAGTGCGAGTACCTGCCGTCAACGAAGTTCGACACCATCGTGCCGCTCATCCAGACCGGCGGAAAGGCCGATGTGGGCGTGTCGGGCATCACCATCAACGACGAGCGCCTCGAGCAGGTTGATTTCACCGATCCGATCTGCGACGTGAACCAGGGCATCACTGTGCTCAAGGAGTCCGGCATCACCGAAGTGAACCAGCTCGAGGGCAAGAAGGTCGGCGCCCAGACGGGCACGACCGGCTACGAGTGGGCTGCCGAGAACATCAAGGACGTCGAGATGGTCGGCTTCGACGAGATGACCGCGGTGTACGCGGCGCTGCAGTCGGGCCAGATCGATGCCATCGCCGTCGATTTGCCGGTGACCAACTACTACGTGAAGACCGCCTACACCGACTGCGAGGTCATCGCCGAGATCCCGACGGGCGAGCAGTACGGCATTGCGGTGAGCAAGGACAACCCCGAACTCACCAAGGCGCTCAACGAGGCTATCAAGGCAGTGCGCGATAGCGGGAAGTACGACGAAATTGCCGCCAAGTGGCTGCAATAACCTACCGAGCAATCTACAGATAGGGTGACGATGCGGACCGCTATTCAGTTCTTGCGGAAACACACTCTTAGCGCCGTGGCGATTCTGTTCGCCGCGGCGCTTGCCCTTTCGTTCGCCTTGCCGGTCCAAGCGCATGCCCTCGATGTGGAGCGCTGGACCGCCAAGCCGAACAAAGACGGCGATAGCACGACCGTTTTGGGCGCAACGGCAACGCGGGTAACGTGGCAGGGCCAATCCGCCGAAGACGAGTCGGTGGCCGGCGTGGTCATCGAGCTGCCCGAAGGATCGACCGTCGAGGCCGAGAACGTTAAAACGACGGTGCTCGCGGGGCTCGATCGTCTCGAGGCCGAGGCCGAAGCGACCGTCGACGGATCTTCGGTCACAGTGGCGCTCTCCGAGCCGGCTCCGGCAGGATCGCTCATCATGGTCGAGTGCAACCGAACGCTCTTGCCCGCGAACGGCGGCACGTTCGGCGTTGCGGGAAGCTACACCACCGCCGACGGGCAGCAGCACGAGATGCCGGCGACCGACCAGGTCATTACGGTTTCGAGCACGTCTCCAACGGAGCAGGCCTCGTCGTGGCTCGGCGAACAGGAATGGGTCAAGGCGTGGAACTCGAACAAGTTCCTCCA
Source organism: Raoultibacter timonensis (assembly GCF_900240215.1). Lineage (GTDB taxonomy): Bacteria > Actinomycetota > Coriobacteriia > Coriobacteriales > Eggerthellaceae > Raoultibacter > Raoultibacter timonensis. The sequence continues at coordinate 171,598 of NZ_LT964681.1, read as the reverse complement.
CCTGTTCTTCGATCCCACGCTCATCGTCACTTCGGTGCCGGCGCTGTTCTCCGGCTGGCTCATGTCTTTGGGACTCGTCATCATCAGCTTCCCTCTTGCCATTCCGCTCGGCCTCATATGGTCGTTTTTGCGCATGGCGAAGCATCGCCTGCCGCGGGCCCTCGGCGCAACCTACATCAACATCGTTCGCGGAACGCCCCTGTTCCTGCAGCTCTACATCGCGTTTTTCGGCCTGCCGCTCATGGGCGTGCAGATGGACCCGTTTATGATGGGTGCCATCGTGCTCATCATGAACTCGAGCGCGTATCTGGCCGAGATATTCCGTGCGGGCATACAGTCGATCAACAAGGGCCAATCCGAGGCGGCGCGCTCGCTTGGCATGAGCGGCATGCAGACCATGTTCTTCGTGATCATCCCTCAGACGGTTCGCCGCGTTATCCCGACCATGACAAGCGAGTTCATCCTCATGTACAAGGACACCTCGCTTCTGGCTGCGGTCGGCGTCATGGAGCTCATGATGTACGCGAAAACCATTACGGCCGCAACGGGCAACGTGACGCCCTATATCGTGGCTGCGGGCTTCTACCTTATCGTGACCATCCCCATGACGAAGTTCATCAACTCGATGGAGGCGCGCATGGCGCACGGCCATCGCAAGCACAAGAAATCCGATGGCGGCTCGGCGGGTACGGCGGAGGCGGCTTTCGAACCCGGCTCCGACGCCGCGGTGGCGCGCTCTATCCGCATGTCCGAAACGTTTGCCGGTCCGACCGAGGCCGATGCGGCAGCGCAGATCAAAAAGACCGCGCAGCGCAATGGCAACCACATCAGTCACTAGGGGTGAGCGGTAGATGAGCGAATCGAACAACGAGATCGTGGTCCGCATCGAGGACCTCCATAAGAGCTTCGACGATAACGAGGTGCTGCGCGGCATCGACCTCGCCGTGCGCCGCGGCGAGGTTGTGGTCATCCTCGGTCCTTCGGGTTCGGGCAAGTCGACGATGCTGCGGTGCGTGAACCTTCTGGAAAAGCCTACGGGAGGGCGCATCTTCTTCGAGGATACCGAGATTACGGCCAAGAAAACCGATATCAACGTCGTGCGCGCGAAAGTGGGCATGGTGTTCCAGAACTTCAACCTGTTCCCGCACCTGACGGCGAAGAAGAACGTGATGCTCGCCCAGCAGAAGGTGCTCAAGCGTTCCAGGGAAGAGGCCGAGCGCGTGGCCGTCGACCAGTTGACCCGGGTGGGTCTCGGCGACCGCATCGATTACAAGCCCTCCGAACTCTCGGGCGGCCAGCAACAGCGCGTGGCCATCGCCCGCGCGCTTGCCATGGATCCGCACGTGATGCTGTTCGACGAGGCTACGAGCGCGCTCGATCCGGAGCTCGTGCGCGACGTGCTCGGCGTTATGAAGGAGCTTGCCAAAGGCGGCATGACCATGATGGTGGTGACGCACGAGATGGGGTTCGCGCGCGACGTAGCCGATCGGGTCATCTTCATGGACGGCGGCGTGATCGTGGAGGAGGGAACGCCTGAGGCGGTGTTCGACAATCCGCAGTCCGACCGCACGAAGGACTTCCTCGGGCATATCTCGTAGAACACGGCGGCTACGATGGGCGATCGCGCGACAGCACAAAAGATCCTCGTCGTCGAGGATGACCAGGATATCAACGCTCTGCTTGCGAAGATCATGCGAAACGAGGGCTACGAGACGGTCCAGGCGTACTCGGGCACCGAGGGGCTGCTCCGCATCGAAAGCGATGCTTTCGATCTCATACTGCTCGACATGATGCTGCCCGGTATGGACGGGATGTCGTTCGTAGCCCGGTTGCGCGGCGAGCTGCTATCGAGCACGCCCGTCATCATCGTATCGGCGAAAGCGGGTCTTGCCGATAAGGTCGACATGCTTTCTCTCGGCGCCGACGATTACATCGTGAAGCCGTTCGAGCCCGAAGAGGTTGCCGTGCGCGTGCGGGCCGTACTGCGGCGCAGCGGGGACGCATCTGCGCGGGAGACGGACGGTGGGGGGAAGACGTACGTTTTCAAAGGTTTAACGCTGGACGAAACGGCTCGCAGGGTGATGCTCGACGACGCCGAAATCACGTTGACGGTATCGGAGTTCGATATCCTTTCCGTGCTGATCCAGTCTCCCGACAAAGTGTTTTCCCGAGAGCGCCTCTACGAGCTCGTATGGAAGAGCGGTTATTACGGGGAGGATAACGCCATCAACGTCCATGTGAGCAATATCCGCAAGAAGCTTGCGGCGATTCGCCCCGACGAGGAATACATCAAGACGGTATGGGGCATCGGGTTCAAACTCTCGTAGGCGGGATCTGCGCCGCGGTGCTTGCGGATGCGCGCGGACGGTGGCGATTCGGGCTTCGGTCGGCGCAAAAGTCGATCTTGATCTGCGGGTATCCAACGGTCGCGGATTGGTTGCAGCATGGGTGCGGCGGCATCTTTACGATTTCCTTAGATTTCGTTGAGGACTTATTAAAGGCCCGAACGGTACAGTTCTCTCATGCAATCGAGACCGTGGGAGAAAGGAAGAACCGATACCTATGGATACGGTGATAGAAACAAGGGGCTTGACGAAGCGGTACGGTGATTTCGCCGCCCTGGACGGGGTGGACGTTTCGGTGCGCCGCGGTGAGATATTCGGACTCGTCGGCGATAACGGAGCCGGAAAAACGACGCTCTTCAAGCTGCTATGCGGGCTTGCGTTTCCGAGCGGGGGCGAGATGCGCCTCTTCGGCGAACACGCGCAGGCCGATCTCGAACGGCAGCGTTCGCGGGTGGGGGCCATCATCGAGCAGCCGGGGTTTTATCCGAACCTGAGCGTCGAGAAAAATATCGAGTACTACCGAATACAGAAAGGCGTTCCGGGCAAACAGGTGGTTTCGGAGCTTTTGGAGCTCATGCGCCTCACCCACGCGAAGAGGCGCGCATGCAAAAACCTTTCGATGGGAATGAAGCAGCGCCTCGGGCTCGCGATGGCGCTTCTGGGGGAGCCCGAGATCCTTATCCTCGATGAGCCGATCACGGGGCTCGACCCGAGCGGTATCGTCGAGATACGCGCGCTTCTGCAGCGGCTTAACCGCGAACGGGGAATTACCATCGTGCTTTCGAGCCACAATCTGGCCGAACTCGAACAGCTGGCAACCACCTATGCGTTCATGAGCCATGGGCGCATTCTGGAACAGGTGAGCGCCGAGCGCCTTGTTGCGCGATGCGCCGATTGCATCGACATTGCCGTCTCGGATGCCGAGCGCTACACGGCTCTGTTCGAAAAGAGCTTCGGGCAGACTCGCTATCAGGTGCTTCCCGACAAGACGGTGCGCATTTTCGATCCGCAGCAAAGCATTGAAGCCTACAGTGCTCTGGCGAGCGAGCAGGGGATGGGCATCTTCAAACTCGAACGGCATCGCATGTCGCTCGAGCAGTACTATCTGGATTTGAAGGAAAGGGGAATCGCGTAATGCTGAACTATATGAAAAGCGAGTGGTACCGCATCGTCCATGGCAAAGAATTGTACCTGATAACCGGCATACTCTCGGCGGTTGTTTTGGCGGCGAACGTCATCTTGTATGCGATGACGTTCGTCGAGGATGCGTTTCCCTATGCGTCGGTGCGATTTTCGCTCAGCAACCTTTTGTATATGATGACCATGCTGTTCGCTCTCGGAGGCGTGCTCGTCGCCGTATTGTACGCCGATGATCGGAAAAACGGCACGATGAAGAACGCGATCGTGCACGGCTGCTCGCGCACGAGCCTCTTCATCGGAAAGAGCCTCATCTCCGTGGCGGCGGGGCTCATATGCATGGCGGCGGTGCTGGTCGTCTATATCGGAAGCGCTGCGCTTTTGCTCGAAGGCCCTGCTGCAGAGCCTGCAGTCGAGCTTTTGATGGCCGTCGTAGCTGCGCTGCCCTCGGTTGTTGCAATCGTCGTGCTCGCGGTGGCGCTGGATGGTTTCTTTTCGAAGACGACCACCGCTATCGTCGCGTTCGCGGTCATCGTGTTCGCCATCCCGCAGGTGCTTGCGCTCATCGGTTTGCGCTATGAGCCGATCGCCGAGCTCGCCAGCTGGTTTCCGGCGGTCCTGTTCGGCAACGATGTGGGTGTATGGCCCCTTGATTTCACCATGCCGTGGGAACAGCTGTTAGGCTGGGCGAAATGCATGGTCGTCGGATTCGGATGGTTGGCGGTGTTTGCGGTTGCGGGCCTTTGGCGCGCACGCAGGGTTGAGCTGTAGGAAAGGAAGCGTATGGCTGAAGCGCCCTTGATCGTTGTGCTCGTACTGGCTCTCGTGGCTGCGGGGTACTTCTGCCTGCGGTACTTCCTGTTGAAACGGTCGCTGCGAAACGCCGATCGCGAACTGCGTGAAATTACGGAGGATTTAGGGGAGAACCGCATAGTCAAATTGGCTGCTCCCGATCGTGATCTGGAGGCGTTTCTCGGAACCGTCAACCAAGCGCTGGCCCATATCCGAGGCGAAGCGGTGCGCTACGCACGGCAGGAAGCCGAATTGAAGTCGCAGGTTGAACGTATTAGCCACGACCTGCGAACGCCGCTCACCTCGATCCTCGGATACTTGGCGCTTGTGGACGAGGGCAGCCTCGATGGGGAGACGCGCGATTCCCTTGCAACCGTGCGCCGCAAGGCCGATTCGCTTCAACGGCTGATCGCCCAGTTCTACGACCTCTCTTGCGTGAGGAGCGAAGATTACCGTCTCGATGTGGGCGAGGTTGAAGTCGGTCGGCTCGTGCGGGAGTCGGTTGCCGGGCAGTACCGGCTCCTCTCCGAGGCCGGACTCGAGGTGGACGTGGGGATTCCTTCGCATGCGGTGTTCGCGTTGGCAAACGAGGCTGCTGTCGAGCGCGTGCTGGCGAATCTGCTCACCAACGCCGGCAGGTACGCGAAGACGGCGTTCGAGGTAACGGTTTCGGAGAACGCGGACGAAAGCGGCGTTTCGCTCGTATTCGCCAACGATACCCGCACACTCGACGAGAGCGAAGTCGTTCGCCTGTTCGAGCCGTTCTACACGGTCGATGAATCCCGTACGCAGGAGAGTTCGGGTTTGGGTCTGACGATTGCGCGGCACCTTGTCGAGCGCATGGGAGGTACCCTGACGGCGCAAACCGAGGTGCGCGGCGGTACTCAGTGGTTGAAGTTCGAAGTGGTGCTGCGGGCCGGCGGGTACTCGGCGAACTAATCGACTAGGGTTTCGACGGCGGGGAAGTCGCACTGCTCGAGCGTCTTTACCTGATAGGTCATCTGAAGGCTCAGCCAGAAATCCGGCGTTGTGCCAAGCGCCTTTCCGATAAGATACGCCATTTCGGGCGTGATGGACCGCCTGCCGTGGATGATGTCCGAGATGGCGGATTGCGGCTTGCCGATCGCCTTGGCGAGACGGTACTGCGAAATGCCGAGCGGGTCGAGAAACTCCTCCTTAAGGATTTCACCTGGGTGAGAAAGGAGCGTTTTAATGGTAGTCAACGAATTCAACCTCCTCGATACCGCGTTTTGTCCAAGAAAAGCAGAGGCGCCACCGACTATTCATCCGTATACTGTAGCGTCCCTCGCGGTTTCCGCTGAGTTTCTCGAGTCGATTGCTGGGCGGGATGCGCAAATCGCCCAAACACCCCGATGCTTCAGCGGCGTCGAGCATCTGGAGCTTTCTCATCAGCGGCTTCCGAAGCTCTGGTGGCACGCGTCGGGATGCGGTTCCTGAGCAATCGATCCAAAAAGATTCGATGTCTCGATCTTTGAATTACATGGCGGCTCCCATACTTCTGCAAAACAGAATGCTACTGCAAAACAGATATAAAGGCAAGCGCTGCTATACCAGCGTGGCTTGCCGATCGCCTTGGGCTATCGGGTCGAGTAGTTGGGAGGAAGCGTGTCGAAGAGCATCTGGTGGAGCTTCCGCCTTCTCGTGCGGTAGTCTTCGCTGTCTTCAGGGGGTTCGACTCCCAGATGCCTCATGAGCTCATGGGCGATTTCCTCGTTCGCATCGAAATCGGCAAGCTGTTCGCAGGTTACCTCGATTACGGTGGCATCGGGGTGGGACGCAATATCGAACGGCCGTCTTCCCGGATCGTCGATGATGTCGATGGCTACGTTCGCTTCGGGCCAGTAGAGGCTCATGATCTGCTCCTTTGTCGCGGTGGCGGTATATTCTGAGTATAGAGCGGTCGTTTTGACTGTTCGTCCGACAGGTTTCGCGGGGTTCTTGCAGAAATCGCACGCGGTCGCGACGCAAACCTTGCAGAAATCGGATGCGAATCGTACGGTTTGCGGAACCGTTCGCGATCCCGGCGCGACGTGGGCCGCCGATCGTTCGGCGGCCCACGGGCTGTACTCGCGAATGCGCTGCGGCTTGTCAACCTCGAACCGCGATACGGTTCGAGGCGGTAATGCAGTTTCCCCTACGATGAGTCTCGAGCGTGCAGATCGACCACTGTCCCGTCGATGGTTACAGCTACCAGATCGTCGAAATCCTCGATAGGGGCGATGATGAAGATAGCTCCTTCCTGCGCGGTCAGATCGATCGAAGAGCCGTTTCTCGGTGCCTCGCTCAGATCCCTTTCCGTTCCGTCGCGGTACACGAGTCGCACGTCGGCATCGACGGCGTTTTGCTGTACGGCGGCATCGACAGCGTTTTCATCGGCTAACGCTTCATACGTGAAGGACAGCTTCACGCCGAGCGGCGAGACGCTCACGGCGTCGACGATGAAGTTCTTTCCCCTGTCGGGCAGGGCTACGCTGGTCTCGATCTCAAGCACATCGATCCGCTCGGGCACGGTGAACGCCACTTCCCAGTTTCCTTCGATCAGGGTGTCATGCGAGAACCCGTATACGTGCAGCCGATAGTACGGCAGATCGGCTTCATCGATGCGGAAGACCGCTTCCCGGTAATCGCAGGCAAGGTAGGTCATGCCGTCTTTCGGACACTCGTATGTTCCGTATCCCACCTCGTAATAGATGTCGATCTTTTCGCCTGTGCGCATGTCGATGAGGTTGAAAGATTGCATCGCCTCGGGGCCGCCGCTCACCTCATCTGTGGGGTTCATTTGAACGTGCAGAAGACCGTCTTGGTAGCAGATGTTGGATAGGTAGCCGGTATCGAGGCCAGGGATGGCAACGTGCATCTCGTCGCGCACGAGGACCCGATCGACGTCTTCGATGCGGTGCCCTTCTGCGACGAAATCCGTGCTCGACCCGCCGCTCAATCCGCCCTCGCTCATCCAATCGATATCTTCGAACGTTCCGCCTTGTCCGAGCAGCCCCGCAAGGTCGAGGTCTTCGGCGACCATGCTATGCTCTGCCCGATTGGCGTAGATGTTCGAAATCGATAAAGTGGCCGTTTCCCCCGATGCCAGCCCGGAACCCTGCATCATGAGCGTGGCGGTTTTCGTTTCGGGATCGTAGCTCAGCGTCTCCTCGCTATAGCCGTGCGAATTGTCGTCGAGGCTCATCTTTCCGAAATGCAGGTTGTCGGACAGGCGATCGCCGGTCGTATCCTGCAGATCGACGACGAGGTAGGTGGTTTCGCCGTCGTTGATTGCCGCTGCTACGTCGAGCTTGATTCCCTGGTCGGTCGTGCTTGAGCCGATGACCTGGGCTTGCTTGGCGACCTCGGCACCTCCCCCGAAATACGACACGAACAGTTCCTGGATGCGGTCGGCGTAGGTGAATCCTGCAAGCACGATAAGCGCTGCGGCCGCGAAGAGCGCGACGAAGCGCCCGGTCCTGCGATGGGGGGCTTCGGGGGCCTGCTTTTCCTCGTCGACACAGCGGGGAACCGTTGCCCCATGTTGTTCGGCCGATGCCGCAGCGATCTTCTGGGCGAATCGTGCTTTGATGCGTTCGGTGCGATCGTCGTCGAAGGGGTGCTCGTACGACGCGATGTCGCGCAGTGCGTCGTCGGACAGGTTTTCGGGGTATCGTTGGTTTTCGGTCATCGCTGATCCTCCTGATTCTCGGACAGGGAGACGGATAGGGTTCTCTTCGCTCGGTACAGTCGGTTCTCCACGTCCTTTTTCGCTCTGCCCATCGCTTCGGCGATGGCGGCAGGCTTCTGCTCGTAGAAGTATCGGCGCATGAGAATCTCGCGCGTCGGTTCGGGCAGGTGCGCGATCGCTTCGTAGAGAGCCTGGTAGTCGATGGGGTCTTCGGGCTGGGCGGCGGCGAGCTGCTCATAGCAGTCTTCGAGCGAAACGGTCGATCCCCGGGCTTGTTTGCGATATGTGCTGATGGCTCGGTTTCTCGCCATCGTGCAGAGATACGTTTTCAGGCTGCCTTTGCTCGCATCGAATCGTTCGGGGTGCTGCCACAGCTGGAAAAACGCATCGCTCACGCATTCTTCGACATCCTCTGCGGAGAATCCGGCGGATTTCGGCAGATAGCGCCCCGCCACTACCCAGAGCAGCCGTGCGTACTCGTCGACGATCGCCTCGTATGCTCGCTGATCGCGCTCGCGCAACTTCTCGATAAGCTCATGGTTGCTCAATCGTCCTCCTTGGTCGAAGGCCTGCGATGCGGCCGCCGCATCCTTCGTCGTTCGCTGTTCTGTAAGCTTACCTATACGTATTCGCAGCGAACGCGAAAAACACTCGCCGGATAAAGTAGATCGCGCGATCGGTCGGCATAATAATCACTTCCAAAGTAACAATTATGTGAAAGTTCACCACTGATAACATTCGAGCGGCTACTATGGCAGCATAACCTTAAGAGACAGGAGCAACCCATGTCCATGATCAACCAGGAGATCGACGATTTTTCCGTCCAGGCCTTCCATAAAGACGATTTCGTCACCATCACGAAGGACGACGTGCTGGGCGGGTGGTCGGTGTTCTTCTTCTATCCCGCCGACTTCACGTTCGTGTGCCCGACCGAGCTCGAGGACCTCGCCGCCATCTACGATAAGTTTCAGGAGGCCGGATGCGAGATATACTCGGTCTCGACCGACACTCACTTCGTCCACAAGGCGTGGCACGACACCTCCGAGAGCATCGCGAAACTCCCGTTCCCGATGCTCGCCGACCCGACGCATCGGCTCTGCGACATCTTCGACGTGTACATCGAGGGAGAAGGCGTGGCCGAACGCGGCAGCTTCATCGTGAACCCCGAGGGCAAAATCGTGTGCTACGAGGTGAACGCGGGCAACATCGGGCGCAACGCCGCCGAGCTGCTGCGTCGTGTGCAGGCGAGCCAGTTCGTCGCCGAGCACGGCGATGCCGTGTGCCCGGCCCGCTGGATGCCGGGCGCAGAAGTGCTCCATCCGGGCATCGATCTGGTCGGCAAGCTGTAGACGCGTCGTAAGCCTGACTGCCGCAAAGATGCTCGGCGCTGTGGCAGGTTTCGACATCGGACGATCAACCGAATAGGCGGTTCGCGGCCCGGGCGAACCCGGGCCGCGGTACAATAGCCGCGAGAGAAAAGGATTGCGCATGTACGACGGCGAAGGACAACCCGGTCGCAACGACGAATGCTGGTGCGGCAGCGGCAGGAAATACAAGAAGTGCCACCTGGAGACCGACGAGCGGCTCCAGCAGCTCTACGAACAGGGGTTCGAGGTTCCGGCTCGCGGTTTGCTCAAAACACCGGCAGACATCGAGGGCATCAAGAAAAGCGCAGCTGTGAACATCGGCGTGCTCGACTACGTTGCCGAACGTATCGGACCCGGCACGACCACCGGCGAGATAGACCGTTGGGTATACGATTACACGGTCGAGCACGGTGCTGTGCCGGCTCCGCTCGATTACGAGGGCTATCCGAAAAGCGTATGCACTTCGGTGAACGAGGTGGTGTGCCACGGCATTCCCTCCGACGACGAGGTGCTCGCCGAGGGCGATATCGTCAACGTCGACTGTTCGACGGTACTGGGCGGCTACTTCTCGGATTCCTCGCGCATGTTCTGCATCGGCGAGGTGTCGCCCGAGAAGCAGGAGCTTGTCCGCGTGACGAGAGAATCCCTCGACAAGGCGCTCGAGCACGTGAAACCCTGGGGCCTCATCGGCGATGTCGGTCGGGCGGTGAACGATTTCGCGAAGGAGCACGGCTATTCGGTCGTGCGCGAGTTCGGCGGCCACGGCATCGGCCTCGAGTTCCACGAGGATCCGTTCGTGAGCTTCGTCGCGCAGGCGAAAACCGGCATGGTGCTCGTACCGGGGCTCGTGTTCACCATCGAGCCGATGATCAACCTGGGCGCGCAGGAGATCGACATGAGCGATCCGAACGGCTGGACCGTGCGCACCAAAGACGGCAGCCCGACGGCGCAATGGGAAATCCAGCTTGTTGTAACCGAAGACGGATACGAGCTTTTGTCCTGGTAGGGCTGCGGCTGCATTGAGGCTATACGTGCCGCCTCGAAAACGAATACGTTTCGTGGAAAAGGCGATTGGCATAAAGTGAAGTAAACGTACAGTGTGGTCAGAGAAGCGCCCGACGATTCGTATTGCACCTACCTCCGGCGCTTTCATATCCCCAGTAGTTTCTTCGCCCTGCTTTCCGAGGGGAGTGTCCTTGGTCCAATTCGCAAAACGGTTAGCTGTGTGTCTCCGTTCGGCGCATGGCGGCAATCTCGGCTCCTTCCTTTGCATCGAGCAGATTTGCCACAGGTGTTGAACGATTCGTACCGTGCGAGCGCCGGGAAATCTGTTTTGCATCCAGTGAGGTTTGCCGCCTGAAAGAGCCCGCAAACCGGGCTCTGAGGAACTTTTTGTATGTATACCGATAAGCTTTCATGTATCATCAAGTGAGCTGAGATTCGCCAATCGCTTTCGAACGCTTAGCGGCGGGTTGATTTGCGGAATCGGAAAATGCGAAACGGAAAGGTTGGAAGATGATGTTGATTGAAGCAGGCGGCGCGGACGCTTCGGCGCCGGCGGCACGGTGCGAAATGCGCCGGGGGGGGGTTCTGTTTTAAGAGCCGCTCTGCTGGCTTTTTCGGTATGCTTGGCGGCGTTGGCTCTTGCGGGATGCGCTGATACCGCTTCTCCTTCAAGTGGGGGGAACGCCCCAGCGGACGACGGTGCATCCGTCCCGGCTCAGAGCGAGCCGCCCCAAACCGATGAGCCCCAAGCCGCTGCCTCGGTCGACACCTACTACGCGCAACATACGCGCGGAAACACCATGACCCAGCTGGCCTCCACGTCGGGGGAGGTCGTCGAGCTGCCCGACGGATACCAGGTCGTAGGGCCCTATTCCGAGGGTTTGGTCATGGTGCGCTGGCTTGAAGCCTCGAACGACCGATGGGGGGTCGGCACCGACGGGAACTTCGACTACGGGTTCATGGACGCGTCGGGCAACCTCGAAATCGAGGTGGACGATGCGGCGGCGTCCATTGGGCTGCCGGCCGAAAACGACGAAGGAGCCGCCCTGCGGTGCACTCCGGGCGCGTACTTTCAGGAAGATCGTGCGGTGCTGGACTGCCGGTACGGCGCGCGCGGCAACGGGTACCATTTCTCGCTGGTGATCGACGCCCAGGGAAGCGTCGTCGCCTGGACGGGGCTCGACGCCGGGTACATGGACGTCGAGTCGGCGGCCTCTTTGCCCTATACGAGCTTTCCCGACTCCATGGAGCTCGTCAACTTCCCCAGCTTCGGCATCGCGGGCGCGTACGAGGACGGGCTCCTTCGGACGAGTCTGGGCACGTCTCTGGCCCAAGACCATACGATTCTGCTCGATGCGGACGGGGAGGTGTACGCGAACTTCTACGGGTCCGACAGCTACGTGCGCAGCTCGGATCTGCTGAACTCCCGCTATGTCGTGGGCGGTCTGTACAACGTGTGCTCCTACGAGGCCCGCGCGCCCGAGGCGAACCCCGTCGACGCGTTCGACGTCGTCGACATCCTGGAAGCCGAGGATTTCGACGACGCCCAGATCGTCGATATGGCGGGGGACGGGCCGGCGGCCATCCTCAACGCGCGGTCGAACACCGCCAAAGGGGAGCGCGTACTGACGGGCCTCTACGATATCGAGGCGGGCGCATGGATCGGCGAGCCCGTGCTGGGCGGCGGCGCGCAGGCGGCGCACTACGGNGCTGGGGGTTGATGCGGGAGTGGGAGCGGCGGCCCAGGAGGCGCTTCACATGCAGGAGTGGACGAACTACCTCTACGACGAGTCCGGACGCCTCGTGAAGACGGCGACGTTCGGCGAGACGGTCCTTGCCAATACGGTCTCCTCCTACGAGTACGACGCGGACGGCAGGCTGCTTTCCGCACGGGTCCAATCGGGAGACGGGGACGTCGCGTCTCTCGACTACGCTTACGAAAACGGGAGGCTGGCAAGGGCGGAGGCGACGACGGTCGAAAAGGGGGAGGCGAGCGGCGCTGCCGTCGAAACGTATACCTACAACGAGGAATTCTGCGCTCTTACGGTTGACCAGTATTATGCGAACGGCGATTTGAAAGGAGCTTTCGTGGCGTACTTCGACGAAGAGCATCCTTGGGAGGGCAACCCCATCGATTACGACGGGGGGCGTATGGTATCTGCCGATGTTTACACTGCGGAAGGCGAGATGAAGCAGCATGAAGAGTTCGTCTACAACGAAGACGGCACCCCGTCGCTGAAAACCATCCAGGTGTTTCCCGTCGATGGCGGCGAGGAGTCGTACAGCGAGCGCGCGTACTCCTACGACGAGAACGGGTTCGAAACGTACATGACCTTCGAGCAGACCCTCGCCGACGTCCGCCAAGCGCACCGCATCGAGCGGACGTTCGGCGCCGACGGAAGGATGACGCGGAAAATCGAGCGGTCGAACACCGGCGACGAGGTGAGGACGTACGCCCGCGACGAGCGCGGGCGCGTCGTCGCGAGCAAGTGCGTCTCCGGCTGGGCCCCCATCGCGTGGTCCCCCTCCCTGACGGTGTACCAGTACGATCTGGGCCTGACCGAGGCGTCGCCTTCCGAGGAGGGCATGGAGGAGGCGGCGCAATACGAAAGCGACCGCTTGAGGGAAAGCTACTACGATCTGGCGGCCGTGTACGTGGCGGGGAGCTATCAGGCTAGGAGCGGAAGCATGTACGACGGGTCGCAGCCGGTGCTCGAGCTGCATGCCGACGGATCCGGCACCTTCGACGGCGTTTCGGGCAGATGGGAGTGGGACGATACCGCCCGCGCCCTCTACGCCTACACCGGCGGCGAGGCTCCCGCGTGGTACGTCTGGGGGCAGGAGGCGGGCTATCCGAGCGGGCAGCGCTTGGGCGACGGCGCATTCGCCGAGTTCGACCGCGTGCGCGACGAGAACGGCGTGCCGGTCGACTGACGCGCCCCGCGTGATCTCGTGGCGAGGCGTGCGTCTCGTCCAAGGCGAACGTATTCAAATCAACGATAGGAGGAACGATATGGACGTTAGCAGCGAAAGCCGGCCGACAGGATGGCGGGCGGCGGGCGCCGCATCCCGGGCAGTCGCGGTCGCGACCGCGCTGTTGGCAGGCCTCATCGCCATGCCGGGCTGCTCTTCTAAAACATGCGACGATTGCGGGGAAACGTTCTCTGGCCAGGCCTACTACCAAAGCTATTCCTCGAACCCGAACTACAACCCCTACCGGGAAGACGGAGGGGAGCTGTACGAGGGCGCCGGCACGATCTGCGAAGAGTGCGCGCAAGACCGCTGGGGAGACGATTACTGGGACCATAAGGCGAAATAGCGCGACGCACGGGGACGCGCGGAAGCCCGACCCGCCCTTCGCCTCGCTGAAAGGCGAAGGGCGCGAAGAGGGTCTTCGCATGCCATGCTTCCAGGATCGCGCTGATGCGAGAAACGAGGCGGCCGGGAATCGGTTGTGGCGTGCGGGGGATTGCTGGCTCGGCGATTCAGTTTGCGCGATCAATAACGCATGTTTGCCCTACGGAGGCAGTGGGGATGTTCGTGTCTATTCGGAAAGCAAGATGACGAAGCTTTTGCACGATCGGTTTTCTGAGACTTCATGGTTCAGGGTCGGGCGTACTTCGTGCATTGCATGGGCCGCGAAATGCACGGACTCCCGCTATCTCTGTCGCGCTGTTTTCTTGAGACACAGCGGGCCTCACAATGCAGGACTGATCTTGCCGAGCGGCTTTTCGGGGCGAAACCGAGTGTGACCAAGACGATTGAGAGGCTGCTTCGCTTGGACGCGTAGAAGAGGTGCGCAGCCGCTCGCAGGCGTTGACCGTTCGTAGGCCTGCTGCAGCCAAAGCGCTGTTGTCTACAGCGGATACGACAGAACGATCGTTGACGGAACGGGGCATTGCGCCCGTGTGCATCTGCAAGCTTGCCGAAGAGGGAGCTTTGGATGGTTGCGCCTACGCGATCTTGCCGGGTGCGAACGTTTTGGACGGCGCAGCCTAGCACTAGTACCGTCGTTTAATACGGCTTAATGCGCAATTCGAAGCTATTTCGCCCCGTCTCCCATGTGCCCCGAATCCTCGACGGTGGTGGCGAGCGGCGTTTCTCTCAAGAAGATCATGAGCGCGAGGCCGATAACGCCGAGGGGCAGCATGAAGAAGAATACGGGTACGAGCGCATCGTTGTATGCGGTGCCGAGCGCCTGCTGTACGGCTTCGGGCAGACCGTGCACGATGCCCGGTGTGAGCGAGTTCGCGTCGACTCCGAGCACCCCTGCGCCCCCGACCGACGAGAGGTTTTCGGCCAGCGTTCGGGTGAGTCCGCTCGTGAAGATGGCCCCGACGATGGACGTGCCGAGCGTCGTGCCGACCTCGCGGAAGAAGTTCGTCGCAGCGGTGGCCATGCCGACGACCGATGCCGAGAACTCGTTTTGCACGACGAGCACGAGGATCTCGAAGTTCAACCCGATGCCGAAGCCGAGCACCGCAAGGAACATCCCGATGAAGGCGAAGTGAAGCTCGGCGGTGATCGTCGTGAGGCAGGCGATGCCGACGACCATGATCACGAAGCTCGCTACCATGAGCTTCTTGTAGGTACCGCGCTTGCTCACGGCGTAGCCCGAGATGAGCGAGGCTATGAAGTAGGCGATGCTCATGGGCATTTCCATGTAGCCGGCCGCGGTGGCGCTCATGCCGTCGACGATCTGGAAGTACGTGGGCAGGTAGGTGACGGCGCCCATCATGGCGAACGTTGCGATGAACCCGGCGATGGTGGCGATGTTGAAGTTGCGGTTCTTGAAGAGCTCAAGCGACATGATGGGCTCTTTCGCCCGACGTTCGGCCAAAACGAACAGGACGCCGAACGCGGCGGCAGCGGCGAAAAGCCCGACGATGACCGGAGAATTCCAAGCGTGTTCGGTGCCGCCCCACGAGGTGGCGAGCGTGACGCACGTTATGGCGATGGCGAGCGTCATGGTGCCCCAGAGATCGAACGAGGCTTTTTCCACGGTGCGCTTCGGCTTGGGCAGGCAGATGACAGCGGTGACGATGGCGACGGCTGCGAGCGGGATGTTGATCCAGAACGCCCAGCGCCAGCCGATGGTGTCGGTGAACAGGCCGCCCAAAAGCGGCCCGACGAGCATGGGCACGGCGTAGGCGATGCCCATGATGCTGAGGTACAGGGCGCGGTCGCGCGGCGGTATCACGTCGGCGACGATGGCCTGGGAGAGGATCATGAGACCGCCGCCCCCGAGCCCCTGCACGGCGCGGCCCGCCACGAGTCCTTCCATGGAGCCCGTGAGGCCGCAGACGACCGAACCAGCGACAAACAGGACGAGCGCTCCGATGAACAGCCCTTTGCGGCCGATGAGGTCGCCCATCTTCCCGTATAGCGGCATGGTGACGGTGGCCGCGAGCACGTAGGCGGTGGTTACCCACAGCATGTGGTTCACCCCGCCGAGTTCGCCGACGATGGTGGGCAGGGCGGTGGCGACGACGGTCTGATCGAGCGATCCGACGATCATGGCTACGAGCAGCCCGGCGAATACGGCGATGACCGACTTCTGAGGAAGCTCGATGGCGTGCGGGGTCTTGTCGTTTCGGGGAGATTCCATAGGTGTCTTTCCTTACGATTGCATTGCTTGCTGGAACAGGTCGAGAAACCGCTTGCTGATCTCGTGCGCGCGGATCATATCGTCTTCGCCGATCTCATGCGCGCAGCGAAGTTCGATGCCGCGCAGGTCGCCCATGATCTCGTCGCAGCGGCGTTTGCCCTCGGCGGTCAGTACGTGAAGCTTGCTTCGCTTATCGGCCTCGTCGGTGCGATGGGTTGCCAGCCCCCGCCTCTCGAAGGTGCCGACGATAGAGCTGATCGTCTGCTTGGGCAAAAACAGTTCGGCGCACAGGCTCTTCTGGCTGATGCCTTCGGGGTTCTCCCCTAAAACGAAGAGAACCGACATCGAGTAGTACGACTCGCCGTAGCGTTTCGCGAACTCGCCGTACAGGTAATCCATATGGAAGAAGTCCTCGTACATGTTGTCGATGTGCTGCCCGAACCTGTCCATGGCCTTGTCCCTTCGCGCGAAGTCCCTGCAAGCGGGCGCACACGCTCGCAATTAGTCTGATATCAGACTAATTTAGCGTGAGATGGTGCGGGACGCAAGGGTTGCGGGACGGTACTCTGTTTCTCCATAAGCCGCATTCGACGAATGCGCCCTCGCCCTATTCTGAGCGTTCCACGGCGCGTTCCCGCTGTGCGCAGCGACGATTTCGATGCCCGTGACAGGGAGGTGCGCTCGAGCGGAAGCCCGTGAAGCGCTCGTGGCCGCAGACGGCAAACGCGCGACCGCACGGGGCCGATCGCCTGCTTGTGCAGCTTGCGTAACGCCTGTTCGATGGTGCATTATCGTGCTACACTGATGCCGTCGACCGCCAACGAGAAAGGACGATGCGATGATCGATCATATGAGTGTCAAGGTGAAGGACTTCGATAAGGCCGCAGCGTTTTACGTAGCCGCGCTTGCACCGCTCGGCTACGTCAAAGGCATCGAGTATCCCGGCGGCTTGCAGCTTCACGTCGAGGGCGAGCCGGGTGACGTATGGGTGATGGCCCTCAAGGACGACGAGGCGCCCCTGCCCACCCATATCGCGTTCACTGCGAAGGATGCCGAAGGTGTCAAGACGTTTTACGAGGCGGCGCTTGCGGCGGGTGGAACCGATCACGGCGCCCCCGGTCCGCGCGATTACCATCCCGGCTACTATGCGGCGTTCGTGTACGATTTCGAGGGCAACAACATCGAAGCCGTCATCCACGACTTTGCCGAGTAGGGCGGGCTTTCGCGACCGCGCAAAAGGCCGTTGGGCAAACCGTTCACTCGGCCGAAGCGGAGCGAACGGTCGGGATGGGCCACCGGGCGGATTGTACGCCGATCGTCGGGCGGGTTGCGGAGCGCACCGCCAAGCCGGGGCATTTCGGTTCGGCCCAATCCGCTCGGTGGTTGTTGCACATGCACGATACTGAACCGTGAAGGTAAGAAGGGAAATAGCTGACCTGCGGGTCTCGTACAGGTGCCCAACGATATCGCACTTATAGGGGCGTCGGATCGTTCAGTATCGCAATTCTCAAGCAGCAACCGTTCTTTCAGCGCGAGACCGGGGCAGACGCGCGCGAGACCGGAGCCGACCCTGCGCGAGGTCGCGGTCGACGTGCGTTGATACCATGCGTCGGCACCGTGCGCTAGCATGTCCGAAACATCGTATCGTCGTCAATGCTCATACGGGATCCGGTCCATGCTACAGGCGGCTTTCGATACGGCCGCTGCACGGTTGCGCCCTCGCATCCTCCGCGCAGCTTTCAGGCTGCGAGCCTTTCGCGTTACGCCGAAAACAGCTTGCGCATCTCGGCGAGCAGCTGCTTGCGCGTGAACACGAGCAGTGCGAGGAGGAACACGCTCGCAGTCAGCGCGCTCACGTAGGCGAGCACGTTCCATACCGTGAGGTTCAGCGCCACGAGCACGAGCGGCGTCAACCCGAGCAGCACGTCGAACAGCAGGTATTTGGCGTACCCCGACACGAACGTGCCTTTGAACACCGCGATGAGCACGGTGTCGAATACGAGGGCGACCAGACATATGCTCGGAATGACGAACGTGGTTATGATGAGGTTCTGCGACACGGCGAACCATACGGCGGCGATGCCGAGCAGCACGAGGAAGTAGCGCACCACCACGCGCAGAAAGTCGGGCGAGTGCGTGAGGATGTTGCGCACGAACAGGTAGTTCACGGCGAGCGCCACGCACACCGTCAGTACGATGTCCCACGGAAGCGGTATGAGCTGCCCCAAGAACAGCATGACGAGCAGGCACACGCCGGTGGCGAACGCGAGCACCCGAAGCGCGATGGCTCCCGATTTGCGCACCTCGTTGCGAGGGAACGGCGACGGATCGGCTTCACCCGTGAGTTCGGCCTGGCAGAGGGGGCATCGGTCGAGGTCGCCGGTAAAGCTCACGCCGCATTTATTGCACTTCATCATCGTCGGCGCTCCTTTCCTCCCGGGCTACCTTCTGCTTTCTGGGCTTCGCGGGTTTTGCCGTTCGTTCAGTCTTTACGGCCCGTTCGGGCTTTGCGGGTTTTGCGGCTTGCCCCCGCTTCGCTGCCTTTTCGGGCTCCACTGGTCTTCCGGGCTCCTCGGCTCGTCGGGGTTTTCTCGGCGCCTTGGCCTTCTTGGGCTGCGGCTCGTCTTCTTCGCTTGCGGGCACCTGGCCGCCCAAGCGTTTGACGGAGGTTTCGAACTTGGCTTCCAGCCGGTCTTCGGCAACCTCTTCGCTCGTCTTGTTGATGTTGATGGTGCCTTCGATGCCCTGGCTCGAGAAGTACCGGCAGAAGTTCTTGATGATGTCGGGATTGGAGTACACCGAAGAGATGCCGATGCTCAGATCGTTGCCGAAGGAGCTGAGGAGGAAGTTGATTCCCGTAGTCGAGGTGAGCACGTTGATGTTGCGGATGTACGGGGCGAGCCGCTCGTCGATGGCGATCTGCCCGAGGTTCGAGACGGTCGTGGTGGTGTCGCGGGCGGCAAGGTCGGTGGCGAACTCGAGGATGAGGTCTTTCACGAACAGTGGCGCCAGGCGCAGGACGGGGTTCTTCTCGAGCGCGATCATGCGGTTCATGCGGGATTTGAGGTGTTCGGCGTTGGTGACCACCTTGAGTTGGGCGTGCACCTGCCTCGCCACCTCTTCGACGGGTTCGTCCTCGTCGCCCGGCACATAAGATACGAACGCCAATCCGAAGAAGTTCTTCGTGGTGGTGGATTTGAAGTGCTGGCGAAGATCGACCGGCACGTCGAGGCGGATCGCGCGGTTTCGATCGCGCCGCGGCATCTCGGTGCGTATGGCGCACATGACGGCGGCGATGACGAGCGATGTCACGCTGACGCCGAACGAGCGTGCCAGTTCGAGAACCTGCGCGGCGGGCACGTGGTACTCCATGAACGTGGGATCGGCCTCGTCGCGCCAGCCGGTGATGCGGTACACCTTGGGCGCATGCGTTGCGGCGGCCTTGTCGCGCTCGTAGTACTTGTCGAAGCTGTTTTCAGACTTCTGGTGGTCGGAGCCGTCGTATTCCAGCGGGACGCCCTCGATGCCGTAGCGTTCTTGCAGGTAGGCGTAGAGCAGCGCCTTGAAAAAGCTCAGGGTTCCGCGCCCGTCCGATACGATGTGCGAGACTTCGAGGTTGATGCGGTTTCGATAGTAGCTCACGCGGAACAGGATGCTCTTCGCGTCGACGTGCAAGCCGAAGCAGATCGGCAGGTTCTCGCGCTGCACGACGGGCGGCTTGGCGGCCTGCTCGAGGTAGTGCCAGAACATGCCGCTGCGCAAGCTCACGTTGAAGCCGGGGAAGATGTCGACCGTTTTCTCGAGCGCATGCTGCAGTACTTCGGGATCCACCTCGTCTACGAGGGAGGCCGAATAGCGGAACACCGTCTGGGCGGAACTGCCCGCCTGCGACGAATAGAACTTGCCGACGTTGTCTAGTCTGTACCAAGTAGCCCGAGCCACGCCGGTTCATCCCCCTGTTCCAGCTCGTCCCCATCAAGGAAGTGCTTGATGATGCGATACGTGTCCTTAACGATGTTGAACACCGAGGGGTACAGAAGGTACCCGTGCACGGCGTCGAGCACACGATAGCACGCTACGCAGCCGCCGTCATCTGCCAGACGCTGCGCGAACACTTCGCCCTCGTCGCGCAAGGGGCAGTACTCGGCGGTGATCACGAGGGTTCGAGGCTGCTCGGCAAGGCTTGGTGCGATTAGCGGAGCGAAGTACGGCTTGTGGAGGTCTTCCGACGAGGAGGCGTACAACTCCATGTAGCCCATGATATCGCGTGCGGTGAGCAGGTAGTCCTCCCCGTTCTCGCGCACCGAATCGAACAGCGAGGTCGTCGGGTTGTGGTCGTTGTACGTTGCGGGGTACAAAAGCATCTGGGTGCGCGGCAGAAACTCGCCGCGATCGCGGGCCATGAGCGACACCACGGCGGCGAGGTTGCCGCCCGCGCTATCGCCGAACAGCACGATGTTGCCCGCGTCCACGTCGGATAGCAGCGTGCCCGCATGCAGCTGGCGCGCCACCTCGTAGCAGTCTTCGGGCGCCTGGGGGAAGCGGTGCTCGGGCGCGCGTCGATAGTCGACCGATACCACGCGCCGTTCGAGTTTGATCGCCATCGTGGTGCATGCGTCGGTGTAGAAGTCGACGCTGCCGTTGACCCATCCGCCCCCGTGGAAGAACAGGATCGTGCCGCGGGAATCCTCGGTGACCTTGAGCCCCGAAGCGAGGGAGAAATCGATATCGAGCGGTGTGAACACGCGCAGGGGCAGCTCGAAGCCGTCGGGCATGGTCGCCTTGGCTTCGTCGATGCGGCAACGCGGATCGGGGATCATGAGCCTGGCGCTCACTTCCTCGGCGACGCGCTGCGCCTCGTAGGATTTCCTGATATCGGGTTTGATCCGCGAAGCCGCTTTGAAAGCGGCGAGGATCGCCTTGTTGATGGGCATGTCGATGCCGTCCTTTCGCAAAGAGCGGCGGCACCGATCCCGTGCCGGCTTGCCGCGCGGCGCACGCTCGCGCCGCTGATGGGTCTATCGTAGCACAGAGGGAAGACCGCATGCGTGGCGAGGCGCGTATGTTCCCCCTCCGTGAATACGGGGAATCGTTTCCTTGCATCGGGCGTGCTTTTGGCCGCGCAGCGCAGGATGCTTTGATCTTTCGCCGATCGCCCGACGTTATGCGGTATAATACTGTACTCTATTACCTGCCAGTAAGCACGTCGGGTAACGGCACCAACGATATGCCGTCTTCGCGTCTTCACGATGCAGCCCGCGCAGCCAGCAATCGGAGGGATTTGCCCATGGCTACCAAAACCGCCGTCCGCTTCTTGCCCGCTTTTCTGCTGATCGCCTTGCTGTTGCTCTCGTGCATGGCACCCGATACGGCTTGCGCCGAGGGAGACGGCGGACAAACGCCGATCGGGGCGCTTGATTTCACCAACCCGGCAACGCCTTCTTCGGGCGAGGGATACGCATGGGACAGCGGTGCGAAAACGCTTGCGCTCTCAGGAGTCAACGTGCATGCGCAAGGAAGGGGGGTTTCTGCGCTGACGGTGCCCAGCGGAACGACTATCAAGCTTGAGCCGGGAACGTCGAACACGCTCACCTCCCTGGAGGCGGGCGGGATCTTCGTATCGAACGGAAACGACGGTGTAACGCTCGAGGGGGAGGGGTCTCTTACGATTACGGCGGCGTCTGACGGCATCGGGGCTTCTTCCGGAACGGTGCTGGTTCACGGTGCTTGCTCGCTCTTTATCGATGCGGGAGAGAACGGCGTCTACGTGCTCGACGGGAGCATCGCTCTTTCTTCGGGTGCTTTCGTCGATGTTCGTGCGGGACTCTCGGGACTGGTAACGGGCGTTTCGCTTTTCGGCGATGACGGCGTTTTCGTTGAAACGGGCGCTTCGGCTACCATCGATGCGGGACAGGATGGAATCCTTTCGGGAGGGCTCGTGAAAATCGACGGTGCGGGCCTTATTACGGTTGCCGCCGGCAACAACGCGATATTCAGCGATACGGAAGCTTCGATAACCGATAGCGCGGGCATCGTCGTCACGTCGGGCATCCAAGGCGTCTATGCGAGCGAAGGCGCCTCGGTCAAGGGAACGCCTCTCGATATCGCAACGACGAGCGCGTGCGTTTCGGCTGGGTATACCGTCGAGCTCGACGGTATCGAGGGCATGCGCCTGTCGCCGGGGGAATCGGGCATCGCACTGGTTTCGGACGCCATCAAACTGACCGGCTGCACGGGTTCGATCGTGGGTGCAGCGCGCGGCTTCGAGATATTCGGGCAGGGAGCCGTCGAGCTTGCGGGTACGTCGCTCGATGTTGAAGCGCGCGGGTTCTGCGTTGCCGATACGCTTTCCCTCATGCAGGGATCCTCGGTTCGCCTTGCCGCGAGCACGGCATCCGACCTGCCCGCATCGGCGATATGGACGATCGACGAAACGAGCTCGCTCGTCAACGGCGGTTCGTTCTCGAACGGCGGAAGCCTTGTTGTGGACGGGACCTTTACCAACAACGGAACCTATACGGCGCAGGCGGGGTCGTCTCTCGGCGGAACGGGATCGCTTCAGGCGGGAGCCGGTGCGAAGGTCATCCTCCCGAATTCGACCGATGCGGTGCAGCGCGAGCTTCTGGCAAGGCTCGGTACGCTGTTTTTCATTGTGGACGGACCGCTCGATTTTACCGATCAGCACAATCCTGAACAGGGCGATGGGTACGCATGGGACCCCGTCTCGAAGACACTGACGCTTTCCGGCGCCACAATCAGGGTGGAGAGCGAAGCGGGGGGTGCTCGCGGGGATGTTCCCGCCGTGCGTTTGCCGGATGGATCCAGCATCCATCTCGTTTCCGGCACGATCTCGTCTATCGATACCGATACGGCATCGGGTGCGGTCATCTGCGGCGAGGGCGATCTGTCGGTGTTCGGAACCGGGATGATGCAGTTGAACGGGCGGGCGCTTGCAATGCAGGTTGGCGGCACGCTTGACGTGTGGGGATCCACGCTGTACAGCACGGCGTTTTCGGGCATTGCCGCGAACCGCATCGACATCGCCTGTGCGCAGGTGGCGGTATCGTCGCAGAGCGGACCGTGCTTGACGGCGCTTGAGCACCTGTCGATCGAGAAGGCTGGAGTGCACCTCACGACCCAAGGGAACCCGCTGATCACCGGGGAGTCGGTGATCAGGGTTCCCGCAACCGACCAGGCTTCCGACGCATCTTCGCTCATCTCGATCGATCAGCTGCCGTCGGGGTATGCTCTTGCGGTGTTCCAAGACGATTATCTCGGGCTTTTCTACGCGGGCGTTGCCGACGGGCAGGGCGATCCCGCTTTGACGCTCGCCATCGACGGGTATGCGCCGGGTCACACGGTCTCGTTCGTGAGCAATGCGGGCGTCGACATTCCCCGAGCACGCGTGGTTGCGGGGGATTTCGTAGCCGAGCCGCCGATCGAGCGCGACGGGTACGTGCTCGGCGGCTGGAGCAGGGATCCCGAGGGATCTGACCGCTACGATTACGTAACGCCGGTTTACGAGGACCTCACGCTGCATGCGCAGTGGACCGCGTCGCCCGTTCCCGAGAGCCCATCCGAAAACGGCGCGACGATCCTGCCGAAGGTGGGCGACGGCTTTGGCTTTGCGGTTTCGGGATTTGGCGCGATCGCGATCCTTGCGGGGGCTTTTGTCCTTGCGGCGACGGTGCGCAGGCGCTTTTCGGCAAACGGATAGCAGACGGGCTTACCGGCCGTCGGGCTGCTCCCTCGCCGAGCTCCGTTGGTCCGCTCGCTGTTATTCGCTGTGCGCGGGGCAGTCGACCGTCATGGTGGCGAAAGAGGCTTCGACGCGTGCGAGCCGTTCGGCATCGTAGCCGATGCGGTCGATTTCGGCGAGGTCGGCCTTGTCCTTTTCGCGGTCGGTTGCCGCCTTGGCGGCGCGTACCGATTCGATGGTTGCCACGCCGATGCGCGTACCGTCTTCGAGTTCGCGCATTTCGACGAAGTCGGCCTCGGCGAGGCCCTCGATCGCGGCGACGAGCAGCGCATCGTATCCGGCGAACGAGCGGTGGAGCGCGTTTCTCTGGGTGAGCTTGCCGTCCTCGATCCTGAAGGGGGCGAAGCTGACCATGACGCCGTCGATGAGCGCATGCACGCCGTAATCCTCTCTTTTGGAATTGCATGCGATCTCCCGCGAATCGAGCGCGGCGTCGTAGAAACCCCGTGTTTGCAACCACGTGCGAACCGTCGGCATGTCTTCGTCGCGCACCGAGAAGTCGACGTCGTCATGACAACGGCCCGAGGCGTTGCCCGAGATGACCCAAGGTACCAGACCTCCTTCGAGAAACACCTTGCCGGCGAGTTCGGGCGCGAGCAGGACCTTGAGGGCCACCGCCTTCGCATCGGTAAAGCTCGTGGTTTCCATGGTCTTCCAATCTCTCGGTTTTCGGTACTTCAAACTCGAATCTCTCGAGCTTTGCTCCTGGTGCTCCGCATGCGGCTTTGCGCTCGTTTCGGATCGGCGGCTCGCGGCGGCTCGGATGGTCGTGCTACGCGCTTTTCGGAGTGGTCAGTCTCATGAGGTAGTGCGCCTTTTCGGCCACTTCGTCAATGCTGAGTTTGGGCTCGTCGAAGAGCCAGAGGCGGATGATGCCGACGAGGCCCGAGGCCACATAATGGAACAAGAACTCGACGTCCTGCTCGGCCATGTGAGGGTTCGCGCTTTCCCAATCGGCGTGGTACGCCTCGTAGAGAAACGAGATCACACGATCGATGAAGTTCCCCTCGCCGCGGTTCTGGAATGCGGCGCGGATGAGCACGCGATGATCGGAAGCGAATGCGATGAGGGCCGGCGCCATGTCGAACACATTGGCGGGAAGCTGCTCGACATAGCGTTCGAATCCTGCGAACAGGTCGTCTTGCATGGCAAGCAGCAGGGCGAATTGGTCGGAGTAGTACTTGTAGAAGGTTTTGCGCGAGATGCCCGCATCGTCGCAGATTTCGCTTACGGTGATCTCGGATGCAGGTTTGCACTCGAGGGCCCGCGAGAACGAATCGAAGAGGCATTGCTTGGTGTAGCGCTGCCGCGAGTCTTTCGGTTCGATGTACATCAGGGCTCCTCGTCGTTTTACGGTGGTCGGAAGGCTGCTGCTTTGCGCATTGGGCGATCGCCTGCCCTGTTCATTATAATCGCTTCCGCTGCACGGGCGGGCAAGGCGTTTGGCATTGCCGGAATCGTGGTTTTATCGAATGAGAATCCGTCAACGCCGCCCGGTCCTCGCGTGGGGGCGCCCGATGCTCCGCAGCAACCGCGCCTGCGCGAGCATCGTCCGCGCTTCGGCGTGAGCCGCCCAGAGCAGATACCTGAGCATGCGCTCGCGTTCGACCAGCTTGAGGACGAGCGCTGCGGGCGCGGCTCCCGAGTCGAGCCGCGTGCCGTACTCGGTGATCGAGTAGGCGTTGACTTCGAACCGTCCCGTCATGAGCATGGTAGCCGCGCAACCGAACTCGACGATCGGTTGCGCGTCCGCGACGCCCCTCGACTTCATCCGCTTGGCTTCACGGCTATTGTACGGCCTGATGGCGATATGATTCGCTCCGCTCGCGAGCGCGGTGTCGATGGTGCACTGGAGCTGGTGGGCGTTTTGACCCGGTTGGGCGAACGCGAAGTTGAGCGAAACGGTTTCGAAGGCCACTTCTTTCAATGCGGTAAGAGTCTCGGTGCAGACGGCGTTCGGCGAGACGGGGGCATCGGTTGCGCACGGCTCGGCAGCGCTCAGGTTGATGGCGATATGCGCGACCCCGGACTCTTTGAGCGTACGAAGCCGATCGGCAGTTACATCGGCCGATGCGAGTTCGAAACCCGTGCCGTTCGTAATGTCGAATCGCTCGCGGACCGACTGCATGAGGGCATCGACCTCCTGTTCGTCGAGCGCTGCGGTATTGCCCTTGATGAACAGCGTGGTGATGGTTTTCCGGGAGCCTGATTCGGCTTTGCGGAGGCGTCCGTCCGATACGCTGAAGGCGGTTCTCCAGGAAGCGGATCCTGCCGCATCGATCGCTCGGAGGATTTCGTCGAGAAGTTTGCGTTCGTCGCTCTCCCGCTGAGCGCGACTATGCGCGCCATCGTCGCATGCGCGATCGTTCAGGGGGGTGTTCGCGAAAGGAACGTGGATGTACATTCCCAGGTTGGCCGCCTCGGCGTAGTCGAAGTACGAACCCCGCTCGTGGGAAAAGCGCAGGGGTTTGATCGAGCTTAACTTGGTCGAACGTGACAGGCAGGCGTTGGCGAGCGAAGATACGGCTTTCATGGTTCCTCCCGTGATCGGTCGGGTGGTCGGTCGGTTCGGCGTCCGTGCATTGCCGATATTATAGACTTATGTTACTTAAGAAACAATAGACTATAAAAAAGAATGCAGGAGGACTCGATAGGGTGAGCTATCGCATTGTGCGCTCTTGGTTCGAAATGCGCACGGCACCGCGTTTCCATCGATGATCGGCAGGGTGAGCTGACGATACAAAAAATGCCGTCGTGAAGCGTTTTCGTTAGCCCCGGGTGTGCATTTTTGGGCACCTGAGGGCTTCCTCGGAGGCGTTCGAGAGCGCGTAAGGTTCTGATCTGGCGGTTCCGAAAGCGGGCGGAACGGCCTTCGCTGAAGCCGGGGGCGAAGGCTTCACAACGGCGTTTTTTTGTCCTTTTTAGCGGGTATTCCGTGCAAAAGCGTTGTCGGCATCCCCGTTTGCTTGGGGGCGAATTGCGGGATTGGTATACTGCTAGAAATCTTGGAACCGTTTCGGGAACCCGTGGCTCCCGAAAAACTTTCGGCGTGGGGATTTCCTGCGTGCGATACGAAAGGCGCTGTATGGACGGCAAGGCACAAGCAGGAACAACGCGCGTAGCCCTCGGAATGAGCGGCGGTGTTGACAGCGCCGTGTCGGCCGCCGTGCTCATGCGTGCGGGCTATGCGGTCGTCGGCGTTACGTGCCTGTTCGTTTCCGACGAGAAGTCGCAGGCGGCGGCCGAGGACGCAGCGGCGGTCTGCGCCCTTTTGGGCATCGAGCACGAGGTATGGGAGTGCGAAGGCGCGTTCGAGCGATCGGTCGTGCAGCCATTCGTGCGCGACTATGCCCAGGGGCTCACGCCGAGCCCCTGCGTTTCGTGCAACGCGCTCTGCAAGATGCCCCAATTGTTTGCGGCGGCCGATAGGTACGGGTGCGAAAAAGCTGCGACCGGCCATTATGCCCGCATCGCCCAATTCGAGGAAAGCGGGCGGTTTGCGGTGAAGGCGGCGCTCGACGCGTCGAAAGATCAAAGCTACATGCTCTCGCAGCTGACGCAGGCGCAGCTGGCGCGCCTCGTGCTTCCCCTGGGTGCAGCGACGAAAACGGACGTGCGCATGCTTGCGGCCGACCTCGGACTCCCGGTTGCCGATAAGCCCGAGAGCCAGGATATCTGCTTCATCGACGGCGATCACCTATCGTTTCTCGAAGAGCGGGGAGTTGCGGATGCGCCGGGTGTCATCGTCGATGCGCGGGGGCAAGCGCTCGGCCGCCATAACGGGCTTTTCCGCTATACCATCGGTCAGCGCAAGGGGATCGGCATTGCGGCGCCCGAACCGTACTACGTGATCGGCAAGCGCTTCGATCGAAACGAGCTCGTGGTCGGCTTCAAGCGCGAAACGCTTATCGGTACCGTTCGCGTCGCTCGTCCGAACTGGCAGGCGATCGAATCGCTCGATGCTCCGCTTGATTGCATGGTGAAGCTTCGCTACCGCAGCATCAAAGCCGCGTGCACGGTAACGCCGTGCGACGGGGGCTCGGTCGACGTTCGCCTGGTGAGCCCCCAGCCGACGACGGCGCCCGGCCAGCATGCGGTTTTCTACCTGGGCGAAACGGTGCTCGGCGGCGGGATGATCGAGGCGGTGGGCGACGGCTCGTAAGGCGGGCTGGGCGATGCCCGGCTCCGGCTTCGCAAGGCGCGAGGGCAACGTCTTGTCGCCCTGTCTTTTGCTGTGCGGATCGCTGTGATATGATGCGCGAAGGAATGCACGGGCAAGCGCGAGGAGGTCGCAGGACATGAAAAAGATCTTCATTATCGGCGGTATGGGCGCCGGGAAGTCGATGGCGACCAAAGCACTCGTCGAGGAGGGATTGCCGTTCATCGACCTCGACGAAGTGGGGCATGAGGTTCTGACGCGCGATTACGTGAAGGCCGATCTGGTCGAGGCGTTCGGCGAGGATATCCTCAACGCCGAAGGCGAGGTCGACCGCCCCGCGCTCGCCGCAAAGGCGTTTGTCAACGAGATTCAGACGAGCCTGCTCAACAGCATCACGATGCCCCGTATCGAAGAGACTTTCGCCGACCGCATCGACGATCTTGCGAAGGAAAGCGAAGCGGTCGTTGTCGAATACTCCGCATTCAAGAACAGGAGCATTTCGCTTGCTGCCGATGCCGATTGCATCATCGCGGTGCTCGCTCCGCTCGACATGCGTATCGAGCGCGCCGTAGCGGCGGGGTGGGATGAGGAAGACGTCAAGCGCCGTATCGCGCGGCAGATCACCGACGCCGAGCGCATCGAGGTGGCCGACGTGGTGTTCCATAACGATTCCACTCCCGAGGATCTCAAGCGCCAGGTTGTCGAGTGGTGGGACGCCTTCAAGGCGGGAAACGCCTAGGACGAAACCGCTGGCTTTTCAGGTCGGTCGGCCGGATGGGGCCGCCGGTTCCGCGTTGCCGTTGGTTCCGAAAAGCTAACAGTTCGGTACAATCTTCACGAACATCTGTTCACTTCGCGTAGCATGTGGTACGCTAATACCCTTATGCGTACATGCGCCTGATCGACCGCGCGCGTGCGCGAAGCTTCGCGCACGGCGGCTTCGCGCGGCGCTTGTCGAATCGAACGTTTGACATGGGATCGGAGGAGCGATGGCTCACCTTTCGAATATAGATGGTATGGAGATGGCGGGCAAGCCGCAGGAGGTTCGCCTTGCCTCGACGCCGTTTCGCGCGGTGTCGCCGTTCGAGCCGGCGGGCGATCAGCCTCAGGCGATCGAGCGGCTTGCTGAAAACGTCGAAAACGGCATGCGCTACCAGACGCTTCTGGGCGTGACGGGCTCGGGTAAGACCTTCACCATGGCGAAGGTCATCGAGGCCACGCAGAAGCCAACGCTCGTCATGGCACCGAACAAGACGCTCGCGGCTCAGCTCGCTTCCGAGCTCAAGGAATTCTTCCCCGACAATTCGGTCGTGTACTTCGTCAGCTACTACGACTACTACCAGCCTGAAGCCTACGTGCCTTCGAGCGACACGTTCATCGAGAAGGACGCTTCGATCAACGAAGAGGTCGAGAAGCTGCGCCATGCGGCAACCTCGGCGTTGCTTTCGCGGCGCGACTGCATCGTGGTGGCGTCGGTGTCGTGCATCTACGGTATCGGCAGCCCGATGGACTACGCCGGCATGGCCGTGTTCGTCGACAAGGAAAAGGAGATGGATCGCGATACGGTCATCCACGACCTCATCGACATCCAGTACGACCGAAACGATTACGAGCTCAAGCGCGGTACGTTCCGCGTGCGCGGCGATAACCTCGACGTGTTCCCGCCCTACGCCGACAATCCCATCCGCATCGAGTTTTGGGGCGATGAGATCGAACGCATCGCCGAGGTCGACAACGTGACGGGCGAGGTGTTGAACGATTTCGAGGCGCTGCCGTTGTGGCCCGCGTCGCACTACGTGACGGCGCGCCCGAAGATGGACAAGGCCATCAAAACCATTGGCGAGGAACTGCGCGACCGCTTGGCCCAGTTCAAATCCGAAGGCAAGCTGCTCGAAGCGCAGCGGCTCGAAATGCGCGTCAATTACGATCTCGAGATGCTCGAGACGATGGGTTTCTGCTCGGGCATCGAGAACTATTCGCGCCACATGGACGGCCGCGATCCGGGCGAGCCCCCCTACACGCTCATCGATTACTTCCCGAAGGACTTCCTCTGCATCATCGACGAGAGCCATGTGACGGTGCCGCAGATCCGCGGCATGCACGAGGGCGACCGCAGCCGCAAGATCACGCTCGCCGAGCACGGTTTCAGGCTTCCGAGCTGCCTTGACAACCGCCCCCTCCGCTTCGACGAGTTCGAGGAGCGCGTCCCGCAGTTCGTCTACGTGTCGGCGACTCCCGGCGATTACGAGGAGAAGGTATCGCAGGACAAGGTCGAGCAGATCATCCGCCCGACAGGGCTTCTCGATCCCGAGATCATCGTACGCACGTCGGCTTCGCAGATCGACGACATCATCGACGAGGCTAAGGAGCGCGCGGGGCGAGACGAGCGCGTTCTCATCACCACGCTCACGAAGAAGATGGCGGAGGATTTGACCGATCACCTCCTCGATCAGGGTGTGAAGGCCCGCTACATGCACTCCGACATCGCAACGCTCGAACGTGTCGAGATTCTTCGCGATCTGCGTCGCGGCGAGTTCGACGTGCTCGTGGGCATCAACCTGCTGCGCGAGGGCCTCGACTTGCCCGAGGTTTCGCTCGTTGCGATCCTCGATGCCGACAAGGAAGGGTTTCTGCGCAATCACCGCTCGCTCATCCAGACGATCGGCCGCGCTGCCCGTAACGTTTCGGGCCAGGTCATCATGTACGCCGACAAGATCACCGATTCGATGCGCCTCGCCATCGACGAGACGCGCCGCCGCCGCGAGATCCAGATGCAGTACAACGAGGAGCACGGCATCGAGCCGCAGACCATCCGCAAGGCCATCAACGACATCATGAGCTACGTGAAGGACGAGGTGGGCAACACCACCGCCGAGCAGGTGAACCTCGAGCTCGCGGCGCTTTCGCGCGAGGAGGTGCTGCGCATCATCTCCTCGATGGAGGACGACATGGTGTCCGCTTCCAAGAGCATGGACTTCGAGGAGGCCGCCCGCCTGCGCGACCAGGTGGTCAAGCTGCGCGCGCAGGTCGAGGGCTCGAGCGAGGACGACGTCCTCAAGCGGCTCAAGAAGGACGCCCGCAAAGGCAGCGCGTTCGGAAACCGCAAGCACGCCGCCTACGGGTCGAGCCAGCGGGCGTAGGCTAAGCTGCGTCCGAGGCGACCCTTTTCGGGAGCCCGGCGAATTCCGCCAAGAAGTAGCGTACGAGATCGGAGCGGCTCACGGTTCCCGCCAGCTTCCCGCCTGAAACGACGGGCACCTTCTTGATGTGCGGATCGGAGAGCGCGAGACAGACGTCTTCGACCGAAGCATCCGCCTCGATGCAGACGACCTTTTTCGTCGCAAGCTCCATAACGTTCGCCTTGAGCAGGTCGGGTACCCGCTCGGCCAGATCGCCCCGCTCCGCGATCGACAGGTAGGCGTACAGCGGATCCATCCGCTTGCGCTCGCCGCCGGTGAGGTAGCGCATGACGTCGCCGTCGGTGATGAAGCCGACCACCGCATCACGCGTATCGACGACGGGCACGCCGCCCGTCTGGGTATTCACCATGGTGTCGATCGCTTCGAGCACGGTTGCGGTGTTTGCAACCCGATAGGCGTCCGACTTGCCGATCAGAGAAAGGATGGGAGCAGCCTTTGGCGTCTCGGCGCTATCCGCCATATCTTCGGTGAGTCCCGGTGCGCCTTTGTGCGCGTAGTACACCGCTACGAGGAACNGAGCCCGACGCCCGCGTACACGAGCACCGATCCGACCAGGACGGGAACGAGGGCGGCGCTCATCGAAACGAAGGCGATGGCCACCTGCCCGATCGCTATGATACCGAATCCGATGGGGAGCAGCGGCCATGCGCCGATCTTGTCCATGACGCGTCCGCCGAAGATTGCGGTCACCGAGTTGACGAGGACGGGAACGAGGATGAGGAGGCCCGATACGAGAGCGGTGGCTTCAAGGGAGCCCTGGTAGTACAGGGGGAGCAGCACGCTCATCGAGAACGTGGTCATCATGGCAACGATCACGAGCGGGCAGGCGAGCGCGAAGCGTGGATTCACGAGCGGAGAAAGATCGATGAGCGGTTCGTCGAGCTTGCGCTGCCTCAGTACGAAAGCGGCGATCGTCGCTGCTCCTGCGATGAGGCCGGTGAAGCCGACGAAAACATCCGACGTGAACGACGAAAGACCGTAGACGAACGCCGTCAGGCCGATCGCTGCGAGGGCGACCGACGGGGCGTCGAGTACAGTGCGCTCGGTGTCGAGGATGCTCTTCACAGCGAAAGCGCCAACGACGACGATGACGGCGATGGCGACGGTGGGCAAGAAAAAGATCGACCTCCATCCGAGATAGGTGACCATCAGCCCCGAGATAACCGGCGCGAACGCGGGGCCGAGCGTGATGCAGCAGCTTCCGACGGAAAGGAAGGTGCCGAGCTTCTGCTTGGGCGCGATGACGAGTACTGCGGTCATCATCAGGGGGATGAAGATGCCGGTTCCGACCGCTTGCAGCAGGCGGAATACGAGCAGCAGCGGAAAGGTCGGCGCAACCAGGCATGCAGCCGAGCCGATAACGAGGAACGCCGATCCTGCGAAGAACAGCGTGCGAACCGAGAACCGCCGCGAAAGGTAGGCCATGCAGGCCACGATGATAGCCGTGACGATCATGTATCCGGTGACGAGCCATTGGGCGAGCGCGGAATCGACCGAGAACGCGGCGATGATGTCGACGAGTGCGACGTTTACGATGTTCTCGTTGAAGGCGGCGACGAATGCCGATGCGTAGAGAACCGCCAGCATGGGCAGCAAGTTTTTCTTATTCAATTAAGCATGATCCTTTCTATGGCTCGGCGAGGATCGAGAGTAACCGCCTCTCGCGCCGAGCTCGAACGAGCGTCTATTCTAGCGAAGAGCGGGCAGCGTTCGTAAGCGTTATTTTGTGGAGATTCGGGCGACGGCGGGCAGCGTTTGCACGGGCAGACCGGGCAGCGTTTGCACGGGCAGACCGGGCAGCGCAAGCGCGGGTGGGCGTTGCGGGTTTTGCTGGGCTCCGGTCGTCGCGGCAAACAATCATCGTATCGCAAACGCAGAACGCCAATAGCAATCCGCCGCTCTAAAGACTCGATCGGATGCGTATCGATGGCAGTTTGGTGGCGGATGGCTCTGGATCTGGCAGAGAATTCGACCTGTGTCAAAAGATAAGGTAGTAAGTATCGCACGAGGGGGTTATTGCGATTTTGCCACCTGGTGTTTTCTTGCGGGTAGCCATATTATCAATAAAGTAAGTCATTCCTGAATTGACACAGGTCGAATTCTCTGCCAGATTAGGCGATGCCACTGTTAAGTCAGGATTGGCATGTGTCCGTTCGGAGGTTTCAAAACGTCGGCTCCCCTCAAGAGCTATGCGGAGGCGCGCCAATGGCGTTTTGGCAGCGGAAGGCCATGCGGGCCGTTAGCCCCCATCGGCCTGCGCTTGTATGGCTCCTGCCGACGGGTCGTCAGCAGGAGCGCCTAAGAGATGGCAACAGTTGGTTTTCGGCCACCGAAACGAGTGCGATAGGCGCCTGCGCATCCACCCGATACCGGTATTGACGATCGTGTCTTGAGCGTGCGTTCAAGACACGAGTCGATGCGGTTAAACGTAGCTTTGCTTTCGAGCCTGTCGGGCTCAAGGGCGGCGAATGTGGGCGCTCGATATGCGTCTGCCTGCTTGCATCTGCGCTCGAAGCAGGTCATACGGATCGCTCTGCTCGTGAAGGCAGAGTCGGAAAGCCCGAAGAACCCGAAGAACCCGAAGAACCCGAAGAACCCGAAGAACCCGAAGATCGACGCCGCGCCGCCGATCACATCAGCGAGCCTTCGAGTTGGGCACCGCGCCGCCGACTCCTTGTCGGAAAACGGCGGCGGCGCGGAGATCTTGCCGCTGCTGCTATTCGCAGGTTTCGGCAATGCGGTTTGCAGTTCCGTCGGCCGCATCTGCACCCGGCTGTCCGTCCCCGATGCCCTCGGCAGCAGCCGTATCGAGTGCCCGGACGCTCTTGGGCAGGTAGAGCACAAGCCCCAATGCCAAACACAGGATGCCGTCGACTAGGAAGAACGGCGCGATGCCGATTGCCTCGGCAGTCACGCCGCCGATCGCCACGCCAAGCGGTGAGGCGAGGCCAATAGCCGCGGTGGTGAGTCCGAGCGCGCGGCCCATCTTCTCCTCGGGCACGTTTTTCTGCACGAGGGTGATGAGCGGACCGTTGAACCAGGCGCACGCGACGGCCATGACGGCGCACAGTGCGACGAACACCC
Source organism: Raoultibacter timonensis (assembly GCF_900240215.1). Classification (GTDB taxonomy): domain Bacteria; phylum Actinomycetota; class Coriobacteriia; order Coriobacteriales; family Eggerthellaceae; genus Raoultibacter; species Raoultibacter timonensis. The sequence continues at coordinate 137,451 of NZ_LT964681.1, read as the reverse complement.
AGAACATGTTCGGCGTGAGCAGGCCGCATACAGCTGTCGACGCGCCGACGATGATGGCGGCCACGGCCATAAGGCCGGCAAGGCGCTTGCCGCCGCCCCACGCCATGAGGATGCCCGAGCCGACGAGCATGCCTACTCCGAACGCCGCTTCGGTGATCGACGCGGCGAAGCCGTCGCCCCCGAAGTGGTCGTAGGTCATGAGCGGGAACATCGCGCCCAGAGGCCCGAACACCATCATGCCGAGCGTGATGCCCACGATCAGTATCATGAGGCCGCGGTTCACCGACAGCGCCTTCCATCCGTCTCGCATGTTGGCGAGCACATGCTGGTTTTCCGTCGTTTCGTCGTGGATGGTCGGGATCTTTGCGAGTGCCAAGCCGAGCACGGCTACGCAGGCTCCCAGAAAGTCGAGGAACATGACCGAATAGAACCCGATAACGGTGTAGAGGAAGATGCCGAACGCCGGCGCGCCGATGCTCGCCATGCTCATGAGCAGCTGGTCGAGCGTGTTGATGCGCAGCAGGTGCTTCTCGGGCACGAGCAGCGGCATGGCCGCCATCATGGCGGGGCCGTGGAAGGCCTGGCCGATACTGCGGGCGATGATCATGACGATGATGAGCCCGAACGATGCCTTTCCGAGCAGGATGAAGATGCCGAGTACGAGCGAGATCACGCCGACGCCCATGTCGGCGACGATCATGACGATCTTGCGGTTGTATTTGTCGGCGATGACGCCGCCGAAGGGGGAGAGCAGCCCTTGGGGCAGGTAGGCGCATATGGTCGCGGCGGCGAGCATGAGGGCGCTGCCGGTCGTCTCGGTGATGTACCACACGGCAGCGTATCCTGCAGCGTAGCTCGTCACCATCGAGACGGCTTGACCCGCCCAGATGGTCGCGATAATCGCGAGCCAGCGCTTTGGCAGGGGTCGGCCCGCTGCGCTGAGTACGGTTGTCGATTCCGTCATATGATGAAACTCCTTGTTCTCGTTCGATGTTTAGTAGCGCGCTTTCAATTTCAGTGTGGGGTTGCGGGGGGAGCCTTGCCAGCTATTCCTGTTGGAATTTTCCGCAACTATCGGGTGCGGATGCGATGCAACTGTGCTGATCGGAGGCGCTCTGCCGCCACGGAAGTTCCGATTGCGCCCCATGATGGGCAGGCGCAGGGCAAGTGAAGCGATAGAACCGAAGCAGTGCAAGGTGATTCGCATCCGCATGCCGAAGCACGCGTGATGTCGCGGACAAGTCTCTCGTACCCTAGCGGGTTAAAGAAACATGTGATGAATCCCTGCCATAATCTCCTCGGTTCCTCTCGGATCGGTGCGAGGCTGGCATCTCGATTGCCGATTGCCGCCGTCGATCCGTAAACGGCCTTGAGTTTACCATGAGAAGGGACGATGATCGACGAATAATTGCGCAGCACGCGAGAAAAAGCGGAGAAACGGAAAACATACGGCATTGCGGAGAAAAATGGAAAGCTTGCTTTACATTGCGAGAAGAGCTGTCTATACTATATGGAAAGCTAGCTTTCCATTTTAGCCATAAGGTGCATTCGAGCCCGTATCTGTCGAGAGAGGTGCGAGGCGGTGTTCGAGTGGAACCGCACATTCTAGGAGGATCCCGATGGCCACTGCAACGAAAAGTCGGACGACATCGGTCGTAACGCTGTCAATTGGGTTTTTGTGCCTGCTCGTCACGGTGGCGCTCGGTCTCAACATCGGCGGCGCTGCCGATATGTTCCCTACGGCGGGCAAGGCGGTGTGGGGCTTCGGCGGCTGCACGGTTGCACTTTTGATCTGCGGCATCGCATCGTGGCTCCATAAACCGACGTCAAGCGAGCTGGTGAGCGAAGCCGACGAGCGCAACATCGCCATACGGTCCCAAGCCGCCGAGAAGGCGTTCACGCTGCTTTCGGTGCTCGTGCCTATCGGGGCGCTCGCCTTGTTCGTCTCCGATCAGCTGAGCGTCGCCGGCGTGTTGATCATGATCGGCCTTGAAGTGGTTGCGTTTCTCGGCTACCTGTTGTGGATCGCAAAGATACAGCGAAGCATGTAGCGTTCCATACGCGCTGGAACGCACGGGTCTGAAACGGGCGAAGCCCGACTGGCGTTTGAGGGAACGCGCCGGTCGGGCTTCGCTGAAGAAAAGCGGGTACGGTCGGGTGATCGTTATTCCCAGGGTGAGAGCGCCGTGGCGTTCATTCCGGCGATGTAGGAGAAGGCGAATCCGGGGCCGAGCGTGCCGCCCGCGCCGTTGTAGAACAGGCCGGGCCCGCCGATGCCGGCGTTGTTGCCCGAGGCGTACAGGCGCGGGATGACCTCGCCCGTGACGCTGATGACCTCGGCCTTCTCGTTTACCTTCAAACCGCCCTTCGTGCACATTGGGTACGGCTCGCAGATGACGCAGTAGAACGGGCCCGCCTCGATGGGGGCGAGGCACGATTCGGGTCGCGAGGTGCCGCCCTGGTCCCATTTCGTCTCGCCGCGATGGAATTCGGGATCGACGCCTTGCGCAGCGTACTCGTTGTACGACTGGATGGTTTTGAGGGCGGTTTCGCGAGCGTAGGCATCGCGGAAGGGAATCTGGTCGAGCAGTGCCTCGAGGGTGTCGGCCTGGTAGGCCACCCAGGAGCATACGTCGCCGTTTGCGTCGCGCATGGTCGAGTTTTCAGCATCGGCGACGGTGGAGTCGCAGATGTAGAACGCGGGGATGTTCGTCCAGCTCGTTCCGTAGGTTGCACCCTCTTCGTCACCCGAGAGGCCCAGATCGCGGCCCCAGAAGCCATGCCAGAGCGAGTCGTAGTCGACGGCTTCGTCCATGAAGCGGCGCCCGAACTTGTTGAGTACGCACGATCCAGCCTTGCACATCAGGCCGTAGAACGTGCCGAGTCCGAAATCGTTGTATTCGGTGGGGGCGTCGCACCACTCGTGATAGGGCATGTCGGCAGGATCGACGCAGACGACCTGGCCCCATGCATAGGACATGAGGTCGAGGTCGGCACCGACCGCCTGCCCCATGAGGATGCCCTCGCCCTTGCACGTGGCAACTTCCATCGTGCGGTTTGCGGGGATCTCCATGTACTGGCGTTTCATGTCGTCGTTCCAGCCGAAGCCGCCGGCACCTAAGATGACCGCCTTCGACGCTTTGATGCTGATCGTCTTGCCGTTCTTGGTCTCGGCTTGCAGGCCGATGACCTCGGCGGTGCCATCATCGGTCGTGCGGGTGATCAGGCGTTTGGCGGTCGTGTTGGTGAGTATCTCTCCGCCGTACTTCTCGACGATGCCGTTGGCGAGCGGGTCGGTGACGAACGCGCCCGACGAGGTGGTGCCGAAGGCCCCGGTCATCTGGCCGGCTTCGGTCGACTGCTTGCCGACGGGAGCTATGGTGCGCACCTGATCCTTCGCACCGGGGAACACGTCGTAGTGATAGTCGATGCGGGGGCTGATCTCCCAGGACAAATCGGCGGTTTCGGCGAGGAAGTCGATGGCTTCAGGCCCATAGGTTAAAAATGCATCGAGGATTTCGGACGTTGATTTGCCCGCAGCCGTCGCCGTGACGTAGGCGAGCGCGTCGTCGCGGTTGTCGAGCCCGTCGGCCATCGCCGTCGAGTTGAGCGGCATCCACGTCTGGCCGTTCGATGTGGCCGTCGTGCCGCCGGTTTTGTCGGCGGCCTCGATGATGATCACGCGATCGCCCTCGGCGGCAGCCTTGCCCGCACCGGTGAGCACGGTTCCCGACCCGACGACGGCCACGTCGCATTCGTAGTCCCACGACTCGGGTACGCCGACGGCGGCGTTTGCGGTTGCTCCCTGCGGAGCGCAGCCCGCAAGCGATGCCCCCGCTGCAGCTGCGGCGGCTACGCCGAGCGCTCCGAGAAACCCGCGGCGCGTCAGGCCCGCGGCGGTTTGGCCCTGCTCGGTTTTCATTACGTTTTCCATGATGGTCTCCTTGACTGACGGCGAGCGCCCAAGCGGTCTATGCGCGCTTGCCGTACAACCCCTCGTGTTCCCTCAAAATATCGATCGGACCCCGTGTCCGATCCGTCCCGCTTGGCGGCTGCTATCGTAGGGCGGTAAGGGGGCGGGGAGAATGGCCTGTATGGGGGTATTTGCTGAAACATTTGGTTGAACAGGAAAAACTTAATTATTATCACCCTGATCGGGTAATTGGCGATCGAGCCGAACGACATGAAAAGGTAATGCTATAATCGGCTCGAATCGTCGGGCCGGGGTGCGACAGGAGGCAGGATGGGCCGCGTTCTTCAAACGGTGAAGTCGACGGCGGACGACCTCAAGCGGGGCGGCATGATCGTCGTTCTCGGGTACATGATGTACGTCGCATGGGATTCGATGGAGCGGGACCGGTATCTGACGGCGTACCAGGGTGCTGGGGAGATACCCATCCTGTGGTCGCCGGCCTTTCTTACGGTCGCCCTGCTGTGCGCGTTGGCGGCGTTTCTCGCTCACAAAGGCATCGTGCGGACGCTCTACCTCAAGCCGCTCTGCATCGCGGTGCCGATTATCGGATCGGTGTCGAGCATCGTCTTGTGCCTGCAGCGCCTAGCGGGAGAAACGCCGAACCCTTGCCTTATCGCGACGTTCGGCTTGAGCATCGCGTGGTTCATTCTCGTGTGGGCGGAGCGGTTCGGCGCCATAGGAGGTTGGCGGACGTTTTCCATCGTGCTCGTGGCCGATGCCGTATCGGCGGTCGTACAGTACGTGTGCGTTCAGACCATGGGGTCTGCGGCTTTACTGGTTACCACGGCGCTGCTGCCAGTGCTCGCCGCTGTCTTGCTGCATTTCGCTCCGTATCGCGAGAGCGCTCGGGAGCTGAAAGGCAAATCCCCGACGTTCGCTTGGACGTGGGTTCTCGCGGTGGCGGTGGCGGCGTTCGGCGTCATGTACTTCATGCTCCGAAGCGTGCTGTACACCCATTCCTACACGTTCATCAATGCGGCGATTGTTCCCGCCGGGTCGCTCTGCGCCCTTGCAGTGCTGTTCTGCCTTGCGGTGTTTCTGCCCCATGGGGATCGCTTTGCCAACCTGTTCATTCCCGGAGCGATTGCCATCGCTACGCTCATGTTCGTGTTCGCCATGGTGCTCACGCCGTTTCTCCATGCCGATGCGGTATGGAGCGTGCTCGTCGTCATGGGCAACCGTTTCGGGTTCGTCGCGCTTATCGTGGGTTTGGCCGAACTATCCCATCGGCAGAACGTCTTGCCCGTTTCGGTATACGGGGTCGGTTTCGCTGCGCTGTATGCGGGGTATGCGGCAGGCGGCTTCGTCGGCGTGTATCTCGCCCAGTATGCCGAAAGCGTTACTGGCCTGCTGATCGGTTGCTCGATCCTCTCACTTCTATGCATCGGCCTTTCGTTCGCATGGATATTCCGCGAGCGTGCGGGTGAGGGCATAGCGAGGGTTGAGGGGGAGAAGGGATCGGCTGCCGCGCAATCGGAACCCTCGTCGTTCGATGGGTTCTTCGATGCGGCCATCGCCCAGGTGCAGCAGGAGTTCGAGCTGTCGCCGCGCGAAGCGGAGGTGCTCTCTCTCATGGCGCGGGGACGGACCGGACCCTATATATCGGAAACGCTGTTTATCTCGCAGAACACGACCAAGAAGCACATCCAGCACATCTACCGTAAACTCGACATCCATTCGAACCAGGAGGCGATCGACTTGGTCGAGGCGCGTTGTCGCTTGCTCGGAAAGGCGTAATCGCTGTCGATGCTGACGGGCTAGCCGCCAGTCTTGGACGCGCTGCTGCAATGGCTCTGGGCGGCAGCCGCGCTCTTCTCGCTCGCGGCGCGATCGGTCTGGAGCCAGGCGTCCTGAGCGCATAAACTCGAAGCCGAATGCTCAAAGGCGAAGAGCCGAAGCCCTCCGCCTTCGAACCTGTTTCGGTACGGCCCCGAAGCCGCTATGCGAGGGCGTACTCCGGCTCGGTTTCGTGCTCGTGAATGTCGGTCTTGGGCTTTTCGAGCCCCTCGATCACGATTCCCTCGCGTTCGGCGTAATCCCAGAGCGCGGCATGAATCGCCTCTTCGGCGAGCAGCGAGCAGTGTACCTTTACGGGCGGCAGGCCGTCGAGCGCTTCCATGACCGCCTTGTTCGTGACCTCGAGCGCTTCTTGGATCGTCTTGCCCTTGACGAGCTCGGTGGCCATCGAAGAGGTGGCGATGGCGGCGCCGCACCCGAAGGTCTTGAACTTCACGTCGCGGATGCGGCGGTTGTCGTCGATATCGAGGTATACGCGCATGATGTCGCCGCACTGGGCGTTGCCGACGGTTCCGCATCCGCTGCAGTTCTCTATCTCGCCAACGTTTCTCGGGTTGGTGAAGTGGTCCATTACTTTTTCGCTATAGGCAAAAGCCATGATCGGCTCCTTCCGGTTTCTTTGCTTGCAGGTCTGTTGCCGTTCGCGCGACGGCTCGGTTTCTAACTTGCCTTTTTCTGGTCTTTGAGGAAGTCCTCGTACAGCGGGCTCATGGCGCGGAGGTTCTCGATCGTGCCCTTGAGCGCGTCGATCGTATAGTCGACGTCCTCGCGGGTGGTGTCGCGTCCGAGCGTGAGGCGCAGCGACCCGTGCGCGATCTCGTGGGGCAACCCGATGGCCAGCAGCACGTGGCTCGGGTCGAGCGATCCCGAGGTGCAGGCCGATCCGCTCGAAGCGCTGACGCCCTTGAACGCGAGCTGCAGAAGCATGCCCTCGCCCTCGATGAACTCGAACGAGAAGTTCACGTTGTTGGGCAGGCGCTCGCGCCTGTGGCCGTTCAGGCGGCTGTGCGGAATTTCGCGTTCGATCCGCTCGATGGCGTAATCGCGCAGCTCGCCCAGCCGGGCGGCCTCTTCTGCCTGCTCGGCTAACGCGAGCTCGGTCGCCTTGGCGAATCCGACGATGCCCGCGACGTTCTCGGTGCCCGCGCGAAGCCCGCGCTCCTGCTGGCCGCCGTGGATGAACGCCTTGCTTCGAACGCCTTTTCTCATGTAGAGGAGCCCCGTGCCCTTCGGCCCGTAGATCTTGTGGGCCGAAGCCGACAGCAGGTCGATGCCCATTTCCTTGACGTCGATAGGCAGATGCCCGAACGCCTGAACCGCATCGGTATGGAAGAGCGCGCCGTGGTTGTGGGCAATCTTTGCAAGCTCGGCGATGGGCTCGACGGTGCCGATCTCGTTGTTGGCGAACATGATCGAGACGAGGATCGTGTCGGGCCTCATGGCCGCTTCGAGCGCGGCGGGGGAGACGATGCCGAACTCGTCGACCGGCACATACGTGATCTCGAAGCCGCGTTTCTCGAGGTATTCGGCCGTATGGAGGATCGCGTGGTGCTCGATCGCGCTCGTGACGATGTGGCGGCCTTTGGACTCGTATGCCTCAGCCGTCGCGATGAGCGCCCAGTTGTCCGATTCGCTGCCGCCCGAAGTGAAGTACACCTCGCGATCATCGGCGTTGATGGCCTGCGCAACGGTGCGGCGCGCTTCGGCGAGCGTTGCGGCCGCCTCTTCCCCGAGAGGATAGATCGAGCTCGCATTGCCGTATGCTTCGGTGAGGTGCGGCATCATCGCTTCGAGGACTTCGGGGCGCATCTGCGTGGTGGCCGCGTTGTCGAGATATATCTGCTTCATGGTGAATGCTCCTTGGTGCTATTCCGGCTCGATCATGGATAGGTAGCGCTCTCCGGTATCGGGCAGTACGACGACGATGGTCTTGCCTGCGAACTCGGGCCTTCGGGCAAGCGCGCGGGCGGCTGCCGTAGCGGCGCCCGACGAGATGCCCGCAAGCACCCCGATGTTGCGGGAGAGCTCGGCTTGGACGGCGAACGCCTCGGCGGTGGGAATGCGGACGACCTCGTCGTATATCGCGGTGTCGAGCGTGTCGGGTATGAAGCCCGCGCCGATGCCCTGGATCTTGTGCGGTCCCGATTGCCCGCCCGAGAGCACGGGCGACTCGTCGGGTTCGACGGCCGCGATGAAGAGATCGGGATTCTTGTTCTTCAGGAACGCGCCCGCGCCCGAGATCGTGCCGCCGGTGCCGACGCCCGCGACGAGCACGTCGACGTTGCCGTCGGTGTCGCGCCAGATTTCGGGTCCGGTCGTTTCGAAGTGGACGCGCGGATTGGCGGGGTTCTCGAACTGCCGCGGCATGAATGCTGCAGGGTCTTCGCCGAGCAGTTCTTCCGCTTTCGCGATGGCGCCGGGCATGCCCTTCGCGCCTTCGGTCAGCACGAGTTCGGCGCCGTATGCCGCCAAGAGCTTCCTGCGCTCGATGCTCATGGTTTCAGGCATGACGAGTGTGAGGCCGAAGCCCCTGGCTGCGGCGAGCATGGCAAGGCCGATGCCGGTATTGCCGCTTGTGGGTTCGATGATGCGTCCGCCGGGGGCGATAAGGCCCTCGGCCTCGGCGTCGTCGAGCATCGCTTTGGCGATGCGGTCCTTAATGCTTCCGCCGGGGTTGGCGGCTTCGAATTTGCCGAGTATTCGTGCGGGCTCCTGCTCGCCCGCAATGCCCGATATATCGAGTAGGGGGGTGTTGCCGATCAGGTTGTCGATGTTCCGTGCGTACATGGTGTGCTCCTCGTCGTTCGTCTTACGTCACCATAATTCCCAGTAATATACTAGGAATAAGATACTCGCAATAGTGGAAAAGTCAAGATATGTTGCCGAATGGTCGAAAAAACATAGTAATATAGTAGGAAATAAGCCCACGCGACGAGAATTCGAAGCCACATGTGTGCTTTGTGCCCCTGCGGCGGTTTGCGGCGGGTACAATGAAGGCTGCTTTACCATGCTCGCCGAACCGACCGTATGATTGAGTTCATCGGTTTTCGGGCGTCAAGAAGTATTTCTAATCCGGATCAGACGATGGGGTACCGCAATGATGATTTCGACCAAAGGACGCTATGCCTTGCGCTTGATGATCGACGTCGCCGAACAGGGCGACGGCGCTCGCGTGCCGCTGCGCGAGGTCGCCGAGCGTCAATCCATCTCTATCAAGTACCTTGAGCAGCTTGCAGGAAGTCTGGTGCGCGCCGGCCTGCTGAAGAGCACGCGCGGCGCACGGGGCGGATATGTGCTCACGCGGCCCGCTGCCGAGATGACCGCAGGCGACGTGCTGCGGGCCGCCGAGGGCAGCTGCGCTCCGGTTGCATGCCTCGAGGATGATTTCGGGGTATGCCCGCGCAGGGGCGAGTGCAACACCATATCGTTTTGGGAAGGTCTCGATCAAACGATCGAGCAGTACGTCGATGGCGTATCGCTTGCCGATCTGGTGAACAAGCCCGATTGTGCGATGTAGCGGCTCGGTGCTTTACGAGCGCCCGTCTGCATCCCCGCCGTATTCGGGCTGCAGGATGGCGTCGAGTATCTTGTCGCGGTTGAGCAATTCGGAGGAGATTGCTTTCTCCATGAGCTTTTCAAGCGTTTCGGCGAGGTCGACGGCGCAGAACAGGCGGTGTTTCGACAAGCGGGATATCTCGCGGACTATTCCTGCTTCCGTGAGCTCTTTCATGGCGTTGTTGGTCGCTGAAAACCCCCGTCCGATTTTTTCTGACGCAATTGCAATGGTAAGGCAGGGCCATCCGAGGAATAGCTTGGCGAGCGTGAGCGTTGCTGAATCGCTCCGCGTCTTGCTGAGGCTTTTCTGCCATCTCTGCCAATAGGCGGCAAGGATGCTTTGGCAAAGGTGGGCGGTCTTCACGGCCATTTCAGCGCAATAGGAACTGTGTCGGAAATCCGTTTGCATACTCGTTTCGGAAGTCTTACTGTTGACGAGACCTTCCATGTTCGAAACGAGCGATTGAACGTGGCGTGTGACGTTTCGCGCCGGGCCGATGGCGAGTGGAGCGATGCTGCTGGTAAGGACTCCTCGCCGGTAGAAGACCAGATGGGAAAAAACTCGTTCGTATGCATCGAGGTTTCCCTCGTAGGGCTTGATCAGCTGCAGCTGGGCATGAGAGATTTCAGCTTGCGCCGAGGGGGTTAATATGTTTGCGTTCAAAAGGTCGATATAGTCGTCGATGAGCGCATCCTTCGCAGGCGTTTGTCGCCTGCTTTCGGCGGATTCCGCTTTCCTGCGGATCGCTCTTCGCTCGCGAGGATCGAGGGATTCCGGATTTGCGATGGCTTCGATCTCGTTTTCGTTGTACAGATCGCGGATCGTTTCGAAGATGCCCGAATCGATGACGGTGTCTTTCGCGATGTTGCGCGCGACCCAATCGACGGTTCGCATGTAGCGGTAGGAAACGGTGGCACCCGAGGCGTCTTCGAGCCCCAGTTTGTTCGCGAGGCGGTAGAGCCTCGTGCAGTCGTCGTCGGTGAACGGGGTGTTGAGAATGGCAGCCTCCAGCTTAAGGAGGTCGAGGTATTTCACACGTCTCCCATCGATGCTCACGGACGAAAGCGCCTCGACACGCAACAGCTGCTGCCTGGTTTCGCTCATGAGCTGGCTTTGGGATGCAAGCGCGTCGAACCTCACCAAGTCCATTTCTGAAGAAGAGAGAAGACCTGCGGTATAGCCGTCGATGCAGATCGATTCGTATCGGGATAAGCTGCGCATTTCCATTGGCTCCCCCTAAGACAAGTGCATGCGAGCATGGTTGTTCGTTCCGCTTGGAACATTATATTGTCATTTAGGGTAACAAGCTACAACATTGCAGGTTAGGGTCTCTTCCTGCAATTCAAAGCGCAAGGTCATCATTATTTCCATCTTGCTATAAATGAATTCCCTGTTCAAGACGATATGCTCCGCACCATAGCAGCCGAATTGATTCAGTGAGGGGGAATAATGACGAGAGAACGCGTAATCGGCGATCTTTCTGCGGCGCACGACGGCACAGAAATCAAGTACACGTGCTGTGCGCAGAACGGGTGTTGGGATGCCAGCTGCATCGTCAGATGCGAAACGAAAGACGGAGAGCTCGTTTCGCTTTCTGCGGATGACAGCATCAACGCCGGGTTGCCGCGCGAAGACGTGAGCGAGGAAGCTCTTTGGCAGGGCATGGTGCAGATGAGACCTTGCGCCATGGGCCACGCTTGGAAAGGGGAACTCAACGCCGAGACGAGGATCCTTCATCCGCTTAAGCGCATTGGGGGCAAAGGCCCGGGCAACGGTCATTTTGTCGAGATTTCTTGGGAAGAAGCGCTCGACACGGTTGCCGGAAAGCTAGTGGAATTCAAAGAAAAATACGGTCCGTACTGCATAGCCCACAGCGTAGACGATGTGTTCGAGGATTGCGGCTTCAAGCTGGCCCCTTGGTTTGGCATGGGCATGGCTGCGTGGGGCGATAGCTCATGTTCGGGAACGACGTGCGGTGAGAAAATGCACCTCGGATTCGACATGGTGGGGGCGTTTCACGGCAACACCGACGTATGCGTTGGCTTCGAGGCGCCCGATCTGTTCAATTCGAAGCTGATCGTGCTTTGGGGCCTCGATCCTTTGGTGGGTTGGTACGGGTCGGTCTCCTACTACATGAAACTCGCTGCAGAACGCGGCGCGCAGATCATCGTCATCGATCCGCGCTACACCAACAGCGCAGAGACGCTTGCCGACCAATGGCTTCCCATACGCCCCGGCACCGACATCGCCATGCTCCTTGCGGTCGCCTACGTTCTGTACAGCGAAGGCATTTACGACCGCGAATACGTTGACCGATGGGTTGAACCGGACGGCTTCGAGGCCTGGCGCCGATACGTCATGGGAGAAACCGATGGCATTCCGAAGACACCGGAGTGGGCAGAGCCTATCACCGCTCTTCCAGCGGAAACGATCAGGGGATTTGCGAATCTGTATGCAACGAGCAAGCCGGTCCACCTCCATTTTTACTATGCGCCGGCGAAACGTCATCTCGGCGAATATGCGGCGAACGCGGCGATGCTTTTGCAGGCGATGACGGGAAACCTCTCTATCCCGGGCGGTTGCGAGACGGGATGCAGTCTGATCACGCCTCCGAGGATGCCGTTCCCCTCCGTCGACTGGCAGCAGGCGGCTCCCGAGTACAATCCCCCCGTCTGCTACAACATCCAAAAGATTGCAGAGGCCATCATCCAGCGCCCGAACCTCGATAGCGGCACCATCGACGAGGAGACGTATCGCGCGCTCATCGGCTCGCCTCCGGCATCCCCGCTTCCGAACATTAAGATGATGATCGTCGAAAACCAGTATCCCATCAGTCACCACGAAACCAACAAGCGCATGAAATCGCTTGAGATGTGCGAGTTCAACTGGGGTTTCCAGTGGCATTACGGGCAGGCGTCCCTAGAGTTCATGGACATCGTGTTCCCGGGCGTCAACATGATGTTCGAATCGCGCGATAACTACCAACTTGGCTCGGAGCGGTTCATGTACGGCCCGAACGGCATGCGCAATTACTTTCTGTACGCCGATAAGATCTGCGAGCGTCCGGGCGAGGTGCGTCCGATCCATTGGGTACACACCGAAATTGCGAAGAGGCTCGGTATTGCGGAGAAGTACAATCCCCGCCTGGCGAACGTATCGCTTGACGAATGGGACGATGCGGTGCATGAACTCTATCACGAGGCCTACGATGCGTGGGCGGCCGATCCGGCCGGTGAGCTGAAAGCGCTTGGTATCGAGCCGAAGCCTTGGAACGAATTCTTGAAGATGCCCGTCGTGCGCATCCCGATCGACAAACCCTTCTATCCTTACAAGAACTACATGGAAGCGGAAGAGGAGAAAAGCCCGTTTGCTACGCTGAGCGGCAAGATCGAGTTCTCTTCGAAGACGGTTGAGCTGCTCGATATGAGGACGCAGACCTGGTATCGGGGAGGTCTCGAGCCGATCCCCGTTTACGACCCCGCGTACATGGAAGGCAAACCCGCAAACGACAGCTTCTACAACCCGAAGGCCGAGCGGTATCCGCTCTCACTGGTAACGCCCGTCTCCGCATATCGGCAGCACGCCTGCCTCGACGCGAATCCCCAGCTGCGCGACGAGTGCTATCGCCACGCGATCTGGATGAGTCCCGTCGATGCAAAGAAGCGGGGTCTGAAAGACGGCGACGTTGCGCGCGCGTACAACGAATTCGGCGAGGTGCGCATGCCCGTGTACGTCACGTCCCGCATGATGCCGGGAACGGCCGCCGTTTTTCACGGCGCATGGTATACGCCGAAGATCGAAGAGAAGACGGAAAACATGCCCTACGGACTCGACCTGAGGGGCACGCCCAATTTTCTGATCGGCGATGAGCACGCTCCCCATATCGTCGGGGCGCTTCTCACGGCAGGGCTTATTGAGGTCGAGAGAGCTGGGAGGTAGTAGCAATGACCCAATACGGATTTTTTTTCGACCAGAGCCGCTGCTACGGCTGCCAAGCGTGCGCGACGGCGTGCAAAGACTGGAACGGCCTCGCGCCCGGTCCCGAGAAGTGGATGACCGTTTACGAATGGGAGTCGGGAGCCTTTCCTCTGACGAGGATCCATACCCTTGCGTTTTCATGCGGGCACTGCGAGAACCCTGCGTGCGTTCCCGCGTGCCCCGAGAATGCGGTTTTCAAGGAAGACCGGTTCGGCGCCGTTCTTGTCGATGACGAGAAATGCGTCGGATGCCGCGAATGCGCGAAGGCCTGCCCGTTCGGTGCTCCAAAGTTCGCCTCCGACGACGAGGGCGAGAAGATGAGCAAATGCACGATGTGCGTCGACAAGCTCATCAGGGGTGACCAGCCGCAGTGCGCACTTGCCTGTCCGATGCGCGCTTTCGATTTCGGTCCTTTGAGCGAGCTCATTGAGAAGTACGGCGATGTGCGCTCGCTTGAGGGTATGCCCGATACAGACGTTCTCAGGCCGGCTATGGTATTCAAAGGGCTAGCCGAGCGCAAGGAGCTGATTCCGTTCGATGCCGAAAAGGTTATCAGACTCAATGCTGATCGCGGCGATCTGCCGAAACTCTTTGACGAGGCGACCGACGTCACGGAGATACCGGAAGGCATCGTTCTTCGGAACGGGCTCACGATGAGGCATGACTCTGCGGGCGACCTTATGCGGGCAACAAGAAATGATTTGGGGTAACGGCTGAGTGCAGCCAAACATATCAGTTTTCAACGTTTGAAAGGGGAACACGTGGAAGCAGCAAAGAAGAGCATAAGCGCGTACAACCCGAGGGTGGCCTGGCTTGCTCTCCTCGGTGGCGTTGCAATTTACTTCGTCAACAGTGCGGCCCAGTACAAGATTCCGCCCATCATGCTCGAACTCAACCAGGCTTTGGGGCTGACGCTATCGGAATCGGGGTGGCTCATGTCCATCATGAGCCTCTTCGGCTTGATCTTGGCATTGCCCGCCGGCGGCATAATCATGAAGATCGGCGTGAAGTGGACGACGGTCATCGCTGCCGGGTTCCAGCTCGTCGGTTCGCTGATCGGGACGTTCGCTGGCGGTTTCGAGTTGATGCTGGTCAGCAGGGCTCTCGAGGGCGTCGCCCTTGGTTTGTGCAATGTCGTCTCCTTCGCGGTGGTAACCTCGTTTTTCCCTTCGGAAAAGCGAGGCGTGCCGAATTCCTGCGTGACGGCGCTGTTTACCGTTTCGGTGTTCATGATGATGAACGTCGCCGTTCCGCTCGATAACAGCTTCGGCTGGCAGGGCATCTGGTGGTTCGTCAATATCCTGAGCGTTTTGGCGGTTCTTGCCGCCCTGTTCCTGATACCCGGCAAAGACAAGGAGATCGACTTCGACGAAGATGTCGAGCAGCCGGGCGTGAAAGAAAAGGTCGACTACAGGAAGCTTCTGAGGACGCCGGCGATCTGGATTCTACCCCTCGTGTTCATCGGTTTCAACATCGGCTACTACGGCATCTCCACCTATATGCCGACCTATCTTGTCGAGGTTGTCGGTGCCGATCAGGCTACCGCAAACTTCGCGGTAAGCTGGAACTCGCTCGTTGGACTTCCCGCAGCCCTCATTATCGGCGTGATCCTGAACAAGGTGAAGATTCCCAATCGCAAGTACGTTACGGCGATCACGATGTTCGTTCTTGCCGTTTGCTACTTCGTAGCGTTCAGTATGCCGACCGTCGAGTCCGCGGCGTTCCTGCTCATCTTTATGGGATTCATCTGCACCTTCGTTCCCGTTTCGCTCTATACGATCGGGCCGGATGCCATTCCTTCGGCGGCGTACGCAGCCATCATTCTCGCTATCGTCACCTTTGGCCAGAACCTTGGCATGACGCTCGGCCCGCTGGTCGTTGGCTACATCGTCGATGCGGCCGGTAACTTCGCAGCCAGTGCCATGCCGCTTGCGGTTCTGGCTGCCATAGGCGGCTTCATCATGCTTTTCGTCAAAGTGAAGAAGCGAAACGCCAGCGAAGCGTAGCGGGATTCGGTAAAAGCTGCCGGCAGTGTAGAATCGAGAGAGAGGATCATCCAGTGTGTTTCAGACCGTCAAATGCTTCGGCATCGGAGGCGAACAAATGCCCCGAATGCGGAAAGACCATTCCCCTGTTGGGGGGAGTCGTGCTGATGGAATGCCCTTTTTGCAAGTGTGATTTTTCCCCGTACATCAACCCCGACGGGACGCCTAAGATGAAGGCACCGGGCGCTTGCGCCCCTGCGGCACCAGGCATCCATCAGGCGCCAAGTGCTCCTGGGGCACCGAAGCCGCCTGCGGCCCCGAAACCGTAGCGCCTCGGGTTTTTTCGCTGCTGCATTAGCGCGATCGATTTGCGCTGGTGCTTGCAGTACGATCGAGGATATGCCGAATCGATGGGAAGCGGTCCGATCCGTTGGGTTTGACGGGTCGGACCGCGTGCTATGCAGCGGTGATTCGTGCCTGTGCTTTCGAGCCGCTCGCGTCGGCCGCCCTTAGAACTCGCGCTTCGCGTAGAGCTTCACCGAGAGCATGCACGAGGCCAGGTAGATCACGGCGCTGATTGCGATGATAATGCCTGCGATCGCAAACGTCCCGGCAACGGTTTCCATCATCGATCCGACGGTGTTGAGAAACGGCATGAACGAACCGAAGTCAAGTTTGAACACCTCTCCCGAACCGACTCCGAGCAATATGACGACGAGGAAGAACACCGGCACGTAGCGAACGGCTTTCGTCATTCCAAAGCGGGCGATGAGGGGCAGCGTGATGGATAACATGACGCAGATCATGCCGACGGGCGCGATGGCGCTCAGTATTATCTCCTGGGCGCTTAAGCTCGCCGATAGGCCGAACAGCTCCGGGATGTTAGGCATGAAGCTCGATGCCGCGACAACGATCAGGCACGCTGCAAGCCCCAGTACAATGCTGAAAAGCAGCACGATCGCCAAACTCGCATACCTGCCTGCGATGACGTTTCTGCGAGAGAGCGGCAAGACGAGGCGGAACTGCTCCCAGTTGTTGCGCTCGTCGTAGGCGAGCAACGTGAACGCAAGGGAGAACGGCATCATGACACCGAGAAACGGTACGATCATGTAGATGTTTCCCATGAAGATCGACAGGGCAATCACGATAACCGTATACAGGAGCGCCTGTTGCTTCATGTACTTCTTAACGGTCAGAAGATCCGAGAGAATCATTGCCTTCATCGGGTCTCTCCTTTCAGCATCAATCCCATGTAGGTGTCGATGCTCGCCTTGTCGAGTGCGATGTCCTTGAAGTTCTCGGCGAAGGCGAAGCGGTCGGGTACGAGTACGGAAATACCGTAAGTGTGACGCAGGTAGCGCATATCGCCGGGCGCGAAGAACCCGCTTTCCGCAAGGGACTCGAACTCGGCGACGCGGCAGTGGGCAACGCCGGCGGTATCGGTGATGGCGTCTTTCTCAACGGAGAAGACGATGCGCCCCCCGTCGATGCAGACGATGTAGTCGGCGATCTTCTCGAGGTCGGAGGTGATGTGGCTCGACATGAGGATCCCGTGCCGTTCGTTGCGCATGAAGTCGCGCAGCACGTCGAGCGCTTCGTCTCGGGCGAGGGGATCGAGGCCCGCGGTCGCTTCGTCGAGGATGAGTAGTTCGGGATTATGCGCAAGCGCGCAAGCAAGCGAGAGTTTCATGCCCATGCCGCGGGAGAGGTCCTTGACGGTTTTGTCTCGAGGCAGCTCGAACATGTCGAGATACCGTTCGAACAGGGTGCTATCCCAGGCGGTGTAGCAGTAGCTCATGAGCTTGCCGACGTTTTTGACGTTCATTTCCTCGGGAAACGAGCAGGTGTCGAAGACGACGCCCATGCGCTGTTTGATGGAGACGGTCTGCGAAGAGGACATGTGCGCATCGATACGCTGCCCGAACACTTCGATCGAGCCGGAATCGGGCGCGATGAGGTCGAGGACGGCCTTGATGGTGGTCGTTTTGCCGGCGCCGTTGGAACCGACGAACCCGACGATGCTTCCGGCGGGTACGTGCAGGTCGATATTCTGTAGATCGAAGCCATCGTAGTGCTTCGACAGGTTTCGTATGTCAAGCAGGTTATTCATGGTCGTTGCTTTCTATCAGGAGGGCGAGCATGTCGATGAGGTCGTTCGGATCGATATCGGCGCTGTGCGCTTCGTCGATCGCCTGGGAAAGGAGGTCTTCGACTCGGCGGAGGCGTTCCTCGCGGAGAAGCTCGAGGTTGCCGCCGGCGACGAAGCTGCCTTTGCCCTGCACCGTCTCGATGAACCCTTGAGCCTCGAGATCGGCGTAGGCGCGTTTGGTGGTGATAACGCTGATGCGCAGATCGCCTGCAAGCGCGCGAATAGAGGGAAGTTGCTGGCCCTCGGCGAGCTGCCCGCTCAGGATGAGGTCTTTCATCTGAGAGGTGATCTGCTCGTAGATGGGCTTGCTACTTGAATTTGAAATGATGATGTCCAATAGTGCTCCTCGGTTACCGGTTCGTGAGGCGCCCGGCGTCCCGAGTGCCTCGGTGGCCGGTTGCAGCGTCCCGCGTCCGGCCGGATAGGATCGAGCACGTTCCTCGCGCCTATCGTCGGGTATAGTGTATATACCCTATATGCACACTATAGACACAGTATACACACCCGTCAAGAAGTTTTTGGAAAAGAGCCGAACCCGGCGAATTCGGTGATTTGCGGTATTTGACAAAATCGCGCGATTTGTTTCTAATGGGCGTACTCGGTGCCGGGAGCTCTGTCGCGGGCGGGGCACCTTGAGCGCTTTGCGACGAGCGGCGGTTGGCGGAAGTTGGCAGGGGGTTGCCCGTTTTCGAGCGCGACAATGTCTTACAACAGCATAAGGGGGAATCATGGCCGTTGCCGCAAACAACGATCAACAGCAGATGCTGCTCAGCCGAAGCGGGGCGACGCTCATAGCGGGCGTACTTTCGCTGGCGGCGTACTGGGGATGGATATTCTCGACGTATTCCTCGACGGTCATCAACCCGTTCGGATCCGATGGAATCACCGCTTATCTGGCTTTGCTGGTTATAGCGGCAGGGTCTTCGGCGCTGTGCATGTTCGTAACGGCGCTTGCCCCCGATCGGATGGAGTCGTTCTTCCGCGGGACGGGAGGCACGGTGCTCCTTGCAGTGCTTTCGCCGATCGGTTGCATTCCCGCTTTCCTGAGTCGTTTGGGCGTCGATGTCACGTTTGCCCAAGCGCTGGTTCCATGGATTGTATCCACGTTCGTATCGTCGCTGATCTTTCTTAAGACGGGAGCCTTCTTCGTATGGCTTAAACGCGCGAAGCTGTCGCGTTGCATCGCGCTGAGTTTTCTTCTGGCGGCGATGTTCTACGTGCTCTCGCTGCTGCTGTCTGCGATTGTGGGCGTTCTCCTGGTTATGGTGCTGCCGGTCGTTTCGTGCATCTGCACGCTTGTGGCCGACCGATATATGGCCGGTGCGCAGCCGGTCGACAAAGGTACGCGTGCGGCGGTCGAGCGCAGGAAGGAATCGCTCGGATCGCGCATCGCCGAGCTCAGGCATTTCGCACCGCTGACCCTTATCTACACCATATCCTTCGGGATCGTGTCGCATGTGGTGCTTTATCTGGCATCGGTGCACGATCTGATTATCGTCATCGCCGTGTCCATCCTTGTGTCCTCCGTGTTCGCCGCCGTCTGCTCGTTCGTGTTCAAGGCGAATTTCGAAGCGGAGCGCATACGCCGCTTGCTGTTGCCGCTCATCGCGGTTGCCCTGCTTCCGTTCCCCTATCTCTCACCCGTGATGAAGGTCGTGTTTCTCTCGGTTGCGGTGTTCGGATTCACGTGCTTCGACGCCATCGGATGGGGAGATTTGGCCGATGAGGTGCGCGATCGCGGTTTGAAGCTTTTCGGTTACCTCAGTGCGGCGTCGACCATCAACTTCGCAGGTATTTTTGTGGGATGGGGTATCGGGTACCTCTTGTTTTCGCTTTTAGGGGAGGGCGGCTATGAAACGGGGTTCGGCATCGTTTCGATCGTTCTCGTCATACTGCTCATCCTCAATCTGGTGATGGACAGCATCGGGGAGACCGAAGGCGGCGGCGTTGCCAAGACGACGGAGTTCCGCGATACGTGGAAGGAGCGTTGCGTGAGCGTGGCGCAAAGCCATAAGCTTACCAAGCAGGAAGAGCGCATATTCATCATGCTGGCGCGCGGCCGTAATTACAAACACATTTCAGACGAGCTCTATATATCGGTTCATACCGTCAAGACCCACATCTACCACATATACAAAAAGCTCGATATCCACTCCCAGCAAGAGCTTATCGACATGGTGGAGATCGAGCTGTGACAATGAGATCGATCTGCGAAAACCGTTTCTCATACCCTATGTAATACCGCGTTTTGGCGCCAAAATGGCGACGGCGGTTCGATGTGCCGCGTGTGCCGCGTGCTCAATACTTGCGCTGCATGTATTGTTGCGGAAAGGGGGAGCACTATGCGTCGCAAAGCTTGGATTCCCGTATGGGCGATCATCATCGCCAGCATTTTGATTGCAACTCAATATGGGAAGGTTCCGCCATCACAGCCATCGATGATCGAGTCATTGGGCCTCTCGTACACCATGCAGGGGCTTCTGATGACGGCATTCTCTGCGTCGGCGCTTGTCATGGCGCTGTTCGGGGGAGTTCTGATCGATCGTTTCGGGGCGCGAAAGGTGGTGAGCGTGGCGCTTGTCGTATCCGTTGTCGGAACGGTGATCGGCATGTTCATGACCAATGATGCAGGATTGCTTGCATCGCGCGTATTGGAGGGAGCCGGCTACGGGGTAACCATGACGGCGGGTCCCGTGATCATCGCTGCGTGGTACGAACCGGCAAAACGAGGAATCGTATCAGGCGTTTGGGGAGCGAACGTGGGCATCGGCATGCTGATTTCGCTTGGCGTTGCCAACCCCATTCTCTCGACCACCGATTGGACGGGCATGTGGGTGTTCTCGCTGATATCAACCGTGCTGGCAGCCGCGCTCGTCGTCATATGCGTCCGTATGCCCGACATGTCGCAACGGCGTGATCTCGATGAGATCGAGGCGGAGCGCGAAGGTAAGAAGCACGGTGTGCTCTGGGGCTATATGGCGCCGCTCGCCATGTTGACGGCGTTCATGTTCTTCCTCGTGGGTGGCGCAACCGATGCGTTCAACAGTTTCACCATCACCTATCTGAACATCGATTTGGACCACACGTACGAAGATGCGAACATGGCTTCGATGATCGCATCGTTTGGTATGCTGGTCGGCTCCATCATCGTCGGTATTATCTTTGCTCGCGTTCGCGATAAGGGTATGGTGCTCATCGTCAACATCGTTCTTTGCATTATCGTGCAGTTCGCCTGGTTCAATCTCGACGCTTCGATGCCGGTCATGTTCTTTGTGGCGTTTCTGGCAGGATGCGTGCTGGGAGCTGCGCCGACGCTCTTTTTCGCCATACCGCCGTTCGTCGCTCGCTCGTCTACGACGGTTGGTGCTGCCGTGGCGCTTGTGGTGCTCGGTCAGAATCTGGGAACGCTTGCCGTGCCCACACTCGTCGGATCGGTGCTCGACAATGCAAACTACTCGGCTGCTGCGATGGTCATGGGCGGCCTATCCTGCGTTGCGCTCGTTGCCGCATTCGTTTTTAGGGCACGTTTTCGCAAACGCGAAGAACAGGCGGAAACAGCCTGATCGCACCTGTTTGAGCCGCATCATACCGTTGGTCATACCGGTTGTTTCGTAGGCGTTCAACCTTAATGCAGAGTACGAAATACGATGATCGGCCGATTACCGAGAGCCGATACGTACGGCAGAATCCACAACCAGTGCAAGGCATGAGTTCAGCAAAACGTGAGATCAAAAGGAGGAGAAATGGAAGACAAAAGGGAATATGCCCTCGTCGAGCATGAGAAACCGTTCAGGTACGATGAAGACGGTCTGCATGTGACGCGCGGGAGCGCATGGTCGGGCCCCGGATGCCATTTGGGGTGCGGCTTGCTCATGTACACCGATGACGAGGGCCGTCTCGTCAAGGTGGAGGGCGATCCGGAAAACCCCTTCAACGAAGGAAGGCTCTGCTGCCGCTGTCTGGCGTTGCCCGAAGTGGTCTATCACGAGGATCGCATTCTATATCCCATGAAGCGCGCCAAAGAGGATCGTGGCAAAGATCGATGGGAGCGTATCTCTTGGGAGGAGGCGCTCGACACCATTGCGACGACGTTTCTCGATCTGAAAGAGAAGTACGGCCCTGAGTGCATCGCATTCTACTCGGGCACGGGCCGCGATATCGGTCAATATATTACACGGTTGAGCTGGGGCTTTGGGAGTCCGAATTTCGTTTTCGCAATGAGCGGGCAGTCGTGTTACTCGCCGCGCGTTGCGGGATGCTTCGCGAATACCGGTGCGTTTTGGCTGGGAGATTACTCGCAGCAGTTCCCTGATCGCTACGATAATCCCAATTGGGTACTTCCCGAATGCATCGTCGTGTGGGGCAACAATCCCCTCGTATCGAACTCGGACGGCCTGTACGGCCATTGGATCGTCGATTGTATGAAGCGCGGATCGAAGCTCGTTACCATCGATCCGCGGCTGACCTGGCTCGGAGCAAAATCGGAGCACTTCTTGCAGATCAGGCCCGGCACGGATGCCGCACTTGCTTTGGGCATGATCAACTACATCATCAAAGAAGACCTCTACGATCACGAGTTCGTCGATTTATGGTGCTACGGATTCGATGAGCTTGCCGAGCGGGCAGCGGAGTTTCCGCTCGGCAAAACGTCCGAGATCACTTGGATTCCCGAAGAAGATATTGCGGCGGTCGCCCGCTTCATCGCCGAGGCGAACAATGCGATCCTTCAGTGGGGCGTCGCCATCGACCAAACTAAGGAAACGATTCCGACCGCGCAGGCACTGCTCGCCGTCTTCGAGATCACCGGCAACATCGACAAACCGGGCGCTATGGTCAATCCGCCGAGCATTCTCTACTACGCCGCTGGCTGGGGATCGGAATTCCTGACCGAAGAGCAATACAACAAGCGCATTGGGCTGCCCGAGTATCCGTTGTTGAACCTTGGGTTCCAGGAGTGCGCGACCGACGAGCTCATCAAGACGCTCGAGACGGGCAAGCCCTACAAGCTTCGGGCTGCGTGGCTGCAGACCACCAATATCCTTGCATGCACGAGCCCTGATCCGGAGCGCACGCTCGCAGCCCACAACAACTACGATTTCATTGTCTGCGTCGACCTGTTCATGACGCCGACGGCAATGGCACTCGCCGATATCTTTCTGCCCGCTACCACGTTCCCCGAACGTAACGGCCTGCGCATCGGCGACGGCATGCAGCGCGGCGAAACGATCAATCAGGTTATCGAGCCTCTCGGCGAATGTAAATCCGACATGGAAATCGATCTCGAGATCGGCAAACGTATCTCTCCCGACGTGTGGCCGTGGGATACGGTTGAAGACATGTACACGAGCATCCTTGCGGAAACAGGATACAACTTCGAGGAGATGCAGGAAGTCGCACCTGGGTTCCCCCCGTTCGAATACAACATGCATGAGAAGGGCACGCTGCGTGAAGACGGGCAACCCGGTTTCCAGACGCCGACCGGCCGCATCGAACTGTGGTCGCACTACTACAACCATGCCGATCTCGATCCGCTGCCGTATTTCGAGGAGCCGTCGCCGGGCCCTGGCGCCACTCCCGAGCTGCTCGACGAGTATCCGCTCGTGCTTACCACGGGTGCCCGCATTTGGAGCATGTTCCACTCGGAGCATCGGCAGATCCCGCACCTGAGAGCTTTGCATCCCGATGCGATAATCCAGGTCAATCCAAAGACTGCCGCCAAGTACGGCGTGAAAGACGGGGATTGGGTTTGGGTTGAGAACCAGCGCGGCCGCTGCAAGCGCCGCGTCGTTGAAACGCCGGTTATGGATGAGCGCGTGTGCAGCACCGACCATGCATGGTGGCTTCCCGAGGCGCCCGGCGAACTCGAGGACGGCCTATACGGCATGTTCGATCTCGACATCGGCAACCTCATCGAATACAAGTGCGGCAAATCGGGTTTTGGCGCTAACTACAAGACGCTGCTGTGCAAGATATATCGTGTCGATGAGGGGGAGGAGTAGGTTATGACCGCATACGGTTTGCTTATTGATTACGAGTGGTGCACCGGGTGCCATACCTGTGAGGTCGCCTGTCAGATGGAGCATGGGTTTCCCGTTGACCAATGGGGGATAAAACTTGTCGAGGTGGGGCCTTGGGAGTATGCTCCCAAAACGTGGCAGTACACGTATCTGCCCGTCCCTACCGACCAGTGCGATCTGTGCGCTGAGCGCGTTGGCAAAGGCAAGGTTCCGACGTGCGTGCACCACTGCCAGGCGAAGTGCATCGAATACGGTCCCGTAGACGAGCTCGCTGCAAAGCTTGCCGAAAAGCCCAAGCAGAGCATTTTCCGTCCAGCCGAGACGAAGTAGAGGAGCGGTCTATATGAAGAAGCATGCTTGGATTCCCGTATGGGCCATCATCGTAGCCAGTATCCTGATCAGTTTCGAATACGGCAAAGTGCCGCCATCGCAGCCGTCGATGATCGAGGTTTTGGGCTTGTCGTATACCATGCAGGGCCTGCTGATGACCTCGTTCTCCGTTGCGGCTATCGTCATGGGCCTGGTTGGCGGAACGCTCATCGATCGCTTTGGCGCCCGCAAGATCGTGAGCATCGCTCTTGTGGTTTCGATCGTCGGCAACGTGCTGAGCCTGTTTTGGACAAGCGATGCGGGGTTGTTGGTTTCCCGCGTTATGGAGGGCTTCGGCTACGGTGCCGTAATGACGGGCGGGCCGGTAATCATTTCGGCTTGGTACGCTCCTGCAAAACGCGGTCTGGCTTACGGTGTGTGGGGTGCGAACGTAGGCGTCGGCATGCTCATCTGCACCGGTGCCGCCAATCCGATCCTCGCCGTATCCGATTGGTCGGGTATGTGGGTCTTTGCGCTCATCGGTGCGGTTTTGGCTCTGCTCATGGTTGCCATCTGCGTGGGCATGCCCGCCGACGAAGACAGGCAAGACCTTTTCCTCGACGATGGGTCGACGGTCGAGTCCGATGAAAAGCACGGGGTTTTATGGGGGTATCTGGCGCCGCTGCCCATTCTTGCTGCGCTCATGTTCTTTCTCGTGGGTGGCGCGACCGATGCGTTCAACAGCTTTACCATCACGTATTTGAACGTTGCGCTCGGCTACGACTACGGCGCGGCGAATCTCTGCTCGTTCATCGCTTCGATCGGCCTGCTTGTCGGTGCGGTCATCATGGGCTTCGTGTTCGCAAAGGCCAAGGATAAGGGCCTTGTTCTGATCGTCAATATCGTGCTGGCTGCCATCGGCCTGTTCCTGTGGTTCAGCATCGACCTTCCCCTGGAAGCTACCTACGTGATCGCGTTCTTCATCGGTTGCGTGCTCGGTGCCGCCCCCACCGCTTTCTTTGCCGTCGCTCCCATGACGGCGCGCTCTAAAGACACCGTGGGTTCGGCGAACGCCGTTATCGTGCTCGGCCAGAACATGGGTACGTTGGTTATCCCCACGGTAGTGGGCATGGTGCTCGACGCCTCATCGTTCATGATGGCGGCTATGGTCATGGGCGGCGTATCGGTTGTGGCTCTCGGCATTTCGTTTGCATGGCGCAGCATCTACCGGAAGAAGATGGCCGAGAAGTAAGGGATTCGAATACCTTATCGCAGTTGGATCGAATCGTTTCGGGGGCGGGCTTCTTCGGGGCCCGCCCCCGCGCTTAAAGGAGGAAGGTCGTGTGCTATCCATGTTGCGGTTGCGGTAAATGCAGGCCGAAGTTCAGCATGCAAACTTGCCCGAGCTGCTGGCAGGAAAACGAACCCGGTGCAACCGCGTGTGCTCTGTGCGGCTATGTGTTTCCGCCGCGACCCGGCGTATCGGCCAAGAATGCGGTCGGAAAGAAGCGCGGCAGCGAAAGAAAAGGCGATAGCGGGACGGGCGGATCTGCGGGTTCTACAACGAATCGGTATCGAGCCAGAGCGTAAACGGCCCCTCGTTGACGAGCTTCACGTCCATCATGGCGGCGAACACGCCGGTATCTACGTGCGGCACATCTGCGCGGGCGAGATCGGCGAAGTATTCGTAGAGGCGCTTCGCCTCGTCGGGCGCACCCGCTTCGGTGAACGAAGGGCGGTTTCCCTTCTTGCAGTTGGCGAACAGCGTGAACTGGGATACAACGAGCACTTCGCCGCGCACGTCGGAAAGCGAAAGGTTCGTCTTGCCCTCGTCGTCTTCGAATATGCGAAGCTTGGCTGTTTTCGCCCAGAGTTTCTCCGCCTGCGCCTCGGTGTCGCCGTGGCCGACGCCGAGAAAGATCACGAGACCCTTCCCGATAGAGCCGACCGTTTTACCGTCGACGTCCACTCGAGCTTCCGATACTCGCTGAATGAGCGCTCTCATGCCGCCCGCCGATCAGCCGGCCAGCACGGGGTTTACGTAGCGCCCGCGCGCTTCGGTCTTCTTGCCGTACTGAATCGAATGGAACGGACAGCGGTGAAGGCAGCCGAGGCATTGCGTGCAGCCCATCTCGGCCCAGCGCGGCCTTCCGTCGATGATGGTGATGGTGTTCGTGGGGCAGTTGTCGGCACAGCGTCCGCAGCCGATGCAGGTTTCGAGCGTGTAGAACTCCGCCGTTGAGCGGGGTTTTTCTTCGCTTTCGGTAAATTTGGACATGATCAGGCCGAACGGATTTCGGGTTTCCTTGCGCACGGCGGCGCGCTGCTTGACGTCTTCGGCGACGCGAAACGATTTCGCGAGGGCGTCGTCGAGGAGCTTCTCGCGTTTCCTGCCCTCGGCGGGTGCGTAGAGATAGGTGCAGTTACCGACTGATTTCACGCTGAACGAGGCATCGAGGTTGATGCCTTGGGTGCGTCGAAGCTCGTCGGCGAAGAACCGCGCCGTGTTGCCCACGAACGCTCCGCAAGAGAGCACCACATAACAGTATCCTGGCATGAACGGCTTACCGTCGCGGCCGGTGAAGCGCGCCTTTTTCAGAAAGGCGTCGATGATCGGCGGCGTCGTCCACGCGTAGACGGGAAATACGAATCCGAGGTTCTGCCCCTGGATCATCGTGAAGTCGAACTGCTTGTACTTGTACGCCTTGCCGATGTCGACGATCGTATCGTTGGTCTCGTCGCCGAGTACCTGCGCCGTAGCGAGCGAGTTGCCCGTGCCGGTGAAGTAGAAGATCATGGTGCCCTCCTGGTCGTTTACTGGTATCCAGTATACGCATCGCCGCCGTTTCGGTCTTCGATTGCGAACGACTTGTTGATAACGCGTTAGGGCGGGTGCGATCGGCTGTGGCAGCGTCGGTGCGGCGGGCGGCAGGAGTGCTTCGCGAATCGGACGGTCCGGTTTGCGGCGGCAGCGCTCGTTTTCCGCGCAACGCCGATCGACTTTGCTATGATGGATTCAAACGGAAGGAGATCCTATGGCGGATATCGTATTCATCTGGTACCCGAAATGCTCGACGAGCAAAAAGGCCAAGAAGTGGCTCGACGATCACGGCATCGCATACACCGAGCGGGATATCGTCATCAACAATCCCACGGCAGTGGAGCTCAAAGCCTGGCATGCGAAAAGCGGGCTTCCCCTCAGGCGATTCTTCAATACGAGCGGTATGCTGTACCGCGAGCAGAACATCAGAGAGAAGCTCGATGCGGGCATGCCCGATGATGAGGCCTACGGGCTTTTGGCAACGAACGGCATGCTCGTGAAGCGCCCGATCGTCGTAGGCGACGATTTCGTGCTGACGGGCTTTCGCGAAGCCGATTGGGAACGGGCGCTCCTCTAGGGTGCCGAAAGCCGTACGCCGGTAGCATGACCGATCAATCCTACACAACCGTCGACGGGCTGGCCGTTGCCGAGGTTACCGAGAAGAAGAGCCGCTTCATCTCGTCTCTCTCGCACGCCGAAACCGAGGATGAAGCGCTGGCGTTCGTCGAAGCGATCAAGGCGGCCAACCGCATGGCGCGCCACAACGTCTATGCTTACGTTTTGCGCGAAGGCGGGCGCGTGCGCTACTCGGACGATGGCGAGCCTCAGAAGACCGCGGGGCTTCCGACGCTCGAAGTCGTAGTACATGCGGGGCTTACCGACGTCGTCGTGGTAACCACCCGCTACTTCGGCGGCACCCTTCTCGGGACGGGCGGGCTCGTACGCGCCTATACGGCATCTGCGCAAGCCGCTGTCGAGGCTGCGCGACTCGTGGTGGTGTCGAGGTGCGTCGATGTGAGTACTGCGGTGCCGTATTCCCTCTATGAACAGGCGATCCGCATTGCGGATGCATGCGGGGCCAAGGTCGAGCGCAGTGATTTTTCCGATGAGGTGGCGCTTGTCTTTCGCATGCTCGACGGGACGCAGGCCCCCCTCGAAGAAAAGCTCTCAGAGCTTTCGCGCGGACGGGCTTTCGTCTCGGTGTCCGAGCCGTTCGATGCGGCGTTTTGAACGTCGCGTGACGGTTCGGTTGAGGGTGCTGCCTTTCCCCTTGCGCGCTGCTATGATGAGGGCGATAGGAGATGGCTATGAAGTACCTTATTACGTTTGCGAGTACGACGGGAAACACCCAGGAGCTCGCGCAAGCCGTACGCGAAGCGCTCGACCCCGAGGAGTGCGTCAACTTCGGCTCCACTATGATGATCGCGCCGCATGACGTGGTCGAGGCGAAGCGGGTATACGTGGGGTTCTGGACCAACCGCGGTACTTGCCCCGATGCGATCGCTGAGTTTCTAGGCGGCCTTGCGGGCAAGGAAGTGTTCCTGTTCGGCACCGCTGGATTCGGTGAAAGCCAGGATTACTTCGATGGCATTCTTGCCCGAGTGAGGGAACATGTGCCGAAGAGCGCGCGCATCATCGGGGAATTCATGTGCCAAGGCAGGATGCCGTCGAGCGTGCGCACGCGCTACGAGGCGATGCTCTCGGATTCCGACGAAGAGGCGAAGGCGCGGTTTCTCATCGAGAACTTCGATCGTGCGAGCAGCCACCCCGACGAGACCGATCTGTCCAAACTCAAAGAAGCAGTAGGAAAGGCGAGGTGAGCCATGAAATTGAGCGAACTTCCCAACATCGGCGCCCATGCCGAACAGCAGCTGACCGAGGTCGGCATCGATACGGCGGAAGCATTGATCGAAGCCGGTGCCGAGCAGGCGTGGCTGCGGGTGAAGACCATCGATCCGGGCGTATGCCTCCATATGCTCTACGGCCTCGAGGGCGCGGTGCAGGGCATTCCGAAAAAGAACCTGTCGCCCGAGCGGAAAGCCGAGCTCAAGGCGTTCTTCGACGCTGAACGATAATTGTCGGCACGTGCCCCCGAGGGTTTTGGGCCTCAACGCAACCGTCGGCGAAAACGCGCGGCATGCGCGAGTCCGCGCGATCGTCGGAATCGGGTTTCCGATCAGCGGAATCGCCGGATACGAGCGCTTTTCCGACTATCGGAAGCGTTGCGGGTTAGCGATCCTTGTGGTTTTCGCCGGGGGTGTCGTCGAGCTTTCTCTTGAGCAGTTGCAGCCCTGCGACAACGGCGCCGCCGATAAGGAAGAACAGGACGCTGAACTGACCCAATCCCATGGCGGGCATCGGCGAGGCAAGCGTGAGCGGCCCCTGCGTGATCGAGTACAGCGAGCCGATCATCATGCCGACGATGCAGTAGATCGTCTGCGATCGGTAGCGGCGCAGGCAGAATCGGATGAGTCTCACGAACAGTAGAACGCCGCATACGACGCCCAGAACGAACACGCCCAGGATGGGTGCGTAGGCGAAGTCGAATCCCATGACGCTGCGCACTGCGCCCATGATGGGCACGTAGAGCCCGAATATCAGCAGCAGCGTCGAACCCGAGATGCCCGGCAGCACCATGGCCGAGATGGCTATCATGGCGGCGAAGAACACGTAGGCGACGAGTCCGAAATCGAGGTGTTCGATGGCCACGTTCACGCCTGCACCCGATGCGGGATTGAGCAGCGTGACGGCGACGACGAGCGCAATGCCCGCAACCGTAAAGGCGAGGTTGCCCCAGCGGCCTTGCAGCGATCGCTTTTCCTCGAGCGCAACAACGGGTATGGCAAACACGATGAAGCCCATGAACAGCGAGCTCACCTCGTAGATATGCGAATCGAAAAAGCTCGTGAGCACGGCGGCCGATATGCCGAAACCGACGATCCAGCCGATGGCGAGTTTGGCGAGAAACCTGATCGCTTCGAGCCGATCGTTTTTCTTTCCATGGAACAGATCGTCGAGCGAGCCGATGAACCGATCGTAGAATCCGAGCAGAAACGCGATTGTTCCGCCGGAAACGCCTGGCACGCTATCGGCCAGCGCCATGCAGAATCCCCGGATAAAATTGATCGCGAGGTTTTTGGCTCTGCGCACGGCGTTACGCCTTCCAGATGATCTGCGCTAGGAGGCGTCCCGCAAAAACGCCTACGAGGCAGAGGGCGAGGCTCAGCCCGATATAGAGCGCACCCAAGCCCGTTGCTCCCGATTGAAGGAGGTCGATGCTCTCGAGGCTGAACGTCGAGAAGGTGGTGAAACCACCGAGGATGCCGGTTATGCAGAAGAGCTTCCACGAGCCGCTCGTGGGAAAATCGGCTTGCATGAAGAAATGCGAGGCAAAGCCGATCACGAAGCACCCGACGATGTTGACGATGTTGACGAAAATCGTCGCCACGGGAAATCCTGCGAGCGCATGTTCCGAGGGGATGAGCGCCTGTGTCGCCAGGGCGACACCGTAACGGCCAGCCGCCCCGATGGCGCCTCCTGCGGCGACGGCTAAGAAACTGAAAAGCATGGTCTGGGCTTTCTCGTGTAGTGTGCGATAATCGAACCAAAAGGTATTGTAGGACATGTTGAACGGCCGCGTGCCGTTTTAGGGAAGAGGACACAATGGAAATGGAAACCGTCGCAAAAGGCGAGCGTACCGAAGAGCTTGTGCGCGCCGTTGCCGCCGTATGGGAGGCATCGATTCGCCCTACGCACCTGTTCCTTGCGGAGTCGGACATTGACGAGCTGCGCCCGCAGGTACGGCAAGCCCTATCGGCGGTCGACACGCTGGTGGTCGTGTTTGACGATGCGGGTAAGCCCGTGGGCTTTCTCGGGGTTGAAGGCGACATGATCGAGATGTTGTTCGTATCCCCTGAGCTGTTCGGCGCGGGGGTGGGCAGGCGGTTGCTCAACTATGCGACCAAAACGCTTGGCGCTCGCAGGCTCGATGTGAACGAAGGAAACCCCGGTGCCCGTGGATTCTACGAGCACATGGGCTTCGCGGTGGTCGGCCGCTCCGAAATCGACGGGCAGGGAAGGCCGTTTCCTCTGTTGCATATGGAGCTGCAAGACGAATAGGCCTTGTGCGGCGCGGGTTGCGTTTTCCGCGGCGAGATGTTCAGGGCCGGGCATATCTGCCCCGTCGGAGGCGGCGCTCCAGTCGCGCGTTGCTGAAATCTGGCATAAATTTCGAGGTATGGCAAAATATAGTATATTACTAATTAGTAAAGTGCATGGAAGATTTTTTCTGACCAGGAGTTTTTTGGCAAGCATTCAAAAACTAGGTATGTAGCATATTATCAAATTGCCATACCTCCAATTTTGTGCCACGTTCCGCGTGTTGCGAAACGTGAGGCCTGGATGGGAAGCTCGGATCGGCAAAGGTTTATTCTGCGGCATCTGCCATGCTTGCCGATACCTATCTTGCATCTTGTGATCGAGCCGCGTGTATCGTGGCAACCAGCGAATGCGTCTGGGCAAGCCGTAAGCGTGCCTTTACAGAAACACCGCGACGCAGGCAAGCAGTGCGACTCCGAGGGCTCCAGCGAGCGAATCGCTCCGCCTCATCCGCGCGATGCTAAGGTGCGTGCGTGCGGCACCGGTGTAGCAGCGGGCATCCATGGCGCAGGCGAGCGTATCAGCGCGCCTGAACAGGTTGATGAACAGCGGCGTGATGATCGGCACCCAAGCTTTGGCCCGCGTGAGCAGGCTTCCTTCGTCGAAGCGCAGCCCCCGTGCCCTTTGCGCCTTCATGATGCACTCTGCTTCCTCGACGGTCGAGGGAATGAATCGGATCGTCAATGCGCATACGACGGCCACGTCTTCAACGGGCACCTTGAGGCGGGCGAGCGGACGCAAAAGCGAGCGGACCGCATCGACGATATCGATAAGCGGGGTCGTGTAGGTGAGAAGCGAAGTTGCGGCAATAAGGAACACGATGCGCAGCGCGAAGAAAACACCGTTCTCGACGCCCTGAAGGCTGATGCCGAACGTTCCAGCAAGCGCGATGGTTCCTGTGCTCGCAGGCGCTCCGTCGCCCGATCCGGCGTTGAAAGTGAAGGCGTTGAGCGCCACCGTGAACAGCAGAATGAACAGGACCGGCTTGAGGCTCCGTACGGCGAGCTTTGCCGGGATGTTCGCGGCGACGTAGCCAAGGGCGCCGAGCGCGCCGCAGATGCAGATGCCGATCCAACCGGTCGAGAGGAACAGCGCGACCGCATACGCGATGACGAGAACGAGCTTAACGCGCGCGTCGGTGCGGTGAACGATGCTTGTGCCCGCTACGTACTGTCCGATGGTGATGTTCGCGCTCATGGCTTGCCTCCTGCGAACCTATGAGCGTTTCGCGGCGATTGCAGCAGCGTGTCGATTTGCCAGTCGATCGGCTGTTTTGCTGCGATCGCCGGGTGCGGTCTTGCTGCGGCCGCTAGCGGTTGCCTGCAAGGGGGGAAGCGCTCTCAGCACTCCGAATGCGATCGTCCCCGTTGCAATACCCGTAATGCAGGCGGCGATCACCATGACGGGCAGGTTGACGAAGAGCGCGGGCGTCTGCATGATCGCTACGGCAACGCAAAGCTGGCCCATGTTGTGCAGCAGCGCTGCAATCACGCTGACGGCGACAAGCGAAAGCTTGCCGAAACGCCACGCTGCGTACATGCCGAGATAGGCGAGCACACTTCCCGCAAGGCTGTATACCGCCATCGAAGGAGCGCCGATTATAAGGGAGGTCACGCCTACTTTGAGGAGCATGACGGCAAACGCCCAGCGGGGTCCCATCAGATAGAGCGCAATGAGCACCGCTATGTTGGCGAGGCCGAGCTTCACTCCGGGAATCGTTATGGGGACGGGTATTGTCGCTTCAAGGTATCCGAGCACCAGGGTAAGTGCTGCGAAGAGGGCGATGTAGGCCAGTTGTTTCGTTTTTCCGCTCATGATTTCCTCCCAATGTACGGCGGCTAGCTTGCCACGGTGTCGATCGCCGATGCGCCTTCGTCGGTGCCGCCCTCGATGCTTACGATGAGCTTGTGGGGCAGGCACACGATGATCTCGCCTGCGCTGCCGATGGCGCCTTGGTTGATGCAGTCGTGACCGGGGCAGTCGGCTGAATCCATATGCACCTCGCCGTTCTCGATGGCTACGACGTTCGTGCCGAGGGCGGTCTCGACGGGGTAGCTGCCGTTTTCGCTGAGGGGGATTCGCTGCGTAGCCCCCTCGCTGTCGGTAATGACGGCTATTCGGTCGTCGGCGTTGGCTGCGAATGCGATTTGCATGCAGCCCCATGCGGCGATCGCAATGACGAGGAGCCCCGCAACGAACAGCAGGCTGCGATGCGATTGTCTTCTTGCGACGACGGATGCATAAGGAGATGCAGCGCTGTTTTCGGCGGCGGACGAATCTACGGGTGCGGTGCGCATGCTGGTGTCGGGTGCGGCCATTGCGGCTTCCTTTCTCTCGTTTGCGGGATCGATGCTCATCGGGTTTGCTCCGTCACCATTCCCGACGAGGCGCTTGCGGTTCCTCCGGTTTCGATGAACAGCGCCTCGAGCCCGTCGTGCGATTCGATGAATGCCATGCCGGCCTCGGCGCCGAGCAAGAACGCGGTCGTTGTGCACGCGTCGCCGTCGAGCGAGGATGCGCTCACGATGGTGACGCTTGCGAGGCCGTTGTCGGCGGGCATGCCGGTTGCAGGGTCGAGCAGATGGTGGTACGTTCGGCCGTCCTGCACGAAGCTGCGTTCGTTGATGCCGCTTGCCACCACTGATTTGTCGGTAACGGGAACAGCGGCGAATGCGGTTCCCCGCGCCTCGTTGGGATCCTGCAGGCCAACGTTCCAGACCGACCCATCGGGTCGTCGTCCGAGCGCATAGGTGTTTCCGCCCAAGTTGACGAGCGCGTTTTCGCAGCCGTTCTCCCGCAGCATCCGCGCTATGTCGTCGGCGATGTAGCCTTTGGCGATGCCGCCGAGATCGATTCGCGCAAGGGGGTCGCATACGCGTACCGTCTCGCCGTCGAGATCGACGGCGCGGTAGTCCACGTGAGCGAGCGCTTCGGCGAGCGCCTGCTCTTCGGGCACGATGCCCGCTTTGAAATCCCACAACGCCACAACGCCGCCGATGGTGATGTCGAACAGCCCGTTTGACTCCTCGCTGTAGGAGAGCGCCCGCGCGATGATGTCGGCCGTTTCAGGGTGCACGGCAACCGAATCGCCTGCGGCGTTGTTGATGAGGTCGACATCGCTTCCGGCGACCGTTTTCGAAAAGATGTTCTCGAAGTAGATGAGCCGCTTCTCTACCTGGCCGAGCAGGCTTTCGGGGCAATACGCCTCGATGCTCACCAGCGTATCGAACAGAAAGACGTCGAGCGTAGCGGCTTCGTTGCAAGAATGTGCTTTCCCGTCTGCGGGGGCGAGTCCCGCCGCGCTGGCGGCCGCTGAGGTGCAGCCGCCGAGCGCGGGTACGAGGCCCGCCCCAAGGGTGGCGAGAGCAGCAAGCGAGATGAAGTTTCTGCGGGTTAGCATCGGGGCACCTCGGCTCACTCGGGTGTTTCTAGTTCTCTGCGATGGCTTCGGCGGCAAGCTTGCCGGAAGTGAGTGCCCAGCCGTTGTTCGCGCCGGAGGGGGAGTTCGATCCCATAACGCCGCCGACGACTTCGCCCGAAGCGTACAGACCCTCGATGGGCTCGCCGCTCTTGTTCATGACCTGCAGCGAATCGTTCACTACGAGACCGCCCATGGTGGTGGCGTAGCGCGGCTTCTG
The DNA here is from genome assembly GCF_900240215.1 of Raoultibacter timonensis. GTDB lineage: Bacteria > Actinomycetota > Coriobacteriia > Coriobacteriales > Eggerthellaceae > Raoultibacter > Raoultibacter timonensis. Next base: position 103,070 of record NZ_LT964681.1, on the reverse strand, counting down.
CTCGACGAGGTAGTAGGGGCCTTCGCCGATCTTCATCTGGAGATACTCGCCCGTCCGTCCGAACTCGTCGGTTCCCGCATCGACGCCCGCGTTGTAGGCGTCGACCGTGGCCTGGAGCGTTGCAGGATCCATGCCGAGCACGCCGGCGAGCTCTTCGATCGTATCGCCGTGTGCGAAGATGGGGGTGGTGGAACCGTTGGCCTCAAGGTAGCCCTCGACGGCCTGCGTGTTGAAGCCGGTATCCTTGAGCTTGGTGCTCCATACGTCGAAGTTCTCTTGGTCCATCAAGAGGTAGAGCATCGAATCGGTCTGCTCGAGTTCGACTTCGAGGATTTCGTGGTTGGATGCCTTCTCGTTCACGACACGCTCGCCCTCGGCGTTCACGAGGATCGTGCTCATCGGCCATACGAGCAGGTTGCCGTCGATCGTGGACTTGGCACGGCCCGGGGAAACCTCAGCGCCGTTGGGATAGAGCTTGGCGTATTCCATGAGGCGCGTATCGGCATCGATGCCCTCGGCGGTCGCCATGGTGAGGCCGTCGCCGGTGGATCCCATGAGGCCGTAGTAGAGCGAGTTCTGAAGCTCCTCGGTCAGATATTCGTCGCTGTTGCCGTAGCCGCCCGTGGCGAGCACGACGGAATCGGCTTTGAGAACGTACGTGGTGCCGTCTTTGCCGACAGCGTTCACGCCCACGACCTTGCCGTTCTCTTCGATGAGGCTCTCGGCGGTCGTGTCGAGCAGCACGTCGGCTCCGGAATCCTTCACGGCCTGGCGAAGCGATTCGGTAGCGCCCGCGCCGCCGCCCGCGTAGGCGAGCTCGCGATCGTGGGAGTACTCGGCCAGGTCGTGCAGGCCGCCTTCCATGTTGTACTCGACGCCGGCGTACTCGTGGATCCAGTCGGTGGTTTCGCCGACGTTGTTCGCGTAGAGCTCGATGAGCTCGGGCACGCAGATGTCCTCACCGTTCTTCTGGAAGTCCTCGACCATCGATTCGGCGCTGTCATCGGTAACGCCCGCTTCGGCCTGAAGCTTGCTGCCCGTGACAACCTGGTTGCCGCCGCTCACGGAGATCGATCCGCCGAGGCGGTAGGTTTTCTCGACCAAGATGACGTTCTTGCCGAGCTCCTGCAGGCGGATGGCGGCTGCCATGCCCGCACCGCCGCCGCCGACCACGATGGCGTCGGCTTCTTTTTCGACCGTCTCGGTCGACTTCTCCTGTGCGGGAACCTTCTTGAGTTGGCTCACGTTGCCGCCTGCCTGCTCGACGCAGTCGGTGATGGCGGCTACGAGCCCGAGGCTCGACATGGTAGCGCCCGACATCGTGTCGACGCCGAGGCTCTGATACTCGATTATGGAAGCGGGGATGGTCTCAAGCGCTTCCGCTGCCACGGTTTCAGTTTCCGATTGGGAGACCACCTTGATATCGGTGATGGCGTCTTCGCTGAACGTCACTTCTACGGTGATGTCGCCGCCATTGCCCGTGCCGGTGCCGGTATAGGTGCCGGGCGTGTAGCTCTGCTCGGACGCGGCCTCGTTCGAGCCGCTATTGCCGCCGTTGCCCCCGTTGCTGCTGGGGCTGCAGGCGATCAGGCCCGAGAACACCAGCATCATGCTGAGTGCGAGGGCGAAAACGCGCGCGAGCGTAGCTTTGTTCTTGCTTCCGTGCGGTTTCGGCATGCTCGCCGTTCCCTGTTCGGTTTTCATCGTACCTCCTTATTGATTCTCTTCCTCGTTTTGCGGCGGATTGTCACCGCACGCCAATCGTATGGACGCAGGATGGATCCGATAAGAACCCCAAACGGGTCGAATGCGGTTTTCATGCCACCCGAAACGGGTCTTATTGCCTTTATGGGGCCGTTTTCGGCGGCATCGATCGGGGGAAGCCGAAATGGTACAATCGGGCATGTTGTTTATGCGGGCGTAGGCGGGAGCAGCATGCGGTTCTTCAAGACGGTACAGCCGTGCAATCTCGGGCTGATGTGCATCCATATATGGATCTACTGCTCCACGCATCGCGCGATCCCCGCCGAGGGCATGCCGCTTATGACGGTGATGTACCTGGTGCTGTCGGTGTCGCTCGTGGCGATGGTCTTCGTCGAACGCGCGAAGCCGCTTGCGGAGCGCACGAAGCGCCGCGTTGACGTTGCGTCCGCGGTCTGCATGGCGTGCGCGGCGTTCTTCTTGACTTTCCCCTTGCCGTTTTCGGGCGCGTCGACCACGTTTTTGGGAGCTGTCCTCGGCGGCGTGAGCGTGGGGTGGACCTACGCTCGGTGGGCGGAGTTCTACGCCGAACTCGATATCCACTACGCGGCCCCGCTCGTGCTTCTGACCATGGCGCTCGGGTCGCTTGCGAAGACCGTCGTCGACCTGCTTCCCCCGGTGCCCGCTACGGTGGTGCTCGTGTGCATGCCGATCGTTGCATACGTCACGTTGTACCGCTCGACCGCGTCGGTACGCCCTGCGCTCGAGCCGTACCGCTATTACAACAGCCGCACCATCATGTCGCTGTGGCGTGTGGGATTCGGTATCGCCGTGTACAGCTTCACGGTGGGTGTTATCCAGTCGATGCCGCTTGCGCAGTTGGCTTCGACCGGGGTCGTGGCCATCGTCGCCAAGCATGCGGGCGAGATCGTCGTGGCGCTGGCGTTGCTGGCGTGGGTCGTGGCGTTCAAGCGGGGCCTCTCGTTCGGACGCATCTGGAACCTCGTGCTCGTGCTCATGGCCACGGCCCTCATATTCACGCCGTACCTTGAGGACGTGCTGAGCGGCTACCTGTTCACGTTCGTCGGCGTTGCGCAGACGTTCGTGATCATCATCCTGTTCCTCGCGCTCGCCGATATCGCGCGCCACAGCTCGTATCAGCCCATCACGGTGTTCGCCGCCGGATGGCTCGCCTACACGCTGCCGTTTTCGCTCGGCGATATCCTCGGCGAATCGCTCCAGGCGATCACGCCCGACGCGTCGATGGCCATGGCGGCCATCGTGTGGCTGCTCGTGATCGTCACGCTGCTCTTCTTCGACGAGTCGTCGGCGGGCAAGCGCCTCATCTTCACCGAGTTGAACGACGAAGGTGACGAGGATACGCCGGCTAAGCGCTTCGGCGCGCAGCAGGAGGCGCTCAACGAAGAGAAGGCCGCCGACATGTTGTCGCTTCGGTGCACGGCGCTCGCCAAGGAGCTGAAGCTCACGCCCCGCGAGCACGAGATCCTCGAGCTCATGGCGCGCGGCAGGAGCAAAACCTATATCGCCGAAGCGTTCTTCATCTCCGAGAACACGGTGCGCGGCCACGTGAAGCACCTCTATGCGAAGCTCGGCGTGCACAGCAAACAGGATCTGGTGGATCGGGTCGAACAGACCGAGGTGAGAGGTTAGGGTTTGGCTGCGCTGCGTGAGTTCAGAGCAGCGCGACGGGCGGGCGGTTTTGAGAGAGCTTGCCCTGAAGTAGACCGATGCGGCGGTGCTCCCCCCGACCGCCCTACTCCGTGCGCCCGATCGCCTTTATGCGCAGGGCGCTTGCGAGCGCGAACACCCCGAACAACCCTACCATGAGCAAGACGTTTTGCACCACGTTCTCGCCCGAGAAGGCATTGAACGCCCACCGCGAGGGGAGGAGGCCCCCGATCGTGCGCATGGCTTCGGGGAGGAACTGATCGGGCAGCATGATGCCCGAGAGCATGATGCTTACGAGGAAGAGCATCATGGCGACTACCGAAAGCTTCGCTTGGCTTTTGAACAGCAGCCCGAGAAACACCCCGATTGAAACGGCGGCAGCCATGAAGCAGAGTGCCACGCCGAGAAACGGCAGCGCTTCGGCGACGGGCTCGGCTCCGAAGGTGATCGGGGAGAGCGCGGCGATGACGCACGATACGACGAGCAGATGGGCGCATGCCGAGACGAACCCGTTGGCAGCCGCCGTCCACGGGGGCACGCCGCCGATCCGGTAGGCCTTGCGCATATCGGTTCCGAAGAACCCGATGATCGACGTCGGCACGCCCACGAACGCTCCCGCGCACACGGCGAACACCGTCATCGCATAGGCGAGCGTCTCCTTCATGTCCGGGTCGATCGACGAGAAGATGCCGCCCATGAACAGAAAGAAGGCGAGCGGCATGATGTAGTACATCATGAGGACGTCTTTTTTCCTGAAATCTATTTTCCACTGGAGCCAAACCCCGTACGCGAACGCCTTCATGCCGCATCTCCTCCCTTGGATATTTCCATGAACCGCTCCTCGAGGCTCGCGCGTTCGGTTCGAACGTCGAGTATCTCGAGTCCGTGCGTGCGTGCGATCGAAGCGATCTCGAACAGGGCTTCGCCAAGATTGCTTGCGCGAAACACGCTGTAGCCGCCATCTTCCCCGCAGTAGCTGCACGTTCGAACGAGGCGCGGCAAAGCCTCGCCCGAGGCCCGCACGGCGATGGTGGCGATCCGGCCTACTTCGCTTTTCAGCTCGGCCGGAGTTCCGCAAAACGCAATGCGGCCGTCGCGCAGGATCGCGAGCGTGTCGCAGAGCTCTTCGACTTCGGCCATATCGTGGCTTGCGAGGAGTACCGTCTTGCCTGCCGCCCGCATGGCCCTGATCTCGTCGTGGAGCTGCAGCCGACCTTCGATGTCGAGCCCTGCGGTCGGTTCGTCGAGTACGACGATGTCGGGATCGCCGATGAGGGCGAGCGCTACGTGGAGCCTTTTCTTCTGGCCGACCGAAAGCGATCCGTAGCGCTTGCTTTTCAGCTGCTCGAGGTCGAATAGGGCGAGCGTTGGCGCGGTGGGCGTCTTGTTCCAGAGGCAGAACAGCGATACGGCCTCTTTGACCGTGCATTCGGCGACGATGCTCGAGGCTTGCAGCTGCACCCCGAGCGATCCGCCGAGTTCGACGGTTCCCCCGTCGGCGCGCCGTAGGCCCTCGATGCATTCGATCGTCGTCGTCTTGCCCGCGCCGTTCACGCCGAGCAGCGCGAACACCTCGCCGCGCGCTACCTGAAACGATACGCCTCTCAGCACGCGGTTCTGGCCATAGCTTTTGGTCAGGTTCCTGACGTTCACGATCGCATTCATGCGTTTTCCTTCCTCGGCCCGGACGTCGGTTGCGCGCCTTCGCGGCCGTCCTGCCTCTCTTCGTCTTCTCCGGCTTGCCCGAAGTCGAGTTCGGCCGCCTGCTCTTCGAGATACGAAAAGAGCGATCTTCCCATGAAGTCGTCGATGGCCTCCTGCCGTCCGCGCATTTCGTCGGGCCAGTTCTCTTTGCTTTGGCCGAACTCCATGAGTTGGGGAAGCAGGCCCATGTCGCCTTCGGTGAAGTCCTCGATCATCGCCCACATCGCCTGCGCCGCCGCTCGGCCTTCGGGGCCTGCGGGATCGGCTCCCGCCTGCGACAGCTCGTACATGCGGTTCGAAACGGCTTCGAAACGCTGTGCAAGGCGGAGCATGAACTGCTCGTCGCGTTCAGCCCGCGCCTCTATGTGGGATTTGAGCTCGCTTCCGAACTCGTCGAGAGCGGGCCAATCGCGCTCCTCTACGGTGCGGACGGCGAAAATCGCATCGGCGACTCGCTCGAAATCGATCTCCGATTCGCCTCCGATCTCTTCGGCCACGAATTTCAGCGTGACGAGGGCTTCCTTCAGCCGCGCTATCTGCATTTCGGTGATCGCGATCTGACGATCGAGAAGCTGGCGAGCATGTGCTGCATCGGACTCTGCCGAGAGCTGCTGCTTTATTTCGTCGAGCGAAAGCCCGATGAACTTGAGCGAAAGAATGTGCTGCAGCCTTACGGCATCTTTCGGGCCGTAGAGGCGCCGACCTCCTTCCGAGTACGCGGAAGGCTTGAGCAGGCCCTGCCGATCGTAGTATTGCAGGGTTCGTACGGAGACTTTCATTTTGTCGGCAAGCTCGCCAACGGTGTACATCGAATCGATCATGGGCATCCTCGCATCGCGTTTACGTGCTGTACGGGCAAGCTTATTACATGACGCTACGTAACGAACAAGAGGTTTCCGAAAAGGTATTGACTCTTACGTTACGTCATAGTTTATGCTTGCTTGCAGCATGGGGATACGATCGAAAAGCCTGCAGGCGCTCCGTGCTGAAACATGAGAATCGATAGGCGGGAAACGAGAGGAGCCACATGGCGATGAGGCAAAGCGGGCCCCGAGGTGGCGAGGCGAACGCCGCGGGAGCTGCGCATGATCGCAATGCGAGGTATTCGGTGCACGAGCTCGCCGAGCTTTCGGGCGTGAGCGTGCGCACGCTGCACCATTACGACGCCATCGGGCTCTTGAAGCCCCAACGCGCTGAAAACAACTATCGGGTGTACGGGGTAGCCGAAGTCGATCGATTGCAGCAGATACTCCTGTACCGAGAAGTCGGCATGGGACTCTCCGAGATCAGCCAGGTGCTCGACGGCAGCTCGTTTTGCGCCGAGCGGGCGCTCGAGGGACACCTTGCCCGCCTCATCGAGCAGCGTGAAAGAACGAACGTGCTGATCGCAAACGTGGAGAAAACGATTGCGAACAAGAAAGGAATGCTGGTTATGAACGATACGGAAAAATTCGAAGGATTCAAAAAGAAGCTCGTGGAGGACAACGAGCGGCAGTACGGAACAGAAGCGAGGGCGGCTTATGGCGATGAGGCCGTCGACGCGAGCAATGCGAAGGTGATGGGGATGAGCGAAGAACGGTATCAGGCGGTCCAAGGTATCGAGGCCGCCATGCGCGAAGCGCTCATCGCGGGCATGGCGGAAGGCGATCCCGCAGGCGAGCAGGCACAACGCGCCGCCGATCTGCATCGCCAGTGGCTCATCGCATTCTGGAAGGACGGGCAGTATTCGCCTGCGGCCCATAAGGGCATGGTGGAGATGTACGTCGCCGACGAGCGGTTCAGGAAATACTACGAGGCGATGGCCCCCGGCGCGGCCGAGTTTCTCCGCGAGGCGGTTCTTGCGTACTGCTCGTAGCCGCACGGGCGGTCGTGGGCGGATGGCGCCTTGCCGCCCTGTGCGGCCGCTGAAACGGCCCTGGAACCGAAAGGGGTTCCAGGGCCGTTCTGGTCGGATCATGCGTTTGATTCTGCGGCCTAGTCCGCTTCCTTTTGCCTCAAGAGTTCCAGCTGCTCGAGCGAGGTGGTGGGGATCCTGATGCACATGAGGTACAGGAGCCACAGCGCGACCAAGCCGAGCACGAGCCAGATGTACCAGCGCTGCACGAGAAGGGCGCTGATTCCCATGAGCACGTACGAAACGGCGAGAATGCGCACTTTGACGGAGGCGGGGATGCCCCCGTTCTCCTTGAAGGGGATTACGTACTTCTTGTAGATGCCGGTCGACATGATCCATGCGTGGCAGCGCGGTGACGATTTGGCGAACAGAAACGTTGCCAGAAGCAGAAACGGGGTGGTTGGCAGAACAGGAACGAACACGCCGATGAAACCGGCAATGCAGGCGATCCAGGCGCAAACGAGGAGTAGGTAGCGCTTCATGGGTCCCTTTCGTCGGGGCTGATGCAAGCCTGTCGGAGCATCGAGTATAACAAATGCCGCGTGAATTCTCATCGGGGAAACCCCGGATAAGGTTCCATCCTGCTAAACTCCCATATATCGGAAAACCACAGGCGAGCGAACGCGCAGGGCAACCTCTGGCCGCTCGATGATGTTTTAGGACGCGATGCGTATCGTCGCGTTGATTGGATAGGGAGGAGTCGTGCGATGATCGACGAGATACATGTGCAAAACGTCGCGTTGATACGGGAGGCGCATCTAGTACCGGCTCGCGGCCTAACGGTCTTGACCGGCGAAACGGGTGCGGGGAAGACGGCTCTGCTCTCTGCGTTGAAGCTCCTCTGCGGAGAGCGCGCCGATGCGGGGTACGTGCGCGAAGGCTCGTCCTCGCTGCTCGTCGAAGGCAGGCTGTTCTGCGGCGACGATCTCGACGGTACGGTGGTCTCCCGCAAGGTCGGTTCCGACGGCCGCTCTCGCGTGTCGATCGACGGATCGCTTGCGAGCGTCGGGGAACTTGCATCGCGCGTCGGCTCGACGGTTGATCTTTGCGGCCAGCACGAGCACCAGCGTCTGCTCAGGCAGCAGACGCACGTGGGCATGCTCGACGCATGGGCTGCCGAATCGATCGGTGCGGCTTTGGCCGCCTATCGTGAGGCGTTCTCGAAAGCTCAGGCGGCAGCCGCAGAGCTCGAACGAGTCGAAGAGGCGGGGCAGGCTTCGTCGGCGAAGTTGGACGAAGCCCGGTTCGTGCTGCAGCGGATCGACGAAATCAACCCCGTCGAAGGCGAATACGAAGAGCTCGCGAACACGCTCGCGAAAGCGGAGCACGCCGAGTCGCTTGCGCGCGCTGCCGATACGGCGCATGCCGCTTTGGCGGGGGAGTCGGGTGCCATTGACGCCGTGAGCGCTGCTGCTGCAGCGCTTGATTCCATGAGTGCGGTCGACGATCAGTTCGGCGCCCAAGCTGCAAGCCTGCGCGAGGCGACCTATGTGCTCGAAGACGTTGCGCGCGAGGCGCTCGCCTATCGCGATTCGATAGAGTACGACCCCGATACGCTGGCTGAGAACCAGGATCGCATGGGTGCGTTGCAGGGACTCATGCGCGCTTTCGGCCCGCGCATCGAAGACGTGCTCGCCCGACGCGACGAAGCGGCGGATCTCGTATCGCTCGTCGACGATTCCGCAGAGCGGGTGCGCCGTGCGCGCGCCGAGGCAGAGAAAGCCGAAAGCGAGCTCGCCGAAGCTGCGAATGCGCTCGACGAGGCTCGTCGAGAGGCTGCACCCCGATTCGCCCAGGCGGTATCGCGGCAGATGGCTCGCTTGGAAATGGGCGGAGCATCGATCGAGTGCTCCCTCGAGCGCCAAGCGCGCGGGCAATGGACCAAGACGGGCCCCTCTCGTTTCGAATTTCTCTTCAGGCCGGCCGAGGGTCTTGCCGCGCGTCCGCTCGCGCGGATTGCATCGGGGGGCGAAGTGAGCCGCGTCATGCTTGCGATCAAGGTCGTGCTCGGCGAAACCGACGAAGTCGAAACGCTCGTGTTCGACGAAGTGGACGCCGGGGTGGGCGGCGCCACGGCCGTGGCGCTCGCTGCGGTGCTCGCCGATCTTGCGAAAACCCACCAGGTTATCGTCGTTACGCATTTGCCGCAGGTTGCCGTAATGGGGGATGCGCATTATCTGGTTGCAAAGCAGGGCGATGCGGGAGCCCCCATCCCCCGAGTCGAAGGGCAATCCGGGGATCGAGATACCGGCGGGCAGGGGGCATCCGATGGCTCTTCGGGCGGGCTATCCGTTCCCGAAACCGTGCTCGTCTCGCTTGAGGGCGAGGCCCGCGTTGCCGAAGTGGCCCGCATGCTGTCGGGCGGCGCTTCGGAAACCTCGCTTTCCCATGCCNAGCAGGGCGATGCGGGAGCCCCCATCCCCCGAGTCGAAGGGCAATCCGGGGATCGAGATACCGGCGGGCAGGGTGCATCCGATGGCTCTTCGGGCGGGCTATCCGTTCCCGAAACCGTGCTCGTCTCGCTTGAGGGCGAGGCCCGCGTTGCCGAAGTGGCCCGCATGCTGTCGGGCGACGCTTCGGAAACCTCGCTTGCCCATGCTGCGGAAATGCTTGCGCGAGGGGATCGGCGCTAACCGCTTGGTTCCACCGTTCGTTGCGGGAGCGGAGCCGAAAACGCCCGGGCGGTCACGCTTCCGGGTCGCCTTCGGCACGCTCGTCTCGCATGGGGATGCGCCGTACGAGCATCTCCCGTTCTTTGGTGAGGTCAGATGCCTTTTTCTTGTGCGCGTGCTCAAAACCTGAGTTTTCACCCGTACAATTCTCGACGTATGTAAGGTAAAAGATTATATATACGTTATGAACTGAGAAAAAGTTCTTGTCGCAGGTCGCTACATGTATTATGATACCAATCAGTGACGTAATGACTTACCATTAGAGACCTCAAAGGAGTATCATGAAGGATAGCGACCACGTATCTGAGTACAGCCCCGATTACCTTATGCTGAGGATGCTTGTCGGTTTCGGCAACAAGCTCGGAACCATCGATCGTATGACGTTTCGTGAGTTGACCGGCCGCCAGTGCACCCTTATCGCGTCGATCGGGACGTTCGAAGAGCCTCCGACGCTCGGCCAGCTCGCCGAATGCGAGGGGAGCTCGCACCAGAACATCAAGCAGATGGCTTTGAAGCTTCAGGAGAAGGGCTACGTGAAGCTTCTGTCCGACTCGAGCGACGCGCGCAAGATCCGCGTGACGGCCACAAAGAAGGGCCATGAGTTCTGCAAAAAGCACCATGAAGCGGAAGACAAGTTTCTTGAGCTGCTGTTCCAAAACATCGGCGAGAAGGAAGTCGCAAACGTATCGAAGGTCATGAGCAAGCTCAATGAAAACCTCGACACCATGATCTGCGACGGGCTCAAGCTGAAGTAGCTTGCCGCCGGTCTACGACGTACGGCCTGGTCAGACGGCCTTGTTGTATGGTATAGCACATCGCGCCGCATTCTTCTGCGAAACGGTGCGCCCGTTGTCGGCCAAAAGACACGGAATCGTTGGAAAAACCGTGTTTTACGACCGACAATGTTGGGCGCACGCAAAAGGCATATGCGCTGCGATGTGTCGCGCTGTGAAAAAACCGTTGACAGCATCGCGGGGGTATGTGCTATAGTACCCTCACAACTGAATACCTCAAACCGATGAGGCGAGAGTCAAGCCATCATGAGCACTCACAGAGAGCGGGCGTTGCTGGGAATCCCGTAGGAAGCTGGATGGTAAATGGTTCGCCGAGGGAAAGGGGAAAGGGTTGTTCGCAACCCGAGTATCTGGACCGTGAGCCTGCGTTAAGGGCAGAAAATGTGTTGGCATTTTCGTGAGAGGGCTCGATTTAGAGTCAAAAAAGGTGGCACCGCAGGTACAAGACCTGTCCTTTTCTCGAAGGACAGGTCTTTTTTGTTGCTGCGGCCACGCGAATGCCGGCGAAACCCGTATGGGGTTCTGCCGGAGCGTGCATCTTTTTTGATCTGCCGAAATCCTCATCCGAGTTCGTGCCGGCCGAATGAAACGCCCGGCGACGGGCAAAGGACGCGGGGCGACCCGCAGGAAAGGACTGAGGAACATGGCAGATCAGATCAAGCGCGAAATCGCAACGGAAGCAGCATCGGGCAAGGCGGCAACCGCCCGCAAGCGGAGCCTCGATGCCGAGCAGAAGAAGGGCTTCGACATTTCGGCGCTCATCCTCGTGGCGGTGCTACTTGCTGCGGGCGCCGTGCTCAAGATGACGGTCGGCAGCTTTGTCAATTTCTTCGGCATGAAACCGAACTTCATCATCGCCATGTACTGCTTGGCGATTCTGCTCGTTCGCCCCAATTTGGGGCAGGCGGCCATCATCGGCCTCATTGCGGGCGCGGTGTGCCAGCTGCTGCCGGGGACGCCCTACATCAACTTCATCTCCGAATTTCTCGGGGCGGTCGCCATGGCGGCGCTTATTCGCATCCCGATGAAGATCGGGCGGGCGAACCTGCAGACCATCGTGAGCACGTTCGTTGCAACCGTCGTTTCGGGCGGCGCATTCACCATCTGCCTGTTTCTGTTCCTCGGTGCCGATGCCTCGAGCTTGGTCGCCTACGTGCCCATCGTGCTGTGCACCGCGCTCATCAACTGCGTGATCGTCCAAGCGCTCTACGTACCGCTCGCGAAGGTGCTCAAGAAGGAAGCACCCGTGAAGGCGATCGCCTAGGCGCATCGGGAAACGGCAGACTGGAAGGATGAACGACATGGCTGCGGAGCACCAGCCCATCATCGCCATCGAAAAGGCGAGTTTCACCTACGAGGGTGCGAGCAAGCCCGCTCTCGAATCGATCGACCTTGCCGTGCACGAAGGCGATTTCCTCGGTATCATCGGCCCGTCGGGTGCGGGCAAATCGACGCTTGTGTACAGCATGAACGGGATCATTCCCCACTACTGCAAGGGCGATTTCTTCGGGTCGGTGTCGCTTGGGGGCAACGATACGTTCGAGACGAGCCTGACCGATCTCTCGCGCATCGCCGCGACGGTGTTTCAGGATATCGACGCGCAGATGGTGGCGTCGGTGGTCGAGGACGAGATTCTGTTCGGACTCGAGAATTTCGGCGTTTCCAAGACCGAGATCGAGCCGCGGCTCGCCGAGGCGCTCGCGAATGTGGGTATATCCGACCTGCGCAACCGCGCCATCTCGTCGCTTTCGGGCGGCCAGAAGCAGAAGGTGGCCGTTGCGGCGGTGCTCGCGCTCAAGCCGCGGGTTCTCCTGCTCGACGAGCCGACTGGGGCGCTCGATCCTGCCAGTTCGCGGCAGATATTCGAACTCCTGCGCGAGCTGAACGAGCATCATGGGATCACCGTCGTCGTGGTCGAGCAGAAAATCGGGCTGCTTGCCGAGTTCACGAAACGCCTTGCGGTGCTTGCCGGCGGAATGCTGCGCTACTGCGACGAAACGCGTGCGGTTCTGCGTAACGCCGCCGAGCTGCTGGCGATCGGCGTGAACGTGCCGCGGGTCACCACGCTTTCGCTGCTGTTGCACGAAGAGGGTTACGGTATCGATCGGTTCGCAGTCGACGTCGACGAAGCGAAAGGTATGATCGAGGGGATTGTCGCATGAAAACAGTACTCGAATTCAACCAGGTGAGCTACGCATACGAAGCGCAGGCCGATGGCAATTCGGTGGTTTCGGGCCTTTCGTTCTCGATTCGAGAAGGCGAGTTCGTCGCCCTTATCGGAAGCAACGGTGCGGGAAAAACCACCACGTCCAAGCTCATGAACGGCCTTTTGAAGCCAACGGAAGGATCGGTGCTCGTCTGCGGTGCGCCGACGACCGAGCTTAAGACGAGCGCCGTCGCGCGCACGGTGGGTATGCTGTTTCAAGATCCCGATAGGCAGATCTGCCAGAATACGGTATACGAAGAGCTCGCGTTCGGCTTGCGCCTGCGCGATCTTTCCGAGGGCGAAGTTGCTGCACGTGTCGAGGAGGCCATTGAAGATTTCGGATTCGACGGGCAGGCGGCGCCGTTCATGCTTTCGCGGGGCGAGCGCCAACTGCTCGCCCTCGCTTCGGTCGTGGTGTGCGAACCCGAGGTGCTGATCCTCGACGAGCCCACGACCGGCCTCGACTACCGCGAATGCATGCACATCATGAACCGCATCAAGAAGCTCAACCATGCGGGCACGACCGTTGTTATGGTGTCGCACGACATGGAGCTCGTGTTCGACTTCGCAGGCCGCGTGCTCGCCATGGCGGCAGGCCGCCTCGTAGCCGACGGTGCGCCTGAGACGGTGTTTCGGGATGCTTCGGTCATGCGGGAGTCGTCGCTTGTTCCGCCCCAGATGATCGAACTGTCGCTTCGGCTTTCCGAGGAGCCCGAAAACGGCAGGGCATTCGCCCATGTCGCCTCATCGTACGAAATGCTCCAGGTGCTCAAGGCAGCTGGATTCAAGGGAAGAAGGGTTTCGTAATGGCCGGATTGCTTGATTACTCCGCAGGTTCGACGGTGCTGCACCGACTGAATCCCATCGCGAAGATCGCGCTTGCGCTCGCCGTTTGCATCGCGGCGTTTCTGAGCGACAGTTTCGTGTACCTGCTTGTCTTACTTGCGTTCAACGTGTGCATCGGGCTTGTTGGCGGCATTCGCAAAAAGACGTTCTCGCTGCTGTTCGGCCTGGTGAAGATTTGCATCTTCCTCTTCGTCTTACAGGTGCTGTTCATCCGCGCGGGCACGCCGGTGTTCTTGTTCGTGACCGACGAAGGCCTGCGCATCGCGACGCTTGTGGTGCTGCGCCTGATCGATGCGACGATGCCGCTTGCGCTCATGCTGGCGCTCACCCAGATGAGCGACCTTTCGAACGCGCTCGTGAAGGTGCTGCACCTGCCGTACAAGTACGCATTCACCGTTACGACGGCGCTCAAGTTCATTCCGGTGTTCACTGACGAGATGTCGTCCATCATCGAATCGCAGACGGCGCGCGGCGTCGACTTCGATACGAAGAACCCCATCCGCAAGCTCAGGCTCGTGCTGCCCCTGTGCGCCCCTTTGCTCATCACCTCGGTGGGCCGAACCGAGCAGGCGGCGATGGCAGCCGAGGTGCGCGGGTTCTACCTGCGCGACCGCTCGTCAGGCAGCAAGGAATACCCGTTCGGAATGATCGACGGAGGAGCGCTGGCGGTTATCGTGGTATTGGTGGTGCTCGCCGTGCTGGTATAGTGGTTGCCGGCCGCAAAAGAAAGCGAGTTACGAACATGCTGACGATCGGATGCCACCTGTCGAGTTCCAAAGGCTACCTCGCCATGGCGAAAGACGCCGTGTCGATCGATGCGAATACGTTCCAGTTCTTCACGCGCAATCCGCGCGGGGGCAAGGCGAAGGCCATCGATCCCGATGATGTGCGGGCGTTCTACGCCTTCGCTGAAGAGCAGGGGATAAAGACGATCCTTGCGCACGCCCCCTATACGCTCAACCCGGCGGCAGCCGAGGATCGCGTGAGGGAGTTCGCGCTCATGACGTTCAAGGACGATCTGGCCCGCATGGAGAACACACCGCACCAGATGTACAACTTCCATCCGGGAAGCCACGTCAAGCAGGGCATGGAGGTCGGCATTGCGAAGACAGCCGATGTGCTGAACGATGTGCTCAACGACAGTCGGACCACGACGGTGCTGCTCGAAACCATGTCGGGCAAGGGCACCGAGGTGGGAGGCCGTTTCGAGGAGCTTGCCGCCATCATCGACCGTGTGCAGCTCGGCGATCGGCTGGGCGTGTGTCTCGATACCTGTCACGTTTGGGACGCCGGCTACGACGTCGCGGGCGGTCTTGACGGCGTGCTCGCCGAGTTCGACCGCATCGTCGGGATCGACCGCCTTAAAGCGATTCACCTCAACGATTCGCTCAACCCTTGTGGAGCGCATAAAGACCGCCATGCCACGATAGGGAACGGCGAGATCGGCTTCGAGGCGCTTGCGGCGGTGATGAACCATCCGCTGCTGCGCGACCTGCCGTTCTACCTTGAGACCCCCAACGATCTCGAAGGCCACGGCGCGGAGATCGCGCAGCTGAGGACGGCCTACATCGGTTAGATGCGCGGCGTAGGCCGGTTGCGGGGCGGCGACGCCGCCCGAACGCCGCGCCGTTCGGCTAGCGGCGCCCTGTGCGCGCCGCCGATTCCTCGATCGCCTGCGTTTCGATCACCTCGCTCATCAGCCGTCCGAAATCGGGTGCCGCTTTGCGGGTGATGACCGAATGCCCGATCTTCTTCTCGGCTGCTTTTCGGGCAATGCCCGCAACTTCGCTGCCGGATGCCGCCGCATCGCGGTGCTCGTCGAAGGTGCCGGGGTCGACGGCACGCTCGATTTCGGTGACGGTTGCTTCGGCGAGCGTGCACAGCGCGAGTTCCATATCGCCCATGTTGTCGCGAAGGCTTTCCTTCCCGAGCCCCTTATATGCTTTGCACTCGCGCGTCGTCATGTCCGACCAGGCGCGGTATATGTCGTTGGTGAGGATGGCGTACTCCGAATTCGATGTGACGCCCCGCTCGGTCCATTCGAAGGGGAGGCTCTTTCGCGTGCGAATGGACGAGAGGCGCTGGCCGATCCATTCTTCGGTACAGCCCTTGCGGCGGTAATGGAGAATGGCGCGCTCTATTACCTGCTCGGGATCGAATACTTCATCGATGCGCTCCTTTCCGATCCGTGCGAGCCAGAGCTTGAAAGGCTCTGCTTTGCGCGAGGGGATTATCTGCACGAGTCGAAGAACCTGCTCGGTGTTGCCGACGTCGGTAAGTCTCATTTTTCCGTCCGTCGCACGCATTTTCAAAGCGTTACAATTTGTAACGCTTTGATTTCCCTCGTCCTTGAGTCGCTTTTTCAGAACGCGCCAATAGGTTTGCGGCTTCGGGCTATCGGTAAGGACCTCTACCACATCGATGATCGAAAAATACCAATCCTCTTCGTCTTCCGACCAGACCGATCTGATCTCGCGGCCTTCGAACAGGTGCATCTCGCTCAGTCGGGGCGCTTCGCGCGGGGCGGTTGCGGCTCCTGCGCTGACCGCGTCGCCCGCTGCGGTTTCGTCGCCCGCACCGCCCAAGCTGTCTGCACCGCCCGAGCTGCTTGTCCCGCTCGATAGAGCCGCCGACCCTCTCGGGTTTCCCTCGGTACGCTTTGCGTGCCTATCCTCGGTTTTCAGCATGGCTTCGCCTTCCTTTCTTGAAGGTCCACAAAAACGATGAAGTTGGCAGGCGGCGGGGAATGTGCGAGCGAGGACGTAGCGAGCGAGCGGTGCCGCCTCTTGATGTGCAAGCCAGCGGCATACCGTACGTGCTACTCTTATAATACGAACATATGTTCTAATGTCAAGATATGTTTTCGAGAAATGTAATCTTGTGCGAAAATGGCACTTGAAAACGAATCCCACCGATAGGCAACCATGACCGCTCGCATACTCATCATCGAAGACGACGCCGATATCAACGAGGTTATCGCCACCCATCTCTCCCGCAACGGCTTTTCGTGTACGCAGGCTTATTCGGGAAGCGAAGCGCGCCTGTTGCTCGAAGTCTCGGCGCAAAGCGATTCTTCCTTCGACCTCGTGATCACCGACCTTATGCTCCCCGGCATCCGCGGGGAAGAGCTCGTCTCCCTCATCCGTGCCCGCGGCGATGTACCTGTAATCGTCGTGTCCGCGCAAAGCGAGCCTGCGGGCAAAGCCGAGCTGCTGCGCTGCGGGGCGGACGATTACCTTGTCAAGCCGTTCGACCTCGACGAACTGCTCGCCCGCGTTTCGGTGCAGTTGCGCCACGCGGCGCGGGCTCGCGGTAGTGCGGCGGCGCCGANTATGGTGTACAAGGAATGGGAGCTCGATCGAGAGTCCCGCACGTTCAGGGTTGCCGGCAATCCGGTGAAGCTAACCCGCATCGAGTACAACATCGTCGAGGCGCTCGTGCGTCGGCCGAAGAAAGTGTTTACCAAGCAGGAGCTTTTCGAGGTGGCATGGAACGAGGAGTGCTTCATCGAGGAAAAGGCCATCAACGTGCATGTCAGCAATATTCGCGGCAAACTCAAGCCTACGGGTACCGATTCCTATATCGAGACGGTATGGGGCATCGGGTTCAAGCTTGCGGATTAGGATGATCGTGCGAGCGCGTTGTGCGACCAAAGCGCGTCGCGCTTCTCGGATGGGCGGTTTCGGTTCGGCCGCGGCGGCATCATCCGAACGCCTCGGACCCCCTGTGCCTTCTTTAAGCTTTCTTAACGGTTTCGAGGCGATTGCTGAAACTCCCTTTCGTATCGTGGATGCATACCGAAACGAAAGCGGAAAAGAAAGGAGCGGACTGTGAACGTAATCGAGACCTACGGACTTGAGAAAACGTACGGCGGCAAGCGAGCCGTCGATCATTTCGACATGCACGTGGCCAAGGGCGACATTTACGGATTCGTCGGCCTCAACGGCGCTGGCAAATCGACGGTCATGAAGATGCTGGCAGGATTGGCGAAGCCGACGGGAGGCGAGATCAAGCTGTTCGGCGAGACGAGCGGCGGCGAGGCTGTTCGTCGCATGGGCGTGCTCGTCGAGGCCCCCGGGCTCTACGGCAACATGAGCGCTTACGACAACATGATGATGAAGGCGCTCGCCCTCGGCCTCGTCGATCCGAAACGCAAGGTAAACGATCTGCTTGCCTTTGTGGGCCTCGGGCATGTTGGAAACAAGAAGGCCAAGCAGTTCTCCATGGGTATGAAACAGCGCCTCGGCCTCGGACTCGCGCTTTTGGGCGATCCCGATCTGCTGCTGCTCGACGAGCCTTTGAACGGGCTCGATCCCGAGGGGGCGCGTGAGATCCGTGAGCTCATCATGCGCTTGAACGCAGAGCGCGGCATTACGGTCGTAATAAGCTCGCACATTCTCGAACAGCTCGGCCGCATGGCAACGCGCTACGGCGTGATACGCAACGGCCATATGGTTCGCGAGCTTTCCGCCGAGGAGGTCGAGAAAGAGTGCAGCGATTGCCTCCAGGTTTCGACCGTTGACCCCGCCCGATCGCTCGCCGTACTGCAGGAGCGGTTCCCCCAGGCCCGGTTCCAGGTTATGCCCGACAACTCGATCAGGATCTTCGGCGTTACCGATGCCGCCGCAATCGGCGGGGTTCTCAACGACGCCGGTATCGCCATCCAGGGGCTCTACGCCCATCGGCGCGATCTCGAGGAGTTCTTCGTGGGTTTGATGGGAGCTGAGTACCATGGTTAATATCTTGAGAATGGATTTCTACCGCGCCATCCGCAGCAAGTCGTTTTGGATCCTGCTCGGCAGTTTAGTGGTTCTCGGCTTGATCGCCATGGGATCGATCAGCTACATGCTCTCTCCCGAGTTCATGCAGACGATGCAGAACGCGAGCGGTGCAGCGGCGAGCTCGGGCTTCCAGTTCGGCATCTCGACCCCCGGCGGCGAACAGATCGACATGAGCGAGGTTAGCCAGAGCATCGACCAGGCGCAGTACATGCTTTCGGGCCTCACGCCCATGGCTCTCATCGGCAACATCTTTATGAACGGGGGAGGATTGGCATGCCTGTTCGTGGTATTCATCGCCATCTTCTTCGCAGCCGAATTCGAGAACGGTTTCAGCAAGAACGTGTTTACGGCTTCTCCGAGCCGCACGGTGTACCTTCTTACCCGTGCTGTTGAGATCGTGCTGTTCGCCATCGTGTTCACGCTCGTAACCGCGGCGGCGACGCTTGCGGGAGCTGCGATCTTCGGGATTGAGACGGTCGCTGCGTCGACGGGCGATATGGCGCTGTGGTTTGCGCTTGTGGTGCTCGTTCTTTCGGGCATGGGCATGCTCACAGCGCTGTTCGTGTGGCTGACGCGCAAGATGGCTGCTGCCATCGCCATCGGCATCGTGGTCGGCAGCGGTCTTGTCGTCTCGATCGTTCAGGCGCTGCTGCCGCTCTTCCCGGACATCGAGCATCTGGGCGATTTCACCCTGTACGCGTGCATGCGCTCGCTCGGGGTCGGTCTCGACGGTGGCTTGAGCGTCGCGCACATCGCGGCTGTCAGCCTCGTGTTCCTGGTCGGCTATGCCGCGTTGAGCCTGCTTATCCTCAAGAAAAAGGACGTCTAGGCCATGAACGCCCTGGTTGCCGTTATCATCGTTCTGGCTGTAGCGGTTGCCGTGCTTGCTGTCCAGGTCGTCCGTTCGGAGCGGGAACTGCGCAAGCTCGCGCAGTTCCTCAACCGCCGCGATTCGGCAAGCAATGCGCGCGTTACCATTTCGGTGCATTCGCGCGGGTTTTCGAGCTTGGGCCAGGCGATCAACCGGCAGCTCGATCGGCATCAGGGCGAACGGATTGCCGCCGAAGAGCATGCATCCGAGATGCGCCAGGGCCTCACCTATCTTTCGCACGATATCAGAACGCCCCTTGCCGGTGCAAAAGGGTATGCGCAGCTGCTCGAGGACGAGGGCGACGTCACGGCGAGAAGGCGCTATCTCGAGGCGATCGAGCGGCGTATCGACGATGCTTCGAAGCTCCTCGATCAGCTTTTCGCCTATGCGCAAGTGCAGGATCCCGATTATCGCATCGAACGCGAACCCGTGGACGCGAACGCGGCTTTGGCCGAAACGCTCGCGGCGCTGTATCCCCAATTCCAGGAGAAGGGATGGGCGCCGCGGATCGACCTCGAAGACGAGCAGCTCGTCGTATTGGCCGATGCCGAGGCCCTCGCGCGCATATTCCGCAACCTCGCGGTGAACGCGCTGCGCTACGGCGCCGATGCGCCGTCGATCGTGCAGCGTGGTCCGGGCATCTCGTTCTCGAATCGCGTGGAGGACCCCGGAGAGCTTGATGCGGCGCGATTGTTCGACCGGTTTTATCAAGGCAGCGAATCGCGGAGCGAAGGCAGCGGGGGCTTGGGCCTCGCCATCGTTGCTCAGCTTTGCAGGGCGATCGGCGCAGCTGCGACTGCGACGCTCGACGGCGACGTGCTTACCGTAGCCGTCGAGTTCGAGGGCGCGCGGCGTTAGGTTTTGCGGTTTCAGATTCGAAACGATGCCAGTCTGTCCGCTGCGGTAATCCGCGGCAGACGTATACTGGCCTTTTTCGGATTATGGTTTCGTTCGGGCGAGGCTCGGATCGAGAGATGGGCGGTGGTTGCGCGGTGGGAGTCGAGTCGGATGCGGGTAAACGAAAGCGTCGGCATGCTGGCAGGTGGATCGCCCTTGTTCTTGCGGCGATCGTGGTTCTAGCCGTGGGCGGGTTTGCGGTTTACGTAAACGATTACTACCACGCCGCTTCGGACAACGGCGCCTACCTTGAATCAACCGAAAGCGTTCCCGTCGAGCAAACGGACGGCCTCCTTGCTTTCGGCGATCCCGATTCGCAGGTCGGTCTTATCCTCTATCCGGGAGCCAAGGTTGCCTACGATGCCTATGCGCCGCTTATGAGCGGCTTGGCCGAGCAAGGGGTGTTCTGCGTGGTCGTCGAAGTGCCCTTCAACATCGCCTTTTTCGGTTCCGACGCGGCGGCGAAGGCGATCGAGGCGTATCCGAACGTGGGGTCGTGGTACGTGGGCGGCCATTCGCTCGGGGGCGTTGTTGCAAGCTCGTGGGCGGCCGACCATGCAGGCGAGGTCGAGGGCGTGGTACTGCTCGCATCGTATCCGACGGCCGACCTCTCCTCGTCCGATTTGCGGGCTATCTCCCTGTACGGCAGCGAGGACGAAGTGCTCAACCGCGACGCATACGACGAGGGTCGTGCGAAGCTGCCCTCGAGCGTTGAAGAGGTCGTGATCGAGGGCGGCAACCACGCCCAATTCGGCAATTACGGCGAACAGGCGGGCGATGGCGAGGCATCGATTTCACCCGAAGAACAGTGGGCCGAAGCCTCCTTCGCCATCGCCGATTTCATGAAGATGCGTGCGAGCTAAGCGCCTCCCGCGCTTGCTCCGGCACGTCCTCGTACGCCACTTCCTCCCAGGCGACAACACCTCGAATCGGCTTTGTCTCGAGTTCGAGATAAGCGCCCGCGCGCAGCTCGCGGCTTGTTTGGAAGGTGGCGAGCGACCGGTTTCCCGCATCGTCGTAGGCGTCGAGGTTGTATTCGTACGCCATGCCTGCGCGCGGTTCGATGGGCCGCACCCTGCCGCTGTCGATTACGACATAGGAATGGCCGCTCTCCCCGTACAGAGCCCACGCTCCGAGTGCGGTAGCTCCTACCACCGCAGCGATTACCGCTCCGAGCCCGATGACGATTTTCGCTTTACCCATGTATGCTCCCGTCGATTCGATACCGCCGTCCACGATACGCGTGCTTCCTTGCGGTTATCTTGAGGAAACCTTGCAGCCACCTTACTTTCGGGAGCCGCTTGGCGGCGCTGCGTGGTTCGCGAGATGGAGCCAGGTGCGCTATACTGGCTTACGCGAAGATAAAAACACGATCCGGCCGGTAGTCCGGATGCGGGATTGCTCTTTTCGGCTGCAGCGAGCCTCGTGCGGGGCTCGCATGCACGTTCTCCGATTGCACAATTCCGTCAGTAACCTGCCTCCTTGGTTGTCCCTTCTTCGCGCGAGCGACAATGCAATAGGAGGAATCATGCAGGTCAATTCATCATCGACATTGACGATACTTCACGACGGCCAATTCTGGGTTGCCCTATGCGAGCACGAAGAAGCCGGGCTCTACGGTGCGCGGCGCATCGTGTTCGGACCCCACGAGCCGACCGACGAGCTCGTGCTTGCATTCGTGTGCGGGCGATGGGACAAGCTCGGCATCCGTATGGGCGCAAAAAACGCAGACGGCGAAACCGGCATGCGCGCCGACCGCATCAACCCGAAGCGCATGCAGAGGATCGTGCGTCGCGCGATCGAGGCGCACGGCGTGGGAACGAAGGCCCAGCAGGCGATCCGCGAGGGGTACGAGGCGCATAAAGGCGAGTGCAAAGCGCAGGAAAAAGACGCCCGTCGCGCCGATGAGCAACGCCGGTTCGACCTCAAGCAGCAGAAGCGCAAGGAGAAGCGCAGGGGCCACTGACCCTGCGCTTTCTAGAACAGCCCCAGCTGACTCGGCTCCTTCTTTTTGTAGGCGTCGATGATGTCGGGCATGCGGTAGAGGATACCCGCTTCTTTACACCGCTTTCGGAGCAAGCCGAGCGCCTCGCGTTTGCGGGGCGAGTTGCACATATAGCGGTCGCCGAATTCGATTCGATAGCGATCGGGGAGTTCGGGCGAAACGTCGCCGAGCCGATCGAGGAAGTGCTCCTTTTGTCCCGCGCGCATGGTTACGCCGCCCATCGTGTAGATGAACCGCGCGCCCGCTCCCTTTGCCGCCGCAACCATCGCTTCGATCGTCTCGTCGTTGTCGGTGACGTAGGGTAGAAGGGGAGTGAACAGGATTCCGCAGAACAGATCTGCATCGGCAAGCTCGCGCAGGGCCGCGAGCCGCTTCGTCGGGAGGGGTGCGCAGGGTTCGATGATGCGGGCGAGGTTGTCGTCGGTCGTGGTGATCGTGAGCTTGACGATAGCCGAGTGCTGTTGGGCTATGCGTTGGAGGATGTCTATGTCGCGAGTGACGAGCGTGCTCTTCGTGTCGATCGAGACGCCGAACCCGTACTGCTCGACAAGCTCGAGGGCCCCGCGGGTTACTCCGAGCTCGCGCTCGAACGGATTGTACGTGTCCGACATCGCCCCGATGCCCACAACGCCTTTGCTTCGGCGAGAGCGCAGCTCGCGGTTCAGGATGGCGAGCGCATCGAACTTCACGCGCACCTCGTCGAAGTTCTCGATGCGGTAGCAATCGCTGCGGCTGTCGCAGTAGATGCAGCCGTGCGAGCACCCCCTGTACAGGTTCATGTTGTAGTCGATGCCGAACCACTGCGCATTGTCGTAGCGGACTTTCTGGAGGATGGATTTCGCCCTGATCGTTTTCATGGGTGCAGCATACCAGAGTAAAGCGGACAGGATGCGTCCTCTTCGGATGACAAGACGATCCGTGCGGGATGCACACGCCCGCCGCATGGTCCGACGCCAGAATCATAGCCCGATGTCCAGAGTTCGACCATTGCCTGACGGCAAAGCGGGGTTCCGCGTACAAAAAACGTCGATGTGAAGCGTTTGGACGGGCGCTGAGGCGTTGTTCCGGCGAATGCTTGCGGAGCCGAACGTGCATGCGGAACGGACGCCAATCTGATCAGGCGATTCGTGGGAAACAAGAAACCTGTTCGATCGCCGATGGGCTTGCGGGCTTCACGTCGGCGGTTTTTGTACGCTTGAGCGGGTTTCGGTGGCCTGAAACGAGGCGCAGCGCCGAAACCCGCTTGCGTTCGGGCTATGCGGGGCGGATGACCATTTCCTGTATCAGGCTGTTATCGAGCGCGCAGCTGCCGTCGTTGCAGTTCTCGATCGTTGCAACGGCGTGGACGACGACGCCGTTGTAATCGGCGTAGAAGTTGACGGTGCGCTCGTCGACGACGCGCGGGTCGAGCATCGAGAAGCCGCTCAATACGAACTGGTTGTGGTAGAACATGTCGATGGCTCGCTTGCCGTAGGTGTAGAAGTTCTCGAGTCCCACAAGCTGCGGGCAGTAGTCGAACAGGCGGCACGTTTCGGTGAAGCACTCGGCTAGGGCCTCGTGATCCTTATTCTGCATGGCTTCGACGAAAGCTTGGATGATCATAGGGGCCTCCTAGTAGACTTTCTCGGAATGCAAGAGCGCATCGGTGCCGCCATCGACGAACAGCACGACGCCGTTGATGCCGCGCGCTTCGGGCGAAGACAGAAATGCGATGGCGTTGGCGATCTCGGTCGGATCCATGAGCGGGTCGCCGCCGTAGTTGGTCGGCACCGGCAGCGCCCGCACGGCGACGAGCATCTCGTCGGTCAGCTGATCGGTCATGGCGGTACGTACGTTACCGGGGGCAACGGCGTTCACGCGTACGCCGCGCGCACCCCAGTCGGCGCTCATGCGACGCGCCCACCGGGCGAGGGCGTATTTCGTCGCCGCGTAGAACGCATGGGCGGTTGCGGGGTCGTAATCCTTGACCAAGTCGAGGATGCGGTCTTCGTCGGCCTGGTTGTTGAGCATGCCGACCACGTCCATGCGGGCAGCGCCCTGCGCGATGGTGTTCGACGATATGACGACGCAGTTGCCGCCCCTCTTCTCAAGCAGATCGCGCACGCCGATGGCCATCTCGGTAGCGCCGAAGTAGTTGAGCGAGATGATGAGCGGTATGCTGCCGTTGGCTGCGGAAACGCCGGCGTTACAGATCATCGCGTCGATACCGTCGGGATAGCGCTTGTGCAACTCGTCGATGGCTGCCGCGCGGCCCTCTTTCGAAGCGAGGTTCGCGTTGATGTCGCCTCCTTTGAGGTCGATGTTGACGACTTCGTGCCCCTGCTCTTTCAGGATCGAGGCGGTTTTGGCACCGATTCCGCTGGTGGCTCCGGTGATCACGTAGATACCCATGCGTATAAATCCTTATCTCGTAGAGCGCCCGTCGTTCGGCGTGCGCATCGCGTGAACCAGCGCATCATACCATGCCTGCGAGCAGGCTTTGTTTCCGGTTCGCCAACGTTGGGCGAGCAGCCTTTGACGGTCGGGGTTCGGTAATCTCTGCCGTATCTAACCCAATTTGACAAACAAATGTTCGTTTAGTATTATGTCCCGGACGATGATCGGCTGCGTGCGGAGGCGGCTGGCAGTTTCAGGAGGTTGCATGGCTTCAAGTCAAGAGTTCGCCGAGTACGTGTGCGATCAGCTCGCCGAAGCGGGTTTCATCCACGTTCGCAAGATGTTCGGCGAATACGGGGTGTACTGCGAGGGGAAGTATTTCGGCCTCATTTGCGATAATCGGTTCCTCGTCAAGATAACCGAAGGTGGAGAGAAGCTCATGCCTGGCTGCCCGCGGGGCTTGCCCTACGAGGGTGCCAAGGAGGCGTTCCTCATCGAAGATCTCGAGGATCGCAAGTTTCTCGCAGAGCTGGTGCGAGCAACGTGCGCCGAGTTGCCCGCACCGAAACCGAAAAAGAAGAAGGCTCGCTCATGAAGGATGCAGCGCAGACTATCGGTAACCTTGTCGATCATCAGAACACGACGTTCATCGGCTCGGTCGGCGAGGACGGCTTTCCCGGCGTGAAGGCCATGCTGCCGCCGCGTAAGCGCGAGGGCATCCGCACGTTCTACTTTACGACGAACACGTCGTCGAGAAGGGTGGCCGATTTTCGCCGCGATTCGAAGGCGTGCATCTATTTCGTCGACCGGCGGTTCTTTCGCGGTGTCATGCTCCAGGGGACGATGGAGGTTCTCGAAGATGCGGAATACAAGGAGATGATCTGGGAAGGCGGCGATACGGCATATTATCCGCTCGGCGTTACCGATCCCGATTACTGCGTCCTGCGCTTCACGGCCGAGCGAGGCCGTTACTACCGTAACTTCTCTTCGGAGGATTTTGAAATCGAATAGCGCCTGCCCACCGTATCCCTGCGCCGCTTCAAGCGTATCGGCTAAAACAAGCTCGTCTGCTCCTGCTCGGTGTGGTTCTGGCTCGCATGGATGATGTCGTCCATGCGATAGAGAATACCCGCCTTATCGCATCGTTCCCGCAGCAGCGCAAGGATGTTGTTCAGTTCGAGGCTGTAGCAGAAATACGATGAGCCGTACGTGTCTCGGAACCGTTTTGCAAGTTTGGGAGACATGGCTTTGAGCTTGCTCATGAAGTATTCCTTCTGCCCGTCGCGAATGGATATTCCCCCCAGCGTGTAGATGAACCGCGCGCCGTTGTCGTGGGCAAGCTCGACGAGGGATTCGATGTTCTCTGCGGTATCGGTTACGAAGGGGACGAGGGGAGTGAGCATGACGCCGGTAAACAGGCCGCTGTCGCTGATCTCTTTCATGGCGGCGAAACGCTCGCTGCTCGACGGCGCATGGGGCTCGATGGTACGTGCCAGATCGTCATCCGCGGCGGTGATGGTGAACCGCACGTTTGCGGAGCGCGCCCAAGCGACCCGTTCGAGTACGTCGATGTCCCGGGTGACAAGCGGGCTCTTCGTGTTTACGTCGGCTCCGAATCGACAGTCGGCGATGATCTCGAGGGCCCGTCTCGTCACGCCGAATTCCTCTTCGTAAGGATTGTAGCAATCGGCGATAATGCCTGTGCTGATGATGCCGCTCGACTTCTTCGCGTGCAGCGATTTGGCGAGCAGCACATCGGTGCCTTCTTTTACCTGTACTTCGGTGAAGTCCTTTATCCCGTAGCAGTTGCTGCGGCTGTCGCAGTAGATGCAGCCGTGCGTGCAGCCCCTGTACAGATTCATGACGTAGTCGATTCCGAACCATTCGGAAGGCTCGTAGCGAGACTTCTGCAGAATGGTCTTGGCGGGAATCATCCGAACCATGCCCTTTGCCCCTTTTCGGTTCGATGCTGCGCTGCAGCACTGTGTACATAAGGAATTACCGAAATAGTATAGCGAAGGACGAACCGATACCTGTGGGCATCGTGAGGATTCGAAGTGGCGAAGCGTTGTACGATGCGCTAGGCCGTACGGATGGGATGGCGAATGACCGTCTTCATGTTCTCGGGCTTACTGCGCCGTGGGTCTCCGAGGTATATCTCGTGGTGCCTGCGCGCGATGGGAAAAGCTTCTTGGTCGTCGGAGAAGTCGCTTGCGTATCCTTGCTCCTCGATGAAGCGGTCGAGCGCGATGATGGTAGCGGGCTCGTCGTCGTAGGGTCCCTTGTGCATCACCTGGGCGCACAGGCCTTCGTGCCACGTTTCGAACCGGGCAAGCGACATGTCGAGCTCGGGCTTCTTGCGGGAGGCTTCGTCTACGGCCCAGGCGAACACTTCGGGCGTGACGAACTCCGGTTGCCTGATCATCGAGATCCATGAAAACGCGCTCTTATCGTTGACCGTGATGCCGTTGAAAGGTTCGCCCTCGTTCCACCAAAGGCCCTCCAAGGGAGGCACTACATAGTCGAAGTACCCGTCGGGCTGGCTGCCGGACAGTTTGGACATCTTGATGGTGAATGCAAGGCCGTACAGGATGCCGACCGCTCGCTGGTACTCCCCGTTCTCTTCGTTGGGATCGCCTTTGCCGGCTACCATGATGAACCCCATGGCGGGCACGTCGATAACGGACGGCTTTGTTTTGGGAAGGTACAGATCGGGATATGCCTTCTTGTAGTCGAGCTTCGCTTCCGCCATGGGGTTCCTTTCGGTAAAGACGATTTGTGGGTGTGCGCTATCGGATTGCGATGTACAGGTCGATGTCGGTATCGCTCTGGTCGTCTGACGGGGGATACGCTTCGAAATCGACGGTCCAAGCGCGACGCGACGTCAGCTCTTCCATTGCCCAGATCTCGTTCCATGCCTCGACAACGGTGTTGACGCAGTCACCGTGAACGGTGAACTTCGCATAGGTGCCTGCCGGGATGATGAGCTCTTCCATGCGCTCGGGTACGGCTCCTTGAGCGCTGGCTGAACCGACCATCATGGCGTACGACTGGTCTTCCATGCTGTAATCGTAGTATAAACCGTAGCACATATAGGGCTCAATCGAGGCGTTCGGCACCGATTCGGCCATACCCTCGCCCATGAACGACTGCCAAAGGCCGCCGATTTTCTCAGAGCAGTCGGGTGCGTCGTTCGAGGTGCGGATGACCGGCCCGATGATGCGGTTTTCGGCAAGTTCGACAACGGTGTAATCCATGAGGTTCCTTTCGGTTGGGTTTGATGGTACCAGCATATCGCCCCTTAGCGGACAGGGTATGTCCTCTAATGCGAAAGAATTTCGAGGCACAATGCAACGCTTGTTGATCTGTGCCGATCTGTAGTTGCGGTGGGTCGGGCTTTCGTTCTTGCCAAAGCTTCGGGAGGAGATTCGCCAAAGTTCGGGTTGCGGCACGGGGGTGTGTCTCGCCTCGTCGGAAGCTGGCTTTCCGCTCGCCCGGAGTCCGTTCAGGGTCAACGCAAGGTCCCAGTTGCACGAAAACCCTGTACTCGTGGCAGAAAACGCAAGATATTCGTCGTAGGACGGCGCTGATGGGAAGGACTCGGCTTCCTCGTTTCATCCTCCTTCGAGTTGTCCCAGCTCAACGGCTTGCGGTCGGGATTAGATCATGGAAGGGGTTCCGATTGGCGACGAATACCATGCGTTTTCTGCCATCTTGATGCCTGTTCGGCGATTCGGCAGCGTATTGACCCGGCAGCGTATCGAGGATCGAACATGACCTAGTGCTGTTCGCAATATATGTCTGCCACCCGCTTCGCTTGTTCGCGCAGCCAAGTTCTCAGATCGTGCGGCTCCAAGACCTCGAGGGTCGATCCGAACGACAGAAGGTAGAACCTCGTTCGCTCGTCGAGCGTGCACGACAGGCGGACTTCGAGGCTGCCGTTGTCGAGGTGGCCGATCATCTCGGGGGCGAACTCCTCGCGGACGCGTTCTTTGGCCGATGCGGCG
The DNA here is from genome assembly GCF_900240215.1 of Raoultibacter timonensis. Classification (GTDB taxonomy): domain Bacteria; phylum Actinomycetota; class Coriobacteriia; order Coriobacteriales; family Eggerthellaceae; genus Raoultibacter; species Raoultibacter timonensis. The sequence continues at coordinate 74,627 of NZ_LT964681.1, read as the reverse complement.
AAGCGGAGCACGAGCTCATCGTCGCCGCGCGGGCGCGCACCCGATTCGCCGAGCGATTCGGGTATCGGGCGCGCTGCGAAGCGGTCGGGCAGCAGCTCCATGTTTTCCCAGTCGATGCGAAACAGTTTGAAGGTGCGCCAGTCCTCGCGTTTGAGACAGTACGCCCTCACATACCAGCACGACTCCTTGAACACGAGGCGCGCAGGCTCTACGGTGCGCACCGACGCGTTGCCTGCGGCGTCGTAGTAGGGAAAGCGGAGGAGGTGGCGGGTGCATATGGCGCGCCTGATGGTGTCGAACGCGTGCTTGTACTCCGGGGGAGCGCCCCAAAACGAGAAGTCCATGTCGAGCCAGTCGACGGGTTCGCGCTGGAACACGCGGGCGAGGCGATCGCGGACCGCATCGCCCGCNTTTCGGTGGCCTGAAACGAGGCGCAGCGCCGAAACCCGCTTGCGTTCGGGCTATGCGGGGCGGATGACCATTTCCTGTATCAGGCTGTTATCGAGCGCGCAGCTGCCGTCGTTGCAGTTCTCGATCGTTGCAACGGCGTGGACGACGACGCCGTTGTAATCGGCGTAGAAGTTGACGGTGCGCTCGTCGACGACGCGCGGGTCGAGCATCGAGAAGCCGCTCAATACGAACTGGTTGTGGTAGAACATGTCGATGGCTCGCTTGCCGTAGGTGTAGAAGTTCTCGAGTCCCACAAGCTGCGGGCAGTAGTCGAACAGGCGGCACGTTTCGGTGAAGCACTCGGCTAGGGCCTCGTGATCCTTATTCTGCATGGCTTCGACGAAAGCTTGGATGATCATAGGGGCCTCCTAGTAGACTTTCTCGGAATGCAAGAGCGCNCCTGGTCATGTAGACCGGCACGCCGGCACCGGACAGGGCGTCAACGTCGCGCCTGATGGTGCGGGTCGATACTTCGAGTTCGCGTGCAAGCTCGGCGGTGGTCATGCGCCGCCGCTCCATGAGCAGGTAGACGATTTCGAACAGGCGCCCCGTCTGCATGGTGCTACCCGATCGCCTTGTCGAAGCGAGACGGAACCTCTCCTCGAAGGATGCCTTCCACGAGAGAAGCGTCGAGTGCTGGAAGGGGGATGACGGGCTGCGGAGCGCCGGCGAAGCTCCCGATCTGCTTTTGATACCAGGCAACATCATGCCAGGCTCCGCATTTGAATCCCGCTTGCCTTTGGATGCCCATAAGTGAGAACCCCAGGGCTTCATGCAGCCCGATGCTCGCATCGTTCGGAACGGTGATGAGACTGAACACGTTGCGCACCCCTTGCGTTGCCAGGAGGCTCAGAAGCGCGGTGCAGAGCGTGCGACCGAGCCCTGCACCCCGAAAGGCGGAGTCAAGGTATACGGACAGCTCGGCGTTCCATGCATAGGCCGCTCGCTCCCCGATGCGGTGGGCGTACGCGTATCCCGCTACCGTTTCGTCGCGCACCGCGACGATGAGGGGGTAGGTGTCAGCGAAACCGGCGAGCCTCGCACTGAAATCATCAAGCGAAGGTACGCTTGTCTCGAACGTGATAGCGGTTTCGTTTACGTAGGGTGCGTAAACCTCGAGAATGGCGGCGAAATCGCCGGTCCCGCCAAGTCGCAGCGTTACCTCGGACTGTTCTGCCATGGAATACGTCTTTCTCGATAGGGCCTGTGATCCTTGCGGTTGCGCAGCTGCCGGGCAAGCGGTTTTGCCGGGCAGCGCGAACGCCGTTTCATCCTAGCAGAACGAGGAAGCGCTGTGCGGCACCGCCGGGCAAACAGCATGCCATTCTTATGCAATAAGTTACCTGAATATATGTAGATTAATGATACATATCTGCCCAAGGCGAAAACATTTGTCATAATACGGTTGTTTCCACCTGTATGGTGGCAAATTTGTTTTCCGTACCAGCCTGCCGAGCGGCGGGCTTTTTATATCGGGTAGCCGGTAGGAGCGCGGCATGGCAAAGCGGATCTACGTGGGACATAAGCCTCACTGGTACGAGAATCTTCCCGTATCTCCCGCCGTGCTCGCTCTCGTGTTGGCCGTCGTTGTGATAGGGGGAGGGGCGTGGGCCCTTCTCGGTATCTTCGCTTCTCCTCCCGAAGATGCGGGTGACGATGCGCCGGCAGAACTCGGGAGTGCGAGCGATGCCGTCGTCGAGCCGGTTGTCGAAGCTCCCGAACCCGAGCTTGAGTTCGACGCGTCTTCCGTCGATGCCGCATCGGGCGTGTACGAGATCAACCTTTTCTCGGCGGTCGACGGGACGAGCGAGGCGCTCGGGGATTCCCAGACGGAAGCGATCGATGCGGCTATCGCAGATTTCGCTGATTTGGGCTATCAAGCGGGATTCGTGGTTCTTGACCTGCATACCGGTAAAGGTATCGGCTATAACGCCGACGAGGAGTTCTTTTCTGCGAGCACGATCAAGGCGCCGTTCGTGACGTTTCTCTACCAGGAGTTCGTTGACACCGGCGAGACGGAGCTCGACGAGCATCTTGACAAGGATTACGTCCTCGGCGGCACCGGTATCATGGCATCCGAAAGCAAGCAGGAATACGAGCTCGAAGAGGTGATAGCCGATACGATCGTCTATTCGGACAACACGGGGTACGGAATGCTTCGAGACCACTACGAAGGTCCGAGCTGGGATGAGTGGACTGCGGCGGCGGGCGTCCCCCCAGGCCCTCAGCGTCGAGGGATGGTATCCCTTCTACGGAGCCCGCGACCTTGCGAAGTACTGGATCGCCATCAACGCCTACCTCGAAACCGGGTGCGAGGATGCCCTGAGCCTCAAGGAGCTTTTCGGGACGACTGAAATATCGTTTCTGCGCACGGCGCTCGGATCCCATTCCGAGGTATACGCAAAGGCCGGCTTCGAAATCGATTCAGAAAACGGCGATCTGGGGGCGATGAACGATGCGGGTATCGTATCCGGGCCGTCGGGCGATTACCTGATTGCCGTTATGTCGAACGCCGATTACGATTCCGAGTGGATGACCGAGAACACCGAGCTCATGACCAATCTCATCGTGGCGCTCGACGCGGCGCATGCGGAGTATCTCGCCGAGTAGCGGGTTTGCAGCACGGGCTTCGGCGGATTCGAAACCCGTTGCGCACACGGCGTCGTCCAACGGGCAAGCGATGCGCCTACGAGATGCTTCGACGCTGCTCAAGACCTGTTTGTTGCCGAATAACCGAGAAATCTATTTGAAGGTTCGCAATATATGAGTATCATACTTATATATGAGCGAACGGTATCCATACGGCGAGGGACCCCGTTCCCGCAGCGCTGCTGCGGGGTCTGATCGAAATGGCGTGCGCTCTCGCCATACCGTGGAGCGGGTATCCGTCTCGTTTGGGTCGGGACGCTCGGTGCCCGGCGGATTCGAAGACGATGACGCGAGCGAGCGTTCGTGCGGTGTGGAGCACGATTCGGGATCGCCTGGCCGCACGAAACGTGTGCCTCGCATCGACAACGGCTCGACAGCGCGTCGCGCAAAGGCGCGGCTCCCCCGAACCGGAAGCGAAGCACGCCAGCGGCCGGCTGCTCCGCCAACGAGGGGCGCTCGATCGTTCGATCGTTCCTCGGACTGGAACTCGCGTAGCGTCGGAGCGCCGGTTCTTGCGGGAAGGGAGGCGCTCGGCAAAAAGCCCCGTCGCGGGTTTTCTCCTTTCCGGGTTTTGGCGGCCGCAGCGGTTGTATGCTTCGTATTCGTGGGCGGGATGGCGCTTTTCGGCACTTTGGCTTCCGGGGAGCAGCACAGCGGGCATTCCGGGGAGCCGACGGAGTTGAGCTCGGCGGTGGACGGTGCCCTGACCGCCTTGGTTGAAAACCCGCCGCATCTCAATCTGGAGCAAACGGATCTCGCCATCGTGCCGAGCGGGCGTGACATCACTGCGTTTTCCGTGCTCAAAGGCACCGTGGAGCCTCTTGGAGAAAGCCAGTCCGCTACGCTGCGAGGTGCGATTTCGGCTTTCGGCGATAGCGGTTACCATGTGGGCTTCGTGGTGCTCGACCTGACGACGGGTCGAGGCGTCAGCTACAACGCCGATACCGATTTTTTCTCGGCGAGCACCGTTAAGGCGCCGTTCGTCACCTTCCTCTGGCAGGAGTTTATCGAGGGCGGCAGGGCTTCAGTCGAGGACGTGCTCGTCAAGGAAGACGTATACGGCGGTACGGGTGTCATGGCTTCGGAAGAGGGCAAAAGCGAGTATGCGCTCGAAGAGGTCATGGCCAATACGATCATGTACTCGGACAATACGGGATACGCGATGCTCCGCGATCACTACGACGGCGATAGCTGGGATGCGTGGACGGCGAAGGCGGGGGTCTCTCAGGCTACGAGCGATTCCGGCTGGTACTACGACTACGGGGCATGCGACCTCGCAAAGTACTGGATCGCCATCGATTCGTACCTCGAGGGGAATACCGAGGGCGCCCAGAGCATCGAGAAGCTGTTCGGATCGACGGAGGTGTCGTTTTTGCGGCAGGCTCTCGGATCGGACTGCGCGGTCTATGCGAAAGCCGGGTTCGAGTCCAGCTTTGTCGGCAGCGCTGCGGCGCTCAACGATGCGGGAATCGTGGAAAGCCCTTCGGGCGATTACCTCATCGCCGTCATGTCGGATGCCGATTACTCCTATCCTGATGCGACGGAAAACGCCTATCTCGTTGTCGATCTCATCAAGGCGCTCGACGGCGTCCATGCCGAGTTGCTTGCGGCATAGCCCCGCGGGTTCGCGGCGACTTATGTGGTATCCGCTTGAAAAATCTGGGACACGAGGCGCAGGATGGGCTATACTAACGCGTTACAACAGCATACCCAAATGCTATGACGAAGACAGCATCGCGGTTCCATGACGCCACCAGAGAAGAGCTCCATCGGCTGAGAAAGCTCGACGGCATGCACGATGATTCACTTTACCAGCAGCGGGGCTGAACGGTCGGGCTTCCCGACGCCAGTAGGTTTCGCCGGGCGCTCCCGTCACAGGGCACATGAGTGGACTGCTCGTCCGTTGCGCGCCCGATGGCGCTTTCGGTTTACGCGGCGGTCAACCGAGGTGGTACCGCGAGAGTCTTATCTCGTCCTTGGACAAAAGGATGGATAGGGCTCTTTTTTATTGCTCGCGCCCGGACGGTTTCCGCAGCGCGGGGTGATGACGAAAGGCAGGAACATGGCACTAACAGACGAATTGGCGGCGCTTCGCTCCGAAGCGCTCGCCGCCATCGAGCAGGCGGCGGATTCCGCAGCGCTCGAACAGGTGCGCATCGCCGTGCTCGGCAAGTCGGGCACGCTCACCGGGTATCTGCGTTCGATGGGCAGCGTGCCCAAAGAGGAGCGCGCTTCCGTGGGCAAAACCGCCAACGAGGTACGCATCGCCGTCGAGGGAGCCCTCGAGGCGCGCAAAGCCGAGCTCTCGGCTGCGGAGCTCGCGGCGAAGATCGACGCGAGTGCGGTGGACGTGACGCTTCCGGGCCGTGCCCAGCAGATGGGTACACGTCACCTCATCAGCCGCATCACCGATGAAATCGCCGAGGTGTTCCTCGGCATCGGCTACACGGTGGTGTCGGGTCCCGAGGTGGAAACCGACTACTACAACTTCGAGGCCTTGAACGCACCGGCCGACCACCCATCGCGCGGCTTGGCCGACACGTTTTACGTACGCGACCTCTCGGGTGCAGTTGCCAACGTGCGCGGGGAGTCGGACGTGCTGCTGCGCACGCAGACATCGACCGTGCAGGTGCACGCTATGGAGGATCAGGAGCTCCCCATCTTCGTTATCGCTCCGGGCAAGGTGTACCGCCGCGATGTGGCGGATCCGAGCCATCTGCCACAGTTCACCCAGATCGAGGGCCTTGTTATAGACAAGGGAATCACGTTCGGCGATCTCAAGGGGACGCTCGATTACCTGTGCAAGCAGATGTTCGGACCCGACCGCAAGACGCGGTTCCGCGCCCATTACTTCCCGTTTACGGAACCCTCTGCCGAAGTCGATGTGAGCTGCGGCATCTGCCATGGCGAAGGCTGCCGTTTCTGCAAGGGAACGGGCTGGCTCGAGATCCTCGGCTGCGGCATGGTCGATCCGAACGTGCTCTCCATGTCGGGGATCGATCCGGAGGAGTATTCCGGCTTCGCGTTCGGCATGGGCGTCGAGCGCATCGCGTGCCTCAAATACAACGTGCCCGATTTGCGCATGCTGCTCGAAGGCGACATGCGGTTCCTGCGTCAATTCTAGCGGAAGGCATCCCAATGAAAGTATCTCTCAAATGGCTTAGCGAATACGTAGACGTGCCAGCCGATACGAAGGCCCTCTGCGACAGGCTCGATCTGACCGGTACGGGCGTCGAGGGCGTCGAGACCGTCGGCGCCGCGTTCGAGAACATCGTGTGCGGTCAGGTCGTCACCAAGGAAAAGCATCCCGATTCGGACCACATGTGGGTGACGACGGTGGACGTGGGCGCCTGCAACGCGGACGCCGACGGCAATCCGGAGCCGCTGCAGATCGTGTGCGGCGCGCAGAACTTCGATGCGGGCGACCATATCGTTGTGGCGATGGTGGGCGCGGAGCTTCCGGGCGGCATCAAGATCAAGAAATCGAAATTGCGCGGAGTCGCGAGCTGCGGCATGAACTGCTCGGAGCGCGAACTGGGGCTCGGCAACGATCATGACGGGATCATGATCCTTCCCGAGGACGCGCCCATCGGCGTCCCGTTTGCGGAGTACCGGCAGCTGACCGATACGGTGCTCGACCTGGAAATCACACCGAATCGCCCCGATTGCCTGAGCATGGTTGGCATGGCGCGCGAGCTGGGCGCGATGTACCAGCGCGATTGGACGAACCCGCTTGCCGCGATGGCGTCTGAAATGCGGCTCGATCAGGAGGCGGTGCCGGTTGATTCGGCGGTAAGCGTGACCATCGACGATCCGAAGCGCTGCCCCCGTTATTCGGCGCGCGTCATCCGCGGGTGCAAGGTGGGGCCGAGCCCCGACTGGATGGTCGAGCGCCTGGCGGCCATCGGTCAGCGTTCCATCAACAACATCGTCGACGTGACGAATTACATCCTGTTCCTGTTCGGACAGCCTCTCCACGCGTTCGACCTGCATAAGCTCACCGGCGCAGACGGATGCGCCCATGTGGTGATCCGCGCTGCCGAAGACGGCGAGAAGCTCGTAACGCTCGACGGCGAGGCGCGCGAACTCACCTCCGACATGACGGTCATCGCTACGCCCGAGCGCGGTGCGGTTGCGCTTGCCGGCGTCATGGGCGGGCTCGATACCGAGGTTACCGACCAGACGGTCGACATACTGCTCGAGGCGGCCACCTTCGAAGCGGGGCGTACGAGCCGTACGAGCCGCAACCTCGGCCTCATCAGCGAAAGCTCCATGCGCTACGAGCGCGGTGTTGACGATCACGGGATCGACCTGCGCTCGGCCGCCGCTGCGGCGCTCATCGTGGAGGTCGCCGGCGGAGCGGTGAGCTGCGCTGCGGACAACGCCGCAGGTATCGTGGACGAATGGCCGCTGAAGTCCGAGGCCCCGCAGCTGGTTTTCCGCATTGCGCGCTTCTGCGACATGGTGGGTACCGACATTCCCCGTGACTTCATCGAGGACGCTCTGCGCCGCTTGGGCTGCGAGGTTGCCGATTCCGACGAGGCTGACGCCTTGTCGGTTGTCGCGCCGACGTTCCGTCCCGATCTCGAGCGCGAGATCGATCTGTACGAGGAGGTTTTGCGCCTGTACGGGATGGACCGCGTTCCCGCAACGCTTCCGGGCGGGCGCGGGCGCGTCGGCACGCGCAGCGTAGCAGAGCAGAAGGTGTCGGTCATCCATGCGGCGCTCCGTGCGAGCGGTTTGAACGAAACCATGACCTACTCGTTCGCCGAGCCGACCGAGCTCGAGCGTCTGCGCATGAAAACCGACGGCTTGGGCATTCCCGTCGAGCTTATCAATCCGATGAATGCGGATCAGTCGATCATGCGGCAAAGCATCATTCCCGGCCTTTTGCGTTCGGTTGCTTACAATCAGAGCCACGGCGTGAAGAACATACAGCTCTACGAGATGGGCGTCGTGTTCTTCGGGGCCGAGGGGCGCAAGAAGCCCAAGGAGAAGCAGAAGCTTGCCGGCGTGCTGGCGGGAGCAATGGGCGAGGCTGGTTGGAACGCGAACCCCGCGCCGTTCGATTTCTTCGACGGCAAGGGCGTGATTGAGAATCTGGTCCGCGAGCTCGCCATCCCCAAGGTGCGCTTCAAGGCTCTCGATGCTGAAGAGGCACCGCACTTGCAGCCCGGCCGTGCGGCCGAAGTGCTCAGCAGCGGCGCCGTGCTCGGTTGGGTGGGCGAGCTCCATCCGCTCGCGACGGAGGCCTACGAGGCTACGGCTCCCGTGGTTGCGTTCGAGTTCGATGTGGATGCGCTCGTCAAGGCGAGCTGCCCCGCACGCGATTACATCGACGTGCCGGTGTTCCCGGCGGTATCGATGGACGTTGCATTCGTCGTTGACGAGGGCGTGGCGCACGAGCGCCTCATGCAGTGTATGAGCTCGGCGGGCGGCAAGATGCTCGAGAAGGCGGAATTGTTCGACGTGTACCGCGATGACGAGCGGGTCGGAAAAGGCAAGAAGTCGATGGCCTATGCGCTCACCTATCGTGCGCAGGATCGTACGCTGACGAGCGAAGAGGTCGATAAGGCCCACGAGCGCCTGATCAAAAAGGTGTCGGCAGCAACCGGTGCCGAGGTGCGCGGGTAACCGCACGGATAGCCGCCTGCAAGCGGCGGCAGGCGATTGCAGGGCGGGCGTCTTCGGGCGTCCGCCCTGTTCGTTTGCGGTGGACCGGCGGCATGTTTGCTATCGCGCGATCACCTCATTCGGGCCGATCGGGATCATGATGGTCAGCACGAACTCATCGTCTGCAATATCCCATGAAAGGTAGCCGCCGTACGATTCGGCAGTGAGCCGCATGCTCTTGATGCCGAATCCGTGGTTTTCCGTATCGGCCTTGGTCGTTCCTATCGAGGCTGTTTCGCAATCGATCGCTCCTGAAAACTGGTTTCTACATTGGATTACGGCGAGGTCGTTCGTGTAGGTGATGGTGAGACAGATGTCTTTCACTTCGTTTGAGGGAAGCTTCTGAGAGGCCTCTATGGCGTTATCGACCGCGTTGCCGACGATGGCGCATAGGTCGAAGCTGTTCATGAACCCGAGTTTGCTGCCGTCAACGTAAAATGCTGGTCTGATCCCGTTGTCCCAGCAGATTCTGCGCTTTTCGGTCAAAAGGATGTCAAGCACTTCGTTTCCTGTCTGCATCTCGCAAGCAAGGGGTTCGATTTCTTGCTTCACGGCAGAGGCGAATTCCTCGATATCATGCTTGTCGGGAGTGTATCCGCCTCGCCCGAGGTCTTCGATTTTGCCGATGTACTGCTTGAGATCGTGGTACCGTCTGTTTACCGCATCGACCGCTGTTTTTCCCGCTAGATACTGCATGTGCTGTTCGCGAAGGAGCGCCTGCATGTGCAGAAGCTCGTTGCGTTGGATCTGCGCTGAAAGATTGTGCGCATTTGCGACGATGATTGCGATCGTGCATACGCTGAGGAGAACAAGGATGAGCACCATATCCTGGTACAGCGTGTGGTTTGTCGAATCGTATACGTATCCGCTGGTGCGGATGTAGGTATAGGGGATAAGCGGCAGAAGGATGAACAGGCTTTGGCTCCAGGAAAGACGTCCTACTCCCTCGCCGAAAACCCATCGCGATATAGCGAAGAGCGCGAGGGCGTCGAAGGCGACGTAAAGGGCTATCCAGATGGACGTGATTGCGATGGTCGACAAGGGCGAAAGCGCACTGAAGAGCGGCTGCATGATGCCGTCGACAGTGATGATTTTTCCAATCTCAGAGCAGAGGAGAAATACGCACGCAAGGTAAAGGGATTGACCATTGCGAGTGTTTCGCGTAAGGGCGAGGTATGCGGTGATCACTGCGATGTTGAGTATGAAATCGAACACGAAATCGAAGTGGAGCAGATGTACGCCATGCCAAAGGGCGAACAGGACGATCCCGTACGATGCGGCCTTGATAGACGTCATGCGCTTGCGTTCCAGCGGACGAACGAAGGCAACGAGCAGGGCGAGCTCTGCGGCCGATGCGACGATCCAGAACGGATCGGTGTAGGCGAGCATGTAATTGGTGATCATATCGTTTTCCCTACATAGTTGGTCAATGCTGCAAGAAAATCCTGTTTGCGGTGTTTGCTTACAGGAAGAGTCTGGTCGCTGACAAGGGCATCGGTTGGCGTGATGGTTTGGATATGGGCGAGGCTTACAAGATATGCGTTGTGGATGCGGAAAAACGAATGCCCAGCAAGCTTTTCTTCGATCGCCTTCATGGGTTCGCTGCAGGGTAGTGGACCGCGTGTGGTGTGGATGACGGTTTTCTTCCGTTCGGTTTCCACGTAGGCGATCTCGTTTGCATCGACGAAAAGCGTTTGTTTTGCCTGTTTAACCGGTATAAGGTGCGTTCGGCGCCGCGCACTGCGTTCGACCGCTCTCTTGAGCATCTGATAAAGCGATCGATAGGTTATCGGTTTGATGAGGAACCCCATGGCATCAACTGCGTACCCCTCGGGGGCAAGCTGTCCGTAATTGGTCATAAAGCAGATGGAAACGGTGGTGTCCAATTTCCGGATTGCATGGGCGGTTGCGAGTCCATCTAAGACGGGCATGTCGATGTCGAGGAGGACAAGATCGACATCATCGGTATAGTGTTCGAGCAACTCTCGGCCATTCTCGTAGCTGCGCAGGCATATCTGCGACAACCCCTCGTCGATGCAGCGATCTAAGAGCAGTTTTACCCGCAGGGCGTCATCGTGGGAATCTTCGGCCATTGCAAGTGTGAACATCTTCAGCCTCCTGCTCTCAGTATACCGACGTCTGCTTGTTCCGTGCATCCAGACGGTCGCAGCAGACGGCCAGCCAGTCGGATTTTGTTGCGCCGCCTTGGCGGCATCGCCATTATCCGTGGTGTTCGGTCGAGTTGGCTGAATCTATCCGTCGAGGAAAGGACAAGGGGATGAATGCAAGCAAGGGATTGTCGAGGCGTTCGTTTTTAACGGGAACCGCGGTTGTCGGTGCTGGTGCGGCGCTATTCGGTATGGCGGGATGCTCGCCGTCGGGTGCGTCATCGGAGGCGAGCGCCGAGGCTGGTTCGGCTGCGGGCGTCGCGGAAAACGCGACTGTGCAAGCGGGGTATCTGACGTATTTCGATTGGTTGGGGGAAGAACCCGCGATCGATGATGCCGATATCGTCGAAACCGTGGATGCGGAAGTGGTGGTCATCGGCGGCGGAAACGCCGGGGTCTGCGCTGCCCTTGGGGCAGCCGAGGCGGGTGCGAAAGTGGTTGTTCTCGAAACGCAGACGGAAGACGTGTATACGTTTTTGGGCCACGATATAGGGCATCTTAACTCCGCGTGGTCGAAAGCCCACGGTGGCGACGAGATCGACGAGGTGGAGTTCATCCAGGATTGGACTCGCAGGAACATGAACCGCAGCAATTACGAGCTCGTCCGGCAGTTCGCTTCGGAAAGCGGTTCGGTACTCGATTGGATCCTTTCCCATCTCAGCGATGACATCGTTGAAAACTGCGGTATTTTCGGCGTTCCGAAGCCAACTGGGTATCCTGGCGAAATATCGGGCTACAAGTGCTGGTCGTCGGCTATTCATTTTCAGGATGAGGGTACCGATTGGCCCGATGCGGCAAAGGCGCTGAAAGCGGCAGCCGAAGATCTTGGCGCAGCATGGTACTTCGATTGCCGGGCTATGAAGATCGTCATGGACGGCGATCGGGCCGCGGGGGTAGTCGGCATGTCCTCGGACGGCACGTATACGAAGTTCTCCGCTTCGAAGGGCGTCATCATTGCGGCGGGGGACTACAGCGGAAATCCCGAAATGGTCTTTGCGTTGAACGACGAGTACCGTGATTTTGTGCAGTCGCGCAAACAGGATTACGCCGAAATAGTCGGAAGCGGGCGTGTGGGCGACGGGCAGAAGCTCGGTTGTTGGGCGGGCGGTCGTATGGAGCCGGGGCCTCGCGCGTCGATGGGTCGCGCAATGGGCGCAGGTGCGTTCGGGGGTGTTGCGCTCCCGCAGCTGAACCGGGACGGTTTGCGGTTCATGAATGAGGGCATTCTGGGCGTTTGGGGCAATTTGTTTCAGGTTATGCGCCAGCCTAAAGGCATGATTTACGGTGTGGCGGACGCTTCGTGGTGCGAGTACATTCAGAAGAACGCGCCTGAGCACGTGTATCCGGGAACGGGCGGCTTTCATGATGGCGGATTCCTGGAAACGCTCGACGCGGAGATTCCCAACGTCTTGGGAACGGGAACCGAGGGCTACAAGATTCGCGGCTGCCTGACGTATGCGGGCGAAACGCTCGAAGAGCTGGCGGATAACCTTGGGTTGTCGGGAGAGCCCAAGGAGAACTTCCTGGCCTCCATCGAGCGCTACAACGAACTGTGCGAAAAGGGGGTTGATGAGGATTTTGGCAAAGACGCATTCCTTATGGACCCTATCGTCGAGCCGCCGTTCTATGCATCGGTCATCGACAGCAGCGAGTTCAAGTTGGGGCTTGTCGAGCTGAGTGGATTGGTAACCGATAAAAACCAGCAGGTGCTCGACTACGATGACGATCCTATACCCGGTCTCTACGCTACGGGGAATAGCTGCGGCGGCCGTTTCGCTCTGCAGTACTGCACGCCGATTGCGGGCATCAGTATCGGCTGGGCGACAACCATGGGCAAGCTCGTCGGCGAAACCGTAGCGGCAAGCTAGTTGGCGCGGTGCCGGATGCGGGCCCGGTGCGCTTGCCGTTGGGCCTAGCGGCAAGATCCGAACAAGAAGGACCTAGGGGAAACTCCGAGGTCCTTCTGCGCATATGTATGCAATATGTATCATGTTGACAATATTTATAAACATAATCATAATACGTTTATGAAATACAGAACAAGCGAACACAGCATGTATGAATGGAGTAAACGCAATGGATTATGGGACATTGACTATCGAAGAAATCAGAAACGGCTACCGCTACGACGAGGCCGAGAAGGCGCACGTGTGCAACTACTGCGGGCGCATGTTCCCGCGGGGGCAGGTGTTTCCCATCGGCGATCGCTACTATACTCCCGAGTATGCGGCGAGGGAGCACATCGCCTCCGAGCACGATAGCTCGCTCAAGAAACTCATCGAGGGCGGTGCGAAATACAACACGTTCACCGATACGCAAAAGGAGTTGCTCGCGCTGTTCGGCGAGGGCCTGAGCGACAACGAGATCGCCAACAAGCTCGGCATCAAGGCGTCGACGGTTCGCCATCAGAAGTTCACCTTCCGCGAGAAGGCGAAGCAGGCGAAGTACTACCTGGCCGTTTACGAAGAGGTGTTCGGCGATGGCGGCAAGGCGCGCAAAGCCGACGACATCGTGGACATCCCCAATACGGCGACGATGATGGACGACCGCTACGTGATTACCGAGAAGGAGCGCGAGCGCATCCTCAAGAGCGAATTCGAGAGCATGAGGCCTCTCCGGTTGCGTCACTACCCGTTGAAGGCGAAGAAGCAGGTGGTCGTGCTGAGCGAGGTTGCGAAGCTGTTCGAGCTCGGCAAGAAATACACCGAGGCGGAGACGCGCGAGATGCTCGCTGCCGTGTACGAGGATTACAGCATGCTGCGTCGCTATCTGGTCGACTACGGCTTCATGGGCCGTACGAAAGACGGAACCGAATACTGGCTGAAGTAGCTCGCAGGCAAAGCGGCTATGAAAAAGCGGGGCGGCTGAGGTCGCCTCGCTTTGCGTTGTCGAGGGCTTTCGGGAAACGATGCCGCTCGACGGCGCGACCATAGGGGATTGGGTCCGCAGCTTGAAAAGAAGCACGGTTCGAGAGGCTGCGTTATGGCAGGGCCTCCCGGAAACTTCCTGGGGTTCTGCTGCGGAGTTCTCCGACTTGGAAGGTTATGCATCGTTGCGTCTGCGCGGCTCCCGCAATGAGCTTAATGTCCGCGAACCGCCTTCGTGCGAGGATTTTTCGGGCTGAACCGAGTTCGAAGAACCGGCGAACTGGGAAAACGCTTGTCTGTTGCGCAATGCACGTTCGAAAACCCTCGCACGAAGGCGGTTCGCGGACATCGTTCATCGGTTCTCCGCAACGCGCTCGGCTCCGCAACGCGCTCGGCTCCGCAACGCGCCTGGCCCCGCGACGTCCGCCCACACAACGCGCACGGCTCCGCAACGCGCTCGGCCCCTGCTGCGCACAATTCCCGCAGTGTGCGGGAGCGAATCTCCGCTTGACTATGAGGCCAAAAAGTCAACTATCGCTCCATTGCATCAACTATTGCGATATCCCATACTGGAATAGGACGGGCATATGCCCGTCGATGCGGGCGATCGTTTCGGAGGTGCGGCATGGAAAGCATCAACCTCGGCAGAATGATAGCGCAGCTGAGAAAATCGGCGGGTCTTACGCAAGCCGATCTGGCCGATCATCTCGGTGTGACCAAAGCTGCGGTTTCGAAATGGGAACTCGGGCAGAGTTTGCCCGACATAGCGCAGCTGCCGCGCATCGCATCGTATTTCTCGGTTACGATCGACGAGCTTTTCGCCTATCGGCCGCAGATGAGCGAGCGCGACATCAAGCGGCTCGCTGCCGAGATCTCGCAATTTCTGCCCGACGATACCGAAACGGCTATTGCCGAATGCCGTCGTTTCATCAAGGACTATTATTCGTGCTGGCCTCTCGTGATCAAGCTATCGCACCTGATGTACACAGCGGCAATCCGTGCCAATCCGTCAAAGCCCGATCCGTCGATCATCGAGGAGGCGTCGGGGTACTACGAGCATGTTGCCGAATGCGCCGATGACGTCGAAATGGTGAGGGCGGCAAGGTTCGTCGGCGCGGGTATGGCTTTGACGCAAGGCCGCTACGAGGAGGCCGTCGAGCGTTTCGAGGGGCTCAAGACCGTGCCGCCGCTCGAGGTCGAGCCATCCCTCGCTGCCGCGTATCGAATGCTCGGTGATACCGAGAAGGCGATCGAGATCAACCAGGAGCACTTGTATTGGAGCGTTTCGGGCGTGATAAACAGCTGTGCTGCGCTTATTCCACTCTGCGGACATGATGGTGAACGGCTGCATGCGCTCGTCACGGCTGTGGAAGGCGTGATCAAGTTGTTCGGCCTGTCGGATGCCAACCCCTCTTACGAGCTGTCTGCCCACTTCGCTGCGGCGTCGGCGTACAAGCAGATGGGGCAGCTCGACCGGGCCTACGAGCAACTGGAACAGTTCGCGCGCGATGCGGGGCGCGCCGATGAGCTGTTCTCGCTTGATCGCGATCCTGGGATGCTCTTCGATCGACTCGGCCATCTGTTTCGTCCCGAAGCCGACGACGATAGGGTATACCTCGAAAACACCATGGCGGGATTCGGGCGGCTCGGTCTGATCCAGATGCTCGAAACCGATCCAGCATGGGCGGACGCGCACGACGACCCACGGTTCGCCGCCATCGTTTCCTCGATCGAATCGTCGTAGACGGGCCGTTTCTGCGAGCTTACAGCCATCCGAGGGGATTTATGTTGGTGAGAAGGCAGAACGTTGTGGGCACGGCAAAGATTCCAGCGACGACGATGGCGTATCTCAAAGGGGATTTCCTCCGCTCGACGGGACTGCCGTTCGCTTGAGCTGCGTCGGCGAGGTATCGGACATCGTCGACGCAGCAGGCGACTCGGAACAAAAGCCAGGTGATTACGGCTCCGATGCCGGCGTACAGGAACAAGGAAATTGCCAAGAGTACGTAAAATCTAATCATATGCGCGCCGCCTTCCAGCGATTCCGAGCCAGTCGCGTCGGCGCGGAAAAATCGCTTACCTGGTAGGGTGCCTCGCCGCTCATCGCCGATAGCTCGTGAAAGGCAAAGCTTCGATGCGAAACGTCTATTCGATCGGAATATCCGTCTTCGAACATCCGATGGAATCTGCAGTAGACAGGTGTAAAGTAGATGCCGCTTGCCATGCCGGCTATGGCGCAGCCCAGCGATACGGCGCCTATGACGTGCAGCGGCGGTGCGTATTGCAGCCACGTTACGACTGCAACAAACGGGCTGGCGAACAAGGCGCCGAACAGCAGGCTTCCCAATGCGGCCCGGAAGAGGCCCCGAACGAAACCGAGCGCTTTGCGCACCCGAATCGCTATTGCGAGAAAAGCGAGGGGGAACGCCCCGCTTTGGAGAAGGTTGAAAAAGGCTTCCTGGTGGTTTCTCGCGGTAGCGCATTCGGCCGCGAATGAGAGAAGCACGATAGCCGTGCCGATTATCAGCGTCTCGAACGTCATTCGCCTTTGGGAACTTCGGTCCGGCGGGGTGGCAGGATCGGCGGCGACCCGTATCAGGCTCCCGTGCCCCCGTTTGTTTGCGTGGCGGTTGAGTCGCCCGGGAAGCCCGGCGTTCTCGTCGATTTTCATAAGCAGACAGGGTAAGCCAGCCGCGACGATGACGGATGCGACGAAAAGTGGGATGCCGAATGCGACCACGAGTCCCCGTTTCTCGAGCGATGGAGGTGTATCCGAATCGACACCGATTGTAGCAAGCTCTTACAGCTGCGGGTATTCGTCTGGCATTTGAACCGAGTAACTCTATTAAATATTCGCGAAAAGGTCATCTATCAGGATGTTCCTTAACCGCTTCGTCGCGTACGGCTGCGTACAGCCGTACGTTGGGTTTTTCGTCGAACGGGCTCCCGCTTTCCGGCATTGCGCCAACGCGGCGGAGCGCGCTTTGGGAATTCGGGGTGGACGGGGCGGCTCTCTGCGGGGGATAATGCCGTGAGCGGATGGGGCTTGCTGCGAGCTGGCTGCATTCTGCGCTTACGGCGGAAGGGACCCTATGGATATCGAAGCCATCGTTTCGAAGATGACGCTCGAGGAGAAATGCGATTGTCTTACCGGAAGCGACTACTGGACGCTCGGTGGATGCCCGAGGCTCGGTGTGGCACCCCTCGTTGTTGCGGATGGCCCGCACGGCCTGCGAAAGCAGCCCGGTCCAGCCGACAACCTCGGTATTGCGACCAGCGATCCAGCCGTATGCTTCCCGACGGCGAGCGCTTCGGCCTGCTCGTTCGACATCGATCTCATGAGGCGGATGGGGGAAGCTATCGGCGATGAGGCGCGCGAACAGCAGGTCGATATCGTGCTCGGCCCCGGGGTCAATATGAAGCGAAGCCCCCTGTGCGGGCGCAATTTCGAGTACTTCAGCGAAGATCCTCATCTGGCGGGGGAGCTGGCGGCAGCGTATGTAGAAGGGGTGCAAAGCAGGGGTGTGGGAACCTCCCTCAAGCACTTTGCGGCAAACAGTCAGGAGACCAACCGCCTGATCGTCGATTCGGTGATCGATGAGCGCGCGCTTCACGAGCTGTACCTCGAGCCGTTCCGCATTGCCATAGAGAAGGCGCATCCCTGGACGGTCATGACGGCGTACAACCTGGTGAACGGCGTTTATTGTTCTGAAAACAGCTACCTGATGGACGAGGTGGCTCGCGGGCTATGGGGCTTTGCGGGAGCTTTTATCACCGATTGGGGCGCCGAAAACGATAATGCGGCTAGTCTTCCAGCCGGTCTCGATCTTGTTATGCCGGGCCCGCGGCCCGATTATCGCGCCGATGTTCGCACCGCCGTCGAGTCGGGCGCTCTTGAGGAGAGCCTGCTCGACAAAGCCGTCGAACGAATACTGAAGCTGCACGAGCGGTGCGAGCGCCACGAGGCCGCATTCGTTGTACGCGATGCGCAGGCCCGCTTGTCCGTTGCACGCGAAGTGGCCGAGGGCTCGGCCGTCTTGGTGAAGAACGACGGGGTGCTGCCCCTTGCCGCCGATGCGTCGATCGCGCTCATCGGTGCGTTTGCCGAAGCTCCTCGGTACCAGGGAACGGGCTCATCGAAGATAAACCCGGTCGCCCTGTGCTGCGCGCGCGAGGGGTTTGCCTCTCGGGGTGCGACATGCGCATACGCGCAGGGATACGATCGGAAGACGGGGGAAACCGACGAGGACATGCTTGCCGCCGCGGTCGAGCGAGCTCGCAGCGCCGAAGTGGCGGTCGTGTTCGTGGGACTTCCCGATGCGGCCGAGGCGGAGGGATCCGATCGGGCCGATATGGGCCTTCCCGACGGCCATAACCGGCTGGTTGCGGCCGTGTGCGACGTCAATCCGAATACGGTCGTCGTCGTTCAGGGGGGAGCCCCCGTCGAACTGCCGTGGCGCAGTAGGCCCAGCGCGATCCTTCTCAGCTATCTTGCGGGGTGCGAGGGGGGAAGCGCTACGGCGGCGATTCTCTTCGGAGACGCGAATCCGTCTGGAAAGCTTGCCGAAACATGGCCCGACCGCCTTGCCGACGTGCAGAACGCGAACTCGTACCCTGCCGCAGGTCGTCAAGCCCTTTACACCGAGAGCGTATATACGGGGTATCGGTACTACGATGCCGCCGAGGTGGAACCTGCTTATCCGTTCGGCTTCGGCCTTTCCTACACGACGTTCGCGTATTCCGATTTGAGCATCGAAGGTGCGGGCGAAGGCTTTGATGTCTCGTGCACCGTGCGGAACAGCGGCGCCCGTAAAGGGGCGGAGGTCGTTCAGCTCTACGTTGCCCCCGTCGATCCGTGCGCGTTCATGGTGCCTCAGCAGCTCAAGGGCTTTGCGAAAGTGAGCTTGGAGCCTGGCGAGGAGAAGCGCATAACCATGGCTTTACCTCATCGGGCATTTGCCCATTACGATGCCGGTCGGGGCGACTGGATTGTCGAGGGGGGCTGTTACGAGATCAGAGTTTCGGCGTCGAGCAGGGACGTGCGGCTCGTCGACACGGTGCTTGTGCCAGGGGAGGTCGGGCATTCCGACGGGGTGCCCGACATCTACCACCGCGTCGAGCCAGGGTGCTTCACCAACGAGGCGTTCCTCGCGCTGTACGGGCGCCCGTTTCCCAAGGTCCTGACGGCGATGCGCCCCTATACGGCGAATGCGACGGTCGGCGATCTGAGGACCTCGCTTATCGGCAGGCTCGTACAGGCTGCATTGCGTCGCGAGCTCAAGACCCTCATTCCCGACGACAAGGAGATGCGCGCCGCGTTCGATCGGGCGGCGATGGATACCCCTTTGCGCGCGGTAGCCATGTCGGGCATCGATATGAACGTTATTAAAGGTGTGGTGGATATCCTGAACTACCGCTTCATCCGGGGAATCAAACGCCTCCGTGCCGTGAATTCGCATGCGAAGGACGCCGAAAGCCCGCGGGGCGAACGCCCGTGAGGCAATGCCGCTCAGTCGAGCGAGGCGGTTGCGAGAGCCGAGAACCCGTTCGGGCTACTCGCCTTCGGCGGTGATGATTTCTATAAGCTCGGCGCGCGAGTGGATGTCGAGCTTCAAGTAGATGCTCTTGATGTGCGATTTGACCGTGTTTTCGGAAACGAAGAGCTTTTCCGAAATAGCGTGCACGGTTCTTCCCTGGGCGAGGTGGAGGACGATTTCTCGTTCGCGCGGGGTAAACCGCTCGCGATCGGCAAGCGCGTTGCACTTGAGTGCGAGAACATCGAGGGGTTCCGCGCTCGTGGGCGTTTCCGCTGTCGGGTGCGGCCGCTTTCTTTCTTTGAGCAAAAACAGTGAAATCATGGCGACGAGGTATACGGCAACGAGCGCCACCGTCGTCAGCGAGATGTCTCCGCGTGCAAGCGTTTCGGCATTTGCATGCGCAACAAGCGTGCCTGCGAGGCGCGAGCCGTTGACGACGAGCAAGGCAAGCGAAAACACGAGCGAGGCGGGGAGCTTGGTGTCGCGCACCGTATCGGCGAGCATGCACCACAGGATGATGTTCGCAACGAGCGTGCCGAGCTGCGCGCAGGCGTTTGCGAGGCCTCCCGCATCGTTCCAGATTAGAGGAAGCAGCAGGAAACCCGCCGCCGAGAGGGGCAGCGCTACTTTGTAGACCGAGCTCAGCTCGGGCTGCCTTTTTATGAAGAGAGCGGGTACGAGAAGCGCGACGATGACGACGGGTTGCGTAACGAGCGATGTCATCTGGAACGTAGCGAGGGGAATTTCGCGCTGAGCGGGCATTTGCAGCATGAGCGCACTTAAAAACGACAGGATGGCGGTTCCGAGAATTGGCCGCCAAAGCGAAGCGATAGCGCTTCTGAACACGGGCGTCGAATACTCGTCTGTCTGGTCTGGTCGGGATTCGATGCTCGGTTTAGCGAACAGCACGGCGCATACGAAGAGCGCTGCGGTGGCAGGGAGGATGAAGGCCGGCGGGAGCAGCACGAGAAGCAAGTACGCTGCAAGGCTCGCAAGGTTCGAGAGCAGAGCGAACAGATACACCGACCGAAGCGAAAGCGCGCTTGAGAATCGGGCCCACAGAAGGTTCGCTACCGCATCGCCGATGCCGAAGAACGCTCCTGCGCATATCATCCAAGGGAGCAGGGCGGCGTTGGGGGCGAAATCTGAAAACTGTATCAGCATGCAGACGATGAGAAACCCGATGGCTCCCGATATGCATGAAACGGCTATCGAAATCGAGAGCGGCGGGGTTTTGCGAAGCGCTGCGAGCACGGTGGTGGCGGCATAGACCGCAATGCGGGTTGAGACTATCGCGATGAGGAACCAGAATTCCGTCTGCTCCTCGACATGGCCGTTCGCTGCAGAGAACAGCGTTGTCGGATGGAAGAGGGTGTAGCCGAAGGCGAGGTAGAGCGCGTAGCCGAACACGAACGCGGCACCTCGCGTTCCCCCCGCCAGTACGCTTCGTATCCCCTGCATAACTACCCCCTAAAGCCTTCAGCATACCATACGCAAAGAGGTCAGAATACTCACCTCTTTCGGGTAGGGTACAAGAAATTGCTTCAATGAGAAATTCACCTCCTTGTAGGTGAAGCCGTCGATGCCGAAACCCCGTAGGTTATGCGCTGCAGGCAATCGGCAACCGAGACGGGCTGCCGAAGCGCCGCGAATCGTTGAGGGAAAAGAGGAGGATGGTACTTATGGGCAACCAAATGAGCCGAAGGGCGTTTCTGGGACTCGGTGCTACGGCGGCGGCTGTTGCGGGCGCGACGGTGGCTGGGTGCGCGCCGGCAAAGCAGGAGACGGCTTCTTCCGCGGAAGCAGCTCAGACGACGAAAGCCGATGGGACGCCGGCGTTTCTCGTTCAGCCGGAAGTTCCGAGCGCGGTGGCGGAGGAGAAAGATTGCGACGTGCTGATCCTGGGGCTCGGTCTCGCGGGAACCGCCGCCGCGAAGGCGGCGACCGACGAAGGCGCGAAGGTCATCGCCGTCGAAAAGCAGCCCGAGGATACGTACAGCGTCGTCTCGATGGCGGGAGACTGGGGCATCGTCGGTTCGAAAGTGCAAAAAGATCTCGGAATCGAATTCGCTCCGAAAGAAGATATCGTCAACGAAATCGAAAAGGAATGCGGCTGGCGTGCCGATGCGTCGTTTTGGAGCTATTGGTACGATCATTCGGGCGAGGACTTCGATTGGTTCATCGAGGGTGCCGATTACGAGGTGCTCGATTCGACGGCCGAAGACCTTGAAAGCGGCGATCATAAGCCCAACTACATTCGTCCGAAAGCGTTCCCCCCGCTTGAGGGATACGATTACAAGAGGGAGTACTACCCGTATTTCCACGGATCGGTTACGACGAATCCGAATATGGGCTGGGCATGCGAAGCCGCTCGCATGAGCGCCTTGGACAAGGGTATGGAAGTCCTGTACGGCACCACGGCAGAGCAGCTCATCAAGGAAGGCGATGCCGTTGTCGGGGCGTATGCCAAAGGCGCTGACGGTGCCTACACTAAGATCAACGCCAAATCGGTTGTCATCACCTGCGGCGACTACGGTGCCAATCCCGAGATGCGCCAATACTACGCCCCTGAAACGGTGATCTTCGAAGGCGGCGTCAATACCGGAGACGGTCAGCGCATGGGCATTTGGGCGGGCGGCCGCATGGAGCGCGGGCCCCACGCCCCGACGACGCACCACATGGGCGGCGTGCTCGGCGTGGACAGCTTCCTGCAGCTCAACACGCGCGGAAAACGCTTCATGAACGAGGACATTCCCGGCCAGAACATCACCGATGCGCTCGTTCGCCAACCCGTTGCCCTCGACGGCGAAACAAAGGATGCGGGAATAAAATCGTGGCAGATCTTCGATAGCAAATGGCCCGAGCAGATCGGTTCGATGAACGATGGGCACGGATACATCAACCACTACGTTCCCGCCGATCAGGTCGACCAGTACGCAACGGTTCTGAACGGCTTCAAGCTCGGCTACGTAACCGATCAGATGGTCGAGGAGCAAGCGACGGTGAAAGCCGATTCGATCGAGGAACTAGCCGAGAAGATGAAGCTCGATGCAGCCACGGTGAAAGCGGAGATAGACCGCTACAACGAGCTGTGCCGCAAAGGCCATGACGACGATTTCGGCAAGATGGCGGAAAGGATGTTTCCCGTCGAGAACCCCCCGTACTATGCGTGCTCGCTTACCGTGGGGGGAATGCTCTACATATTCGGCGGTCTGGAGTGCGATCTCGATATGCACGTGCTCGATGACGACGATGTGCCGATCGAGGGCCTTTACGTCGCGGGCAATAGCATGGGCCGCCGCTTCCTCGTCGAGAAGCCCGTTGTCGTTGCCGGTTTGAGTTTGGCTACGGCAACGTCGTTCGGGCGTCTCGCCGGCGCAAACGCCGCCAAGGGAGTCTAGGGCCGGGCAGAGCGGCGCAGCAGCGCCGAGGCAAGGCGAATCGGGGCCCGCGCAGTTGAAGCGCGCGGGCCCCTGCATCGTCTCGGTCGCATGGACGGATCTTTCGATCCTGCAGCCGAGGTGCCCTACGACTGGGCGGCGTAGAGTCCGGCGAGGTACCCGTGCGTGATGCAGTTGCCGTGGTTCATGCCCGACATCAGCGTCGAATAGCTCGGGGCGAACTTCATGCCGACGGTGTTGCCCGCGCCCCAAAGACCTTCGATGGGGTCGCCTTCCTTGCTGAGGATCTGGAGCTTTCCGTTCGCCCGGAGGCCGAGGTAGGCACCCATGGCGGGAGCGACGTCGGCTCGGCAAGCGAAGAACGGCGGCGTATCGATGGGGAAGAGCTTGGCCGGGTCGCAGCCGAAATCGTCGTCCTTCTTCTGGGCGACGAGCTCGTTGTAGCGCTCGACCGACGCGATGAACGCATCGCGCGGCAGGCCGGCGAGGTCGGCAAGCTCCTCAAGCGTGTTCGCCCCGAACACCGGTCCGGCATAGGGGTCGAGCCTCGGGATGACGCCTTCGGGTTTGCCGACCGACGACATGAACGCTTCATGGAACGCCTCGATATACTCGGGTCCTGTGTAGCCGATGGCTACCGGCAGATCGGTGACCATGAGATTGCGGTGCCCTGCGGCTTGGTAGGGCAAGCGGTCGCGCCAGTTCACGTCGATGATGTCGTAGCAGCAACGGTCGGGCTGGTTCATCACCTGGTCGTGCTTTTCCCAGATGCCCATGTCCTCGTTCCAGAAGCGCTCGCCTTTTTGGTTGACGCAGAGCGCAACCGTGCCGCCGATGCCCGATTCGCATGATCCCATGGCGGTGTCGCCGAAAAGATCCATTGCGGCACCGACCCACAGCGCCATGATCTGGGCGTCTCCGGTCGTACCGCCGAGCTCGAACGGTTCGAGTTCGAACATGGTTTCCCACTCCGGCTCGCCGCCGGTGACGATGCGGTAGTTCTTGACCATCTGCGGCGCGTATACCTTGTGCATGACTTCCGATCCGCATCCGAATTGCGCGCAGCCGCCGCCGCAGAGGATGACGCCCTTCGAGGCTTCGATTTTGGATATCGCCCCGCTCTTGTCCTTCACGTAGCCGCCGTTGACTTTGCCCGACTCGTCGGTCGTGAGCTTGATGACGGCCGAGCTGAACCGGAATTCCGCGCCGAGGTCCTGGGCGATGTCGCGGCTCTTTTCGCCGAGGTGGATCCAGGTGAGCGAGCCGGTGCCGTTATCGGGGTCCTCCTTGAAGTCGATCGCTCCGAGAAACGTCTTGCACATGTCGTTCGCTTCGGCTCGTTCGGCCGGCACGGGGTAGTAGGCGAGCGTTACGTTTGACATCTCGTCGGGCTCGTCGGCGATGGGCTCGATGTACCAATCGAGCACTTCGCCCGAGTAGTTGGCCCATAGCGATGCCAGGGCCATGTTGGCCCTGCCGACGCTCCGGCGCTGGTATTCGCACAGTATTTCCGATACGTCGACTTCGCCGATAAGCTCTTTCGATATCGAATTGTTCACCGAAGCGCATTGGAAGCCGTGGATGCTGATCCCCGTCTTCTTTTCGACGACGATGACCTTCGCTCCCGCTTCGGCCGCCGAGCGAGCTGCCGCGACGCCCGTGATGCCCGCTCCTACGATGAGCACGTCGCACGATACCGTCTCCTTCACGTCGGCATCGGCTACCTCGGGTGCGGTTCCGATGGCGCTTTCGTCGCCGGGTTTGATGTCGGCGGGCGCCGAAGCCGCCCCGCTCGGTTCGCTGCCCGCGCTGCTATCCGTTTTCGCGGGTGCCGAGCATCCGGCAAGCCCTGCGACGGCCGCGCCTGCGCCGGCGAAGGCCCCCATCTTCAGAAAGTCGCGCCTGTTGAACGATGCATCGATACTCATAGCTGTTCCCTTCCTCGCGTTCGGTCGGCCTTGCACCCCTGCCGATCGAATCTGGTGTATGCTGCCTTGGTGAGGCGGTTAGCATCCTAGCAACTGGAAAACGAAAGCGCTTCACACCCGTTATGTGAATTCAATAGGGAATAACTTAATATAGAATGGAGCTATGCGTTTCGGCTGGAGCGACGGGAGGACGCGTGGCGCAACGCAGGATCAGAGCATCCGAGTACGTCTCGGAGCATCGGCGCAGCTTTGCGGCAAGCGTTGGCTTTGCGCTGTTCATGCTCTGCTGCATGCTGACCATTTGGGGCGGCCTTCCGCTTTTGGAGCGAACGGGGCTGACACTCCTCTCGCTGCTCGCATGGTGCTCGATACCGCTGTTCGCCACGATCGCCGCAGCGCTTTTTGTTTTGGCGTACGCACGGGCGCTCCCCCCGTCGGTGGCTCTCGTTGTCGAGGTGCTTTCCCGCCCCTGGGTTGCCTGCGCCCTCATCATCGGCAGCTACATCGTGCTCGCTTTGGTGGGCAGCCTGTCGGGAGAAGCGGCTGCATGCGCGTTCGGCGTTCTGGCGGGCGGGGGAATCGCCTCGCTGCTGATGCGGTGGGAGCTGGCGTTCGGCGCGCTCGGCGTGGGCGAGGTCGTCAAAGTCGTTCTTGCGGCGCTCGTCGTCCATTCGATCCTATTCGCGGTTCTCGCCTTGGCGCCGTTGCTCGTGCTCGAGGCGGTGTTCGTTTTAAGCACCGTCGGCTCGACGGCATTGCTCTGCTTTTTCGAACGCACGGGAAGATCGGGTGCGGCAGCGGGGGAGGTCGGTGGATGCGCCTTCCGCACGGCGGGTGCGGAAGAAGGTGCGGTGCAGGATTCGGGCAAGGCGTCTTTCCGTCTCGATGCGCTTTTCAAGGCGCTCCGCAACCCTATCTTCTGCGTGGCCGCGACCGTGTTCGCCGTGGCGATCACGCGGACCATGGCCTTGCAGACGGTGCCGCAGATGGTTGCCGCCGTGGGCATTACGAGCTCGATCGGCGCCGCCGTTACGGGGGCCGTGCTCGTTTTGGTGCTCGTCAGCCCGCTGGGCTCGGGAGCATGGGTGCGGGGCCCGAGCATTACCTCCCTTTACCGCATCATGTTTCCGGTGATCGCCACCGCGCTGCTGGTGCTCTCCATCTTCAACGGCACCGAGCTGATCGTCACGATGCTCCTGTACGCCGCGTTCTCGCTGCTGTTCGCCATGATCATGCCCTCGTGTCTCGAGACCGCCCAAAGCGAAGGCGTAGAGGTGCGGTTTGCATTCGGGGTGTTCGCGGGTATCGTGTACGCCGCGTTCGCGGCGGGAGCGCTGGCAAGCGTTGTCCTGTACCATGCCCGCGTGTTCGACGCCCCCATCCCGCTCATTGCCGCACTTCTCGTGCTCTATGCGCTGTCAATGGCGTATGCCGGCATGCAGCGTCGCGAGAAACCCCAGGGGGAACGAGATGCGGGCGAGGCGGTGGCCGATGCTGCGGGGGAGGCGGTTGCGGCCTCGGATGCCTCGCTCGAGAAGCGGTGCGAAGCTATCGTTCGACGCTTCGAGCTGAGCCCCCGCGAATCCGATGTGCTCGTTGCGTTCGCCCATGGTCGCAATGTCGCCTACCTTGCCGAAAGGCTCTGCCTTTCGGAGAACACCATCCGAAGCCATAGCAAGAGCCTTTACACGAAGCTCGGCATCCATTCGAAACAGGAACTGCTCGACCTTGTGGAGGAGGCGGGCAAGGGCGATTGCGGGTAACTCGGAAAGTTTTGCAGTTGATGCTTTTTTGACATTCGTCTGGTATCGTTCTCGCTTATCGGCAGGCGATGGTTGCCGAGCAGTTGAGAATTCGGCCGACCGAGCGGATCGGGGGCTTTTCGGGCGAGCGGGAAAGGCGAAGCGCATACGTGGTAGACGAAACGGGTACAGGGCGGGAGCGAGCCGACGGGCCGCTCATTCTAATCGCGGATGACGAGCGCGATATCGTGAGCATGCTCAAGAGCTATTTCGAGCTCAACGGGTACCTTGTGGCTACCGCGTTCGACGGGGCCCAGGTGCTCGATCGCGTGGGAAAGCGCCAGCCCGACATCATTCTGCTCGATATCAACATGCCTTCGGTAGACGGTATTTCGGCTTGCCGCATGATTCGCGATGCGGTTTCGTGCCCGATCATCTTCCTTACGGCCCGCGTCGAAGACGCCGATAAGCTCGAGGGCTTTGCGGCGGGGGGCGACGATTACGTAACCAAGCCGTTTTCGCTCGAGGTTCTCGGCGCTCGGGTATCTGCCCACATCGCGCGCGAGCGCCGAGTCCGAACCCGCAGCGTCATTTGCGTGGACGAGGTGCTTTCGATCGATTTCGGACGCAGGGCGGTGCTTGTCAACGGCATCGAAGTGTCGATGACCAAGAAGGAATACGAGATATGCGCGCTGCTCGTCAAGCACCGGGGGCAGACTTTCGACCGCGATCGCATATACGAGCTCGTGTGGGGCGAGCCGGGAGACGGCTCGGTGGTAACCGAGCATATCAGACGGCTGAGGAAATCGCTTTCCGAAGCGGGTGCCGAGGGCGATTACATCAAGACGGTATGGGGCGTGGGGTACCGATGGCGCGCATAGGAGGAGAGCCGCACGGTTCGGATCGCCCCGGTTCTCAACCGCATTGCGATTCGGGATTCGCTGATTCCGAATCGCGCCGCGCTCCGGCTGGCTTTGCGAAGGGCAAACCGGGCATGCTTCATCCCCTGCGCCGCTTGCGGGCGTTCATGCGCTCGTGCTCCCTGAAGACCGCGTTCGTGATCTACGCGATAGCGGCCACCGTCGTCGCGCTCGCCGTGTCGACGTGCGCCGCAAGCGTTCTGTCTAACGCATCGT
Source organism: Raoultibacter timonensis (assembly GCF_900240215.1). GTDB lineage: Bacteria > Actinomycetota > Coriobacteriia > Coriobacteriales > Eggerthellaceae > Raoultibacter > Raoultibacter timonensis. Next base: position 47,076 of record NZ_LT964681.1, on the reverse strand, counting down.
CTGAAATCTGGCGTGAATCCTCGGCTCGATCGGGGATGTACATCTATGTGAGCGACGCCAATGCGCTCGTGCCTGCCGAGGCTCTGTCGTGGTACGGCAACGAAGACGACTCCCTGTACGTTGAGGTTCCGGAAGACGAATCGGCCTTAGCCATACGGATTGACGAGCCGGGTTCGGATAGCGAAAGCATGCGCGTGTACGATGGGCGAATTCTCGACGGCGAGGACCTCGCCGAAGGCGCAACCGAAGACCCCATTCCCCTTGCTGCCGTGCCCGCTTACGACGAGGCCCAGAAGAGACGCCTTCCCGAAGGCGCTGCCGATGGGTCTTTGCTGCCGGCGGACGAAAGAGGCGAAAAGCCGGCTTCGTCGGTCGTGTCCTATTATGTCGCCCATCACCCCGAGGATGGCGCATACGACGCTTTGCAACTGCTCACGTTCCTCGTGTTCCCGGGAGTGTTCGCCCTCGTCTTCGTTGCGACGGCCCATCTGTTCTACCGCAATCATCTGAAGCAGCCGATTGCGACGATGCGCGGTGCTGCGCAGCGGATCGCCGAAAACGATCTCGATTTCGAGCTTGCGCCCGATAGCGGCAACGAGCTCGGCAAGCTTACCGAAAGCTTCGAGACGATGCGCGCGTCGCTTGTGACGAGCAACCGCGAAATGTGGCGGATGGTCGAGGCGCGCAAAGAGGCGAACGCGGCGTTCGCCCACGATCTGCGCACGCCGCTTACCGTGCTCAGGGGGCAGCTCGAGATGCTTGCATCGTATACGGCGAGCGGAAGTCTTGCCGCCGATCAGATCGAGGAGATGGCGCGTTCGTCGCAGCGGCAGGTTGAACGTATCGAGCGCTATATCGAAGCCATGCGCGATCTTGCAAAGCTCGACGATTGCGAGGTGGTCGCCGTCGACGTCGACGCAAGCCGCCTTGTCGAGCGCCTTGGCGAAGCGGCGCGAGCGCTGGCTGCCGATTGCGGCAAACGTTCCGACGTCATCGCCTCCGAGCTGCCCGAAACTGCACGCCTCGATGCCGATGTCGTCGAGAGGGTTGCAGGTAACCTCCTCGCGAATGCGGCGCGATACGCGACCTCCCTTGTCGTGTTGGTTTGCGCGGCGGACGGATCGGATCTCGTGGTGACCGTGGAGGACGACGGTCCCGGTTTTTCGGCAGAAGCCCTCGAGCAGGGGCTCGAACCCTACTATCGCGATACGTCTCGCCCCGATTCATCGGAGCATTTCGGGCTGGGCCTCGGTATATGCTCGTTGCTGGTTGCCAAATGCGGCGGCTCGGTTGTTCTGTCGAACCGTTTCGACGAAACGGGCGCACGGGTGGAGGCCCGTTTCCCCGGCGTTTTCAATTGTTGATGCTTATTTGACACTTGCGTTCGATGATGGTTCTGACGGATATATCGAAGGGATCATCATGCGGCGAGAAGCAGCGAAGACGGGACAGGCGGCGTCGATCGAGCAGCGAGGGGTCCTAATCGCGAAACGCGCGGCGGTAATCGTGGTCGCCGTTGCGGTGTTGGCTGCAACGCTTGCTTGGTCGGCGGTATACGGAAAAGACGCGTTTTCCCTGTTTACCGACGGCCAGCGATTGCAAGCGTGGGTCGACGAACGCGGTGCTTTGGCTCCGGTCATCATGGTTCTGCTCGTGGTGGCCCAGGTGGTTGTTGCCGTCATTCCCGGCGAGCCGCTCGAGCTAGGGGCCGGTTATGCATTCGGGTTTTGGGAGGGGACCGCTCTCTGCCTTGCCGGCAGCCTGATCGGAACGGTCGCTGTCGTTGCTCTTACGCGGACCGCCGGCATGCGGGTTGTCGAGCTGTTCTTCTCTCGCGAAAAGATCGAGTCGATCTCATGGCTTCGCGCGTCGAAGCGATTCGAACTCATCTTGTTCATCTGCTTTCTCGTTCCCGGCACGCCGAAGGACATCATGACCTATGTTGCGGGCCTTACGCCTTGCCGTCTGTCGCGCATTGCGGCCATCACGACCGTCGGCCGCATACCCTCTATCGTTTCGTCGACGCTCGCCTCGGCCTATGCTGCGCAAGGCGACTGGACGGCTACCGCTCTCGTCGCGGTTGTCACCCTCGTTTTGGTCGCCTGCGGCGCGGGGGCGTACGCGCTGATTGCGCGCCGGGAGAAGAATTCGGGCGGGACGGACGCCGTGCAGCCTTAACACACTCGAAACACGGCGCATATCCTTCTGAAACATAGCGCCCGTACACTCGTAGCACCACAGAATGCCGGCCCCGTACCTCGAAGCGTTCCGTCTGGGTTCGCAAACTCATCCGAGACGGCAGGTAGGGCGTTCGTCGGAAGCTCGGTCGGCCGACGAACGCTCGCGGGCTGGGTACGCGTATCCGCACGATGAAATGAGACGAGGTGTACAGCGCATGACCTTACGCGAAGGCGATATCAGGATTCCGTCCGGGTGCGCCATTGCGGGAATCATGGATAAAAGCGGCGGACTCCACGACGGGAGCGACATTCTGAAGTCCATCGCATTGATGCATGATCGCAGCAACGGCCTCGGTGGCGGGTTCGCCGCATACGGCATCTACCCTGCGTATCGGGATCTCTACGCGTTCCACATCATGTACGAGAGCAAAGAGGCGCGAAGCGAAACCGAAGCGTATCTCGATGGGTACTTCATCAGCGAGAAGCAGGAGCGCATTCCCACCGAAGCGGTGCGGGGCATCCAGGATCCGCCCGACATCTGGCGCTACTTCGTTGCGCCTCATCCGGTCAAACTCAATATGAGCGGACTCGACGAAGCCGAATACACGATGCAGCATGTGTTTCGCATCAACGCTTCGATCCTCGGAGCTTTTGTAGCCTCGTCGGGCAAGAACATGGGAGCGTTCAAGGGGGTGGGCTATCCCGAAGACATCGGCGAGTTCTACCGCATCTGCGATTACAAGGCGTGGCTGTGGACCGCGCATGGCCGCTTTCCCACGAACACGCCCGGATGGTGGGGCGGGGCGCATCCGTTTACGCTGCTCAACTGGTCGATCGTGCACAACGGCGAAATATCGAGCTACGATGCCAACCGCCGCTACGTCGAGCAGTTCGGATACGATTGTACGCTCATGACCGACACCGAGGTCATCACCTACATCTTCGACCTGCTCATCCGCCGTCACGGGTTTTCGCAGGAGACGGCGGCCCGCATCATGTGCGCGCCTCTGTGGGACGAGATCGACCGCATGGAGCCCGAGCGGGCGGCGTACGAGACGGCGCTTCGATGCGTGTATTCGAGCGCGCTTGTGAACGGCCCCATGTCGGTCATCCTTGGCTCCGACGAAGGCTTGCTTGCTTTGAACGACCGCCTGAAGCTGCGTGCCCTTATGGCGGGCGAGAAGGGAAGCATGGTCTACCTCGCCAGCGAGCAGGCGGCGATCGAGATCGTATGCCCCGGCGTGGAGAACGTCGCTCCCATCGACGGAGGCGTGCCGTACGTGGTGCAGCTCGACGAAGTGGCTGCGCGCAAGGCGCAGGAATCGTGCGAGAACGTCCCGGCGAAAGATCGGCTCCAAGAGCATTTAACCGGCGTTCTGCCGGCATCGAGCAAGGGGGTGCTCCGCCATGCTTGATTGCCTGCTTCCCCGCTACAAAGTGCTGCGCGACTCCGAGGCGTGCGTTGAGTGCGGCGTATGCGAGCGCTCGTGCGCCAACGGGGTCCACCATGCCGATGAAAAGAACGGCCGTTTGAGCGCCGATCACGCCAAGTGCGTGAACTGCCAGCGCTGCGTGGTCATGTGCCCGACCCTGGCTCTCGCCGTAACCGCGTGGCCCCAGGTGGGCAATGGGTCGAACAACTGGACGCTCGGCGTTATGCAGGATATCGCCAAACAGGCGCAAACCGGTGCGGTGCTCCTTTCGTCGATGGGAAACCCGCAACATTATCCCATCTACTGGGATCACCTGCTGCTCAATGCGAGCCAGGTGACGAACCCGTCCATCGATCCGTTGCGCGAGCCGATGGAGACCCGCGTGTTTCTCGGAAGCCGCCCCGATAAGCTCGTAGTCAACGAGCGCGAACACGCGGTGGTTACCCGCATGCCTCCGCAGCTCAAGCTCGATATCCCCGTGATGTTCTCGGCTATGAGCTTCGGCTCGATATCATTGAACGCGCAGAAATCGCTTGCGATGGCAGCCGTTGAGCTCGGCACGTACTTCAATACCGGCGAGGGCGGATTGCGCAAGGATCTCGAGCGGTACGGCGACCACGCGATCGTGCAGGTGGCGTCGGGGCGCTTCGGCGTCGACATGCACTACCTCAATGCCGGCTCCATGATCGAAATCAAGATCGGCCAGGGGGCCAAGCCGGGCATCGGCGGGCATCTTCCAGGCGAGAAGATCAACGAGGAGGTCTCGCAGACCCGCATGATTCCGCAGGGAACCGATGCCATATCCCCTGCTCCGCACCACGACATCTACTCGATCGAGGACCTGCGCCAGCTTGTATTCTCGCTTAAGGAGGCCACGCGGTATACGGTGCCGGTTGCCGTTAAGATCGCAGCCGTCCACAACGTTGCGGCCATTGCGAGCGGTATCGCCCGCGCGGGTGCCGATGTGATCGTGCTCGACGGTTTTCGCGGCGGTACGGGCGCAGCGCCCGCGCGCATCCGCGACAACGTGGGCATCCCCATCGAGCTCGCTCTTGCGGCGGTCGATCGGCGGTTACGCGACGAAGGCATTCGCTCGAAGGTGAGCCTTGTTGCCGGCGGCTCCATCCGTTCGTCGGCCGACGTGGTTCGCGCGGTCGCCCTCGGAGCCGATGCGGTGTACAGCGCCACGGCGGCGCTCGTCGCGCTCGGATGCCACCAGTGCCAGGACTGCGCAAGCGGCAGGTGCAACTGGGGTATCGCAACGCAGCGTCCCGATCTCGTGCGCCGTCTAAACCCGGAAATCGGCGCCGAGCGCGTGGTGAACCTCATGCGGGCGTGGAACCGCGAGATCGAGGAGATGATGGGCGGCATGGGCATCAACGCCATCGACAGCCTGCGCGGAAACCGGTTGATGCTGAGGGCGGTGGGCTTGAACGATAAGGAGCTCGAAATCCTCGGCGTGAGATATGCGGGGAGTTGATCACATGAATAAGATAGGGACAGTGTGCGCAACGGGCGGCCCGGCCGAGCCCGCTGCGTGTTCGGTGACCCTTGGAACCGAACATTTTACCGAGGCGAACGCGCTTGTGCGCGAGGCGCTCGAGCGGGCGGATACCGTTGAGATTCGCGAGGCGTTCGCTCAACGCTATCTGGGGTGCGGGATGCCCAGCGGCAAGACGCTTCTGATTCACGGCGTTCCCGGTAACGATATGGCGTGCTATATGGACGGCGGCGCTATCGAGGTTTTCGGCAATGCGCAGGATCAGATCGGCAACACGATGAACGGCGGCAGCATCGTCGTCCATGGACGTTGCGGCGACGCTGCCGGCTACGGCATGCGCGGAGGCACGATATTCGTGCGCGATGGCTGCGGATGGCGCGTGGGCATTCATATGAAGCAGTTCGAGGGCAGATGCCCCATCATCGTTATCGGCGGCGATGCGGGGAGCTTCCTCGGGGAATACATGGCGGGCGGCATTATCGTGCTTTTGGGAAAGCCGGGAAGCTACCTTGCGACGGGCATGCATGGCGGCGTCATCTACATGAAACACGAACTCGCGTGCGCCGATGTTCCGAGGGGGCTTGTCCAAGAGCCGATCGACGAGGCCGACGAAGCCGTTGTCGGACGCCTGCTTATCGAGTACAACGAGCATTTCTCGCACGATCTCGGCGGGTCGGTTGATGCGAGCGCAACGGGTTTCTTTTGCTTGCGGCCCGCCTCGTCGAGGCCGTACGCAAGCATGTACGCCAATTGATTCGCACCGCACGATCGTGCGGTGCGATGGTATGACTCGCTGCCTTGTACGGGGGCCGCGCGGTCGGGGGCCGGGCTGTATCTGTGGCAGTCCGGCCCTTTTACGTATCGAGTCGTTTGATGCCTCGTTGCCAGCCGCCTTGGCGGGCTGCCGACGAGGCTACCGTGTGAAACACCGATGCGCAGCTGGTTTCGGTTGCATGAAAAAAGCGAGCCGCAGGGGCTCGCTTTCGTATCCAACGCTGTTTGCGCGAGGGTTAGTCGGCGCACTCGACAAGCGTGATCTCGAAGTTGAGATCTTTGCCGGCGAGTTCGTGGTTCATATCGAACGTGGCAACGCCGTCGGTGATGTCCTTCACGAACACGGGGAAAGGCTGTCCGCCAGGACCCTGCATGTAGATGGTCTGGCCGACGGGCAGCTGGTCGCCGTTGGGGATTTGGGAGACGGGAATCTTTTGGATCAGCTCTTCGTTGTACTCGCCGTAGGCTTCTGCGGCGGGGATGTGGACGGTCTTGGTCTCGCCGACAGCGAGGTCTTTGACGGCGGCATCGAAGCCGGGGATCATCTGACCCACCATGCAGGTGAACTCGATGGGCTCGCCGCGGTCCACGGAGGAATCGAACTTGGTTCCATCGTCAAGCGTTCCGGTGTAGTGGACCTTGACCTTTTTGCCTTCGTTGCTCATAAAAGAGCTCCTTTCAAAAGAAAACAGTGGATTCAGTCTAACCGAACAGGTAAGCCCAGCCTGGCCGCAACGACGAAGCGGCGCAGCTTCGTCACAATTTCGTTGATTGGGATCGACGAAGACGTCGGCGGATGCTCGTCTCCGATTCCGGATCGGCGCGAAGGGCTCCGATCGTCAAAGGGGCAAGACGGTATGGCGGATGCGGGGCTTGCCTGAAAACCGGCGCGATTGCCCCGCCGCGGTTGCCGCCGCTTCGGGCCTCGCTAGCACCGATCGAGGTCGGTTACCGCGAGCAGGGTGATGGTGAAGTTGAGCGCTTTCGCGATGGCGTCGTGGTTCGTGTCGAACACGGCTTTCTCGTCGGTTACCTCGATGACGCGTGCGGGGAAGGTTTGCCCGGTGGGATCTTCGAGGTTGACCATCTCGCCAACGGGAAGCTTGAGATCGCTCGGAATCTTTCCGCGAGGGATCTCGATGATGCGCTCGTCGGATCGCTCTTCGTACGCCTCGTCGGCGGAGACGCGCACCGATCGCGTCTCCCCGATTTCCATCGAGCGCACGGTTTCCACGAATGCGGGCGGCATCCATCCGTCGATGCAGGGAAACTCGATCGGGGGGTCGGTCTGGTCGATGAACGCGTGTCCGTCGTCGAACGTGCCCACGTACGAGACCCTCACCATTTTGTTGCTGTTGTCCATGATGCATCCTCGCTTGACGGCGGTAGCCGCTTCGGCTGTTCGATCGGGTCGGCAATCGCTGCCATCGACTAATCCTCTTCGAGGAACCATTCGATATGGCCGCATCGAGCGCAAATGAGGATCGTTGCGTTGCGGTTCGCCCAGTCGAGCCCGAGGAACGTCAGCCCCGCAGTGTTGAGCTGGGCCGTGCTCTTTTCGAACCTCTTCGAGCCGCAGTGCGAGCACTCGACGATCCTGTCTGCAACTTCGTAGCTTGCTCCGTCTTCGATAGGCGGTTCGTTCGAGCTGTTCTCGGATCCCATGATGCCCCCTTGCTTGCCGATGCCTTCGGTTGGCTGCATGTCGGATGACGCTTGGCCGCAATCGTACCCGTGTGGCGCTATGTTCATGATACGCTATGATGCTGTCGGTCTTGGCGAAAACGGCGGTTTACGGCCTCTCTTGCCGAAATGCGTCGAACATGTCCAAAAGCTCCATTTTCGTATGGATGCCCATCTTCTTGTAAATGTTGTACGTGTGCGTTTTCACGGTACCCGTGGCGATGAAGAGGTTTTGGGAAATGTACTGCGTCGTGCGGCCTTTCAGAAGCGGGTCGAGCACGTCGATCTCCCTTTTTGAGAGCTGCCATGATTTTCCGAATTGCCGAATGCACTCGTCGGGGGTCTGGCTCGGATTGTTGTTCTGCGCGAGCTTTTCTTCGAAACCCCTCTCTTCCGCTATGCCGCTGAGGGAAAACACCTCCTTTTCGGTGAATACCAACGTCGATGCCACGACGGTCACGACGGCGCCGATGCCGACGACGAACGCGATCGGGGACACGAAGGGCGGCAGCGTGGTTGTTGCCATGCCGATGAGCCAACCCGACAGCATGCCCGCCGTTATGGCGAAGCGGGCGATGCCGAAGGTCCGCAGCGGGGGAAGATCGTTCATCTTGATCGCATTGCAGTAGTCGTTGAGAATCAGTATTTCGAAAGCCAGGTAGGCCGTCATGATGAATATGTCTGCAACGATGAACGCGTTGTGCTCGGCGAAGAGGAGCACCGCGAGGCCGATGGAGAAGGCGAGGGGGACGAAGCGGTAGAAGTAGTATATCCCCCGTGCTTTCTTCTTCGAATTGAAAATCAGCGCGATGGCCAAGCCCAGCCCGATGCAGCACGGCGCTTCGATGTAGGGTCCCGCGACCGCACCGCTGAACCCGTTGCATACGGCAGTGCTCGTGACCATGCCGAACAGTATGGCGTATAGGCCGAGAGCTGCGGTCATTCTGGTTATGTAGGGAAAAATGGGCGCTTCCCTGTGGCCGTTCGGTCTCATTTCGCTGAGGATGGCACCCGATTCCCCCGATTCGTGCTCGTACAGCTTGTTCGAGAAGATAAACGTGATGCCGGATAGCACGGGGAGCGCAACGGCGCATGCGCGCGCAGCCTCTAATCCCGCCCACGTTATGCAAACGAAGAGGATCGAGCCCATGGCGTACGAAAGCGTCATGTACAAAGCGGTCTCACCGAGCTTCATGTGGCCGAAGAAGCTGAGCCAAAGCATGAAGATGGACGCATCGGCGCACGCTACGAGGGCAATCGTCAGCGGCGAGGCGCCGAAGGCGATCAGGAGCGCGGAAGCCAGGGGGCCGACAACGCTTCCCATGCAGAGGAGAAACATGCGCCCTGTGACGGAAGAGAGCCAGGCAGAAAAAACGATGATGAGCGCGATGCCCGCTAATCGAAAGAGCAGCTCCATTGCCTCGAGGGGGTATACGAGTTGCGAAGCGCCTTCGAGAACGGGTGTCGGCGATACGCCAACGAGAAACAACCAAGCCCAATAAAAGCCGAATCCAAGCATGCGGATAGGAAAAAGCGTTTCAGTCTTCATGATTCCCCCTGACAAGATCAGTCGACTGCGATATCCGGTGACCTAAGCGGTCTGCCCCCTTGTTTAGTGTAGAGGGTTGAGGGTTCTCGCAACATAAACCAATAGTCGTAAAGATTCTTTCTGTCCTTTGGATGATTTGAAAAACAAGTCGTCGCACTTACGATTTCGCACGAAGCGTATCGGTTCGTAGAACGTGGATACGCATTGCATGACGAGAGAGGATGAGTGCTTATGGGCATTGAAACGAGAGGCGAAACCGTTTATCGGGGCATTGCGTGGTCGGCGTTTGCGTGCAGTGCGAACACGGCGGCTGTTGACGTCAAAGATGGGAAGATCATCCGTATTCGACCGCTCCATTATGACGAAGTTTCCACCGAAGAGCAACGCAAACCGTGGCGCATCGAAGCGCGCGGCAAGGTATTCGAGCCCGGTAAGAAGACGCTGCTGCCCCCGCTGTCGCTAACGTACAAGAAGCGCATCTACTCCCCGAACAGGGTTCTGTTTCCCATGAAGCGCGTGGATTGGGATCCGAACGGCGAGCGCAATCCCCAGAACCGCGGTCTTTCCAAGTACGAGCGAATCAGCTGGGACGAAGCCACCACCCTCATTGCATCCGAGATCAAGCGCATCCACGATACGTACGGGCCTTTGGCTATCATGTGCCAGGCTGACGGTCACGGGGAGACGAAGGTCGTGCATGCTCCTCACGGTGCGCAGGCGATGATGCTCGAACTGTGCGGCGGATACACGCTGCAGGCGCGCCAGCCCGACAGCTGGGAGGGCTGGTACTGGGGCGCCAAGCACATGTGGGGCATGGATCCGGTGGGGATGCAGGTCAACCAGAGGAATCTGTACAAAGACGTGTGCGAGCATGGCGATGCGGTTCTGTATTGGGGCTGCGACCTCGAGACTACGCCGTGGGGTTGGGGCGGCCAGCAGCCGAGCCGCATGGCGTACTTCCTGGAGGAACTGGGCTTGAAATCCTTCTTCGTTTCACCTGACCTGAACTATACGGGCGCCTGTCATAGGGGAAAGTGGATTCCCGTGCTCCCCAACACCGATGCGGCACTGCAGCTGGCCATTGCGTATGTATGGATCACCGAGGGAACCTACTACAAAGAATACGTCGAGAGCCACACGGTCGGCTTCGATTGGTTCGAGTACTACGTGCTCGGCAACGAGGACGGCGTGCCGAAGACGCCGAAATGGGCTGAGGAGAAGTGCGGCGTGCCATCGTACACCATCAAGGCCTTCGCCCGCTACTGGGCCAAGCACGCCGTTTCGATCGCCCATGCGGACGGCGGCGGCATGATTCGCTCGCCGTTCTCGCACGAGCCCGCGCGACTCGAGATCGTTCTTTTGGCAATGCAGGGCCTGGGCAGGCCCGGTACGGGGCAGCTGCATATGATCGAGTTCGGGCAGTTCGGCTTCGACGAGTGGAACCCCATGCCCCGCTCCGAGAAGTACTTCGAGGTGCCGGGCGCCTACCACGGCTGGATGGAGACCATCGGACGGCAGAACTTCTTCCCGAAGACCATGACGCCGCAGGCGCTGACGCTTCCCGAAGGCGAGAAGCTGCGGTGGTACGGCCACGTCGTGTGCACCGCGCCCCGCGCCGATCAGTTCGTTCCGTTCGAGTTCCCCGCCGACGGCGCGCCGATGATCCATATGGTGGTTTCCGATTCCCCTAGCTGGACGACCTGCTGGAACGGCGGCTACTCCATGCAGGAAGCCTTGCGAAACGAACGCGTCGAAACCATCGTGATGCAGCACCCGTGGTTCGAGAACGATACGGCGTTCGCCGACATCATATTGCCGGTGAACACCATGTTCGAAGAGAAAGACGTGGCGGTTGACAACTGGTCGGGCCAGTTCAACATGATGTACATCCAGGACGACTGCATCGAGCCTTTGGGCGAATCGAAATCAGACTACGAGTGCGCCATCGAGGTTGCCAAGAAGCTGGAGCGCTACGGCGGGCCCTACGAGAACCTGGTGCAGCGCTATACGCAGGGCAAGACCGTCGACGAGTGGATCGAAGCCGGGTTCGAGAGCGCGCAGGCCGACAGCTTGATGACGTACGACGAGTTCGCAGAGAAGAAGATGTGCCTTGCGCCCACGGCGGACGGCTGGGAAGACGATCCGGTGGCTTTGAGGGCGTGGTACGACGATCCGGCATCCCAGCCCCTTTCGACTCCGACCCGGAAAATCGAAATCTACTCCACCGGGTTGGCGGAGCACTTTCCCGATGACACCGAACGGCCCATCGTTCCCCATTGGATCGAGGAGACCGAGGAGCACAAGGAGCGCATATCGAGCGACCGGGCTGTGAACTACCCCTTCCTCATGGTTACGAACCATCCCCGATGGCGCGTTCACTCCGAGCACGACGATGTCACCTGGATGCGCGAGATCCGCACGTGCAAGGTCGAGGGGCCCGATGGATACCTGTACGAGCCCGTTTGGATGAATCCCGTCGATGCGGGCAAGCTGGGCCTCGAAGACGGCGACGTGGTGCGCGTGTACAACGAGCGTGGAAGCGTTCTCGGCGGTATGTACGTCAACGAGAGGATCATGCCCGGGGCGGTGTACCAAGACCATGGGGCCCGCGTCGATCCGATTGTGACCGGGAAGTGCGGGCTCGACCGAGGCGGCGCCAACAACCTCATCTGCCCGACGGCCACCACGTCGAAAAACGCTGCCGGGGAGGCGACGAACGGCTTTTTGGTGAACGTCGAGAAGGTCGACGTGTTCTCCCTGGCCGAAGAGTACCCCGAGCAGTTCGGCCGCGAGTACGACCCGTCCGACGGCTTGCGGGTTTCCGCCTGGCTGGTCGACGGCCAATAGGGCATGCGTTGGCGCGGCGGACGCCGTTCGATTCGACGCCGCGTCGTGCAGCGCGATTCCACTGCGAAGAAAACGGAGAAGAGCATGAAGGTATTTGTATTTGATCTCGACGCGTGCAACGGGTGCCACAACTGCCAGGTTGCGTGCAAAGACGAGCACTGCGCTACGAATTGGCTTCCCTATGCAGAGGAGCAGCCCGATACCGGGCAGTTCTGGTGCAAGGTGGACGAGGAGGTGTGCGGAAGGGTTCCGCACGTCCGCGTGAACTACCTGCCCCATCTGTGTAACCATTGCGATAACGCACCCTGCATAGTCGCAGCTCCCGAGGCGGTATACAAACGCGAGGACGGTATCGTGATCATCGATCCCCGAGCTGCCCACGATCCCGAAGCGCTTGTCGCCTCATGTCCGTACGGCGCCATCTTCTGGAACAAGGAGTTGGGGATAGCGCAGAAGTGCACGGGATGCGCGCATCTGCTCGACGACGGGTGGGCCGAGCCGCGGTGCGTCGACTCCTGCTGCACGGGAGCCTTGCGGTTTGGGAACGAGGAAGACTTCGCCGAGGAAATCGCTCGTGCCGAAGTTCTGATCCCCGAAGCGGGTACCGCCCCGCGCGTGTACTACCTGAACAAACCAAAGCGCTTCATCGCCGCAACCATCGTTGATATCGAGGCCGATGAAGTGGTCGAGGATGCGATGGTCACCCTGCAGCGCATCATCGACGACGAAGTGGTTGCCGAGGTTCGAACCGACGAGCTCGGCGATGTGTGGCTCGAAAACCTTGAGCCGGACCGATACCGCATGCGGGTGAGCAAGGAAGGGTATCTGGATCTGCACCAGGAGTTCGACTTGTCCGAAAAGGACCGATCCGTCCCTGAAATGCGCCTCTATCGGGTTCCTGCTGCGGTTTAGACACCGCGGCTCTCATAGGGCGGCCCGGTCGACTGCGGTCGATGCCCGAAGCGGGGATGCGAACAGCGGATCGGGCCGCATCGAATCGTTTACGCAAGGAGGTTTTTATGGGTAAGAACACAGGGGAGAAAAAGAAAGGGGCCCTCAAGCGGGGCTATGGGATGAACGAGGTTCCGCGGGCGGGCGAGCTCGGCGCTTTCGGCTTGCAGCACGCGCTGCTGATCCTGTTCCAGACGCTGCCCGCTCCGCTTTTGATAGCGGGCGGATTGGGGCTGGGGCCGGTCGAGACTTCGATTTTGATTGCATCGGCTCTGTTCGTCAGCGGCATCTGCACGTTCGTGCAGAGCTTCGGCGTCGGTCCTTTGGGAGCCAAGATCCCTATGGTCATGGTGGGCAGCTTCGTGTTCATCGCGCCCGCACTGCTGATCATCCCCCAAGCGGGATTCGGCGGCTACATGGGGGCGTGCATCGTCGCGGCAATCATATGCGGCATCGTGTTCGTGCTCTTCTCCGATTGGCTCAAGGTGATCTTCCCCTCGTTCATCTCGGGTGCGGTTCTGCTCGTTTTGGGGACGGGCCTTATCGGCAACGCGCTTGCGAATTGCGCGGGCGGCAGCGGCGCTGCGACGTTCGGTGATCCGATCAACCTCGCCTTGGCCGCGGTAACCTTCCTCATCACGCTCGTTTTGAGCATTTTCGGAAAAGGGTTCATCCAGGGTGCCGCGCCGCTGATCGGCATGGCGGCGGGCTTCGTTGTTGCGATCTTTCTCGGCATGGTCGATTTCACGTCGGTTTCGGAGGCTGCCTGGTTCGGCCTTCCTCAGCCGCTGCACTGGGGCATATCGTTCCCCCTCGACGCGTGCCTGGTCATGACGCTCATCGCCGTCTGCGGTGTCGTTGAGATACTCGGTACGACTGCAGCGACCACCACGGTTGCCGACAATCGCATGGCGACTCCCGGCGAAACGAAGAAAACCGTGCTTACCCAGGCCGTTACGAGCGTGTTTGCGGGCATTTTCAATGCGGTGCCCACCATTTCCGGCAGTGCGAACATCGGCCTCATGGATGTCACCCGCGTATTCACGCGCTTTGCGGTATCCGTTGCGGGCGTTCTGGTCCTGCTGATGGGGCTGTGCCCGAAGCTGTCCGCGATCTTCTCGGTCATCCCGAACCCCGTTTTCGGCGGCGCGGTGCTCATGCTGTTCGGCTCCATCCTCGTCAACGGCATGAAGATCATCATGGATTCCGAGCAGACCTCGCGCACGCAGACCATTCTTGCGGTGTCGCTTGCCGTCGGCATCGGTTTCAACTCGGTGGCAGGAGCGCTCGATCAGTTCCCGTTCTGGGTGTCGACCATGCTCTGCGGCGTGCCGGGCACCGCGTTCGTTGCGGTGATCCTCAACGTCATCCTGCCCGGACGCAATCTGAAGAAGCAGTCGGTGTACGAGTATGCGGCATCTCTGGGCGAAGCGGATCTGCCCGCCGATGTCGAGCCCTCCGCGGGCATGAAGGCCGCCGAGGCTCTGCCTGACGATGCGGGCGGCGCGGCAGTGGCGGCCGATTACGTGCCCGACGATTCTGATTCGCGCAAGATCTGATCTCGCTCGCTGGGTGCGGTTCGTACTGTGCAAACGGAGCTGCACCCAGCGATCGGACCGCAGGCGGAAACTTTGTTGACCCTGGGTTTCGGTCCTGCCGATCCGATAGTCTATCGGTGCCTCAAAGCCCTTTGTCCCACCTTCAGGTGCTCGAGGCGCAACTTCAATCGGTCTTATCGAATCGATTGCTAAGGGGGAGTCCAATGAAATCGCAAGGATACGGGATGAACGAGCGCCCCCCGGTGCATGAGCTTGTCCCGTTTGGCATACAGCATGCGCTTCTGGTTGCTTTCCAGGCGCTGCCTGCGCCGTTGCTTATAGCTGCGGGGTTGGGATTCGATCCCGCCCAAACAACCATCCTCGTTGCCTGCGCTCTGTTCGTGGCGGGCATATCCACTCTCGTCCAGACGCTCGGTATCGGATCGGTTGGCGGCAAGCTGCCGATCGCCATGGTATGCAGCATCGTGTTCGTCTCGCCGGCGCTCGTGATCGCGCCGCAGGTCGGTTACGCGGGCTATGTCGGGGCCTGCCTCGTGGGCAGCATCGTGTGCGGCGTGGTTTTCGTTGTTTTTTCGGATAAGCTGAAGATACTTGTACCATCGTTCGTGTCGGGGGCGGTGGTGTTCGTCTTGGGGACCACGCTTCTCGGCGTTGCCCTGGCTTACTGTGCCGGTGGGTCGGGAAGCGTCGATTTCGGAGATCCGGCAAACTATCTGCTTGCGGGGTTGACGCTGATCACCGTTTTGATTTTCAACGTGTTCGGCAAAGGGTTCCTGCACGGAGCGGCCCCGCTTATCGGCCTTGCGGTGGGCTTTGCCGTAGCGGCCGTTATGGGTCGAGTCGACTTTGCCCCTGTTGTCGAAGCGGCATGGTTCGCCTTCCCCGAGCCGCTGCATTGGGGAATCGAGTTTCCGATCGAGGCGTGCATAACGATCGCATTCCTCGCCATCTGCGGCATAGCTGAACTCTTGGGGGATACGTCGGCGACCACGATGATAGCCGAAAAACGGATGCCCACAAAGAGGGAGACCCGCGGTGCGATATTCACGCAAGCTGTCACGAGTGCGTTCTCTGCGGTGTTCAACAACGGGCCGACTATTTCGGCGAGTGCGGATGTGGGCCTTTTGGGTATCACGAAGGTGTACAGCCGCTACGTTGTCGCTTTTGCCGGCGGCATCATGATACTGGCCGGTTTGTGCCCCAAGGTCAGCGCGCTGTGCTCCGTCATCCCCACTCCGGTGTTCGGAGGCGCGGTGATCTTGACGTTCGGGATCGTGATGGTAAGCGGCATGCAGATTATCATGAGGGAGAAACCCGATGCCAGAACGGTAACCATTCTGGCCGTTTCCCTTGCGGTCGGCCTGGGCTTCAACGCCCAGCCCGAAGCCTTGGCGAGCTTTCCTCTGTGGGTCTCCATGTTTCTGAGCGGCGTTCCCGGCACGGCGCTCACGGCCGTTGCCCTGAATCTGCTCCTCCCTGGAAGGAAGGGCCGGAAGGGAGATACAGGGCAGTAGGCGAAACTGCGCATGATGGACATGGCAGGGTAGGCTCATGCGAGTGGCATGGTTGAGCGAAGGCGGGCGGCTGCCTGAGCGGGCGAGTCGTCCGCCTTCGCGCTAGCCGCGCTCTGCCAGATCGGCGAGGGTCACGCGGTCGGCGACGAGGCGTGCGAGCGGATCGAGGTAGTGCCGCTCGCTTTCTGCCAATCCTCTCCGTGCGATGGCGACCATCCGGTCGGCAAGATCGGCTACGGGGCGGCCGTATACTTCGGCAACGTACCCGCGTGCCATGAGCGCTTCTTTGGCGGCGTCGATGTCGGCTCCGCTGACGCCCCCGAACAGCGCATCGAGCGCGTCAAGCGTTTCTTGGGTGGCGAACAGGCCTTTGACGAGCCCGGCGTAGGCGATCGCATAGGGGATGGGCAAAGCGTCGGCCGGCCTGATCTCGATGTAGGTTTTCAACCGCACGTCGTTGAAGAACATGGAAACGGCGTGCTCGACGTCGCTCACGTCCATGACGGTATCGGCGTACAGCTCGCCGAACGTCTTCTCCGAATAACACCATCCGTGCTTTGCGCACGATACGAGGATCGCCGGGGTGTCGAGCACGTACTCGGCGTAGGCGCGCATGTCGAAACCTTCGTCCATGACGCCGGGTACGAGGCCGCAGCGGTCGGGATCGCAGTACTTCCAGATCTCGGTTCTCATAAGTTTGTGCGGGCGCTGCTTGCCCTCGAACACGGGGGAGTTGTCGCATATGAGCGAGAAGACGGGTACGAGCGCATAGGCGAGGCGCAGCTTGCGCAGGCAATCTTCGGTCGACGCGTAGTCGATCGACACCTGGGTGGATGCGCTTCCCCGCATCATGCGCGGCCCCCAGGGGCTGATCTCGCCCAGGTAGAGATTCATGAACTTGTAGCGGCGTTTCGGGATGAGCTCGAGATCCTCGGCGCGGGCCGTCGGATGGTAGCCGATGGTCAATGCCTCGAGGCCGACGGGCGAGAGGATGTCTTCCAGACGGTCCTCGAAGGCGAGAAAGCACGCTTCGGCGCTTTCGAGGCTCTTGAACGGTCCGGCGGAAAGCTCGAGCTGCGCGGCGGGTTCGAGGGTGACGGCTTCGCTTTTGCGGCTCACGCCGAGCAGATCGCCGTCCTCGGCGAACGTCGCCTCGGGGTAGTCTCGGTGAAGCTGTTCGAGCAGCCAATGCACGCCGTGCCCCTCGCTGTAGGATACGGGCTCTTCGCCCGCTGCCTTGACGATCGTATGCTCGAGCTCGATGCCGATTTCCCCGGTCACCGGCTTGATGCCGCTCTCGTAGTACGCGACGATCGCGGCTATGTTCTGCTCACGTGCGGGCTGCGAACCGAGGTCTGCGCAGGCGGTCGGAACGGGCCGCTCTACCGCCGATTGCGTGGCTGTAGTATTCATGTAGTGAACTCCTGAAACCGTTTCGGTAGCTTTCCATGGTAATTGATTTGTGTACAATACTCCTTCGGCAGGGAAAACCTGTAGCGATTCTGAAACCAAACACATTTTTCGCTGAAAGCAAGGCGCAATGGATTTCCATATCACCAAGCGAACAGCACTTCTGCTGTTCTTCGATATAGCGGCGACGTATGCCGCTTACTGGCTTGCGTCGCTTCTGACCGATGTCGTCGGCGAGGTGTTTTACAACAACGAAATCTACTTCATGCTGGGCATCCTCGCGCTCATCAACGTGCTCGTGCTCGGCGTATTCCACCTGTACAACAACCTTTGGGAGTATGCGAGCGTCGACGAGGCGATCCAGATCGTGCTCGCCGTCGCCCTCTCCACGCTGGTGGGGGCCGTGTTCCTCTGGATCATCGACGTTCGCCTTCCCATCCGCGTGTTCTTCGTCGCCCTGTTCCTGCTCATCTTCTTCTGCGGGGGCATGCGCATGGTCTACCGTGTTGCACGGCGCAAGAAACGTGCATTCACCAGGCCCGAGCAAGCCTGCGACAGGCCCCGCACGCTCATCGTGGGCGCAGGCGAAACCGGCTCGCTCACCATCGATCGCATGGCGAGCAAGGATCCGCTCATGCCGGGCATCCCGCTTGCAGCCGTGGACGACGATCCCTCGAAACGGGGATTGCGCATCCACGGCGTGAAGGTCGAGGGCACGAGCGACGACATCCTCGAACTCGTCGACAAGTACGATATCGAGCAGATCGTCGTTGCCATCCCCTCCTCGACGCTCGAGGAGCGCAAGCGCATCTTCGGGATATGCACCAAGACCGACTGCAAGCTGCGTACGCTTCCGAACATCCGCGAGCTGCGCATCGACGAGCTCGGAGACGTGTCGCTGCGCGATGTCGACGTGGCCGATCTCCTGGGCCGCGAGGAAATCGTGCTCAACACGCGCACGGTTTCGGGCTATATCGCAGGCGAGACGGTGCTCGTCACGGGCGGCGGCGGATCGATCGGCAGCGAGCTTGCCCGACAGCTTTGCAAGGTGGCTCCTGCGCGCATCGTCATCTTCGACATCTACGAGAACGACGCCTACATGCTGAGAAACGAGCTTCTGGCCGAATACGACGATATCGAGATCGATATCGAGATCGGCAGCGTCTGCGACGCCGCCCGCATCAACGAGGTGTTCGAAAAGTATCGGCCGGGCGCGGTGTTCCATGCCGCCGCTCACAAGCATGTGCCGCTCATGGAGATATGCCCGCGCGAGGCGATGCAGAACAACGTGTTCGGCACGCTCAACACGGTTCGGGCGGCCGATGCGTACGGGGTTGCCCGCTTCATCTTCATCTCCACCGACAAGGCCGTGAATCCCACCTCGGTCATGGGGGCGACCAAGCGCCTCGGCGAGATGGTCGTCCAATACTACGCCCGTACGTCGAAGACCGTTTTCTCGGCGGTTCGCTTCGGCAACGTGCTCGGCTCGAACGGCAGCGTCATCCCCGTGTTCAAGCGCCAGATCGCCGCGGGCGGTCCGGTGACGGTCACCCATCCCGATATCGAACGCTACTTCATGACCATCCCCGAGGCGTCGCGGCTCGTCATCCAGGCGGGCGGCCTTGCCAAGGGCGGGGAGATATTCATCCTCGACATGGGCGAGCCGGTGAAGATCGTCGATCTGGCCAAGAGCCTCATTCAACTTTCGGGGCTTACGCCCGACGTCGATATCGAGATCACCTTCACGGGTTTGCGCGAGGGGGAGAAGCTCTACGAGGAGCTTTTGATGGACGAGGAATCCACGCTGCCCACCACCAATTCCTCGATCATGATCTCCACCGGTCAGGAGATCAGCTACGACGAGGTTGCCGCAAAGCTCGACGAGGTCGAAGCGGCGATCGCGAAGACCGACGACGAAGCGATTGCGATTCTCGAAGCGGCCGTTCCCACCTACACCCATACGACGAACCGAGGGTAGGCCGCCCGGGCAACCGTGCGGCCTGTTTTCTACGTGCGATCGCTGCCGGTGGCCTTTCGGCGGTGCCTGCCGCGTCGCTCGCTGCGAAGCGAATCGGCTGTTTGCGCGTCTCAATCGTCGAGTGCGGAGGTCGGGCATCGTTACCGAATCATGACTTTTCGCGAACGAGTTCGCTCGTTTCCTTGCAAAACGAGCTGTACTTACCGTAGGATAGATGGCACGAAACACGCAGGTTTAAGGCATGAGCCGAGGAGCAGACATGACGATAAAAACGGGCATTGTTGGGGCGGCCGGATTCGCCGGCATCGAGCTCGTGCGGCTCCTGGGCGAGCATCCTTCGTTCGAAGTGGGCGTCGTCACCTCCGATTCGCTTGCCGGAACGCCGGTGTCGGATCTGTACCCCGCGCTCGTCGGCCATACCGATCTCGTCTTCGAGAAGCACGGCATCGATGCGCTCGAAGGATGCGATGCGGTCTTTCTCGCCGTGCCCCATACCGCAGCTATGTCGCAGGTGCCCGCGCTTCTCGAGGCGGGCATTTCCGTTTTCGATCTGTCGGCCGATTACCGGCTCAAAGACGCCGCCGTGTACAAGCGATGGTACGCCGCCGAGCACACCTCGCCCGAGCTGCTCGAAAAGGCTGCGTTCGGCTTGCCTGAACTGTTCGCATCGGAGCTTGCACGTGCGGCAGCCGAGCGGGAGGCGGGCGCGGCTGCGCTCGTCGCATGCGCCGGCTGCTATCCGACGGCCACTTCGCTTGCGGCGTACCCCGCCATCCATACGGGGCTTGTCGACGGGACGGTTATCGTCGATGCCGTATCGGGGGTGACGGGCGCAGGCAAGAAGGCGACGGAGCGGACGCATTTCTGCTTCGCGAACGAAAGCATCGAGGCCTACGGCGTTGGAACGCACCGCCATACGCCCGAAATCGAGCAGATCCTCGGACTCGAGGGCAAAGTCGTGTTCACGCCGCATCTGGCCCCGCTCAACCGCGGCATCCTCTCGACGGTGTATTTGCCGCTTTCCGCCGAGCATGCGGGCGAAACGCCGCTTGAAGCGATCCGCGACCTCTACACCGAGTTTTATGCGGAAGATGCGTTCGTCCGCGTGCTTCCGCTCGGAACGATGCCGAAAACGGGATCGGTTGCGGGCAGCAACGCCTGCCACATCGGCCTCGCTCTTTCGGCTGCGGGCGATATGCTCATCGCGGTCGGCGCGATCGACAACCTCTGCAAAGGCGCCGCTGGCCAGGCCGTTCAGTGCGCGAACATCGTATTCGGACTCCCGGAGACGACGGGGCTTACGGCTCCGGCGCTTCCGGTTTAGCTTTGAAGAAAGGTTGCGGTATGGAACAGGGATGCATCAGGCTCGATCCGCCTCCGAATCTCACCGTCGTGGCAGACGGGGGAGTGGCGAGCGCGCACGGGTTTGCGGCCTGCGGCGTGCATGCGGGCATCCGCAGAAACCGCGACGAGCTCGATCTGGCGCTTGTCGTTGCCGACGAGCCGTGCGCGGCAGCGGGCACGTTCACGCAGAACGTGTTCTGCTCGGCGCCGGTTACCGTGTCGCGCGAACACCTCGACGGCGTGTCGTACGGCACCGCCCGCGCGGGGCTCGTCAACTCCGGCANGCGGCCTCACCGTCGAGTTCGACGAAGACGAGGCGCTGAAGCGTTTTGAAAACCCCGAGATCGTCCTTTCGGTCGATCTCGGTGCAGGTGAAGGTTCCGCCACGATGTGGACCTGCGACCTTACGCATGACTACGTGACGATCAACGGAGACTATCGAACATGAAGTACGCAAAGGACACCCGTCCCAAACCCGTATCCAGCAGAACCGCCGAGGTCCTCGTCGAGGCGCTGCCCTGGATCAAGAACATCACCGGCAAGACCGTCGTCATCAAGTACGGCGGATCGGCGATGGTCGACGGCCAGCTGCGCACCGATGTCATGAACGACATCGTCCTGCTGAAGATCATCGGCATCAACCCTGTCATCATCCACGGCGGCGGCCTTGCCATCACCGAGGCGATGAACCGGTTCAACATACCCGTGGAGTTCAAAGACGGTCAGCGCGTGACCACCGAGGAGGCCATGGAAGTCGTACGCATGGTGCTCATGGGCAAGGTGAACCAGGAGCTCGTCGAGGCGATGAACGAGCACGGCAACCTCGCCGTGGGCGTGAGCGGCGCCGATGCGGGTACGATCATGGCGGAGCAGAAGTCGCCCGAGCTCGGACGGGTGGGGCGCATCTCGCGCATCAATTCGGGGTATCTCGAAGACCTCATCAACGCCGATTACATCCCCGTCGTCGCATCCATCGCGATGGGCGAGGAAGGCGGTTACTACAATGTGAACGCCGATTTGGTGGCGGGCCACATCGCCGCGGCCATCGGGGCGCACAAGATCGTGTTCCTGACCGATGTCGACGGGCTCTACGAGGATTTCGACAACAAGGATTCGCTCATTTCGAACCTCACGATGTTCGAAGCGCAGTACATGGTTGAGAACAACGTCGTTTCGACGGGCATGATCCCGAAGCTTCAATCGTGCATCGCGGCGCTCGAGGCGGGGGTGTTCCGCGCCCATATCATCAACGGCACGACGCCGCATGCGCTTCTGCTCGAGCTGCTGACGAACACCGGGGTCGGCACCACCTTGCACAGTACGGAAGAGTCGTGCAGGTTCGATGCCCATCCGCTCGGCAACTTCGCGGCAAAGCTCATCGAGAACCGTCAGCGGCCGACCCTCATGAGCGATTCGAACGATCGATAGCGTTGGTTCGACGACGGCTGCGCCGTAGACGGCTGCGCCGCGGTTCGAAAGACAAGGTAATCCTTCAGGGAAGAAGGCGGATAGCTATGAGTTTGGCAGAACAGAAGACCCTCGAGTCGACGTACCTCATGAGCACGTACGCACGCAAGCCGATCGAGCTTGTGCGCGGCGAGGGCATGCGCGTGTTCGACGACGAGGGGCGCGCGTACCTCGATTTCGTGTCGGGGGTAGGCGCTGTGAGCCTCGGACATTGCCATCCGGCGGTGACGGATGCGGTTGCGGCACAGGCGGCGCAACTCATCCATGTGAGCAATTACTACTATATCGAGGGGCGCGGCCAGGTTGCCGAGCTTTTGTCCGGTTTGCTCAACGCGTGCACCGAAGAAGAGCATCCGTCCCCTTGGCAGAGCTTTTTCGCCAATTCGGGTGCCGAGGCCAACGAGTGCGCCATCAAGCTCGCCCGCCTGTGGGCCAAAAAGCACAAGGGAGGCGCCCAGACCATCGTGACGCTCGATCGGGGCTTCCACGGCAGGACGCTCGCCACGTTGGCCGCTACGGCGCAACCGGCCAAACAGGAGGCGTTCAAACCCCTGCCGGCGGGGTTCGTCCACACCGTCCAAAACGACATTGCAGCGCTCGAGGCCCTGTTCGCCGAGCGGGGCGACGATATCTGCGCGGTTATGCTCGAATGCGTGCAGGGTGAAAGCGGCGTGCATCCGTGCACCGAGGGATACCTGCACGCGGTACGCGATTTGACGAACCAGCACAAAGCGCTGCTCATCTGCGATGAGATCCAGTGCGGTATGTACCGTTGCGGCACGTATCCGTTCGGGTTCCAGCACTTCGGCATCATGCCCGATATCGTGACCGTCGCCAAGGGCGTCGCCTCGGGTTTCCCGACCGGTATGTGCGCGGCGCGAAGCGACGTTGCGGCGGCGTTCGAGCCGGGCGACCACGGGTCGACGTTCGGGGGGAGTTGTTTGGCCGTCGCCGCCGCCAGGGCGACGATCGAGACGCTTGGCGAGATCGATGCGGCGGCAAACGCCGAAGAGGTGGGCGCGTATTTGCGCGAGCGGCTGTCGTCGCTGCCCCACGTCGGGGAGGTGCGCGGTCTGGGACTTATGTGCGCATGCGATTTCGATGGGTCGGTCGATGCGAGCGCGCTGACGATCGCCGGGCTGGAAGAGGGCCTTCTACTCAATTCCACCGGACCGCATACGTTGAGGTTTTTGCCTCCCCTCGTCTGCACGAAAGGCGATGTAGATGCGCTTTTCGAGCGTCTGAGCAGGCTCTTATCTTAATCGGGGGATTCGTTGCGGACGAGAGCCGACGGTGTTTGACGAGAAACTTATGCATCTTTTGAAATTCTTATCGCACTTGCAGGCTTTTTACGTTAAGATAACCTGCATAAATTGCAAGGGTTTGTGCAGTTTTCTGCATATGCCCAGCAAAATGGTAGACCGTATGTGTTTTACTGCTCGAGTGAAGGACTGAAAGCGCCTACATGAGAAAGCGGCAACAGAGGCATGACGTCATTCGCGATATCATTCGCGAACACAACGTCAAAACACAGCGCGATCTGGCCGAACAGCTGCAAGCTGCCGGGTATGATTGCACTCAAGCCACTATATCCCGCGACATCATGGACATGGGGCTCGTCAAGTCTCGGGAAGGATTTTATGTTCTTCCTGAAGAGATGCGGTTGCAACGTATGGTCTCGGAACTAGTCGAGGAAGTACACTTAGCCGGTAATATGGTAGTTGTGAAGACATACTCAGGTGGAGCAGCAGGCGTCTCAGCCGCGCTCGATAAGGCAGCCCTTAAGGGCGCCCTGGGTACTGTTGCCGGCGACAACACCATCATGATTGCCACACCGACCCCCGAAGCTGCTTCGGATGTAGCGGGCGCAATCAACCGACTGCGACGACGTTAGTCGTCTATTTTCTTTTGGGGACGTATGCGCCCCTACCCTCATCCCCGCTCTACACTTGTGAGCCCGACCAGGACCTAAGCCTGCCCGGTCGGCGGCGATCCGCACAGCAGGATCGCTGAGTAGGTAAACCTGTACGAAAAACCGTATGCGTTGCCCAAAATCCCAAGGGAGCGGCCCGCCGCAAGGCATTCTCGGCTCATCAGACAAGGTAACAAGCCAGCAAGGAAGGAACTAAACAATGGCTAAGGATAAAGTTGTACTCGCGTATTCCGGTGGACTCGACACGTCGGTTTGTCTCAAGTGGCTCCAGGATGAGAAGAACCTCGACGTTATCGCGGTGGTCGGCGATGTGGGGCAGGAGCATGACGGCCTCGAAGAGGTCAAAGAGAAGGCCCTCTCCCTCGGCGTGCTCGATTGCCTGATCGTCGACATGAGGGAAGCGTTCGTTGACGAGTATCTGAGCAAGGCCCTCTATGCGAACGCCATGTACGAGAACAAGTACCCGCTTCTTTCGGCGCTCTCGAGACCGGCCATCTCCAAGCATCTGGTCGACGCCGCCCACAAGTACGGTGCGAAGTACATTGCCCACGGCTGTACCGGCAAGGGCAACGATCAGGTGAGATTCGAGGCTTCCATCATGATGCTCGATCCCTCGATCGAGATCATCGCGCCCGTCCGGGAATGGGATCTCAAAACCAGGCCCGAAGAGATCGACTGGGCGTTGGCCCATGGCGTACCGGTTCCGGCTACGAAGGACAATCCGTATTCCATCGACGACAACCTGTGGGGCCGGGCCATCGAGTGCGGCGTGCTCGAAGACCCGTGGGCCGAGCCGCCGTCGGACATCTACACCATGACGGTCGATCCGCAAGACGCTCCCGACGAGCCCGAGTACGTGGAGATCAAGTTCTCCAAGGGCATCCCGTACGCCCTGAACGACAAGCAGATGAGCTTCATGGGCGTTATCCTCGAGCTCAACAAGATCGCCGGCGCGAACGGCTTCGGCCGGATCGACATGATCGAGAACAGACTCGTCGGCGTGAAGAGCAGGGAATGCTACGAGGTTCCCGGGGCGCTCGCCCTCATCGAAGCCCATAAGGCGCTCGAGGACCTGTGCCTCGAGAGGGAAGTGCTGCACTACAAGCTCGGTATCGAGCAGAGCTGGGCGACCGCTGTCTACAACGGCTTGTGGTTCTCGCCGCTCAAAGAGGCGCTCGATGCGTTCCTCGCTTCCACCCAGCAATGCCTCTCGGGCACCGTGAAGGTGAAGTTCTACAAGGGATCCTGCACGGTTGTCGGACGGAAGAGCGCCTATTCTCTCTACGATTACGCGCTTGCTACCTACGATGCCGACGATGCGTTCGATCACGGTGCGGCCAAGGGCTTTATCGACCTGCATACGCTTTCGGCCAAGACCTGGGCTTCCAATCGGAGGCAGGAAGGCGCGCCCGCCGATGTGTTCAGCGCCGAGAAGGCTCAGGGGCCGCTCAAAAAAGGCAAGTACGATGCGGTGACCGAGATCGTGAAAGAAGACGACCACTCCGACATCGTCGAAGAGGCCGAGCAGGCAATGTACGGCACCGCGGTGAAGGCGTAAGGCCAAACGGCCCGGAAGGAGAAGAACATGGCATTGTGGTCAGGGAGATTCGAGCAGGGGGTCGATGCGTTCACGCAACGCTTCGGCGCATCGCTGCCCGTCGACAAGGCGATGTACAGACAGGATATCGCCGGCTCCCGCGCACATGCGAACATGCTGGCGGCTCAAGGGGTGATCGCGGCTGAGGATGCGGCGGCGATCAGCGAGGGGTTATCGTCTATCGAGCGCTCGATAGACGAGGGCTCTTTCGCCTTCGACGTCAACGACGAGGATATCCATATGGCGGTCGAGAAGGTTCTCACCGCCGACGTCGGGGATGCGGGTGCGCGGTTGCATACGGGCCGCTCCCGCAACGATCAGGTGGCGACCGATGCCCGCCTGTTCGCCAAAGAGCTTTGCGGCGAACTCATAGCGCACAACGTATCGCTGCGCCGCGTGCTCGTCGAGAAGGCCGAAGAGCATTTCGGCACCGTCATGCCGGGATACACCCATATGCAGCACGCGCAGCCCGTGCTCTTCTCCCATCATATGCTCGCGTACTTCTGGATGCTTACCCGCGACTGCGTGCGCCTCAAGGCGGCCTACGATGCCGCCGATGCGAGCCCGCTCGGTTCGGCGGCGCTCGCTGGGACCACCTATCCGCTTGATCGGGGGATGACGGCCGCCGAACTCGGCTTTGCCGGCGTGACCGAAAACTCGCTCGATGCGGTATCCGATCGCGATTTTCTGCTCGACCTCGATTACGCGTGTGCGGTCTCGATGATGCATCTCTCGCGTTTGTGCGAGGAGATCATCCTGTGGTCGTCTTCCGAATTCGGGTTCATTACGCTGTCGGACAAGTACTCCACCGGCTCGTCGATCATGCCGCAGAAGAAGAACCCCGATTTCGCGGAGCTCATCCGCGGAAAAACCGGACGTGTGGTGGGCGATCTCGTCGGCCTGCTCGTCACGATGAAGGCGCTGCCGCTCGCATACAACAAAGACCTCCAGGAAGACAAGGAAGGCGCGATCGACGCCGCCCATACGCTTGCCGATTGCCTTGTATGCATGGACGGCATGATCGAGACCATGAGCGTGAACGCCGCCGCCATGCGCGAACAGGCGAAAAAAGGATTTCTCGCGGCAACCGACGTGGCCGATTACCTGGCCAAGAAGGGCATGCCGTTTCGGGCCGCCCACGAGGTTGTCGGCAATCTGGTATTGATGTGCGAAAAGCGCGGTTGCGACCTTGACGGACTGTCGGTCAAGGATTTCAAGGCCGCAAGCGATCTGTTCGACGAAGATATCGTTTCGGAGCTCGATCTTGAAAGCATCGTCGAGGCCCGCACCACCTACGGCGGCACCGGCCACGAAGCGGTGCGCGTTCAGCTGAAGCGGGCCCATGAGGTCCTCGAGCAGGACGCACGACTACACGGATAAGCTCCCTTCTGGAGCATTACCGCATGACAGGGACGGCCCGTGCGCATCGCGTGCGGGCCGTCGCCGTTTCGGCCGGGGTTGCTGCTCGGTGGCGCAAGGCCTACATCCACGGGGGTAGTTACGCGGCGCCTTCCTGAACGCCCTATGGCCTTTTTTCAACAAACTTATGTACTTTCATAAGCCCAAGAGGCCTGATGGTAAAATGGGCGAAGTTTTTTCCTGGAGGTGACCCGTGGCTTCTCGCTCTATCAAGAACAGGCCCAACGTTAAGAAGAAGAACAAATGGACGGTGCCGCTTGCGGTGCTCGCCGTGCTGATTGCCGTCATCGCTGCAGGTGTGGGCGGTGTTTGGGCGCTTGGCGAATCGTGGCTCAAGGACCTTCCCGACTACGAGAACGTCGATCAGTTCAACACTGCGCGCAAAACGACGGTTTTGGCAAGCGACGAGGCAACCGTGCTTGCCGAGTTCTATCTCGAAGATCGCGAGCCGGTAGAACTCGACCAGATCAGCCAGTACGTGCTCGAGGGCACCGTGGCAACCGAGGACGAACGCTTCTACGAGCACGGGGGATTCGACCTGTGGGGCATCGCCCGCGCGGTTGTGGTTAACCTGACCGGTTCGTCGCGCGAGGGCGCTTCGACCATCACGCAGCAGTTCGTGCGCAACACGATCCTCTTCGAGGAGGCCAACGATATCTCGATTAAGCGCAAGGTGCGCGAGATGTACCTGTCGATGAAGCTCGAGGAGATATACAGCAAGGATGAGATCCTGCTCATGTACCTCAACACCATCAACTACGGTTCAGGCGCCTACGGCATAGAGGCCGCTTCCCAGCGCTATTTCTCGAAGAGCGCAGCCGATCTTACGCTCGTCGAGGCGGCTACGCTCATCGGCATACCCCAATCGCCCACCTACAACAACCCCATCGACTATCCCGATGCTTGCCAGGAACGGCGCAACCTCGTTTTGAACCGCATGCTGACGAACGGCTACATTTCGCAAGCGGAATACGACGAGGCGGTCAACACGCCGCTCGAACTCAACGTAACCGAGCGCTCGAACGACGGTATCTACCAGTACCCGTACTTCACGAGCTACGTGCGCGACTATCTTCTCTCCAAGTATTCGAAGTCCGAGATATTCGAAGGCGGCTGGACCGTGTACACCACGATCGATCCGACCATGCAGGAACAAGCCGAAGCCGCCGCTCAGGCGAAGCGCGACACGCTCGCCGACAACTTCGACGTGGCGATGACGGTGGTCGATCCCGAAACCGGATTCGTGAAGGCGATGGTGGGCGGCAGGGACTACTATGCGAACCAATGGAACCTTGCGACGCAGATGGAGCAACAACCGGGCTCATCGTTCAAGACGTTCACCCTGGTCGCCGCACTCGAGGCGGGCATCAATCCCCAAACTATGGTTGACTGCTCGACGAGTATGACGGTGGAGGGGCACAAGATCTCGAACATCTACAATATCAATTACGGAACCCGAAGCATCGCCCGCGCGTTCGCCGTGTCGTCGAACACGGGCTTCGTGAGGCTGGCGATGTCGCTTGGGCCTACGAAGGTTGCCGAAGTGGCCGAGCGCATGGGGATCACGAGCGATCTCGATCCCGTTCCGGTTCTCACCCTCGGCGCAAGTGCTGTAAAAACCATCGATATGGCCGAAGCGTACGGAACGATAGCCAACGGCGGGGTAAAGCAGGAGGCGACCGGCGTCGAACGCATCCTCGACCGCAATGGCAATATAATCGAAGACAACACCAACCGCCAAGGCGAGCAGGCGATCACTCCCGAGGTTGCCTCTGCGGCGACGCAGGTCATGGAGGGCGTCATCAACACGTCGGAGGGAACCGGTACCCGAGCGGCGTTGGCTTCCGGGCAGCCGGTCGCCGGCAAGACGGGCACGACCGACGATTACAACGATATCTGGTTCTGCGGGTTCACGCCGCAGCTTTCCGTTGCCATCTGGATCGGCGATCCTCGCGATAGGAACGAGAGGCAATCCCTTTCCACCGACGAGACGGCGACGACCGTGTTCCGCGATTTCATGACCGCCGCTCTCGAGGGCCAGCCGATCGAGCAGTTCAAGAAGGCCTCCGCTCCTCCGTACAAGAACTACACCGACTCCAAGTGGAACATCGGCGGCAAGTCGAGCAGTTCGGACGACGAAGACGAGGATGCTAAGAAGAAGGCGGAGGAAGAAGAGAAGAAGAAGCAGGAAGAGGAAGACAAGAAAAAGGAAGAGGAAGAAAACAACAAGCCCGATCCGACGCCGACGCCCGACCCCGATCCGACACCGACGCCGACGCCCGACCCCGATCCTGATCCCGATCCGACGCCCGACCCCGATCCCTCGAACCCGAGCGGTGGGGCATCGACCGCCTCCGCCCGTTTCT
This sequence comes from Raoultibacter timonensis, assembly GCF_900240215.1. Taxonomy (GTDB): domain Bacteria; phylum Actinomycetota; class Coriobacteriia; order Coriobacteriales; family Eggerthellaceae; genus Raoultibacter; species Raoultibacter timonensis. Next base: position 17,571 of record NZ_LT964681.1, on the reverse strand, counting down.
CCGATGCTCCTTCGCAGATGGCGAGTTTGTCCGGGATCCCGTGGTCTCCGTATGCAGTCCGTAACGATTGGTTATCAGAGTTGTCATCGGGCAACGGGATTTCTTTCCGTACAATAAGCTTAACAGCAGCGTAATGCTCGGTATCGATACGAAAGGTACTCATGAAACGAACGAACCTCACTAGACTCCTGGTCGTCGCCCTCTTCGGTGCGTTGCTTGCGATGTCTCTGGGCGGCTGCATGGCTCAGAACAACACCGCCAACACCCAACAGACGGAAAACCGCCAGTACATGTCGAAGGTCAATCAATCCATGGAGGATCTGACCAATCGCCTCGACAGCTTCAATCAGGCTGTTTCGAACAACGATTTGGTGGGCATGAAAACCCAGGCCGACAACGCGTTCAAAGCGATCGACGATTTGAACGCCCTCGAGGCACCCGAGGCGCTAAAAGATATTCAGACGGCTTACGTCGACGGCTGCACCGATCTCAAGGATGCGTTGAGCCTCTATGTTGACTTGTATACCGAGATCGAGAGCGCTACCGAAGAGGAACCGTTCGATTACTCGACCTACGATGCTCGCCTGAAGGAGATCCAGGACAAGTACGATAGCGGAATCGATAAGCTTGAGGAAGCCGATAAAAAAGCTAACGAGATGCCTAATTAAGGCACGTGCTTCGAAGCGAAGCACGCAGCTCGTCTAAGCCGAGCGAGCGGCGGATGCGAAAGCGACCCCATGGGGTCGCTTTTTTACGTACCGATGTCCTGAAAGCGCAGAGATGCTCGCCTACGGAGGCGGGAGCGAGGGCTTATCCTCCCGGGTTCGGGCCGAGGGATACGTGGAGGCGCACCTTGCCGCCCACCACTTCTTGGCTGATGACGATGCCTTGCGGCACGGTAGCCGAATACTCTTCAACGTATTCGGCGCTGTAGCCCGCAAGGGCGTTGGCGGCTTGGTCGAGCGTCATGCCGACGACATTCGGAGGAGCGGGTGGATCTGCGGGTTTATTCTGCTCCTGCTGCTTCTTCTCGTCCTCCTCCTGTTTCTTTTTCTCCTCTTCCTCTTTCTTCTTCTTTTCTTCGGCTTCCTTTTTGCCTGCTTCGGTTTCTTTGTAGAGCTTGTCGTTCTGTTCTTTGTTGAACTTGTTGCCGTAGGACGGATCGGCTGCGGGGGCAAAATCTTGAATCTCGTATCCCTCGAGTGCCATGTTCATGAAATCCTGCCAAATGGCGTTGCATGAGAGGTTCTGGTTGCCCGGCTGTTCGTAGTCGGGGTTGCCGATCCAGATCGCGCAGGAGAGCTGGGGCGTATAGCCGACGAGCCAATGATCTTTGAAGTCTTCGGACGTTCCCGTCTTGCCGGCAACCGGTTGTCCGTTGTAGGGCATGTATCCTGCGGCCGTTCCCTCGGTAAATACCGTTTTGAGCACCTTGGTTACCGCATAGGCGACCTCTTCGGAAATAACCCGTTCGCCTTCGGTGCTGCTCGAGCTGATCTCGTTGCCGTTGCGGTCGAGCACCTGGGTGATGGCTTCGGGCGAATGCTTGACGCCCCCGGTTGCGAAGGTTCCGTAAGCGCTGGCCATTTCCAGGGTGGTAACGTTGCCGGCGCCGAGCGTTGAAGTGAGAACCTCGGGTTGGGGGGTGGTGATTCCCAATCGGTATGCCGTTTCGACGGCCGTGTGCGGGGTTACCTCTTGGACGAGGCGAATGAAACCGGTGTTGGACGAGACGGCGGTGGCGCTCTGGATCGAGCGGATGCCGTAGTTGATGTTGCCGAAGTTCTCGACGGTGTATTCTGCGTTAACCTTGTACGGCGACGTGCAATCGATGAGGGTTGAAGGATTGATGCCCTGCTCGATGGCGGCGGTAAGGGTGAAGGGCTTGAACGAAGAGCCTGCCGATCGGCCTCCCTGCGTAGCAAGGTTCCATTCCTCGGTGTCGTAGTCTTTGCCGCCCACCATGGCGAGGATGTATCCGGTGTTCGGATCGAGGCAGGTAAGGGACACTTCGTCCTCTTCGCTCATGCGCGCGTACTGGTTCTCGCAGGCAAGCTCTGCCTTCGCCTGCATGGCGGGGTCGATCGTCGTGTAAACGGTAAGCCCGCCCTTGAACACCTCGGCCTGGGAGTACTCTTCGAGCAGCAGCTGGCGTACGTAGCTGGTGAAATACGGGTAGGCGTAGATGCCGTCGCTTGAGCGCGGGGGAGCGGGGTCGAGCACGAGCTCTTGTGCGCTCGCCTCGTCGTACTCTTCCTGGGTGATGTTGCCCGCGGTGAGCATGCGGCTCAGTACCACGTTGCGCCTGTCGCGGCAGGCGTCGGGGTTGGTTTTCGGATTGAGGTAGGTGGGCGACTGCGGGATGCCCACAAGCGTTGCCGCCTCGACGAGCGTGAGGTCGGCGGCTGATTTCTGGAAGTAGTTCTTGGCGGCCGTCTCGATACCGTAGCAGCCGTCGCCGTAGTTGATGGTGTTGAGGTACATGAGAAGGATATCGTCTTTCGAGTACACCTTTTCGAGTTGCGTTGCGAGTTCCGCCTCTCGGATCTTTCGTTCGAAGGATATCTCCGTCGCTTCTTCCGCGAGCAAGGTGTTGCGAACGAACTGCTGCGTGATGGTCGAGGCTCCTTCGAGCGCGCCTCCCCGAATGTTGTTGACGAGCGCGCGCACGATGCCCTGCGGGTCGACGCCGTTATGTTCGTAGAAGCGCACGTCTTCGGTTGCCACGGTGCCTTCGAGTACGTATTCGCTCACCTGATCGATGGCCACCGGCTCGCGGTTCTCGACGAAGAACTCAGCCAAGAGCGTGCCGTCTTTCGCGTACACGCGGGTTTTTTCGGCGAAGTTGAACGCATCGGATCCCTCGATGCTCGGAAGATCGTCGAGCCAGGAATTCATGACGCCGAGCGCGCCCTGCACGCCGCCGTACACGACGAAGCAGGCGGCGATCAAAACGATGATGACTCCCCATTTCGATGCGTGGGCGTGGACCTCGCGCTGTTTCCTTCGGTTCTTCATGCGAACACTATACTAGAAAGTGGGGCTTTTGTGCGCTCTCGCAGGGCTTTCTGCTTTATTTGGGTGAGGGCGACGCGGGGAGTGCCTATTCGCTATCATGTGCTTTGCATACGAGTAAGACGAGATCGGGTTGTTGCGCGATTCTTTCGACGCCCCGATCGCACCGATACGATTACGGATGGTCATGAACACAATGCAAACCGAAGCGCTTCGGGCAGCACCCGAACTGCTCGCTCCTGCGGGAAACGAGCAAAGTCTCCATGCGGCCGTGCAGGCGGGCGCCGATGCGGTATACCTGGGCGTCGAATCATTCAACGCGCGGCGCTCGGCCGAGAACTTTACGCTCGAAACGCTCGCTCGAGCGTGCGACTTTGCGCACTTGCGCAGCGTGTCCGTGTATCTGACGCTCAACACGGCCGTCCTTCCGAACGAAGCCGACGACGCCATGGAGCTCGCCCGTCAGGCGTTTCGGGCGGGCGTCGATGCGTTCATCGTACAGGATATCGGCATTGCATCCGAACTCGCCCGAACGCTGCCCGAGGCCCGAGTCCATGTTTCAACCCAGATGAACACGCATTCGACGGCGGGTCTCGAAGCTGCCGCTGCGCTCGGCGCGAAGCGGGTAACGCTTGCGCGCGAGCTTTCGCTCGGTGAGGTCGGACAGATGGCGAGCGCTGCCGCCCGGCTGGGCATGGAAGTCGAGACGTTCGTGCACGGTGCTCTGTGCGTGTGCTATTCGGGACAGTGCTTCATGTCGTCGATGATCGGAGGCAGATCGGCCAATCGGGGCTTGTGCGCCCAGGCGTGCCGCCTGCCCTATACGCTTCACAACAAAGCGCTGCGCAAAACGCTCGATGCACCGGGTGAGCACCTGCTTTCGCCTAAAGATCTTCGCGCCATTGAGCTTCTGCCTTCGCTGCTTGAAGCGGGAGTCGCGTCGTTGAAGATCGAAGGCCGGATGAAGTCGCCCGATTACGTGTTCGCGGTCACGTCGGTGTATCGCCGTGCGCTCGACGAGGTGCTCGCTGCCCGAGCCGACGACGACACTTCTTCGACGCTCGGCGACTCCGGACACGTGCGCTACCGCGTTGCCGATGAAGACGCCCAGGTGCTTGCCGAAGCGTTCTCGCGCGGATTCACCACCGCCTATCTCGAAGGCGAACGCGGCAACGATATCATGAGCTATGGGCGTCCGAACAACCGGGGCGTGTTCATCGGACGCGTTGCACAGGTGCGCGACGGCTTGGTCGAGATAGCTGCGGAAGATGCCATCGTCGCAGGAGACGTGCTCGAATTCTGGACGAACAAAGGCCACTTCGCGTATTCCGTCGAGCGTATCGATGCGGTCGACGGCGCCACGGTGCGCGTGCCTCTGACGAAAAAGGTCGGCAAAGGCGACCGCGTGTTTCGCGTGAGAAGTGCTGTCGCGGTCTACGTCGACGATGCGCTCGAGCCGCGCATTCCCGTCTCCGGAACCGTTGCCATGCGCATCGGCGAGCCGCTCGTCATGGAATTCTCGGCAGCGGGCTCGACTGCCCGGATCGAGGGGCCCGTGGTCGAGGCGGCCCGAACGAAGCCGGTTACCGAAGCGGAGATCCGCGAGCATGTCGACCGGTTGGGCAACCTACCGTTTACGCTGCAGTCGCTCGATGTGACGGTTGACGAGGGCGTCGGAATTGGGTTTTCGCAGCTGCACAAGCTGCGCACCCGGGCGTTGGGGCAGCTCGAAGAGGCGATGCTCGAACCGTACCGCGCCAGAAGGCTGCCGCGCATCGAGCCCCGTCGCGCCGTTGCTTCGCGATGCACGAACCGTTGCGATGTTGCCGTGCTGGCCACCAATCCCGCCTGCGCGCGCGCCGCTAAACGCGCGGGCGCGAACCTCATCTACGTTCCCGCGCTGAATTACAAGCGCGGCGAGGCGGTCATTGCCGGGCAGGTGTCGGGAACCGCTGAGCAGGCGGGCTATCCGAAGCAGGCGATCATCGCATTGCCGACGGTCGGCCACGATGGCGAGGGCGGTTCCCGCGAAGGCGCGGTCGGGTTCGATCCATGGGCGTATGTGAAGACGGGCAAGCCCGTACTCGTCGAAAACCTCGGACAGCTCTTCGAGGCATCGCGCCTGGGTGCTCTTCCCGAAGTCGGCCCCCATCTCCCCCTGCTCAATCGCTTGGCGCTCGATGCCGCAGCCGATCTCGGGGCGGGGCGCGTATGGCTTTCGCCCGAGCTCTCGCTTGTCCAGATCGAGGCGCTTGGTAAGGGCGCACCGGTGCCGCTCGGGTTGACCGTCATCGGATCGCAGGAGCTCATGGTCACCGAGCACTGCCTGCTGATGAGCCAGGGTCCTTGCAACGAGGATTGCGCGTCGTGCGCGCGGAGGAAGAGCCCTCACTACCTCAGGGATCGCAAGGGTTACGAGTTTCCGGTCGTCACCGATTGCTGCGGAAGAAGCCACTTGTACAATGCGGTCGCACTCGATATCGCCCATGCGGTGCCCGAGCTCATCGAAGCCGGGGTGTCGGCCATCATGGTCGATACGGCGCTCATGAACGTGGAGGAAACGACCAAGGCGGTTCAGCGGGCTGTTCGGGCCCGCGACATCGCGCTTTCGGGTGGCAATCGCGTGGCGAAGTCCGAAGGCGCCACGAGCGGGCATCTGTTCAGGGGGATTGCGTAGGGGCTCTCTTGCGCTTCGTGCGAAGCGGGCGGGCGTTCGGCGCCAAATGCGGCTTCATGTGCTACCATAACAAACCATCGTGCGGCTCGGGCCGCGCAATGTGGGAAACCGGTATTGAAGGAGATGAGTTCGATAACCCCCGAAGAGCAGATGCATATCATCAAGTCGGGTACGGCGCAGATCGTCCCCGAAAGCGCCTTGCTTGAGAAACTCAAGCAAGGAAAGACCCTCAATGTGAAGCTGGGCGTCGATCCGACGGCACCCGACATCCATCTCGGGCATGCGGTGCCGCTGCGCAAGCTGCGCACATTCCAGGATCTGGGTCACCGCGTGACGCTCATCATCGGCGACGGTACGGCGCTTATCGGCGATCCGTCGGGACGCAACTCGACACGCCCTCAGCTCACATCCGAACAGGTGAAGGCTAACGCCCAAACCTACGTCGATCAGGCTTATCAGATCCTCGATCCCGAAAAGACCACGCTCAAGTACAATTCCGAGTGGCTTTTGTCGCTCGATATGGAGGGCCTGCTCTCGCTTGCCTCCAACTTCACCGTCGCCCGTATTCTCGAGCGCGATGATTTTCATAACCGTTATACGTCGAACCAGCCCATCAGCTTGCACGAGTTTCTGTATCCGGTCATGCAGGCCTACGATTCGGTCGTCATCGACTCCGATGTTGAGATCGGTGGAACCGATCAGCTGTTCAACCTGCTTGCGGGCCGCGAGCTTATGGAGAAGAAGGGCATGGAGCCGCAGGTGTGCCTGACGCTGCCGCTTCTCGAGGGCACTGACGGCGTGCAGAAGATGTCGAAGAGCTACGGCAACTACATCGGCCTCACCGACGAGCCTGCCGATATGTTCGGCAAGGTCATGTCGATTCCCGACGAGCTTATGGTCAAATACTATCGCCTTGCATCGACCTGCTCGGTCGAGGAGGTCGACGAGATAGAGCGAGGCCTTGCTGCCGACGAGCTGCATCCCAACAAGGTGAAACGAGCCTTGGCGCGCAATATCGTTGCCGCGTACTACGACGAGGAGGCGGCTCGTGCCGCCGAAGATCAGTTCGACAAGGTTTTCAAACAGCACGAGATGCCCGACGACATCCCCGAGTTCAAGGCGGATCTCACGCCGAACGACGAGGGCCTGGTCTATCTGGCGAAGCTGCTTGCCGATGCAGGTCTTGCTTCGTCGGCCGGCGAAGCGCGCCGTCTCATCGACGGCGGTGGCGTGAAGATCGACGGTGAAGCGGTTGCCGCGAAATCCTACAACGTCGAGCCCGGTCGCCTCGAAGGCGCTGTGCTGCAGGTCGGCAAGCGCAAGTACGCCAAGCTGGTGTAAATCGGGAACGCCCGAAGGGGTTTTGTCGAATAAAATGCGAGGACTTCTTCGGAAGTCCTCTTTTTTTAAAAAAGTTGCAAGGATTTCCTTCTCTTGATCGTTTTGGTAGGGTAAGGACAAGAAAAGGAGCAGAATCATGAATAAGAAGAAAGTTGCCGCCATCGTTATCGGAGCACTCGTCGTGGCGCTCGCCCTGCCGACGGTGGCGTTTGCCGGCTCGCATGGCGGATTCGGCGGTCGGTTCGCCCAGTGCCAAGGCGAAGGCTTGGGTGCTGCCGTCATGCGCACGCAGGGTGTGCTGAGCGAGGTAGNGGTTCGAACGACCGCCGTCGGGCAGCGTTGTGCTTCGGGTTGCGGCTTGAAGCGGGATTAAGATGGACGGCATGAGGAATAGATCCGATATAGAGCAGGTCATCGACGAGCACGGCAATACCGTGTGGCGCGTCTGCGTGCTCTACTTCCATCAGAGCCCCGATGCGCAAGACGCCTTTCAGGAGACGATGCTCAAATACGCATTGCACGGGGGCGATTTTGCCGATGCGGAGCACCGCAAGGCGTGGCTCATCCGTGTGGCCACCAACGTTTGCAAAGATATGCTGAAGGCATCGCACCGCACGAGATCGGTGCTTGACGACGGGACGATTGCCTCTTCGTCGGCCTCGTCCGATACGCATTCGCAACCGGGCTGCGCCGAAGGCGAAGTGCTCGATGCCATGCTCGGCCTCACCGATCCTCCGAGAACGCCCGTTTACCTTGCTTTATACGAGGGGTATACGGCACCCGAGATAGCCGAGATGCTCGAAGCACCCGTAAATACCGTCTACTCGTGGATTGCTCGCGGAAGAAAGCTCTTGAAGGAGGCGCTCGCATGAACGAACTAGAACAGAGGATCCGCGAAGCCTTCGATGACGTTGTTCTTCCCGAAGAGGCCAAGCGCGCTACGCTCGAGGCCTACGATCGGCTCGCCTGCTCAGACGAGGTTGCCGGGGGGCCGGAGACGCCCGACCAGGCTACAGGTTTTGCCGTTTCCTCCTCGGTCGCAGCTGCGGCACGGCGATCGCGGGCACGTGTTCTGCGCAGGGTGGGGTTCGCCATGGCCGCCTGCATGGCGCTTGTCGCCATCGGGCTCGGCGGGTTTTCGGCGTACGCTACCGAAACCGCCCAAATCGGGATCGACGTGAATCCCTCGATCGAGATCGGAGTCAATCGGTTCGATTGCGTGGTGTCCGAGCGCGCCGTCAACGAGGATGGCGCCGAGCTACTCGGTCAAGTGTCCCTTGTGGGGAAAAGCTACGACGAGGCGATGGCGGCGCTCTCCCAGAGCGAGCTGTTCATGTCGTATGTAGGAGACGACGCGTACATCGAGATCAACGTGACATCCGACGATGCCTCCCAGGCCGAATCGCTTACCCAAGCATCCGACGCCTACCTGCAAACGCTTCCATGCCGCGGATCGTGCCATACGGTTTCTGTCGAGGATCGGGAGGAGGCCCTCGCTGCGGGTATGGGCGTAGGTCGCTACAACGCCGCCCTCGAGCTGATGGAACTCGACTCGAGCGTGACGCTTGAGGAATGCCGATCTATGACGATGCGAGAGCTGCGCGATCGCATTGCCGCTGCGGGGGGAGATGCGGAGGATGCTTCGACGGGAATGGGCGAACATCACGGCCAGGGATCGGGCAACGGGATGCGCGGACAGGGAGCCGGAAACGGCCGCCGCAGCCATTCGGGCGAATGAGCTGCGGCGAACCTGCGTTTACAGGGCGAGCTTGCTGAACGATTTGAGCGCGGTTTTCGTCTCGTCGTCGAGCTCTTTGACCGCGATGCCCAGGACGGCTCCCTCAAGCGCATAGAGCCAGTTGATCGAGGTGGCGGGATCTTGCTTCTTCAGGAGCACCCACGATGCCCGGCTTCCCTTTTCCCGCAGTGCCTCTGCGGTTGGTATTCCGACCGATTCGAGTCGTGCGGCAAGCGCCTTGCCGATGCCGGGGAGGTTCTCGAGAGGGGTCTGTGCCCCCGATTTTGCCTGCGCGGGCTTGCGGCCTCTGCGGCGGCTCGGCTTCGCGGCGGGCTGCTCGTCTGGCCTCTGCGGCGCTTCGGCCTCTGCGGCGACGGGGGATTGCGGAGCTGCTTTCACTGCTCCTGTCGGCTTGGGCGCAGCTGTTTTCCGCTCGGCAACGGGGGCCTGCTCGGGGGATCCCTCGGCGCTCTTTGCGGCTTCGGCCGTTTGTGCGGGCTTGCGACGGGGGCGTTTCGGGCGGGGGGCCTTCGCCTCCTGTTCGGCTTGCGCCGGTGCCTCCTGGCTTTCTGGTGTTGCGATCGGTTCGGCCTCGTTCGGGCGGGGTTGGACCGCTGCTTCGGCGGATGCGGCGGAATCGTTGACGGCCGCGCGCGGCGCCTTCGACCTGCCGGCCGATCTGCGTGCGTTTTGTCGCTGGGGCTCGGCCGGCGCGCTTTCCTGCTGCTCGTCTTCGACATGCGCTGCATCGCCATCTGCGGGTGCAACCCCGTTGCCGTTCGCTTTTGCTGCAGAGCGCGGCTTGCGGCGTTTGCTCGACTTGCTGCGCTGCGAGCCGCCGTTGCCGACGCCGTTTCCGTTTTGCTGGACCGCTTCGTTGGCCGATTCGGGGAAAAGCGGCGCTCCCTCGACGGTGTAGCCCTCCTCGGGCTCGTCGGAGCCCGATGTCGAATCGAAGAGGTTGCGGATGTTGCGGTACATCGCGGTGCCGACGATCTGTCCGGCGGTGCGCACGAGCGCTTCGTGCACGTCTTTGCGGGAGTCGGCCGATACGAGGGCATCGGCCAGCATGAACTCGTCGATTGACTTCTTGAGGCCGAGGAAGCGGAACTCGTCGGCGTAGCGGTTCAGAAGGTAGTGGATCGCGGGTTTGTAGCCTTGGTCCTGGCTGACGATGTAGCCGTTCTCGATTTCGTGGCAGGCGATCCGGCGGCTGAGTTCGGCGATCAATTGCACGTCGAGGCTGTTCTTTACGCCGGAGTCCTGGCAGAGGATCCACTCGATGCGGGCGGGGGAGTCTTTGATCGACTCCTTCTGCTTCTGCGAGAGGTTGCTTTCCCGGTGAAACACGACGACGAGATCGTCTTCGCTGAGCGATTCGATGCCCTGCAGGCACGTGTTGATGTGGTTTTCGCTGTCGATGAAATAGGTACGACGCGCTTTGACGGGGGTTTCGGTTTCCATGATTACTCGTTTCTCTATCCTTGTATATGCGGAATAAGCGAATGGCGTCTTGCGTGCGCTCGCCATCGCCTTATCGATACGTTTTGCCAAGAGTAACAGAAATCGTAACCGCGATACGCATATGCAGAGAAGCAACATGCGATCTCGGCGCCGTACCCCGCCGGAAATCGTTCGGCATGTAGCGTTCTTGCAGGACTTGTCGGGGGGGGGCGAGGCTCGTGCGGTGTTCGCGGCGGTCTCGCTAGCGATGCGAGCGGGCCCGCAGAAGCCAAGTGGCGCCGACGATATCGTTGAGCAGCTCGTCGTATTCGCCCCTTTGGGCTTTAAGGTAGTGCGCGAACAGATCGGCCTGCTCGGGATGCATCGAGCTGAGTTCGTCGACGCGCTGCGCAATCCATCCCATCTCCTTGTCGTAATCCGTTGCGGAGTCGGTTGACGGGCGGCATGCGACGATTTCGAACCCGGCGTTTTCGAACAGGCTGTTCCAGGCATCCAAGGTGGGGTACGGAGCTGCCGTATCGCCGTCGTTCGCATAGGCGTCGTCGAGCAGCAAATGCCCCCCGCTCCGAAGCGTTTTCCGCAGCGCGGCAAGCATGGCTTCGGGTTCTCCGAGAACGGGGCCGACCGCACCGTAGACAGTGCAGTCGTACCCTGTTTCGCTCAGCACGCGCACCGTGATGTCGCCGATCTCGAAGGAGCATCGATCCGATACCCCTTCGCGTATCGCAGCGCTGCGCGCCTGCCCGATGAACTCGGGGATCGCATCGATGCCCTTGACGCGCATCGCGAGACGTTTAGCCAATGCGATGGCTACCGCGCCTTTGCCGCAGCCGAGATCGAGGGCTCGTTGCCGTTCGCCCGCGGGCACATGATCGGCTAAGAGCTCGACCATGTCATCCGGCGAGCTGCCCAGCTCCCAGAAATCTTGGAGCAAGTAGGCGAGGTAGGGGATGATGACGGTCGTATCCGCCGTCATCGATGCCGCAAGGTTCTGTTCCGTTTTCGTATCCATGGAAGTATTGTAACGTATTATCAGAGAAGGCTCCTGGGCTTTCATGAGTTGAGTCCGGGCTCAAGTGAATTCCCCGTATGCAAGCAAGCAAATATCTTCCGCTTATAAAGTAAAGCCGCCTGTCCGATAAAGCCCTTTGCCAATTAAGAGCGCTCAGGTGCGTTCGTCGGCGATGCCAGAGTCGGGCAATCGAGGGCGTCTCGCGGCTCCGTAGTGCCCAGCAGAGGCATTTTCCAGATGCTTATCAGACAAAATAATGGAAAGAGAAAATAGACGCAATTTTCTTCGCAATACCCCTTGCGTTTTCTTTTTCATAGGTCTAATATATTCAACCCGCGCTTTTGGCGTGGGACCGCCCTAGAGTTTCGGATGATGCCGACCTTTTCAGGGAAATCAAAACGCTGAGAAATAAAGTTAAGATTTCCGAAAAAAGTTCTTGACACCGATACCAAGGGGCAGTAATATATCTCCTTGCGCGTTTGCCTCCGGCGGATGCGCGGGACGGCCCGGAAGGGCCGCCGAGAACCTTGAAAACCGGATACTGTGATACGAACAAGCTAGTAATAAACCTCGTCAGATGCCCGCCCCCAGAACAGGGCTCCGGGCACCTTGACAAAAGACCAAGATTCAAATTTTTCGAA
>NZ_LT964681.1:2217-5492 GCF_900240215.1 Raoultibacter timonensis | reverse complement strand
AGCATCGGCTGCGTGAGGCGCAATCGGGCTCGCCATGCCTACTCGGCGCCTTCCTGCGCGGCAGGCCTCTCGGGTTCCTCTGGCGTCCAGCGGACGACGGGCTTGCGCGCCGCCTGCACCTCGTCAGGCCTGCCGATTCTCGTCGTAAGCGGTGCGCTGTGCAGCGCTTCTGCGTTCTCGTGGGCCTCGTGCCAGATGGCGCGGAACGCCTCGGCCGCAGCGTCGAGCGTCTCGCGGCTTTCGGTTTCGGTCGGCTCCACCATGAGGGCCTCGTGCACGATGAGCGGGAAGTACATCGTGGGCGGGTGCATCCCGAAATCGAGGAAGCGCTTGGCAACGTCGAGTGCGCTTGCGCCCGTTTCCTCCTTGAGGGGGCCGAGGTCCATGACGAATTCGTGCATGCAGGGCCCGGGGTAGGGCATGGTGTAGAGGTCCTCGAGCTTGCGCATCAGGTAGTTTGCGTTGAGCACGGCGGTGCGCGCGGCCTGCGGAATGCCTTCTTTGCCGAGGGCGAGGATATAGGCGAGCGCGCGGACGGTTACGCCGAAGTTGCCGTAGAACGATTTCATGCGCCCGATCGAGTGCTCGGGTTCCACGAGAACGTAGGCGCCGTCACGCTCCTCGACGACGGGAGTCGGCAGAAACGCTGCGAGGTGCTCTTTGCAACCGACGGGACCCGAACCCGGTCCGCCTCCGCCGTGCGGCGTCGAGAACGTTTTGTGCAGGTTGAGGTGCACGCAGTCGAATCCCATATCGCCGGGGCGCACGATGCCCATGATGGGGTTGAGGTTCGCTCCGTCGTAGTAGCACAGGCCGCCCGCCTCGTGCACGATGGCGCAGATCTCGAGGATGTTGGGATCGAACAGGCCGAGCGTGTTGGGGTTGGTGAGCATGAGCCCTGCCGTATCGGGCCCGACCGCCGCTCGCAGCGCGTCGAGGTCGACGCCGCCTTGCTCGTTCGAGGGAACGTTGACCGTGTCGAACCCGGCCATCGAGGCGGTGGCGGGATTGGTGCCGTGAGCCGAATCGGGCACGATGATCGTGGTTCGGGCCGTGTCGCCCGCGGCCTTATGGTAGGCGCGGATGAGCAGAAGGCCCGTGTACTCGCCGTGCGCGCCTGCGGCGGGTTGCAGCGTGACGGCGTCCATGCCGGTGATCTCGGCCAAAAGGTTGCAGGTGAGCGCCATTGCTTCAAGCGCTCCCTGCACGGTAGAGGCCGGCTGCAAAGGATGGATATCGGCGAATCCGGGAAGCGTTGCGATCTCTTCGTTGATGCGCGGATTGTACTTCATGGTGCAGGAGCCGAGCGGGTAGAACCCGTCGCACACGCCGAACGCCTCGTCGGCGAGGTGGTTGTAGTGGCGGTCGAGGTCGACTTCGGCCACTTCGGGGAGGTTGGGCGCCTTGGCACGGCAAAACCGCTCGTCGGGAAAGGCTGCTGGCACGTCGCATTCCGGCAGAAGGGAGGAAGCGCGGCCGGGTTTCGAGAGTTCGAATATGAGGTTCATCGCACGCACTCCTTTACAAGTTCGACCGCCTCATCGATCTGAGCCTTCGAGTTCATTTCGGTGGCGCACCACAGGATGCCGCGCTTAGGGGAACCGTGCGGACGCCCTTGGGCTGCGGCTTCGGACGTGCCGGAGCCGCCGGATGCGGCATCGGGAACAAACTCGATGGGCAGCCCCATGAGTACGCCGCGCTCGGCGAGCGCTCGTTCGAGCGCGGCGGGGTCGAACGAGCAGGTGGTCGCGAACTCGTTCATGAACGGCGCATCCCATGCGAGATCGAACCCGTCGATCTCGCAGAGGCGCTCGGCCAGATAGTGCGCTTTCGCATAGCTGGAGCTTGCCGCCCGAGCGAGGCCGTCGGGGCCCATGCAGGCCAGGTAGGTGCCCGCGGCGAGCGCACAGAGCGCTTCGTTCGAGCATACGTTCGACGAGGCCTTCTCGCGGCGGATGTGCTGCTCGCGGGCTTGCAAGGTCAAGACGAACGCGCGATTGCCCTGCGCGTCTTGCGTTTGCCCGACGATGCGTCCGGGAAGCTTGCGCATGAGCGCCGAGGTGCAGGCGATGATGCCGAGGTAGGGGCCTCCGAACGAAAGCGGGAGTCCGAGCGATTGCCCCTCGGCCACGCAGATGTCGACACCGAGTTCACCGGGGCTTGCGAGGATGCCGAGCGATACGGGGTCGGCTGCCATGATCGCTTTAGCGCCCGCTGCATGGATGGCTTCGATCAGGTCGCCCGCATCTTCGAGGATGCCGAAGTAGTTGGGCTGCTGGATGATGGCGCATGCGGTCGCCTCGCCGAGCGCGGCAGCGAACGCGGGCGCGTCGCCGTGCGGCGATCAGCGCGATTTCGAGTTCGCCCGCAAATACGATCTGCCCATCATTCCGATCATCCTGTCCGAGCACGATCCGCTCTATCCCGAGATCGGCGGCGTTGCCGAGCGCGTGCGCACGCAGGTGCCGTGGGACCACGCGTTCGATGCCGAGGGCATCCTCGTGCAGTCCGGCACGTACACCGGCATGGCGGGCGGCAAGCATTCGGAAGGCGAAGCGGCTATCGTAGCCGACCTCGAGGCCATGGGCCGCGGTCGCCGCAAGGTCGAGTTCCGCCTGCGCGACTGGCTCATCTCGCGCCAGCGCTACTGGGGCAATCCCATCCCCGCGATCCATTGCGACAAATGCGGCGTCGTGCCGGTTCCCGAAAAGGACCTGCCCGTGGTGCTGCCGCTCGAGGTTGACATCACGAAGGGCGAGACGCTCAAAGACTACAAGCCGTTCTACGAGACGACCTGCCCGGTGTGCGGCGGTCCGGCGCACCGCGAGACCGATACGATGGACACGTTCACGTGCTCGTCGTGGTACTTCCTGCGCTACACCGATCCGCACAACGATGCCGCGCCGTTCGATTCGGCGAAGGCGAACCGCTGGCTGCCCGTCGACCAGTACATCGGCGGCATCGAGCATGCGATCCTCCATCTGCTCTACTCGCGCTTCTTCGTGAAGGTGCTGCGCGATATCGGGCTCGTGGATTTCGACGAGCCGTTCCAGAACCTGCTCACGCAAGGCATGGTGAAGCTCAACGGCGAGACCATGTCGAAGTCGAAGGGCAACACCGTGGCTCCCGAGGACATGATCGTCGGGCCCAACCACAAAGTGCTGCTTCCCGCGTCGCTTCTGCTCGGCGCTCTGTACGTGCTCGTCATCGACGATCTGTGCCGCTGCCTGTTCGCCATCGAGCTGCCTTTAAGCGTGCTCACGGCGATCATCGGC
>NZ_LT964681.1:0-2109 GCF_900240215.1 Raoultibacter timonensis | reverse complement strand
TATTCTCGTACGTGACGCGCATCGGCTCGGCGGAGTTCGCCGAAGAGGATCCCCTGACCGCCGCGCCCGACTACAAGCCGCTCGACATCGAGATGAGCGATGTGCGCTGCCCCGACGACGATGCGACCGAGGCGATGAAAGCCGCCATCGATGCAGCCCGTGAGGCGGGGGAGAGCTTGGGCGGTACGTTTCGCGTCGTGGTTTTGGGCCTCTTGCCCGGCATCGGCGGATACGCGACTCCGACCGAGCGGCTGACCTCGCGCATCGGCGCCGCGCTGTTCTCCATTCCCGCCATCAAGGGGGTCGAGTTCGGTCTGGGCTTTGCCGCCGCCGCCTCGGCCGGCTCGAAGGTGCACGATCCGATTACCCAGAGCTCGAAGGACGGGTTTTCGCGTGCGAGCAACAACGCGGGCGGTCTTGAGGGCGGCATGACGACGGGTATGCCCCTCATCGTAACCGCGGCGATGAAGCCCATTCCCACGCTTACGAATCCGCTTATGACGGTCAACATGGATACGCTCGAACCCGAGGAGGCCTCGAAGGAGCGCAGCGACGTGTGCGCCGTCCCCGCTTGCGCGGTCGTTGCCGAAAGCGAAGTTGCCTTCGTGCTCGCCAACGCCTACCTCGAGCGGTTTGGAGATGCGAACATGACCGATATCAGGGCGGCGGTGAAGGCGTATCGCCAGCGCATCAAGACCATGTCGCGGTAAGCGGGCGGCGCTATGACGAAAAACACTCCAACGGGTTCGCCGAAGCAGCCCCCGAAGCGGCCTGCATGTACCTTGTCGCGCCCCGTGTTTTTCGTCGGCTTCATGGGTGCCGGAAAAACGTCGGTTTCCCGACGGCTTGCGCGCATGTGCCATATTTCGTCGATCGACCTCGACACCTACATAGAAAGGCGCGAGGATAAAAAGGTCAAGGATATTTTCGCCGAGGCGGGCGAGGACGGTTTCCGCGAGATCGAGACCGCCGTGCTTCGCGAGTTCACGGCCAACGATCCGCTGCTCGTCTCGTGCGGCGGCGGTGTGGTGAAGCGTCCCGAGAACCGCGAGATACTCAAAGGCGGCGGCTTCGTCGTGTACCTCAAAGTGTCGGCGGACGAGGCCCAGAGCCGCATCAGCGATCTGTCGACGCGCCCCTTGTTCAATGATCTGGACCAGGCGAGGAGAACCAGCGCCGAGCGGCTTCCCCTCTACGAGGAGGTGGCCGACGCCGTGATCGATACGGCGGGCAAAAGCGTGGGAAGAATCGCTGCCGAAGTGAGAGACGTGCTCAAAAAGGAAGGAATCCTGTGGCAATCGCAAGAATAGTGGTCAACATCGCCGACGCCGCGAGCTACGACGTGCGCATCGGAGCCGAACTGATTGAGAAACTCGGCGGGTATCTGAGAGACGTGAACCAATCCGATACCGCGCTTGTCATCACCGACGAGAACGTGGGTCCGCTCTACCTCGGCGCCGCAAAGGCGTCGCTTGTCGAAGCGGGCTATCGGGCGCTCGATATCACGGTACCCGCAGGCGAGGGTGCGAAGTCGGTTGCGGTTGCGAGCGAGATATGGGCGGCTATGGCAGACCTCAAGCTCGGGCGCGACGTGCTCGTCGTGGCGCTCGGGGGAGGCGTCGTGGGCGATCTGGCCGGGTTCGTCGCCGCAACCTACATGAGGGGTGTTGCGTTCGCCCAGGTGCCGACTACGCTGCTTTCGATGGTCGATTCTTCGGTCGGCGGCAAGACGGGCGTCAACCTCGATCAGGGCAAGAATCTGGTCGGATGCTTCAAGCAGCCGATCCAGGTGTGTGCGAGCACATCGGCGCTCGCGACGCTTCCCGAACGCGAATGGACGTGCGGATGCGCCGAGATCGCCAAATCGGCGGTCATCGATTCCGACGAGTTCTTCTTCTGGCTCGCTGATTCGGCGGAAGCGCTTGCGAGGCGCGATGAGGGCGTCGTAGCCGAGGCTATCGCCCGTTCGGTCGTGTTCAAGGCGAACGTCGTTGCCGAAGACGAGACGGAGAGCAAGGGCGTGCGCGAGTGTCTCAACTACGGGCACACGCTCGGCCATGCCATCGAGGCCCTCGCCGGGTTCGGCACGTTCTCGCACGGCGAAGCGGT
>NZ_LT964680.1:0-5826 GCF_900240215.1 Raoultibacter timonensis | reverse complement strand
CCGAATGGGGGAACCCAGCCGGGGTAATGCCCGGTTACTCTGGCCCGAACACATAGGGCCAGCAGAGGCAACCCGGGGAACTGAAACATCTAAGTACCCGGAGGAAGAGAAATCAACCGAGATTCCGTTAGTAGCGGCGAGCGAACGCGGACCAGCCCAAACCCATGCACGTGTAAACATTAGGGTGTTGCTGCATGAGGTGTTGTGGGGCCGTCTATTCTTTCAACCTAATTTGACAGACGCAGTTACAAAGCGTCGCGGTAGCGGAACGGCATGGAAAGGCCGGCCAGAGCGGGTAAAAGCCCCGTACGCGAAACCCCGGCGCCTGCGAAGACGGTACCCGAGTAATGCCGGACACGTGAAATCCGGTATGAATCAGGGGGGACCACCCCCCAAGGCTAAATACTCTCTTATGACCGATAGCGAACCAGTACCGTGAGGGAAAGGTGAAAAGTACCCCGAGAGGGGAGTGAAATAGTACCTGAAACCGTGTGCCTACAAGCAGTCGGAGCAGTATTCGTACTGTGACGGCGTGCCTTTTGTAGAATGAGCCAGCGAGTTGCGGTGTGCGGCGAGGTTAAGTTTTGAAACGAGCCGTAGTGAAAGCGAGCCTTTAAGATGGCGTTTAGTCGTATGCTGCAGACGCGAAGCCGAGTGAGCTATCCATGGGCAGGCTGAAGCGGGGGTAAGACCCCGTGGAGGGCCGAACCCACTTCGGTTGAAAACGGAGGGGATGACCTGTGGATAGGAGTGAAAGGCTAATCAAACTCGGAGATATCTCGTTCTCCCCGAAATAGCTTTAGGGCTAGCCTCGATCGTTTAATACCGGTGGTAGAGCACTGGATCTTCTAGGGGGCTTCACCGCCTACCGAAAAGAACCAAACTCCGAATGCCGGTATTCCAGAGATCGGGAGTCAGAATATGTGGGCTAAGCTGTGTATTCGAAAGGGAAACAGCCCAGACCGCCTGCTAAGGTCCCTAAATCCATGCTAAGTGGCAAAGGATGTGCGTTTGCCTAGACAACCAGGATGTTGGCTTAGAAGCAGCCATGCATTTAAAGAGTGCGTAACAGCTCACTGGTCAAGTGGACATGCGCCGACAATTCACGGGGCTAAGCATGGTACCGAAGCAGCGGACTGAATTATTTCAGTGGTAGGGGAGCTTTCCATACCGGGTCGAAGCCGGAGGGTAACCGACGGTGGACTGTATGGAAGTGAGAATGCTGGCATGAGTAACGAGAGAAGTGCGAGAAACACTTCCGCCGTAAGCCTAAGGGTTCCTGGGCAAGGCTAATCCTCCCAGGGTCAGTCGGGAGCTAAGGCGAGGCCGCGAGGCGTAGCCGATGCACAACAGGTTGATATTCCTGTACCACCAACGAGCGTTACCACCGATGGGGTGACGGAGAAGGGTAGCTGGGCGGGGTTCTGGACGTCCCCGTGAAAGCGCGTAGGGCGGCGCGTAGGAAAATCCGCGCGCCACGAAGCCTGAGACGTTAGACGAAGCAATTGAGTGAAGTCAGTGAGCCCATGCTTCCAAGAAAAACCTCTAGGGAGCTACGTTGGTGCCCGTACCAAAACCGACACAGGTAGGCGGGTAGAACATACCAAGGCGATCGGGAGAACTATGGTTAAGGAACTCGGCATATTGACTCCGTAACTTCGGGAGAAGGAGTGCCCCTGACGGTGAAGGACCCCGCGTCCGGAGCTATCGGGGGTCGCAGTGAAACGGCCCAAGCGACTGTTTATCAAAAACACAGGACTCTGCTAAGTCGTAAGACGACGTATAGGGTCTGACGCCTGCCCGGTGCTGGAAGGTTACGTGGATGGGTTAGCGCAAGCGAAGCTCTGAAACTAAGCCCCAGTAAACGGCGGCCGTAACTATAACGGTCCTAAGGTAGCGAAATTCCTTGTCGGGTAAGTTCCGACCTGCACGAATGGCGTAACGATTTGGGCGCTGTCTCAACCATAGACCCGGTGAAATTGTATTATTCGTGAAGATGCGAATTACCTGCGGAAGGACGGAAAGACCCCGTGAACCTTTACTGCAGCTTGACATTGGTTGTTGGTTCGGTGTGTAGAGGATAGGTGGGAGACTTCGAAGCAGGGACGCCAGTTCCTGTGGAGTCGCCCTTGGAATACCACCCTCATCGTATCGGCAACCTAACGTGCGACCGTGATCCGGCGTGCGGACCGTGTCAGGTGGGTAGTTTGACTGGGGCGGTCGCCTCCTAAAATGTAACGGAGGCGTACGTAAGGTCTGCTCAGAACGGTTGGCAATCGTTCGTAGAGTATAAGAGTATAAGCAGGCTTGACTGCGAGACCTACAAGTCGAGCAGAGAGGAAACTCGGTTCTAGTGATCCGGCGGCTCAGAGTGGAATGGCCGTCGCTCAACGGATAAAAGGTACTCCGGGGATAACAGGCTGATCTTGCCCAAGAGTCCACATCGACGGCAAGGTTTGGCACCTCGATGTCGGCTCATCGCATCCTGGGGCTGAAGTTGGTCCCAAGGGTATGGCTGTTCGCCATTTAAAGCGGTACGCGAGCTGGGTTCAGAACGTCGTGAGACAGTTCGGTCCCTATCCTCCGTAGGCGTAAGAGAATTGAGAAGGGCTGCCCCTAGTACGAGAGGACCGGGGTGGACGAACCTCTGGTGTAGCAGTTGTCGACCAACGGCATAGCTGCTTAGCTACGTTCGGAACGGATAACCGCTGAAAGCATCTAAGTGGGAAGCCGGCTTCAAGATGAGTTCTCTTTTCGGTAAGACCCCTCGTAGACTACGAGGTCGATAGGCCGCAGCTGCAAGCGCTGCGAGGCGTTCAGGCGAGCGGTACTAATCGGTCGAGCTCTTTATCTTACCACTTTCACATCTTCGCGACGTGCGGACGAACGCTATGCAACCTTCAGGGTTGCGCGGGACTTGAGAACCGAATAGGTCTCGTGGAATACCTTCTACGAGCGCGACCATGGAGGCAGGGATCACCCGATCCCATTCCGAACTCGGCAGTTAAGCCTGCCATCGCCGAAAGTACTGCGGTGTAGTCCGTGGGAGGATAGGACGTCGTGCTCGTAGAGGGTATTTTTCTTTTTCGGCCCGCGGCCCCGCGGGCGCGGGCCCGCCTCGGCGGGGCCTTCGCGTATAGGGCTGTCCTTTTTTCCCATCTAGAAGTGGGTAAGAGAGCGAGGGGACCGAATGGGGGAACCCAGCCGGGGTAATGCCCGGTTACTCTGGCCCGAACACATAGGGCCAGCAGAGGCAACCCGGGGAACTGAAACATCTAAGTACCCGGAGGAAGAGAAATCAACCGAGATTCCGTTAGTAGCGGCGAGCAGTTCATCGAGGGCGAAAAGAGAAACGATATAAACGCCGAATTCGCTCCGCTGGCGGCCGACATGGAAACCGCCAGCGTGGCGCATGTGTGCCATGTGAACCGGGTTCCGTTCATCGCGGTGAGAACCATCACCGATACGGCGACGCATAACGGAATGGAGAACTACGACAAGAACTGCGAAACCGCTTCTCGCATTTCTGCCGAAGTGGTTATCGGAATGCTCGCCGAACTTGAGCGGTAAGGCGTCCGTTTGCGAAATCGGCCGCCGATCGCGCACGAGGAAGAGGGCATGGCGTCTCGCCTGCGGACGCCGCATGTGGCAACCGACCGTCCCGGATATTAACAAATCTCAATCGAATCGCAAAGCCGTATATATTGTTTCGCTTTGGTTGGACAGGATATCATCCACTAATGATTTTGGTGATGACATACGGCTCGTGCGCCGAGAAGCCATCTTCCAGACAGAAATCGGGATGCGTGTATCAGCTGGTAGCTTACGCGGAGCCCGTTGTCTTGAGGAGAGCGATATCGCGAGGGTCTTGTTGCGCCCATAGCAAACCGCCATTGCCAGCCGATGCGGCATCATGTCACCGGGCTTCGATGTGATGTTGCATCGGCGGGCAATCTATCAACAAGGTTAACAATGGGTCTCGTCGAAAGGCGAGCCCTATTGTATTCTACGGCTGGAGTTTCCGAGCGATATAGGGGGCTGTCTTACGCCCCCTGTCTTTTATCGGGCTCTTGCAACTTGTTCGGTCTCTTAGACTCATGGATTGAAGCTCATGCTGATAGTGGCCGCATTCTTTGTGGCTCTTGTTTGGATTGCGGTTTCGCAATCCAAACGCAATTCTCCCTTAGTGGAACCTTGCTTTCCAAAGATACAGAATTGTTGAGGTAGAGTAGAAGCTAGAGGAGAGGAGACAGGGATGAGAAAGCAGAAGCTTGCTACAGCCGTCGCAACGGTCGCTTTCTGTGGTGCGCTCGGGGTTGCAGCGGGTCTTGCCGGATGCTCGCCGCAGGTTTCTCAGTCGGGAGCGTCGAACGCTTCGGAGTCGCAGGCGACTGGGGAGACGAATGCGGGTGGCGAAAAGACCATGCAGGAATGGGGCGAATTATATCCGCTTCAATACAATTCATATGCGACGCTGAACTACAAACAGGTTGATTTCGGTGCGGAAGACGGATTGGGCCTTTATGAGGACAAGACAGAACGCCCTCATGGACATTTTGCAACGCTGGCGATGGAAGTGGGTCCGCTTGCTCGTGACAGCGAAGGAAACTTACTGTTCACAGACGATGCACGCTTTGGCGTGGACTCGCTTGAATACAATAGCGAAACGGGCCAGTGGTATGTTGACGATAGCAACTGGGTTGAAGTAATCAACGATGCTGGGTACACCAAAGGCTGCTATGCATGCCGAAGCTCGAAGTTTGATGTAGCGTATGAACAAGAAGGCGCCGAGGTGTACGGTGAACCTGTTGATCAGGAGTTCGCCGACCTCCTGAACGGCCAGTTATGGGATTGCGCCATCTGCCACGAAGAGACGCCCGGGGACGAGCCCGATGCGACGCTTACGATGTTTACGCAGCTTTCTGGAGATGCGTTTGACCAGTTCGATCCAGAAGAAAGAGCATGTGGACAATGTCACAACACCTTCAATCATCGGAAGTTTATTACCGATCAGGAGACGATGGACAGCTTCGATCCCTACAAATACGGTACTGATATCGATTCATTGCTCCAAGCGGAACTCGAGGATGGCATCTACGATGTCGATGAGGATACGGGCATAAAGATCGGCTGCTTCGATGAGCCTGAGCTCGAGATGACTCAGGGAAGCCCCATGAACGAACTCGGCGTAACGTGCATCGATTGCCATATGCCCAAAGTGACGGATCCCGAAACCGGTGAAACGTATACCGATCACAACGCTTCGGGCTCTCCTCTTGCAAGGGAAGAATCGCTCGAATACTGCCTGACTTGCCATAAATCTCAAGGTATCGAAACGACTGATGATATGGTTGAGATGGTTCGGAGCAAGCAACGCGAGGCTCGTGAAGCGCTTGGCAGCGCCCAAGCCAGGATGGACGAAGCATATGAGCTTATCAAGGCAGCCGTTCAAGATGGAAGTGTTGATGAGAACACGCTAAACCAGGTCCGCGACGACTATACGCGCGTGGACGCATACCTCCACATTACCAATGGCGATAGCAACGGGCGCGTGGTTCACAACAACGATAAGCTGAATGATTACCTTGCTCGAGCGAATAATCTGCTCGATGGCATTATGGAAAAACTTGCATAACCGAATATAACGAAAGGCGCCTTTAAGATGTCTTTCCAAACATCATAACGGCGCCGTGCGACACCGTTTCATCTCGCCTTTCGCTTGTCGGACGGCTACCTTATTTCAACTTCTTTCGGGGGGGGGCATGTCGGTTCTTGGATCAACAGCTCTTTGCGTGGCACTAGCGTGTGGTGCGTTGTCGACGGTCT
>NZ_LT964679.1:2645321-2852076 GCF_900240215.1 Raoultibacter timonensis | reverse complement strand
TACGATATTGCCGAGATGAGGGATGTCGATGTGGTGGTCGTCGGCTCGGGCAACGCCGGCATGGCGGCGGCAGTCGAAGCTGCCGAGCTGGGCGCGGTGACCGTGCTGCTCGAGAAGGAAGCCATCCTTGGGGGCAACGGAAACCATACCTACGGCCCGAGCGGGTTCGACACCAAGTACAGCAGGGCGGCGGGCATCACCTACGATTGGCGCGAAGCGGTGGTCGAGGACCAGCGCATGTTCAACTACATCCCCAACATCCGCTACTACATCGATATGGCGGAAGCCTCGTCGGACAACATCGACTGGGTGGCCGAGCACGGTGTGCCCATCTCGAGCGTGGTTGACAACTACAAGGGCGGCAACCCCACCATGCACTACTGGGGCGAAGACGGCGGGACGATCGACCCGGTGCACGGGCGCGTTGGATCCGGAACCGTGTACATCGCCGGCATGCAGGCGACCGCCGAATCGCTCGGCGTCGAGATCCTCACGAACATGCCTGCGGTCGACATCGTCATGGACGGCGCCGATGTCGCAGGCGTCATCGCGCAGGATTCCAAGGGTAGCTACATCCAGTTCAACGCCAAAGCCGTGATGCTCGGCACGGGCGGCATCTGCGGAAACCCCGAGCTCATGGCGAAGGTGGGCCGCGCCGACGACGTGGTTTCGCCCTACACGTTCTCGCCGGGTACGACTGGCGACGGCTACACGTTTTCCATGAAGGCGGGTGCCTTCGACACGATCGGCTCGCTCGGATTCATCGAGCAGCCCGCTTTTGCCGAGATGGGCCTCGCCGAGCAGAAGGCACGCGAGCAGAACCTCGATTCGTCGTACTCGCCCAATCGCAACGACGAGCATCCTGTGTGGAACATCCTCAAGATGGGCACGTGCCTCTGGGTCAACGAAGAAGGCGAGCGCTTCGCCGACGAATCGGCTGCCAAACCCGAGAGCGGCGTGGCAGGATGGGCTACCGCTGCCATCATGTCGCAGAAGAAGGGCTTCGCGATCATCGACAAGGCGATCACCGACATGCTCGGCCAGGACTGCATGGATCTGATGCTCAGCGCCAACGAGCACAACACCAAATTCCAGGCCGACACGCTCGAGGATCTCGCGAAGACGATGGGCATCGACTACGCGACGCTGCAGGCGACGGTCGACCGCTACAACGAGATGTGCGCCGCTGGCGAGGACGTCGACTTCGGCAAGTACGCCGAGGGTCTCGTGCCCATCGGCGAAGGCCCCTACTTCGCGACTCAGCTCGGCGTGACTCCGCTCTGCTCGATCGGCGGCGTGCGCGTCAATCGCCAGATGCAGGCCGCCGACGTCGACTGGAACCCCATCAAGGGCCTCTACGTGATCGGCGTCGACAGCTTCCCGTTCTACACGCAGATGTACTACTTCCAGCTGCCCGGCAGTGCCGTCGCCTACGAGCTTCACTCCGGCCTTGTGGCAGCACGGCATGCTGCGGAGAATCTGCTGTAGCGGCGAAAGGCAACGGTTGTATAAGGATCCCCGGGCTGTGCCCCGGGGATCCCATGCGATGGATTCGGTATCGGTGCTCCGCCGGTTCGATTCGACGGAGCACCTTGGCATGCAAGTGTGTTTCGCTCGCTCGTTGGATGGACGAACGGCTAACGATTACGTCGCAACAGCGAAAGCCGCACCGCGAGTCTCAGAGCCTTCCGTACTCCTCGTCGCTCACAGGCTCGCACCATTCGTTCGACGCACCCGTTGCAGGCACTTCGACGGCCAGGTGCGAAAACCAGCTGTCTTTCGCTGCCCCGTGCCAGTGCTTCACGTTGGCGGGGATGTTCACCACGTCGCCCGCCGCAAGTGCCCTCGCGGGCTCGCCCCATTCCTGGTACCAGCCACGACCAGCCGTAACGAGGAGTATCTGCCCACCGCCTTCCTCGGCGTGATGGATGTGCCAGTTGTTGCGGCATCCCGGCTCGAAGGTGACGTTGCCGATGGTCACCTGCTCGGTAGAGAGCATGTTCAAGTAGCTTTGGCCGACAAAGTACTGCCCGTAAGGGTTCGCTTCGCCACGCGGGAAAATCCCCGACTGTTCTTCGCTCATATACGTCTCCTTCTCTTGGCTTCGATTCATTCCATTGAACACCTTGGAGTACGCTCGAAGTCAAGGAGTTTGGAAAAGCTCCGATCTATATTTTGCATATGACCCGATAGCGGCCTATCACCCGAATCGACGATATCGAAAATCGACGATTCGGCTGATTTTTTCATATGCGGCTTTCTCTATCGTCGATCTTGCTAGTAAGGCAAATCGATAGGAGGATCGAGAATGCAGAGTTTGAAGGAGAAGCGCAATAGGGAGGGTATGTCGAGGCGATCGTTTCTTGGGCTCGGTACTGCGGCAGCTGTGGGGACGTTTGCGATGGCTGGGCTTGGGGGATGCGCGCCCGCCTCTCAGACAGCGAACGGCAATGCGGGATCGTCTGCTAAAGCCGAGCCTGTGGAAACGTATTTCGCAACGGCCGTCAACCCGCAAGATGATTCGTACACGGCGTATACGACAGACTACTCGAACTTGTTCAGCCCCTTTAAGATCGGGCCATACGAAGTTAAGAACAGGATCGTAAAGTCGGGGGCAACCTCGCGAACGGTAATCACCGGGCCTGAGCTTTCTCAATCGTTCAAAGATTACTACGGTCAAATAGCCGAAGGCGGAACGGGGTTTATCTGGATAGACCAGTTCTTCGATTTCACGGGGAAAGCCCAAACCGGCAACACCCCCTTGGCAACCGACGAAGACGCGGCGAAAGTAAAGGAGTTTACCGATTACGTGCATAGCCAAGGTGCGTTTATCGGGGGGCAGATTTGGGGCTTGTGGTCGCAATCGTCGTGCGATGGCGCGATAACTGCCCCATACGAGAATACGCTTGCCACGCGCGTCATGCTCAGCACCGAAGAAGTTCATGCGTTTCAACAGACGATGATCAATCGCTGCATCATGTTGAAGAAAGCAGGGTTCGACGGAGTCGATATCAATGCTGGATGCGACCATACGTTTGCCACGTTCCTTTCCCGCCATTGGAACACGCAGCGCGACGACGAATACGGGCCTCAGAGCTTTGAGAATCGAGCGCGCATCCTTACCGAACTAATTGCGGGAATCAAGGAAGCGTGCGGGAAAGATTTCGTCGTTCAGGTTTTGTACAACGGGATAGAGGAAAACGTCGAGCGCCTTGGCGAAAGCGACGACTGCATGACCGTCGAAGAAGCGGCGATATTCGCGAAGCTGTTTGAGGAAGCGGGCGCTGATTCGTTGCAGATTCGTCTCTGTACAATCGGGTATCATGCGGCGTCGTTCTTCACGGACGTCTTTCACGTATGCGAGCCGGGGAATACGGGATACGGAACGCAGCTTAACTATGATCGGCATCTGGGCGGCAAAGTTATCGGCAAGTACGATGGCGCATGCGCCTTGCTCGATGTTGCTGCCGAAATAAAGAAAGCCGTTTCCATACCGGTCGGTACGGTCGGCGTGATGGATCCCCGTCTTGCCCCGGATCTTATCGACAACGCGTTGGGCGAAGGAAAAATCGATTTCGTGGCAATGACTCGGCCTCTGATGTGCGATCCCGACCTTCCCGTTAAGCTCCAAGAAGGCCGCCGCGATGAAGTGGCGCCGTGCAATCACTGCCTTACCTGTTTGCAAGCCGTTCTACCGCATCCGGTTACCGTTGGCTGTCGATGCAATGCGGTTTTCGGGCGAGTTCGCGACGGCGAAATCGACTATAGCGGCCGCCCTGAGCCTGCCGAAGATAAGAAGCGCGTTATGGTGATTGGCGGAGGTCCCTCTGGTATGGAGGCTGCGCGCATCGCCGCTTCTCGCGGACACGAGGTAACGCTTTACGAATCGTCTTCTTCGCTGAACGGGTTGATGACGTTTGCTTCGGCTGTTAAGGGGCCTCATGAGAAAATTGCCGATTTCTGCTCCTATCTTCAACGCCAACTCGAGGTAACGGGGGTGACGGTTGTAACGGGCAAGACCGTCGATAAGGAGTTTATACAATCGGAAAATCCCGACGCTGTCATAGTCGCCACGGGTGGGGTTCGCCCCTCGGTTACCATTAAGGGGGCTGAGGAAAGCGGCATCATGTTCGATGTGAAGGAGGCGGCCACGTCCCAAGAGCTTGGCGAGTCCATTATCATTCTCGGGGATAACCATCACGCTATCGACTTTGCCATCAATATGGCGAAGCAGGGCAAGGCGGTCACGATCGTATCGCCGCGAACGGAAGAGTTCTTCGATGTAGAGCATCCTTCTTGGGTAAGGTACAGCATGAAGGCATGGCTTGAAAGCAAGGGGACGCGCATCTATTACGAAGCCGCCCCGATCGAGATGACCGAGACGGGCCTGACGATTTCGACAAGTTTCGGTACCGAGGTTGCCGTCGAGGGGACTGCGGTGGTCAATTGCGCAATGCTCGAAGGAGATTCTTCCCTGTACGATGATGCCGCTTCAATCACGGAGGCGTACATGGTTGGAGACTGTGCTGTTCCATCGACGATCGCCGAAGCGGTAAGCAGCGGGAATAAGGTTGCGCGCACTGTGTAGCGCACGCAGTGCAAGAAAGCGTCCCCGCCTACTGCAGTGCGGGGACGCGCCGTTTTCTTTACGGGCGTCGTTGACGCGTAAGCAAATCGATGAGTTCGTCGCGTGTCCCCACCCCTGTTTTGCCGTAGATGTGCTTCACATGCGTTTTGACGGTACTCGAGGAGATAAAGAGGGTTCTTGCGATGCCCTCGTAGGTTCTTCCTTCTAAAAGTCCATCGAGGATGTCCGTTTCTCGGGATGTCAGCCCGTATTGGGTTTCCGCGCGCCGGACGATTTTCTCTTGCAGAGATTCTTCGGAGTCCTGAGAAGCCGAGAAAAGGTTTTTCGAAAGCAAGGTGATGCTTGCGGCAAGGTACGCAATGAGGGTAACGCCGAGAGCGGTATTGGCAATATCGGGGCCCATGGTGAGCAAAAGAGCTTTCCCGACGAGAAAGCCAGTGCCATACACAAGGAACTTAGCGGCGATCGCTCGCGTTGAAGAGACGTCGTTGAGGCGGGCGGTAGTTATAAGCGAAGCCATGATGGCAACTTCAAAAAAAGAAATCGCAAGGTAATAAGCAAACGAGAAAACCTGCTCGGTAAACATTGGTGTACCTGGAACAATAAGGAAGAGGGAAGCGAGTAGCAGCAGGGCTGCCAAAGGGAAAACCACGCGGTATAAAACGTAATAGACAAACGGCGATCTTTTCTTCACCAAGACCAGATAGCATACCAAAGCAGCGACAATACAGACGGCAACCATTGAAAAGGTCACATTGTAGTTGAACGAGGAATTCTCTCCCCAAACAAGACCGATGCCTACGCCTACGGAAAACGCAGCAAAAAGCGGTTCTTTGGTTTCTCCGAAGAATACATCCTTGATTGGTTGGTCGGGCATTTCGCGATACGGATCAGCTGATGGAGGCGTATGGGAAGGCGTTGAGCATCGATGCAACGTTGCGAGGGAAAGGCATATGAGGGCGATGAGAAGCGCTCCAAAAAAGAGGTTCCCGTGCAAGTCCGTATAGGTAACGCTTCGTACAATTGTGCTGAAGAGTACAGAAAGCGTTATTGCCAAAAGGGCGACAGGGGGGCTAAGCCGTTCGTATACCCTTGCCCAAAGAATCGTATACATTACGAATGCGGTTCCGAAGAATACGATCCCGAGCAGGCGCGTTGTCAAGCCAGCGAAAGGCGTATCGGAGATGCCTGCGAAACCGAAGAGTATTCCCAGGCTGAACAATATGGCTATCAGGCCGATGAGCTTTCTACCAACAGGTTTGCGTGAAAGATGACGAGGGAAGACAAACACCACGAAAGCCGCCAGCGCCAATACAACTTGAATGAATGTTGGATGAAGGGCGGTCGGTTCGCTCGGCGAGAAAAACAGGCGGTTGAAGAAAATGTACGCATAGCAATAAAACCCTGAAAGCAGGAGCAATTCGGAAAGTCGGATGCCGGCTCGTTTGGCAAAACGCTCCCCTAAAGCAAAGTGTTGCTTAGTGGTCATGCTCACATTATATAGTACACGTAGGTGTTCGGGATTGTCCTGTCCCGATGAGTGCTTCTGCGTGGCAACCGCACAGACCTCCAGCCCTTACTTCATGTACAAACCTGTCAGAACCATATCCTCGTTGAACATGATCGTGTAGGTTACCGACACGTTTTCGTAGACGGCGACGATCTCGGCAACTTCGACAACCTGTCCGGCTTGAACGACTTCTGCGGCATAGGCGCTGCCAAACGATTCGAACTTGCCCCAATCGCTCGAGATGAGATCCCGGGCTTCTTCGATGCTCGCTTTTGCCGAGGGATCGGCCATGGCTTCGATGGAGATGGACTCGAGCCCCGCAAAATCATCTGCGTTCAGATACCCGATTGCTTCTTCTGCTTGGGCGATGACGGTTTGTTCGTCGACGCCGATCTGTTGTCCGGCCGTGTGCTGGCTTGGAAGGAACCACCAGGCGGCGATGGCGATTGCGGCGATGATTACGACAACGACGGCGGCAACGATGGCGATGACCTTGGTGCGCTTCCTTTTCTTTCCGGCTGCGCGTTCTTTCTCGGAGAGATTGTCGTTGAACTCGTAGGCCACGTGACGCGGGTCTCCCATTCTGAGCTCGATTTGCTCCCAGGTTTCACCTGCGGACAATGCATCGGCTATATCGGATTCGAGATCGCGAACGAACTCGTCGTTTCTCTGCTTCGAGGCCGCAAGGTTCTTCGCCACAGCCTTCACGTATGCCTGCTCGTTCATTCGCTCCCCGTTCCTTCCATGACTGCTTGCACGCAGCGATCGAATTCGCTCCAGATTTCGAACATCTCGCGCAAAGCGATGCGCCCTTGCTCCGTAATCGCATAGTACTTGCGAGCCGGCTCCCGCCCCGCTTTATCACCCATGCGGCTTTCGACGAGGTTACCGTCTTCGAGACGATAGAGGATGGGATACAGCGTACCCTCTTTCAGCGTGACGGTATCGTTCGTGCGTTCGCGCAGCTCGCTGATGAGCTGATAGCCGTACTTCTCTTCGTGCTCGAGCAGCTTCAAGACGAGCATATCGAGCGCGCCCTTCTTCATCTGCTGCGAGAACCGTTGTTGCATAGCCTGCCCTTCGATGTAATTTAGCAATACTAAATATACTTGATCCAAAACTACTTAGCAATACTAAAGTATAAGCGAATTCGAGCGGAAAACAGGTGTTTTTCGAGCCGCTTTTCGAGCCATCGAACCAAAACGATTGCCACTAAGCTTGCCATTTGCTGGACAACTTGGCTCTGACCTGCAATAATGATATATTACTGAATAAGTGAGATTGAGGAGCAGCATGGCAACCCGTCGAAAAGCTGGCTCGCATTTCGATCCGACGTCAGCACCATACCAAAGGCCGCAGGCAGGTTCCGGCTACATTCCCGCAACCCCGTCGCATCGAGCCTCCCACGCGTCGCGCCGTCCGCCNGCAGCATGGCAACCCGTCGAAAAGCTGGCTCGCATTTCGATCCGACGTCAGCACCATACCAAAGGCCGCAGGCAGGTTCCGGCTACATTCCCGCAACCCCGTCGCATCGAGCCTCCCACGCGTCGCGCCGTCCGCCCAGCACGCCCCGGCGTTCGCGTCGGATCGTGCCGATCGTCGTTGTTGCTGCGCTTGTCGTAGTCCTCGTGGCGGTGGGATGTTTCATCTTCCTTCCCAAAAACACTGCCGTACAGCCCGATGAGCTTGCGAAAACCTATTTCTCCCTCGTTGAAGAGGGGCGCTACGACGAGCTATACCCCTTGCTCAGCAAGGAGTCGCAGGTTCGGATCACCCAGGACGATTTCGTTTCGAGATACGAGAACATCTACTCGGGCATTGAAGCTGAAAACATCGAAGTGACGATCGGCGAAGTGTCGGATTCGAAGGGTTCTGCGACGAGCGGATCGGGGTCGGCGAAACAGGCTGACAAGCTGGTTGAATACTCGATCGGCATGGATACCGTAGCCGGGCCGGTATTGTTTGGCGGCAAGGCGAAGTACGTTGTCGATGCCGACGACGAATATCGTCTCGAATGGTCTCCCGATATGCTCATACCCGGCTTAACGTGGTCGAGCAAGGTTCGCGTCAACACGGTCGAGGCAACGAGGGGGAGCATTCTCGATCGCAACGGGCAGATGCTTGCAGGTTTGGGAACGGCCGCCACAGTCGGTTTCGTTCCCGGAGCCATGCAGAAAAACGAGGGAACGGATGCCTCATCCGATTCCGCTGCGGTGTACAACGAGGCCGACATCGCCCGTGCAGCCGAACTGCTCGGCATGACGCCGGAAGACATACACGACAAGCTCAACGCCTCGTACGTGAGAGATGACTCGTTCGTTCTCCTCAAGGTGCTCTCCGAGGAGGAAGCTGCTCTCGCCGACGAGCTTTTGGCCATACCGGGCATCCAGATGGGTGAAACATCCGTGCGTTCGTATCCTCTGGCGGAAAAAGCGTCCCACCTGATCGGCTACGTGCAGAACATCAGCGCAGAAGAGCTGGAAAACCTTCGGGACCAGGGCTATAACGAGAACAGCGTTATCGGGAAAACGGGGCTTGAGAAAACCTACGAATCCGATTTGAAAGAGACCGACGGGTGTGAGATCCTCATCCTCGATCAGGACGGCAACACGCTTTCGACGGTGGCAAAAATCGACAAGGCGGACGGCAAAGACATAACGCTGACCATCGACGCGAATATCCAATCTCAGCTCTACGATCTGTTCATTGAGGATAAAAGCTGCTCGGTTGCCATGAACCCTAAAACGGGCGAGGTGCTTGCGCTTGTGAGCACGCCGACGTACGACGCGAACGATTTCATTACGGGAATATCGACGCAGAAATGGGACGCGCTGAACGAAGACGCAAACCAGCCGCTCTACAACAGGTTCCAGGCAACGCTGTGTCCCGGTTCGACGATGAAACCGCTCACGGCTGCCATCGCGCTCGATACGGGTGCCGTTTCGGCTTCCGACGATCTGGGGAAAAGCGGGCTCTCCTGGCAGAAAGACGAAAGCTGGGGCGATTACTACGTGACGACGACCATGGAGTACAGCGGTGCTGCGAACATCGAGAATGCCCTGAAGTTTTCTGACAACATCTTCTTCGCGAAGGCCGCACTCGCTATGGGGGCCGATGCGTTTGCTGCGGAGCTCGAAGGCGCCGGATTCGACGAGACGATTCCTTTCGAATACGGTCTGTATTCGTCGAGCATATCGGACACCGGTTCTTTCGACTCGGAAATACAGCTCGCCGACAGCGGTTATGGGCAAGGTCAGATACTCATCAATCCCGTTCACCTGGCTGCTGTTTACGCATCGTTCGTGAACGACGGCAGCATCCTCGAGCCGTACCTGCTGAAAAGGGACGACGCGGCACCGACGATGTGGAAGGAAGGCGCATTCACCGCCGAGACCGCCCAAACCATCCGGGGGGATCTGATCCAGGTGATCGAGAGCGGCAGCGCAACCGAGGCGCAGGTGCCTGGGAGAACGCTCGGAGGCAAGACGGGTACAGCCGAAATCAAGCAAACCGTCGACGATGTGACCGGTACCGAGCTCGGATGGTTCGCCTGCTTCACGGCCGACGAGAACGATCCCGAGCAATTGCTCGTGGTGTCGATGGTCGAAGACGTCAAGAACAGAAACGGCAGCCACTACGTTTCTGCGAAGGTAAGGGAGCTGTTCCTGTAGGCGGCTTGCGCATGCTGCTTACCAAACACGAAAGGGAGATGCCGTGCGAACGGGCATCTCCCTTGTTGGTTTGCGAGATGAGCAGACGGGTTGCGTTTCGCACGCGCCCGTAGGTCGATTCCCGGCGAGCCTTTGAGAGCTACTTGGCGATTGGGAAGTACACCTCGGTGAGGTAATCCTGCGGGTCGACTTCGGGGCCGCCCTTTACGTACACGTCGAAGGGGGAGTTTGCAACGTGGTAGCCGTTCTCCTCGATCCACTGCATGATTCCCGCGTAAATGGCGGTAAACGCATCGGAGTCGTAAGGGCCGGCAAGCGTCGAATAGGCGTGGAGGCCGCCTGCGATTTCGTGTGAACCGGCGGTTCCCTTGGCCACGGGAACCGCAACCTCGATGTCGGTGTGCTCGGCGTTGAAGTCCTCATCGTGATAGAAGGCCATCGGCCCGCCGAGCTCCGCGATGCCGTTTTTCGCCAGAGCGGCGTACAGATCGCCGAAAAGCTCCTGGAAGTTTTGCACGCTGATGTTCTTGCGAATGCCGAACACGGTTTGCGGATCGCGTTCGACGGTTGATACGGTGATGTTCTGTTCCATGAT
This sequence comes from Raoultibacter timonensis, assembly GCF_900240215.1. GTDB lineage: Bacteria > Actinomycetota > Coriobacteriia > Coriobacteriales > Eggerthellaceae > Raoultibacter > Raoultibacter timonensis. Next base: position 2,841,712 of record NZ_LT964679.1, on the reverse strand, counting down.
ATCAATGCTCCTTTTTAGCTTTTCGATGTCCCTGTCCATCTGACGAATCACGCGTTCCGCGGTATCGAGCTCGCGCTTCATGAGGCGTTGCTTCTCGGCCAGCTTCTCCGAGAGGGCAACGCTGTCGGGGTTCGCCAAGTGCGCCGCTATCTCGGGCAACGACAGCCCGTACGTTTTGAGTCGAAGAATCATGCGCATCGTGCTTATCTGCTCGGCCGTGTAGTAGCGGTACCCGTTTTCGGCAACATGCGCAGGACGCAAGAGTCCGATGTCGTCGTAATGTCGCAGGGTCTTTTTGGTTACGAAACAAGTGCGGGAGAATTCTCCAATGGTCAACATAGGCTAGCCGTCTTTCCAGTGCTCGTTCGAACGTTCGAACCCCAGTATGAGGTATGCCCTTACAGGAATGTCAACGGGTAGTTTTGAAAGAAGCAGAAGACCGCTCGAGTTCGCTTGCTGCTGCACAGGCGTTCAAATCATGCTCGAGCTATTTATAAGCCTGTAGGTCGGTGATAAGGATTAAGGTGCTATAGTAGTAGAAAAGGGAGTTGACGAGGGGAGACAAATGAATTGTGAAACATGTGGAACACCGCTACCGGAAAACGCTAAGTTCTGCCTCGAGTGCGGGACGCCAGTGCCGTCGTCGGCTTCGCCAAGAAATGCTGAAAGCGATGACGCCGACAATGCTTCCGCTCGCTCGGACATCGCGCCGGACAGTACTATTGATATCGCGGGCGTAGGTCGAAACGGTATTTCCAGTACGGATCAAGTGCCGCCGGTTCAAGATACTGAAACGGAAATCGAAGAGGGGCAGCTGTACTCGGTTCCTGCTCCGTCGCAGCCCGAGCAGCCGATGCCGAGCATGGCTGTGGGGCAGGGATACCCTCCTCCCCCTGGGTCGCCTATTGAGAAAAAGCATAGTAGAAGACCTTTTATAATTGCAGGAATCGCGGTTCTTGCGCTCGTTATACTTGTTGCCGGGGTTTTCGGTGCTCCTAAGAAAGACGCTGTCGATAAAACATCGGCGGCCTCCCCAACTCAAGCGTCAAAACCCGCTCAAGCAGCCGAGTACGCGGTTACGTTCAAGGATGGAGATACCACCATCGAAACCAAGACCGTTACCGACGAGGGCAAAGGTGCAACCGTCAACGCGCCTGCAAAGGTGGCTAAAGACGGGTACTTGCTTGAGGGTTGGACAGCGGATGCTGATGGCTCCAAAATCCAAGTGAAAGAGTCCAAGGACGGAACATTCGTGATCTCGCATATTACCGGCGACACCACGCTCAATGCGCAATGGGCCGCGGCCTGCACCGTCGTGTTCACCGACGGTGAAGGAAACGAGCTTGCGAAAGTATCGGTTAAAGAGGGGGGCGAGGCAAAGGCTCCTTCCGCCCCGAAGCTCGATGGATACACTTTTACCGGTTGGGACGCTGATTTTACGAACGTTACCGGCGACCTGACGGTAAATGCAACATGGAAGGCCCTGCCGACCAAGAGTCAATCGAATGCGGTGAAAAAAGCGAAAGACTACCTGAGCTTCATGGCGTTCTCGTACGATGGCTTAATCGATCAGCTCGAGTACGAGAAGTTCTCTTACGACGATGCCGTGTACGGCGTTGACAACTGCGGTGCCGATTGGAACGAGCAGGCCGCAAAGAAGGCGGAAGAGTACCTGGATTTTATGTCCTTCTCGCGCGATGGTCTTATTGAGCAGCTTCAATACGAGGGCTTTACCTACGACCAGGCTGCGTACGGCGTCGACTCCGTCGGTTTGTAAAGCGCGGCAACGGGCGAACGCGCATGTTACCGCCGATGCGGTGGAATCGCATCGCATCGGCGGCTTTGGAGCTCGCATATTCGGTTGCTTTGCGATTGCGCCTTAAGGAAGAGGTTTTCCGGCTCAGCCATACATGCTCGGTTGAGTCGGGGAAACGAAGCGTTCGGCTCAGCGTGCGAATCAACGTGCTCTGCGAACCGCAAAGTTTCAGCGTAAACTTTACTCACTTTCCCCGCGTTTCGTAAACTTGCGCTATAATTCGTTTCCATGCGGGCGTGGTTCAATGGTAGAACTTGAGCTTCCCAAGCTTACAACGCGGGTTCGATTCCCGTCGCCCGCTCCAGAAACACTTCGACGTCGGCCCATCGAGGCCGACGTTTTCTGTATACGGGCCGTTTGCCCCCCGTCATTCGGCTCGTAGTAGAATAGATGCCGAACCACACTGCAGATGCACCGCCCGCCGCCTCGGGTTTTCGTTGGCGGCTGTGAGGCTTGGCGACGTATGCACAACCGATAGGAGCACATCATGGACTGCCATTGCGATACCTTCGTTTTCGACCTCGACGGAACGCTGCTCGATACGCTCCCCGATCTGGTCGCGCTCACGAATCGAGCGTTGCGCGATGCGGGGTTTCCCGAACGGACCGAGCAGGAGATCCTCAGCTATGTGGGAAACGGCGTGCGGGCGCTGATGTACCAGGCCGTTCCCGAAGGCACCGATTCCGCGCAGGCGGAAGCGGCGATGGATCGATGGTGCGAGCTGTATCCCGAGTACGGCACGACGCTCACCAAGCCCTACGACGGTATGGTCGAAGTGCTTGCGTCGTTGAAGGAGCAGGGAAAGAAACTCGCCGTTTTATCCAACAAGTTCGACGGTGGCGTGCAGGAGCTTATGCCCGTATTCTTTCCAGACGTGTTCGATGCCGCCCACGGCGAAAGCGCCAGCATTCCGCGCAAGCCCGATCCGACGGGGCTGCTGTTTACCCTCAAGCAAATCGACGCTGATCCCGAAACGACGGCTTACGTTGGCGATTCGGGCGGTGATATGAAGACGGCGCACAACGCCGGGGTGTTCGCGATCGGCGTTTCGTGGGGCTATCGGTCCGAAGGGGAGTTACGCGAGATGGGGGCCGATGCGATCGTCCATCATCCCGCAGAGCTGCTTGACTTTGCATAAATAGGTAACCCGAGAATCCCGCCCGAAAAGCTCTTATGCGTACTGCGCGGGCCGTGTACTGTGTACGTGCCATTCCCTTCGCGTGGCTATTTTATGGGAATCGCTGTTCGATGGTAGAATAGTAAGCTCGGAATCGGCATGCTCGCTTGGTGTCGAATTGCATACCATAGGAGAGTTCGTACATGGCATCACGAAATCCTCAGTCGAACCGCCCGCCGCGTTCTTCGCATACTCCGCCGTCGGTTCGCGCTGCTCGATCGGCTCGAGCTGCCCAGTCGGGACGCATAGCTTCGAAAGCCGCTGCGCAATCGTTTGCGCAGCAGGATTCCAGCAATCCGTCAAGCCATCAAGCATACCGATCCGCTTATATGCCCGGTACGCAGGGCAAGGGTGCAAACAACGCGTATGCGAGGCAGGCTCCCGCATCGGGTCAGTATTCGCGCAACAATCCCCAGTATTCCCGCGCGGCTAAGAAGTCGGGCAAAGGCAAGAAGATCGCCATCGGCGTCGTATGCTCGCTGCTCGTTTTGATTCTCGGGGCAGGTACGGCTGCTGCGCTCTATATCGACAATCTCAATAAAACGCTTACGGGGAAAAAAACCGAAGAAGAGAAGATGGCCATCCAGGATGTTCTGGTCCCCAAGAAGAGCTTCAATGAACCGTTCTATATGATGCTGATCGGCTCCGACGCCCGTGTCGACAGCGACGAGATGGGTCAGCGCTCCGATACCAATATCGTCGTGCGCGTCGATCCGACCACCTGCACGGTAACCATGCTTTCCATCCCGCGCGATACGATGATCGACATCGACGGATACGGGCGCAACAAGTTCAATGCCGCATACAATTTCGGGGGAGCCGAGGCGACTATCCGCGAAGCGAGCCAACTGCTCGGTGTCGACATCTCCCATTACGCAGAAGTGAATTTCGATGAGCTCATCCAGCTCGTCGATGCGGTCGGCGGCGTTGAGATTGACGTGCAGGAGCGGATCAACGATCCCGATGCGGGTCCGGTTATCATCGAGCCCGGTGTTCAAACGCTCGACGGTCAGGCCGCTCTTGTCTACGCGCGCAGCCGTGCCTTCGTCGACGGCGACTTCACGAGAACGTCCCATCAGCGTGAGCTGATCGAAGCACTCATCCAAAAGGTGCTCTCGATGCCGGTGACCGATCTGCCGGGTATCATCGAGAAGGCCGCGCAGTGCGTATCGACCGATATGTCCGTGACCGACATCATTGCGCTTGCTACGCAGTTCAAAGATTTGGGTAACCTCAGCGTGTATTCGTCGATGACGCCTTCCGCCATAGTGCCCTATCTGATCGACGGGGCTTCGTATGTTGTCTGCGATCCGACGGCGCTCGCCCAAATGATGGAACTTGTAGAGGCGGGCGAAGATCCGAGCGCGATCGATCCCTCGTCGACCTTTACGGAATCGATGATACCGTCGGGTCTTGGGGGAGGATCCGTCACCTATTCCGATGATTCGAACAACTACAACGATTACTCGAACAATTATTCTAACGATACATACAACGACTACTCGAACGACTACTCGAACTCCGGTGGCTACGGGGAGACCAATACCGGTGGCGGAACCGATAACTCGGGCTCGGGCGGCGGTAACGAAGCTTCGGGTGGCAGCGACAACTCGGGTTCTGGATCGGGTGGCGGCGATACCGGTACGGGCGGCGGAGGCGATCAATCCGGTGGCACAGGATCGGGTTCGGGCGATGCGGGCGGGTACTCCGAAGCCGCATAAGCGGTGACCGAGAAACACCCGTTCGCCCTGAAGCATACCTATAAAAAAGCCTGCTGCTTGAATGCGGCAGGCTTTCTCTCTTTCTTGGTCGGCAAACCTCTAATCGGCGTAGCCGTTCGGATTGCTCGATTGCCAGCGCCAGCTGTCCGCGCACATGCGGTCGAGATCGTACAGCGCCGTCCAGCCCAACTCGTCTTCGGCCTTTTTGCACGCTGCGTAGTTCTCGGCGATGTCGCCCGCTCGGCGCGGCTTGATCTCGTAGGGAAGCTGCTTGCCGCATGCCTTTTCGAATGCGTGGATCACTTCGAGCACGCTGGTGCCCTTGCCGGTTCCGAGGTTGAAGATGCCGATGCCGCGGCGCGTTCCGTCGGCATCGGGCTCGCCCTCGATGCTGCCGAGTCCGATCGCCCTGCCGGTACCCACCTTGCCGCCCATCCATTCGAGCGCTTTCGCGTGGCCCCGTGCAAGGTCGACCACGTGGATGTAGTCGCGCACACCCGTACCGTCGGGGGTGGGGTAGTCGTCGCCGAACACGCCGACGCGCTCGAGCTTGCCGGTGGCAACCTGGGCCACATAGGGAAGAAGGTTGTTGGGGATGCCCTTCGGATCTTCGCCGATAAGGCCGCTCTCGTGGGCGCCGATCGGATTGAAGTACCGTAGGAGCACGATGTTCCATTCGTTGTCGCCGATATAGAGATCGGTGAGAATCTGCTCGAGCATGCTCTTCGTCTGCCCGTAGGGGTTGGTGGCTTGGTGTTTCGGGCAGTCTTCGGTGATGGGGATGAATTCGGGGTCGCCGTACACGGTGGCGCTCGACGAGAACACGAAGTTCTTGCACCCGTGTTCGCGGGCGACTTCGCAGAGCACGAGCGTTCCGGCAATGTTGTTCCAATAGTATTCAAGCGGTTTCTGCACGCTTTCGCCTACTGCCTTGAATCCCGCGAAGTGGATGATCGCCGCGATGTTGTTTTCGGAGAAGATGCGTTCAAGGGCGGCGCGGTCGAGGATATCGGCCTCGTAAAACGAGATGCGCGTATCGTCGGCTCCCGTAATGGACTTGATGCGATCGACGGCCTTTTCGCTCGAGTTGCTCAGATCGTCCACGATGACGACGCTGTAACCTTGCTCGAGCAGCTCCACGCACGTGTGACTGCCGATGAAGCCAGCGCCGCCGGTAACGAGGACGGTTATATCGCGGGGCTCCTTCGCCAAGCTCATGTTTGCCATAGGTATCCTTTCGTGCAGCTAATCTGCAGTTTTCAGACTGGCTTCATAGTACCAGCAAGGGAGCTTATGCGGGAATACGACAAAAAACGTTCACGGCGGGGAAACCGACTGGTAACAGGGAACAGGGTCTTGAGGCGATCGGGCGAGTCGTACCGCAAAGGAGGTTTAAAGAAGCGGGCGAACCGCATTGCGATCCGCCCGCTTTACCCGAGATGGTGCTTCGTGTTCGGCTACGCTTTGGCTACCTGGCAAAGGCCCTCTTTGAACGGCGGGAATCCGCTGATCGGGTCGAAATCCCTGCTGATGATCTCGTTGACGTTCGCCTGGTGCCACCCATGGAACATATCGATGGTTTTCGGACGTACGATGTTCGTGATCTCGAGCTTGGCAACGATGCCCTCGTCGTTGACGGGCGAGGTGATGCGCACCATGTCGCCGTCGGCGAGGCCGCGCTCTTCGGCATCGGCTTTGGATAGGCGAACAACCGGCTCGGGCATGAACTGGTTGAGCCAGGGCAGATGGCGCTCTTTCGAGTGCGTGTAGTACGGTACGCGCGATCCCGAGTTCATGACGAGCGGATAATCCTTCGCCACGTCGGGCGTCGATACGGGGCTGTATACCGGTTCGTTGAAGACGGGCAGCGGATCGAAACCGTGCTCGCGCAGTATCTCGGAAGCGAACTCGACCTTTCCGCTCGGCGAAGAGAAGCCGGGTTGGCCGTCGTCGCGCAGCAGCCCGAGTTCGTACTTCTTGGATTGGGCCTCGCCTTTGAGCGGAATCTCGATGGGGTCGGGATGCGCTGCACGCAGGTCTTCAAGCGTGGGAGGATTTTCGACATCGATGGTGCGAAGGATCTCGCGCAGGCAGTTCTCGTCGGATTCGGGTCCGCCGTTCCAGAACACGTCGCCGAAGCCAAGCGCCGTGCCGATGTCGCAGCAGATGCGGTAATCGCTGCGCGCCTCGCCCGCCGGTTCGACGATGGGCTCGCGCAAAAACACCTTGCGGCCGAAGATGGTGAGCGGCGCGGCGCGCTCGAAGCTCATGGCAACGGGTAGCAGCATATCCACGTAGTCGTGCGTCCAGGCGTTGTTGTAGAAATCGCCGGCGACGACGAACTCCATGTTCTTGAACGCCTCCTGGTACTCGTGGGATTGAGGCCACATCATGGCGTTGCCGCCGAGCATGAGGCATGCTCTGATGTCGCCGTTTTCAACGTACTCCGGGATCTTGTTGAGCTGGAGGCTTCCCTGCTGGTCGGTGTCGGCCCATACGGGGAAGTATTGACGGTCGACGCGCAGGTGATCGAGTTCGGGCAACAGCTCTTTGGAGCGCGCGAATTCGAACGTCCCCCACCATTCGTCGAAGTTGATCGGCTCGTTTTCGATGCTCAAGCCCCCGGGCACGTCGAGGCTGCCCGTTAACGGGATGAGCAGCATGATGGCTCGGTAGTTGTTGATGCCGTTGGTGTGGTGGGGGAAGGCCGCCGCGCTCTTGCAAACGATGGGCGAGCCTTCGGTTACGAGGATGTCACAGGCTTTCTGAAGCGTCTCGACGGGGATATCGCAGATTTCCGCCGTCTTTTCCAGGGTGAATTCGGTGCAGTACTCCCTGTACTCTTCAAAGCCGTGCGCCCAGTTCTCGATGAAATCCTTATCGTAGGCATCGTGCTCGATGAGGTAGTTGGCAAAGCACAGCGCGAGTGCGCCATCGGTTCCAGGGCGGATTTGCAGGTGCATGTCGGCGAAGTTCTGCGCGGTCGGCGTGATACGCGGATCGACTACGATGTATTTCACCTGGCCGCTTTCCTGACCTGTTTTCAAGCCGTTGTAGCTGAAAGGTGCCGACCAGCCGGGATTGTTGCCCCAGATGATGCAAACTTTGGTTTTGCCGGGGGTGGGACCGGCGCCCGTGGCGAGCGAAGTGGCCGTATGCCATTCGGGTCCGACGATGAGTTTGACGGCAAGTTCGGTAGCCTTGAAGCACGTTGAGCTTTCCGTGCCCATGTTGGGCGAGCCGAAGGTGAAGGCAAGGCGCTGCAGAGCCGAGCGCGGCTCCTTCGGATCGCCCGTCATGAAGAGCACCTTTTCGGCACCGTGCTTCTCTTTGATGCCGTTGAACTTCTCGGCGATTTCGGCGAGCGCTTCGTCCCAGGTGATGCGCTCCCATTCGCCCGGGCTTCCTTTGGCGTTCACGCGGCGCAGCGGATAGAGCACGCGCGCGGGATCGTAGAGGTCCTGGGTCGAAGAGAGGCCCTTGGCGCACAGCAGGTTGTTGTTGTATCCGTCGCGTTTTTCGAGGCGCAGGATCTTGTTGTCTTTGACGAGCGCTTTCACGCCGCAGTGCGGACCGTGGTTGCACATGACGCAATGGCTGTAACGGAATTCTTCGCTGCCTTCCTCGGCTCCGAACGCGAGGGACGGCAGGGAGAGCGCTCCCGTTGAAGCGGCGATCGTGCTCGCTCCGGCGATCGAGAGCATCTGAAGGAACTTACGTCGGGATAGTTGCATGGAAAACACCACCTATTCGCTTTGCTCGAACGACGATTTTCTCTTGCTTCGCTTGTAGGCGACGCCGCCGCCAACCGCTGCAACCGCAGCAACGCCGACGACTCCCGCGACGGCGGCTGCGGGCACGCCCTCGGGCGCTTTCTTTGCCGCATCGCCAGACGTGCTCTTCTTTTCGTTCTTTGCGGACATCTGAGCCGAAACGGCATCGGCCAAATCGGGCGGAACGAGGGATCGGTCCATGTTTTCGGGTACGACGTAGTACAAGCTCGTGCCGGCGATCTGGGTGGGCTTCTTCTCTGCGATGTACTTCGAGATGTCGCTTTCGGGATCGTTCACGTCGCCGAAGATGCGGCATTGGCCCGGACAGTGAACGGTGCACATGGGTTGCAGGCCTTCGGCCAGGCGCTCGTAGCAGAACGTGCACTTCTCGGTGACGTTGACGCGTTTCGAGCTTTTCTCTTCGCACGGCATGACGACTTCCTCGTAGCTTGTCGTCATATCCTCGGTAATGAGGAACCGGTGGTCGTACGGGCAGGCGTCGACGCACGCTCCGCATCCTTCGCACAGCTCGAAATCCACTATGACGGGACCCTCGTCCGTCTTGTAAGTTGCCTGGCTCGGGCATGCCGAAACGCAGGGCGGGTTGTCGCAGTGGTTGCACATGGTGGAGACGTAGCGCTGATGCGCATCGGGGTATTCTCCCCATTCCACGTAGTTCATCATGTTGTAGTTGACACCCGGGCGAGTGCCCCAGCACTGCTTGCACGCTACGACGCACGCATAGCATCCGATGCATCGCTCGAGATTTATGACCATCCCATACTTTGCAGTCACAATCTTCCTCCTCTCGTCTTTGAGGCGCTTATCGCCTCACCTTCGAGATGCTGCGTTCGGTGCGCTTCGGCACCCCTTGCACCGAGCCGAACGCTGCATCTGCGCTACCTCCGACTATAGGAAGGCGAGCGTGTTTTCGGTATCGTACGGTTCCTCCTTTTTTGCCGATTTACATCGTATGTTTCTTATGATGTGCCTTTGATCTGGCAAAACGTAATTACGACATGCGAGCCATCCAAGGGCCGTCATGCTATACTGCACGAAATGGCAGCGCCGCGGCTATGCCGTCGCATCCAGGGGAAGAGAAGTTGTGCAGCGCGAAAGCATAGGGGACTATCTCGGGAGCATTACGTTGGCGGATGTGGTGAACATGCGCATGATCGGTTTTGCTCTGATGCGGGCGTGGACGTACATAATGTTCTTCAGCACCGTTGTCCACTATTCCGTCCGCAACGATATCTCGCATCTCAATAGCACGGATACATGGTCGTCGCTCGGACTTGCCGTTCTCATGGTGGTAAGCGCCTTGCTTTCCAAGCAGTTCATGCGGTTGATCGTCGGAAAGAAATGGATTCGCATCGCCGTTCCCGCCGCGATGCTTGCGGCAACGGCGCTTTTGGCGCTCGTTGAGGCGGATTGGTTCAGGCAGCCGTGGTGCTCGATTATCTGCACCGTTACAGGTGTGGGTCTCGGGTTTCTCTATCTTGCTTGGGGCGAGGCGTACACCCATGTTGATGAGACGAAGACGGCGGTCGAAGCCATGAGTTCGTTTCTTCTCGCTGCGGCCATTTTTCCCGTGGTCGTCATGCTGCCGCGTGCGGTGGGCGTGGTGCTGACGATGCTTTTGCTGCTTGCTTCGGCTCTGATCCTTTTCACGAAGCTCGACGTGTGGGGAAAGGGAAACAGGCTTTTGGGATCGGTGCAGCTCAACAAGAGCGGGTTCTTGGTCAAGGCGCTCCTTTCGGTGGGGATCCTCGGTTTCGCCGAAAGCCTCATGCGCGCCTTGTTTTTGGAAGTGAACCCCGTTGTCGATGTGGATCTGTATCCGTGGGTTTTCCTTGCGGCCGCACTGCTTTCGGCTGCCGTTATCAGCATTACGGCGTTATCCGACAGGAAGCCCGATTTTGCGTTCGCCTACAAGGTGGTGCTGTTCGTGACGGCGTTCATATTTTTGCTACTTCCCATCATCGATCGCGGTACGTTTTTGGCAAACGTGCTTGCTCTTACCGGATACAGTACGCTTTCACTGCTCGTATGGGTGGTACTCGCCCGTACGGCGAGCCGGTACCGCCTGTCGGCGGTTGTGGTGTTTGGTTTCGGCTGGGGGCTCATGGTGGCTGGCAACTTGGCGGGAACGTTTTTGGGCGGCATTCTCACCTCGTTCGTTGAGTTGACGCCGCGGCTGCTGAGCCTGATCGCCCTTTTGTCGGTCTGTGCGCTGCTGTTCGCGTACCTGTTTCTCTTCAACGAGCGCTCCATCGTGGAGCTGACCGCCGAGGCGTCGGATCGGGGCGACGGCGTTCGTCCGTTCAGGCGCCGGTGCGAAGAGGTGGCGAAGGCGTACCGGCTTTCTGCGAAGGAAACCGAGATAATGATCCTCGTGGCGAAAGGGCGTTCTACGCCGCGCATCTGCGAAGAACTCGATATATCGCAGGGTACGGTGAACACGCACTTGACCCATATCTACAAAAAGCTCGATGTGCACGATAAGCAGCAGCTGCTCGATGTACTCGAGGGGAGAACGGTACAGCTTGGCCGCCCTGCGGCATAGCCGGATAGATTCGTACAGGAAGGAACGAAGATGAGAGAAAACGATACGGAGACGATCGACGTCGACACGTGGCAAGCGCGCGCGACGATGTGCGAATTGCTGGCCTTCTCGCTGAGGTACCCCGATCAGGAGACCGTCGAGGCCCTTGCTTCGGGCGAATGGGTCGATGCCGCGCGCGAGCTGGCAGGTGCGCTCGCCATAGCGTTGCCCGAAGACTTCGCAAGCGGATTACCGGGCGGCCCGTCGGAAGAAGCGGGTTCCGAGAGCAGTTCGACTGATGCAGACGAACTGCTGCACGCGCTGCGTGCCGAGGCGACGCGCTTGTTCGTTGGTGCTGCCGAGCCGATCGTGAGCCCGTACGAGGGCGTGTGGGCCGCGCTTGATGACGGCGTCCAGCCGCTTTTATTCGTGAATCCCAGGTCGATGGAAGTCGAGCGGTTCTGCCGCGCGTGCGGGCTGGGTCGTCCCGAGGGGACGAACGAGCCGCTCGATCACGTGGCAACGGAATGGGAGCTTCTGCAGTATCTCGCCCTGGAGGCTTCGGGAGCCGTTGCTCGCGAAGGCGACGGACGTGCGGACGAGGATTTCCCCGGCGGTTCTCCAGCGGCCGCCTACGAGGCGTTTTTATCCGATCATGCCAGCGTGTGGATGCCGCGCTTTGCCGAGAAGGTCATCGAGGAGACGCGTCAGCCGTTCTACCGCTCGGCTGCACAGCTGCTCGCAGCCTTTTTTGCATAGAGCGGTACCGCACCGTTCGGGATCGGCGCTTTCGGTATCCCTGCAAAATTTCATAGTGAATAGTCCTTTTGCAAGATTATTCTTGACACAGAATAAATAGCACGATATACTCTGCTCCAGTAGACCGGTATCCTTCCTTTCTACTCGTCTTGCAGGAACCGTCATCCCCCTGACGGTTCCACTTCGTCCAAAAAAGGAGCCCTTCCTCGGGGCTCCTTTCTTTATCCTGGGACGGTTGCGGCTTTGATCCTCGCGGCGTGTGGCGGCTGCCCCGACGACTCGGACCCCGGATCCCGAGGGGTCTCATGTCCATAGCGGTTTAACGGCAAAAGCTGTTCGAAGTGCATGAGATTTACGATTGTGAACCCTTTGGAGGTCGATTTCGGCTGATTTTTTTGTGCGACCGCACGAGAGCCCCTGGTCAAAAATATCGTATCTTACATTCCTGCGTTCACAATCGTAAATCTCATGCAGATATGCGGAACCTCGCTTTTGCACGGTCAAACCGAAATCGAAATGCGCTCGCATAGCTCTCGCATAGCTTCTGGCGGCTATCTGCGCTGCGAAGTCTCAATCGGATGTGCGGCGATTTTGGTTTGGCGATTGAGCGGGGATTGCGTGGAAATCCACTAAAGCCGTAGAGCGGTGCGCAGCAAGTTCCGGCTCCCGCCCTTTAAACCGCCGCGCTCAAGGCCTCCGCTTTGCTTTTTTACGCTTGTTCGGGCAAGCCATGAAAGCTCGGTGCTTTTTGGGCATGCGCCCGTCGGATGGCTATAATATTCGAGGTGTTTCAGCCCAACCGAATGCCGTACGATTCAGGATCGTCACGGCGTCGTGGTACAGCTCATGTTTGGAGGCCTGCATGGCAGATGCAATACATTTCGGAACCGATGGGTGGAGAGCCATCATCGGCGAAGATTTTACTGACGAAAACCTCGTGCGCGTCATCGACGCTGCAGCGACCGCGTTCAAGCAGGAAGCGCTTGCTGCGGGCCGCTCGGCCGAAGAGCCGGGAACCATTATCATCGGGCATGACTGCCGGCAGGACGCACATGCGTATGCTCGTCTTGCTGCCGAAGTGGCGGCGTCTCACGGGTTCTTCGTAAAGCTCACTGCCGACTACTGCCCGACGCCCACGTTGTGCTGGTCGGTTAATCAGGACGAGAGCGCTATCGGCGGCATTATGTTGACGAGCAGCCACAATCCTGCAGAGTACCTCGGCGTGAAGCTGCGCATGTCCGACGGTGGAGCGTCCTCGAAGGAATTCACCGATCGCGTCGAGGCACTGCTTTCCGACGAGCCGACCGAGGCGCGCGGCTCCTATACGGAAGTCGATCTCGTTGCCCCCTACATCGAGGCACTCAAAAGCCGTGTCGACCAGGATGCCATCAGGGCGGCGGGACTTCGCGTGGTCGTCGATCCGCTGTACGGAGCCGGCCGCAAGCATCTAGCCGGCTTGCTCGAGGATCTCGGTGTCGAAGTGGTGGAAATCAACAACGCCGACGATCCGACGTTCGACGGTCTGCATCCCGAACCCATCCCGCCTTGGATCGATCGCGGCATTGCCAAGGTGACCGAGCTGGGATTCGACGCCTGCTTTATCAACGACGGCGATGCTGATCGCATCGGTGCGGTGGACGAGCGCGGCAACTTCGTCAACCCCCATCGCATCATCGCGCTTCTGGTGTCCCATCTCGCCGAGGACAAGGGCGAATCGGGGAAAGTCGTTTCCACCATCACTGCTTCGGCCATGCTGGCGCGTCAGTGCAAGCGGCTCGGACTCGATCTCGTGAGCACGCCGGTTGGCTTCAAGTGGATCTACGCCGAGATGGAAAAAGGCGGCGTCATGATCGGTGGCGAGGAGTCGGGCGGAATCGGCATTCCGTCGCATGTCATGGAGCGTGACGGCCTGCTCATGGCGCTTCTGCTCGCCGAGACGATGGCTCAGCGCAACATGAGCCTCGGTGCGCTCGTCGAAGACATGTTCGAGAAGATCGGCCGTCTTGAGTTCGCGCGGCGCGGGCTCGCCCTATCCGAAGAGCAGATGGACCGGTTCCGCACCGAGATCATGCCCGTATACGAAGCGGAGGAAATCTGCGGCAAGCGGGTTGTCGACGTCGATCGGCGAGACGGCGTGAAATTCTTGCTCGAAGGCGATGCATGGGTGATGATGCGTCCGTCGGGCACCGAGCCGCTCGTTCGCGTATACGCTGAGGCCGCCACGACCGAAGAGGTTGACGAGCTGCTCGACGAAGCGGCGAAGATCGTCGGCGCGTAGGCTGCGCGAGCGCTCGGCGACAACGTGCCGGTCGATGTGCGACTGTCGAACGGGTGCGTGCGATTGGCGGACCCGTGCGGGCGGTTCGCCCGAAATGAAACGATGGTTACGATTCGAGCCTGGGCAGGCGCTTCAGCAACCCCCAGGCTCGTTGCTTGTCTTGGGGTGTTTCGAGCATGGCGGCAAAATTCTTGAAGCCGACAACGTCGCGGCCGAGCAGCCTGCCTTTATCGGGCACGACAACGTCGTTTCGGTAGGCTCGCGAGCAGGCGCTCGCCGCCTCTTCGTCAGCGATGATCAGCACGAGCGGATCGAGTCCCTCGATGACCGAGAACAGATCGGCGTCGGTTAGGGAATCTGCCGCAGCGGGTTCAGCGATGGCGCCGATGACGAAAAACGTGCAGGCGGCCTTGCCGTACCCGAGGGCCTCAATGGAGCTCGACAAGGCGTTTTTCGCCTGATCGGGCAAGATGGTCGAGCTTACTACGAGCGCAGGGCACTCGAAAGCGCCATTGAGCCTTGCACCGTAGCGGTCCCACGCTTCGGTAAGCGAAACCTCATACATGTTACTGTTTGCGGATTTTTTCACACCGCTCCTTGAAGTCATCGGACAATCGCCGTATAAATAAGCATAATAGCAAGAAACGGGCGGATACCGAAGAGCGCCGATGCCGATCGGCTTATCCGCATCACCCAAGTAGAAGGGAAGGCGCCATGTGCACCAACGGAGTTAACGTTTCCCAGTTCAAGATGATGCTCGAGCAGATGGACGATCAGGTGGCGCTCAACCGCCGCTGGACCCATAAGCTTTACCATAGCGCTGCTGATGCAGAATACGCGAAGACCGCTGAAACCCTGAAGGAAATCCAGGGGCTGCTCGACGAAGCCCGCGCGCTTCTGACCGATGCCCAGGATGCGCTTGACAAGGATGTGAGCAGTGCGAGCGGCGTAACCGTCAACTTGGTGTAGCCATGAGCAACGACCTCATGCGGTTCTCGGTCGCGATGCCCGAAGATCTGCTCGTACGGTTCGACCATCTCGTTGCACGCCGCGGTTTGGCTAAGAACCGCAGCGAGGTGGTACGCGATCTCGTGCGCGATGCGCTCGTCGAAGACGAATGCGCCACGCCGGGAGCCGAAGTGGTGGGTACGCTCACGATCGTATTCAACCACCATGCGAGCGATCTGCAGGAGAAGCTTCACGCGATCCAGCACGAGTTTTTCGACATGATCATCTGCTCGACGCACGTGCACCTCGATCAGCACAACTGCCTCGAGGCGATTGTGCTGCGCGGCGAGACGGGGCTCGTGCAGGATGTTGCGAACATGATCCTCGGAACCAAAGGCGTGAAGAACGGCCGTCTTGTTTTGACGACGACCGGTCAGTTCATCTAGCGTCGGAACCGATACAGTAAAGTAGAAAGCACAGGACTATGGACGATACGGTATTGCTCGGCCACGGCAGCGGCGGCACGATGATGAAGCGCATCATCGACGAGGTGTTCTTCGAGGCGTATGCGGGTGCGAATCTGCTGCGCGGCAACGACGCGGCGGTGCTGCCCTCGCCCGGCTCCGTCGCTTCGACGGGATCGCTCGGGTACAGCGGCTCGCTTTCGTTTTCCACTGATAGCTTCGTCGTCGATCCCCACTTCTTTCCGGGTGGCGATATCGGGCGGCTAGCCGTGTGCGGCACGGTGAACGACGTGGCTACGGCGGGTGCCGAGCCGAAGTACCTCAGCTGCGGATTCATCCTCGAAGAGGGATTCCCGATGGACGATCTGCGCCGCATCTGCGCGTCGATGGCCGAGGCCGCCCGCGAGGCGGGCGTCGAAATCGTCACCGGCGATACGAAAGTGGTGAACCGCGGCCACGGCGACGGCATCTACATCAACACGAGCGGCGTGGGCTACGCTTACGCGGGATGCGACCTCGGCGGCGAGAAGTGCGCGCCGGGCGACAAGGTGCTTGTGACGGGTACGATGGGCGATCACGGCATCACCATCATGAGCTGCCGCGAATCGCTCTCCTTCGCTGCCGATATCGAGTCGGATGCAGCACCGTTGAACCACCTCATCGCCGAAGTGCTCGAAGCGGCACCGAACACGCGATGCTTCCGCGATCCGACGCGCGGCGGTCTCGCCTCGACGCTGAACGAGCTCGCCGCCCAATCGGGTACCGATATCACGGTCGACGAGGAAGCCGTGCCGGTCAAGTCCGCCGTGCTCGGTGCGTGCGAGATGCTCGGTTACGACGTGTTCCAGGTAGCCAATGAGGGCAAGATGGTGTGCGTGGTGCCAGCCGATCAGGCCGATGCGGCGCTCGCTGCTATGAGGGCGAACGAGTACGGACGGGATGCGGCTATCGTCGGCGACGTTGCTGCGATGCAACCCGACCGCGGACCGAAGGTGTTTTTGCGCACGGCATTCGGCAGTACGCGCATCCTCGACATGTTGGTGGGGGAGCAGCTTCCGCGCATCTGCTAGCATGCAGAGCACTCGGTAGGCGGGGTGCTGTTCCGCGCGTCGAGCGCGTGAGGTTGGACATGCAGCGCTACAACGGTCGGATGTGGGCTGGGATGCTGTTCGGCATCCGTCATACAAGAGCTACAGGCGCTGCCTTCGGGCTGCGCCTTTTTGATGCGGCGGCGCATAGGCACCGTTTAGATACCAAGGCACAAGCAAGTACCTGATTTACTTCAGCGGGTCGGCGTTTCATACTGCTTACTGAGCGCAGCGGATTCGGTTGCCGTTGCCGTCTGCCTGGTAATGTAGGCAACGGGATACATTTTTTCACCGGTAATCGATGCGCGACTGGGTATACTGATGCCAAAGGAAGGATGCAATGGACGCAAAGGCGAAAAAGTACGTCGACCTGTTCCGGTCGGTGAAAATCGCATCGGCGGCGACGGTCGACGAGGACGGGCATCCCCGCACGCGGATCATCAATGTGCTCTGGGCCGACGATTCCGGCATGTATTTGGTGGCGAGCAAGGGCAAGCCGTTCTACAAGCAGATGGTCGAAACCGGCGAGGTGGCCATCTCGGCGATGTGCCCCGAGTGCCAGAGCCTCAAGTTCCTCGGCAAGTGCCGCATCGTCGGCAAGGAGTGGGTCGACAAGATATTCGACGAGAATCCCGGCATCCGCGAGGTGTATCCGGGTAAGACCCGCTACATTCTCGATGCCTTCCATGTGTACGAAGGCCAGGGGGAATGGTTCGACCTGTTGCATTATCCCATCAGTCGCGAGACGTTCTCATACGGGGGAGTGGCGGAAGAGCGCCCCGGCTTCCTCATAACCGACGAGTGCATCGAGTGCGGCTCGTGCATCGAGACGTGCCCGCAGCAGTGCATTGAAGAGGGATCGCCCTATCGCATCGAATGGGAGCACTGCCTGCAATGCGGCGCCTGCTTCGAAACGTGTCCCGCCGACGCCGTACAAAGGCTGCATCCCTGATATGGAGTTTCTGCAGGAGGTAGCCGCACTGTTCGTCGACCGAGCCGATTGGTTCGCCGGCCTGCTCGTCGAGCATATCGCGCTTTCGGCCATCGCCATCGCGATCGCGGGCACGCTCGGGCTCCTGCTCGGCATACTCGTTGCCGAGCATCGCCGTTTCGCTCCGTTTATCATCGGCATCTGCAACGTGGTGTACACCATTCCGTCGATCGCGCTTCTGGGCCTGCTCATCCCCCTGCTCGGTATAGGCGGTACCAACGCCATCGTTGCACTCATCATCTACGCGCTCATGCCCATGGTGCGCAACACCTACGTGGGCCTTACCGACATCGACCCCGATATCATCGAGGCTGCGCGCGGCATGGGCTCGACGCGCCTTCAAACGCTCGTTCACGTGCGATTGCCCATGGCTACGAGCGTGATCCTTGCAGGTCTTCGTTCCATGGTCGTCATGACCATCTCGGTTGCGGGCATCGCCGCATTCATCGGTGCCGGCGGCTTGGGCGTCGCCATCTTCCGCGGCATCACGCTGTACAATCCTCCGCTCACGTTTGCGGGCGCGCTCATGATCGCGCTGCTTGCACTGGTGGCCGATTTGCTTTTGGGGATGGTAGAAAAACGCTACAAAAAGAAGAGGAGATTGACTACCCATGAGAAACACTAGAACGAAGAGCTTGCCTACAGGCAGGCGGCTTCCGCTTGCATTCGCTCTTGCGGCGATCCTCGGCATCGCGCTCTTCGCGCTCACCGCGTGCGCTTCGGGCGGCAACGGCGAGGGAGGCGCTGATTCCGCTTCGAGCGATCCGATCGAGATCGCCACCAAGCCCATGACCGAGCAGTACATCCTGGGCGAAATGCTCAAGGCGCTCGTCGAGGATGCCGGTTACGAAGCCAATGTGACCAAGGGCATCGGCGGCGGCACGAACAACATCCAGCCCGCCATGGAACGCGGCGATTTCGATCTGTACCCCGAGTACACGTCGAGCGGTTGGGTGCTGGTGCTCGATCACGAGGCCGAGGGTGTAGACGACGCGGAGATGCTCGAAAAGCTCAAGGAGGAGTACCAGGCCAACTTCGGCATGACGTGGGTCGGCATGTACGGCTTCAACAACACGTTCACCGTTGCCGTGCGCGACGAGGTAGCCCAGCAGCACAACCTCAAAACCACGAGCGACCTCGCAGCGGTAGCCCCCGAACTCGTCTTCGGCGGCAATCCCGACTACATCGAGCGCGAGGACGGCTTCCCCGTGCTCACCGAAACCTACGGCCTCACGTTCAAACAGGTCATGGACATCGATATCGGGCTCAAGTACCAAGCGCTGCGCAACGGCGATATCGATGTGACGAACGGGTTCACCACCGATGCCCAGCTGGCTGCAGGCGGTGTGACGACGCTTGAGGACGACAAGCATCTGCAGGTGAACTACTTCTGCTCGACGGTCGTGCGTCAGGACGCGCTCGACAGCCATCCAGGGCTCGAAGAGGCCCTCATGAAGATGGACGGCATTCTGAGCGATAAGGAAATGGCCGAGCTCAACTACAAGGTCGAAGTCGAAGGCCAAGACGAAGCGACGGTTGCGCGCGGCTTCCTCGTATCGAAAGGCCTCCTCAAGGGCTAACCATGAGAGGCGATGCGAACGAACATAGTACGGCGAGCAGGGCGGTCGAACCCGATGACGGCGATGCGATCATCGAGTTCGACCGCGTAACCAAATCGTTTGGGGATACGGCGGTTTTGCACGGCATCGATCTCGCCGTGCGGCGCGGCGAGTTCCTCACCATCGTCGGGCGGTCGGGCTGCGGCAAGACGACGCTGCTCAAAATGGTGAATGCGCTCGAGTACCCCGACAGCGGTCGGGTGCTCGTCAACGGCGAAGAGGTGAAGGAATCCAATCGCGTCGAACTCAGACGCTCGATTGGCTACGTGATCCAAAGCGTCGGCCTGTTCCCGAACATGACGGTGGGTAGAAATGTTGCGTACGTTCCCCGCCTTACCCGTGCGTGGTCGAAAGAGCAGGAACGCGATGAGGTTGCGCGCCTGCTTACCACGGTGGGTCTCGAACCCGCGATCGCACCGCGCTACCCTAACGAGCTTTCGGGAGGGCAGCGCCAGCGCGTCGGTATCGCTCGTGCGCTTGCGGCTAAGCCGCTCATCATGCTCATGGACGAGCCGTTCGGAGCTGTTGACGAGATCACGCGCCGTTCGCTGCAAGACGAGCTTTTAAACTTGCAGCGCCGATTGGGCTTGACGATCCTTCTCGTGACCCACGATATCNGGGCAGCGCCAGCGCGTCGGTATCGCTCGTGCGCTTGCGGCTAAGCCGCTCATCATGCTCATGGACGAGCCGTTCGGAGCTGTTGACGAGATCACGCGCCGTTCGCTGCAAGACGAGCTTTTAAACTTGCAGCGCCGATTGGGCTTGACGATCCTTCTCGTGACCCCCGATATCCGCGAGGCGCTCAAGCTCGGCGATCGCGTGCTCGTCATGGAGGGGGGTCGCATCGCGCAGCTCGGCACGCCCGACGAGCTCGTATCCTATCCCGCCGATGCGTTCGTCGAGGAGCTCATCGGCGGGTGAGCGCTTTGGGCGTAATTGCGATCTGGGAGCATGCAATCTATACCCGAAATCGACACGTCGCAAAACCATGTCGTTTGTCCGCAATATCAGCCGAAACCTGAAAAATCTGCATTTTGCCTTGCAATAACCGCGGGGAATGGTATCTTGCGGGCAGAAAGATTTTGGAAGGCGAGGGTACCTCCAATAAGAAACCTTTCAGACGAGAAGGAGAATATTATGTCCCATCCGGTTATTGAAGCCGATGAGTGCGTCGGCTGCGGGATTTGCGTTGATGCGTGCCCGCAAGAGGTTCTTGAAGTAGTCGGCGGTGTCGTCGAGGTCGTCAACGAGGATGCTTGCATCGCGTGCGGCGATTGCGTCGAGGAATGCCCCATGGGCGCGATCCCCGAGGTTATCGAAGACTAGCTGTCAATGACAATCGATTGCAGTGAGTCCCTGGTCGCTATTAGCGGCTGGGGACTTTTGCATTATGCGGTAGATAGTTTCTGATTTGCTCCTGCTACAGTTTGGATTTTGCGAAAACTGCAGCAGGAGTCTTTCGGGCGTTTATCTGTATAGGCAGGGGCTCAACAGAACTAGGACCAATTCTCGAGTTGTGCAGCGTGCTCTGCCGCTGTGTAGGCGAAGACCATGCCAGGGCCGTTTGTTCCGCCTGCTCCGGTGTAGTACTTGCCCGGCGTTCCGCATCCGGTTGTGTTTCCGCAAGCATAAAGGCGCAAAATAGGGTTTCCTGTCGTGCTGATTGCTTGGCCGTTCTCGTTTATCTGAATGCCGCCTTTGGTGCCCTGATAGGTGGGGACAATCTCTGCAGCATAGAAAGGCGGTTTGGTCAATCCGCCAAGCGTCGGTCCGCTGTTCATCATGTTGTAGTTTTCGAATTCCGATTCCCCACGATGGAAATCGGTGTCAGTGCCGGCTTCGGCGTCTGCATTGAATTTATCAACCTGTGCTTTTAGGCCGTCGACGTCGACACCGATCTTTTCTGCCAGTTCTTCAATGGTGTCGGCGGTATAGCCCCATTCTGGAAGGTCGCCATCGAGTCCTACTCCAAAAAAGATATCGCCTTTAGAGGGGTCGGCGAGTGATTCCCGCACTGAATGATCGCAGATGTACCATGCGGGGACATTGGTGAGCTCCATATCCCCCGTTGTCGATTGCCCCTGAAAGCCGAACCAGAGGGAATCGTAGTCGGCTGCTTCATCGCAGAAGCGTTTGCCCTGGCGATTGACGAAGATGGATCCTGGTTTGGTTTGATAAGCGTACAGAGATACCTTGGTGGAGCAAACCTTCTCCTCGAAGTACTGCTCGCTGAGGGCTTTAAAATTAACCTGTCCCCAGCCCCATGGCATCATGGTGAGATTTGCGCCAACCGCCTGAGCCATGAGGATGCCGTCCCCCGTTGATTCTGGTACGCACATGCAGCCTTTGACGGGGATGGGATGGTACGCGTTGAGCATGTCTTCGTTGTAGGAGAACCCGCCCGTTCCTATCAGAACGCCCTTATTCGCTTTGATGGCGATTTCGTTGCCTTTAGAGTCTTCGGCGATAACTCCGAGGACCTCCTGCTCCCCATTGGAGGTTGGCCGCGAAACGAGTCGTTTTGCGGGAGTCTCCGTCATGATCTTGCCACCCATCGAGGTGATGGCGTCCGCTTCGGGTTGTGTAAAATGGGCGCCCGATCGAACGCCGTCGATTACGCAGGAAAGCGAGCGCATGTCGCGGCTTGCTCCCTCCCACTGCGCGTGGTAATCGATGCGAGGGCTGACAGACCATTCGCAACCGGTTTTCTCGGCTATGAAATTGACCATTTCGGAAGCTCTGTCGATATACGTATCTATGATGGCTTCCGTCGACAGTCCTGCCGCGACCTTGGTCATGTATGTTTTGGCGAGGGATCTATCGTCTTTCTCAGTAGAATAGTCGTTGCAGGGTACCCAGACCTGTCCGCCGGACAGAGCCGTCGTACCGCCTATGAGTTTCGCCTTCTCGAGGACGATGACAGACATGCCTTCGGCAGCTGCTTTGAGTGCCCCGGTTAATGCGGTTCCTGTTCCGAGGACGACGAAGTCCGCTTCTTCGTCCCAAGATT
Organism: Raoultibacter timonensis; assembly: GCF_900240215.1. Taxonomy (GTDB): domain Bacteria; phylum Actinomycetota; class Coriobacteriia; order Coriobacteriales; family Eggerthellaceae; genus Raoultibacter; species Raoultibacter timonensis. Next base: position 2,819,523 of record NZ_LT964679.1, on the reverse strand, counting down.
CCGGAACACCGGAGTTCGCTGATGCGGGGGCAGGGTTCGAGCCGGAGCAACCAGCGAGGCCGAATGCTCCAAGTGCTGCAGCCGATATTCCTGCTGTTGTGATGAATTGTCTCCTATTGATCGTTTTCATATGCACTCCCTCGTGTGTCAGTTTGGTTCGTTGTTCGAACCTGGAATCATGCTAGGTTCGACAGGAGCGACGTTCATCGACCATAAGGTTCAAAACCGTCATCCCTTTTGGTCGATATTCAAATACTTTCAGCAGCGAAGAAGGACTTTGCTACACTGTGGGCAAGGAGGTTTCCGTGGGAAATCAGTCATCAGCAAAACTGAGTAAAACGGTTGTGGTAGCTTCGGCGAGGATGGCTGTTCCTGCGGGTTGCGTACTCGCTTGGGTTTTTGTCGTATTCCTCTCAGCTGCCCTCTACCAAGGAAACCAATCGGTTGGATCGGCAACGCTTTCCACGGTATTCTGTTCGCTCTGCTTCTTCGGCACTTTGGCAGTCGTTCTAGCCCTTTTCGGCATGCAAAGGTTGGTCGAGCGGAAGCGGGAGCTGTATGCGATCGGGGCGGTGTTAATAATCGCTGCGTCGGTGCTTCCTGTTCTGCCGTTTTTTTCCGGTTTGCATGGCTGGTTTGCTCCCATGATCGTTGGCTGTCTTTCCGGTGCCGGTTTGGCGCTGATAAGCTTGTTTTTCATCGCGTTCGTCGCGGGCATGGCGTTTGCGGCGGCAGTCGTATGGTATTTGCTTTCGCTGGCCATAGGAATCGGGTTGTATCTTTTGTATATGGTGGTAGCTTCGGGGGGATTCGCTAACTCCATTCTCTGGGTGCTCCCGGCTGTATCGGCCGGTATGGTTTTCGTGCTGCTTCGCTGGGGGAAGGGGAAGCCTGCTTTGTTCAGCGCCTATGCTCGTTCTCTTGCCCGCAGTCAGCTACGTGGAATGTTCGACCATCGGGCTTTCGCGTTTTTTACCGTAGTCAGCGGGTTTTTGTTCGGGTATTGCTACAACATCTATCCGAAATCAACGCGGTTTGCCGGAGCGTACACCGAAACGGCGATTGGGTTTGCAAGTCCCGCTGCGATCACGCTGCTTGTCACTTGCCTTGCTATCGTTGGCGTACTAGTGCTGGTTGGCAGGCTGGCAAAAAACAAGAGCGCCTACGTTCTCGGAAGCTTGCTCTTGGTAGCGCTTGCGTTCATGTACTTCAGTTTGCCGAATATGCCTAATAACTGGATGCTGTTTGTTCTGTTGGACAGCGCAGCCATTTCGACCACGTTGTTTGTTCTTCTTGGCGCGGTAATGCGCTTTTCCCAAGGGGATAGGAAACGGTTCGGACGATGTCTTCTCTCCCTTTCAGCAAGCGTGGTCGCAGGATCGAGCGTTGCGGCCCTGTTCATCGAAACGACCGTGCCGCAGCCGATGATCCAGGTTCCCGAACCCCTTCGGGATGCAGTGATTGTGGGAACGCCAGCCATTGGGTTCATTGTTTTGGCTCTCATATTCTTCCTTCTTGCTCAGGAGGCTTTCTTTCCGGCGGCAACAGGTGAGCAACCCGATGCCATAGGGGTGTCCGATCTGGGTTTTGCTGGAGAAATGATCGCGAAACGATTTTCGCTAACGCCCCGTGAAGAGGAGATTCTGGGAATGCTTCTTTTGGGGCGAAGCGGACCGTATATTTCCGAAGATCTGTATTTGTCGAAAAGTACCGTGAAGACCCATATCCGTCATATTTACGATAAAACGGGCGTTTCGTCGCGGCAGGAGCTGATCGACTTGGCTCACAGCATGCGGGGAAACGAACTTCGGCAGCGGTAACCCCCGTTGCGCCTCGGTGTGCCCGGATGCGATTGATTCGATCGCACTGCAGTCAACGAAACTCTTTTAGCACGGCAACAAAGCGGTGAACTTCCTTGCGTGCGCTCCCTAAAAGTATAAGGTGTAACCAAGTTCAAGCGATCGGGCTGAGGATGCCTGAACGATACGAGCGCTCATTGCCGCAGCGATTCGCACTCAATCATTATGCGAAATACTAACGAAAGTAACGTAAAGATTACAGTTGAGAAATTCTCAAATCTAATGTGGCAAGAAACTTGACAACTATAGACTTAGATTATATAGTTTCATTCATCGGAAAGGTTCGCGTATGCGAGCCTTTGCATGTATAGAGAATAAAGAACCAGGCAATAGACGTAAGAAACCATTACGAAGGCAGCAAACTCAGAGTGAGAGGAAGCAATAATGGCAAAGATCATCGGCATCGACTTAGGAACCACTAATTCGGCGATGGCGGTCATGGAGGGCAGCGAGCCCGAAATCCTCGTCAACGCCGAAGGCGACCGTACTACCCCCTCCGTCGAGGGTTTCCGTAAAGACGGCGAACGCGTCGTCGGCAAGGCGGCCAAGAACCAGGCGGTCACCAATCCGGAAAACACCATCTCATCGGTCAAGCGTTTCATCGGACGTTCGTACAACGAAACCCAGGAAGAGCAGAAGACCGTCAGCTATAAGGTACAGAAGGGCAAGGACGGTCGCGCCGTCGTCGACATCGAGGGCAAGGATTATACCCCCGAAGAGATTTCGGCCATGGTCCTGCAAAAGCTCAAGAACGACGCCGAGAAGCAGCTCGGCGGCCCGGTGACCCAGGCGGTCATCACCGTTCCCGCGTACTTCAACGACGCTCAGCGCCAGGCGACCAAGGACGCCGGTAAGATCGCCGGTCTCGAAGTGCTTCGCATCATCAACGAGCCGACGGCGGCTGCGCTCGCCTACGGTCTCGATAAGACCAACAAGGATCAGCAGATCCTGGTGTTCGACCTCGGCGGCGGCACGTTCGACGTGTCGGTGCTCGAACTCGGCGACGGTGTGTTCGAGGTCCGTTCCACGGCTGGTGACAACCACCTCGGCGGCGACGACTGGGATCAGCGCGTCATCGATTGGATGGCCGACAAGTTCAAGAGCGACAACGGCATCGATCTGCGTCAGGATAAAATGGCGCTGCAGCGCTTGAAGGAAGCTGCCGAGAAGGCGAAGATGGAGCTTTCCTCCACCTCGCAGGCGAACATCAACCTGCCTTTCATCACGGCTGACGCTTCCGGTCCGAAGCACCTCGATTACACGCTGACCCGCGCGGAGTTCGAGCGTATCACCAAGGATCTGCTCGATCGCTGCAAGAAGCCCGTCGAGCAGGCGCTCAAAGACGCCGGCCTCAAGCAAGGCGATATCAACGAGGTCATCCTCGTCGGCGGCTCCACCCGTATGCCTGCCGTACAGGAGCTCGTGAAGCAGATGACCGGCAAGGATCCGAACATGTCGGTCAACCCCGATGAGGTCGTTGCCATGGGCGCAGCCGTTCAGGGCGGCGTGCTTTCCGGCGACGTCGAGGGCATCCTGCTTCTCGACGTGACCCCGCTGTCGCTCGGCGTTGAGACCATGGGCGGCGTCATGACCAAGATGATCGAGCGCAACACCACGATCCCGACCCGCAAGACCGAGATCTACTCGACTGCGGCTGACAACCAGACCTCCGTCGAGGTGCACGTCCTTCAGGGCGAGCGCGAGATGGCTTCCGGCAATAAGACGCTCGGCAAGTTCCAGCTCACCGGCATCCCGGCGGCGCGCCGCGGCGTTCCGCAAATCGAGGTTACGTTCGACATCGATGCCAACGGCATCGTGAACGTGTCGGCTAAGGATCTCGGCACCGGCAAGCAGCAGCAGATCACCATCTCGGGTTCGACCGCGCTGAACGATGACGAAGTCGATCGCATGGTGAAGGACGCCGAGGCGCATGCCGAAGAGGATAAGCGTCGCAAGGAAGAAGTCGAGATTCGCAACAACGCCGATGCGCTCGTAAACGCGACCGAGCAGACGCTCGCCGAGGTGGGCGACAAGGCCCCCGAGGACGTGAAGAAGCAGGCCGAGGAAGCTATCGCCGAGGCGAAAGACGCACTGGGCGGATCCGATGTGGACGCCATCAAAGCGGCGACCGAGAAGATGCAGGCCGCTGGCTACAAGCTCGCCGAAGTGGTGTACTCCACTCAGGGTGCCGAGGCGGGAGACGCGGCAACCGCCGCAGAGTCGACTCCGGCCGACGATACCATCGAAGCCGACTACGAGGTTGTAGAAGACGACAAAGAAGGGAAGTAATCATGGCTGTGCCCGATAAGGACAAGGTCGTAGGAACTTCCCGCCCAACAACAAACCCGGGCAGCGGTCCCATCCCCCCCTCATCCCCCTCACCCCGTGGGGCCGCTGCCAACGACGAAACCCGTCAGGCGGCCGACTCGCAAGAGCCGGCCGCGGACGGGAAAGCGTCAGCCGAGACGGATGGCGCTGCCGATACGCAAGCAGTTGAGGCCGAAGTGCTCGATCCCGAAGGCGACGGAGCCGAAGCGACGATCGAATCGGAGCTGGTGGCCAAGGCGAAAGCGGAGGCAGCCGAGTGGCAGGATAAGTTCGTTCGCCTGCACGCCGAATGGGATACCTACCGGAGGCGCACGACCGAGCAGCGCGCAGAAGAAAAAGCGCGCGCAACCGAGAAGCTTGTTGAAAGCCTGCTTCCCGTCATCGACGATTTCGAGCGTACGATAGACTACGCGCAGAAGAACGGCGAAGCCGGCCTGCTCGGCGGCGTTGAGGCGGTGCATACCAAGCTCGTCGATGCGTTGAAGCGCGACGGCGTTCAGATCATCGATCCGAAAGGCGAGGCGTTCGACGCGCTTGAGGCCCAAGCGGTTGCGACGGTCGACGATGCATCGGTGCCTGACGAAACCGTAGCCGATGTGTATCAGAAGGGCTACAAAATGGGCAACAAGGTGCTCAGGCCAGCTATGGTAACGGTAACGACCGGCGGGCCAAAACGCGAAGTTCCGAAAGAGACTGAAGACAAGAAGTAAGCATGGGGCAGCAAGCGGGCGGGAAAGGCCCGCTTCTGCTTCTTATCCGAATCATTCACACGCCGCCGAAAGCGGCGAAGAAACATGAAAGCGAGGTGGACGCATGGCGACAACGACGACACCGGATTACTATAAGACGCTGGGCGTTCCACGGAACGCAACGGCCGACGAGATCAAGAAGGCCTACCGCAAGCTCGCACGTACGCATCATCCCGATGCGGGCGGCGACGAGACGAAATTCAAGGAAATCAACGAAGCGTACGAGGTTCTGAGCGACGAAAAGAAGCGCGACCTGTACGATCAGTACGGAACGGCCAACGAGAACCATATTCCGCAAGGATGGACGGGTGCCCAGGGAGGCAATCCGTTCGGCGGCGAGGGCTTCGGGGGTTGGTCCGATATTCTCGAGAGCATCCGCCGTGGAGAAGGAGCGTTCGGAACCAATTGGGATTTCGGCGATCTGGGCGGATTCGGAGGCTTCGGCGGCCAAGGCCAACCGAGGCCCCAGCGCGGCCAGGATATGAATGTGACGCTGGCCGTGAGCTTCGACGACGCCTTCAAGGGCACGGAAAAACGTGTGAGCGTACGCGTTCCGGGTAAGACCGACAAAGAGACGCTCACGGTGAAGGTTCCCGCAGGAGCCGTCGACGGCGGCCGGTTGCGCTTTAAGGGAAAGGGCGGCCTCGGCGAAAACGGCGGTACGAGCGGAGATCTGCTCATCACCACCAAGATCGAGCCTCACCCGTACTATTCGCGCGAAGGCGCCGATGTGTACGTGGCGCTGCCGGTTACGGTTGCCGAGGCGTCGCTTGGCGCGAGCATCGTCGTTCCTGCGCCCGATGGCACGAAGGTTCGCGTGAAGGTTCCGGCTGGAACGCAGGACGGAACCGTTCTCACCATCAAGGGCAAAGGCGCTCCGAAGGTGAAAGGCGAAGGCAGCGGCGATCTTAAGATCAAAGTCAACGTTGTAATTCCGAAGACCATGAACGACGAACAGAAACAGGCCATGGAAGATTTCCTGGCTGCAACGAAGGACGATATCAGGAGTTGGTAGTGCGATGACCGACAGGAACAGACCGCTCTACATGATAAGCGTGGCTGCAGAGCTCGCAGGGGTTCATCCCCAAACGCTGCGCACCTACGAGCAGAAGGGTCTGGTGACCCCGCAGCGTACGAGCGGCAACACCAGGATGTATTCGCAGGCCGATATCGAGCGACTCGAACTCATCAACGAGCTGACCGGCGAGGGCATCAACCTTGCGGGCGTCATTCGCATCCTCGACCTTCAGGGAAGGCTGGAGGAGCGCGATTCGGAACTCGACGATCTGCACAAGAAGGTACGGCGCCTTGCCGATCGCGTTCACGAGCTGGAGACGCGGGAAAGCGTGAACTCGCTGGTTCGGACGGAGCCGGGATCGCTCGCCCTGCGCAGGCTCCCCTAGGAATTCAACCATCACAACTCATGGCTTTTGCCATTGGACAAAAGCGAAGGAGGAACGCCATATGAATATGGGCAATCTCAATAAACTGGCCATTACCGCACAGGAGGCGCTGCAGCAGACCATTGCCATAGCCTCCGAATCAGAAGCTTCTCAGGCAGAGCCGATTCACATGCTGAAAGCTCTGCTCGAATCGAAAGAGAACAACCTTTCGGCCATCATCAAGCGCATCGGTGCCGAGCCGTTCCAACTGCTCGCAAACGTCGATGCGGAGATCGAGCGCATGCCGAAGGTGAGCAGCAACAACACGATGATGATGATGAGCGGCATTCCCGGCCCCGATCTCATGAATCTGATCGACCGTGCCGTGAAGATCGCCGAAAAGCTCGGCGACAGCTACGCTACAAGCGAGCACCTGCTCATTGCGCTTTCCGAAGACAAGGGCGCGGCGGGCAAAATTCTCTCGGTGGCAGGCGTGACGCGCAAGAACATCGAAGCCGCATACGAAGAGCTGCGCGGCGATACGCGCGTGACCGATCAAGCCGCCAAGACCCAGTTCGAGGCACTTGAGCAGTACGGCCAGAACCTTACGCAGATGGCGCGCGAAGGCAAGCTCGACCCGGTCATCGGCCGTGCCGACGAGATCCGTCGCACCATCCAGGTGCTGTCGCGCCGTACGAAGAACAACCCGGTGCTCATCGGCGAGCCCGGCACGGGCAAGACCGCGATCGTCGAGGGTTTGGCGCAGCGCATCGTCGCGGGCGACGTACCCTCGTCGCTGCAGGATCGCGATATCGTCATGCTCGATCTGCCCGCCATGATCGCCGGTGCAAAGTACCGCGGCGAGTTCGAGGACCGCTTGAAGGCGGTGCTGCGCGAGGTCAAGGATTCAGACGGTCAGATCATCCTGTTCATCGACGAACTCCATACCATCGTGGGTGCAGGTTCGACGGGCGATAGCTCGATGGATGCCGGCAACATGCTCAAGCCCGCGCTTGCGCGCGGCGAGCTCCATGCCATCGGTGCCACCACCTTGGACGAGTATCGTAAATATATCGAGAAAGACGCGGCGCTCGAGCGACGTTTCCAGCCGGTGCTCGTGGGCGAGCCCACCGTAGAGGATACGATTGCCATTCTGCGCGGCCTGAAAGAGAAGTACGAGATCCATCACGGCGTGCGCATCACCGATTCGGCGCTCGTCGCAGCGGCCGAGCTTTCGAATCGCTACATTTCCGACCGCTTCCTGCCCGACAAAGCGATCGACCTCATGGACGAGGCGGCGAGCCGTCTGCGCATCGAGATCGACTCCATGCCCGAAGAGGTGGATGCGGCCGAGCGCAAGCTTACGCAGATGCAGATCGAGGAGCAGGCCCTCATGAAGGAAGAGGACCAGCCGAGCAAGGAGCGCCTCGAGGCGCTGCGCCAGGACATTGCGACGGCCCGTGAAGCGCTCGACAAGCGCAAAGCCGAATGGCAGAACGAGAAAGACGCGATCGTCAACGTGCAGAACCTCAAAGCCGACCTCGAGGGCGCCCAGCTCGAAGAGGAGCGCGCCACGCGCGAGGGCGATCTGTCGAAGGCCTCCGAGCTGCGTTACGCCCGCATTCCCGAGCTGCAGCGCATGCTGCACGAAGCTGAAGAGATGCTCAACGTACGTCAGCAGATGGGCGCGATCCTCAAAGAGGAGGTTTCGAGCGAAGAGATCGCCGAAGTGGTGTCCACCTGGACCGGCATCCCCGTATCCAAGATGATGCAGGGCGAAATGGCCAAGCTCGTCGATCTGGAAGAGAAGTTGCACGAACGCGTGGTCGGTCAGGACGAGGCCGTGTCTTCGGTGGCGGGAGCTATCAGGCGCAACCGTGCGGGATTGTCCGACCCCAACAAGCCCATCGGAAGCTTTTTGTTCCTCGGGCCGACGGGTGTGGGCAAAACCGAGCTTGCCAAGGCGCTTGCCGAGTACCTGTTCGATAGCGAGAAGGCCATGATTCGCATCGACATGAGCGAGTACATGGAGAAGTTCAGCGTGCAGCGCCTTATCGGGGCGCCTCCCGGGTACGTCGGATACGACGAAGGCGGTCAGCTCACCGAAGCGGTGCGCCGCAAGCCCTATTCGGTCATCCTTCTCGATGAAATCGAGAAGGCGCATCCGGACGTATTCAACATCCTTCTGCAGGTGCTTGACGACGGTCGCCTGACCGATGGTCAAGGTCGCGTGGTCAGCTTCAAGAACGCGATCGTCATCATGACGAGCAACGTGGGCTCTCAGTTCATTCGCGAGTTCGCCGAGCACGGCGACGAGAAGGCCATGAACCAGGCGATCGAGGGGTCGTTGCGGGCGACGTTCCGCCCTGAATTCCTCAACCGCATCGACGATACGGTGGTGTTCAACGCGCTCACCATGGGCAACATCGAGCCGATCGTGGATCTGCAGCTCGAAGAGGTTCGCGACCGTCTGGCCGAGCGCCGCATCGAACTCGATGTGCGCCCAGCGGCAATGGAGCGTTTGTCGATTGACGGTTACGATCCGATCTTCGGCGCTCGTCCGTTGAAGCGACTCATCCAGAAAGTGGTCGTAGATGCGGTTGCCGAGAAGATCGTTGCAGGTCAGCTGCCCGACGGATCGACGGTTGTCATCGATATCGACCGCGACGGCAACTACAGCTCCGAAGTGGTGCAAACCGCGCTCGCAGAGTAACGGCTGCCGCTACGATGGCACCGCCTAACGCGGAACCATGTTTCACGTGAAACATTTGTTCGTATTTCAGGACGGGAAACGAAAGCTTCCCGTCCTGTTGTTTTTTCACAAAACCGCACATCGCGTGCACTTGTACTAGAATACCCTCATGCGAAAACGGACCCGAAAGATCGAGCGGAGCATCAAAACCCCTATTTTGGGGTTTGGCGTGTTGCTGGCAAGCATACTGGCGTTCCTGCTGTTTCTTTGCGTCCTTATCGTTTTAACACGTATTGTGCTCGGATAGCGATTTTCGGTAGCGGTAGAAGGGATTAACTGCGGGCCGCGAATGCGGGCTTTGTGCAGATACAGAATATGTGGCAACGTTTCACATTACATGATGTGCGGGTGATCGGGCATTATCTCGGTGTTCTGATCCTGTTCTTCTCATTCGCCTTCCTGGTTCCCTTCGTGGTCGCCATCGCTTGCGGCGAATGGAAGCCGGCGAGCCACTATCTGCTGTCGATCGGTATTGCCCTGATCGTGGGAAGCGGCTTGCGCTTCTTGCGTATCGAACCCGGTCGGTTGAACCGGCAGCAGGCGCTTGCGGTTACGGGTCTCGCTTGGATCGTGATCGCTCTCGTGGCGGCGATACCGTTGCACCTGTCGGGCCACTACGCCAACCCCCTCGACGCGTTCTTCGAAAGCGTTTCGGGCGTTACGACCACGGGGGCGACGGTCGTGCAGGATCTCAATCATTTGTCGGTTGCCGACAATACCTGGCGGTTCGTCATGCACTACATCGGCGGTTTGGGCCTTATCGTCGTAGCCATGTCGTTTGGACTGTTCGGCAAACGCGCCGGCGCGAGCCTGTATTCGTCGGAAGGCCGCAGCGAGCACGTGGTTCCCAACGTCGTGCAAACCACGCAGATCATCGCGAAGATTTCGCTTGCCGTGATCATGGCGGCGACGGGCATCCTCACGATTCTGTGCTTGTTCCTCGGCATGGAGCCGCTTCGCGCCGTTTCTCAGAGCCTTTGGCTCGCTATCTCGGGCTTCACGACTGGAGGATTCGCTCCAATGGGCGAGAGCGTTCTGTACTATCACTCGCTTGGCGTCGAGGTGGTGCTCATGGTCCTTATGATCATCGGCACCATCAATTTCGTGCTCTATACCGAAATCTTGCGCGGTCGGACGGCGGCGTTCTTCCGCGATCTGGAGATTCGCACGATGGTCATCTGGCTGTCGGTCATGACGCTTGTGCTCGCCGCCGCGCTAACCGCAACCGCTTCGTTCTCCGATCTGGGGGCGATGCTCCGTCGCGGCCTGTTCATGGTCATTTCGGCGTTTTCTACGACGGGATTCCAAAATATTACGGCGAATCAGCTCACGACGGTGTTCTCGTCGGGGGCCTTTCTCGTCATTGCGGTCGTTATGGCCGTCGGCGGCAGCTCGGGCAGCACGGCAGGCGGTATCAAGTTCCAGCGCATCGGCGTTATCGCCAAATCGATTGTGGTTACCATCAAGGAGGCGCTCGCACCCGATTCGGCGCGCGTCGTGGTCGACTACAACCATATCGGGCGCAGGCTCATATCGCCCGAGCTGGCTAAAAACGCAATGACCGTGTTCACGCTCTACATCATCACCTATGCGGTCGGCGCCCTTGTCGGCATCGCGTACAGCTACGATGCGACGCAGGCCATTTTCGAATCGGTGGCCATGACGAGCAACGCCGGCGTCACGTCGGGCATTGTCGGGCCCGATATGCCCAAGGCGCTCGAGATCGTCTACATCTTCCAGATGTGGGCGGGCCGTCTCGAGTTCGTAACGCTGCTCGCGCTCATCGTTGAGATCGTCGTATCGTTCAAACCCCGTCGCAGGATCAAGGGGGGAAGCCTCTCATGATGCCGTTCGAGACCTCATGCGACGATGCTCGTCCGAGCGCCGTTTCGGGTTCCGGCTTCGACCGGCGGGCACCGCTGCGCTGCGTTCTCGCCGCCCTGTTTCTCGCCGGGGCGCTCGTGCTCGCTTTGGGAGCGCATCCTGGTGAGGCGTTCGCTGAAGACGAGGGCGATAACGAGGTCAACACGCAGCAGCTTCCCGACAGCTCCTTCATCTTCGATACGAGCATCAAGGATCTGAGTTCGGCCGATTCGTATTACGATAAGCAGACCGTTCAGGTAGTGGGCGAGGCGGTGGGGGATTCGATTGCCGTCGAGGGCGATCCGAATCATCGATGGATTACGCTCATGTCGCGCGATGTCGATTCGAACGCATCCATTTCGGTGTTCATGACCAACGAGCAAGCCGAGCGGATCGACGCTTTCGGAAAATACGGAACGACGGGAACGATGCTGCAGGTTCGCGGTACATTCTACCTCGTCTGTCCCGAGCACAGCGGCTTGACCGATCTGCATGCCGAGCATGTGAGCGTGGTCGAGAAGAGCAAGTATCATGAGGAGTCGTTCGATCCCGATGCGTTCGTCCCCGGCGCAATCGTCGTCGTAGTGGGGTTGGTGCTGACCGGCGTGTTCTATTGGTTGCGCGAAAGGCGGCGCTAGGTGCTCGAAGGCCAGGTCGTCAAACTCGACAGGGGTTTTCCGCTCGTTAAAACGGAGACCGGCGAAGAGCTTCGCTGCAAGCACGCGACGGCTTTGGTCAAAGGCGAGAAAGTGCGTGCGGTTATCGGGGACAGGGTTTTGCTCGACGTTCCCCGCGGACACGACAAGGCGATCATTTCCGAAATACTGCCGCGGAAAACGGAGTTCGTGCGCAAGGATCCGACCGAGCGCGCGCTGCCGCAGGTGCTTGCCGCCAACTTCGATCGGGTGATCATCGCCCAACCCCTTGCCGATGTGAACATGCGCCGCCTCGAACGCGAGCTCGTGCTCGCCCACGAAACGGGCGCGTCCGTCGCCGTAATTCTCACGAAAGCCGATCTGGCCGAAAGCGACAGCGATATCGAGCGGATAGCCGGCGAAGTGAACGATTTGGTCGGTCCCGACGACGAGGTGCTCGTTGTTTCTGCCGGGGAACCGGGGAGCATCGAATCGGTGCGCTCGCTCGTTGCCCCCGGCACTACCACGGTGCTCATCGGAAAAAGCGGGGTTGGCAAGTCAAGCCTAGTGAACCTTCTTGTAGGCGATCATGTGCAGGAAACCGCCGAAGTGCGTGAGGTCGATGGCAAGGGCCGCCACACCACGGTGAGCCGCGAGATGATCGAAATACCGGGCGGCGGCCGCGTGGTCGATATGCCCGGGGTGAGGGGTCTCGGCCTTTGGGATGCCGAAAGCGGGATCGAGGCTGCGTTCTCCGATATCGAAGAGCTTGCCGAGAAGTGCAAGTTTCGAGATTGCCATCATAAGGGAGAGCCGGGATGCGCCGTGCGCCGTGCCGTGCAAGACGGGGATCTTGCTCAGAGCAGGCTCGACTCCTACCATGCCTTGCGCAGCGAGACTGCGGAGATCAAAGAACGCCGCGAAGAGGCCGAACGCATCCGATCGCGCAGGGGCCACCCCCGTCGTCGGGGATGATGCGTTGCCGATGGTCTTCGAAGGCGAAAGGGCAAGCGGTCGGATGCGCGTGTTTCGAAACGCAGCGCAGCTGACCGGCGGGCTTCAGCCTTCGATCTCTTCGGCAAAGCGGGCGATCTCTGCTGAGGTGAGAGTCGGCTCGGTGGACTTGCCTTCGATGCGGCGGAAGAAAAACCGCAGGTAGTGACCCAAGACGTAGAGAACCATTATCGTAGCCAGGATGGTTTCCGCCGAAGCGAGCACGTGGGCGGCGAAGAACGCAGGGCCGCCGAATCCGAGTCCCTCGAAGAAGGTAATCGCTTTGAGCAGCGCGGATGCCGAGATAACGAAGGGGAAGGTCATAGCTGCATAGCTCGGATAGAACTTGATTTTCAGCAGCTTCGGAAGCTGGGTCAAGACGAGCACGAGGAACAGCTGCGCCAAAACGGCCATGAGGCCCACCATGATGGCGTTGGGCTCGGCTGTGACTGCGAGGTATCCGGCAAGCGAAAGGCTCATCGGTGCTGCGTAGATGCAGAAGAGGGGCTTTGAAGGCTCGGGTACTTCATGTTTGAGGTAGCGCAGGCCTACGACGACGAGCAGTGCGAGATAGCAGGCGAAGCCGAACCAGAAGATGGCAACGCCTGCGGCCTGCATGCCGAACGTCGGCGAGGTGAGCGATGCGACGATGATGCCCACATACGCGATGAAGTGGGTGGGGAAGACCTGTTTGAGATCGAACCGCATGGTGAAAGAGAACGTGAACCACGCCATGAGGCAGAAGTGACCGACAACCGCCGCAATCCAGATAACGAAAGCCGCACCGAAAGCCACGGGCGCCAGATAGGTTGCAAGCTGCATGGTGGTCATGAAGAGGGTGGCGCTCACCGCAGCGAACACGGGGTTTTTCAGATCCTCTTTGATCATGGCGGGAAATACGATGATCTTAGCAGCGAGGAAAGCAACCATGATCAGCGAAAGCACGCCGGCGATGATGTGAAACGCCTCCGAAAGCGGCTGAAGCAGGATACCGAGGGCGGCAAGGCCCAATGCCACACCGGCGGTTGGAATCGGTACTTTCTGAATGATGCCCTTCACGGTTTTCTCCTAACCCGGCTTGTGCGGTGCACTGTGTTGAAACTGATCGGTATTGTCGCACTGCCCTGGCAATAATAAAACTTATTAATTATTATGTTGCTATAATTAAAAATTATGTATCGATATCGGCATTGATATAATCGGAGCGATATCGGCAAGGTTCTGGGTATATCGGTGCAAACAGCGAGGTGGATATCATGCAGGATTTTAGGACAGAGACCTTTCTCGACGTATGCGATACGCTCAGTTACACACGGACCGCACAAAGGCTCAACATAACGCAGCCCGCCGTATCGCAGCATATATCCCATCTCGAAGCCGTATACGGGACGAAGCTGTTCTCGTACAGCAACCGTCGGCTCTCGCTTACCGAAGCGGGCGAGGTGCTCCGCGACGCCTTAACGGTTATGGCGCATGACGAGCGGCTGGTGAAGGAGCGCATAGCCGCCCTGTCGGGAAAGCGGAGAACGATCGGCTTCGGCGCGACGATGACCGCCGGCGAATACGTTATCGCCCGTCCGCTTGCCCGCTTCCTCCAGCAACGGTCCGACTTGCAGGTGAAGGTCGTTGCTTCGGGAACGGATGATCTTCTCGCCTTGCTGCACGAGGGCGTTCTCGATTGCGCTCTCGTTGAGGGGTTCTTCGATAAGGGGTACTACGATTGGGAGGTGTATTGCACCGAACAGCTTGTAGCGGTATGCGCGCCGGGCTGCCGCCTCGCTGAAGAACCGCAACGGTTGGAAGGCTTGCTTGGGGAGCATCTTATCGTGAGGGAGCCCGGATCGGGTACGCGCGCAGTTCTCGAACATGCGCTTGCGGCGCGCAATCTCTCACTCGATGGGTTCGCCCGCACAACCGAGGTTACGAGTATCAGCATCATAAAGGCACTGGTCGAAAGCGGCTACGGCATCGCATTTCTGTATGAATCGGCCGTACGGGCGGAATGCACTGCGGGCACGCTGCGGGCAATCGAGCTTGACGGCCCGGCTATCGAGCACGATATGACGTTCATATGGCTGAGGGGAAGCCTGTTCGAAAGGGAGTTCAGGGGGCTTGTCCACGAACTCGCCGTCTGCGCAGGCGAGGTGTAAGCGGTCTTTAAAGCGGCCGCCTGTTCCTGCCTGCGCTCGATACTTGCGTTCGATACGGCTAGCCGAACCAGATTTGGAATTTGGGGATGTATCCCATGATGAGGATCACCACGATGAGCACCGGGATGCCGAACTTCACCCAGAGGTACGTCCATTTCGGAAAACCGATGCCTTTGCCCGTATCGGCTTCGGCGATAAAGTTCTTCCAGCCCCATCCGCGGCGGCTCGTGCAGAACAACACGTATATCAAGCTGCCGATAGGTAGGATATTGTTCGAAACGATGAAGTCTTCGAGGGATTGGATGTCTCCGATGCCGGGTACCGTTGCGCCCGACAGCACATTGAATCCGAGGGCGCAGGGTAGCGAGAGGGCGATAACGGCCGCCCCGTTGACGAGCACCGCCTTTTTGCGCGACCAACCCCATAAATCCATCGAGAAGCTCAAGAGGTTCTCGAACACGGCAATGATGGTCGAGAGGGCGGCGAAGCTCATGAACAAGAAGAACAGCGTCCCCCAAAGCTGACCCATCCACATCTGCTCGAATACGCTCGGCAAGGTGACGAACACGAGGCTCGGGCCTTCGCCCGGATTCACACCGAACGCAAAGCAGGCAGGGAATATGATGAGTCCCGCCATAAGCGCGACAAGCGTATCGAGCACGCCGACGCTCAGGGCTTCCCCGGTAAGGCGGCGGTCTTTTCCGATGTAGCTGCCGAATATGGCCATGGCGGAAATGCCGAGCGAGAGCGTGAAGAACGCCTGGCCCATTGCCGCGTAGACGGCCTCGCCGAACGTTGCCAGCTGTTCTGCCGTGGTTGCGCCTGCGAACAGGCGGGAGAAATCGGGGATGAGATAGAAGGCGAGCCCCTCGCCGCCGCCCTCGAGCGTGACGCTGCGGACGCACAGTACGGCCATGATAACGAAGAGGCAGGCCATCATGGCTTTGGTAACCCGTTCAACGCCCTTTTGCAGGCCGAGGCTGCATACGAAGAACCCGATGAGCGTGACGACGAGCAGCCAACCGATGAGCCCGACGGGATCAGCGAGCATGCCCGAGAACACACCGCCCACCTGCTCGCTCGACAGTCCGTTGAATTCACCGGTCGCCATCTTCACCACATAGGCGAGCATCCATCCGCCGACGGTGGTGTAGAACATCATGAGCAGATAGCAGCCGCCGAACCCGAGCCACTTGTACCAGTGCCACTTCGTCCCCGCAGGTTCGAGCTTATCGAAGCTCTTGGCGCAGCTTTTCTGACTTGCGCGGCCGACGGCGAACTCCATGATCATGACCGGCAGGCCAAGGATGACGAGGAACACGAGGTACAGCAAAACGAAGGCGGCCCCGCCGTATTCGCCGGTTATGTAGGGAAACCGCCAGACGTTTCCGAGCCCGATGGCGCATCCCGCGCTGATGAGCAGAAAGCCGAGTCTGCTTGCGAATCGCTCACGTTGTTCCATGCCACGCTCCCGTATCGTGCCGCCTGCAACGGCGCCCTTCCTGTGGTGCCCTGCACGTTGCCATGCGGCTCGCAAAAAGCACGGAGCTACTTTACCGTATTTATCTGGCGGTGAGAACAGGTTGGCGGCAAGTGCGGGGAAAGCGGCTGCGTACGCGTTTGCCTGCGGTGGGCATGGCTACTGCACGGTTCTTTGGTGCGAAGTGGTTTGCTTTTCCGATGCCCGTGAACGCATAAGAAAACGGGCACACGAATAGCGCGTGCCCGTTGGCAGGTTATGGGGCCGAATAAGCACGAGGCCTATGCAGGTTGCGCCTTGGTTTCCGATTCGTCGGCGTCTTCGAACTTCTCGTCAGTGCGGGCGCGCAGCTTCTTGACCGAGCGGCCGAGCATCCCGCCGAGCTTGGGAAGGTTCTTCGGTCCGAATATGAGCAATGCGACCACTAGGATCAAAACGAGTTCGGGAATCCCCAATCCGAATACCTTCATGGCAGCTCCTTTCGCAAACGGCATGCGGCGGGTCTCTATAGCCGTCGCTCAACCAGCCATTAAAGCACAGAAATATTAGAGTGACAATAAATTTATAGAGACTATAAAAATATCTGACAAGTACGAGCCATGGGGGAAACCTTCCGTATAATGGATAGACGTGTCGCGAGGAGACAAAGGGAAGGAATCGAACACGTGGGCTCGAAGGACGTTGATCAAGCAGGGGGGTTGCGCGAGCGCAAGCGCAGGCAGACGCGAGAGGCTATCGAACGCGCCGCAATCACGCTTGTGGGGGAGTTCGGTTACGGCGGCGTGACTGTCGACGCGATCTGCGCTCGAGCGGGCATATCGCAAGGTACGTTCTTCAACTACTTTCCCACCAAGGATGCCGCCATCGTGGGGGTTGGTACGTTCGAGCTGAAAGACGAGGCGGTGTTCGCTGCGCTCGATCGGTACGAATCCCCGACGCTCTTCCACGCGGTGTTGAGCTTGTTTCTCGATATCGTGCGGGGATACGATTGGGATGGCGATATCGCTCAAATGCGCATCAAACTCGTGAAGGAAACGCCGGCACTCATGAAGCTGTTCCTCAATAACAGTTTCGAGTACGTGGAAGCGTTCCGGGCGAGTGCTACGGCCTACCTTGCCTCCCATGAAGAACTTCGCACGTGTGCCGACACCCTCGATGTTGCCGACGAGGCGAGCGTGGCTGTATCGCATGCCCTCGAAGCCGCGAAGTTCGCACTCTATCAAGCAACGAAAACGCCGGGCGCTTCGCTCATGGGCGCCGATGAGGTCGAACGTATTCTGCGCTCGGCAATCGGCTAGGCGAGACTCTTCGGACCGGTAATGATTCGGTACGAGCCTTTTTCTGTCAGAAATAGGTAAAAAGTTATGAATTTTATAGAACAACCTATATAATTGTATTGCAAAACATGTTACGTTTTCGTACACTTCTAAATGCCATAAGAACGGTAACAAACCGTTCTGGCGCTTTGACAAACTGATATCGCACGAACATGAGATCGAAAGACGCCTTCGGGCGTCTTTCGTCTTTTCTGGGCAAATATGACCCAGCGGCTTATACGAGGCTGCATGCTTGAGCTTCTGTTGCTTCTGGATAGCGCCCGAATTCGGGTGAGGGCGATGTCGGTGCTTATGACAGGAGGCATTATGGAAGCAACGAAGAGAGCGCGCTCTCCGCTGGCGGTTTTGTTGGCGTTGACGCTTGCGCTCGGGGGATCGTTTTCATCGGTCCCGCTCGCCTATGCCGATCCCTCGCCCGCACCAGCGGGTGATACCGCTTCCCCGCAGGAAGAAAGCGGTGATACCGGATCGAGCCAAGGCTCCGCAGAAGGTGGCGATGCCGAGAGTGGGGTTTCGCAGGATAACGGATCCGTCGAGGACGGCGGCTCTGCCGCGAGCCAAAGCGACGGCGAGGTCGTGACACCCGGCGCCGATGCAGTCGGCGACGAGGGGCTCACCGCTCAAAGCCTCATCGAGGAAGAAGACGACGGGATCGAACTGCTTGCGGTCGATCCGATGGGCGATGTGACCGTCGATGGAGTTGACGAGCTCGTCGATGCGGTTGCCAATGCGGGCGAAAGCCGCACGGTTACGCTGTCTGCCGCTTTTGTCGCAGATATGGCGGGCAAGAACGCAACGGTTTCCCTCAACAACGCCAACGGCTACGACATCGTGATCGACGGCGGCAACCAGGCGCTCACGAGTGCAGGTGCGAACAGGTTCTTCTCGGCCGTTTGCCCGAACGGGGGAAGCATCACCCTTCAGAACATGGCGCTTTCGGGCGCGGGGGCGGGCGTTGAGGCGAGCGGATCGGCTGCCGGCAAAGTCGTTCTCGACGGGGTTGCCATCACGGGGCATGCGGGCAACCAGGCGGTCGGTATTGCGAGCGGCACGGTCGAGATCAACAACAGTTCCATCACGAACGGCTCGCGTGCAGTCAGCGGAACGTCGGGCAATGCGAAGACGCTCGTGGTGTTCAACACTCTGATCGAAGGCAACCGTGCCGGTTGCGGCGCTGCACTGTATCCGGGAAGCAATACGACCGCCACGCTAACCCAGTGCACGATCAACAACAACGTGGGAACGTCGGATGGTGGCTACGCTGGCGGAGCGATCGCGACCGACCAAGCGAGCAACGTGACGCTCACGGTGGCGCAGTGCTACTTCGAGGGTAACGCGGCTCCGATGGCCGGAACGTTCGGCGGGTCTGGCGGCGCTATTGCGGTGTACCACAGCGACAAGTGCAACCTTACGGTCACTGATTCGTACTTCAAGGGCAACACGGCGACCGCCAACCAAACGGTCCGCAACGACGGCGGCGCGATCTCCGTGTTCATGAACGGTGCCGAACGCACGGCAACCGCGACAATCGAGAACTGCGTGTTCGAGGACAATGTCGCCAACGACGACGGCGGCGCGATTCTGTTCGAAGGTGTATCGAGTGGTTCGGCGTCGATCAACCTTACGGCAGCAGTGCGCAATTCGACCTTTATCGGCAACGAGGGCAAGCAGCTTTCGACCGGTGTTGCGGGCGGAGCCATCCAGGTGTATAGCAAAGCCAAGGTCGATTTCGAGTATTGCACATTCTACAAGAACGTTGCGGGCACGGGCGCGGGCGGCGCCATCGGGCTGAGCGGCAGCCTTGCGGGCGGATTCCTTCCGGTCCGTCCCACCGTGTCGGTTGCGAACTGCGCGTTCGTCGAGAACACGGGCGCCAAGGGAACCAACGTTGCCAACCTCGCCGGGTGGGGCGGTTCGGGGAGCAGCGGTTTCACCAACAAGGGCGGCAACGTCGGCTACGATGCTGGTACGGCGCTGTCCGCCGACTACTCGGCTCAAACCGTGTTCGGTACCGCTGCGGCTACGCTGCAAGCCAACGGTTGCAGCAAGCAGGTCGGCGCAACCGTTTCGGGAGCCGTGTCCTTGCCGAGTTTGTACATTGCGCCAGCTGTTGCTGCAACGACAGGGCTCTATGCCGACGGCGGCGCAACGGTCAGCACGACGATAACCGATCAGCGTGGCGTGTCGCGTCATGATACGAAGCCTGATTCAGGTGCTGTCGATATCGGATGGATCAAGCTTTTGCCGAATGGCGGCACGTGGGACACGACGGCGATCGGCGATTACAACGATACGCGCATGCTGGCACACGATGCCGACCTGCCCGACGCATCGGGTACCGATACGTACGTGTACCTTGCGTGCGATTCCAAAGCGAACATCGCATTGCCGGGTGCGAGCATGTTCTCGGCAACTCCCGATAACAAGACGCTGCTCGGGTGGGGCGAAACGCCCACCACGCAGCCTGGAGACCCTGATTTCCACGACATCGACGATGCCGTGCTCGGGTGCGAAGGCGCCGTGTGCGGCGTGTACTATGCGGTTTGGGGAAGCGAAGAGCCGCCCGAGCCGATCGACCTGAACGTTGCGCGCCTGTACGGCATCGACCGTTACGGTACCTCGCGTCAGGCTTCGACGTATGAGCGCGAAGCCTCAAACGAGGACACCGTCATTCTCGCATCGGGATACAATTACAATTTCGCCGACGCTCTGACGGCATCTTCCCTTTCGGGCTATCTCGACAACGCGCCGATCGTGCTGACAGCAAACGAGTGGCTGTCGAACGATGCACGGGCCGCCATCGTCGATGACCTCGATGTGAAGCACGTGATTATCGTGGGTTCGACCGATGCTATCAACCAGGATGTCGAGGACGAGGTCAATGCGATACCGAGCATCGAAACGGTTGAGCGCATCGGCGGTATCGATCGCCAAGAGACCGCCGAATTCATTTACGAGTCGCTCGGGACGGATCACTCCAAGACTGCAATCATCGCACGTTGCTGCGACTTCCCCGATTCGCTGACGATCTCACCGTGGGCCGCGGTAACCAAGTCGCCTATCTTCCTTTCAGAGTTCGGCCTCGAAACGTTGACCGCCGAAACCAAAGAAGCGCTTGCTGCGGGCGGTTTCGAGAGAATCATCGTTCTCGGCGACGAGAACGCGACGCCCCAATCGGTATACGAAGAAGCGCGTGACGCCGCAGGTCTTACCGATGCCCAGATGATTAGGCTCGGCGGCATCGATCGCTACGAAACATCTGCCATAGTGGCCAATTGGGTTACGTCTCAGGATCGTGCGGCGGACGAGCAGCTGACATGGGAGAAGCCCGCAATCGCACGCGGCGACGAGCATCCCGACTCTTTGACCGGCGGTGCGCTGCAGGGCAAGGATCGCTCGATCATCTTGCTTACGCCTCCCACGGTCGCAGGCGAGATCGCCCACTCGCTTATTTCTGCGCACGATGGAATAATCACCGAAATTCGCTTCTTCGGCGACGAGCATGCGATCGCTCTCGACGTAACGAAGGAATTCATCAATGCGCTTACCTACGACAAGATCGTGTGGAAGCCGACCGACGATGTGGCCATCGACTTGAGCTAACCGGCCTTTGCCCCGTTGGGGGACGGTATCAAAACAGGCGGGCGCCTTTGCACGGGCGCCCGCTTTGCGTTTCCTACAGGTATACGAGCATCATGGCAAGCAGGGGTATGGTGATAAGCGACATGATGGTCGAGACGAACGTCCCCTTGGTCATCGTCTTGAGGTCGCCGCCGTACTGAAGGCAGAGCAGGGTGCCGTTGGTGGCCACGGGCATGCCCGAGGTGATGACGATGGTGCCGAGCAGCATGGGGTCGGTGACGAACGAGCGAAACACGAAGAATATCGCGACGGGTACGAAAACGAGGCGAAACAGCGAGGCGATGTAGGGGCGAAAGCTCGAGATCATTTCCCGAATGGGCATTTTGGCGAGCGTCGAACCGATGATGAGCAGGGCGGCCGGTGTGGTCATCTGCCCCATCACGTCAAGCGATTGGCCGAGGATGCCCGGCTCGGTAATGCGGAGCAGCGCGAGCGCAAGTGCTACAAAACATGAGATCAGCGTGGGGCTCACCACGTGCTTTGCCCCGTCGGTCAAGCGTTCGCGCAGCGTTCCCTCGCCTTCGGAGATCATGAACACGCCTACGGTGAAAACGAGCAGGTTGAATGGGATGTTGAATATGGCGGCGTAAAGGATCGCCTGATCGCCGAAAATGGCGGACAGCACGGGAAACCCGATGAACCCCACGTTGCCGAATGCGATCATGAAGCTGTAGGTGCCGCGCTTGTCTTTGGGGAACCGCAAAAGAAACGGCACGGCGAATGCGATGGCGAGGATGATGGCGTAGCTTGCGCAGGAGAGAAGGAAGATCAGGCCTACCGTCGATGCGTCGGGCAGCTCGTCGTTCATGAGAACCGACGAGATGATCAGGCACGGAAGGGTAACGTTTAGGACAAGTTTCGAGAACTGCCCGTCGAACCGGTCGTTCATGACGCTCGCTTTGCGTGCGATAAAGCCGAGCACGATTCCCAAAAAGAGAATGACCATCTGCGATTCGACCGATTGAAAACTCACGGGGTGCGCCTTCCTGCTTTGCTCGGGCCGCCATGCGAAGCGCTCAAGCCGTCCGAGTGTTTCACGTGAAACATCTGTTCGTATTTATCTGTTAAGCAGCCGCTATCGTACTGCATCGAAGCGGGAAAACAGCGAAAAGCCTACGAGCGGTTACCGAACCAACAGGGAAAGGGCGCGATCACGTGGAAGCTTTGAGATCCAAAGCATCGAAGCGCAAGGACGACGTAGACGTGGTAGACTTTTTTGCGAACACGAAGCAACTGATCGGGAGCGTTTCATGAAAGAGTACGATTCGGTCGAGAGCCTGTTGGCGGCCGAGGAATCGAGAGGCATCCACATCGAATGCAGCACTGCTGTTTCGGAGCAGGTTCGCGAAGTGGTGCGCCAGCGCTACGGGCAGCGCCGCTGCGCGTTCATGCTGTGCGACGAACTGGGGTTCGAGCGCGAATCGGTGCGGTCGTACCTCATGATGTTCGCACGCATCGCAGGACGGGGTCGCGCGGCGGTCGAGAAGGCGATCGCCCATTTCGGGCTCGTTGAGCATGCGAAAAGGAAACTGCAGGACTGCCCTAAGGCCGAGCGAACGCTTGTCGACATCGCTCGGGTGAGCCTTGCCGAACCCGAAGTGTGCTTTTGCGAGCGTCCGCTGTTCGATCTTGGAGCTCAGGCGCGCCGAGCGGTGCTCACGTGGATGGCCGAACGCGTCGAGCACGGAACAATCTTCATCACGACTGCCGAGCCGCTGCGCGAAGCGCTGCTCATGCCCGGTTCCGCATTCTGGTACGAAGATGGTCGGTTCATTGCCGCCGAGGTTGCGGAGGACGACGGATCGGACGATGCTGCAAAGATGGGCGATGTATTTCTCGGCGACGAGGTTCGCGTGTGCAAGATCCCCGCGAAAACCGAGAGCGCGACGCTTCTGCTCGACCCAAAGGACATCGACTTCGTAGAAAGCATGAACAAGGCGAACTACGTTTCGGTACGCGGCAACCTCTACCAGACGACGCTGACCATGGACGATCTCGAGAACGAGCTCGTGCGGTTCGGTTTCTTCCGCTGCCATCGTTCCTATATCGTCAACGTGCAGAAGGTTTCAAAGGTCGAGCGGTATACGCGCAACAGCTTCAACCTGACGCTCAACGATGCGTGCGAGTCGAGCATCCCTTTGGCAAAGGGCCGCGCCGACGAGCTTCGCGTGAAGTTCGGCTGGTAGGTCCTCGACCGTTTGCTGCTGGTCATTTTATCTTTTTCAAGAGGCTAACCCTTAAAAAATCTTAATGCTAGCTTTGCTCGTATCGGTTGATGATAACTGACCGAGCAGCGTATGATTGCGCATAGGGCGAGAAGATGTAGATGAGAAGGGGAGGATACATGGACGCTCATGATATAGGTGTGTCTACCAAAGGTCTCAGCCGCCGACAATTCCTGAAAGCTAGCGCAGCCGTTGCCGCATCTGCGGCAGCGTTGTCGACTTTCGGATGCGCCCCGCAGGCGAAGGTGGAGGAGAACAAGGAGCACGCGTTGCCGACGAACCTCGAAGAGGGCGGTACGTGGGTTCCAGCGGCCTGCTGGCATAATTGCGGCGGCCGTTGCGTCAACAAGGTTATGGTGAAGGAAGGCGTGGTCGTTCGCCAGAAGACGGACGATTCGCACGAAGACTCTGCCGAGTACCCGCAGCAGCGCGGATGCGTGCGCGGCAAAGCCCAACAGCAGCAATGCTTCGGTGCCGACCGCATTCTCCATCCGCTCAAGCGCAAGGGCTGGCAGCCGGGCGGCGGCGAGAACTCCAACGGTGCCATGCGCGGCAAAGACGAGTGGGAAGTGATCAGCTGGGACGAGGCGATCGAGCTTTCCTGCCAAGAGATCAAGCGCATCTCAGACGAGTACGGCCCGACGGGCTTTTACTGTAAATCGCCCGATGCGACTATCAACGTGATGTGCGGATGCGTGCGCGGGTGGGATACCACCTCTCATGGCACCTATACGCTCGGCAGCGACATGATCGGTTTGCCCGGTACCGATATCGGCAAGGCGAACGACCGCTTCGACATGATGAACGCCGAGTACGTGGTCATGTATTCGTCGAATCCGACGTGGTCTGCGGCCGGTACGCCGACGTATTATTTCATCCAGGCAAAAGAAGCCGGCGTGAAGTTCGTAACCGTCGATCCGATGTACAACGCGTCTGCCCAGATGCTCGATGCCGATTGGATTCCGGTGAGAAACGGCACCGACATGGCGTTCATGCTCGCGACGGCATACGAAATGCTGCGCCTCGATGAAGAGGAAGGCGATATCGTCGATTGGGACTTCCTCAACGCCTACACCGTCGGCTTCGATGCCGATCACATGCCCGACGATGCGAAGCTCAGCGAGAATCTCAAAGACTACGTGCAGGGAGTCTACGACGGCACGCCCAAAACGCCCGAATGGGCCGAGCCGATCTGCGGAGTTCCGCCCGAGCAGGTTACCGAGTTCGCGCGAATCCTCGGCAAGAACAACAAGACCTACCTGCTGCACAACTACGGCATGGTGCGCTGCAACGGCTCCGAGATGATCCCGCAGATGCTCATGGCGCTCGGTGCCATGGGCGGTCATATGGGCAAGTCGGGCCACGCGTGCGGCGGCGCCTATCACGCTAACTGCGGCAACTACGGGCCGAACCTCGTGACCGCTGGCAACGCCAAGAAGCCGAAGACGACCAATCCCGTTTCCACGGGTGTTCGCCAACCGCAGCTCTACGACATCATTCTCGAAGGCGGCGGCGAGGTTCTCGACGTTTCGAACTCGTACGCGAACTTCCACGAGCCCATTCCGACCACGCTCGGCCCCATCAAGGGCATCTTCCATGTGACGGATGCAACGCTGCAGACGTCGCTTCATCAGAAGGCGGGCATCGAGGCTCATCGTGCTGTCGATTTCGTGCTCACGCGCGCACAGTTCATGACGACGAACGCCGTGTACTCCGACATTATTCTTCCGGTGACCACCGAGTGGGAGCGCCCCGGCGGCGTGACCACCTGCAACCGCGAATTCGTGTACTGCTATTCGAAGGTGACCGATCCGATCGGCGAATCCAAGACCGATCAGGAGATCGGCGTCCTGCTGCTCGAAGGTATGGGCATGGATCCCGCGCTTGCATACGATACGTCGGAGACCCAGCAGTTCTTCGAGCAGATCGCGGGAAGCAAGATCATGGGCAAGAGCGGCGAGATGGAGCCCTTGGTGACCATCACCGATGCCGACATCGCCGAGTGGGGCGTTGAGGGCGAGGCGCAGGAAGGCGTGATCTCCCTGGCCGATTTCGTCGCCAACGGCGGCTACCAGTTCAAACGCACGCCCGATGACGGCTACGGCTTCATCGGCTACGAGGACTTCGTAACCGATCCTGAGGCTAATCCGCTTCCGAGCGCAAGCGGCAAGCTCGAGATATACTGCCAGGCGCGCTACGACCTCATGGCCTCGTTCCAATACGACGGCATCGAGCAGTTCAAGCCGTATCCCACCTACGTCGTTCCCTGCGTGGGCTACGAATCGACGTTCAAAGACGGTGCGATCGGCGGGGAGAAGGGCGAGTACCCCTACATCATGTACAACCCGCATTACCTGCGGCGCTCGCACTCCGTCTTCGACAACTGCCCCTGGCTGCGCGAGACGTGGGCGAACCCGGTGTTCCTGAATCGCCAGGACGCGAAGGAAAAGGGCATAGAGGAGGGCGATACGGTGCTCATCAGCGCACCCGCAGGCCAAGGCCTGCGCACCGCTGCGATCCTCGACATCCTCATGCCGGGCGTCGTCGGCGTGCCTCACGGCGCATGGGTCGACGTTGACGAGAAGACCGGTGTCGATCGCGCGGGTTCCGACAACTATCTGATCGGCGCAGAGTACGGCGGCATGGGCGTATCCGGTTACAACAACCAGATCTGCAATGTTGAAAAATACGACGGCGAAGCGCTGGCGCCCGATTGCGATTGGCCGCAACGGATCGTTTCCGCCTAGGCTGCGAGGGAGTTGATAGAGATGTCTGTTGGATTTTACTTCGATATGACCCGGTGCACGGGCTGCCGCGCATGCCAGGTTGCATGTAAGGATAAGAACCGTCTGGATGTCGGAACCGTTTTCCGATACGCAAAGACCTTTTCGGTTGGAAGCTTCCCGAGCGTTTCGGGATACAGCTACTCCGCGAGCTGCAACCACTGCGGCGCTCCGGCGTGCATGGCCGCCTGTCCGACGGGGGCGATCTACCGTGCCGACGACGGCACCGTGATCATCGATCAGGAGGTGTGCACGGGCGAGGCTTCGTGCACAACGGCGTGCCCCTACGGCATTCCGCAGATCCTGCCGAGCGGCAAGGCCGGCAAGTGCGACGGCTGCTATGCCATCCGCGAAGCCGGCGGACAGCCCGCTTGCGTTGCCGGCTGCCCGAATCGCGCGCTCGATTTCGGCGACTTCGACGAGTTGAAGGCGAAGTACGGTGCCGATCTTGTGAGCGAGGTCGCCGTTCTTCCTTCCGCCGATACCACGGCGCCGAGCCTTCTCATCAAGGCAAAGGACGCGGCGAACGACACGAACTACGTAGAAGTCAACTGGTAGGAGCGAAGGGCTTGAAGCCTTGCCGTTTGGCTGAAGGCTCATACGGCTGAAAAGGGCCCGGGATTCATCGAACGAAAGATCCCGGGCCCTTCGTTTACCTTTCCGCGTTCTCCCGAGTCAAGGCGCGGGGAACGAAGCGCAAAAGCGCGCGCTCGCATGTATTGGTACACTGCTGGCACGATGAAGGAGCGCCGCTGTGCGGTATGGCGGCTGGAGGAGGATGAACATGGAAGAGCAGATGATCGAGGCCCTGGGAATGCGTCTCGCCAACAGAGCCTACCTGTATCGAATATTTCACATTGTGTTCGGCGCGGAGCCGACGAGCGAGGAGCTTGCTACGATCGGCTCGGCAAAGACCGTCGAGGCATTTCGCTACTTTGCCGATGCTGTTCGAACGCAAGCCGGTGGCGTAGGAGTTGATGGGGGCGGCGGCGCCGAGGCGTCCGCCGACGAGCTTGCGAAGGCTGCCGAGCTGCTCGCCTTGCTCGGCGAGAAAGCAGACGATGGCGAATGCGTCGACTCGCTGAAGTCCGCGTTTACGCGCTTGTTCCTCGCGCCCGGCGAATCGTACGTTTACCCGTGGGAGTCTCCGTACATCGGCAAGGAGGTCATGCTCTTTCAGGAAAGCACGCTCGACGTGCGCAACCGTTACGCCGAATACGGGTTTGCCGCTGTCGAATACGGTCATTTTCCCGAGGACCATGTATCCATGATGCTCGATTTCCTCGCGCACCTGAGCACTCGTGCGTTCGATGCTTTCGAGAGCGAAGAGGATGACGAAACGAGGCGGATCCTTGCCTCCCAAGGCGATTTTATTGCAGCGCATCTGACGGATTGGCTGCCTTCGTTTTGCGAGCGCCTTGCCGAAAAGGACGCATCGGGCGTCTACGCCCGATTGGGCTGTGCGCTCAAGGCCTTCCTCGCGATGGACAAACGGTTCGTCAGCGAGGCGTTGGAAGACGGGTTCGCATCCGCATAGGGGGCGCTCGTTCTTTCGTTTTTTCGGGCACATGGGAACCGCCCGTCGCCTGGCGGGCGGCGGGCGGTTCTGTTCTTTCTCTCGCGGTGTTTTCCATTTGCGGTTGCTATCGATTTGGCAGCTGAGTTCGCTTACTCGTTCGTCAATGCGAGCTCCATGCCGCTGAGCGTGCCTTCCGAAGGAACGCCGGTGTTGTCGGCATAGGCGAGGAAGAATAGGCTCGGGTCGTCGAGCACGACATCGGGCACGATGGCGAGCCAGCGCACGGTGGTCGTTTCACCGGGTTCGAGAGTGAAGTCTCGGTATACGGCGGCGTTCGGGGCGTCCCATCCGCCGTTTGTGAGGGCAAACGAGCGCGCAAGAGCGGTCGATACATGGCCTTCGTCATCGATCACGGCGTATTCCCCGTAAAAGCCCCCGTCGCCCGTCATCTCGGTGGCCTTTGCGCCGGCATTGGCTATGGTCGCCTCCATAACCACCCAGGAGAAACCTTCGGATTCGCCCGTGATGGTACCGTTCTCGTCGATCGTATAGCCGTCGATCTGGCTGACAACGCGGTTGTAGTATTCCCAGCTGTGCATGCCGCTGCGAAGATCGTCAAGCGTGATGCCGTCGGGCAGCTGAGTGCTGCGCGAGAGCATTTGCAGGTCGGTGAGCGTAAACGAGGTTCCCATGTCGGCCGTGAACGGGATGCTGTCGGTTGCGGCGTGGATATCCTGCTTGCCGATAACGACGTCGTCTCCGAGGGGCCTCAAAAGGTCCTGCCGTTCGAAGGGCAGTGGATCGCTCGCCGCGCCCTCGTACTCGTTGGCGTTCTCGAGCGATTCGGGGAAGGGCTCGTGGCTTGTCTTCTCTACGGTGCCGTAGAGCGTGTGCACGTAGTCGGTGTATTGCTGAAGGCCGCTCGGATCGACTATTTCGGGCGTGAGGGAGAGCTCCCATAGGCCGTCTTCGCTCTGCTGCATGGATGCCTTGACGTCGGCGGCGTGCAGTTCGATGACCTGCGTGGTGGTGTGACCGTCTTCGAATGTTGCGGTGATGGTGAGCGTTGCGCCGTCGAAGAGGTCGATGATCGCATCCGTGGCTTCCATGCCGTCGCCATTGCCGCCGTAGTCTTCGTTGGTCCAGAATCCGAAACTGCACGACGAAGAGCTATCGTCCATTGCCACGTCGATGGTGGAACCGAGTTTTTTGGTGAGTTCGACGCTCCACTGCTTCGCAGGATCGTCTTTTGCCAGAGCGTCAGGCGATCCGACGATGCTCACGTAGTCGTATTCGTCATAGTACTCGCCGAGCCCGCGCGCGGTAGGCTTCCATGAAACGAGCTCGTTCCAGCGATCGGGGTTTTCTCCTGCGGTGACGGTTTCCTGGGTGGAGCGGTAGAGCGCGCCAGTCGATACCGATGCCTGGATGCGCGTGAGTCCCTCACCCCCGACGCGGAACAGGCATCCCGTGTAATACCCTTCCGCAAGGTAGGCTTCTTTGCTGCTGATTCCGTGGGCGTCGGCGGAGCGGCTGAAAACGATCTGGTTCTCGGTGCCCATCTCGAGGATGGAATCGCTGTCAGCCGCGTAGGCCTGCACGGTGAAGTCGGGCGTTGCGTTGAAGATGCCGAACGGGCCACCGGTATCGAAGCTGGTTACGAGGCCGACTGCGAGCGCAATGGCGGCAAGGCAGGCCGCTGCGGGCAGCGCGATGCGCCCCAAAGAGCGGCGCTGCCTTGCTGCGGGCGGTACTGCAGCCGGCTTCGTTTGCTCATTGTGCTCGGCGGCTGCCGAGGGCGCTGTGTTTCGCTCGCGCGGATGTTGCCCAGCTGCGGCGGCTATCGTGCGTTTCTGGTCTTCGGTGAGCGTAACGCGCTTTTGGGAATCTGCGTACACTGTCCAAAACTCGTTCTCATTCATTGGTGCCCCTCATCTTAAGCTTGAGCGAGGCCCGTGCACGATGAAGGTGCGAACGCACCGTTGCCGGGTTCTCGTCGGTGATTTGTGCGATCTCGTTGGTCGAATAACCCTCGAAATAATGAAGATGCACGGCAATGCGTTGCCGTTCGGGAAGGGCTGCAACCATGCTTCTGACGAAGGCTTCGTTCGATGTGCTGTCGGCGTCGCAGAATGCGATGCTGTCGCGTTCGATCGAAGCGTTCTCGAGGGCGATCTGTGTTTCCTCGCCTGTTGCCTGACGCGTTTTCCAAGGGTTGCGATGCACGTCGGCGCAGCAGGTGAGCGTGACCCGCAAAAGCCACGCCTTCAGATGCTCGCTATCCTTGATGGGCTTGGTGCTTTGGCATAGCTTCATGAATACGGTCTGCACAACATCTTCGGCGTCGGCGCGATTGCCGACACGGCAGAGCGCAAGCCGAAAAACGGTATCGCCCCATTGCTCAACGGCGTGCTCGATGTTGATGCAGCATGCCTGCACGTAATCCCTTTCACGTTGCTTCGGACGAGAGCTATGGCATTCTGGTTTGATTGTGGCTGGTGCCCACATGCGCGTGCGGGCAACGTTCGTTTCATCCATATCAGGAGCTCCTTTCAACCATAATACGGAGAAACGCGCACACATGTTGCACGATTGCGTGAAAAACCTGACATGCAGTATCGGTGCGCGCGCCGGGAGGTGCCTAATGCAAGATCTACAACGGGTTGCGCTCGGGTTCGCGTGCGGCAGTCGTAGGGCGGCATCGATTGCTGCCCGAGGCATTCAAGATTTCATCAGCTGTATCGAAAATCGCATGCCCGTCTTGGCGGCCGCTCCGCGCGGCGCCTTAGTAGGTTGCGTAGCCGAGCTTGTCAAGCAATTGCTCGCGATGGGCAACCGCGATGCTGTAAAATGCGGCATCGTGTTAGTTCGCGAAAAAGGGGGCGCTCGGGATGAGCATTGTGAACTCGCGTTTGAATGCACTTTCGTCTGACAAAGAAAAATCATCGTATCTCGCTAAAATCAGAGCGAACAAGGATGAGTTGGTCAGGATGGGTGAGAGCCTGTTCAAAACGCCAAGCGTTGAGCCGGAGGTCGCGGTTTCGTGGGTTGCGTCGCGCAATGCCGGCGTTGATCCGTACGCTTCGACGAATTCCGAGGGAATCGATTACGAAGAGCTGTTAAAACGACTTGCTGAAAACGCCGATACCATTGCGGTGGTGGACGAGGTCATAGAGTCTTTCCGCGGCGTTTTGAGAAAAGTGGTCACCTCGGTGTTCTATGCCGATAGCGAAGGCGTGGTTCTCTACTTGTTCGAAGGCGATGTCTCCAACGACAATTACCGGCAATTCGGTACGCGTGTCGGCGGCTTGTGGCGGGAAGACGTTACGGGTACTTCCGCCGTTTCCCTGTGCGTTAAGCACCAAGATGTTGTTCAGTTGGTAGGGCCGGAGCACTACCGTGTTGTCATGCAGGATCATTTGACCACGGCAGTTCCCATCCGCGATGGCGAAGGGGAGTTTATCGGCGTATTGGCGATGACCACGCTGCACAACAAAGTCGGTACGGGTCTTTCCTATGCGCAGCCCTATATGCTCGGACTGTCTATGGCGCTTGCTTCTTCTATCGAGGGGACGATAAGGCTCAAAACCAGATCGTTGGATACGGCAACCGAAAAAGAAAAGGACGAATACCCTTTCAGAGAGCTTCGCGAGGGCGTGTGGAACTTACCCAGATTCGATGATTTCGTAGGATCGAGCGCTTCTCTTTCGAATGCGAAAAAGCTCGCAAAGCAAGCTGCTGCCACAGGTATGAATGTTCTGATCAGCGGAGAGATGGGCGTAGGGAAGCTCATGCTTGCCAAAATCATTGCTGCAAAGCGAGGGGTGAGCCCCGAATCCCTTATGATGCTGTCGTTTTCGGGTATACCCGAGTCCATCCTCGAAGAGGAGGTTTTCGGCAAGGAGAGTTTGGGGGGAGGCGCTGAAAAGGTCGGCATCCTCGAGCAAGCGAAGGATGGCGTGCTCATCATTCTCGATGTCGGCGATATTCCCGCAAAGATTCAGCACGCGCTTCTGAATGCGATAGAGGAGCAGTCGTTTTGCAGGGTCGGGGGATCGGTTCGCGTGCCGTTGGGATCGCCCCAGATCGTTTCTACGTCCGAGATCGATTTGATAGAGCTCGTCAGATCCGGCAAGCTGAGAAGCGACTTGGCCATCACGCTTTCGTCGGTATCGATTTCGATCCCACCGCTGCGCGAAAGACGCGATGATGAGCGCATGCTCATCGGCTACCTGATAAAACGTGAAAGCGAGCGGCTCGGGGTTGCTCCGCCGCGCCTTACTTCTCGCGCCATGCAGGTTTTGCTCGCAGCGCAGCTTCCGGGTAACGTACGCCAATTGCGAAACATCCTGCAATACGCAATCGTCGTTTCGGAGAAACAGACGATCGAAGCAGAAGATTTTCCGCTCAGCATAGAAGAGGGTGCATCCAACGGGCTCGCAGATACCGATGGGAGTCGGGTGCTAACCCTGAAAGAGGCCGAGCAAAAGGCGATAGAGCATGCCCTCGAGTTCACGAACGGGAACATTCGCGAAGCGGGGCGGGTTTTAGGCATAAGCAGGTCTACGCTTTACAGGAAAATGGAAGAATACCGCATTGTCTGTAAATAAATGTACATTCGATGGAGCAACTATGTAATTCAATTTCAGCGTCGACCGGTCATTTTGGTTCGGTTTCCCACAATCGAACATGTATCAAAATGGGACATATAGATAACGTCGAAATGTGTCTTATTATGGGACACATTTTTTGTTTTCCCTCGTTAATGGTCGATAAAACATAGAACAAATGTTGCAGATTCTAACCTCCTATAATCAAAATCCGCTACTGGACAGCTGATTCGAACGGGCGAAATCCCGCCGAATCTATAAGCGAGCCATAGGACAAGGAGAGAGGAGAATCTGCATGAGCGAGCCCATCAAGATCAAGGACAAAACGGTCCTCAAGGGTCTTGGCTTCGACAGCTTCGGCCAGGGGTCGAATTCCTGCGAAGTCGACGTTCTCGACGGAAAGATCGTACGTACGCGCCCGTTCCACTACAACTATAAGAATGCCTACGATCCCATGGAAAAGAATCCCTGGAAAATCGAGGCTCGCGGCCATACGCTGGTCGCGAAGGAAGAATCGCTTCTGTGCCCGTTCGAGCTGGCATACAAGCTGCGCGCCTATTCGCCCAACCGCATTCCGTTTCCGTTGAAGCGCGTCGACTGGGAACCCGGCGGAGACCCCGAAAAGATCAACGCCGAGAACCGCGGTATTTCAAAGTTCGTGCGCATCAGCTGGGACGAGGCCACGACTATCATCGCAAACGAGATCAGGCGCATGGAATCGCAATACGGCCTGACTGCTATCCTTGCGCAATGCGATGGCCATGGCGAGACGAAGAGCATACACGGTCCGCACGGCTGCCAAACGCACCTGCTGCAGTTGCTGGGCAACTACACTCAGCAGATCCGCACCCCCGACAGTTGGGAAGGCTGGGTTTGGGGTGCGAAACATGTTTGGGCCCAGTTCCCTGTGGGCCAGCAGCGCCAGGTGAATATGCTCAAGGATATCTGCGAGCATTCCGAAATGATGCTGTACTGGGGTTCCGATCCCGAGGCCATGTGCTGGGGCTGGGGCGGTCAGACGGCAAGCCACATCGCTTACCATTTCGATAAACTCGGCATTAAAAACGTATTCGTATCGCCTGATTTCAACTACACTGCGGCAGCGCATCCGGGCAAGTGGATTCCCGTTCTCCCCAACACCGACTCCGCTCTTCAGTGCGCTATCGCCTACACGTGGATTACCGAGGGTCTCTACGATCGCGAGTATATCGACACGCACTCGATCGGGTTCGAGTGGTTCGAGTCCTATGTTATGGGCGGCATCGACGATGTGATCAAGACCCCGAAATGGGCAGAAGAGATCTGCGGTGTGCCCGCCCGTATCATCAAGGCGTTTGCTCGCGATTGGGCCGCACATGTGACGGTAATCTCGCACTGCAACGGCGGCGGCTACATCCGCTCTGCGTACTCGCACGAGCCTGCCCGTCTCGAGGTTGTGCTTTTGGCTATGCAGGGTCTCGGCAAGCCCGGTTCCGGTCAGTTCATCTACTTCCAATGGCAGCTGTTCGGCATGCAATCGACCAATGCGGGTCCGCGTTCTTCGATTATTCCGAGCATCGAGGGCTGCTATCACGGTATCGATCAAGCCTTCATCCCCGAGTCCTTCATCCCGAAAACCCTTATTCCGAAGGCGATCCTCGGCGATTGGTCTGAAGAGAATCCGCTGAAATGGCACAGCTTCACGCATTGTTCGCTGCCCGCCTCAGACCAGTTCGACGAGTACCAGTACCCTGTGCCGGGCGCTTCTCCCATCCACATGATCTGGACCGACACACCCTGCTGGACCACGTGCTGGAACGGCGGCAACGAGATGATCGAGGCTGCCCGCTCGTCCAAGATAGAGTTCATCCTGGCCCAGCATCCTTGGTTCGAGAACGACTGCCTGTTCGCCGACATCCTTCTGCCCGTCAATACCAAGTTCGAGGAAGAGGACTTCGCCGACGACCTGCTGAACGGCTTCTACAACCACATCTTCTATGAAGCCCCGGCCATCGAGCCGATCGGCGAGTCGAAGAGCGACTGGGAATGCGTGCTCGAGGTTGCCAAGAAGCTCGGCGTTTACGATGAACTGTCTGAAGGACTTACCTACGAGGACCTTATCTATCGCGGCTGGGAGAAATCTCGCTGTGCCGACAACGTGAGCTACGAGGACTTCCGCAAGAACGAGTACTACGTCATCCCGACTGCCGAGGATTGGGAAGAAGACGAGCCCGGCTTGCATGCCTTCTGGCGCGATCCGCAGAACAATCCGCTTGACACCCCGTCGGGTTTGCTCGAGATCTACTCCCCGTCGTTGGCGTATAACTTCCCCGACGACGAAGAGCGCCTGCCCTATCCGCGCTACATGGGCGACGGTGAGTCGCATCAGGAAAGCCGCTTCTCCCCGCGTGCGAAGGATTACCCCTATGTCATGATGTCCAACCATCCGCGCTGGCGCGTGCATGCGAACATGGACGACGTTCCGTGGTTCCAGGAGATCGAAACCAGCAAGGTTCATGGCGACGACGGCTATCCTTACGAACCCGTATGGATCAACTCTGCCGACGCTGTCGAGCTGGGTATCGAAGACGGCGATATCGTCGAGATCCACAACGAACGCGGCATGGTGCTCGGCGGTGCGTACGTTACCGAGCGCATCATGAGGGGCGCGGTCAACCAGGATCATGGCGCTCGCCTCGATCCGTTGGAGTTCGGCGTTGCCGACCGTGGCGGCGCGAACAACATCATCTGCCCGACAAACGTGACCTCCAAGCACTGCGCTGGCGAAGTTACCAATGGCTTCTTGGTCGGTCTGAAGAAGGCAAACATGGATGAGCTACGCGCTCGTTACCCCGAGGCCTTCGAGCGCAAGTTCGACGCTGCAACGGGCATGGTTATCAGCGATTGGGTCATCGAAGGAGATGAAGAGTAATGAAGGTATTCGTCATCGACGAACAGAAATGCAACGGTTGCCATAACTGCCAGATCGCCTGCAAAGACGAGCATTGCGGCAACGATTGGAGCCCCATCTCGCTTCCGCAGCCGCTTACGGGTCAATTCTGGGTAAAGGTCGATGAGAAGACGGTCGGCCAGACCCCGAAAGTGCGCGTCGACTATCACGTGACGCGTTGCAACCACTGCGAGAATGCCCCGTGTATGGCGGCCGGCGAAAACGGAGCAGTGTATCGTCGCGAGGATGGTCTCGTGATCATCGATCCGGTTGCTGCGAAGGGTCAGAAGGCCATCGTGGATGCATGCCCCTACGGTGTGGTGTTCTGGAACGAGGAGCTTGAGGTTGCGCAGAAATGCACGGGTTGCGCCCATCTTCTCGATGCGGGCGAAAAACCTCATTGCGTCGACGTGTGCACGACGGGTGCCCTGCGTTTCGGCGAATACGAGGAGTTCGCCGAGGAACTCGAGGGAGAAAACGTCGAGGTTATGAAGCCCGAACTGGGTACCAAGCCGCACGTGTACTACCTCAACCGCCCCAAGCTTTTCTATGCGGGAGATGCTTACGATCCCGATTTGGACGAGTGTCTGGAAAACGCCAAGGTCACGCTCGTTCGCGAGAGCGACGGAGCGGTTTTCGAACAGGTTACCGACATCTACGGTGATTTCTGGTTTGACGGTCAGGTGGTTGGCAGCCATGAGCTGCGTATTGAGTGCAAGGGCTACGAAGCCGTCGTCAAAAAGTTTGATGCCGATGAGTGCCTGAATCTCGGGAGCTTTCCGATGAGCAAAGCTTAAGCCTGCAAGCGATGCGATTCCAATCAAGGGTGCCCGTCGCCAAAGCGGGCGGGCATCCTCGTTGATGAAAACCGAAGCAATGAAAGAAAGAGAGTTCGAATATGTGTTTTAGACCTGCAATGGCATCAGCTGAAATCAAGTGTCCTCGCTGCGGGCATCCCATCGAAGCGAAGGACGGCGAGGTTTGCCCGAAATGCGGTCTTACCAAGGCCGATGTTGAGGGTGGGAACCTCGTTCCGAAGCCGGGCGGGCTTGTCCCGCCCCCGCCTGCACCCC
Organism: Raoultibacter timonensis; assembly: GCF_900240215.1. GTDB lineage: Bacteria > Actinomycetota > Coriobacteriia > Coriobacteriales > Eggerthellaceae > Raoultibacter > Raoultibacter timonensis. The sequence continues at coordinate 2,783,214 of NZ_LT964679.1, read as the reverse complement.
CTAAGGCCCGGTAGGTCCGGGGGATCGCGTGTCTCGAGCGGAACTCGGTAAAGTAGCGGTACTCGTCTGCTCGGACGATACTGTCGTCGAGTGGGAGGTGGATGCGGGGATTACGGTTGCGCAGGCACTGGAGTCTCTTGGCTATCCTGCGAAGACTCCCTGTGGGGGTATGGGTCATTGCTGCTCGTGCACTACGAAAGTGTGGCGCAGCGGCGAAGCTTCGCCTACGAGGGTCCGCGCTTGCCGAGAGGTTGTACTGGGGGGAATGCGCATCTATCCGGCTCAACCCGAAAGGGTTTCCATTCCGGTGCCGCCTTTGCCCAAAACGACGTTTCCTCGAGTAAGGGGTTGACGGCTGCCGCTCGGGTCTTCGCACGGGCAAACCGGTCTTTTGCGTCATGGATTTGGCATTGCCATGCGGGCAAGGCGATAGGGGCAGGGGAATGCTCCCTCACGCAGTGCGTTGCCCGCATGCCATGAAATACAAACAATGAAGGAAGGGTTTAGAAATGGCCTCAAATGAAACAACAGCTTCGCCGAGCAAGTGGCGCTGGCTCGTTCTCGTGACATGCTTCTTGCTCTATCTGTTCGGCAATTACTCTTCGTTCGCCATGGGGCTTACGATGGTTCCCGTGCGCGAGGTTATGGGTATCGATGCGGCAGCTGGCGGTATGCTCTCATCTATTCTAATGTTCGGCGCAGTGATCGGCTGCGTTCTCGCAGGTCGTCTTGCTTCTACGTGGGGAAGCCGCAACGTGATCATCGCTTCCGGCGTGGTCATCGGCCTTTGCTGCATCGCATGCTCGCAGATTGCCGACTACAATGCATGGCTCGTCATCAGGTTCATCAACGGCCTGGCATACGGCGCGCAGCTTGGCCCGGTGGTCACGATCGCCGCTGACCATTGGGTGGGTAAGCATCAGAATACCGCTACGGCGTTCATCCTCTCGAGCTTCCCGATCGCAGGCCTCTCGGCGTCGTTTGTCACTAAGATGTTCGCGGCTGACTATACGATGGTTTGGCTTGTTTGCGGTCTTGTCATCATTCCTGCGTTGCTCGTGCTTCTCGTTCCGAGCGACAAGCTCAGCGCCGAACAGGTTGCCGCTCAGGCAAAGAAGGGCGAAAGCGTCGGCTTCGGCTCCATCTTCGAGGGAAACCTCAAGTTCGTTACCATTTTCGCCATCATTGTGAGTTTCATGAACATGGCGGGCGTTTGGGCGCTCGGCACCTGGCTGCCCTCTTGGCTCATGAACGAGCGCGGTCTGACCACAGATATCATGGCTAACTTCTCCATGGTCAACTACCTCGGTGGTTTTGTGGGGTACTTCTTCTGGTCTTGGCTGGGAAAGAAAATCACCAACCCCAAGTCGCTTATCGTAGGCTACTTCGCAACTGCGGCAGCTATGGTCGTCTACATTATCATGCCTGGCACCGATCTGCTATTCTACTGGGGTCCTGTCGTGTACTTCTGCCAGGCTGTTAATGTTATGTGCTCCATCACCTTCGCTGCTGCATTCCCTCGTCTTATCAGGGCGTATGGTGCTGGTACCTGCTTCAACGTTGGTCGTGTTGGCTCTATCATCTCGCCTTATACCACCGCCATCATCGGCACTGCTCTCGGACTCACTGCCGGTTTGGCTACCGTTCCGGTGTTCTACGCGGTGGGCGGCCTGTTCGGCTTCGGTCTCAACCGCTTCGTGAAGAAGCAGGAGAGCCTCGATTCTCAGGAGAGCTTCGAAGCTGCTGAAAGCGTCGAGAAATAAGCTTGCCGTTTTAGTCGGCGGCAGCGCGGGAGCGGGCAATGGGTACCGTAGCGCGCCGCCGACTTTTGCCGGTATGGATCGACAAATGTGCGACGGGCTCGATCCCGTCCGCACTCCCAAAATAGGAAATGGGAGGGTAGCATGAAAAACGATGCGTTTTACATCGCAAAGGGGTCTCCCGGAACGAAAGCACGTTGGGCGGTTGTAGCTTGCTGCGCCGCAGCGTACTTCTTCGATTCCTACGACATGTACATTCTGGGAATCACGATGCAGAGCATTCTCGGCGATCTGAACATGACGACGGCTCAAGGCGGATTGCTCTCGTCAGCGACAATGCTCGGAGCCGTTATCGGCAGCGTGTTTTTGGGGCGCTTTGCGTCGAACCGAGGCAACAAGCTTTGCCTTGTGGTATGTACCGCTTGGATCGGCGTCGGATCGCTCGCCGTTGTCTTCGTATCCAGTTTTCCGGCGTGGTTTGCTCTGCGCGTTTTCACAGGAATGGGCATCGGCGGCATCATGGGTCCTATCCATGCCCTCATCTGGCAGCACTGGGCTCCCGGCCACCGTGCGAAAATCACGGGCGTAACGTTTTCTACGTTCCCGATCGCGGGTATCGTTGCAAGCCTCATGGGCAAGCTGATGCTTGTTGCCGACTTCAGGTGGATATTCGTTACCGCTGGTTTTTCGCTCGTGGTTGCCCTTGTCGCTCAGTTCGCCATTCCCGATGATCGGCATCTGGCTCCTGCCTTCCAGGCGAAAACGTCCAAAAACGTCGAGAAGATCAGGCTCAATGAGATCCTTGTGGGTAATTACAAATGGATCACGCTGTTCGCCATTTTAGCCAGCTTCAGCAACATGGCTGCTTGTTGGGCGATGAACACGTGGATTCCGTCTTGGCTCATGACTGATCGTGGCTTCGACGTAAGCCAGATGACGAACTTCTCGATGCTGAACTACGTCGGTGGCTTGGCGGGATACCTCATTTGGGGTGTTATAGGTTCGAAGATCGGTTCGGGCAAGGCTATGGTTGCAGCGTATGCGCTTTCGGCGGTGGCGCTCTTGGCTTACATAGCGCTGCCGGGCGGCGACTACCTGCTTATACTCGGGCCGTTGCTGTACTTTGGCCAAGGCGGCTGCGGCTGCCTCAATTCGATTCTTTTCGCAGAGGCCTATCCCGAGCGTACAAGGGCTTACGGATCCGGCACGACGTTCAACGTCGGGAGGATCGGCTCTATCATTTCGCCCTACTCGGTTGCTCTTGTAGGTGCGAGTTTCGGCCTTACGGTGGGCTTGCTCATGGCTCCGGCGTTCTTCGCGTTCGGCGTTGTCGTGTCGGTTGGGTTGAACGGCGTACTGCGCAAGCAGAGGACCCTTGAGGCCGCAGAAGCCGATCAGCCGTAATATGTACGTTTATTGCTGTTCGTCGAGCGTCGGGTTTTGATCCGGCTCTCGGGTATATGAAAGGAAGTACGGATGGAAGCGTTTGAAGCGATTTTGGGTCGCAGGTCTATCAGGTCTTACTCCGATAAGCAGGTTTCCGCTGACGCTGTGCGCAAGGTATGCAACGCGGGGCTTTACGCCGCTAGCGGCAACGGCATGCAGTCGACCATCGTGGTTGCGGTGAGCGACAAGGAGGTGCGCGACAGGATGTCGGCTTTGAACGCAGCGGTTCGCGGCCAGGAGGACGATCCGTTCTACGGCGCTCCTGTTGTTTTGGCGGTGCTTGCAAAAGCAGAGGCGGGTACCTGCGTGCAAGATGGGAGCCTCACCATGGCAACGCTTATGCTCGCTGCTCGAGCGGAAGGCCTGGGATCGTGCTGGGTGCATCGTGCGAAGGAGCAGTTCGAGGGGGAAGAAGGCCGGGCTTTGTACGATGAGCTCGGCATCCCCGAGGGCTATGTGGGAATCGGAAACTGCATCCTGGGATATCCTGCCGAAGGCTTTCCCGAGGCGGACGCGCGCCATGAGGGCCGCGTGATCGAGATCGCGTAAAACGATTGATCGAGGAGGCATTTGTGAAGTACGAGTACGTTCTGTTCGATTTGGACGGGACGCTCACCGATCCCGAGGAGGGCATAACGAAGTCCATTCGCTATGCCCTCGCCTCCTTCGGGATTGAGGAATGCGACCGCTCCAAGCTGCGATCGTTCATCGGACCTCCCCTGAAAAGCTCCTTTCAAGATTTTTATGGCATGAGCGACGAAAACGCCGATCTTGCCATAGCTCGGTATCGTGAGCGCTTCGCCGATAAGGGCCTGTACGAAAACACGGTTTACCCTGGGGTGGAAAAACTACTCGCCTCGCTCAAGGAGGCGGGAATTAGCGTGGCATTGGCCACCTCGAAGCCTACGGTGTATGCGCTGCGCATCCTTGAGCATTTTGACCTCGATGGATACTTCGACTTCGTTCTCGGTAGCGAGCTGGACGGTACGCGTACCGCGAAAGCCGACGTTGTTGCCGGTGTTGTCGCTCATTTCGCCGAGACCGATCGAGCGAAGTTCGTTATGGTGGGCGATCGGAGCCATGACATGGTTGGCGCACGATCGAACGGAATCGATTCCATCGGCGTGCTTTACGGTTATGGCTCGCGCGAAGAGCTTGTCGAAAGCAAAGCAACATATATCGCCGAGTCGATCGACGGGCTTTCTCGTCTTCTCTGCAATTAGCTTTTTCCTGCGATTTGCATTTATCCTTCGAAAACAGCGGCATGGAAGAATTGCCGGTTGGATTGAACCGCATCCGCGATGCGGCCGGCCGCCGTATGCAGCGTGGTCCGTACGTGTGCTCTTTTCGTCCCTCCCAACGCTCCTTTCGTCGCTATCCGTTCTCCTGTCAGGCGTTATGCATTGTCGTGCGCAAGGCGGCGTGGGATAACTGCACCAAGCCAAACCACGACGGCCGATCGGCCGTCCGACGAAAAGGAGAAAGAGATGACACCCATGCTGACACGGCTGCTCTCGATGGACCGCGTGCACCTGTCCTTCAAAGATAAGCGCGTGCTCGACAGCCTCACCTTCGAGGTGCACCGCGGCGAAACGTTCGGGTTTCTTGGCCCCTCGGGCGCCGGCAAGACCACGACCATCAAGCTTTTGACCCGTCAATTGACGAAGGATTCTGGAACGGTGGAGCTGTTCAGCCGCCCGATCGAAAACGCCCACGACGCCGATTACGAGCGTATCGGCATTCTCTCCGATACGAGCAGCTTGTACGAGCGCATGTCCATCGAGGACAACCTCAGGTTCTATGCAAAGGTGCGCGGCGTGTCGGAATCCGCCATCGCGCCGCTGCTTGAGCGGGTGGGTCTCACCGATGATCGCAAAACGCTCGTGAAGAAGTGCTCGAAGGGGATGCGCCAACGCGCGACGTTGCTCGCGGCGCTCATCCACAATCCCGAGCTTTTGTTTCTCGACGAGCCGACAAGCGGTCTCGATCCTGCGGCTCGCCTTGAGGTGCACCGCATGCTCAAGGATCTGCACGACCAGAAAACGACGATCTTCCTTACAACGCACGATATGACCGAAGCGGAAAGCTTGTGCGATCGCGTGGGGATTCTCGACAACGGTCACCTTGTCGCGTGCGACACGCCCGAAGCCTTGAAGCAGCGTTTTGCGCAGAACAAGGTGCGCATCGTCATGAACGACAAGTCGATAAGGGAAACGACCAAAGATGCCGCCGGAGCCGTTATCATTGCTGAGGCGCTTGAGAGCGGAAAGGTTCTGTCGATCCATTCCGAAGAGCCGAGCCTGAACGACGTATTTCTCCGCCTGACCGGAAAGGAGTTCGAATAATGAACGCAGCACTTCGCAAAATCGGCGCATTGTCGATCAAAGACGCCAAGGATTTGGTGAGAAACCCCGCAATTGCCGTATGCGCCCTTATGCCGATCGGGTTCATGCTGTTGTACCGCTACGTCATGTTCGCTAACGTTCCTTCTGAGGCGGAAGCAGAGATGAACAGCTTCCTGATCGGTACGGCACCGTGCTTCGCGGTCGGCATGATCTGCGCGATGACCATTCTCTATGCGCTTTCCGAAGAGAAGGAAAAGCATACGCTGCGCACGCTTATGCTGGCAAACGTGAGCGCGGGTCAGGTTATGATAGCGAAGGTGTTCGTGTCGCTGGCGGTTATCGTGATCGTCGACGTCGTGTGCTTCTTCGTTATCGGAGTCGATGCCTCCCTGCTCGCCCCCTACATAGCGATTGCGTTTTTCGGATCCCTTTCGATCGTGCTGCTCTCGCTTGTGCTCGGTCTCGTCTCGCGCGATATGGTGAGTTCGGGGGTGTATGCGCTGCCGATCATCGTGCTCGCCCTGCTGCCCATGTTCAGCATGTTCGGGGAGAGCTTCGAGACGATCGCGAGCTATTCGCCCTGCGGTGGCATGTACGATCTTATGGTCATGCTGCAGGAAGGCAGGCTGTTTACATCCGACGCGCTCGTTGCGCTTGCCGTGATGTTCGGGTGGATCGCCGTCTGTGCAATCGCATTCGTGCTTGTTTTCAAGAAACTTGGAAAGGACAACTAGGAAACGCGTGAAAGAGTTGTTTTGAAAAGCGGGCTCCGGTGTAATGCCCGGAGCCCGCTTTTGCGAATCGCGTGCAAGCGATTCAGCCCATCTGGCTACTATCGCTTTGCGTAAGCTGCTGCGCTTTGGGCGCTTCTTCTTCCCGTGGCAAGTGATATTCCTTGACACGATGAAGGCACGGTTATCCCGTAGGTTTCGCCTTGGAAACCTCCGCATTCGACGCCGGCAGCATAAAGTCCGGCGATAGGGGTTTCGTCTTCCTTTACCACTTCCGCATTGCTGTTGATATGGATGCCGCCGAACATGTTCACCTTAGCGCCCTTGACCCTAAAGCCGTAAAACGGACCTGTCTCGATCTTGTCGGTGAGATACTCGGCTTTTTTGCCAAGAGCAGGATCCTCTTTCGCATCAACGAGCTTGTTGTAGTCTTGGACGGTCTTCTCGAGCGCTGTTGGTTCGATACCCAGCAAGCTTGCTAAATCGGCAATGCTATCAGCCTTGAAAACGTTCTCGCTTTCTCGGCTGAGCTCTTGGTCGAGTTCTTTGGGAGCGTCGGGGAGGGGAGCGTCTTTGTATACGTAATAGCCCCATCCGACATTGGGATCGCCTTTTTCAACCAGTCGATCGAACAAAGCTTGATCGAGGATCGAAAAAGCTTTGTGCTGGCTCTCGATTGCATTCGGGGCATAAATCGCCGTGCGGACAAGCCATTCGTTCATGAACCTTTTCCCGTCTTGATTTACCCAGAGAGCATAGGGGTTCATGGCTGCAAGCGCGGCGAGCTGCGAAGCCACTCCAAGGGGTTCTACTGTTGTGCCAACGAGAGGCGCCATCAATCGGTAGGGTTTTCCCATGCCGGCTTCGCCCGCCATCCTGATGCCGTCGCCATCGAGCCCTGGGGCTCCGCACCACATGTACTTTTCCGATGTGCGGGAGGTGTGATTATCAAAAAGCTCGTTGTTTGATCCGGCACTGCCCGTAGCGAGAATTACTGCTTTTGCATTAATGTTGAGAACATCCTTTCCATTTTCGGCTTGAACGCCCACTACGGTGTCGCCATCCATAAGTAGATGCGTGACGGGAGTGTCGGTTCTGATTTCGACCCCGATTGAGCGCGCTGCCTCTTCAAGCTTTGCGATCATGGTGCTTCCCCGATGATCTTCGTAAATGTGCTGCGTTCTTATGCCTGCGTAGGGTCCTTGTCCAAGTTCGACGAATTTGACACCGTGGTCCATGAGCCAAGCAAGATTTTCTTCGGCACCATTAACGACAAAATCCCAGAGGGTGTAGTCGACGATGTATCGTTGGAATTCGAGTTCGATCGCCAGAAGATCAGACAGACTGCCGTTTACTCCTGCCTCCTTCTGGAGGTCGGAGCCCATGCCGAACACTCCTTCCGCGAAATTGGTGCCACCGCCGAGGACGTTTTGCTTTTCAAGAAGCAAAACGTTTGCCCCTTCTTCAGCCGCCGTGACCGCTGCCGACATTCCACCCATTCCGCTTCCTACGACGACCACGTCTGTATCAATTGTTTGGGTTGGCTCCTTTAGCGCGATTGCACCGTCTTCAGCGTTCGATTCGAGATCTTTTGAGGGGTTGCCGCTGGCGGTGCAGCCAATCATGCCCGTCGCAAGCGCTGTTGCCCCTATGCCCATACCAAGCAGGAGCTGACGTCGCGATAGGGTCGAGCGATTCTCTTTTGGAGATTTGAATTCGTTATTAGCTTTCATCGGATCCTCCTGTTTATCCCTGCCCAAAACCACCCGCTTTTGATAGGCGCTAGCAACCCGAAAAGCCGGTATACAGACAAGGTAATCGACAAAAGATTTCGTGAGAATAAAAGCTTGTTTGCGCTTTCCGTAAAGAAACGATTGAGATGCCTGACCAGATAAAGAAAGCTAAAAACGCTGCGTAGAATTATTTCCGGGGTCGCTTTTTGTTGAATGCCGGGCGGTTGATCTTGAAGAAAAGGGCGGGATCGTTTTCTTCGACGTATGTTGGAAAAGATTGCCGCAGGGATCGTTGAACATAGTCGAAAAGCTTGCCGGCCTGCTCGTTGTGCGAAGCTCCGAGAATACCAGCAACGTGTGATATTTTCGGTTCCAAAGGAATGGTTTTGCCGTTGATGGCTTTTTGGCACTGCATGCGTAGCGGTTCGGGTAGAGAGCTGCAGAGTCCCACCATCCCGTACTCGTTTACGGCGGTGTCGAGTATATCGGGATCCATCGTCATCAATCCCGGTTGGACGGCTTCTCCGGAGTTCGTTTGTTGGCCGATAACACCCAGAAGGAACGAGTCGTTGTGGCAGGCAAGTTTTTCCGTTTCGATCTCGCTCCATTTTACGGAAGCTCTTTTTGCGTAGGCGCTATTATCGGAGCAGATCAACCTAAACGAGGAGAGGAGGAAGGGCTTGAAGTAGTCTCTATCGAAAACGACTTTCTTGATGAAATCGGCTGGGTAGCTGTTCTCGAACGGCTTGAGTTCAAGGGGCAGATCGATAAGATATAGCGTATTGTCATCGGCTTTATCGAACTGCTTGGCGATTTCAAACGAACTTTGCACCTCGATGCTGGTGCGGAGTTCCGGATCAACGCGAAGGACGTATTCTTCGATAAGGAAAGCAATGGATTGATGAACGAAAGGGGATACGACGACATGCAGCTGCGCCCATCGACCGCGGCCGCTTTTCTGCATTGCTGCTACTGTCTGCAGGCTTCGATACGCGCCGACAACACGTTCAGCTTCTTTGGCAAGCTCAAGGCCTTCCTTTGTTGGTTCGAGCGCACCGCCGCTGCTGCGCACAAAGAGCTGGGTGTCGAGTTGCTTTTCGAGCGTTCGAATCGACGCACTGGCCCCTTGGGGCGTGATGCAAAACTGCTTAGAAGCTTTCGTAAGCGATTTTGATTCCACTACGGCAAGAAAAAGCGATAAAGATTCTATTTGCATTCCCCGACACCACCTGAAACGTGATCCTCTCCCGCAGCCCATTATAGCTCATACCCGCGCTCGTGCCCGTTGCCTGCGATAGGCGCACAGGCGAAGTTGCGGATTGTGCGGAGCCCTTTTCTGCGGACGCATGCTTTTCGTATTGAGCGGATTTGTAAAACCGTGGCGTCCGCCATCGCCATTCGCTACACTAACCGTATCAAGCAAAATCGACACCACCGCGAAAAGGAGTTCGAATGTCAGCTGAGAACAGCGCGCCGCTCGTCGGCATCATCATGGGGTCTGAAAGCGATATGCCTGCCATGGAGCCGTGCATGAAACAGCTCGAAGAGTTCGGCGTTCCTTACGAGGTGAAAGTGGCAAGCGCCCATCGCAGGCCGGCCGAGGTGCACGAGTGGGCGTCGACGGCTGTCGAGCGCGGCATTCGCGTGATCGTCGCTGCTGCCGGCAAGGCTGCGCATCTGGGCGGCGTCGTTGCCGCATATACGCCGAATCCAGTCATTACCGTTCCCATGAAGACGAGCGATCTCGGCGGGCTCGATTCCCTGCTTTCGATGGTGCAGATGCCCTCGGGCGTGCCGGTTGCCTGCGTTGCCATCAACGGCGCGAAGAACGCGGCGATCCTTGCTGTGCAGATGCTCGGTACGGGCAGCGACGAGGCTCGTCAGAAGATCGTCGACTTCAAAGAGGGCATGGCCAACGCGTAGCGGGGCAGTGCCGCTCGATGACGCAAGCGCACCAGCCATCCATATCGACTATGTAGCGGGAGCCGTGTGCTCCCGCTGCGTTTTCTCGTCCTTCTTGCGTTAAAACAGCGCAGGTGATATGCAGAAAAATGTATTACGAAAGCTAATTGAGATGTTTTTAACATTAAGCGATACGGTAATATATAATGCTCTCACATCGAATTAGCACGAGGATAGGCCTCGTGCGATCGGAAGTGTTTGTTAGACGGGAACGCTGACGTGCAAGGATCTTGGCTTGGGATCGGGTTGATGGCCATTGTGGTTATCGCTGGAGCGGTCATGGGCTTCAAACAAAGTGGAACAAGGGCGCAGCTGCGGGCAACGCTCTGTGCGTTTGCGTCCTTACTCGTTCTCGTTGTCTTGTTCGTCGGACTTTCGGTGATATCTTCTCAGCAGTGGTTGGCCCCCGCTCTTGCGGCGGCATGCCTCGTCGTTCCCTTGGCGGTGTACTTTGCGGTATTGGCCATCCTGAATGCTCGCCGCAGAAAAGAAGCGGCTCCATCCAAAGAGTATCGTCGCGTTTCGGTGCGCAGCACGGCTTCCGAGGATCCTGAAGTGTCGTCTTCGCAGGTAGTGGCATCTGCTCCACCTGCACACGATGCCGCTTGCAAACAGTTCGAACCCATTGAATTCGCAAAGCCATCCGATTCGTTTGAACAAAACAAGCGCTTGGATGTCGAGCATGGCGAAGCTGATTTCGACGAGTTCACCGCATTTGACGAAAGCACATTCGCCGATGAGGGGATTTCGCGCGAGTCGATCGGCGGAGAAGAGGTCGAGCCAAAATTCGAAGAGGCTGTTGCGGTTTGCGAGCAGGATGCTACCGTGCCCTCTGAGCCTGNTACCGAGCCCCCTGAGCCTGAGCCTGAGCCTGAGCCTGAGCCTGAGCCTGAGCCTGAGCCTGAGCCTGAGCCTGAGCCTGAGCCTGAGCCTGAGCCTGAGCCTGAGCCTGAGCCTGAGCCTGAGCCTGAGCCTGAGCCTGAGCCTGAGCCTGCTTTGGCTCCGACTGCATTCGATCCTTCCAGCTACTTTACCAAGGCTACCTCGTTGCGCGACGGGGGGCTGTTTGCGGTGGCCGCGAAGCTGTACGCGGAATGCGCCGAGTTGACCGATGATCGTGCGACGTACCGCAAGGCGGTTGTCGAGCAGATCGCGTGCTATGTAAAAGCGAATCAGCTCGAGCAGGCGCAAGATCTTGCCGCCAAGCTCAAGGACGCATCGCCCGATCTGACGGCAATCGAGTCGATGAAAGTCGATGCGGTGCTGAGGATGGTGTCGCAATGACGCCTCGCCATGCGAAGAAAAGAGCTCCCGTACAGAGAAAACCGGTTCATCCGACGACGAGGACGACGACGGTATCCCCGGTTGCTGCAAGACAAGTCTCTCCCGCGAGGCGGGCGACAACAAACGCTCGCTCGGCAGCTCGGCGGACGAAGTCCGTTCGTGGGCTCAGCACCTCTCGGTTGCCCATCGCATTAACGTTTGCCTGCAGCGCAATCGTCGCCTTCGTCATCGCTTTCGGCAATCCGTTTTTGTGGGTGACCGCCGAGCAACAGATCGCCTCGAACTATGCGGCGGGAACCGACGAAGACGATTACCAGTTCATCGAACAGGTTGTCGGCGGCGAGGGCGATACGGCGAATCTCGTTTGCCTGGGCGAATACAAGGCCATTTCTCAAGACGATGATTCCGACAGGGCTTCCAACATCGACCTGGCTGCGCGAACGCTCGATGGGACGGAAATCAAACCCGGTGAAACGTTTTCGGTGAACGAAGCACTGGGCGATACCTCTCAAGACGAGCGATATTTTGAGACCGCGGTAGTCGATGGGACGACGCTCGTGAAAGGTCGCGGAGGCGGCGTATGCCAGGTGTCTACCGCGCTCTACATCGCGGCGCTTAAGGCGAACCTCGAAATAGTGGAACGCTATCCCCATACTATCGTATCCGATTACGCTCCGATCGGCCTCGATGCGACGCTCGCGTATGGGCAGAAGGATCTTCGCATCAAGAACAATACCGAAAAGAGCGTGTTCATACGAGCCACGGCGCTCGGACAGACCGTCGATGTGAAGCTATACGGCACCGCGGGAGTCGATGGCGAATCGATCGATGCTACGTCGAAGATTATCGATCGATTCGATCTTCCTGCGGCAGACGTGTACGACGATCCGGGGCTGCTCGGGTTGAATCCCGACGATCCCGTAACGTTCTACGTGGCCGAATCGTATCGCGTGCTGTACCGCGATGGGACGATGGTTTCGAACGATCTGCTGTCAACCGACACCTATCAGGTGTCGGTTCAGTCTGGTGTGCTTGTTGGCGAGGGCGGGGTCGATCCTGCCAAGTAGGCGTTGCCGATAGAGAATCAGTAAGGTGCAAAAGTGGGTAGCGGTATGGGTTGCGCGGTGCGCTGCCCGGAAAGGAAGAACATGGAAACGAACGAATCGATACTGACCAAGGGAGTTGTTTCGATCGACGATCGCAAGCAGGTGGGAAAGGTCAAGGGCGTTATCATCGATTGCGATGCGTGCGGAGTAAGCCACTACATCGTTTCGAGCGCGAGCACGAATTCCTCGCTCGTCCTACCATTCGAGAAATCGCTTGCAGTAGGCGATACGTTTATGACGATCCAAAGCCGCGATGATTTCCTTTCGACCACCGATCTGACCGCGCGCGGTGCCCTCGAAGATAATTTCGACCTGGTGGGCCTTGAGGTGTATTCGCGTGCCGGCAGTCATCTGGGCGTTATCAAAGGATTCGACATCGATACTGCGTTCGGAAACGTTACGAAAATCGATCTTGAAGACGGTGACTCGTTCGAGAGCGAGTCCTATGTGTTCTTCGCTCGCGAGTTCGTATTCGTTGATGACGGGACCGAGATCGACGCCGACATCCGCGTTGCGGCCGTCGAGCCGACTGCAGGGGAAACCGAGGGGGAAGCAGCCCCTTTAGCTGAACCGGCCGACGATGAGGTGGCTGTCGAGCCGGAGAGCGAAGAGGTAGTCGAAGGGGTTCTCGAAAGCGATGAAGCCGATGAGGCCATCTACGAAGCCGAAGAAGCTGAGGAAGAGGCTGCGGCTGAGGACGAAGCGGAGTGTGTTGCTGAAGGCGATTTCGAAGATGATCCTTCCGATGACGTCACCGAGGAGCCCGTTGCAGCTGAGTTGGAGGCTGATAGCGCCGAGTCGGTTGAGGAAGAATCCGATCCCGACGCCGAGCTGCGTTCCTTTCTTGTGGGAAAGAAACTCAACGAGCGCGTTGTGAGCCAGGACGGCTCTTTCGTTATCGAAGCGGGCGAAGAGATAACCGAGCAGGTGTTCGCCGAAGCCCAGAAGTGCGATGCGGTGCTGCTTCTTACGATGAGCGTTGACGAATAATCGTTTGGCCGAACGATAGGTTACTGGCCTCCACCCAACAAGGGCGGGGGCCTTGTTGGGTGAAAGGGCTCGAGCCGGGCTGCCACTCGCTATCGGATTTGAATGCGAGGTAAGAAGAACGGGCGCTGCTCGCGGCGATAATCGCCGAATTCAAGGAATTCCAAATAGGAATTTACGCTTCACAAGGCAAAATACTTTATTTCTAAACTATAATTGATATACTCATGATTAAGTTGAGGCAGACTTGTGGTGTCTTGACTTTTGGGATTATATACATAACAGAAGAGAAAGTTGCAGACGTGCAAATCTCAGATGTGAAGATTGCGAGCGCAGTCTTATTGGTCGCATTCGGCCTGTTTTGCTATGGGGTCAACAAGGTCGGTGTCAAGGATTCATCGGGAACCGGCACTACAAAGAATCGGTTCTGCGAGCGGATTGCGCAAATCCGCCAAGGCTTGCGGCACACGTGCGAGACGGTGAATATTTCGGGGGGGGGTGGAATTTCCGCCCTTCTTGCCGTTGTTCTTGTGTGTGGGTGCCTATTCCCTAGTTCCCTTCAGCTTGCTCGTGGTGAGGAATCGGGGGATGCTGCGGGCGACGGCTCGGGCACCGCGATGCAAGAGGAGGCTTCGGCGAGCGTTACCATTCAGGTTGATGGAGACGATGCGATCGGTTTAAACGAAGAGCCGTTTGAGCATGGAATGCCAACGCTCGAAGAATATATTGAGCAGGTCGCGGGCGGAAATGCGATTGCAGCGCTGTCTGTAGAGGGCGATGAGAGCGAAGTTGCATCAGCCCAGCTTGCAGAAATATACGCTTCTTCGGATCCGGAAATGGTTCCAGGCAAACCTCGGTATTACAATGCGCGATGGGACGATGCGATTGCAAAAGTGAAAGCAACTGGCGTTTCCGGAACCGAATTCGCCGATACGTCGGTTAAATCAAATGACGGCAGCGCGCTCGTTCCGTGGAACGGCGATCTTGCTGGTGCTACTCCATTGCATGGTGGAACCGGATCGGTCGATGATCCGTACCAAATCTATTCTGCCGAAGAGTTGCGATACGCTTTGGTGAATCAGAAATCATGCAAGCTTATGCAGGACATCGATCTTGGCGGGCTGCAGGGTCGCAACTGGGTTGCTGTCTCGATTACGACACCGATTGTTGTTGACGGTAACGGACATACCGTCTGGAATATGTATTCGTATAGCGATAACGCCACAAGTGGAAATGATGACCCCGTAGGATTTCTTGGCGATGTAACCGTTGAGGATTTTTACCTCAAGAACCTTACGATGTCTAATACGAAATGCGAAGCAGTTACTCAGTCGAATGCTCGCATGGCAACAGTGATTGGAAGTTTCCGCGCTGGCCATGTAGATAATTGCGCTTTGGAGAATGCTCTCGTCGGCCCTAGGAACTACGTGGGCGGCGATGCGGTCATCAATAGCTTGCATGGTGTTGGAGGCATGTTCACTTCTTCGAACAAAGCTCCTGAGGGACAGGTATTCATCACCAACACCTATACGAAAAACGTTCATGTGCGAGGGACCGATTGCGTCGCTAATTTTTTCGAAGGTGGTTGGGGACGTCGGGACACGTATGGTGATAAATCTCTCATAACCATCGACAACTGCGCGGCAATCGACGGTACGGTTATCGCGTCATCCGGTCATTCAGGTGGTTTTCTATCGTGCACGGGAGTCACTAAGTGCACCAACAGTTTTGCGAACCTTGATTGTTACGGTGCTAAGACTACAGCTCCGTTCTGCGGCGTAATCCATAACTGGGTTGACATCGAAAACTGTTGGTCAAGTGGAAAAGTCGAAGGCGTAAGCTACAGCGGTGGGTTTGTGAGCGGAGTCGATGCGTACGACACCCATCAATCAACTTTCAAAAACTGCTACTCTACAGCGATGGTCGGCATGGGTGCCGCCGCTCAAAACATGGGTGGCTTTGTCGGTTCAACTGCACCGATAACGTCGACCTCCCCTGCCATAGCATTTGAAAACTGCTACGCTGCGGGCGAAGTTGGTACTTTGAAGTCAAAGCCCGATGGGACGGCTGTCGATGATTCGGGAAACGTGGTGACGACCACGGGCGGCTTTGCGGGTGGAGTTGGCCCGACGACAACGATGACGAACTGCTATTACGATAAGCAGACAACGGGATCGGCAGAAAAGGGCATCAATGATGCACCTTCGCCCATGGTGTCGGGGCTTCTCACCAAATCACTCACAACAAAGAATATGGGTGCTGGGTGGTCTACCTCGAACGGCAGCACATATCCTCAACTGTCTGCGTTTACCACGGGCACATGGGGCGGGAGCGCGAAGCTCGGAGAACTTGCACGGGCCTATTCCCAAGCATCGGTGTCAACGGTGTTCCTTTACCCGTGCAATAACGATGCATTCGATCCCGCTGCAACGGATTACGATACCGTACGCAAGATTCGGTACGCGTTCCCCCTGACCAACAATAAGATGGTCAACAATGCGTCCATCGATACCTCGTGGGTGTACGATCCCGACAACAAAGCGTATTACCCCAATGACAGTCCGCTCAACCCGGGAACGAAGATCATCACGCTCTCTGCCGCCCAAGGCGAACCCGCTATGGACGAGGTGAGCGTGACTGCGGTTGCCTCGGGTATTGGATGGCTGCGTGTGTATTCGGACTACGATGGGGTGGTGGGCACGCGAAACCTGCGTCTCGTTCCAACCACGTCGGTTGCGATCGGAACCGACAATACGGCCATCGTCGGTTCCGACGCAACCGTGTACGCGCAAGCGACAAGTACAGACCCTCAGTACAAGCCGCTTGAAGATGATCTTACGCTGTTCGATCATCGCGAAGGCATTAAATTCATCATTGCTACGTCAGTCAATCTTCAAGAGTACATGGACGATAGCAAGCCGGTGGGAGATGGCGGATATGCGTCGATTGAAGATAAGATGGCGGCGCACGGTATCGGCTGCACTGACTTTGCCGATCCGAATCTCAATGTGACGACGACAATCGTTGGCAAAACCAATCTTGACTACGACATCAAGTTGAAAAACGCCGGAGGCGGGGAACTCGAGCAAGTCGTTCGTCTGTCGGTGCGGAAAGTCATACCGAGCGATGTCGAGGGCCAGCCCCCCACGTATTCTGTGCCGCTTGAGTGGACCGATTCGCTTGTCAAGCTGTTCACCGATCAACGTTCAGCGGAAATGAGCGAAACGGGAACGTATCTCCTCAGCTATTCGTGGATGGATCCGACGAAAACATCAACGCAGGCCGAGGGAACGAAATACCTGACGGTGGTGCCGCCTCTCTCGCTTTCCTATCATCTCGACTACGTTCCGTCGGGATCGTCCGACGATCTTTACGCAAAGGATCCGGGCGCCTACCAAAACACGCAAACCATCAACGAGAAAGCAGTCGCTTTCCCGGAGACGGCCAAGCTTCCCGAGCAGCCCGTACGCTTCGGCTACGACTTTACCGGGTGGGTTTACAACCGAGATAAAAGCCAATCGTTTACGGCCGATACCCCCATTACGGCGGTAACGGATTCGTCGGGCCGCACCGAAACCGATATCTCGATATTGGCCACTTGGTTGGCTCATTCGCACAACATCGTGATCAAAGACGCTAAGGGCGGAAGCGAGAAGGAAACGATCAACTCGGCTTTCGATAGAGGCGTGCTAAGCGAGCTCGCCGGCAAAGAAAGTCTGTTCAACGACCGCGTCGATCCGGGAAAATCGGAGTTTCTTGGATGGCGTATCGAGAGCGGTATGGGAGAGACCCGCATGGGCACCTACGTTTCGGCAACCGATACGGTTCCCGACAACGATATAGTGGTGTATCCGTCGTTTGGAACGGTGGTTTCGGCCAACATAAGCGCATACAACGAAACGCAGGGTGATATCGGCGGACACGTGACCAATCGCGTGGGCGATCTCGTTACGTACACGATTTCGATCAAAAACAGCTCACCGGGATTGGAGTGGCACAACGCGACTATTCTCGATGAGCTGCCAAACGGCATCGATGTGGTGGCTGACAGCATTACGCTTTCCAAGGCAGGCGAAAAGCCCGTTAAGCTGCCCGATACGGTTTACGACGAGACGAGAGGGGAGAACGGATCCATCGTCCATACGATGGATGTGCCCCTCGCCACCGACGATGAGTACCATCTGTCGTTTCAGGTGAAGATAAACGAGGATGCGCCGTATGTGAGCTCGGGTGCCGGCGTGGGCATACTGAATTCCGCAACCGTTGACGGCACCGACGCCGACGGTGACGAAGTTGCGGCGACGACCGGCGAGGCAAAACTGCCCGGAACGGGATTCGTGTCGTTTACGCCTGCCGATAAATGGGTTACCAAGAATGCCTCGAATCTTACCGACCCCGGTGCTCCCACGGCTCAGGTCGGCGACATCATTCAATACGCTATCGAGATCGGCAACAAGAGCGACGATTCCAATTCTCGTTGGGAAAATGCTTGGTTCTACGATAAGGTCCCGTCGGGGCTCGCGGTGGAAACCGCGAGCATTGCGATGACTCACCCCATCGAAGACGGATCCGGTGCGACGCATGAGCACATTGTGCCGACGGGCTACGATCCGAGCACGGGCGAGATTTCCGTATCCGCCGGCGTGCTCAAGGCGGGAGAGAAAGCGACGCTTACGTTTAAGGTGATCGTTACGTCGGATGCGGTTGGGCAATCGATTAAAAACACCGCATGGGCGGTTACCGACGGCAAAGAAAACCCCACCGATCCGCCCGACAACCCAGGCGATGTGGTGAACCCGCCCAAGCCCGATCCCGACAATCCCGACCCCGATAGCCCCGATCCCGACCCCACGGATCCGGTTGGTCCGGGCGGCGAAGGCAAATCGCAGCTGAGCGTGGCGAAATCGACCAATGTGACCGAAGCGTCGCCGGGCAGCATCATCCCCTATACCATCACCGTATCGAATGCGGGCGACGCCCACGCTAAAGATATTGTTGTCACCGACGAGTTGCCCGAAGGGCTTTCGTACGTTTCGTCGGTTCCGGCGGCACAGGTCAGCGGACAAACGGTTTCGTGGACGCTCACGGTGCCTGCGGGCATGAGCGTCACGCGTACCGTTATGGCTCGCGTGACCGGCGATGTGGGCGCAACCATCGAAAACGGCGTCACCGTTACCGATCCAGCCGATCCCGACAATCCCGTGAACCCGCCGGTCAATCCTCCCATCGAGGTGGTTCCCGGAAGCGATAAGCCCGATGTGCACATTGCGAAAACATCGAGTGCCGACACGGCGATTACCGGCAGTCAGCTCACGTATGCGCTCTTTGTCAGCAACAGCGGATCGGCCGATGCGAAAAACGTCGTCGTGACCGACCAGCTTCCCGCAGGCACGCTGTTCATCAGCGCGAGCAACGGGGGAACGTACCGCAACGGGGTGGCCCTTTGGACCGTTGACGTACCGGCCGGCCAAACCAAGCAGATCGACTTGACGGTCAAGGTTCAATCCAAGACCGGGACTCTCGTGAACATGGCGACAGCCGTGCACGGGGGTTCGGCCGACGTGAGCGACCCGGTGCAGACTTCCATTTCGCAAGCGCCCGTCGTCGAAGACAAACCGCGGCTCTCGGTAACGAAAACAACCGATGCGACTTCGGTGGCGAAGGGAAGCCAGATCCCGTATACCATCACGGTTACGAATTCGGGCAAGGGCGATGCGAAGAACATCGAGATCGTCGATGCGCTGCCCGAGGGCCTTGCGTACGTGTCGAGCTCCCCCGACGCTACGAAGGTCGAAGGCAACACCGTCAGTTGGACGGTCGACGTTGCGTCGGGGCAGACGGTCGAACGCACGCTTACCGTGGAGGTGACGGGAGACGTGGGTTCGAGCATCGAGAACGGGGTGAGCGTTACGAATCCCGACGGCGGTGATCCGATCGCACCGCCCGACAAGCCTTCTATCGACGTAACCGATCCCGACGACAGCAAAGATGTGGTCGATCTTTCCATAGCGAAGGCGGCAGATGCCGATTCGGCCCAGTTCGGCGATGCGGTTACCTACACCATCACCGTGTACAACAAAGGCGGAAAAGAAGCTGCCGATGTGACGGTTTCCGATGCGCTGCCGGCGGGGCTTTCGTTCACGTCGGGCGATGCGGGCGTTACGGCTGCGAACGGTGCGGTTTCGTGGAAGGGGAGCGTGCCCGCGCAGGGCAATGCGTCTTTCCGGTTCGTGGCGGAAGTAACGGCAAAAAATGCGACGCTGGTCAACACGGCGGTTGCTGAATACGAGGGGAGCCGCGTTTCCTCGGAGCCGATAACGGTGGCTGTGGCTACAGAGCCTGCTGGCGGCGATAAGAAGCCGAAGCTTGCGGTTACGAAAACCACGAGTGCCACGAGCGCATCGCCGGGCTCTCTCATCCCCTATACCATCACCGTGTCGAATACAGGCGACGGCGATGCTGCGGACGTGCCGATCGTCGATACGCTGCCGTCCGGTTTGGAGTACGTGTCGAGCACGCCTTCGGGAACGTACGACAAGGATGCCCATACGGTCACGTGGAACCTCGATGTCGCAGCCGGCGGACAGGCGGTGTGCGTCATCACCGCCCGCGTTGCCGAGACTGCTGCGGGGGCGATAGAGAATTCCGTCGAGGTGACCGACCCCGGCGACCCCGACAATCCCGTCACGCCGCCCGATAAGCCTTCGGTAGACGTTACCGATCCCGATCCCGACGAGGGTGCAAGCGTATCGCTTGCGAAGTCGGCCAGCGCTTCGACTACGGTACCCGGTGGCCAGATCACCTATACCCTCACGCTTACCAACACCGGACAGGCCGATGCAAGCGGCGTGGCCGTAACCGACGCGCTGCCTGCGGGATCGAGTTTCGTTATGGCGAGCGATGGAGCGACCTGCGAAAACAATACGGTGCACTGGATTGTCGACGTGCCTGCGGGAGAACAGAAGGAGCTGACCTTCACGGTCAACGCCCCCTCGTCGAGCGGCAGCATGCTGAACACGGCCCAGGCGCAGCTGGGCGATGAAACGGTGAAGTCCGACACGGTAACTACGGCCGTCAAGGAAGAGGCGACGGGCGGTACGGGAAAAGCCGAACTGTCGGTATCCAAATCCACCTCGGTCTCTCAAGCGATGCCCGGATCGGTTGTTCCCTACACCATAACCGTTTCCAATACCGGCGATGCCGATGCGACCGATGTCGAGATCGTTGACGAACTTCCTGCAGGGCTTGCCTACGTGTCGAGCAACCCTGCTGGCAAAGTTGAAGGAAACAAGGTTACCTGGAAAGCGACCGTGAAGGCGGGCGGATCGGTTACGCGTATCATCAGCGCTCGCGTGACGGGGGCTGCAGGACAGAGCATTGCGAACAGCGTGACGGTCGTCGATCCGACGGATCCCGACAATCCCGTCGTACCGCCTACCGATCCTACGATCGACATTCCCGAGCAGGGAACCGTAACCGGCGTCCTCACGGTTGATACGGGAACGGCTGCAACGGGAGACACCATCCGCTACACGCTCACCGTCACCAACGCTACCAAGGCCGACGCGACGGGCGTGCGGGCCGTTCACAAGCTGCCCGTAGGCGTGAGCTTCAAGACCGCGAGCGATGAGGGGAGCTATACGCCCGACGGTGCCGCCGCTTCGATGGCGATGCTCGATGCAGAGGCTGCGGATGAAGCGGAAAACGATGCCGGAACCGTTACGTGGACCATGGATGTTCCCGCTGGAACGTCGGTGTCGCGTGTGGTTTCGGCTAAAGTTACGGCGCAGAGCGGTACACTCGTGAGCACGGCCGACTTGATACACGGGGGCAAGACGATTGCGGCGAACCCCGTATCGACCGTCGTGCCGGTGGACGGATCGGCATCCGGCACGCCCAAGATCAGCGTGTCGAAAACAACGACGGTATCTCAGGCGGCGCCGAGATCCCAGATTCCCTACACCATAACCGTGCGCAATACCGGCGACGGCAAAGCGTCTAACCTGGTCGTTTCGGATAAGCTTCCGGATTCGCTGACCTACGTGTCGAGCAGTGCGGGGGGATCCTACGACGGAGGCTCGCACGAAGTGAGCTGGACCATTCCTGCGCTGGATGCGGGGCAGACGATAACGCGTACCATTATCGCCCAGGTGAACGATGGTGCGACGGGAAGCATCGAGAACAACGTCGAAGTGATCGATCCGGCCAACCCCGATACCCCGATAGCCCCTCCCTCGATTCCCGATACGCCCGTGGTCGATCCGGCCGACGAAGCGAAACCGCTTCTCGGCATAGCGAAATCGGCAAGTGCGGATGCCGTCAAATACAACGACGAAATCACCTACACCGTGACCGTTTCCAACACGGGAACAGCCGATGCGAAAGGTGTGGCGGTTACCGACGCGCTTCCAAAAGGCCTTGAGTTCGTCGAGGCGGCCGACGGAGGCGCATGCGCGGAGGGCACGGTTTCCTGGACGGTTGACGTACCTGCTGGAAAGACGGTCGAGCGTGCTTTTAGAGCGAAGGTGGCCTCGAAGAGCGGTACGCTTTCGAACATCGCGCGCGCTGCCTATAACGGTGCAACGGTTTCATCCGATCCCGTTAGCACGTCGGTTTCTTCCGATCCTTCCGGCGGCGCGGGCGCACCCGATATGTCGGTTACCAAAACAACGCCCGTCGCGCAGGCCGCACAGGGTTCCGAGATTCCCTACATCGTTACGGTGACCAACACCGGCGACGGGGACGCTTTGGGGTATCGGATCGTCGATGTGCTGCCCGAGGGGCTCACGTATGTGTCGAGCACGCCTGCGGCAACCGTGCACGGCCAGGAAGTCGTGTGGACCGTCGATGTTCCGAAGGGCACCTCGGTTACCCGTACGGTTATCGCGAAGGTGACCGGCGAAATCGGTTCGACCGTCAAGAACAGCGTGACCGTGACCGATCCCGATGGCAATGGGGCCGTGACGCCGCCCGTCGATCCGCCCGTCGATGTAACCGACCCTGAGAAGCGGGCCGACATGCACATATCCAAGTCGGCTAAAACCGACAGCGCGCCCGCAGGCGGACGGCTCGTGTATCTTATCACGCTGACCAACACCGGCGACGGGGATGCGACGGGTGTTGCCGTTTCCGACAAGCTGCCCATGAACACCTCGTTCATGGAGGCGAGCGATGGCGGCACCTATGACCAGAAAACCAACAAGGTGCTGTGGTCGGTCGATGTTGCCGCTGGCCAAACCAAGCAGATAACCCTTGCAGTTAAGGTTGAAGCGCTATCGGGCACGCTTGTGAACGTCGCCACTGAAACGTACGACGGGAAAAGCGAGTCGAGCATTCCCGCCATCGCTACCTCGGTTACCGATGAGATTACCGAGGCCGATCCTGAAGCATCCGTGTCGAAGACCGTGCGGAACGTGACGGCCGAAACGGAAGGTCGGGACGGTGCCGACGATATGGCAACGTGGCGCGACGGCGACGTGCTCGAATACGCGATCGTGGCGGCGAACGCGAAAGCGAACTCAACGTGGCGCGAGGTCGTGCTTTCCGACGTACTGCCCGACGGTCTCGAGCTTGTTGCAGAAAAGCCCATCCGATACACCGCTCCCGGCGCTGCTGATGCGAGCGAGCTCGAGGGGGCCTACGATGAAGGATCGCACGCGATACGCGTGGAAACGGGAGATATTTCCGGCGGCCAGCAGGCATCGCTGTCATATCGTGCCCGGATCAGCGCGGGAGATGATTATTCGGTCGATGCACAGCTGCGCAATCGCGTGCAAGCGGCGGGTTACGTACCCGATGGGGGCACCGAAGTGATCGAGGAATCGACGGTGTCCGTGCCCACGCCCGAGCCGCTGGCCGTCAAGGAGCTGACGAAGCGGGCGGTGAATCTGACCGATCCCTCCGGTGATGTCTTGCAGGTGGGCGATCGCATCCGCTATACCGTCACCGCGACGAATTGCGAGCCGAACCCCCGATCGATTTGGAAGAACGCTTACGTGTACGATCGCGTGCCCGAAGGCCTTGACGTCGATACGGCAACCCTGAAGCTCGTCGCCTCCGATGGAAGAACGTATAGCGTCTCCGATTGCTTCGATCCCGAAACACGTGAGATCGTCGTTTCGGCGGGACCGATTTTCGGTGGCAGCGCTGCAACGGTCGAGTTCGAGGCGACGATTCCCCTAAGCGCCGTCGGGCAAGACATCGCAAACGTTGCTTTGGTGGGAACCCTCGAGTCCGTCGATCCGACGGTGCCCGAGCAACCGGGAAAACCCGGTATCGACAGCGTCCCCAACCCTGCCGAACCCGCACCCGACGACGATCCGATAAACCCGAACCCCGGGCCGACCGATCCCGTTGTGCCCAACGGCGATGGGTCGGTGCTCTTGGCCGACCCCGATCCTTCGATTGACAAGGTCGTTGCGGATCTCGATGGAGACGGTTCGTACGATAACGGCGACGAGGTGCTCTATACGGTTACGGTTGCAAACAACCGAACAGGTTCGGTGTGGTACGGCGTGGAAGTGACCGACACCATTCCGCTTGGCCTTAAGCTCGACGTTCGATCGATCAGGTTCGCCGGCCCCGATAAGGTGTTCTCCGACGTGGCATCCACCTGTTACGACGAAGCCACGCGAAAGCTCGTCGTGCCGATAGGGGACGTGTACGGCGGGGAAACCTACGTGCTGTCGTATGCCTGTACGCTCGACTTCTCGCTCGGTACGGGCGATGTGGTCAATCACGTGGTTGCCGTGGGCGGGGAGCCGGGGGGCTCCGACAACGATCCGTCCGTCGAAGGCGGCGCATCGATCGCGAAGCCGCTTGTTCCGTGGAATCCCACCGCTCTTGCGCGTTCGGGCGACATGAACGGCAATCTCGTTTCGCTGATAGCCCTCGTTGCGCTGTTGGCGGGTGGTTTGGCGACGGGCGCCACCCGTGCATCGCGCAACAGGATGCGAACGCGCGACGCGAAGCGATAGGAAAAGGCATGCTGGGCTGCGGGCGAATGCCCAGCGGCCCAGCGCCGTTCGATGCTCTTAATCCCCGAAATCGAAGAGGTCGCCGAGGAAGCTTTCCCGCTTCTTTTTCTTGCCTTTCTTGTAGTAGTCATCGTCGCAGCGGCGATCGTCATGGCGACGATCCTCGTATTTTCGCTTGTCGTACGAGCGGTCGTCATAAGGGCGCTCGTCGTAGCGAGCTTCTGCGCGTTGGGGCCGCGGCGCTGCTTGCGCTGCGGGCATGCTTTCGGCTGAACGTTCGATGATCTTATCGAGCTCGCCGCGATCGAGCCAAACGCCTCGGCATTGCGGGCAATAGTCGATCTCGATGCCCTGTCGCTCGCTCATGACCAAATCGACGTTGCATAAGGGGCACTTCAGGAAAACCACCTGCTCTCGTGTCGGGTGCGGTTTTTCGGATTATACCAGCGGGCGCCTTACCGACCCGATGCGCCGTGCGGCTCGTTCAAAAACACATCTGCGGTACAATGGGCGAATCGAATCTTGGGCGGCTCGGCTCGGGTGCACTGCCGCGAGCCTGCCGTAAACAATCAAGGCGAAGCAGGCGAGATTATGCAGAAGCAACTACTGATGGGCAACGAGGCGTTCGCCCACGCCGCACTCAATGCCGGCATCCGCGTGGCGGCCGGTTATCCGGGCACCCCCTCGTCGGAAGTCATCGAGGCGATCGCTGAGGAGCATGCGGCGGGCCGCGCTCGGGGCGTCCATGTGGAATGGTCGACCAACGAAAAGGCGGCGCTCGAGCTTTTGGCGGGTGCGGCGTATGCGGGCGCCCGCACGCTGTTCACGTGCAAGCAGGTCGGTCTCAACGTGGCGAGCGATGCGCTCATGAGCTTGAACTACGTCGGCGTCAAGGGCGGAACGGTGTTGTTCGTTGCCGACGATCCGGGCCCCATCTCGTCGCAGACCGAGCAGGACACCCGACGGTTCGGCAGCTTCGCGAAGGTGCCGGTGTTTGACCCCGCCACGCCCGACCAGGGTTGCGATATGATCGAAGCCGCCTACGAGCTTTCCGAGGCCTACCGCACGCCGGTGATCGTTCGCCCGACCACCCGCGTCTGCCATGCTTCGACGTTTCTCGCGTTTCCCGAAACCACTACGGCGCGCGATATTCCAGCCGAGGGTTTCGTGCGCAGTTCCAAATGGGTCATTTTCCCCAAACGGGCCTTTGAAGCCCACGGTGAGATCAACGAGCGGCTTGTGCAGATTGCCGACGACTACTCCACCGGTGCGCTTGCTGCGTTCAACCCCGTCGAAGAAGGCGGTAGCGTCCAGGGGCAAAGGCCGCGGCTCGGCATCGTTGCTGGAGGCGTGAGCACCATGTATGCCCGCGAGGCGCTGCGAATGCTCGCCGAGCGTTGCGACGCTGCGGGGATCGAGGTGCCCGCGTACCGTTTCATGCAGATCGGAACGCCGTATCCGTTCCCTGAAAAGGCGGTCGAGACGTTCGCCGAGGGACTCGACCAGATCATCGTGTTCGAGGAGCTCGACCACGTGATCGAAGACGGCCTGCTCGCGCTGTGCGGCAAGCTGCATGCGGGCTACGATGTGTTCGGCAAGCTGAACGGCTACGCGCGTGACCGCGGCGAGAACACGGTCGATGACATCTTCGATCGCATTGCCCGCTATCTGGGCCTCGAGCGAGTGCTCGAGGCGGTGGGCTCATCCGAATCCGAAACGGCTCCGCTTGCCTACGACGGGCCGCTGCCCATGAGGCCCCCGGTGCTGTGCGCGGGGTGCCCTCACCGGGGAAGCTTCTACGCGATCAAGCGCGCGCTCGGCAAGACGCCCGCCGTGCTCTGCGGCGATATCGGATGCTATACGCTTGGCAACGCCATGCCGCTCGATGCGGTCGATACGTGCTTGTGCATGGGCGCGGGCATTACGATGGCGCAGGGTTTTTCGATCGTTGAACCAGAAAAGAAAACCGTCGCCTTCGTGGGCGATTCGACGTTCTTTGCCTCGGGCTTGACCGGCATCGTGAACGCCGTGTACAACCAGCACGACATCACGGTTGCGGTGCTCGATAACGCAACGACCGCAATGACCGGTTCGCAGCCCCATCCGGGAACGGGCGTGACGATGATGGGCCCGAAGAGCGCGCCGGTTTCGATCGAGGCGGTACTCAAGGCCGTGGGATTCGAGTGCATCGTGCACGCCAATCCGTTTGTTCTCGAGGAGAGCGTCGCGGCTGCTAAGGTGGCTATCGGGTTCGACGGCCCGTCGGCGATCATCTACGAGGGCCCGTGCATATCGCTTTCAAAACCGGGCGAGCCGGTATCCATCGATGCTGCGGTCTGCACGGGCTGCAAGAAGTGCATCACCGAGATAGGGTGCCCGGGCATCGGCTTCGATGCGGGTGCGTGCGGTCCGGCGAGCGGCGGCAGGGGTCAGGCGTTCATCGACCGAAGCCTGTGCAACGGGTGCGGCCTGTGCGTGCAGGTGTGCCCGTTCCATGCGATACGGCTTCCGGAATCGCCGAATGATTCTGCCAGTGGTTCTCGGGCGGGGGGAGGCACCGATGCTTAACATACTGCTTGCCGGAGTCGGCGGCCAAGGAACCGTGCTTGCAGCCAAGTTGCTCGCGCAGGCGGCCGAGGCAAAAGGATGGCAAGTGCGCACTGCCGAAACGATCGGTATGGCGCAACGCGGCGGCAACGTCGTTTCCCATGTTCGCATGGGCGACGAGGGCGAGCCGGTATACGCTCCGCTCATCGCGCGTGGTACCGCCGACCTGATCGTTGCCTTCGAGCCTGCTGAAGCGGCTCGCGTGCTTGGGTACCTCAAGCCCGGTGGAACGATGGTTTGCGCCTCGACGGCCATCCAGCCGGTATCGGCGGCGCTTTCGAGTACGCCCTATGTTGCGAGCGAAGTACTTCAAAACCTTGCGGGCGAGATAGAGCAAGCGGGCGGTTCGTTCTTTGCCGTCGACGATGCTTCGCTGGTCGAAAAGGCAGGTGGACGTAAGTCTCTCAACGTGATGCTTCTGGCCTGTGCTTTGGCCGAGGGGGGCTTGGCCGTTACGGTCGATGATTTACGCCGTGCCATTCCCGCCTGCGTGAAGGAGCGGTTCGTCGACATGAATTTACGGGCCATCGATCTTTCAATTGCGCGTTAAAGCAGGAGCGCTTTCACGATCGATCCTGTTATTATGAGCGGAGAAGTCATAGATGGCTTCGCTCGGGTCGGGCGAAATGCGAGACAGGTGGCACCATGGCGATAGCCGAAGAGCAGGCTTTTAAGGACAAGGCAATCGAGCTCGCGCGCAACCTATGGCGCTCCTACCTTATCGACCAGTCCGAGGCGGGCGATGCCTACATCGCGAACTCCCTCGATATGGAAGCGCTTTCCGTTATCGGAACGGGCCGTCATGAGTTCTGCTCGACGGCCGAGCAGTTCTTCGAGAATCTCGGAAACGATCGATCGGAGGCCGAAGACGTTGCGTTCGAGATTCTCGACGAATACTACGAGGCGCGCATTATCGATGCCGAAGTGTGCTTGGTGTTCGGTACGCTATGGGTTCGCGAGCGTCCGAAAGAACCGAAGCTCTTGCTCGTTGAGATGGATACGCGCTTCAGCATTCTGATCCATCGGATGGACGGCGAACTGAAAGTCGTCCATCTGCACCATTCCACGCCGAACGCCGATCAAAGGCTCAACGAGTTCTATCCGAAAACCGCCACCGAGCGTGCGAACGCTGCGCTCGAATACTCGAAAGAGCTTGAACGTCGCGCCGACCTCGATTCGATGACCGGGCTTCTCAACCGTATGGCGTTCGAGCGAACGGTCGAGGAGCGGCTTGTGCGCGGCGTACCCGATGCGGTGCTGTTCATGATCGACCTGGATAACTTCAAATCGGTCAACGATACGCTCGGTCACCTCGCGGGCGATCGCGTCATCATGGATTTCGCCGACGAGCTCAGAAGCGTTTTTCTCCGTGATGCGGTGATCGGACGTATGGGCGGCGATGAGTTTGCGGTGCTGGTAGGCGATCGGGCGAGCGTCGAGGAGGCCGAAGCGAAAGCGGGAAAGCTCATCGAGCAATGGGCCGAGCGCGGCTCGGATAAGCCCATTGCCTTTAGCTGTTCGGTCGGTATGGCGCGGGTTGCCGGCACACGGGATTTCCCGGTGCTCTACCGTGCGGCCGATGAGGCGCTGTATACCAGCAAACGAAACGGCAAAGGGCGATGCGCCTGGTTCGAATGATATATCCTGCCAAGTTGAAAAATCTCACGATGCTCCATACTCTATTATGATAAAGTAACGAATCGCTATGAACATCGCGCCTGAACAATTCGAGCTCATCAAAGAGCAGTTCAAAACGCTTAAGGAGCGCTCTGAATTCTATGCCCGAAAATTCGAGGGCATCGACTTGAGCGACGTGCAGACGCAGGAGGATTTCGAGAAGCTACCGTTCTCCGAGAAAGACGATCTGCGCAAGGTGTACCCGCTCGGGCTCCAGGCCGTTCCCGACGAGGAGATCGTACGCATCCATTCCTCGAGCGGCACGACCGGCACGCCGGTCATCATCCCCTACACGCAGCAGGACGTGACCGACTGGGCCATCCAGTTCGCACGCTGCTACGAGATGGCGGGGATCACGAACCTCGACCGCATCCAGATCACTCCCGGTTACGGTCTGTGGACTGCGGGCATCGGCTTTCAGCTGGGTGCCGAGCGGCTGGGCGCTATGGCTATCCCCATGGGGCCGGGCAACACCGAAAAACAGCTGCGCATGATGGAGGATTTGCAGTCCACTGTTCTGTGCGCGACGAGCTCGTACGCGCTGCTTCTCGCCGAGGCCATTGCCGAGAAGGGCCTCCGCGACAAGCTCCATTTGCGCAAAGGCGTCATCGGCTCCGAGCGCTGGGGCGATAAGATGCGCAACCGCATCGCCGACGAGCTGGGCGTCGAGCTCTACGACATCTACGGCCTGACCGAAATCTACGGGCCTGGCATCGGCATTTCTTGCGACGAGCATTCCGGCATGCATATTTGGGACGACTATGTATACTGCGAGATCATCGATCCGAAAACGGGAAAGAACGTTCCCGACGGCGAATCGGGCGAGCTCGTGCTAACCACGCTGCGCAAGCAGGGCGCGCCGCTCATCCGCTACCGCACGCACGACCTTACGCGCATCATCCCAGGCGAGTGCGCCTGCGGCTCGCATCATCCGCGCATCGACATCCTCATCGGCCGTACCGACGACATGGTTAAGGTTAAGGGCGTCAACATGTTCCCCGCGCAGATCGAGGAAGTCATCAAGTTCACCGACGGCGCCTCGTCCGAATACCAGGTCATGATCGACCACCTGTTCGGCAAGGATATCATCACCGTGTTCTTCGAGACCACCGCCACGGGCGACGATAAGAAACGCGTCGAAGAAGAGCTCGCTTTCATCTTCAAGGGAAAGATCGGCTGCACGCCGGTCGCTAAAGGCGTTGCCATCGGGGAGCTTCCGCGCTCCGAGAAAAAGACGCAGCGCATCTTCGATAATCGATATTAATAGCACATGGGTTCATCAGAGCTTTTCGCAAAGCCAAAAGGCCCCTGCGCAAAGTTCCGACGAGGCCATGTGCGCTTTCATCTTCCGAATAGCTGCATCGAGGCGGCTGATTCGCCTCAGCGGATCGCAATCGGAATCCCCTGTGAGAAAACAAGAACGCGAACAGGTATTTCACGTGAAACAAGCAATTGACCGGGCATGCGGCAAGCATGGACGGTGACATGAAAAGGAACGCAACATGATCGAGAAAATCTGCATGGTCCTCATATTCGTCGGCGTCGCAGTCGGCGTCGGCATCTACTGCCGAAAACATACGTCGAGCGTCGACGGCTTCGTGCTCGGCGGGCGCAACGTCGGCCCGTGGCTTTCGGCGTTCGCCTTCGGTACGAGTTACTTCTCGGCGGTAATATTCGTCGGCTACGCCGGGCAGTTCGGATGGAAGTACGGATTGGCGGCAACGTGGATCGGCGTGGGTAACGCGATTCTCGGCAGTCTGCTTGCCTGGTGGGTGCTCGGACCGCGTACGCGCGAGGTGACTCATCGGCTGAAAGCGGCGACCATGCCCGAATTCTTCGGTGCACGCTATAAGAGCAAACCGCTGCGCATCGCTGCGGCAGCCATCATCTTCGTGTTTCTGATCCCCTACACGGCGAGCGTCTACAACGGCTTATCGCGGTTGTTCGGCATGGCGTTCGGCCTGCCCTACGAGGTGTGCGTGATCGGCATGGCGGCGGTTACCTGCATCTACGTGGTTCTCGGCGGGTATATGGCCACAGTTATGAACGACTTCATCCAGGGCATCGTCATGCTGTTCGGCATCGTGGCGGTGATCGTTGCGGTGCTCGTCAACAACGGTGGTTTCACCGAAGCCATCAACCAGTTGTCGTTCATCCCCTCGGAGACGTCCGAAATGGCCGGACCTTTCGTAAGCTTCTTCGGGCCCGATCTGTTTAACCTGATGGGCGTCATCATCCTCACGAGCCTCGGTACCTGGGGCCTGCCCCAGATGGTGCAGAAGTTCTACGCGATCAAAAGCGGACCTGCGGTCAAGCAGGGTGCCATCATCTCGACGGTGTTCGCGCTCGTGGTGGCGGGCGGCAGCTACTTCCTCGGCGGGTTCGGCCGTTTGTACGGCGGGGAAATCGAGATGACTGCCGCCGGTACGCCGGTGTACGACAGCATCATTCCCACCATGCTCTCGACGCTTCCCGATCTGCTTATCGGCATCGTGATCGTACTCGTGCTCTCGGCTTCGATGTCGACGCTTTCCTCGCTTGTGCTCACCTCGTCGTCGACGCTCACGCTCGACCTCATCAAAGACAACATCGTGAAGAACATGAGCGAGAAGAAGCAGCTTTCTTACATGCGCGTGCTGCTCGTGGTATTCGTTATCATCTCGGCGGTGATGGCGCTCGTGCAGTACAACTCGTCGATCACGTTCATCGCGCAGCTCATGTCCATTTCCTGGGGAGCGCTTGCGGGCTCGTTTCTCGGTCCGTTTTTCTGGGGCCTGTTCAGCGGGCGCATCTCGAAATCGTCGGTGTGGGCGAGCTTCGTCGTGGGCGTGGGGCTTACGGTGGGCAACATGGCGCTCGGCTCCCCGATATCGCCCATCAACTGCGGTGCCCTTGCGATGGTGCTTTCGCTCGTCATCGTTCCGCTCGTGAGCTTGGTTACGCCCAAAGTTCCCTTCGACGTCGATCCTCCGCATCCCGAGGGCGCGATCGATCGCGAATATGTGCACGAACTCGAAGAGCAGTAAGCAGAAGAGCGCGCGGTCGGATGCAAGCCGTTGTCGCCGATGCATCTGACCGCGCGTATCGAACCGATTGCGGGAGCCTCCGTTCGGCACCCGCGTCGAGTGGCGGTTCGGCGTGCTTGACGAGGCTCGGCTCGCTCGCCTTTGCGGTCGTTCGCCAAATTAAAGCGCGTTTCCCCTTCTTCGGAAGCGCCGTCCCCGCTATACTAATGCCCATTGAACTGTGCGAATCCCGCCGTGCGACCGTTCTTCGTTTCGGATGGCATGGCCTGGCACGTGCGGCACGCGTGCCAGGGGCATCCGAAAAGGGGACCGATATCGGGGGTTCGCGTTTTGGTACCGCATCGATTAAGGGGATTCGTATGGAAGGTTTTGACCTCATCTCAACTGGTGTATGGTCGATCGTTCCTCCCATCTTGGCCTTGGGCCTCGCGCTGATTACGAAGGAAGTGTATTCTTCGCTTGCGATCGGCGTATTCGTGGGAATGATCATCTACCAATTTACGTTGAACGGTGCCGGCTTCGAACAGCTCATCTCGTCGTTTACGATGGTGCCGCAGATGATGGCTGAACAGATAGCCGGGAACGGGGCGCTGATCCTATTCCTTGCGTTGCTGGGGGCGCTCGTCGTAGTCATTGCGACGGCAGGCGGCTCCAAGGCGTACGGCGAATGGGTATCGACCCACATCAAGAACGCGAAGATGGCCCAGATCCTTACAGCGGGGCTCGGCATTATCATCTTCGTCGACGATTACTTCAACTGCCTGACCGTCGGTGCGGTCATGCGTCCGGTGACGGACCGATTCAACATCAGCCGTGAAAAGCTCGCA
The DNA here is from genome assembly GCF_900240215.1 of Raoultibacter timonensis. Classification (GTDB taxonomy): domain Bacteria; phylum Actinomycetota; class Coriobacteriia; order Coriobacteriales; family Eggerthellaceae; genus Raoultibacter; species Raoultibacter timonensis. The sequence goes on along the minus strand of NZ_LT964679.1, from coordinate 2,750,747 downwards.
TGGATCATCGACTCTACGGCCGCACCGGTGTGCATCATCGCACCGGTCTCCTCGTGGGCGGTTGCCGTCGGCGGCTACCTCGGCGAGGGCGGTTTCTCCACGTTTGTCGCATCAATTCCGTACAATTTTTATGCGCTTCTGACCATCGCGTTCGTTTTCTTCATGTGCGCGACCAACCTCGATTTCGGCCCGATGAAAACCGCCGAGCTCGAAGCGCATCGTTCTATGGCCGAAAAGCAGCGTATCCCCGGCGCCAAGGTGCTCAAGTCGGTGGCGACGGCCGGCATTCCGAAAGGAACCGATCCCGACAACACCCCGCCCTACGAAAACGACCTTCCGACGGTGGTTGCCGAGGAAAGCGAAGTGCTCGATGCTGCTGCGCAGACGATTGACGACTTCAAGGGTATCAAGGTGTCAGATAAGGGCAGGGTTTTCGACCTTATCATCCCGATCGTTGTGCTCATAATCTTCTCGATTGCAGGGATGTTGTACGTAGGCGGTTTCTTCGAAGGCGTTGACTTCGCTGAAGCGGTCGGCGCGGACCCGGTATCGGGCCTGTGCATCGGCGTATGCGTTGCGCTCGTGGTGGCAGCGGCTATGTTCCTGCCGCGCGGACTCACTACGCTTGCGGGCTACATGGAGGGCATCGCCGAGGGCGTGCGCTCGATGGTGGGGGCTATCATGATCCTCGTGCTCGCGTGGAGCTTGGGCGGCACGTGCCGCTATATGCTCGGTACGGGCGAGTTCGTGAGCAACTTCCTCAACACCATCGGCGTAGATCTGGCGCTTCTGCCAGCGGTCATCTTCCTTGTTGCGGCGTTCATCGGCTTCTCGATGGGCACCTCGTGGGGTACGATCGCGCTCATCCTGCCCATCGTGATCGGCGTGTTCCCGGCTGACGGCCCGCTGTTCCTCGTGGCGGTAGGCGCAACGCTCGGCGGCGCGGTATACGGCGACCACATCTCGCCCATCTCGGATACGACTATTCTCTCGTCTGCAGGTGCGCAGTGCAACCACCTGCGCCACGTTGCCACGCAGATCCCGTATGCGACGCTTGTGATGGTCGTCTGCTTCTTCTGCTACATCATCGCTGCGTTCGTGGGCAACCCGTGGATACCGCTTGTCATCGGTGCGATTGTTACGGTGATCGCCGTCGTTGTTCTGGCGAAAACTGGCGTGAAACTGCCCGGGAAGAAGAAGGCCGCGTAGAAAAAGTAGCGCCTCTCGTTGCGAACCTCAGCGGCCGCCGAATCGATTCGGCGGCCGCTTCGCTTTCGCGCTGTCGCATCTGGAGGCAAGATAAGCTCTTGGACAGGCACGATAATACAGATTTAGCGATTACCACGTTTCGTGCGACACCCTTGAACCTTTTCGTGCGACAGAAGCGTTCCCCTGGATGTATATAGTTTGCTTCGCTGCCGCGGCAAAACGGTCGCATAGGCAGCTTCTACATACAGCAAATTGAGAGGAGCTTCCATGGGGGAGAGGAAACTATTCAGCAGAAGGCAGTTCGTTGCGGGCGTCGCGGTGCTCGGAGGCACGCTGGCGCTTACTGCGTGCGGTGCGAACCCGAAGCCCGAGAGCACGACGGGCGGCGAGGGCGGTTCGGGCGCCGAGGCTAAGGAAACCGACATCATCGTTATCGGATCGGGTCTTGCCGGCTCGGCATGCGCCCGTGCGGCGGCGCTCGGCGGAGCTAAGGTGACGCTCGTCGACAAGGCGCCGTTCTACATGTCGACGTTTCTCACGTCGCTCGGCAACGTATCGATCGCCCAGGTTCCCGAGAACAAAGAGTTTTGGCTGTTCGAGGACGGCGAGGCTGACACGATGGAGGCGTTTACCGAGCGCTACAAGGCGGCTACCGAGATCGGTAAAGTCAATGCACCGTATCCGGATTACGAGCGCATGCAGCGCATGATGGAAGAGAGCTGCGAGACCATCACCTGGGCGAACGAAATGGGCATCGGGTTCAAAGAGTCGTTCACCAAAGAGCAGGTGGGAACCGATACGGTGAAACCGGATGCCCCGGCCGACACCTCCATCAAAGCGGGGCAGAACGTTGCCGACGCCTTCCAGGCCGAGCTTGAGAAGCTCGGTGTCGAGATCATGCTTTCAACTGAAGCGACCAAGCTTTTGCAGGACGGCGATACGGTCGTCGGCGTAACGGTCAAAGAAGGCAAGCAGGAGCAGGACATCAAGGCGAAGGCCGTCGTGTTGGCTACCGGCGGATTCGGCGGCAGCGATGCCTACCGCGACGAGCTGGTGCCCGCCATCAACAAGATGGGCTTCCAGTACCTCGGCAATGCGATGAACACCGGCGACGGTATGACCATGGCGACGGCCATCGGCGCCGCCACCTATGACGACTGCTGGGTCATACCAAACGTCATCATGCCCACCCGCACGCTCACCGAAGCGGAGCCTGGATTCGCGAAGCTCTGCGATACGGGCATCGAGGGTGCGGCAACGTCCTCGAAGATGCTCGTGGATGCTTCGGGCAAGCGCTTCGTCAACGAAGCCGGCCCGACGACCGCGCTCGCGACGTCCATGACCGACAACGCGGCCGGCCCGTACTACGTGCTGTTCGACAGCTCGAATGCTGATGTGGTAGCGCTTATCGAAAAGGGCCTCGATACGGGTGACGTGTTCAAGGCCGACAGCATCGAAGAGCTTGCGACTGCTGCGAACGCGGCATCGCTTGCCGAGACGTTCGCTGCCTACCAGGCGGCCGTCGAAGCCGGTGTCGATAACGAGTTCAACAAGAAGGCCGAGATGCTCGTGCCGTATCAGGACGGTCCGTACTACCTCGTTTCGTTCGTGCCCTCGTTCGTGGCCACGATGGGCGGCGTGCGCACCAACGGCGACTGTCAGGCCATCCGCGAGGACGAATCGGCTATCGACGGCCTGTACGCGATCGGCGAATGCACGCATCGCTTCATGTACAACCGCAGCTTCGTGCGCCATTGCTCCAATTCGAGTGCGCTCACGATGGGCCGTTTGACCGGCGCCGCGCTCGCCGAAGCGTAAATCCGCAACAGCACCGACCCTTGCCTCCTCCCGTACGAGAGCCGCTGCGACATCCCCGTCGCGGCGGCTCTCGTTGTGCGCGGGCGTCTCGCGTGGGTGCTTGTGCGTCAAATCCGCTTCTTCGCGGCAGAAAAACCGAGTAATTCGTCATTTTGCGGAGTGGTTTCTGCAGCGTTTTCCATGAAAAGGCTTCTGATCTGGCGTCCCGTAAAGCTTGGGGGCAAGATCACTATCCAGCGCTGCGTTTTGAGATGCCCGATGACGAATTGCTCGGTTTTTCTGCCAGCTGCGTCTGGCTTAGCGTGCCGCTTAGCCGAAAGAATTCCGTAATCCCCCGAAGTCCGTCTCAACGGCCCGCCGAGGCTTATCGCGAAAGCCTACCGCGAAAGCCTACCGCAAAAGCCGCGCTTCCATCTCTTCGATGAGGTCGAGGAGCTCTTGGCGCGAGTGGATGCCCAGCTTGGCGTAGGTTCTGCGCAGGTGGGTTTTCACGGTGTGCTCGGACAGCACGAAGTAGTCGGCGATGTAGCGGGCGCTGCGTCCGGCGGAGAACTCGCGGATGATCTCGACTTCCCGATCTGACAGGTTGTAGGTTTCGCGAAGCAGCCCGAGAGCCGCCTCGGTGGCATCGGCTTGCGCGGCGGCAGGATCGGCCAGCTCGTCGGGCGCATCGTCGAGGCGATGCTCTTTCTGCTTCGAAGAGTAACGCAGGTAGCTTGCGAAAATGAGAGATACCGTAACGACGAGAATCCAAATGGAAACGATGAGTACGGTATGCAGCTCGAGAGCGAGCGGTTCGTAGAGTACCTGAGCCAGCAGCCGTCCGCCGGCGATCGAGAGGCGCGCAACTCCCAGAGCAAGTCCGAGCAGGAAAAACGCCGGCAGCTTGCGCTCGTAGGCCTCGCTGATGAACGTGAGCCACAGAAGCACGTAAAACGACATGAGGAACGTCGTCATCATCGCGCCGGCGAGGAAGTTGTCGCCGGCGTCGAAGCTTCGGTACAAGAGGATCGACGCAAGACAGAGCGCGGCGATCGGGCAGATGTAGTCGATGTTCGCCTTCTTGAGCTTCAGCACGGCCAGAATGGCGCACATGGCAAGCGCAACGCCGATGGCGATCCATGCGGTCAGGTCGGTTTGCGCGTATTGCAGATCGGCGAAGATGTCCATCTGGATGATGAACCCGCAGACGGCGGAGAACACGAGCGTTCCCGCCACCGCGCGGCGCGTGCGCGAGAAGGCTTCGGCCATCGAGGTTTTCGGCGCGACGGCTTCTTTCATACGTTGCGCGACCGATTCGTTGTTGGCAAGGCAATAGAACAGCATAGCGGCGGAGGCTGCAAACACGATCAGCAAGACGATTTGCCGAGACCCGGGGAACAGCGCGCTCGAAATCGGCTGGATGAGCGTGTCGATGAAATACCCGAGCGCTATCATGAGCAGCGAATGGAATGGTCGGTAGCTCGTGAACACCTGCATCCAGCACAGGATCATGAGCGACCATCCCATACCCGATGCGGCCTGCATGAGGAACAGCGCGATGTCGGACTGATTCCCCGATGCGATGAGCAGGGCGTAGGCCACCGCGACGCCGATTCCCGCCCAGAAGAGCTTCCTTGTGTTCTCGATGCGGACGAAATACGAGAGGAGCGCGACGGCGAGAAACGTGCAGCCGTCGAAAGCGAGTCCTGCGAGGGCGAAAGGTCCGGGATTGTACGGCCCCGAATTGAGATCGAGCAGACGTGCTCCCTGCAGGAAGCCGAAGCCGACGGTCGCCACGATGGCGAGCGTCATCATCTTTTTGTCGAAGAGCTTTTGCTGTTCCACGCTAATGCCTGTCGCTGAGTTTTTCCGGACGGCGTCTGAACGCACGGCGCTGAGTGTAGCATAGGTTTTGATGCCGGGGGAGTTTCCTTGCCATGCCGAAACCTTCAAGCCGATACGATTGCGGGGAGTTGTTTGTCGTGCGGTTCGCACGGTACCGAATCGATGCGCTGCTCCTCGAATGCAACCCCGATGGCCACTGCGTCGTCGCGGAGGTCGTCGATGAGCCGATCGTAATTGCCGCCCCCGTAGCCGAGGCGGTTGTTCTCGCCGTCGAATGCAACGAGGGGAACAATGACCACGTCGAGCATCGGCGTATCGACGAGGGGGTAGGATGCAAGGGCGGGATCGTCGTCCGCAAACGATCTGAGGGGATGATCGAGAAACGCAACGCCGCCGTGCTCGTACTGCTCGCGCGAGACCGCCCGAAACGTCATCGAGGTGTTCCGGCCCGTTTCGGTGGGGTGTTTCACCATGCAGGGAAAGCATGCCGTGAGCCCGCGCTCGTACACCTCTTCGATGAAGCAATCGAGCGATACCTCGCTCTTCATCGCTTGGTAGAGCGCGACGGCAAGCGGCTCCTGCCGATAGCATACACCCGCAGCGCTCGAAACGTTTTCGCGGGCTAAGCGTATGTCGTCGAGCATTTCGGTGAGGACGCCGCATATGGTTGTGCACTTTTCCGCATGCACGCGTGTCTCGATGCCGTCCCGGCGTTCCAGGACGAATGCCCTTGCTTCGCTTTTTTCCACATCCACCTCCGTTGTGCTTGCATTAGGATAACGCTTTGTCGGAGCGGGGTACCCCTCGATTCGTCGTCATCGGTTGCAAGGCGGACCTTTCGCGTCGTACGGTCTTGTTGCGAGGCGAAAAATCATACTAAACAGGTCAGAATTATGGAGAAATTGGCAATAATGTAACCCTTTCCCATCTATTTGCGCCAAAATGAGGGAAATTGCTTGCGGAAGAACTTACATTCCGTGTAGACTGCGATACGGTAAGGAAAAAGGTTGTTGATCGTTGGCAAGACCGCAGGCCGGAGGGCAGTGCCGAAAGCACCCGCATCGAGGGTCTCGGATGGAAGGAAGAAGACGCTGCGGCGTCTTCCTTCATTTCAGGATAACGATTAGTGAAACGCTTATAGTTGGCGTTGTCGTGCAACCGAAACGAAAGCTCTTCCGCGCTCAGCGCGGAAACTGTGCCCGCCCGGGAAGAGGCGGTGCGCAACGGCCTAAGTCGGAAACGACAGAAAGTGGGGAAAGGATGCAGTTGAAGGCTTCTACGGATTACGGAATCCGCACCATCCTCTATTTAGCGGCGGAAAAAGACGTACGTTCCTCGAAGGAGATCGCCCGTGAAATGTCGATACCTCGAGATTACCTCATCCAGCTTGCGCAGCTGTTGCGTAACGCCGGCCTCATCGAGGCGAAGCCGGGCAAGCACGGTGGGTACGCTCTTGCGCGCGACGCATCCGATATCACGCTTCTCGAGGTCATCGCCGCTATGGAAGATGCCATCAAAGTAGAGGAGTGCTCGGGTGATCAAAACACCTGCGATCGCGATCCCGCTGATTGCAACCAGTTCTACCCGGAGGAAGATTCGTCGGGCAAGAGCGAGAACAGCGAAAAGGCATGCAAGGTGCGCCGCTCCTATGCGCTCATCCAGGAAAGCTTCAACGCGTACCTCAACAGCCTGACGGTCGACCTTCTGCTCGACTGTGCGCGCGAAGCGCATTGCAGCGTCGAGTATCTGTCGAAGAAGCTTTCTGAAGAAAGCAAACGGCTTTCTGCGATGGTGGCATAGCGAACAGCACCTGCGAACTGCGCAGGCAGATCGGCGGCTGCGAGCGGCTGTGAATAACGCCGCGAACCGAACGATTGCCGACCCCGGAAATATCCGGGGTCGGTTTCTTTTTCTGCAGAGTGTTTCACGTGAAACATCTGTTCGTTTTTTACGAAAAGTCTCTGTTTTAAAACGAGGAACCCAAACCTCGTATTTTCGCCTCTATTTGGTAGGATAATTCATAATAAGTTCCTTATACCAGTTCAACTAATGAATTTTTCCATACAAATACTGCCGCTGCGCTGAGAAAGTATTGTAATATCCTACCGACGAAGCTACAATTTCCCCACTTACGCAAGTTATTACATTGATACTGCGCTATCAAGTGAACGATAGATCAGACCGATCCGCGTCGACCACGAAGGCTCTGGGGGCTTGATCGCGATTCGGCGTGCGACGATCTTTCGAAGGGAGATTCCGATGGGCAAAGCTTCCGGGGGCATCGAGCATATCCAGGCTGCGAAACGGCGGGAAAAGGGAGGCGGGGTGCCCGCAATGCGCAAAGCGGTATCGCTGGCCCTGTCGATCCTGCTCGTAGTAACGTCGTTAGGGGTGCCGTCGTTTGCGTCAGCCGAACCGAGCGGGAGCGCTGCTCCAACGTCGACGGGCGAGGCATCCGCGATTGTTCCTCTGGCGAACGCCGCTGGCCCGCTTGTTGCGGACGCTTCGGGTGCGCAATCGGGCAATGGGCTCGCTGCGCTCCCGCAAACCGCGGGAGACTCGAATGGATCGAGCGGATCGGGCGAAGCGACGGCCGGCTCGACCGACGAAGCGGCTGGCAGTTCTGCCGAAGGCTCGTCTGACGGCGAAAGCGGAAACAGTTCGGACGACGGTGACACGGGCGGCGCAAGCGGAAGCGAAGGCGCCGAGGGTCCCGAGGGCGCAGGCGACGGTCTCGGCGAGGGAGCAGGCGCAGGCGATGTCGAAGCCGACGGGCTCGATGACGAAGCGGCCCTCGCCGCTGCGGCAGCCGCTGATGGCATCATCCCGCTTTCGGACAACAAGCTCATCTACTGGAACCCTTCCGACGTGCCGATCCGCGACCCCGACGATCAGCGCATCATCGCGGCTGCGGGCGACGATACGAACACAGGCGCAAGCGCCGATTACCCGGTGCTCACCTACGATCGCGTCCAAGAGCTCTTCCGCCTTACGACGGGGGCGACCGTCGTGGTCATGACCACCGTGCAGCTCGGATCGACAGCCACAAACGGCACGGTCATTGCGCCGCAGAACATGACCATCGACGGCATCGATCCCCAATCGACGCTCAACAACGATGTCACCTTCACGTTCTGGGACAAGACGGTCGAGGAGCTGTTCCTCGTGCCCGACGAGGGCGACGGATCGAGCGCGGCAACGCTCACCCTGAAGGACGTGAAGATCGTCGGCGATCCGGTGGTGGGTACGATGCGCATCATCGGAGGCATCGAAAACACGGGCGGTCAGCTCAACATCGGCCAGAACGTCAGCGTTGAAGGAGCGATCCAGACCGACCTCGACGATTGGGGCCGAAGCGATGCGGGCACAGGCGCCATCTACAACCCCTTGCAGCTCACGGCCACGCCGAACCCCGGCACCGTGTACACGCTGTACTACTCGGGCATCGCCGACAACCTGAACTACCAGTACCTCAACGTGGTCGAAACGACGGTCCCGGGACTCGATATCAAGCCGTACTTCCAGCTCAACAGCGGCAACACCGCATACAACTGGCAGCTCGTATACGACAACGAGGGCCCGACTTTGGCGGGCGACCCTGCTGGCGTGTTCGACATAACGAAGCTCGAGCTGTACTGCAGTTTCCAGTACGAAGCCATCTACCTGTCGGGCAAGGGCGACGACGAGAATTTCGGCGGCAACTGCCGCTTCCCGGTGAAGACGTTCGACCGTGCCAAGGAGCTGCTCGAGCACACGAACCTGCAAGGTCGCGGTGTCATCTACATCTGCGACACCGTGACGATCGACGGATCAGAAACCTGGTCGCTTCCTGTGGCCACCTTCCCCGATGCCAGGGTGTTGATCTGCAGAGACCCCGACCACAAGCACAACGAATCCGCGCAGGCGGCAACGCTGACTTCGAACATGATCCGCGTTCCCGCGGGCGCGACGCTCACCACATCCGACATCACGATCCAGATGGACACATCGCCTTCGGCGGACAGCCGCACGGTGCTCGTGCAGCCAGGCGCGACGTTCAACATGAACGACGGCACCCGCATACTCGGTTCCGAGACGACTTCGACAGCCGTTGTGGGTATCGGCGTTGATGTTCAGGGCGCAGCTGGCAAGAAGACGACGTTCACCATGACCGGCGGCGAGATCGGCTACCGTTCGCAGGGCGTGCGCATCAAGGGCGTGTCGTACCAGCCTGCAAACACCGTGTTTGCCATGTCGGGCGGCGCGGTTCTGAACAACTACCAGTACAGCCGCGGCGCCCCGATTTCCGGCGATTACGGAGCGGGCATATCCGTGGGCGATGCGACGGTGGCGATCAGCGGCACGGCTTTGATCACGGGCAACCAGTCGTACAACACCTCGGGTTCGTCCTCGTCGACGTCCAGCCATGGTGGCGGACTGTATGCGAAAGGGGCATCCACCGTCACCATGTCGGGCGGCACGTTCGAGGCCAACAAGGCTACTTCGCGCTCGGGTGGCGGTGGAGCCGTGAGCCTGCATGAGAATGCAAAATTCATCATGACCGGCGGCACCATGAAGAGCAACCAGGTCGGCGAGTACGGTCTCGGCGGCGCCATTGCCGCGTACAGGTACAGCTCCGTCGACATTTCGGGAGGCGCGTTATTCGAATCGAATTACGGACGCAACGGCGGAGCTGTCTATGCTACCGACGATGCGAGCTTGCGCATTACAGGCGCGACTTTCAAATCGAACACCGGAACCTACGCAGGTGCCGTCGGAACCGGCTCGACGGTTACCATGGATCTGACGGCGGCAACGTTCGATAGCAACAAAGCTGAATACGGCGGCGCGATCCACGGATCGAACATCAAGGCCATTGCTTCTTCTCCGGGCTCCATCGTGTTCACCTCAAACATCGCAACGCGCTACGGTGGAAACCTTTCGACGTACGAATCCCGGGGAGACGTTATCCTCGGGGGTGTCGTAATCGAGAAGGGTAGTGCCCCCCTCGGTGCGGGCATCCACACCGCCAGCGGCGTTCTCAAGCTGACCGACTGCACCATAACCGACAACGTAGCCACCGGTTCGGGCGGCGGTCTCTACGTGGCGGCGGGAACGGTAACCATGGACGGCGCAACGACGACGGCGCGCAACGAGGCCGTTTCGGAAGGTGGCGGCATCTCGCTCCAGGGCGGCTCCTTCACCATGAAATCGGGCGACGTAACCGACAACCTGTGCACCGATGGTGCTTCTTCCAACGCGTATTTTGCCGACGAGGCCTATCTGCTCGGCGGGCGGTTCGGGGCGTCTGCGCCGACGACGGGCGGGGTGTTCGTAGACATCCCAGCGAACCATGCGCGCAAGGTGTACGTCGATGCGAACCAGCTCACGCTCGACAACAACAACTTCTTCTTGAACACGGCGCTCAGCCGCCTGCTCTTGCTCGATGCACCCGGCTCTTCGGTGAGTCTGCCCATCTCGGTCAACACCGAGGTGTTCGAAGTGGGATCGACGGTGGTCGAGCCGGTGGGATCGGTGACGGTTGCGGGGCAGACCTACGAACTCGAGGACGCCTCGCCCTATGTTGCGACGTTCGAGGGCGGCACCATTCCTCCTAAGACGACATTGGGCGGCTTCAACAAGAACATCATTCTCGTCGGCGAGGGCGTCTACGTCGACGGCATGGGCGGCAACGACGTTACCAACGGGGGCACGAGTCCCGACGATGCGGTTGCAACCTATGCGCGGGCCGAGCAGATTCTGCGTGAGCGCATCGCCGACGCCAACGCGGCGAGCGTTCCCGCCGCCCAGACGTTCGAGCCGTTCATCTACATATGCGGCGAGGTTCGCGTGATCGACGCGCAGGTGTGGTCGCTCGACTACCAGAACGACTCCGCGTACACCCAGCAGCACAAGGCGTACGATTCCGAATGGTTCCCGCAGGTCAAACGCTTTGCGAGCTACTACGGAACCATGGTGACCGCGCTTGGCGGCTCAGGAAGCCTGACGCTCGAGAACATCGTGGTCAACGGCATGGCCGAGGCGGTGAGCCCTGAGAACCCCAACGTCACCTCATCGACCGCCGGTGGCGTCGATGCGATCATCGATATCGATTTGGGCGCATCGGTCGTGCTCGACAGCGGCAGCGTCGTGTCCAACAACTTCCAATACGGCATCAGGATGAAAGGCCAGTCGTCGATCGTCATGCAGGGCGACAGCGTTTTGAGCAGCCACCGCAACGATGCCATCACCCTTACCGCAGGATCGACGGCGCGTCTGGCTGATCAGGCGCGTATCACCTGCGAGACGACATCGAACCTCGGTTATGCCGGACGGGCGGGCGTTTCGGTATCAGGTTCGAACGGGCCGCTCATGAAGACCTCGGTGGTCATGGAAGACGAAAGCGTGATCGAGGCGAAAGGGTCGCTCGGCATCGAGGTGCTGGACGGCGCGAAAGCCGTTGTGGGAACGTCGTCCGATACCGATGCTTCCCATCCGACCATCATTGTCGATGGCGGCACGGGCATCTATGCGGCAAACGATGCCGAGGTGATCTTGCAGGGGTTTGCGCGCATCGAATCGATCACGGCGAAACGGGGCGTGGGCTACCATGCCGCAGGCGGATCCGATGCGATTGCGGGACCGAAGCTCACGGCGAAAGACGACGTGACGATCAGCGGGTTCTCCAGCGCCCTGCGATTCGGATCGAGCAAGGGCGTTTCGGCAGATCTCTCCGGACGGACGAAGATCGATCTCTCTCAGTTTGGCATCTATGCGGGCGGGTCGGGCTCGCTCGCGTACACCGACCTCGCCGTCACGTTTACCGACGACGCCGGCATCGACTCGTGCGATCGAGGCGTGTTCATGGATCTGCGCGAAGCGGCGAGCGGTCCTGCCGCAAACGTGACGTTTTCTGGGGACAGTTACATCGACAACGCGATGAGCGGCCCTGCGTACGAGGATTATGCTTCGGGCACGAATTTGACGCTTTCCGACAACGCCCGCTTCTCGAACGGGCAGTCGCAGGGCGTGTACGTGAGGAGGGCAAGCGACATCCCCTACTACACCGCCGGCACGATCACGCTGACCGATCAGGCGACGATCAGCGGGTACAAGAACAGCGGCATATACATCACCGATTACACGACCGAGAGGCTCTCAGACTATGATATCGTCATGACCGGTTCGGCATCGATATCCGATAACGGGCAAAACGGCGTCCGACTCGATCAGGGACCCACGCTTTCCATGGGGCCGGGCACCTCGATCCTGCGCAACAACCAAGGCGGCACGATAACGAAGGGCATGTCCATCTGGACGAAGGGCGCTCTGTTCATCGATGCCAACGCCGAGATCGACGATGAGACGTATCTGGCGTACGAGGGCAACATCATCACGCTGACCAACGAGCTCGGCACCCCGATCGACGAGCTGTCGGCGGGCAAGTTCAAACTCGCCTACATCCAGGCGTTCGTCGGCCATCGCGTTGTCGGGCCCGATGCGGCGCGCGGCGTGGCTGATGCGACCGACTATTACGACCTGTACCAGACGACCGACAACATCCCAAGGGATTACGGCATCGTGCACGGAACCGATGCCGACGAGACGTACATCGTGGTCATTCCGGGACGCGACGTGTATATCGCGGGCAACAACAGTTACGGTGCGGCAGCCGAGGGCGACGATGCGAACAACGGGGCAAGCCCGAGCACCCCGGTACGCACGTTCGCGCGAGCGCTCGAGATATTGAAGACCCGTGAGAAGGGCGGCGATATCTACATCTGCAACTACATGGTCGAGCCGTACCTTGCCTCCAAGGGCATCAACGATCTTGATTGGAGCCTTCCGGAAGGCGGATTGTTCACCAACGACAAGGGCGATACGTGGCAGCCCTTGATCAAGCGCGAAGAGAACTACAAAGGCATACTGATCTCGGTTACCGCTACGCCGACGCCATTCGTTGCGGCCAATCTGACGTTCGATGATGCCAGGCCGGCGGTTCAGGATACCCGGCAGCAGATCATGACCGTGGACGGGCTTGGGGTCGCGAACCTCACGAATGTGGAGTTCACCAACGCTCTGACCCATTCGTCCTACGGCGGTGCACTCAGCGTGGGTGCCACGGGAACGGTCACCATGAACGGGGGTGGCTTCAGGGATATCAGAACATCTAATTCTGCAGGCGGCAGCGCGTTTGTGATCAACAACGCCGGAACGCTGAGGATGAGTAACGTCGAGGTGACCGATGTGCATGTGACGGGTGTGGCACCGTTGTTCTCCAACCAGGGAACCATGAGCGTGACTGACTCGTCGATCCACGGCATCATCTCTGAGGGGACGAGATCATACTCGCTGATGGGCGGCCTGTTCCGGTCGGCTGGGGGAAGCCTGACGATCCACGACACGCACATTCGCGACAACCACCTGAGCACCGATTCCCAGGTGCAGGGCGGGCTGTTCTACATTTCGCAGTCTGCTTTCACGCTTTCAGGCACGACCGTTGTCGAGGACAACGTGGTCTCGCAGGTTGGCACGGGTTCAATCTACGGCGGACTGGTGTATCTTACCGCGTCGAACACGGTGGCGACCGATGCAACCATAGCTGGCGCGACCATTCGCAACAACGAGGTAAAGAACGAGGGTCAGCCGAACAATTCCTGGGTGTACGGAGCGGGCTTCCACCTTGCGGCGGCGAATGTCACGCTCACCATGAACGGCGGCTCCATCGAAGATACGGCGACCAACCTGCGCTACTTCCGCGGCGGCGCGGTGATGGTCGGCAACGGCACCTTCGTCATGGCCGACGGCACCATCGAGGGCAATGCAGCCACCTGGGGGTCGGCGGTGTACGTTGACAAGAACGGCGCTTTCACGCTTGCGGGCGGCACGATCAAGAACAATCGCACTGTTACCGGCGCCGAAGCGTCAAAGCAGAACGCGGCAATCTATGTCGATTCGCCGAACTTCACCCTCAAGGGCGGTCGCACGACCGTTGAAGACCGCATCTTCCTCACGACGCGCGACAACGCCATCACGCTTGCGGGCAGCATCTATCAGAAGGACCGCCTGTACAAGGTTGACGTTCCCACAACGACCAGCCTGTCGTCAAGTCCGTTCAGGAAGGGCGATGCCGTGGTCGTGCCCGATGGCGACGTCATCCGAACGGCAACGGCGTACTACCGCTACTTCGAGGTGAGCGCTCCCGGTTTCGTGCTTGAGAAGCAGGCGCCGAACCTTGTGCTCAAGGCGTACATCTTCATGGACTCCACGACCTCGGTGCCTTCCGGGCAGCGCGACGGCGCAACGCCGGCAACGCCGTACCAGTCGTTTGCCGAGGCGAAGTCCAAGGAGCTTGCGGCTGGTAACGATCTGACGCATACCGTGTTCTTCGTCAGCGGCCCCATGATCGTGACGGGCAGCGAGACGTGGACGCTTTCCGAGGGTCTCATCGACACCGATGGCGACGGTATTGTCGAGATGACCTCGCGTATCATTCGCTATACGGGCTTCTCGCTGACTGGTACGGCGTATCCGGCCTACCTCGGCGAACTGGTTACGGTCGAGTCGGGCGGCTCGTTCGAGCTCACCGATATCGCCATCGACGGACGCCGCGACATCGACGAGATCACGGGCGGCTCGCTCGTGAAGGTCGAGTTGGGCGCCTCTTTCAAGCTCGGTGTGAACGCGGCGCTTTCGCTCAACGACAACACCGACGGTTCCGCATCCGGGACGTACTACACCACGGGCGGCAAGGGCGGCGCCATCTTCAACGAGGGCGCAACCACGATCGCTGACACCGCTGCGATCGCGCAGACCAAGGCGGGCAAGGGAGCGGCGATATACCAGAACGGCACGCTCACCATGCTGGCGGGTACTTCGTCGATCAGCGGATCGGTGTATCTGACCGGCACCAAGACGTCGGATGTCAGCGCGGGCTTCAGCTCGATCGTGAACGTCGAAGACGCCTACGTGCCCTCCGGCCAGCTTTCGATCGCGCTCGAGAACCCCTACAACCACCGCGAGGTGGTGGAGTATCCGGGCGGTTCTGTGCCGACAACCGCGCAGGCGGCCTACTTCGGGCTCGAACCCGACGTGGCCGCGCTGTTCAAGCTCGGCAACCGCAACCTTGCGGGCAACATCCTCGAACTCCAGCAGAAGGGCGTCGTCTACCTCGACGGCGTGAACGGGCTTCCCGGCAACAACGGCGAAACGCCCGACACGGCGGTCGACACGCTCGAGCACGCTTACGAGCTGCTCAAGGCCGCCGAGGCGTTCAGCCCCGACGGGTCGGGCGGCGGCGTCATCATCGTGGTCAACACGGTGACGGTGCAGCCGGGCGATTCTTTCTCGCTGACCAACAACGCGACCGACGAGCTGTCGGTGTACAACAAAGGCAAATCCGATGAGGTGGAAACCGCAGGCACAGTGTACATCCGCCGCTACGCCCAACCGACGGCGCACAACACGCTTGTCGGCTACACCGCGCCAACGCACTACGGCACGCTGTTCAACGTGGCCGGAACCTTCGAGTGCCAGGGCATGCCCTTCGACGGCCACAGCGAACCCTTCTCGGGTACCGCTCCCTTCGCTGCCGACGGCGTCGACGCGCTGGATCCGGTGATATCCGTTGCGGACGGCGGATCGTTTGCCGGTTCGTTTACGACGGTCGTCAACAACGACAACGTCGCATCAGGCGGCAAGGGCGGCGCGGTGCGCGTCGAGAAGGGCGGAAGCGCCCTCTTGACGAACGCTTCGACCACCAACACGCAGGCCGAATTCGGCGATTCGATCTATCAGGCCGGCACGCTCGAGTTGGCGGGCGGCTACCTGGGTCTCACCGACGAAATCTATCTCGCGGGCACGGGCAGCACGTCCGCGCCGCAGAACAGCGCGTTCATTACGGCGCGCGAGCGCGGCATCATGAATTCGGGCGGCACGCCGTTTTCCATCACGCTCGAAGATGTGTACCGAGGTCGGCCGGTTGTAGAATACCCCGCAAGCGGCACGAACCCCGGTGCGACCGACAAGAAGCTGTACCGCCTTGAGGATCAGGTGAGCGCCGTGTACTCGCTTGGCAACCGCAGCGGAGCCGAAAACATGCTCGAGCTGCAGTTCGTTGCGGGCGTGTACGTCGACGGTGTAAACGGGTTGAACACGAACACGGGATTCGATCCCGAGAACGCAGTCGAAACGCTCTCGCAGGCCTACAAGGTTGCCGAGCAGGAGAACGCCGGCACGATCTACGTGGTGAACACCGTCACCATGGACGCTTCGGCGTACATCACCTCGACCTCGTACACGGCGGGGCTCATGGGCGATCCCGAGGAAACGGTGCTCACGGGCAACTCCATCACCATCGAGCGCTACTCGCGGCCTGACGCCTACGCGAGCCTTCCCGGCTTCGATAAGGAAAGCCATACGGGAACCCTCATCGAAGTGACGGGCGGCGTGCTCGCGGTGGACGATCTCGTGATCGACGGCCACAAGAATCGTGTGGCAGGCTCTGATATCGGCCCGAAGGCAACCGCGAACGGCGTATCCGCCGAGGCTCCGCTCATCGTAACGAGCGGCAGCGGCAACCTCCAGCTCTACGGGGGAGCGGTGCTGCAGAACAACAAGAACGTATCAGCGACGGTGTTCGGCGGAGCGGTGTCCAACCGCGCGACCGTCCGATTCGAGGATGCGACGCTTGCGGGCAACGAGGCTGCGCGCGGCTCGGGCGTTTACCACGACGGTGCGAAGTTCGAACTGGCCAGCATCACCGATGCGAGCTTCGCAGGCCATGAGATCTATCTTGCCTCGGCTAACACGGGTACGTCGGAAACCCCCGTATGGGCCGACCGCGCCATCGAGGTGACGAAGGAGCTTCCCGGAGCCGTGTCGGGGACGGGTGCCCTGCTCGTCAACGTCGACCGTGCCGAGCGCACCCGCCCCATCGCAGAATTCGACGTTGGCACCTATGCAGGCTCGGTCGCCGCCGAACGCGAGCACTTCAAGCTCGGAGCCACGGTGCCCGCGAACCTCAAGATGGAACAGTCGCTCGTGTTCGCCGACACGATCGAGCTGCAGGATTGGATTTCGGTCGGCGTGACCAAGACGTGGGTGATGCCCACGGGTGCAAGCGCGGGTTCGCGCATCGAGTTCGAACTGCGCAACACCGACGAGGACGGCGACCAGACGACTAAGAGCGTGTGGGTGGACGTGCCCGCTCTCGGAAACCCGACCTGTTCGGACGGTACGGTCACGGTGAACGGCGACGGATCGTGGACGATCCAGGTGGGGCACGTGAGCGGCTACGAAAGCGCTTCGGGCTACACCGATCCGATCGCCTACGAGCTCGTCGAGACCAAGGTCGACAACACCGATGTGGCCGATACGCTCTGGAACCCCTCGGTAACGGGTTCTGCGGCGACGGGCTTCGCGCTGAAGAACGCTCAGAAGCTCACGATCGATTACGAGGCGAACGGGGCCGTAGGCGATGTGCCCGACGATCAGACCGTCGTGATGGGCTCTTCTGCGGCGGCGGCAGCAAACGATCAGACCGTACCGCTCGCCTATAGCGGCAAGGTGTTCGCAGGCTGGAACACGAAAGCCGACGGCACCGGCACCCATTACAAGGCGGGTGAGAACATAACGCCTACCGATAACATGACGCTGTGGGCTATGTGGCTCGTGGCCAGTAAGACCTCGGCCAAGGAGCATACGGGCAATACCGATCTCAAACGCGGCGAAGAGCTCACCTACACGATTGCAGTCACGCTGCCTGAAGATGCGACCGATCTCGTAATTTCCGATCTCGTACCGGCCGAGACCTCGTTCAAAGCGGGAAGCCTGCTTGTCAACGGGGCTGATGCGGGGCTTAAGGGAGCCTACAACGCGATCGATAAGAAGGTCACCTGGACCATCGGCACGCTTGCCAAGGACACGCAGCTCACGGTTTCGTTCACGGTGACGCTTGGCGAGGATGCCGAGAGCGTAGACGAGATTACCAACGTAGCCGACGTCGCGTACGGCGGATCGACCTACCAGACCAACCTGAAGAAGGATCCTGTGGGCACGTCGTACACGGTCACCTACCACGGCAACGGCTCCGATGAGGGCACGGCGCCGAGCGATCCGAACAATTACCTTCCGACCGAGCAGGTGGTTGTGCTCGGGCGCGCATCGCTTGCGAAGGACGGCTGGACGTTCGTCGGCTGGAACACCGCGGCCGACGGATCGGGTACGCACTATGCGCCTGCAGCAACGCTCAACCTGTCGGCGGATCTCGACCTGTATGCCATGTGGTCGCAGGCGGTGAAAACATCGGCGAAGGAAAACGCGGATGACACCTACCTGCAGCCCGGTGAGCAGATTGCCTACTCGATTGCGGTAACGGTGCCGATGGGCCTTGCGGGCGATCTGAAGATCACCGATGTGGTTCCTGCGGGACTCACCTACGACGACGACAGCGCCGGTTCGCAGGCCGTGTACACCGACGGCACGCGGACCATCGTGTGGACCATCAGCAACGTGAGCGCGGGCGATGTGGTGACGGTGGGCTTCACAGCCACCGCCGATGCCGACATCGTCTCGGGGACCACGCAGCTGCCGGTTAAGAACAAGGCCTCCATCGCGGCAGACGAGTGGGGCAGCTACGATTCCACGGAAACCAACGACACCGCTGCCCTGACCGCGCAGGTAACCTACCACGGAAACGGTGCTACGGGCGGCACCGCGCCTGTCGACGAGGGCTACTACCTCGTCGACGCGGACGCCACGGTGCTCGACAACAAAGGCGCTCCCGCGCTCGTTGCCGACGGCATGCACTTCGCCGGATGGAACACCCAAGCGGACGGTACGGGCGCGCACTACGACGCGGGCGATGCGGCGGCTGTACCCGAGGGCGGGCTCGACCTCTACGCCCAATGGCTCGGTATAGAGAAAAGCTCGGCGGAAGACGAGCCGACGGCGCCGCTTAAGCCGAATGAGAAGCTGCGCTACACCATCGAGGTTGCCGTTCCCGATGCCCAGGCGATCACTGTGTCCGATGCGGTGCCTGCGGGGACGTCCTATGAGGGAAGCAGCGCGAACATGGGAGGCCAGCTGGTTGGCGACGAGGTTGTCTGGACGCTCAATCCCAGCGGTCCCGGAACCATCACGCTCACCTTCGAGGTGATCGTCGATGCGGATGCGCAAACGGGTGCGCTCGTTGAGAACACCGCCGAGGTTACGGTGGCAAGCGGGGCCTACGAATCGAACACCGTCGAAGACGAGGTGACCATCAACGAGTATCGGGTGATCTACCGTGAAGGTGCGGCCGATACGGGCTCGGCTCCCGTCGATGCGGTCATCTACGACGACGACGAGGTCGCCACCGTGCTCGACAACGTCGGCACGCCCGACACCATGACGCGTGCGCTGCTCGGCGACGGCTCGCCGCTCGCCAAGGAGAAATCGCACTTTGTTGGGTGGAACACCGAGCCCGACGGCACCGGCACCCATTTCAAGCCGGGCGATACGATTGCCATGCACGGCGATGTGACGCTTCATGCGATGTGGATGGGCGTTGAGAAGACGGTAAACGTGGAAGAAGGCGAAGAGGTGAAGCCGGGTCAGGAACTCGAGTACACGCTCAAGGTTGACCTGTCCGACCCGCTGGCGTTCACGAGCGCGACGCTCGTCGACCCGCTGCCGGCCTCCGTGTCGTACGTGAACGGCTCAGCCACCGAGGGCGGCACCTACGATGAGGCACGGCATGCGATCGTATGGACCATCGATCCCACGGCCGTCGGCGAAACCGTGTATAGCTTCAAGGTCAGGGTGGACACTTCGGCCCCGGGCGGTTCGATCATTTCGAACACCGCGCTCGTATCTGCTGCGGGTGCGAACGGTATCGAGGCCGAGTACCGCTCGAACACCGTCGATGTTCGCATCGCGCCGCAAACGCCTGCGGGTATCGGCCTGATCTCGAACATCGTGCGCACGGGTGATCCGCTTGTTGTGACGGTGGTGCTCGTCGGCGCGATCGCGGCGCTTGCTCTTGCCCTGGGCGCTGCGGCCGCGCACAAGAAGCGCAGGCGCGACATGAGGTAGTTGCAGGGGCGTTGGTGAGTTTTCATTGTTCGGCTCTGCATGGGGTCCCTCGATCTTGCGGGATCGGGGGACCCTCGTCATTAATCACCCGTGCAATCGGACGGCAGGGAAGCGTTCAGTCGGCCAGATTGCATACAGTGAATATCTGCGCTGCCGTCGATCGGGATCGGGCTGCACGCCGCACAAATCGAGCGACTTCGTCGCTTTGTGGAATGCCGTATTGCCTCAACAGCTTTGTGAAACGGTTCGCGTGAACCACGTCGTTGTACGAGAGCCGTACAATTGGCATTCCGTACAAGGTGAGTTGTGCTTCCCGATGCCGTTCATCGACGAGCGAGCGCAGCATGGAGCGCCCTTTGAGCATCGTCTCATCTTCGTACTTCTGCATGCCGTCGAACTCGCCGATGACCTTGCTTCCGTCCAGCCGGGTCCAAAGAAAATCGACGCGGTAGGTGCGTCCCCGGTGCAAAGGCTGAGGGAACGCGACCTGAAGCTCGGGAAGTGCGAATCCCTGTTGGATCATCGCTGCGCGTGCAATGGATTCGCCACCGCTTTCGCTGAGGGCATCAGCATAGCGCATCGTTCTCATGGCATGAGCCTTCCCCGTGTGGCTGCCGCCGATTCGCCTGAAATGTGAGATGAACGAACTCGCCGAACATCCGCTTACGCGCAGTGCGCCGTCCGCGATGGCGAGCGCTTGCCCGAAATCGACGGTTCGCATGCAGTCGAAAGCAGTTCTTTGCAGCGATGTCACGCGAAGGCCCTGTACCGTGACCGGTTCGTCGCCTTCGACGATATGCCAACGGATGCTCCCCGATCGGGGATTGCGGTTCGCTCGCGATGTTGCGACGCAGACAGAGTCCAGTCTTCTGTACGAAACCGGCAAACCGAATACTACGGCGGCCGATTCGTGGCAGAACGTCCAGGTAGGATGCTGGCTCTGCAGCGTACGCAAGATGCAGAGAGTTTGCTGGGGTCTCGTAAGCGCGTTCCAGTACGGGGCGCGTGCGTACATGCCCCGTGCCGGCCGGATGACTTCCTCGCGTTCGACTCGGCGTCGAAGCGCTTCGCGAAGGCGCTGGTTAGGGGGAGTCAGGCACATTCTCCCATGTTCGGCCTGTTGAAAAAGCCGAATCAATTCGGTGTCATTGGTTTTCACCTGCGCATCACCGCCATCTAAGCCCACACGGTCTCATCGCATTGTCTCATGCGCCTGCTTTTTCCCGCTGTCAGACGGAATCGAGCGCACAATAAACATTGTCGGCCCAAAAACACGGTTTTCGCCGCGAAACCGTGTTTTTGGGCCGACAATCTGTGCGCATCGAGGCGGACGGTCTGCTCGTTCAGCGTGGCTGCCGCAGGGGCGCGGCGTATTGCCGCCCTTACACCGCCACGTCCCCGATGCCGAGCACCTGCATGACGAGGAGCGCCACGGTAAGCACGGTCACGATGGCCACCGTCGCCCAGATGAGGATGCGGGTGACGGGCTTGCTCTTGTAGGCGCCCATGACACGCTTGTCGGCGGCGATAATCGCCATGAACACGAGCAGCACCGGCAGGATGATGCCGTTGACGAACTGCGCCGTGAGCATGACGCCCAGAAGATCGATGTTCGGGATGATGACGACGGCGGCCGAGAAGATGATGACGAACGTGAGGATGCCCTTGAACAGCGGCGCTTCCTTCCACTTGAAGCTCACCCCGGCCTCCCAGCCGAATGCCTCGCAGATGACGAACGAGGTTGTAAGCGGCAGCACGCATGCGGCGAGAAACGATGCCGCGATGAGCCCGATGGCGAAGAGCGCCTCGGCGTACTGCCCCGCGAACGGCGCGAGCGCGTGGGCCGCGTCGGCAGCGCTTGTGATCTCGATTCCCTCGGGAAAGAGCGTTGCGCCCGTGGTCACGATGATGAACCAGGCCACGAGGCAGGCGGCCACGGTGCCCGATATCACATCGACTTTCTGCGAGAAGAAATCCTTCACGCCCACGCCCTTTTCTACCACGTTGCTCTGCGAGAAGAACATCATCCAGGGAGCGATGGTCGTGCCGATCATCGCGATGACGAGCGATATGAAACTCGTATCGTTCACCACATGGGGCACCACCGTCGAAAGCAGAGCTTCATCCCAGTTCGGCTTTGCCATGAACGCCGCGATGATGTAGGTGACGAACACGAGCGAGAGAATGAGGAACACCTTTTCGACGCGCTTGTAGCTGCCGCCTACCACAAGCAGCCATACGGCGATGGCGGCTATGGGCACCGAGATGAACTTCGACACGCCGAACATCTCCATGCCGCTGGCGATGCCGGCGAATTCGGAGAACGTGGTGGCCACGTTGCCGATGAGCAGTGCGAGCATGGCGAGTGCCGTAAGCCGGATACCGAATCGCTCGCGGATGAGCGCGGCGAACCCTTTGCCGGTGACGGCGCCCATGCGGGCGGCGGTCATCTGCACGACGGCAAGCAGCACGCACATGACGGGGATGACCCACAGCGTTGCGAAGCCGAACTTCGCTCCGACGGTCGAGTACGTTGAGATGCCGCCAGCGTCGTTGCCGGCCATGGCGGTGATGATGCCGGGACCCATCGCCGCAAGCAGAAGCCAGAGCTTGCTCGGCTTTTTCCCAGCGTGTTCGGTTGCGTTGGCGTCGTCGGTTGCTGCGAGGGGCGCGTCGGTCTGAGCCTTCGGGGAATCGATTCTTCCCATACGGAAGATGCCCCATTCCCGCGTCGTCTTATCGGAACGGTTCTTGGGCGTCATGGTCTAGCTCCAATCGTATCCGATGATCTGGAACAGGACCAGGGTGTACAGGGCCAATACGAGCACTGCGACGAGCGCGACGCCCGCAATCTTGAGGCCGAGCTTCTTCGCCTTGTCTCCGCTGACGTCCTCTTCGATGGCATCCCAGGCGTCGTCGACCGTGACGATGCCGAGCAGGCTGCCGTGCTCGTCGACAACCGGCATGGCGGGAATGTCGTATTTGAAGATGTCGGCTGCAACGTCTTCTTCGGTTTCGTCGGGCGGCACGCTGATAATGTCTTCGTAGGCGACATCCTTGATGAGCGTTCTATCGTCGGTGAGCACGAGCGTGCGCAGCGAAAGCACGCCGACGAGCTTCTCGTAATCGTCGAGCACGTAGACGTAGTGGACGGTGGGGTGGTCCTCGTCGAGCTCGCGCAGGACCTCGATGGTTTCGCCGACCGTATAGGTTTCGGGAACGGCCACGTACTGGGTGGTCATCATGCCGCCTGCGGTGCCGTCCTTGTAGCCTAAGAGCCTGCGTATCTCGGTTGCGTCTTCGACGCCCATGAGGCGCAAGAGCGCTTCGGCTTTTTCATAGGGAAGGTCGCGTACGATATCGGCTGCATCGTCCGGATCCATCTGGCCGAGCAGGCCCGCCGCGCGGGCTTCGTCGAGGTCTTCGATGAAATCGGCCTGGTATTCGTCTTCCATCTCGGAGATGGCCTCGGTTGCCTGCGCGTCGTCGAGGTGTTGGAAGACGTTCGCGCGCTGTTGCGGATCGAGCTGCTCGAGGATGTCGGCAACGTCTGCGGGGTGCAACTCGTCAAGGCGCTTGTGCGTGACGGAAAGCTGCACCTCGGAGAGGTCGCGGTCCAAGAGATCCATGTAGTTCCAAGCGATGATCTGCTCGTCGATTTTTTTCCCGAACACCTTGGACACGGCGACGACCGCACGCTCGAGCCAGGGGGCGAGCCCTCGAAGGATGCCGCGGAAACCCACCTCGGCACCCAGCAGGCGCAGCTGCGATCCCGATTCGGAGAGCTTGAGATCGTTGACCCGAACGACCTTCATGCCCTGCGTGTCGACGATCTGGCGGTTCAGCAGGTCGCGGGCGAGTAGGATCTCGTCGGGCTGCAGGTAGCTGAAGCGGATGTTGTGGCTTTCGACGCCGAGCGTGATGCCGTCCTCGTCGAACTCCTCGACGTACTTGCGCCACGAGATCATGAACGGCGTCTTGCCGGGACCTAAGAAGGCTAGGCTGGTGATGCGGGGGAATACCTCGCCGGTTGAGATGGCGAGATCGGCGATGGTGCCGATTTTCTCGCCGGTTGAGTCGACCACAGGGCGGCCGAGCATTTGTGACAAATAGAGCATGCTTTTCCCTTACCGTTTCGGCATCGGTATCCGTCGCATCGTAACCATGGAAAAACGCGCAGGTCAAACTGTGCGTTTATAGGATGTGTCGCGTACCGATGTTTTTGTCGCAGTCGTCCTTCGACTGCCGACAAGGGAAGTCGAAGGCTAATTACTGTGAGGTTTCGGTTTTCGAACCTTCAAGTAACTTCCTTTCCTTTAAGCAATAAAAAAGCCGCACGTGCTGGGTTTTACCAATCGTTGCGGACAAGGCCTGTTCAAAGGCACCGTTGATAATAGGGGAATTTAGCAAGCCCGTCAACCGTTATGTGTCGGACGGTTTATCTGTCCCGATGAAGGCGAGCGGATCATCGTAGCCGATATCGCCGAAGCCCTGCCACGATTGGGTGAGTGAAGCTTCGAGCAATCCCTCGTCCCGTATAGTGTCCGCGCCTTCGTGCCGTTCTATCTGACGGCGGTGAATCTCGATGGCTGCGGCTTTGGCTATCGGCCCGGCTCCCGCCTTCCATCCGCTAAGATTCCGACCAGAACTTCTCGATCAGCTGGCCCCGGTTCGCCGTGCCGGTCTTCTCGAATATATGATGGGTATGGGTTTTTATCGTGCCCACCGAAACCTGAAGATGAGAAGCGATGCGCTGGTTGTCCATGCCGTCTAGCACAAGAACGAGAATCTCCTCCTCGCGAGAAGAAAGCCCGTAACGATGCGAAAAGTACGAGGAAGCCTCACGCGTTCGATGCTGATCGGCTGTTGCATACGCATCGTTGCGCTTCAATTCCAGCATCCGCAGAGCGCTGCGAATAGCATAGCCGATCGCGCACAGGCAGAGCGCGATCTCGAAAATGTTGCGCCGATAGAGAAACTCCGTCAAGAAGATGTTGTGGAGGTCGGGTTCTTTGACGAGCAGCATAACCACCGCATCCTCCAAGAAGATCAAAACCACCAATACGGTGAACACGAGGACGTAAGGGGCTTTGCGGCGATACCGGATTTTTTCCGGCGCAGAATCGACGGTTAGATAGCGCAGCCAGAAAAAGATGCTGCCTCCGAGAAGGAAAAACTGCCGCAGGCTGTAGAGGGCCCATTTGCGCATGGCGTCATCGATGCCCGGTGCCGCATAGAACAAAAGCGAGATGGCGGTAAACCCGAGGACGGGACCGTATTTCCACTGCCAGCGATTCTCGTTGGTGAAATCGAGTATTACCAGCCACAAAGACTGGCAAAGCGCCGCCCCGAACACGATATGGGAAAACGGGTCCTCCATGGCACCCCATTCCGCATTGAAGGGAAGGTTTTGGGTCAGGTACTCGTTGTAGAGGATAAGCGCCTGCTCCACCCCGTATATGGCAGAAAAGGTCCCCAAATATGCCAAGGTTTTCTTGCGTGAAGCGATGTAGGCGGAGATTGCCACGAAGGACGACGCGATGCAAGCAGCGACAAGGCAGATAGCGATGGAGTATGTTGCGGCGGCCATACGTGCTCCATTTTCTGTTGAGCGCTGTTCTAGCGCTGCGGTTCTACGCAAGAAGAGCGAGCCTGCATAAATGCGATCGCTCATTCTAGTACTTATGGCCGATCTTGGGCAATAACATACGGGTTTATTCCGGTTGATATTTCGTCAGCGGGAAAATCAACCCGGTTCTATCTTCGCAAACGGACTCGCACGGCATAGAGTTCGCGGCAATGGGCGTCTGAAAAGAAGGACGCCGTCCTTTACATACGTAGGAGGAAACATGGCTAGTGCATTTAGATATCCGGGCGAATTCGAGCCGCAAACCGATGTCTTCGTGGAATGGCTTCCTTACGGCGAACCCATCAAAGGGTTCGATGCCTTGAAGCCGGTGACCGAGGTGGTCCGCAACCTTATCGAATACGGTGATGTGCAAGTGCACGTCAACTGCTGTCCTATGGTTGAGGGTTTGGAGCAGAACTGCAAGGAAACCCTTTCCTTTGCAGGAGTGGATATCGAGAAGATCGACTTCACCCAGTATCCCGAAGATCCCAATTCCTTCTATTTTCGCGATAACGGCCCCAACGTCATGGTGGACGACCAGGGACACGCGTTGGTGGTAAACCCGAGCTGGAGCTTCTACGGGCGTTACGAGAAAAACGAAGGATTGCGCGACCTCTCCCGTAAGATCGGCGTGCACTCCGCCGTCGGTCTGGGCTGCTACGATATCATCAGCTCCGATATGGTCTCCGAGGGCGGCGACCGCGAGTTCGACGGTGCCGGCGTGCTGATGTGCATCGAAGATACCGAGGTGCGCAAGCGCAATCCCGGTTTTACTCGCGATCAGGTGGAAGAAGAGTTCAAGCGCATCTGGAACGTGGAAAAGATCATCTGGCTGCCCCAGCCTCTTTACGATGACGACGATTTCCGCATGGCTCCGCTCGACTACATGGAAGACGGAACCCCTATCGTGGGTGCCAGCTTCGCCGCTCATACCGACGAGATGTGTCGCTTCGTAGCTCGCGATACCATACTTTTGGCCGAGGTGACCGAAGAGGAAGCGGCTGAAAACGCCATCTCCGCCGAGAACAAGCGTCGTCTCGATGCCGCCTACGAGGTGGTTTCCAAGGCCACCGACGTCGATGGCAATCCCTACAAGATCCTGCGCATCCCGGCATCCGCTCACATCCAGTACGTGCAACGCCCCGGCGACGACCTGTACGACTACTACCATGAGCTGGTGGGCGACGCCTTCATGGACGGCACCCCTTGGCCTGAGGACGAGTTGCACCTGTTCGGCGCTACCAGCTATTGCAACTTCCTCGTATGCAACGGCATCGTGTTGGGCCAGCGCTACTGGCAAGAGGGCATGGACGAGGCCATTCGCGAGAAGGACCAGCAGGCGGAAGCCGCGCTGCAGGCGGCCTTCCCCGACCGCAAGGTGGTCATGCTCGATTCGCTGGCCCTCAACATGGCTGGTGGCGGCATCCACTGCTGGACGAAAAACGTCTTCGTTCCCAAGGCGGAATAGCTCGTTCTGCTTTCGGAAGGCGGAGTGCGTTCGTCCCGGTAAACAGAGGCGCTTCGCCGCTCGTCCCTTGTGCGTTTTACCCAATCAACCGCTTCAAGAAAGGATCTCATCATGGGAAACCCTATACTCGGAAAAGACTTCATCAATCTGCGCGACTACACTCCCGAGCAGTTCCGCTATCTGTTGGATCTGGCTCATGAGCTGAAGGCGGAAAAACGCGCAGGCATCGATCAGCGCCGCTTCGTGAACAAAGACGTCATCGCCCAGTTCGAATGGGGCAGCACCCGCACGCGCTGCGCCTTCGAGACTTCCTGCCACGATTTGGGCCTCGGCTTCACCTATCTGTCGAATTCCCACGTGGGCGTGCAGGAGACCGTCAAGGATACCATTCGCGTGTTCAACGAGATGTACGACGCCATCGTGTGGCGTTCCCAGGGCCCCGAGAAATTCATGTACCAGATCGCCGAGTACGCAACCATCCCGGTCATCAACGCTCTGACCACCGAAGACCATCCCACCCAGATGCTGGCGGATGCCATGACGCTCGAAGAGCTCTGGGGCGGTGCGGGCTCTTGCAAGGGAAAGAAGCTGGCCTACACCGGCGCTTGCGCGATCTCCCCCCTGTGGTACGGTCGCATGTGCGCGCTTCTGGGCATGGACTGCTACGCCATCGGCCCCAATCTGTACGACCATAAGATGCTGCCCGAGTACGTCGAGGAGCTCGAGGGATTGTTCGCCAAGTGGGCGCCCGAGAACAAACTGGTCGTTTCCGACGACGTGAACCTGCTCAAGGGCATGGATATCGTGACCACCGAAGAATGGGAGTACACCACCTCCAACACCGGCGACGACCATGGCTACAATGCCTGGATGTCGTATGCGAAGGATCTCATCCCGTACCGTCTTACAAGCGAACTCATGGAAGTGGTCGACAATCCGAACTGCGTGGTGCTGCACATGCTGCCCTCGCTGCATAACGCCGACCATTCTCTGGGTCAGCAGCTGCTCGCGGAGGCTCCGGACGAGGAATCCAAGAAGATCATCACCGAGGGTATGGAGATTTCCGACGAGCTGTTCGAGAAGCATGCGGCGGAGATTTTCCGCGAGGCCGGCAACCGCCAGCACACCATCAAAGCCGTGCTCGCGGCGACGATGGGCATCTAGCTCTGCTCGTTTGCAGAGATGCAAGGGGCCCTCTTTCCGACCGAAAGCGGGCCCCCTTTCGAAAGGATCCTTCCATGGACATCAAGAAAAACAACAGGCGCGCTTGGCTCACCGTATTGGGCTGCGGCATGCTCATCTCCGGCTCGGTGACGTTCTACACCGTTGTCATCGGCAACTTCTTCGTCCCCGCAGCCGCTGCGCTCGGGTCGGATTACTCTAACATCTCCCTGTACTCCACCTTGGTCTACATCGGTATCGCCTGCGGCCTTCCCTTTGTGGGCAACTGGCTACCGAAGATTCCCCCTATCGGCATCGCTGTCTTCGCTGCGTTGCAGTCGATTGTGGTCGCCGTTCTATCGTTCAGCCAGAGCGTGGTATGGTGGTGGATCGGCGGCTGGCTCATCGGCGTGGGTATGGCTTTCACCAGCATCGTGTTCGTTTCTACCGTTCTCACGAACTGGTTCTCTAAAAAGACCGGCTTTGCGATCGGCCTCGCCTGGGCGCTTGCCAGTGTAGCTTCGGCCATCATGAGCCCCATTACCGTCTCTCTCATGGAGATGATGGACTGGCGCATGAGCCTGCTCGTTTTCGCCATCGTCGGCGCTGTGCTTGCGGTTCCCGCTGCTCTGTTCCTGGTTTCCTACAGCCCGGAGAAGAAGGGCATGAAGCCCTACGGCTACAACCCGAATGCTTCTGTCGAGGAGGTTGCGGAATCCGGCGTATCAGCCAGGCGCGCCGTGCGCTCGCTCGCCTTCGTGCTGGTTGCGCTGGCCTTAGCGCTCACCCAGATCGTTTCGGTCATCAACG
The DNA here is from genome assembly GCF_900240215.1 of Raoultibacter timonensis. Lineage (GTDB taxonomy): Bacteria > Actinomycetota > Coriobacteriia > Coriobacteriales > Eggerthellaceae > Raoultibacter > Raoultibacter timonensis. The sequence goes on along the minus strand of NZ_LT964679.1, from coordinate 2,721,771 downwards.
CCTATTTCCCCATGTATGCAGAAAGCGTGGGATTCGCTCCTGCCGTCGGCGCCATTATGATTTCCGTCGCTCTCATATTCGATATAGTTCTGAACCCCGTTATCGGTATGACCATCGATAGGTTCGGCGCCATCAAAGCGTTTGTGGCCTGGTCATGCGTCGGCATCCTCTCGATGCTCATCCTCATGGTGAGCGCCGGCAACGAGATCATCGCCTATCTGGGTGCCGGCTTGGGCGACACCCTGTACGTGCTGCTGGGCGTAGGTATCGCTTCGGTCGCCTCCACCGTGTTCGGCACCAAGGACTACGGCAAGATTTTTGCGTACATTACCATCTTCGGGTTCGCAGCCGGCTCCGTAGGCGGTTTCATCATCGCCTCGCTGTACGAGGGTACCGGATCCTTCGAAGCGGTGTTCATCTTCTGCATCGTCACCGTTGTGGTCATTATGGCGGCTGTTATCGGTGCTGGCATCAGCGGCAAGAAGCTGCTCCATGCGGCTGAACCGGCCGAAACGGTCGCGGAAGGCGAACTGGTACCTGAACCGTAGAATCCAGTTGCCCATACCGGCGAACAGTATCCGAAAGAACGCTGGATGGTCATGATCCGATCCAGCGTTCTTGATTTTGAGAAAGGAATTTCCATGCCATACAAAAAAGGCGAAGGCAAGTCCGTGGTCATCGCGCTGGGCGGAAACGCCCTGGGCGACTCCCCGCAGGAGCAGCTCGAGCTCGTGAAGAACACCGCGGAGCACATCGTGGACATGGTCGCCGAGGGCATCAACGTCGTGGTCTCCCACGGCAACGGCCCGCAGGTCGGCATGATCAACAACGCGTTCGACTACGCGTCGACCCACGACGGCAAGACGCCCGCCATGCCCTTCCCCGAGTGCGGCGCCATGAGCCAGGGCTACATCGGCTACCAGCTCTCCCAGGCGATCCTCAACGAGATGAAGCGCCGCGGCATCATGCGCTCGACGGCCTGCGTCGTCACGCAGACGGTCGTCTACCCCGAGGACCCGGCGTTCGACAACCCCACCAAGCCCGTGGGCGCCTTCCTCACCGAGGAGGAGGCCAAGAGGCGCGCCGAGGAGACCGGCTACACCTACAGGGAGGACTCCGGGCGCGGCTGGCGCCAGGTGGTCCCCTCGCCGAAGCCCCAGCGCATCGTCGAGTTCGACGCCATCAAGGACCTCATGGACGACGGCTACATCGTCGTGTCCACGGGCGGCGGCGGGGTCCCCGTGATCGAGCGGGACGACTCCTACCGCGGCGTGCCGGCGGTCATCGACAAGGACCGCTCGAGCGCCAAGCTCGCCGCGGACTTCCGCGCCGACATGCTCGTGATCCTCACGGCGGTCGAGAAGGTGGCCATCAACTTCAACACGCCCGAGAAGGAGGAGATCGACTCCATGACGGTGGCCGAGGCGAGGAAGTACATCGCCGAGGGCCAGTTCGCCCCCGGCTCGATGCTGCCGAAGGTCGAGGCCTGCATCGAGTTCGTGGAGGCCCATCCCGAGGGCCGCGCGCTCATCACGTCCCTCGAGTGCGCCGCCAAGGGCCTCAAGGGCGAGACGGGAACCGTCATCCGGGCATAGGGGCGAGCGGGCGTATGCGTCGAACTGTGCAAGATGCGTTTACGTGATCTTCGAAAGAACGTTTTCTTGCATCTCCAATGTATCCGTAAATAGCTTCTCATCTCCTCGTTTCTCCGGTTCACATCAATGATGTGAACCGGAGAAACCACTTTCACCCGCTGAATGCGATTGCCTGTCCTGAGTCCATTCTTTAGTTTTTCTCTCGTTCACATGCGAAACGAACACCGACCGAAAGAAAGGGAGAGGAATGGAAAACAACGTCACGGGGCAATCGAGCGAAACGGAAGGACGAGCTAAGTTTTCGCGTAGGGGCTTTGTTGAAGGTATGGCCCTGACTGCTTTGGGCCTGGCTTCAGCTACTTCGATCTCGCTTGTAGGTTGCTCAAGCGAAGCTGCTCATGGAAGCGCGCTTTACGAGAAGGGAACCTATGCCAGTAAACAGAAAACGCCTTATGCAACTGTAGAGATAACCTGCACTTTCGATGAGGCGAGTCTCACTAAAGTATCGTATCAAGTACTCAGTTCCTCGGAGATGGATTATTTTCCAGTCTATGCTTCGGCGATCGACGATTATTGTGCCGCTATTGTCGAGAACGGGAAAACAAGCGAAGTCGACGCTGTTACTGGTGCTACATTCTGCAGTTCAGCCATTAATGACGGCGTAGATGCTTGCATGCTCCAGGCGCTTGGTATGGCGGACGTCGCAGCAGCGCAAGAGCCCAACCCGCAAAATGACGGGTTCGATACTTTTGAGGGAGACTGCGAAGAAGTGTTCTCTCCGATTAAGTTGGGAACGATGGAGCTGCCGAACCGCATCATCAAATCTGCTGGTAGCTCCCCGTGGGCCGACAGCAATAACGACAAGATAACCGTTTCTACTGAATTGTACGGCTCGATGGCAGAAAATGGCGTACCTCTGATCATCCTCGCGGGAGGTGCCTTATCGAATACCGGAATCCTCCCGGAATCGCTCGATAAAATCAAAGGAACCGTCGATGAAGCTCTCGGTTTGGTCTCGCCCCTCGTAGAGGCCGTCCACAATGCTGACAGTAAAATTGGATTCCAAATGTGCTTTGGGGGTGCTGCTCCGACCGTTCCGGACTCCGTGATAAACGATACTCCGATTGAGGAGCTCGACCAATTTATCGAAAGCGTCGGTATTTCGGCCGAGCGTGGCAAAACGGCAGGGTTCGACTGCATAGAAATCAAGGGTGCTAGCGCGGACGGCCTGAACGGCTTTTTGACACGCAGGATCAATAAGCGCGAAGACGAGTATGGCCCTCAGAGCATCGAAAATCGTACTCGCCTTTTCTGTCGTATGATCGAAAAGGTAAAGGAAGTCAATGGCGACGACTTCCCCGTGGGAGCTCTGATCAACGGCATCGAAGAAAACGATGCCTCCTTGGGTGACGATGCGCAGTTCATATCAAACGAAGAGGCGAAAGAGATCGCAAAAGCCCTTGTTGCTGCTGGTGCCGACTGGATTCAGGTTCGTGTGGGGGCGAAGGCGCAAGAGATGAACATATGGGCCCCCGACGTGCAGCATATCGCTCCAAAGGCCGATGGCCTTACCGGTTTCGGTACCACGTTTAATTACAGCTCCCACTTCGGGGGTCTTGTGGATGGCAGTCGTTCGGGATTTGCTTCCTTCCTTCCGTTGGTCGCGGCTATCAAAGAGGCGGTGGACGTACCCGTTGGGTGCGCGGCATGCATGGACCTGCGTATGGGACCCGACTATCTGAACGAAGCGCTGAAGCAGGGGCAGATCGACCTAGCATTCATGAACCGTCCCTTGAACTGCGATCCCGGCTTGGTCAAAAAGATGCAAGAAGGTCGCCGGGAAGATGTCAGGCCGTGCATGAAGTGCATGCACTGCCACGACAGCATCGGAACCAACCGGGCAGTTCCTTCCAGCTGTCGAATGAACGCATCGTCTTTCAATTCGCTCACCGAAACGATGCCGGAGGGAATGACTCCCAGTCCTGTTGCCACGAAGCGAAATATCATGGTCATTGGCGCAGGTCCTGCGGGCATGGAGGCCGCCCGAGTAGCTGCGGAGCGAGGACACAGCGTAACCATATACGACTCGGAAACAAAACTCGGAGGCCTTCTCCATTTCGCCAGAGGTGTAAAAGGCAACCACGAACGCTTCGACGACTACATTGCCTACATCACCGCCCAACTTGAAAGCAACGGTGTCGACGTACAGCTCAGCAAAAAGGTGGATGCTGCTTTCGTGAAAGAACAGGCACCGGATGCCGTAGTGGTCGCAGTTGGCGGTGCTCGCGAAAGCAGATTTTCGGGAGCCAACGTGTTTTCGCCGAAAGAGGCATTCAGCCCCACTGCGCTAGGGGAGCGAGTAGTCGTGCTTGGAGCCAGCGTGCAGGCAGTTGACTTCACCGCTTTTCTCTTGGCCCAAGGAAAAACCGTCACGATTGTCAATCCAAACGGCGTCGAAGCTGTTGACAAAGGGCAATCCGGTTGGTTCCGAACCTATATGCTTCCCTACCTCTATGCGGAAGGTGTGAAGATCTGGAACGAATCTGTTGTCGAGAGCGTTGACGACGCGGGCGTGACGATCACTACCGATGCTGGGTTGGAAAAGACGATTCCATGTGATAGCGTCGTGGAGTTTCACGACATGATTCCCAACTTGTCGCTGGCAGATGAGCTGGAGGCAGCAGGAATCGAGGTCCATGCCGTGGGCGATTGCGCAGAGCCCTACAATATTCAGAAAGCCGTGCTTGCCGGTAACCTGTGCGCTCGCGCTCTGTGAAGTCCATTCAGTAAGTAAGATTTTCGGGATGCGCGCAAGCGATCGTAATGCTTACGCGCATCCCGACATGTTGTATGCGTCGGAGTCGGGTGCCAGAAATTCTGGATTTACTTCAAGGCCGATCTCGAATGATATAATCTGACGGTATCAGTTTTCTTCGAAGGAATCCGAATGCCTTTTCGAGACGCAGAGCCACGCAGTACTTTCCTGTTGTCTGGAACGTTTTTATTATCTTGCCTCTCTATCGCATTCTTCAAGCTGACGTCTTGGTTCTCCTCTTCAGGGATATTTACCACGTCCAGCGCTCAGTACGGCTTCGACGAGGTCGTCGTGCAGATTTTCGCGATGGTGCTCCTGTTGGCTATCGAACGCTTTTGCTCTTACACCTCCCGACAAGCATCTGCCGTGCTCGTCGTCGCTGCGTCGCTTCAGGCAGTAGGGTCGTTTTTGTTGTTCTCTCCCGCTTATGGCAACGAGCAATCGGCCCTTGTGGCGCTCATCCTTCGAGGCGTGGGAAGCTCCGTTTTTTTGCTGGCTTTCGGAAGACTGCTGTGCTCGATTGAGCCGATCAAGTCGGCGTTGGTGATCGCGGGCGGAGAAGTGCTCGTTGGGGTATTTCCCGTAATCTTCTCTTCGGTGCCGGCAGACGCCGTTGCGTTTGTATCGTCCGCATTGCCGTTGGCGGCAGCATTCTGCCTGCTTTGGGCCATCGAGAAGACTGCAACCGCTGAAAGCGGTTCGTCTCCCGTTACGCGAGAACAGCTGAAGAAAATTCCAATTCATCCGATCATCCTTTTGACTCTTTGTGCGCTGTCGACAATCGGAATAGCTTTGGTTGGCCAAACTCCTCAAGCAAACGTCGACCTATTGTATAGACTCCTAACGATCGCCGTAAATCTAGTGGTTTTCTCTGCGTACTTAATTTGGATTTACGGGCTGAAACGAAATGATCCCGATACGCTCTGGCCCTTCCTGATGGTGATAATCTTCGTGGGCCTGTTTGTGTTTTCCTCCTTTTCGTCGATTGCTCCCGATGCCGCCTCTAGCTTGCTTAGCGCTACGCGAAAGACGCTCATGGTCTTCGCGTGGGTTTTCATGGCAAGTATCATTTACCAGCTAAAACTGCCGGCCATTCCATTTTTTTGCTTGGGGCAGCTGGCTATCTCGCAAATTCCGCATACGATCGCGTTTTTCATCAGGCAGTACGATCTTCAAATTAGCAGCAACTACCAAGAAACGTCCGCGACGATACTGATGGCGATTATGGCTCTTGCTGTAATCGCAGGAGTGCTCGTAGTCGTTTACAAAAGCAGACTAGCAGCTTCGGTCAACCAGCATCCAGCATCGCCCGAAGCTGCGCTGAAAGCTGCGATCGATAGGCTGTCTGATCAGTATTTTTTATCTAGCAGAGAGGCTGAGGTCGCTTTGCTGCTTGCGAAGGGGTATACGTTAGGGGCGACCGCCGAGAATTTGACCGTATCCCTCGATACCGTTCGCACTCATGCTAAAAATCTGTACCGCAAGCTCGATATACACAAAAGACAGGAGCTGCTCTCTTTGGTCCAAGGCGAATTAGACCTAACTGCGTGCAACGCACCGATTGGTGGCCGGCGGTAAGAGTGTAGCGCCTAAGCCACACGGCTTGTCAGGGTGGTAAGGGTGCGGCCCCATCCGGGCCGCACCCTTACCTGCACGGAATGCTAAAGCTTTAGCCTTGGTCGCTCGATGTGGCGGCCATGACCTCGGCGACGGTGGCGTTCTTCATGCGCAGTTCGCTCGCGCAGATAACGTCGCTTTCGAACTCCGTAAGGTTCTTGATGTCGGAGTACACGTCGTCGGTCTTCGTACGCGGCTTGGTGAGCGCGATGGCTTTTTCCACATCGTAGGGAATCAGCTGCTCCTTGGGCGGGTTCGGCTTCGCGATCCAGTTGGGCGTGGTGATGTCGGCAGACGGCATCGTCTCGATCTGACGGACGTCGCCGTACTTCTCAACCAGTTCGTCGATAGGGCCAAAATCCAGGGCGCGCATGGGGCAAGCCGCCACGCAGGCGGGCAACTGATCCTTCTCCAGTCGGTCGATGCACATGGTGCATTTGCTCATCTTGGTGCCGGGATCGTCGCTGGCGAACTTCGGAGCGCCGTAGGGGCATGCCGCAAAGCAGTTGCGGTCGCCTTCGCACAGGTCTTGGTCGACCAAGACGGCGCCGTACTTCTCTTCCTTGAATATGGCATCGTGGTCGCAGGCTGAGATGCACACGGCGTTATCGCAATGGCCGCAGCTGAACGCCAAGATCCCGATGGCGGTGTTGGGGAATGTGCCCTTCTCCCACATGTACACGCTCATCCATTTTTCCGGTCCGGGCTCGATGTCGTTCCAATCCTTGCACGCGACGGAGCAGGCTTTGCAGCCGTAGCATCTGCCCTGGTCGAAGAAGAAACCGTACTGCGTCATTATTCATCGCCTACCTTCCTGATTTCCACAAGGCCCGCTGTCAGCAGCGCGCCCACAACATGGGGCAGATGCGTGTCTCCGATGAGGAGGTTGCAGTTGCCCGCCGTGTCGATGCCGTAGGGCATGAGCTTGGACTTGCGAACGTTGTCGAATCGGGACCACTCGCCATGGCCGATGGATACCGTGCCGGGAAGCAGCTTCGAGGATACGTATGCCGTGATCTCCACTTCGCCGTACTGGTTGTACACCAGAACACGGTCGCCGGTCTTGATGCCGCGGTCCGCCGCATCGGCCGGGGACATGCGGACCATGTGATCGTAGCAATCGCCCTTCAGCCAGGGGTTCCGGTCGTTGGAAGAGTGCTGGCGGTACGTGGAAACCGGGGTGACCATCGACAGCGGATAGTTCTGCGTCCACGGATGGTAGTAGCTGTCGTTCGCGGGCAGGTCCTGGTAGGTTGGCTGCCAGCGGGGGTAGGCGTCCATCTTGCCGCCGTAGCGGGTTTGGGTCAGATCGGTGTTCTTCACGTACGAGCTCTCGAACTCGATCTTGCCGGACGGCGTCTTGAAGGGGGAGCGGCCCCACGGTATGGTGTTCTTGAAGGGGTGGAACCACTCGCCTGGCTCGCCGGGAACGCGGATGATGGGCATCTTCTGGAACTCCTCCCACGAGGGCGGCACGACCCCGCAGTATTCCAGCATGCCGTTCTCGTCTTTGGCCCATTCCTCGTACGCGGGCTTGTAGATGCGCTCGATGACCTGCTCGTCCCAGTCGCGCCAATCGGTGACGTCCAGCATCTTCGGGCAGTACTTGTCCGCGAAGCCAAGGCGGCGCGCCAGCTCCATCCAGACCCAATCCTTCGAGCGAATCTCGCCCGGGGGATTGACGCCCTTGCCTGCGAACAGGAAGTAGTTCTGCATGCCGGCCGGTGCGCCCCAGTAGCGGTTGATGCCGAAGAAGTGCATGTCGGTGGATTCGAACTGGATGATCGGGGAGGGGAGCACGATGTCCAAGAACTCTATGGACGGCTGATCGGGGTAGTACTGCCAGCCCCAGGAGAACTCCATGTCGGCGAATCCGGCCATGCGCTTGGAAACGTCGTGCTGGTTGTTGATGTAGTTGTTCGGGATGATGGCCATCTTCAGGTTGGGCAGCGGGCTTCCCTTCGGGCAGCCGATGCGACGGCGGAACTCTTCCTCGGTGATCTCACCGGCGGCGTAGAGCTTCTGGCAGTGCATGATCTCGGTAACCTTGTTGTTGTTATTCGTGATGGGGTTCACCACGTCGCCCTTGATCTGGCCGGTGTCGGGCACTGGCGGGAAGACGCGGGGCTGGGTTACCAAGGAGGCGCCGCCGCCTTCGCAGCCGCCGGGAATGGACAGGTTGCCGGTCATGGCCTGAAGGAGCATGGCGACCGCTGCTGCGTAATCGCCGAGGTTGCGCTTCGATACGCCGTACATCTGCTGCAGGTGGACGGGCTTCATGGATGCGTAGTAGCGCGCGAATTCGCGGATGGTTTCCGCGGGGATACCGCAGATGGGTTCGGCCCACTCGGGGGTGTGCTCCACGCCGTCGACTTCGCCGACGATGTACTTGCGCCACTCCTCGAAGCCTTCGGGTTCGACCCACTGGGCCACGTATTCGTGGTCGTAGAGATCCTCGGTGTAGAGGACATGGGCGACTGCGAGGCCGAACGCGGTATCGGTGCCGGGGCGGATGGGGATCCATTGGGCACCCAAACATTCGGCGCTGACGTTGTACACCGGGTCGATCAGGATGAACTTGCAGCCGCGCTCCTGGGCTAACTTCATGTAGTAGGGAACGTGGCCGAACCAGGCGACCATGGGGTCGAAGCCCCAGAGAACCACCAGTTTGGAGTTGAGCAGATCGGGAGCCTCGAAGCCGGGATAGGCGTCGCTCGTGCCCTTGATCAGGATGTCGGTTAGGCGAACTCCCAGATGGAAATCCTCCGCTGCAGCGCCGCCGGAGGTGGAGTGATCGCCCCATCCGGTGATGGTGCCGGGCATGTAGGACGCGAACGGGAAGTCGGAGCTTTCGAATGCCACGTAGTAGCAGTAGTACAGCCACGGGTTGTCGGGATTCTCATCTGCCATCTGCTTCATCTTGCTCGCGATGGTGTCGAGTGCTTCTTCCCAGGAGATGCGCTCGAAGTGGCCTTTGCCCGCCCCCTTCTCGCCGATCCGCTTCATGGGGTACAGCAGGCGATCTTCGGAGTACAGCTCCTGGCGCCATGCGTGTCCCATGGGGCACGCGCGAGCCTGAAGCATGCCCGTCTGCACGGCTTCCTCGTTGTCGTCTTCGCGCGCAACGCCCGCGTTCACGGAATCGTCGGGCTCGATGGAGACGATCTTCCCATCCTTCACGCCGCATTTGATGAGGCAGGTGGCGTCCCAGCAGCCGTTGTTGTGGCACGTGGTGTAAAAATGCTCCACCCCCTCATGGCGCTCACTCAGCTTCTCTACGATCGTTTCTCTTGACATTGTGCCTCCTCTCTTATCGACAATGCGATAAAAAGAATATTCATGCGATGTGGGCGATCCCCTCGCTCAAACGAGCGGCTGCGCACAGGCAACCTGTTCCGACGGGTATGACTGCCCTTGCTCGCAAAAAACACTACTTAGCGGCTTCGCCGGTCGTATCGCTGTGAAAATTCGAAAAGCCGCCTACTGCTTTGGAGATGAATTTTCCTTCCGCTTTGGAAAAAAGCACCTGCGTAGCCATGAGATCCCTGATGGTGATGCCGTAGGCGTCCATGGCCTCCTTTTGGGTTTTACCTTCGTCGATCAGGCCGTTCAGCTTCTCGGCCTTTTCGGATGGGTCCAATGCCATGAATTCAGCTCGGTCCATAAAATACCTCCTTCTGTCGAAACCAATGCAACCTACGAGACTGCACAGCGCGTGTCGGCTTCGCGTGCAGTCAAAGCGACCAAGGGGTTCGAAGCCGTTCTGATCAGCTGCGATTCGCCTTCTCGCGTACGAGGATGACGCAGATCAGGCCGACGACGGCCAACGGTACGCAGAACACGAGCGAGGCGGTGTTCCAATCCCAGGCAAGGCCGGCGGCGACCACCGGGAAGACGGCCGATCCGATAACGATGCCGAGATTCTGCAGGAAAGCGACGATGGCCATGCTGAAGCCGATTTTCTCAGGCTGGTGCGTAAGCTCGGGAACGATGGAGAACGTACCCGTTGCGCACGATGCCGAGAAGAACGCGAATCCGATCACGAACACGTAGATGAGGGCGAGGTTGTTGGAGAAACCGAACGTCAAAAACACGATTGCGCCTACGAATGCGAACACCAGCAATCCTTTACGCGTCCCGAGCTTATCGGACACGATACCCGAGATGGGACCGAGCGCCAGCACGCACAGGTTGGTGATGCTGGCTACGAAGCCCGATGTTTGGGGATCCATCGCGTGGACCTCCGCGAGGAACGTAGGATAGAAGCTGCTGATGGCACCGGCGTTGAACGCGTTCCATGTCATAAACGCCACGGCGACCATAATGATGCTGAACATATCGGGCTTGCGCATGATGCCGCTTGCAGCTTGCTCCCCTTCGGCTTCTTCGGCCGGCGGCTGCGCATAGCACACAAGCGCGAACACGAGGGCCGCCAGGCACAGCGCGGCTGCAACCCACCAAACCGAACGCCATCCGAGGCCTGCGGCCAGTGCGGGGGCGGTGTTGAATGCAAGCACGGTGCCTGCGGGGAACCATACCGACCAGATGCCCATAGCCAAGCCCTGCTTTGCGCGGGGGATGATGGTCGCAATGGCGGCGGGTCCCACAACCGAGATCAAGCCCATCCCGATTCCCTCGATGAAGCGCGAAGCCAGAAGAATCGGGGCGTTGGTGGCTATGGCTCCCATGGCGCTGCCGATGGCCAGGCTCGCGGCAGTGATGATGAGGCTCTTCTTGATGCCCAGCTTTGCGAGGATCGCGCCTGCCGGAAACGCCAGCACGACGCCGATGATCGAGAACATCGACATGACCCATCCGATGTTCTCGTCGGTGAATCCGAGCTCGGGAATGATTATCGAAAACAGCGGCGGTGCTTTGAACATGCTGTACGCCGATAGAATCCCGATGATGAAAACGATGGAGAAAACCAACCATCGACGACCCATGGAAAACGATTGATCTTTCTCGCTCATGGTACCTCCCAGCTTTAAAAGTGACGTTGTCGTGATATGCGACTCAACGGCGCTGTCCTGGCAGAGCAACCCATGGGAAGAACTATAGCCGCCCTACGCCGAAACGGCATCGAGCGGCTTGCGGTAAATGTGGTTTCGCCTCACGCGAGAAGCGGTAGATGAAAGAAGGCGCGGTTTCCGATCAGGTGTTTTCGACTTCCATCTGCTCGACTTTGTCGATGAGTTCTTGGAGCGAATGAACGTCGCACTTGCGATAGACGTTGGCGATGTGCGTTCTCGCCGTGTAGTTCGATATCGTCAAGGCGTTCTGTATGTATTCCGCATTGCGCCCTTTCGCCATGAGCACGAGCACCTCCGATTCGCGCGGCGAAAGATTCGACTGCTCGCATACGGCACGGCATTTCAGCCTGAAGTATCCGAGCGTCAGCTGCCCGGGCTTGGCATCGTGGGGCGCGTTGGGGGCAGACGCTTCCATGGGGGAGGGGGGAAGCGCCCCCTCGTGTTCTTCGACAAGCTCGTTTTCCGGAAACAGGGAGGCGATCCAGTCGAGGGGGCCACCTCCCATGCACGCCATAACGTAACCGAGCGTGAGTATCGTCACTGCGCCGCACACGTACAGGGGGTACAGGGGGTCGGCTCCCGCCGTGCGGGCGAGCAACGCCCCCGCAGCGATCGACACGCCGAATGCGGAGTACTCGACCGCGCGGTTGAGCCCGATGGCGAACGCCGAAGCTATGTCGTAGGAGCGAATGACCTTCACGACGTGCACGAGGCTCGTGATGTCGACGATCATGAACCCGGCCATGATGGCCATTCCTGCGATCTCCTTCGTGGCAGGCCAGGGGTATATCGCGCCTATGACGCCGGCCACGAACACCACAACCGATACGCGGCGCAAGAGCTCGGGTGCCTGCCTGCCCGTCATTTTTCGGTATATCAGCATGGCGACCGCCCCGGCAGCGGCGGCGCCGATGGCCGCATTAGGGGTAAAGGCGGCCAAAACGGGATTGCCGTCATGCAGCACGCTTCCCTGTAAGAAGCCGAACGCCGCGCTGAACACGGCAAGGTTTGCCGCGCAGGCGACAAGCGGGCGCACGGCGCCTTTGTGGTCGGTCAGTCCGCGTCCGCCTCTATCGGCGCTGCGAACGGGCGTTTGGCGGATGCTGATCGCGAGCATGCCGGCCGATATCGCCGGGAGCGTTACGAAGCAGACCCAAGCTATTTCAACGGTGAGATGGCGGATGAAAAACGCAGCCAACGCGCCGATGACGATCGAGGTCGAGATGTACTGCGTTGCGTAGTTCGTCTCCGTTTCGGAGTAGAAGTGCAGCCATGCGAATAGCAGCAACCCCTCGGACGCGCCCGCGACGGCCATACACGCGACGGTGGCGACGGCCACATCGCAGAACTGCGCGTAGATGATTCCCGCCGTTGCGACGGTGCCCGTTACCGCTATTCCCGCTATCGCAAGCGGGGAAAGAAGCAGTTTCAGCATATTCGGCTTACGGCCGGTCAGCGAGAGGCCGATAAACGTTACTGCCAGGGCGGCGTTCAGCGTGAGCTGCCGCAGGAGCAGCACGTACGCATCTGGTTCGGTTGCCTCGAGCGCCGTTGAAAAGTAGATGAGCAGAAAATGCCATCCCATCAAGACGCCATAGCCCAAAAGCCTGAAGGGGATGTTGGTGTAGCGCGCCCATGAGGGAGGCTCGCTTTCCCGTTTTGACTCGGTGTCGATGGGGTCGTCGGCCGTTTGGCTCAGCGTATGGACGGGGGCATTTGAAACGGGTCTTTTCTCGGTATCGTGCACGGATGAGGCGGTTTTGCGTGCGGGGGTGTCTTTCGGTTTCTTGGCTTCCATAGTTCGCCCTTCGACTCGGCAACTACCTCAGCATGCTGTATGCGTCTGAGGTCTTTCAATCGAATCGAGGTATAGCCCGTTTTAATTCCGGCCTATACACTCAAACGAGGTTCCGTCCTGGCAGACGTGCCTATGGCACCGGGCTTCAGCGAAAGCACCGACAACCATAATACTACACAAGGCGGCGAAAGGGGGAAGACGCGTTCTTGTCTCGCGACAACGCGAGCGGCGTTTTCATTCGTTTGCTTTGAAAGCGCACGAAAAACAAGCGTTCGAATATATGCGGGGTGCACGGCGATTGCAACCTTCTTCCGCTGAGCGCGAAAAGCGGTAGGGATGCATCCTGCGAACGAAAGCCTTGAGGAAGGAGAAGCTATGCCGGAAACCAGCGGCAAAACGGTATATAAATCTTTGGGTCTATGCGGATTCGGATTGGGATCCAACTCCGCTGCCGTCGATGTGAAGGACGGGAAGATTCTGCGAATACGCCCTATGCACTATGACGAGAAATACGATTACGAGAGCATGCGTCCCTGGAAGATCACGGCTCGCAACGGAGCTGTGCTCGAACCGAAGACCCATACGCTTCCGACGCCTTTGCAGTACGCCTACAAGAAACGCGTCTACTCGAAGAACCGCGTGCCCTATCCGCTCAAGCGCGTCGATTGGGATCCGAACGGCGAGCGCCATCCCGAAACCCGCGGCGAAGCCAAGTACGTGCGCATCAGCTGGGATGAGGCAACCGATATCGTTGCCTCGGAGCTGAAGCGCATCTACGCCGAATACGGTCCCTTCGCCGTGCTGGCCCAGATCGACGGCCACGGCGAGTCGAAGATCATCCACGCTGCGCACGGCTGCCCGGGCAAGCTCCTCGACCTTTTGGGCGGCTATACCCTGCAAGCCCGTCAGCCCGATTCGTGGGAAGGCTGGACCTGGGGAGCCAAGCATATCTGGGGCATGGATCCCGTCGGCAAGCAGGCTCACACCGAGAACCTGTTCAAGGATATCGCCGAGAACGGCGACTGCGTGATCATGTGGTCGGGCGATCCCGAGACTACGCCGTGGGGATGGGGCGGCATGATGCCCGGCCGAGTCGAAAGCTTTCTCACCGAAGCCGGCATCAAGCAGATATTCATCACGCCCGACCTGAACTACGCCGCTGCAGCCCATGCCGACAAGTGGATTCCCGTGCTTCCCAACACCGATGCCGCGCTGCAGTGCGCCATCGCGTACGTATGGATGAAGGAAGGCCTCTACGATCGCGAATGGGTCGAATCCCATTCCGTCGGATTCGACTGGTTCGAGCGCTACATTCTGGGCGGGGAGGACGGCGTTGCGAAGACCCCGGCATGGGCCGCTCCCATCACCGGCGTTTCCGCGCGCCAGATCAAGGCGCTCGCCCGCTACTGGGCGAAGCATGCCGTGTCGATCGGCCACTGCGCGGGCGGCGGCCTCATCCGCGCCGCGTACTCGAGCGAACCCGCCCGATTGGAAGTCTGCCTGCTCACCATGCAGCAGCTCGGAAAGCCCGGTGCCGGGCAGATCAACTTCATGGATGTCGGCCTGTTCGGAATCGACGACATCTACCCCTTCCCGCGCTGCGAGCTGCAACCCGATATGAACTCCGTGTACCACGGCTGGGCCATGCTCACCGAGCCGGTGAACTTCATCCCGAAGACCCTCATTCCCCAGGCCATCATGAACCCGCCGGTCCATTGGTCGGGCGGCCACGTAATCGCGGGCATGCCCGCCCAGGACCAGTTCATCGAGTGGGACTTCCCGCAGCCGGGCGCCGGCGAGATCCATATGATTTGGACCGACAGCCCCTGCTGGCAGACCTGCTGGAACGGCGGCAACGAGATGCAGCGCGCACTGCGCCATCCGAACCTGCAGTTCATCGTGGCGCAGCATCCGTGGCTTGAAAACGATGCCCTGTTCGCCGACATCATTCTTCCCACCACCACGAAGCTCGAGGTCAACGACATCTCCTCCGACCTGTTCTCCGGTCAGTACAACATGATCCTCCATGAAGAGCAGGCCGTCCCCCACGTCGGCGAATCCCTTTCCGATTGGGAGGCCGTGGGCGAGGTGGCCAAGAAGCTCGGCCTGTACGAGCAGTACGCCGAGGGAACCGAGGAAGAGCTCATCAAGAAGGGCTTCGAGAACTCCGGATGCGAGAAGTACCTCACCTACGAAGAGTGGATGGAGAAGGGCTACTTCGTCGTTCCTACCGCCGAGAATTGGGAGAACGATCGTCTGCACATGCGTCCGTGGTACGAGGATCCCGATAGCGAGCCGCTGTCTACGCCTACCGGCAAGATCGAGTTCTACTCAACCGCGCTTGCCGAGCACTATCCCGACGACGTCGAGCGTCCCCCGGTTCCACACTTCGTGCCGTACGGGGAATCCCACTCCGAGAGCCTGCTGCACCCCCGCGCGAAGGAATACCCGTTTTTGCTCATCACGAACCACCCCCGCTGGCGCGTGCATGCGAACAACGATGATAACACCTGGATGCGCGAGTTCGAGACCTGCAAGGTCAAAGGCCCCGACGGCTATCTGTACGAACCCATCTGGGTCAACCCGTTGGACGCTGGCCGCTTGAACCTGCATGACGGCGACATCTGCAAGATATTCAACGAGCGCGGTGCTGTTTTGGGCGGCGTGCGTCTGAGCGAACGTGTGATTCCGGGTGCGCTGTACCAGGATCACGGTGCGCGTGTCGACAGCATCGTTATCGGCGAGTTCGACCGCGGCGGCGCGAACAACCTCATCTGCCCGTCCAACACCACGTCGAAGAACTGCCCCGGCGAGGTTACGAACAGCTTCTTGATCAACATCGCCAAGGTCGACGTGCTCGAGCTTGCCAAGCAGTACCCCGTCGAGTTTGCGAAGTTCTACGATAAGGACACAGGTCACGTGGCCGAATCCTGCATCATCAAGGAAGGGAGGTAGCCCTATGAAGACCTTTGTCATCGATGTAGCCAAGTGCGTTGGCTGCCGCAGCTGCCAGCTGGTTTGCAAGGACGAGCATTGCGATAACGATTGGATGCCCTATGCGGCGCCGCAGCCCGATGTGGGCCAGCAATGGCTCAACGTCGAGGAGAAGGAGCGCGGCCAGGTTCCGAAGGTTACCGTCGCCTATACGCCCATCATGTGCCAGCATTGCGAAAACGCACCGTGCATGGCTGCGGCCAAGGACGGCGCCGTGTACCGCCGCGATGACGGACTGGTCGTCATCGATCCCGTGAAGGCGAAGGGCCAGAGGGCCATCGTAGAGGCGTGCCCGTATCACAAGGTGTTCTGGAACGAGGAGCTCGACATCCCGCAGAAATGCACCGGTTGCGCTCACTTGCTCGATGACGGCTGGGCGGTGCCGCGCTGCGTCGAGGCGTGCGCCCATGACGCGCTGCGGTTCGGCGATATCGAGGACTTCGTCGGCGAGCTCGATGCCGCCGAGAAGCTCCACCCCGAATTCGGTACGGGCCCCAGCGTGTACTACCTGAACCTTCCCAAGCGCTTCATCGGCGGCGAGATCGCCGATCTCGAGGAGGAAGAGGTCATCATCGGCGCCAAGGTCATCCTCACCGATCTTGCGACCGGGCAGACGAGGGAAACCGAATCCGACGACTTCGGGGATTTCTGGTTCCGCCAGATCGAGCCGGCCGACTACAGCATCACGGTCGAAGCGGAAGGATACCTGCTCCGCACCGTTTCTGATTTCATCTCGACGGTCGAGAAAGACCTGAACGTCGGGACGATCGCCCTGTACCGCGCGTAAGAAGGTGGGCTTTCATGGAATTGAGCACGCAGCATTCGGGCATATACTGCAGAGACATCGAAGCGTCTATCGCGTTTTATGCCGATGTTCTGGGATTCGAGCTGCTATTCGAGTCGCTTGCGATGGAGGGCGATAAGCCGCTGAAGATGGCGTGGATGCGCCATCCCGGCGGCACGGTGGTGGAGCTTTTGGAGCAGGAGGATAAAACACCCCTCGAAGCGGCTGCTGTTTCGCTCAACCACCTGGCATTCCGCGTTCCCGATATGGATGCGGCAGTGGCCCATCTGTTGGAGCACGGCATTGAGATGGAAGCGGGGCCGTTCGATCCGTCGCTCGATTTCGACCGCCCGTGCGACCTGGAAGGCGAGGTGTTCGAGACCTGCAGCGCAAAGGGCCTGAACATGCGCATCGCGTTTTTCAGGGGGCCGGGAAGCGAGCGCTTCGAACTCGTGCAGGACAACATCTCGGGCCTGTAGGCAACGAAGTTTCACGAAGATAAGGCGGGGCGAAGCGCAGCGCAGCGTTTCGCCCCGCTTCATGCCGGTACGTGCCGTGCTCTTCGGGGGATATCAACCTCTTTTTTTGTTCGGCAGCCTCACGACGGCGGCGATTCCCCTCGGCTCGACGTTCTCCAGGCGGATGGTGCCGCCGTGCGCTTCGGCGATTCCCTTGGCTATGGGAAGACCGAGCCCGGAGCCTCCCGTCTCGCGCGACCTGGCCGTATCGGCACGGTAGAAACGGTCGAACACGCGCTCGAGGTCGCCCTCGTCGATGCCGATGCCCGTATCCTTCACGGTAACGACCGCCTCGGATCCCTGCGATGCGACGCTCAGACGCACGGCATCGCCTTCGCCCGTGTACTTGAGCGCGTTGTCGAGCAGGATGGCGAGCAGCTGCCGAAGCTTGTCGCGATCGCCGCGCACCGTCGCATCGCCGCACTCGTCGAGCGCAAGCGTTTTTTCCTGCATGAGCGCGATGTCTCCGTATGCCGAGACGATCTCGGTGCAGAGCTCGCGCAGGTCGACATTGCTCGTCTCCAGATCAAGGTGCCCCGCATCAGTTGCGGTAAGCACCAGTAGGCTCTCGGTGAGCCGAGAGAGCCGCTCGGCCTCTTCGATCGTCAGGGTTATGTCCTCGAACTTATCGACGATGCGCGCATGAGGGTCGTCGAGCAGCAGCTCCTGGGTGGTGCGGATGACGGTGAGCGGGGTGCGCAGCTCGTGTGAGGCGTTCTGCACGAATTCTGTCTGCTTCGCCCAGGCGTCCGCGATGGGCCGCAGCGTCATGCGCGACAGCAGATAGCTTGCGCCGGCGGAGATAGCGAGCGCAACAACGAGGCCGGCAACGAGCATGGCGATGAACTGGTCGAGAATTGCGATTTCGGAATCGACGTTTGCGATGGCCTGCATGTAGGAAGCACCGCTTTCGCCGCCTTCGAGCTGATAGTTGATGGCGCGGTAGTGATGGCCGTCCTGCTCGACGAGATACGGCGTGTTCAGCACGTTGGAATCGAAGGGCAGATTCTCGATAAACTCGGGGTACGAGGCGTAGATGCCGTACGTATCGTTGGGCGTGCCGTCGCTCGAGCGGGTGAGAAAGATGGTTTGGGGGTTGCTTTCGATGGTGGCGCTGATGCTTTCGCTCAGTGAGATGTTGCTTGCGGTGGACTCGTCTCCCGTCACCGCTTCGGCATCCGGCGCGCCAATCGCGTAGGTGGACGAGGATATATTGACGGGGCCATCTAAGCTGGAAACGGAAAGCTGCTCGTCAACCGCTTGGAAGATATTGCTGCTCACCGTTTGGTACACGAATACGCCGAGTAAGGCGAATATGAGCCCGAACACGACGAAGAACAGGGCGGTGTAGCGTATCGATTCGCGCCTGAGGCGATCGCCCTCAATCGCCGTCGGCAACGTGGATTTGGTTCGTATCCTCTGCATCATGCACGTCCTTTTCCGTAAACAGGTAGCCGACCCCGCGGATCGTCTTGAGGTAGATGTCGTAGCCGAAAGGCTTCAGCTGCTTGCGGATGCCGCTCATGTACACGGCGACCACGTTCGAGGAGGTGTCGGAGAGAAACCCCCACACGCGATCGAACAGCTGCGTTTTCGAGACGAGCCGGTCTCGGTTGCTCACCAGGTATTCGAGCGCGTCGAACTGCTTGCCCTTGAGGTCGAGCGGCTTCCCGGCTATTTCGACGGTTCGGCGCGATCGCGAGATGACAAGCTCTTTGAACACAAGATCTTTCGTTTCGTACAGTCCCATCGTCCGGCGCAAGATCGCTTCGATGCGCATGAGCAGCTCGTCTCGGTGGAACGGCTTCACGAGGTAATCGTCACCGCCTGATCTGAACCCGTGGGCTTTATCGGCGAGCGTGCCTTTCGCTGTGAGGATGAGCACGGGCGTGAACACGCCGTTCTCGCGAAGGCGCTCGAGCACGGTGTAGCCGTCCATTTCAGGCAGCATCAAGTCGAGGATGATCAGGTCGTATACGCCTTTGCTCGCAAGGAAGTAGCCCTCTGCTCCATCGAACGCCTGGTCCGAAACGTAGGAGGATGCGAGACATCGCTTGATCGCATGCGACAGGTTGCGGTCGTCTTCGACGATGAGAATCTTCATGCACACACCTTCTTCGAGCTCATTCTACCATCCGCTTCGTTAAGCGAAGGTTAAACGGGCATGGAGATATCTCCATGGGAGGAGCGCCTCCGTTTCACGTTTCCTTAAGGTTGGTTTGTCTAGTATGCGGAAGCGTCGAAACCGAGAGAAGGAGTAATCGATGTATGCAAAAAGCAAAGCGTTCAGGAATCTCGTCATCGTGTTGGCCGTGCTGCTCGTTTTAGGCGCAGGGCTCGTGCTGGTCAAGAATCTCAGCGCGCAGGGAGATGAGCAAAACGTACTTGATTCCGGCGTTCCGACTGAAACTCCGGGCGAGTACATCTACGGAGACCCCTCGAGCGGCGAGGCTCCTACGATAACCCAGACTCCAAGCGATGGAGCCGGACCGGTGCCGGACGATGAGTCTGCCGAATAGCCTCAGGCGCAAGCCGAGAAGAAGCGAACGTGGTAGAAAGAGAGATCGAATATGGTGAAAACTATTGGGAAAGTGCTTGTCGTAGCGCTGCTCGTTGCCGCTTTGGGTGGAATTGCGTACGTGCTGGTGGGGCAGGACGCTGCGGCATCGGATGATGTCGAGGCTCCGAAAATGCCAACGGCACGGGTAGAGAAGGGCCCGATCGAAAAGCTGGTTACCGGCCCGGGCGAGGTGAAGCCCGCCGACACCGAAAAGCTCGAAATGGCGAAATGGCGCTACTTCAGATCGTCAGAGGTGCCGCTCAACGAGCGCATTCCCGCCGGTACGCCTCTGGTCGAATACACGTATGGCGATCCGCTTGTTGCACCGTACGATCTGGTTGTATTGGGGAAGAGCCTTCCCGAAGACGAGTATGACGAGCTGACCGAAGAGCACTACGTGGAAGTCGCCCGGGTTGATTCGATGCATGTTGAGCTTGCGGTGCCTGAAGCCGAGATCGCCGATCTTTCTGTGGGTCAGAACGTGGAAGTGAAGTTGGGTGCTCAAGATGAGGCGGTGCATGCGGGCACGGTCGTGAAAATCAACGAAGTGGGCACCTACGAGGCGACCGGCTCGAAGTACAAGGTGACCGTCGAGATTCCCAACGACGGAAGCATGCTCATCGGCATGTCGGCGAACGTGAGCATCAAGGTGGGCGAGGTGAACGATGTTCTCACGGTGCCCGTGAGCGCCGTAAACGACGGGGGTGACGGCACCCACTTCGTGCTTGTGCAGCATGTCGACGGTTCGCTCGAACCTGTTGAGGTGGAAACGGGCCTGTCCGACGGAACGAAGGTCGAGGTTGTCGGCGATCTGAGCGAAGGCGATAAAGTGGTTGTGAACGAGACCGCGCCGTCGGAGGCGATCGACGGAGGCGGTATCAGCTTCGTGTCCCGTGCCGCTGAGGGCTGAGGTGCGCCATGATCTCCATAACCCGTTTATCCAAGCTGTACCGTATGGGCGATGATGAAATCCGTGCGCTCGATGCCGTCGACTTCTCGGTCCGGCGCGGTGAATTCGTTGCCATCGTGGGTCCCTCGGGATCGGGCAAATCGACGCTCATGAACATCATCGGATTGCTCGATACGCCCGACGAGGGAACCTACCTTCTCGGCGGCGAAGACGTCTCGCACATGTCCGACAACCGTCTGGCCGCTTTGCGTAACCGCAAGATCGGCTTCGTGTTCCAGAACTTCAACCTGCTCAAATCGATGAGTGCCGAAGAGAACGTGCGCGTGCCGCTCATCTACCGGGGCATGCGCGCCCGTCAAGCCGACAAGATTGCCCGCGACATGCTTGCCCGTCTCGGACTCGGGGGACGCGAAAAGCATTTGCCCTCCCAGCTGTCGGGAGGCCAGCAGCAGCGCGTGGCCATCGCGCGCGCCTTGGTCGGCTCGCCCGATATCCTCCTTGCCGACGAACCGACGGGATCGCTCGATTCCAAGACGAGCGCCGAGATCATGGCGATGCTCAAAACGCTCAACGAACTGGGTCAAACGATCGTATTCATTACGCACAACCCCGAGCTTGCCCGCGAGGCGGGCCGCGTGGTGACGATAGCCGACGGCATGCTTTTCGAGGAGGCGGTTCGCGTATGAAGTGGCTGCAGATAGGCAAAGATGCCACCAGGAACGTGGCCCGCAACAAGCTGCGCACGGTGCTTACGATGCTCGGGCTGGTGATCGGTATCTCGTCGGTCATCGTGCTGGTGGGTATGAGCGACGGATCGAACCGGCAGGTTGCCGAACAGATGAAGGCGCTCGGCGGCGATATCATCTCGGCGTACCTGTTCGAAGGGTCGCTCGGATACGACGACATGGACGACGTGCGGGCACTCTCCGGCGTGGCGGATGCAGTGCCGTCGAAGCATCTGAACGCTTCTGTAAGCGCCGGCACCGAGAAGTCGAACCGCGCAGCGGTCGAGGCCTCCGACGAGCATTACCTCGACGTTCGAAACCTCAAGCTTGCTGCGGGCCGCAACCTTTCGTCGGTCGATCGGGAGAACAAATCGAAGGTGTGCGTAATCGGCGGTGCCGTCGCCCGCGATCTTTTCGGAACGACCGATGCCCTCGGGCGTACCATCAAGCTTGCGGGCGATGAGTTCACCGTTGTGGGGGTGCTCGAGGAAAAGGGCGAATCGATGGGTCTCAACACCGAGGGTCTCGTGCTCGTGCCGCATCAATCGGCCGGAACGTTGGGGTCTGACGGGAAGATAGAAACGCTCTATGTGCGGGCGGCGGGCGACGATGCCGTGCAACTTGCTAAAGGCTCCGTTTCGGATTACCTCGAAAACGAGAAGGGCATATCCCCAGCCATGTTTTCCGTGAACACCCAAGACGAGCTACTCGGCGCCGGGGGAACGGTGAACGAGACGATGACGCTCCTTCTTGCCGGCATTGCGAGCATCTCGCTTCTGGTTGCGGGCATCGGGGTCATGAACGTCATGCTCGTATCGGTTGCGGAGCGCGTTCGCGAAATCGGCATCAAGAAGGCGCTCGGCGCACGGCGCGGCGACATCCTGATCCAGTTCCTCGTCGAGGCGCTCGTGCTGAGTCTGCTCGGGGGTGCGCTCGGCATCTTGCTTGGGATGGCGCTCTGCGCTGCGGCCGAGTACGCGGGCATCCCCTGCGTCGTTTCGCCGACCGTCGTCTGCGTTGCCGCGGGTGCGAGCATGGTCATCGGCCTCGTGTTCGGCATCTTTCCTGCGCATCGGGCGTCGCAGCTGCATCCCGTCGTGGCGTTGCGCCAGGAGTAGGGCGAGTTCGGGGCTAGGCGAGCGGCGGCTCCCGACGAGGTTGTCGGGAGCCGCCGCTTTGCTGAGGTCGTTGTTGGCGAAGGCGGGGCTGTGGGTTCTTGCTCTCCTGGGGATCGCGCTATTCCGAGGTGTGCAAGGACGCTTCGGCTCTCGGGCCTTCTAGGCGACTCCTTTGCCGATCTTCTTACAAGTCTTTCGGGGTTTCGTACTCGGATAGCGTGCGTTCCGCTCTGTTCTCCGACACACAAGATGTTTCTTGTGCCCGTATGCGGTGCTCATGCAATTCAGCTGTCTGCGGCCCGCTTTACTCTCTCTCGTCGAGCAGATCGATGAGTTCGTCGCGCGAGTGCACGCCCGTTTTCTGGTAGATGTGGCTGACGTGGGTTTTTACCGTGTTGTACGACAGGAACGTCTCGTTGCCGATGGATTGCAGCGTGCGCCCCATCAAGAGGTACGCCAGTACGTCCTTCTCGCGTGCGGAGAGCCCGTAAAGCTTTGCGACAGCGTCGCAGCGCGCGCCCATGTCGAACAAGGGATCGTTACCCGACGTTCCGCTTCTGCCGACCTCCCTTTGCAGCCTCAGCGCCGCCGCTTTGTCGCGCTCCCGGTTCTCTACGCTCTCGAACACCTTCGGGAAAAGCAGGATGCCGACGAGCAGCAGCAGGTAGACGACGCCGAAGACGATGCCCATCGCCCACGCGCCCGACAAATACTGGACGGCCGACACCAGCGCAGTGCCCGCGATGAGCCCTATGTCGATGGCGCTCGTTCCCCATGCGAATACGCGGCGCGCTGGCACCTGCGCCTCCGATGCCATCAAGCCGAATTCGGTGTAGGTGTAGGCGAGAAACAGGTGGTATCCCGTAAGCGTGAGCACGCCCGCCCACGATTCGAAGCCCGGGAAGGCGGCGTTTCCGCCGACGGTAAACGACGGAATGACGAGCAATCCCCCCGCGATAAGGGGTATGACCAACCGCGAGAACACATAGGTGCCGCGCTTCTCCATGAAGTAGTAATCAAGGCAGATAGCTACCACGACCAGCATGCAGACGCATGACAAAATGGTATTCCACGCCGAAGAGCCATCGCCCGCCTCCGTGTAGGTGTGCAGGTTTTGAAACAGCCCCGCAGGCAGAGCCAGAATGAAGCAGCAGGCGAAAAGGCTTGCGACGTTGCGTTTGCCTTGCTGGCGCACTATCTTGCGAAACGAAGGAACCATGCCGATACGCTGATCTTCGTCGTGCGCGGCAGGCGTTTCGGAGTCGGATCGTTGGGAGGCTGCGCGATTCGGCGAATCGAGATCCTTGATATGGATTACGCAGAGCGATGTGACGACGGGGAGCAACAGCGTTGCGCCTATGGCGGCAAGATCGGGAAGGTTGGGGATGAGCAGCGAGACGAGCATGCCCACCACTATCGAGCCGCCTAGGATAAGCCGCTGTTCGCTGACTTGGCTCAAGCGGGCATAGGGTTCGCACCACAGCATCAGCATGCCTGCCGTTCCGATGCCCGACACGATCGATCCGGCGAATACCAACGGCTCGAAAGACCCGCTTGCGTAACCGGCGGAAAGAAGCACGGTCCCACCGACGACGATCGCCGGAAACAGTACGGCAGCCGTTTTGCCGTGGAAGCCGAAAGAGGCTTTCGTATCGAGGGCGGCGAAGGCAAGCAGGCTGACGCAATGCGCCGCCACGTTCACGAGCCACGAAGTATGGCTCAGGTCGGCGGATCCCGTCTGCCACAAAGATGCCGTGACCATGGACACGCTTGCCCAAGCCCAATAGGACCCGATGCCGATAAGAAGGCAGATTCCTTTTTCGAACCCGAGATCTTTTGCCATAAGCCTGCCTATGCCCATTCATGGTCGGTTGCGAAACAATGCTAGGACGCCATTATCTCAGAACTTTCCCCTAGGCTCGCACGACTCCTGCCGACAACCTCACCCGTATCAGGTGATTGTGAAACGCACCCGATCCTTCCGATGACTTTTCCTCCGTGTCGCCGCATGGTGAAAGCAGCCTCATCGGCCAAGCGATCCTTTGCGAAGCCGCGAGGATGAAGGAAAACAGAGCAAAGAGGGAGGAACAACATGGGAAAGAAGAATATGTCGCGCAGGGGCTTTCTCGGGCTGACGGCAGCGGGCGCCGCCTTGGGGGTGGCGGGGCTTGCCGGGTGCAGTCCTGCCGGTTCGGAGGATAAGCCCGTTGCGAAAGGAAGCGATGAAGGCTCGTCGACCTACGAGCCCGGCGAGATCGCCGAGACCATCGACGCCGACATCGTCGTTGTGGGCCTGGGCATGTCGGGTCTCGCTGCGGCCGTGCAAGCCGCCAACAACGGAGATAGGGTCGTTGGGATCGAGGCGACGAACACGACGGGAGGAAACGGCATCGGCGTAGAGGGCATCTTCGCCGTGGGCACGCAGCTGCAGAAGGAGGCCGGCATCGAGGTTACGCCGGTCGAAATCATCCAGACGGAGATGGAAGAAGCCCAGATGGTGACGAACGGCGCCTTGTGGAACCGGTTCATAAACGCATCGGGCGACAACGTGGAATGGCTTATCGAGCAGGGCGTGAAGTTTTCGGGCATGGTCGACGACTATCTGGGTTCGGGCATCGTGAGCTGCTTCCATTGGTTCGAAGGCGATGTGGCAAGCGTCGGGTACGTTCCGCACATGACGGCCCGTGCCGAAGAGCTCGGCGTCGACGTGCGCCTGGAGACCTCCGCGAAGCAGCTGATCATGTCAGACGGGAAAGTCGCCGGGCTTTTCGCCGAGGACTCCGACGGCAACACGCTGCGGATCAATGCGAAGGCCGTCATCCTGGCGACGGGCGGTTTCGCGCAGAACCAGGAGCTCATGGAAGAGCGCGGATGGAACTGGGACAACATCGTCTATGGCGGGACGCCCGGCCACAACGGCGACGGGTTGAAAATGGCGTTTGACGTGGGTGCGCGCAGCTTTGTGAACAACTCGACGTTCAACAGCACGAACATTTGCGGGCGAGGGGATACCTTTGCATGGAAGGCCGATACGTTCACCTCGGTGTTCTGCGGCGCGGGAATGTTCGGCACCGGCGGGGCGCAGCTATGGGTGAACGAAGACGGCGAGCGATTCATTTGCGAGGACTTCGCAAAAGACAACTTCGAGATGCAGTGCGTGCCGGCCATGACCCATCGCGCCATGTACTCGGTGTTCGATCGCGCCATCCTCGAGGCGGGCTTGGCGGGGGATCCCGATATGCTGGAGTTCGTAGACACCGATCCCGAAGACGATCTGTGCAAGGCCGATACCGTTGCCGAGCTGGCCGCGTACTTCGGCGTGGACGCCGCAGCCTTGCAGGCGAGCGTCGATCGGTACAACGAGCTGTGCGAGAAGGGGGCTGACGCCGATTTCGGAAAACCGGCCGAGGCCATGGTGCCCATCTCCACGCCGCCGTTCTACATGGCCAAGCTCAACCAGTACTTCCTGATGTCGGTTGGCGGAATCGAATGCGACATCAATGCTCAGGTGGTGGATCAGAACAAGGAGCCTATCGCCGGCTTGTACGCGGTCGGCACCGACGGCTGCATGCTGTACCGCAACATCTACACCATCAACGTTGGCGGCACGTGCAACGGCAACAACGTAAACTCCGGTCGCACGGCGGCGAACCACGCGCACGAATACCTTGCAAGCTAGAACTTCGTAGTGCGGCGGGGCGGCGCGCCGTTCTACCGCACTCGGCGGATAACCGCATGGCGTTTTTAGGCCGACCCCGAACTGGCAGCTTCGGGGTCGGCTCTTTGTCTTGCGGGGGCTTCGCTGAGGACTGGGTTGGCATTGCGAGCCGTGCATGTGCCTGGACTCCCGCGCGGCAACGGCATGCGCAGTCAGAAAGGTGGGGTTCCACCTGGCCCTCTCTGTGGTATTCTGTGCGCGAGGGAAGGGGTTGCTGCGAGGAAAGGGTTCCCATGTACCGCATCAAAGAATTTGCTGCGATGACCGGGCTTCCGCCGTCGAAGATCAGGTTTTACGAGAAACACGGCCTGCTGTCTGCGCTTCGCGATGATAACGGCTACCGCGTGTTTTCGCCGGAAGACGCGTTTCGCTCGAACGCGTTCCGCGTGTTGCTCCAATACGGATTCACCGTCGAGCGGGCTGTGGCAATGCTCGATGCCAGGCAAGGCACCGAAGAGTTCAGGCGCTCGCTAGAGGATCAGAGGGAGGCGCTGCTCCACGAAGCCGACCTGCTGCGCTATCGGCTGGCGAAGATAGGAGGGGCCCTTGAGCTGATCGACGGGGGAGGCCGATCCGACTTCACCTTGATGGATACGCCTGACCAGCTGTATGTGAGGGCGTCGGCAGGCCTGGACTTCGGTGTGGCGGTCGATCGCGAACGGGAGATCGCGCTTTTCTACGATATGCTCAGCGTCACGAGCTGCGCGCGCATCATCGACAAAGACGACTTCGACGCGCCTGGGGATTCGATCGACCCCAGCTACATCATCGCGATGCCCGAGAGCGAGGGGCATCGGTTGAAGGAAGCCGACCTTGCCCACGTCGAGCATCTGTGCCTGGGGAAGTGCGTACGGTTTCGGCGCTGCGTGACGAGGGAGGAAAGCGTACGAAAGGAGACGTTTTCGGATCTGTTCGATTACCTGGACGATCACGGCTACGAGCTGCGGGGAAACGTGATCCTGTTCCCGTCTTTCCTGAATCTGGACGGCAATGGAAGCGATATCGAGACGCTGTTCGTGCCGGTGAGGTAGAAAGCGGAAGGCTCGCTGCCCGCCCGGCCGCCTGCGGGCAGCGGGCGGGCGGCAAGGTTGTT
Organism: Raoultibacter timonensis; assembly: GCF_900240215.1. Lineage (GTDB taxonomy): Bacteria > Actinomycetota > Coriobacteriia > Coriobacteriales > Eggerthellaceae > Raoultibacter > Raoultibacter timonensis. Next base: position 2,694,493 of record NZ_LT964679.1, on the reverse strand, counting down.
TACGCCTTGAGCGAGGCTACGGCCTCCTCGGCTGCGATGTAGCCGGAATCGATGCACAGTCCGTAGCAGTAGCCGGGAATGTCGTAGTAGGGCGAGTAGTACAGGCTGCCCGCATCCGTGCCGGCGGCGTACAGGCCGGGGATGGGGTCGTTCGTCTCGGCGGACAGCACGCGGCAGCAGTCGTCGATGCGCACGCCGCCGAACGTGCTCCATGCGCTGGGTTCGTTCTCCGTGACGTAGAAGGGCGGGGTAGCTACGGGAGAGAGGTACCACGGGTTGGCTCCGAACTCGCCGTCGGTGCCGGCTTCGCAGTATCCGTTGTAGCGCTCCACCGTCTCGGGGAGTTCGTCCAGCCCGAAATGCTCTGCCAGCTCCTCGAGCGTGTCGGCTTTGAAGCACCAGCCCTCGGCGATGCCCTCCTCGATGTCGGCAGGCAGGTTGTCCAGGAAGCGGTCCTTGAAGTAGTTCCCGATGAACCAAGTGTCCTCGGTTGCTCCCTTGGCGGTGGTGTAGTTGTACAGGCCTTCGGTTGCCATTGCATCGACGTAGGCCTGGTCGACCACGGCGTACCATGGGGAGTTCTTGAGGATCTGCTCGGAACCGTAGCTCATCGGGTAGTCGCACAGCAGCCCCTCGTTGATGAAGCGCTTGCCTTCGGCGTCTACGAGCAGGCAGCCGTACAGGCCGAATTTGAACGCGTAGTTCTGATCGAACTTGTCCTGCTTGGCGGGGCGGGACGCGTTTGCGTGCGTGCCACCGTACTCGCAAGGGCAGTATCCGAACGTCTTCTCCAACGCTGCACCTACCTTTTCGGCAGCGACGATGGTGTCTCCCGTGCAGATGGATTCGCCCCCGCGCGCCACATTGAGCTTGCGCGTGTGCAGGAATCGTTCCTGCAGGTCGCGGTTGCCCAGGTAGCCTCCTGCCGCAAGGATGACGGCTTTAGCGTTGAAGGCGATGTTCTTCTTCCCCTTTTCCACGGCGTTTACCCCGGTGACGGTGCCGTTGTCATCCGTAGCCAGCGATACGAGCGCCGTAGAGAACCGCACGTCTATGCCATTGTCTGTCAGCGCCTGCTCCCACATTGCCGCGCGCTCCTCGGAGGCGTTCGTGATGGCGTGGAAGCCGCCCTTCTCGCCGATGAACGGGGTCTCGAAGCGGAAGTTCTTCTCTTCGAACGTGTAGCCGATCTCTTCGAGCTGCGCGACGGCGTCGGCCGACGTTTCCAGGCAGCGGCGCATGAGCGCGGGATTGGGCGTCCAGTGCGAGTACTCCATAACGTGGTAGAACGCATCGTCCACGGTGAGCGTGGTGCCGCCTTCTTTATTTTTCAGCACGTCTGTGCCGACGGCGAAGGGGCCGGACACGTAGATGCCGTTCGGGGCGGTCATGTTGTCGCCTTTTTCGAGCACCACGACGCTGGCGCCGCCTTTCGATGCGCGCAGTGCGGCCATGAACCCGGCGGCACCGCAGCCGACGATGACGACGTCGGTGTCTACCGTCTCCTCGGCTTCGAACGGTGCGTCTTCCTCGGCGATGTCCGAAACGGCCGCGTCGTCAGGCGAAGCCTGCGGCGAGCAGGCGGCGAGCGCGCCGACCGATGCTACGCCGAGAGCGGACAGCGCGGCACCTTTCAAGAAGTTGCGGCGGTCGATGCCTCCGCTTAGCCCGGTCTCGTATCCCTGCGTTCCCTCGTTGCCCAGCTTTCTCATAATGAGCCTCCTGTTCCCTAGCTGGTTTAGCCTGCCCCACGGTACAGCTTGAACCATGTCGAAGGTCAAGCCCCGGGGACGCACGATCCGCTGCGACGGCTTCGTCGAAGCGGATCTCTCGGCGTTGCGGTTCTGCGATATGCCTGATGGCGAAGGAGAAATGCTAAAAACTACTGCGGGATTTTTCGAGTTGGCTGCAACGCGTGATGCACGTGTGGCATAGCTCGGATTTCGGGTACGGATCAGAACGTGCATGAACGATGAGGTGCGCTCAAAGGGTGCATGCCGTCTCCGCGATAGGGGCAGGAAATCGTATAAGACGTGAAGCGTAAAACAAAAAACGAACCCGAAGGTTCGTCTGAGTGTTTAAGTGGTGCGCCGTGAGGGATTCGAACCCCCGACGTACTGATTCGTAGTCAGTCCCTCTATCCAGCTGAGGTAACGGCGCATGTATTTCAACAGCTCGATTATTCTGCCAGTATTGCATAGAATTGTCAAAGGGTTTTTCAAAAATGATGCAAAATGTTTGCTTTACGTGTTTCCCCCTTTCAGACGGCGGGTTTTTTCTATAAACAAGGTCGATGCGCATCGTGGACTATGCACTCCCGCGCATCGGTAAGACCCTTTCCCGAAAAACGCGCGGTTTGATATAGGCGAACGGTTCTCGGGACGCTACAATAGTCCGATATATCCCAAGGGCTCCCATCGTACACCGATCATATTGGCATCAGGGGAGACGCCGCACACAGGGCGTTTGAGATCGTGCAGTCGAAATCGGGGTGATCGATTCGGCTGGTACGGCGGTTCGGATCCGCATCGCCGCGGATGCACCGGATCGCACGTGAACGGCTCGCGCTGCTCGTCCTGCAATCAGAAAGGGGTTTGGATGAACGACGAAGAGAAAAAGTTCGCGCTCTACGAGAACTTCCAGAAGGTCAATTCCATTGCACCTGAGTTCTTCGAGCAATACGAGGTGAAGCGCGGGTTGCGCAATCCGGACGGCACGGGCGTTATCGCCGGCATCACGAACATCGCAAACGTGCACGGCTACGTCGTGTCCGACGGGGTGAAGACCCCCGACGAGGGGCAGCTTCGCTATCGCGGGTACGATCTCTACGATCTGCTCGAAGACGATTCGAGCGATCGGCGCTTCAGCTTCGAAGAGGTGTCGTACCTGCTGCTGATGGGAGAGCTGCCGACCAAAGAACAGCTCGCCCGCTTCGTTTCGGTGATCGATGCCGAACGCGAGCTGCCCGACGGGTTCACCGCATCGCTCATCATGCGCAACACGCCGCCCGATATCATGAACCTTCTCGCGCGTTCGATCCTGCTCCTCTACGCTTTCGACGAGAACGCGGAAGACCGCGCTCCGCAGCACGAGATCCATACGGCCATCTCGCTCATCTCGCGCGTACCCCGCATCATGGTGCTGGCCTACTACGCGCAGCAGGCCAAGTACAACAACGGCTCGATGATCATGCACCGCTTTATTCCCGGCCAGTCGACCGCGGAGACCATTCTGTCGATGCTGCGTCCCGACCGTCAGTTCACGCCCGACGAGGCCCGCATGCTCGACGTCATGCTGTGTTTGCACGCCGAGCACGGTGGCGGCAACAATTCGACGTTCACCACGCGCGTGGTCACCTCGGCCGATACCGACGCGTACTCCACCTACGCTGCGGCCATCGGGTCGCTCAAGGGTTGGAAGCACGGCGGCGCGAACCACCAGGTGCTCGCCATGCAGCAGGAAATCAAGGAGAACGTGCAGGATTGGTCCGACGAGGGCCAGGTTGCCGATTACCTTGCGAAGATCGTCAACAAAGAGGCCTTCGATCGCACGGGTCTCGTGTACGGCATGGGTCATGCGGTCTACACGATCTCCGATCCGCGTGCGGTTATCCTCAAGAAGTTCGCCGAGCGTTTGGCGGTGGGTACCGAATACGAAGCCGAGTTCGAGCTGTTGAAGAACATCGAGCGCTTGGCTCCCGAGGTCATCCTCAAGGAGAAGGGCACGAACAAGGACATGTGCGCCAACGTGGACATGTACTCCGGCTTCGTGTATTCGATGATGGGCATCCCCGAGGATCTGTTTACGCCGCTGTTCGCCTGCGCGCGCATGGCCGGCTGGGCGGCGCACCGTTTCGAGGAAATCGTATCGGGCAAACGCATCATCCGCCCTGCGTACAAGACCACCCATTCGGGCAAGCGCCCCTACAAGTCGATCGACGAGCGCTAAGAGCAGAACCCAAGGCCCCCGATCAGGGGGCCTTTTGCATATGATACCCGATCGGGCGGCAAGTATTCAGCGCTGGAGCCGAAAAAGCGATGCCAATCTCAGCGATGCTAGAAGCGAAAACGAGTGGAAGAGGCTATGGATTTTCCCACAACGGTGATCGAGCTTATCAAGAAGCGGTTCGAGGAAACAAACGGAAGCTGCGAGTTCGGCGGATGCGAGAGCGACGCCATGGCCCCGTACTACGTCGCGCATCTCGAGGACAATCTGGTCGATACCATGGCGGAATGCCACCTGCGCGAATATGCGCAAGGGGTGGGCGTCGAGCTTGGTGAGAAGATGCGTGCGCTCAGATCGTCTTCGGCCATGACGTTCAACCTGCTGGGAAACCATCGCGTGCGCATCGTCGACTCGATGCTTGCCCCGAAGGGCCGGTATTCGATCAACTACGAATATCAATTGCCCACGCTGCAGGGCAACCCCAACAAGGCGAACCTCGATGCCCGCTTGCTCGCCGAGAACAAGAATGCGGTCGTGTACTGCGAGATGAAGATGGCCGAGTGGATGCTCGGGTGGATGAAGATGCTGCGCGTTTCGTATCTCGACCCCGATCGCTACCTTATTCCCAAAGAAGACGCCGCCGTGTTCATCGAGCTGTTCAACGGTCTTGTCAAGGGCGATCCGAATTGGAAGGGCTCGCGTAAGACGAGGTTCTCGCGGTTCGATGCTTTGCAGATGGCGAAACACCTGCTTGCCATCTATACCAATCTCGAAAACGAAGAGGCTTCGTCGATCAAGCTTGTCAATTGCATCTGGGAGGTGCGCGATACGTCGCTGCTCGCTCCTTACGAGAAGAAGTACGAGGCGTGGCTTGCTACCGAACGGCTCGAATTCTTCGATTTCATCAGGACGGCGCGTCCCGTGTACGATCTGTTCGAGAAGCGCGGGTTCGACCTTGTCATCGACTACGTGCCCGTCGATCGGTTTCTCGCCTGTCTGGAAAAGACCGACGAGCAGAAGGCGAAGCTTGCGCGGTATTTGGTATAGCGAGCGAAATCGCAGCGCATCTTTCTGAAAAGCTCGGCGAGGAGGCAGCGGATTCCTCGGCGGCAAGTCGGGTATACTGATGAAAACAGACGATGGAGTTGATTTCCATGAACGATGAGCATCCGCAGCCCGCTTTCCATCCGGCTCAACAGCCGCAGCCTTCTGAGCAGCCGCTCTGCCAGCAGCAACCCTATCAGCAACCCTATCAGCAACCTGGCTACGGTACGCAACCGCCCGTCCCGCAGGCTTATCCCGTTCCTGCTTCTAAGCCCGACGGGATCGGCGTTCGTCTGTGGCGCGCGGCTTACCCGGTGCTCCTCATCTTCGGCGTACAGGTGCTTGCCGGTATCGTGATGGCATCCGCAATGGTGGGAAGCCCGATGTTTCGCACCATGGCCGGAGGCTACGAATTCGTTTGGTTGGTGCTGCTGGGCACGGTCGCCTCCCAGGTGGTGGCCGTTCCGTTCCTGATCGCCTTTCGCATCATGGACGGCAACCGACTGAGGGCGAAAGGCGCTTGGAAGGAATACCGCCTGCCTGGTTTCGGAAAGCTTCTTTTATGCTTCGCGATGGGCATCGCCACGGCGCTTTGCGCGATAAGCTTGTTCGAGCTGACCGGGTTCGGCGACGATGGAACGCAGGAGCTCGTGTTTTCGGCGAGTCCCTTTATTTCGGTGCTTGTCATCGGAGTGATTGGGCCTGCGGTTGAGGAGCTGGTGTTTCGCGTTCTGCTGTACAGCCGTCTTCGTGAGTGGATGGCTCCGGTCTCCGCAGGCTTGCTTTCGGCACTCGTGTTCACGCTTGCCCACGGCAACGTGACGCAGGGTGTGACGGCCTTCTTCTACGGGTTGCTGCTTGCGTTCGTGTACGAGCGGTACAAGACGTTCTGGGCTCCGTTTCTCCTGCATGCGGGCATCAACTCGACGGTTGTGCTTACGGCGGTGATCGGTCGGGGCTTTCTCTCCTCGCAGGCAATGGCTCCCTTGATCGGCATTACGCTCTTGTGCGCTGCGGTCGTTGCCGGACTCGTTGTGCTCGCTTTCAAGCTGGCTCCTGCGAAGGAAAAGGAACTGCCGGTCGTTTCGTAACGCAAGCTGCTCGGGCGTACTCGAGCGGTACGGCCGTCGGGCGCCGTTGGGGCAAAACCGCGCGCGTAATCTGGATTGTCAGTAATTTAGGTAAATCCCTCCCTGCTATGGAGATACGGTGAACCTGCGGTTTCGTGGGCGTTTTGGTGACGAGAAAAGCGCGTTTTATCCGTCTTATTGTCTAAGGAAAGAAACCCAAGGTACCGTCGGCTCGCTCTGGTGCGGGATACTGCGCCGCGCCGTGCTGCGCGTATCTTTGTATAAACGGAAACGATAGGAGAGCGTATGGAACCCGCCGAACAAAAGCGTATCGATGCAAGCCTGCTTTGGGAAATGTTCGACATCCATGCACGGATCGGCATACTGCTCAGATCGAAATACGACGGGTTCAAAGGATACGAGCTCGCGGTGCTGCTGCTGCTCTGCTCTTCCGGGGCTCCTCCGTCCATCGGCGAGATAGCCGAAGCGCTCGGAGTGACTTCGCAGTACGCCTCATCGGTTCTCGCGGGGCTGGCTGAAGGCGGGTACGCTGCAATCTCGGGGGAGAGCGACGACAAGAGGCGCAAGGTAGTGTATCTGACCGAGCGGGGAAGGGATGTCTGCTGCGACCGCTTTCAGGTTCTCGGCAACGGCGACGGCCTTCTGTCGGCGCGTCGATCGGGGGAGGATCTACGGGCGCTGCGAACGGTCCGCGCGCACGTGGGCAGAGCCGCCGAGGCTTTCGGGGCCGATCGAGGATATGCGCGACGAATTTAGACGCATCGTCAACCGTCCCGCTACGGATCGTCAATGGATCGCGGATCTTCGCGTTTGCAAAGCGCTCGGATGATAGAAAGAGGTGCATACCCAAAGCGAAAGGCGGATGGCTATGTACGATGATCTGGACAAAAAAGTTGCCGTGGTGACGGGCGGCTCCAAAGGACTCGGCTCTGCTATCGCGGTTCGGTTCGGCCGCGAGGGCATGTCGGTGGTCGTTAACTACCATACCGATGAAAAAGGTGCCGAACGCACGGTGTCTGCCATCGAGGAAGCCGGGGGCCGTGCCTGCGCGATCCAGGCGGACATCAGCTCCGACGAGGGTGCGCGCAGCCTGCTTGAAACGGCTCTTTCCGAATTCGGGGGCCTCGATGTATGGGTCAACAACGCAGGTATGGAAAACCGGTTTCCGACCGACGAGCTTTCGCTCGACGATTGGAAGCGCGTGATCGACACCAACCTTACGGGCGTGTTTCTGGGCTCGCGGTGTGCCCTCCAGCATTTCATGGAGACGGGTAAACACGGTTCGATCATCAACATGTCGTCGGTTCACGAGAAGATACCGTGGCCGACGTTTGCCCACTATGCGGCGAGCAAAGGCGGGGTGGAGATGTTCACCAAGACGATCGCCCTTGAATACGCCGATCGCGGGATCCGGGCGAACTGCATCGGGCCCGGTGCCATCAACACGCCCATCAACAAGGAGAAGTTCTCCGATCCCGAACAGTACGAGGCTACTGTCTCGATGGTACCGATGGGCCGCATCGGCGATCCCGAAGACGTTGCGTCGGCTGCGGCATGGCTCGCCTCCGACGAAGCCCGCTACGTGACCGGCATCACGCTGTTCGTCGACGGCGGCATGACGCTCTACCCGTCGTTCCAATACGGGAAGGGGTAGGCGGGGATTCGAGGCGCCCAGGCGATCGGTGCGTTCTACGGTTTCTCCCGTGCGGATTCCCCGAACACGAGGTCCATCATGCCCTGCCGCCCGCTTACATCCATCTTGGCGTAGATATGGGACATGTGCGTTTTCACGGTGCTCTCGGCTAGCACGAGCTCGTCTTGAATGAACGAGCAAGTGCGGCCTTGGGCGAGCAGCAGGAATACCTCGGCTTCTCGAGGCGAGAGCCCGTGCTCCGATGCAACCTCCTGGCAGCGCTCGGTAATGGTTTGAGCCAGCCTCGAGGCGGAATCTTCCGGCTCATCCGCCGATTCGACATCGGCAGCCCCGTCGCGTCCTTTGAGAAGGCCCGAGAACCATGAACGGTTCATCACGATCGCTACGACGACGAGGATGACAGCTGTTTCGATGACGGCGCTACCGCGCAAGAACACCACCCAGACGATAGAGCTCGCCGCATATACGAGTCCGGGAATGCCGATGATGCGGTTCTCGGGCATGTCGAGCGCCGTCAAAGCGGCTGCGATAACCGACCAGAACAGCAGATGCGCGAACGGATCGTTCGCCTGCACAATGCTGTCGAGTAAAACCGCGGAGGAAGAATCACCGAGCTGGGAGCGGATGACTACGACGAACAGGCCTGCGATCACTACGAGGATGGGCAGCTGAAAGCGGATCGATACAGGTTTTCTCACCATGAGCAAGAGCGTGAGCAAAGCGAACAGCGCGAGGCAGATCGTAAGCACCGAGATGGCGGGAATGCGGCCGAGGCTGTCGAAGTAGGTGGTGTTGGAATCGCCCCATGCGCCCGATGGGCCGAAGATACGCACCATGGCAAGCAGCACGCCTGCGATGACAAGCACGATAACCATATCGTTTGCACCTTGCGCGTGGCGAAGGGTTTTTGGCCGACCGAGCGCTTCGGCTGTCGGCTGCGGGGCCGAAGCGTCGGTTGCGTCGAACTCGGATTCTTCGCCCTGCGATGCTTTGCGTGCGGTGATCCGCGCGAATCCGAGGAACAATGCCGACAGGAACGGCAGCGCGATGGCAACCATAACCTGTTGCGACGGATCGAGGAAGCTATCGAGCCCGAGGCTCGCTAGCTGACGCAGCGGGAAGGCGGCGACGATGCACCAGACCACGACAGAGAACCCTTGCGTCTTTGCGAGGAGGGCGACATAGCGGGATACGAACCAAAAGTAACCGAGGCCTGCAACGGTAAGTCCGGTCGTTGCAAGAACGGTGGGATCGAAGAAGCTCTGGTTGAACGAGAGGGCGAAGCAGGCGGTTCCCACTGCCGAAAGCACGGGCATCACGTAGGCGAGGCTGCGGTCTCGTTCGGATATCTGTCGGGGGAGCGCGACGAACAGAATGCTGATGAGCAGGATGCCCAGCAACCAGAACGTGCGGGCGTTGACCATCTCGCCCAAACTCAGCGATGAGAGCAGAAATCCAGGGGTATGGCCCATGAGCGTGCACCACAGCAGATTGAGCGAAAGCCCCAGCGCGGAAAACGTTGCACAGATAAGCATGGTACGGCGGTCGGTGTTCATCGCTTCGCTTTCATCCCCCTAAAATCACTGTGCAGTATAGCGCACCGAGGGAGGTTCGGCGACCGCGGGGCCCGATAACGAATGCCGCCCGGCGCCCGCACGTCGGGTCGCGCGGTAGCGCTCGGGTGCTTGGGCATTCGCTGGAAACAGTATCGCACGTCGGGCGGAGCCGGTGCCCGACGTGCGATATGCAAGGGTGGGAGTTCTGCGCCCGCAGGCACCCTCGGGCCTGCGGGCGGTGGCGGGGTGCGCTTTGCGCGCCCTAAGCGGCTCCGTTTATACGACCTCGAACGTGAGGCTCGCGGAAAGCGGCGATACCACGCCGTCTGCGGTGCGGGCCCGCACGGTCATCTGGTAGTCGCCCGCCTCGTCGAAGCTTGTGGTGAACCTCCAATTCACCCACTTGTCGGCGGTGGCGCCTTCCGTGTCGCAGACGGTCCAGGTGCGGCCGTCGTCGAAAGAGAACTCGATCGCCGTGACGGGGCTGCCGCAGTCGTCGGCGACGCCTTCGAACGTGATGTCGTCGCCCGCTCTGAACGTGCAGCCATCGGAGGAGTTCTTGATCTCGATCTTGTTACGGTAGGTGGGGTCGACCTGCTGTACGCCGGGCACGGAATCCTCGCGCGTAAGCTCGATGGACGCGATGTTGCGCGTGAAGTAGCGTGCCACTGTTTCGGGCATCCAGAGCTGTATGCTCGATCCTTCCGAAGACCTTAGTTCCTGATCGTTGACCTTGTATACCAGAAGCGCGTTCTTGTCGAGCGCGTACTGAAGTGGCAGCGGCTGGCCGAACCCGTCGGCGCCGTACGCAGTGACGGTGTTCACGTCCTCTTCGAGTTCTGCCATGCCGACGACCGAAGCGAGCGGTATGCCGATGACCGAAGCCTGCCCGAACGGCGAGCCGGTGGCACAGGAGCATCCCATGAGCATCTCTTGCTCGTCGTCTTCGAGTTCGGACAGGTCGAGCGTGAAGCTCTTCTGGACGTTGCCGCCCACGTTGATGTAGTAGTTCGCTACGCCGGTTTGCTCGGCCTCGAGCTCGGCTGCCGGCTTGGAGCACATCGAGAGGATCGCGGTTCCGAACACGTTGAACAGCTCGTCGTTGGGCGTTACTCCTTCCTGGTCGAAGTCGAACGTTCCCCGAACGTCGGCAACCTGCGTGTAGCCTTCGTCTTGTGCGAGCCATGAGCTGCGGATGTCGTAGTCGGCAACCGAATGCACGGTGCCCGTCGGCTGCGTGTCGGATTCGGCGACGGCCGGGGTGAGGCCTGCGAAGGCGGCACCCGCACCAGAAGCGAGGAGCACCGCCCCTGCCATGCCGGCCATGATCCTGTTGGTGGTTTTCGTCATGGGGCCTACTCTCCTTCCTTGGTAGCTTCGACGGTCGCCTTCGGAGCTACGAGGGCTGCGGTTTCGATAACGGTGGTCTCATCGGTTTCGGGCATGGTGTCTTTCGCGTTGACCATGACCGTCTGGGTGTACGGGCTTACAAGCCCTGTTTCGGTGGTTGCGCGTATCTGCAGGCAGTAGGCGCTTTCTTCCTGCGGGGTCCAGGTAAAGTCGAACCAGATGAGCTTGTTCACGTCGGTCTCGCCAAGGTCGAACGTAGTCCAGGTTTTGCCGAAGTCCATCGAGAATTCGACGCTTGCGATCCTCTCGTCGTAGGCGTCGACGTATCCGTGGAACGTGTAGGGCTCGCCGTTTTTGATGATGAGGCCTTCGGGTACGTCGAGGATGGTCGCATTGGGCTTGTTCGTCCAATTGCCCTCCGCGTCGATCCAGCCGTTGGGGTTGCCGTCATGATGTTCGAATTCGTACACGTGGTCGTTGAAGTCGGGCGCGTCGGTGACCACCTTGTACTCGTTCATCTGCTTGGAGTTGACCTCGGGATCGACTCCCTCGCACCAGTTCGTGCAGGGAAATCCGTTCGCAGCGGTCAAGCGCTCGCCGTTGATCTCGTAGACGAGGAACGCCTCGTTGCCATCGACCTTGTCGAGCGGCATGGCGCGCTTGGAGGAGCCGTCGGCGCGCATGACGCGAACGCCGTTGATATCGACGCCCTCTTTGTATCCGCCGGCCTTTTCGATGAGCCAGCTTACGGGGATGCCGGTAATCTCGACGTTGCTCACGCTGCCCGCACCGGTTCCGTTCCAGTTGCAGACTTCCTTCGAAACCTTCGTTACCACAACGCCCGCATCTTCGGCTTCCTTCACGAGATCGGGGAGCATGGCGGTGTAGGGCTCGTTCACTTCGCCATCGACCGTGATGGGCCAGCTCTCGAAGAGGCTTTCGGGCATCGGGGTGTCGGCGTATTCGGCGCCTGATCGCATGCGATCGTACAGACGGTTCCAGGCGTCCATGTTGAACATGTCTTCCTGTTCCATGATCGTATCCTGATCGATGGAGAATTCGCCTTCGACGTTCTCGACCTTGGTCACTCCGCGCAGCCGCTCGAATTTGGTTTCATCCCACAGCATCATGCCCAAGCCGTCGTTGGTCGCATCGTGGCAAGAATAGCAGTTGCCCTTGTACTCGTCTTCGAACTCGTCGGCGTATTCGATGCCGTAGTGCACGTTGTGCATGAGCGTGCCGAACTCGTACTGCGTGGGGATGTAGCCCGGCGAATAGGTGTGGCAGAACAGGCACTGATCCACGGTCATTTCGGCGTTGAGGATCTCGCTGTTCGGCGAGGGATGCATGGTCTGCGAGAGGTTCTCGAGCACCTTGTTGAGGTCGGCATGGCAGCTGTTGCATCCGCGGTTGTCGTTGTTGAGGCGGTAGATGTTGTACGGCGTCATGCCCTGGCGCGCCCGCTCGACGAGTTCGCTCGGGGTGCGCTGCACCATCTGCCCGTCGGGCAGGGTGCGAATTTCGGGCACGTACTCTTCGGCTTTCGAATCCCACATCTCGTGCAGGCCGTCCAGATAATCCTTTCCCGGATAGGCGTCGAGCGAAATGTCGTCGTAGGTTGCCCCCTCTTCTCCGGCGATGATGGCCTTCTGCTCGTCGGTATACTCGGTTGCCTCTTCGGTCTGCGCCTGGCTCTGTTCGTTGGCGGTTGCCGATTCGTTCGCCTTCGGCGCGCAGCCCGCGATGCCGGCAACGCCGAGCATGGCGCACATCGTTGCCACGATGAGCTTGCTCTGTGTGCGCATGGTTCCCTTCCTTTCTCTTCTTCGTCCTTGCTTTGCGTACGTATCGATCGGGCGGTACTCGAATTACCCCGCAGCTACCGCTACCCCGCGCGCTCGCGCAAGGCCGATCGGTGGATAACGCTCGGCCAGCATAGGGTGGGCGGGAAAGCCGCACCATCGTCGAGACGAACCATTTGCGAAAACATGGCATCGGTCGAAACGGAGGATGTGGATTGACCTGCGGCGATGGAAAACGCCGAAAACGTTGCCCGGCGTTGTGCGGCGCTGGCCGCGGCTCCTTGTTTGCGGTCGGAGATTCTGCTAAGTTTCGAAAAATGCGATTTAGAACACTTTTTGGTTCCTAAAAATGCAACAGGGAACATTTTTTTCAGCTTTGGCCAAGCTATCCGAGTGCCCATGGAGAACTTCGGATATGATGGGAATGCGAGAAGCATCCCCCTGTATGCAGCCTTCTGCATGAGGGGGAATTGATTCAAGGATTACTACTCGAGGTTGCCTATGCCGACTCCGCAGCGTCCAGCAAAGCGCCCCACCCCCCGCCGAGGCGGCTATCGAGCGAGCCGTCCGACAGCTGCGGGCTTTCGCGAGCCGCAGCCGTATCGCGCGCGAAGCGCATCCTCGCGCCGCTCGCCGACGGTGATAGCGCTCCTTGTGCTGTGCGTACTTGCTGTCGGAGGTGCTGCCGGTGCCTACGCGTTGGTGCAAAGCGCCGCACCGCATGCGGGCGGTTCTGCTTCGGGCACCGATTCGCTCGCAGTGTCCGAAGAGGCGTTCGAGGCTCCAGAGCCCGAGGTCGAGCCGACCCGTATCACCATCACGTTTGCGGGCGATTGCACGCTCGGCACCGAGGAGAGCTTCGACTACGCCTCGAGCTTCACGGGCATCTACGATACGGAAGGCCCCGACTACTTCTTCGCCAACGTGAAGAGCATCTTCGAAGCAGATGACTTGACGGTGGCGAATTGCGAGGGCGTACTCACCACGGCAACGACGCGCGAGGATAAGGAGTACGCTTATAAGGGGGATCCGTCCTATGCCGAAATCTTCTCGCGCAGCAGTGTGGAGGCAACCTCCGTCTCAAACAACCACATCTACGATTACGGATGGAACAGTCGCGGTGATACACTCGCCGCGCTCGCCGATGCGGGCGTGACCGCGTTCGGCGACGAGATCGTGGCCTACGAGGATGTGAAAGGCGTGAAGGTTGCATTGATCGGCGCGAATATGCTGAGCCTCGGTCTTGGCATACAGGATCAGGTGACGACGAGCATCCACGCAGCCCAGGATGCGGGAGCGCAGATCATCATCGTGTTCATGCACTGGGGCACCATGCGCGAGTACGATCCGACCGACGAGCAAATCGAGCTTGCGCATATCGCCATCGATGCGGGTGCGACGGTGGTTGTCGGTTCGCACCAGCACGTGCTGCAGGGCTACGAGAAGTACAACGGCCGCTACATCGTGTACGGTTTGGGCAATTTCTGCTACGGCGGCAGCCGAACGCTCGGAGACCCCGACTGCTATATCTTCCAGCAGACGTTTACATTGAGCGAAGAGGGCATCGAAACCGATGATGCGGTCGAGGTGATTCCTTGCCTCATCTCGTCTGACAGTGAGCGCAATAACTACCAGCCGACGATTGCCGAGGGAGCCGATCGGGAGCGCATCGAGGGCAAGATAGCCGACAGCAGTTCCGGCGTTGTCGCGCGGGCGGGGTAGACGGCTGCTGCGGGGAACGGCGGGTCGAGCCGGCTATGCGTTCGGGGTCTTGCCGTCGCTCGACGCGCCTAGCACCAGATCCATCATGTCCTGCCGGTTGTTCACGTCGAGCTTCGCGTAGATATGGGCGATGTGCGTCTTCACGGTATTCTCGGCCAGCACGAGCTCTTCTTGGATCAGCGCGCGCGTGCGCCCCTGGGCCAACAGGATGAACACCTCGGTTTCACGCGGGGAGAGCCTGCGCTCTACGGCAAGGCTCTGGCAGCGGCTCGTGATGATCTGCGATACCTGCCTGCCGGAAAGCGAAGCCGTTCTCTCATGGGCGAAAGCGGTGCGCTCCTCGGTGCCGAGGGGTGCGCCCGCTTGCCCGAAGCCCGATGGCCGATCGGGGTTTGCGGGATGAGAAGGCGCGGCTCCCTCGCTTTCGCGCGCGGCTCCCAGCCATTCGCTATGCATGGCCACAACTGTGAGCACATAAACGATGACAAGTGCGATCACGCCGTTCACGAGCGTACCGCTGCCGAGGAGAAGCACCCACAGCATCGAGCATGCTGCATAGGCGATGGCCGCGATCCCCACGACGCGGTACGACGGCATAGGAAGCGCATCGATGGTCGCGATAACCACTACCCAGAACAGCACATGGGCGCACGAATCGTCGAGCCTCATGAGCTCGTTGACGAGCGGTGCGCTCGCTTCGGCGGGCGATTGCTGGGCTGCAACGAGGAAAAGCCCGCATATGACGACGAGGATGGCCGGCTGGAAGCGCGTTTTCAGGTTCCATCGAGCCGTCTTGACCAGGGCGACGGCGGCGAACAGCGCAAGCAATGCGGTCGATCCTGCCCAGCAGAGAAGGCTCACGGCAACGTCGATGCCCGCTGTGGGGCTTGCACCCCACAGCCCGATCGAGCTGAACGATCGAACCGTGGCGAGCAGAACCGACACGCTTATCACGAGAACCAGCAGGCTTTTCCAGTCGCCGGACGTCGTGCGCGGTTGCGATGGGAAGCCCGCACGCTGTGCCCGGTCTTCGGATAGGGCACCATCGGTTTCCGCGGCAGAGGAAACAATGGCGGCCCTCCTCGTTCCCTCGAACAAAAGCGCCGAAACGAGCGGCAGCGCTATGGCGGTGACGATCTGGAAAATCGGCGGCACGAACGCCTCGAAGAACGGCAGTACGAGCGATTCGACGGCGAGCGCTGCAACGATGCACCAAGCGGCGCAGGCGAAGGTCTGCGTTCTTGCAAGCAAGAGGTTGTAGCGCGCGACGATCCAGAAATACCCTATACCGAAAACGACGAGCCCCACAACGGCCAGAACGGCCGGCGGAAACAGGCTCTGCCGCGCAGCGAGGGCAAAGCAGGCGGTACCGACCGACGAGGCGAACGGCAGCACGTAGGTAAGCGGGCGATCGTGCTCGCGCAGGATGCGGGGCACGACTACGAAAGCCGCTCCCACAGCGAAAATGCCGAGCAGGAAGAAAAGCCGGGAATTAACGGGGAGGCCCAGTTCGTCGGGCGTTGCCGAAAACCCCATCGCATGGCCTGCGAGCGTGCACCAGATCAGGTTGACGGACAGCCCCAAGGAGGCAAGAAGAGCGCAACGGTTGATGCGTCGCGTACGAACCATTGCCTTCCCCCTTTCCCTGCCGTGCACCATGCTGTATCCGACATGCCGCCCCCACGGCGAGACCATTATACGCGAAGGCGACGAGGGGTGAGGCTTAAGGTCATCATATCAACCGGTATGGGGGATGCCCGAACACCCCCGTCGAACCATTTCACCCGAACGCGTTGATGGTGCGCATGCGCGTCCGTTCTTACCATGAGCGCAAGCATGTGCGGAAGTGAGCTAGCAGGAAGGGAGAAGAAGTGCAGGGATACCGAACCCGCACATGACGAGAAAAGGAGGAGACCATGAAAAGAAAGCGCTTGAGCGCGATTGCGGGAATACTGAGCGTTTGCGCGCTCATCGTTGCGTGCGGGGTTGCGCCGGCACTGGCTGCCGATTCCGCTTCGACGGCCGACGAGATAGTTCGGGGCGGCGAACCGGACGGGGATGTGCAGTATCCCGGCAAAGAGTACATTATCGAAAACTACGACAAGTGGGATCAGATCGCCGAGGATTACGCCCCGAAGATCCTCGAGTACCCCAACGGCCAGTTGGTGCAGCGCACGCCGACCGAATACGAGTGCCCGCACTGGATGCAGCAGAGTTGGACCATTTCCTACAACACCTTTTACCTCGATGCCGACAACCGCGGCTGCAACGGGTGCCATGTTGATCTGAACTCGACGATAAAGTCGATGGAGTACAAGCATGCAGTCATCGACAACGATGCGCTGGGAACGTACAGCGATGTGAACCAGTGCATCTCATGCCATCGGGACAACGGGGACGATTTCGGACGGCTTATGCACAGCATCCATTTCAATACGCGCAACAACCCGAAGTTTACCGAGGGCTTTTTCGGTACGTGCCAATCGTGCCACGATTCGACGGGCGATGGGAACGGCATGCAGCTATGGGATAACGTGAAGCACGAGGCTTTGCAGGGCATCAACAAGGTGGAAAACGTCGAAGGCGAATTCTCGCTTACGCAGGACAAGGTGCAGAACATGGACGAGCTGTACAGCTACGATTTCGTCCACGGATACTACGATCACATGCGCTACGCCTGTAGCCCGGCGGGACTCGACATCGACCTGCCTCAGAGCATGTTCGACGAGTGGGAGATCACCATCGACGGCAACGTGAACAAGCCCTTTACGGCGAAGCTTCCCGATCTGGTGAAGGAAGCGGAAGAGGCGGGCGTCGTGGTGACGAAGCCTTCCAAAATGGTGTGCGAGCTCAATCCCATCGGCGGTGGCGGCATCGGCCAGGTTGAGATTACCGGCATCCCGGTAAGCTGGCTCATCGAAAAAGCGGGCGGCTATACGGAAGGTACGAACAGCGTTCGCGTGATCCGCGCAGACGGATCCTCGCGCAGCGGGTTCGACCTTTCGGCCCTCGATAACGGGTACCTGGTGTACAAGATGGGCGGGGAGTACCTCGATGCCCGTCGCGGGTTCCCGGTAACGCATTGGCAGGAAACCTATGATGCGCAGATCTTCTCAAAGCAGATCAGCGGATACCACGTGTCGTCCGACGTTATGGACGAGCGCATATGCGGCCAGGTCAACCAAGAAGGAGAACATGTGAACCGCCCGAACGTCACCATATGCGACGTTCCCGAGGGGCTCATCATCGAAAACGGCAAGCCCTTTACGTTCAGCGGGTACGCCGACGCCTTCGACCGCCAGATGAAGACTATCGAATTCTCCATGGATAACGGCGAAACGTGGACGTCCTACGACGTCGGCGATGTGGACACGGCGAAGTGGATCTGGTGGAACTTCACCTTCACGCCCGAGCAAGAGGGCGCATACGTTCTAAGCGTTCGCGGCACCACCGTCGATGGCGATGTGAGCTACAAAGCGCACGAGGTGCTGGTCAACGCCAAAGACGAGATGCCTTCCGACGACGAGATCATCAAGGTCGATCGGAGCGCGGATGCAACCTCCGCGGACGAGAAATAAGCGAGGGTGATGACGATGAACAAAAGAAACCGCGGAATGCTGGCTGGAGCTGCCGGAGCGATGCTGCTGTTATCGGGGTCGGGGTTCGCCCTGAGCGCTCTGCACCCGAGTGCCGCCGATGCTTCGGGCGCCCCAGAGGGGACGATCCATACCAGCAACGGCAACACCATCGATGCATCATGGCTTGATTTGGAAGACGAGTCGGGATACGTACGGGCTTCGGACGTCCAGGGAACCTTCGTGTTCAACCAGTTGGGAACGACACCGAACGACGAGCTGTTCAACGTATTCGGGGCGGCGTTGACCTCGATGTGCTCGAAGCCCGCCGTCGAGCTGACGACCGATGCCGAGGGGGTAGCCAGCTACTACGTTAACGTGGGCGGCCATATCGAGAAGAACCTCACGATAGACGTGAGCGAGCTCGCCGAGGATGCGAGCGAGGAAACCCTCATGGCCTGCTCGTGTGCGACGGGCGCCCCTCTCGGCCAGGCGGCCGTGCTCGGCGTGCCGCTTTCCTCCATCGTGGAGATGGCGGATCTCGAGGAAGGCGTGAACACGATTACGGCCTACGGCGCCGACGGCTTCGGGCAACCGCTTCCTTTGCGCTATGCGCTTGAGAAGAACGCGATGCTCGTGTACCAAGTAAACGGGCAGGAGCTGACCACGGCCACCGAAGGTTCGAGCTTGCAGCTGTGGATGCCCGAAACGGTTGCGCGGTATTTCACGCGCAATATCACCGATATCGAGCTGACGCGCGAAGAGTCGGTGCCCGAGGTGCAAGAGGCCGATCCGTGCTACCGCAACAAAATTAACATCATGAACTATGCCGACGGGTGCACGTTCGCCGCGGGCGACGAGATAACCTTCGAGGGAGTTGCCGACGATCTGGGCAGTCCGATTACGGCGATCGAGTTCACCTTCGACGGCGGACGCACCTGGACTACGTGCGAAACCGAGGGCGCAACGGCCGACAAGTGGGTGAACTGGCAGTTTACGACTTCGTTCGAGCAGACGGGTGACTACGAGATGACTGTGCGTGCCAAAACCGCTGACGGAAACGTATCGCCTCTCGCGGCGACGCTCCTGTTCACCGTTTCGTAAGGGCTTCGAGCCTGCGGGCTCGCCCAGGTTCTTCTTGAAAGGAACAAGGTCGCGATCGCTGTTACGGGCGATCGCGACCTTGGGTAGTGTTGGGTGCGCACGGTGCCGCTAACGTATCCTTCGGTATTTTTGCAGGCGGCTGTTGGGTTTGTCGGGAATAGTGCGCTCGATAAGGCCGAGATTGAGGGCAGGAACGAGATACGTTGTTCGGAACGAGGGACGATGCGATAGGCTAAGTCTCTCCATTATTTCTAGCGCTGATAACGAATCGCAGCCAAGAACATCAAGCATTCTCTTGACTTGGTCAGTCACTTGGTCGGGTTTACTTTTGCTCTGGTAGTTCATGTTTTTCAGAATGACGGTAAACGTATGTCCGTCATCAATGAAAAGCGGTAGGAATTCTTCCCGATAGTTTGCGCACCGTGCTGTTTCCTCGCGAATCTTTCTCAAGCCGCTTCCGCGGCGCTCCATAAAACCGAGTCTTTGAAACAGATCGGCGATGATAGGGTTTCTCCGTTGGCTTGTGATTTTTGTAACATCGACCTCAGGGGGAAGGGGACCGTCGACTTTGCTGCCTGGCGAAGTGATTTCCAGACGATCGTCGTATACGAAGATCGTCACTTCAGCTCCGCCGTTGAGATAATCACGATGGATGAGGGCATTGACCATCGCTTCTTCAACCGCACGCGGTGCATAGCTTGGTTCTTCGATCCGGCTGTCAGGGGTTTTCGTCCATCCGATTTCGTTATGGGTCTCGACGAAATCTTTTCCTCTATTCAACAATCGTAGCAGGCATCCTTCGTACTCGTGGTCATCGAGTGCATCCTTTATCGAAGATGCTTTGGTTTGCCCGTTCCATCGGGTGCAGAATATTCTGTTTTGTCGGAGTATCCATTGGTCGGCCATTAAAATGCCGGCATTGGTAAGCTTTCCCTGGCGCGTTGCGAGGCCGAACGAAACGAAGTCTTCGCTCTCGAAGGGCTTGTGCGGCCGGTCGTAGTAGGTCGCTTTAACGATATCGAAGCTGTATGTTTCGATATCGTTCCGCACGCCAAAAACGATCACGCCTCCATGACCGTTCGCAAAAGCGCATACGGTTTTTAGCCAGCTCTTCGGTTTTCCCGTTTCAAGTTCTTGCTTGAACCCGCATTGGTCGGTTTCAGCGATTTTGTCGTATATCATGAAAAGCACTCCCTCGGTTCCTCTGCGTGAACAATACGAGGGCCTTGCAAGCGTAAGGTGACGACAGGGATCAATCGTCATGGGCTGCTTCAACGTGAGCGCGGGTGATATGAGTGAGCATGCAGCGCTTGCTTTGACTCAAGGTATAAGTATAGCATATTTATAGAACATATGTTCTATAATTGGCGTAGTGGCGAAAATTCCCTGAGCCGTCGTAATACGATGACGGCTCAGGGATTCGTACTTTGCTTACAGATTCTCGAATGCGTCACGCGCGGCAACACGGCCAGAGTTCACGTTGTTGGCGTTGCAGCCCCCCGAAACGTTGATGGTGTAGATGTTGTTCCAGAGCATAGCCCCCTCAACGCCCACTACGTAGAGCCCCTCGATCGGCTCGTAATCCTCGTTCACTGCGTGGAAGGTACGATCGGTTTGCAGTGAGCCGATGGAAGTGTTCACTTGGGGAATCACGTGGATTGCGTAGAACGGTCCGCTCTCGAGGGACATCATGATTTCAGATGATTTCCCATAGTCGAGATCGGTTCCCGATTCGACGAATCCGTTGTAGCGGTCAATGGTTGCGACAAAGGTTTTGGAGTCGATGTTCGCATTGACGGCGAGCTCGTCGAGGGTATCGGCCTGTAGGATTTCGCCTTCTGCGATGGCGTCTTCGAGTTGCTTTTGCGCATCGCTGTCGCCATTCAGGAACGCGTTCAGCATCGGCGTGTCCATCACGATGTACGTCCGCTCGTTGCGCCAGATGGGCAACGTCATGGACATGGCGTTCACGGCGGTGAAATCCTCGTTGATGAAACGCTCTCCCTTTTCGTTCACCCAAACGGCAAACGGAGCCGCAACGCCGATGACGAAATCGAACTTGCCGTTCTCGTAGTAGCCGGGAGTGGTGGGCACTTTGAGGGCGGCAAGCATGGCCGAATTGCCGCGGTTGTCGCGCACGCCGGCTTCAATGCCCATCTGGTGGCCTAAGCCGTCGTGACCGGGAACGCCGCCGATCACATAGCTTTGGGGTTCGAGTCCGCATGCAGCCATGTATTCCTCGTTGTCGGCAAAGCCGCCCGTAGCGATGATAACGCTTTTGGCGTTGATCTGAATCGTGCCGCCGCTCTTTGTTTCGGCGTACGCTCCGACTATCGATCCGTCGTCTGCTTTTATGAGCCCCGTTCCTTCCGTGTCGTACAGGAACGTGACGCCGTTTTTCTCGGCTGCTGCCACCATTGCGGGAACGTAGTCTTTGCCGCCCGATCCTTTCGCGAAACGGTGAAATACCAAAATGTCGCCTTTGTCGACATCAACCTGTCCGAACGTGACGCCATTGTCTAAAAGCCAGTCGATGTTTTCGCCGGAATTGTGAACCATGTCAACGTATCCCGGACCGCTGCAGCGGTATTGACTCTGTTCGATCTCGAGGCGGATAACTGTGCCGGGATCCACGTCGATGCCTTCCTTTTGCTGCATACGCGAGCCAACGCCAAAACATCCCTCAACGCCGTTCATGTTGCCGCCGGGTATGGATTGGCTTTCGATGCAGATCGTGTTTGCCCCGAGCTCGCTTGCCTGCACGGCAGCGGCGAGACCCGCTGCGCCCGAGCCGATAACGAGAATGTCGCAATCATGCGTTTCGCTGATGTTCTGCGGGGCCGGTTGGGTGTCGACTGCCTTATCGCCGCCGGTTCCGTTTGCCTGCGGTTGCGAGCATCCAGCTAGCATGCCAACCATGCCAGCTGCAGCGAGAATGCCGGCTCCCCCCACGAACTGCCTTCTGTCGATTCCCTTTTTCATGTTCGCTCCTTCTTGTTCTTTGTTCTCTTCCCGATGCGTCCGAAAGCGTCGGTCGGTTGTATGTCCGCAAGACGTTTCCGAATGGGGTCTACCGAGAACTATGCCGTGCAACAAGAAGGCCGTATTCATACCATTGAGGCGTTTTTCGTCTCATACAAATGAGGTGATATAGCTTTGACCTGCGTTTACGAAAGTGACGTCAGTCGAGGTTCTCGATAAAGGCAATGAGTTCGTCGCGGCTGTGCACGTTGATTTTCTGATAGATGTGCACAATGTGCGTTTTGACGGTATTGCGCGAAAGGTACGTCTCTGAAGCGATGGCCGGGACGCTTTTTCCGCGGAGTATGTAGCTGAGCATTTCGGTTTCGCGAACGGTGAGAGAATACTCGGCTACGGCTCGATCGATTTTGCTCTGCATGGCAGTCGACAAACTTGAAGGTGCTTTCGCATTTGCTCGGCCGCTTGTGTCGTCTTCGTTCGAAATCGATTCCGAGGGAAACCGGGATAGGAGCAAAAAGCCGGCCAACGCGACGATATACACGACGCCAAGCGTTAATTCGAGGTAGAAACTCCCGAGAAAGGTGATGGATATTTCGCCGACGAGCATGCCGAGGATGAAGCCGCCGTCAGTGAGGCATACGCCGAGTGCGAAGATTTTTGCCGGACTCGTACGGCCGTTGTGAGCGATTTTAGCAAACTCGGAATAGAGCAGTATGGTGAGAAGCTGCTGTGCGGAGTATACGAGAATTCCCGAAACGGCGGCCCGCTCATCACCGAACGTAGCAATGAGGAGCAACCCCCCGATTGCAAAGGGGATGACCGATTTCGGGATGAGCGAGGTATCGCGCTTGCTCGCCATGTAACCATCGATCGCAACAATGACCAGAAGAAATGCGAACGAGAAAGCAATAGTCGTGATCCAGCTCAAGACGGTATCGTTTGAGCCGAACAAAAATCTTACCTGGAAGAACCCGAGAGGTATGGAATACACAAGGCAGAACAGAGCGAATCGTAAAGAGAGCCTCCCCTCATCCGAGCTTTCCCTGTGCGGTTCGATAGTGCTTTTCTTCAGGCCGAGGTGCACGCAGAGGGCCGACAGTAGCGGTAAGACAAAGAGTGAGGCGACCATTGCCGGCCGCGGGAGCACGGCAAGAGCGAGAAAGACGATTTCTGAAACGATGACGCCAATCGAGAGGATCAGGCGCTTCTTGTTGTTGCTGTAGAGCGACGAATAAAGTTCGCACCAACAGACAAGCTGCCCGCTTGTTCCGACCCCGACGGTTATGGCACCGAAAATCAAAGCACCGTTCAATCCGCTGCCGAGAACGTTCGCGTAAAGGATCATGGCAAACCCGAGCATGGATACAAGCGGCGATCCGAACAGGATAGCCCTATTGTTCGAGTAGGGGGAATACTGTTTCGACAGGGCACCGAGCATGGCGAGGGTGGCAATGTGGCCGAGCGTCGACCAAAACCATGCACTGTCGAAGACGGGGGAAGATTGGGCACTCGAGAAAAATCCTGTGAGCAGGACGAATAGCAGCCAAGTCCAGTAAATACTGAACCCGAGTGCGCAAAAGAGCGAAGCAAGATGTTTGTTCTTGGAAAGCAGCTTGATGGTTCCTCCTGACCACGCGCCTGCTTGATGGCTGCTCGGCATTGTAACATAGGGGTTTCGGCGTATGGCTCGTTCGTACTTTGTTTGCGGACATGCGATCGGATAAGCTCGGTGTGTACGCTTTCTTGAAGCGGGTGTTTCTGAGGACGGGGTGTTTCTAAAACCGGAATCAGGAGTGCTAAAGGAAACGCAGTGGTTGGGAACGGGGGATTGGCAAACAAACAATCGTCGACCAGTGCCTAGTATTGTTGTGCAACAGGGTACAGTTGCCGATCTGCATCTATGGTTTTACCCAGGGGTCCCTTTGTCGTGCATCAGAAGGTGCTCCCGCCGCCCTCTGCGCTTTCGAGCGGCATCCTCACGTTTCCCTGTATACTGTGACGGACGAAAGGGGTCGAGCTTGAATTTTCGGTTGGTTCGCGAAATCGCCAAGGACATATGGTTTCTCGGGCTGGTGTGTCCGCAGATATGGCTATGGTTCATGCTGCAGACGCTCGACCGATCGGCTCCCGTTTCCTTCGAGGTGTTCTACGTGGCCCAAGGGGTTACCGCTGCTGTTTCCGCCATCGTGTTTTTCAGGATGAGGGGCAACGGCGGTGGGTCTCCTCGGTCGCTCTCGTGGTTGTTTGCAGGCGCTATGTGCCTTGCGCCGCTTCTCGTCCGCTACGGTGAAAGCGTATTGGGAGCTGCCGCTCTGCCGATCGGTGCAGTGCTTGGCGGGTCGGGCCTTGTTTGGTGCTACCTGCAGTATGCCGCTCTCTTCAGCACGATAGACCTGAAGAGGATGGCGAGCTACCTGCTCGTTTCGTTTGCGCTTGTACCGGCGATCCGCTTTCCTTTCGAAGTGCTTCCCCTCGACGTGTCCCTTGTCCTTACCGTGCCGTTGCCCCTGCTGGCGGTATTCATGTGCCGAAAGGCGCAGGCTCACATTCAGCCGGAGGAGCCGGCGAAGTCGACGCAAGAACCCATATCGAAGAAAAGGACCGGACTCGTTCTCGTCGTCATTGAGCTTGCGGTGTACGGCTTGGTCATGGGGTTGTTCAGGGTTAACAACGAGGGAATCCACAGCGATTTGCTGTACATCGGCGTCAACCTGATCATCAAGACCGCGTTCCCCGTTTTGTTCCTCGCCCTGATCCGATATTCGTACAAACGGGTAAGCATCAGCTTTCTCTGCCAGATCGCCATGGCGTTCGTTCTGCTCGCTATGGTTGTCGCGTCGAACTTCCGCGACAGTGCATTCGTGTCGTTCGTCGTATTCGATTTCGCGCGCTACGTGATGGTCATCCTCCTGTTCTTCTCCTTGTGCGCTCTCGCTCCGCGCACCTCCCTGCATCCGTTCGTCGTATTCGGCGCCGGGTTTGCGCCGTATGTGATCGCGTTGAGCGTCGGTATGGTCTTGGCCGATCAGCTCGGAACGTTCAACACGTATTCCGACTCGTTCATCATCAACCTGATCGCGCTCTTAACCGTAAGCACCGTCGTCGTTTTCAACTTCAAAGACGATGCCGACGTACGGCTGTTTCCCGAAGGGAACCCCGACGAGGTTCCCCTGCAAGACTTCGACAGGATAGACCGCCGATGCGAGGTGCTCGCCGACCAGCACGGGCTCACCAAGCGAGAGCTCGAAACCATGCAGCTCATCTGCAAGGGGCGCTCGAAGCGCTATATCGCCGAACATCTCATGATCTCCGAGAACACCGTTCGCGGGTATGCGAAAACGCTGTACGCGAAACTCGATGTCCACAATCGCCAAGAGCTCCTCGACCTGCTTGCAATCTGATCGCCCGTGGCCCAACGCGTTGGCGGTTGGGAAACTCCCGCTTTGGTGCTCTTGGAAACAAAGCAATCCATCTGCGAAAACGCATCCATCCCCCCGCTTCGTGTGGATGGGGTTTCGAAAAACACACGGTTCGTGGGTACAGGGCGTTTTGTCTCTGCTGCTATGGTTCGGCCATCGCTTCATCCGTCGGCTTAGAGTCCGTTTGGTGGAGCCGATAGAAGAAACCAAGGAAGCAAGAAGGGATGGAATCTACTATGGAACTGAATCGTCGCGATTTCATTAAAGGCGGCATCGCCGTCGGGGGTTTGGCGGCAATGGCGGGTCTTGCCGGGTGCGGCTCGGGTCAGGCGTCGGCTTCGGCATCGACGGGCACGGGAGTTCCCGAGCAGTGGGACGACGAAGCCGACATCATTGCCATCGGGGCGGGCGGTGCCGGTCTTGCTGCGGGCATCGAGGCGCAGACGCAGGGCGTGAGCATTATCATCTGCGAGTCGCAGGCGATGGTCGGCGGCAACAGCGCCATCTGCAACGGCGGTATCGCCATTCCGGGTTCGCCGCTGCAGGCAGAGCTTGGCATCGACGATTCTCCCGACCAGATGTTCGAGGATTTGTGCGCATGGTTTGCCACTGACTACGACGAGGGCTACGTGCGCATGCTGTGCGACCTCAACGGCGGCGATATGTACGATTGGCTGACCAGCATGGGCGTCGTGTTCGAGGCATCGGGCCTTTTGCAATCGAACGGCCATTCCCGTCCGCGCGAGCATCATGTGACTCCGGGCGAGCTTATTAACACGCTCAACCAAAATGCGCAGGCTGCGGGTGCCGATATTCGCCTGAACACCCTTGTGACACGCATTATCCAAAACCCCGAGACCAAGCGCATACTCGGTGTCGAGATCGAACAGAACGGGTCCACGCAATACCTCAAGGCGAAAAAAGCAGTGCTCTTGTGCTCGGGTGGATACGGACGCAACAAGACTATGCTCAACGAGTGGAACTTCGGACCTGCGGTCGAGGACATGACGGTGTTCAACGGGTCGCTCGGCCAGCTTGGCCAGGGCATCACGATGGCGATGGCTCTTGGCGCCGACCCGCGCCATTTGAGCTACTGCGGCATGCTTACCGTACAGAATCCCGATGGGCAGACGGGCGATGCCTGCGCGATGTACCACCAGGGGGCCGTGCTCGTGAATCTCGAGGGCGAGCGTTTCGTCAACGAGGCGCAGGGCTACACCAACGTTTGGTCCGAACTGCTTTTGCAGCCCGAGAACATCTGCTGGCAAGTGTGGGACGAACCCATTGCCGAAGCTTGCTCCGAAAACGAATCGGGATACTATTCGATGAGCAAGATCATCGAGACGGGGCTTATGGTGCAGGCCGACACGCTCGAGGATCTCGCTGCGCAAATGGACATTCCCGCCGATGCGTTCGTTGCAACGATGAACCAGTACAACGCCGATATTGAAGGGTCGGGTGTCGATAGCGCATTCGGCCGCGCGCATCTTTCCGGGACCGGAGCGGCGCCCGTCGCCCTGACGACGCCGCCGTACTACGCCTTCAAGACCACAAGCGTTGTCAGCTCCACCTACGGCGGGCTCAAGCGCTGGCAGGAGGATCACCTGCAGGCGGTCGACGTGTTCGGCAACGTGATTCCCGGCCTGTATCTCGCAGGCAACATTTCGGACTTCTGCAACATGGGCATCGTGCCCGGCACGCGCCGCCCCATCAATGCTTCGGGCTGCAGTTTCGGCGGCTCGATGTCGTTCGGTCGAAAGTGCGTGCAAGAAATGGCCAAGCTCGACAACTGGGACGAAGCGTAGGAGTAACCACCCGCGGTTCGCGTGCCCCCGCGTGCCCCTCGCATGACGGGAAACCATGCGGGACCGTCGGAGCTGCCCGACGGTCCCGCAGCCGCTGAACGTGAACAATCCCGATAGGAGGATGCAATGGAAGACGAGAAAACAGCCGCCGACGAGGCGTTGAGCGGCAGCGATGCCATATTGGAAGGCGATCGGGTCGAGCCCGTCGCGAAGAAGAAGCGCAGGAAGTGGCCCGTTGTCGCAGGCGTGGTAGCCGTAGTGCTCGTGGCCGCGGGCGCTGGGTTCTGGGTGTGGCACGAGAGCCCCGCCTTCTGCAACGCGATCTGTCACAGCCCCATGGACCCCTACGTCGAGAGCTATGAGTCGGGCGACGAATCGCTCATGGTGACAGCCCATGCGCGGGAGGGCTACACCTGCCTGCAGTGCCACGAGCCGAAGATCGACGAGCAGATAGCCGAGGGCATCAAATGGGTGTCGGGCGACTTCAAGGATCCGCTTCCGAAGATGGAGTACGACGAAACCTTCTGTCTGAACGAGGCGTGCCACGACATGGACCGCGCAGGACTCGAGGCGCTGACCGACGGCCTCGCGTTCAACCCCCATCAGAACCGCCACGGTGATATCGCATGCGGCACCTGCCACAGCGCCCACGGGCCTTCCGACCTGTATTGCGGGCAATGCCACGAAGAGGCGGCTGCGATGGCCCCTGGCCTCGGATGGACCGTCGGCGGGGCGAGTCTATAGAAGGTTCTTTCGAGTTCTCGGACAACCTCCGCTACATAAGCATACGCATGGCGAAGCTCCGGTCGGTAACCTGGCCGGGGCTTCGTCGTGCATTGGGCGAAAGGTGTTTCCGTAAAATCCTATCCGATGATCTGTCTCGTTATAATTGTGAAGAAGGTAAGGAATTGCATAATTAAGTATCTTCCTACCATTTTGATAGGTATACTCGGATTCCATAAAACGGAAGCACACTGAGTTTGAGAGCGAGAGCGCTCCGCTCCTTCGATACGCCCACCACGGTTTGCCTGCAGCAGGGGTAGACCGGTTCCTAATATTGTAATTTATTACTAATATAGGCACCCGAAGAAGCAGAGAGCTTGCTCCCGCTAGCCGTCGCCCGGCATTCTCGGCTCCTGGTTTCGAAGGGTGATTGAACTGGACGGCACCACTAGGCAAACGACAGGCACTGAAAGCGGGGAAGCCGATCGGCGGACGCAACGCAAGCCGAAACGCAACAAGCTTCTGCTCGAAGTGCTGTACTTGATACTCAAGGTTGCACTGGTTGCGCTCGTGGTTCTTCTCGCCCTCGTTTTCGTTTTTGGCATTGCGAAAGTGGAGGACAACTCGATGAACCCTTCCCTGAAAAGCGGCGATTTACTGTTGTTTTACCGCTTGGATCACGATTACACCTCCGGAGATGTCGTTGCTGTCGAGTACGAAGAAAACATCCAGCTCAGAAGGGTGGTAGCCGTTGAAGGAGATACCGTGAACATAACCGAGGGGGGCCTTGAGATAAACGGCAAGCTGCAGCAGGAGCGAAGCATCAGCGGCAATGTCGGCAGCACGGGCGCAGAGACGCTTCTCTATGAAGGCGGCATCGATTTCCCCGTTACGCTCGGGCCGGGCGAAGTGTTTTTGCTCGGCGATAACCGGGCGGAGTCGCTCGACAGCCGCATGTACGGCCCCGTGAAGGAGAACATCATTGTTGGAAAAACAGTGTTTGTCATGAGAACGAGAAACATCTAGCAGGAAGCATCGGAAAGAACGTCGCAAAGAGAGGAAAGGCAATGGCAAGAGTAAGACAGAAAGTAGCGAGTACGGCATTGGCCGCAGTGGTGGCGCTTGCGCTGTCGTTGACAGGAATGGCGAGCGTGGCCTTCGCGGAAGAAATTCCGAAGAACGGCGATGGATCGGGCTCCGAGACCGTCCAGGGCACCCTGGCCGGAGCGTGGATCAGCAAGCACCTGGATGTGCCCGCAGGCGCCGACACGACCAAGCTCCTAGGCGAGGAATACCAGTTCGTCGCAACGCTGACGGACGTGGCCGATCACTCGGGGGCCGTGTCGACAGACACCTACAAAGATGTCCGGACGCTCTCGACAACGGCGCAGTTCTCCAGCCTGACCGCAGGCGAAGTGAACAAGGTGCTTTCGGGCAACATTACGGGTAGCGTGACCAACAGCTACCCGCATGCCGGCGAGTACATCTACGAGGTCGTCGAGGTCAAGCCTTCCGACCAGGCGCCGTCCGGTACCGATACCGAGGGTATGGCCTACTCCGAGCAGAAATACCAGATGCGCGTATGGGTGAAGAACGTGAACGCAAGCGGGAACCCCGCGGGCACCGTCGTGTACGCCGTCACCGTTTTCGAGTTGACCGACGCGATCTCCAATCCGAATGCGGATAACGACGACGCAAAGGTAAGCGCTGACAACGTTTTGGAGGATGCGGCACCCAAGGTTGCGAACGGATTCACCTTCAAGAACGAATACACCGTTCCGGTAACGCTGAAGACCGCCAACGTCATCACCGGCGATTGGGCCGACTTCACCCTGAAGTTCCCCTTCGATGTGAGCTTCACCTTGCCGAAGGCCGCCGAAGGTGCTTTCGACGTCGAGTACATCGTCGCGCCGAACACCTACGTCTTCGACGAGGATGGAACCCTGTGGTCCGACGGCAGCGGCGGTACGGAGGTTACCTCTGGATGGAGCAAGATTCCGTTCGCCGCAGGTGCAACCGAAGGCTCCATTCCGTCCACGCCCATCGGGCATAACGAAACCATCTACTTCAGGAACCTTCCGCTGGGAACCACGTACAAGGTGAGCGAAACCGATTCCCTGACGCAGTACACGAAGGCGTCCGACATTTCCGGCGTCACGGGCAATCCCGGTGCCGCTTCCGTTTCGGTGTACGAGGTGTCGACCGGATCGGATGTCACCTACAAAGATGAATTCGTGGCGGCAGACAGCGACAACACGGTAACCATCACCAACGAGCGCACCAATATCAGCATTACCGGTGTCGTTCTCGACAACATGCCGCTGATCCTCATTGGGCTCGCTGCATGCATCGGTATTGGATTCTACTTCGTGAGCAGGGCTCGGCGCCAGGCCGAAGAAGACTAGGCACGAGAAGGATCGGAAGGCGGGATATGCCGGCAAGAGCTAATCCCGCCGATCTTTCTTTAGAGGAACAACCATGGCAAAGCAGTACGTGAACAATGAGGGCGTCGAGCGTCGAAGCGGAGGCTTGAAGGTCCTCCGCGCGGTTGACGCCGCCTTCGACAATCTGTTCTTGATCGTTCTCGTTCTCGTACTGCTTTGCGCCTCGTATGTCGTGTACGACAACGGACGGATAATCAAGGGTGCAAACTCCGTCCAGTACGAACAGTACAAGCCCCACGATACGGCTTCGTTCGCCGAGCTGCAGCAGAAAAATTCTGAAGTGTTCGGTTGGGTGGGGGTGTTCGGTACGGGTATCGACTACCCGGTGGCACAAACCGATAACAACTTCAAGTACGTGAATACGAGCGTGTACGATTCGCCTTCGATAGCGGGGGCGATCTATCTGGACTATCGAAACAGCCGGGATCTGTCGGACTTCAACAGCATTCTGTACGGGCACCATATGGATGAAAGTGCGATGTTCGGCGATATCGACAAGTTTGAAAGCGCGGAGTTTTTCGAGAGCCACGCATACGGAGAGATCTACACCTCCGCCACCGACCGGTACTACGGGATAGAGCTCTTCGCTTATGTGCTCGGAGACGCTTACGACGAAAAACTGTACAACCCCTACGTCGAATCCGAAGGCGAGAAGCGGGCCTATATCGATTACGTGTACTCGATTGCCTACCACAGTCGGGATATCGAGATAGGCGCCGACGACCGGCTCGTGGTGCTGAGCACCTGCGCTTCCGAGCCGACGAACGGCAGGCATCTGCTCGTGGGGAAGTTGAGCGACGATCGCTTCGAGAACTCCTTCGCCTCTGAAAACAGGGGATCGGGGTTGGGCGATCTGTTCGACAGGTTCCCACACGATCTTGCCCTCGTCGCGCTTTGCGTGATCGTGATCATCGTGGTCTCGCTCCTTATCTACGCGATAAAGAGGCGGGAGAGAAAAAGGAAAGAAGCACAGACGAAACGTGACTAAAGCTGCTCACATACAGGGATTGCTCGGCATTGCCTTCGCGCTTGCCCTGGGCACGCTGTTGCTTGCGTGCGCGGCACCTGTGCGGGCATTCGCCGCTGATTCGGTTAGCTTTGATATGCCGGTATACCAAACGATAGAAGGCTTGCCGGCGGATGAAAGCTATACCGTCACGTATACGCTCGAGCCGCTCGATCCCAGCTACCCCATGCCGACCGACGATGCAAGCTACCAGTTCGCCATCGCCGACAACGACGTGTTCGTGGCGCCCACCATCGAATACCGCGCGGTGCGGATATACGAATATCGGCTTACCGTGACAACCGCCGCAAGCGAGCAGCCCGATATCGCGCTCGACACCACGTACTACAAGATTCGCAATAACGTGGTGCGCTTCGATCAGCCCGGCGGTTTGGAAATGCAGACGGTGTACGAGAACTCGAACGGCTACAAAGAGGAGAGCCTCGCGTTTGCGCACACCTATAGCCCCTCAAAGCCTCCTGAGCCGCCCGTCGATCCTCACGATCCCGATGATCCGGCGGATCCGCTCGATCCTCACGACCCCGGTGCTTCGGGTGGGCAGGGCGGCGGCTCGAACGTGTTCGGTGCAGGGTTTCCCATAACGGGGGACGACGTGCTCGAGCTCGCTCTTCTGTTCTCACTCGTAGCGCTTCTGTCGCTCTTTTTCATCATAGTCGGTAGGAAGCTTCGCCGCCGAAAAGATGAATCGGAAGGTGGTGTCACATGAGATTGCTTAATACGGTTACCAAGAAAACAGCTGTGGCACTGCTTGCGGTTTGCTTGTCCGTGGCGGCTGTTCCGTATGCGGGGATAGCCGAAGAGATGAACCAAAGCGAAGCGCTGATCGCGCTTGGGGCAGATGCTACTGTGGAAGAATCGTCCGAGCACGCGGAGGCAGGCGAGCCCGATACGGGCTCGGGCGATGGATCGGAGTCGGACGGGCAGGTTTCGGATGGCTCTGACGGGCCGGGGGCGCTACCGCAGGACCCGGCACAGAATGGCGAGGCGGCGACTCCCGATGGGGGCGTAAGCACGCTTGCCAGCAAGAGCTATGCCATCACGAGCTTCAGCGATTTGAAAGCGGCGGTTGCCGACACCGACTCGTCGACCGCGCAAGGCGATACGATCACCTTCGTGATCAAAAACGACATCGTCTTCACCGAAGTCATCGCGCTTCCCTGGAACAGGAGCTCGGTGTTCGTTGCCGAGGGGGGGTCGTGGAATCTGACGTGGGCCGGTCCTGCGGCTGACAGCGGCTGGGAGGGATCTGCCCGGCATTTCTTATCGTACGGAACCGCAGACCACGCGCAGACGATAACCTTCAACGCCGGCCTTACCATCGACGGAGCCGGAAGGGGTGGGGGACTGTCCATCGGCACGGGCGGCAGCGCGCCCAACTACGTGAACGATAACTACAACTGCACGATCGTCCTCAACGGCGCGACGTTCACCAACTGCGTAACGGCGCAAAGCGGCGGTGCAATCAGCATCGACGACTATACGCCATCGAACAAGCTGGAGCTGAAGAGCGGTACGATATCGAACAGTCGGGCCACCGGGGATGGCAGCGGCGGGTACTTCCGTGGAGGCCACGGCGGCGGCGTGTTCTTCGGGGGCGATACCCTCACGCTCTCGGGGGCCCGTATCGAGAACTGTCGTACCGATACGCTCGACGGCAGGTCCGGCGGCGGGATTTACGTCGATGCGAACGCGCGATTTGCGTTTACCGCGGGAACGATTACCGGCTGCACCGCTGCAGTCGGCGGCGCTGTGGGGCTCGGCTGGGGATCGACGCTCAGTTTTACGGGCGGATCGATCATGGACAGCGTGGCATACAACGAGCAGCAGAACCAAGGCGAAAACGGGTTTGGCGGCGGCATCGGCGCGTACGGCGCGACGATGAGCGTGAGCGGCACGGCAACGGTGTCGGGCAATACGGGTCGGCATGGTGGCGGAATATTCGGCGGGGGAGGAACGGCGATCACGCTCGGCGGCGGCGCCTTGGTCGATTCGAACCAAGCGGCCTCGATTACGGAGTGGGGCTCGCGAGGCGGCGGCGTGTACGTCGACGACGGCTCCAGCCTGAAGATCGAGGGTGCTATGATCTCGAACAACAGGGCTACGTCGGCGACCTCCTCAAGGCTGAACGGCCATGGCGGCGGTGTTGCCAGCGGCGATTACGGGGTACCGTCGAGCATCGAGTTCACGAGCGGAAGCATCAAAACCAACAGTTCCGACATCGGGGGCGGCGGCGTTTACCTGATGGCCTCGAACACGTTTACTATGACGGGCGGCATAATCGACGGATGCTACACCAAAGACTCCGGAGGCGGTATTCTGGCAACGGAAAGCGCCGTCATCAAACTGTTCGGAGGAAGCATCGAGAACTGCTCGGCGCGGGGTCTCGGCTGGTACGGTGGCTGGGGCGGCGGCATCAACCTTGCCGGTACGGTCGACCTGCAAATAAACGGTACGGATATTACGAACTGCAGCGCAACCGATCCCGGCGCCTCCATCGGAGACGATCGGGCCGTCGGAAGCGGTGGCGCAATCTTTGTCGACCAAGATGCAGGTGCTGGCGTACGCGTCGGCATTGCCAATTCGACCATGTCGGGCAATACCGCTTCTGCAAACGGCGGTGCGATCTTCACCGTTTTCCTGAACAACCTGACGGTAGATGCATCGACGGTTTCGTTCACGGGGAACACTGCGGGGGCGTATCGCGTTCCTGCCGACGATGTCGCTGCCGATTCGTCCGTGTATCCGTGCTCGAGAGCCCTGAGCTCCTCGGACGCTCCGTCGGGTACGGTGCCTGCGGGACGGAGTCATCCGCTCAACAATTACGACATCAGCTACTTCAGCTACACCGTCGCCTACCATGGGAACGGGGGAGAAAGCAGCGCATCAAACACGGTGGCCTATTTCGTGCAGGAGGTTCCCTTCAGATCGCTCGGGGGCGTTACGGCCACG
The DNA here is from genome assembly GCF_900240215.1 of Raoultibacter timonensis. Classification (GTDB taxonomy): domain Bacteria; phylum Actinomycetota; class Coriobacteriia; order Coriobacteriales; family Eggerthellaceae; genus Raoultibacter; species Raoultibacter timonensis. The sequence goes on along the minus strand of NZ_LT964679.1, from coordinate 2,660,301 downwards.
GTGAAACGGCAAAACGCCGTTGCCTTCGACGGGGCGACGATCGACTACGCGCTCGATCGATATGCCTTCGCCGGATGGACGGGAGCCGAGGTTCCCCGGGTCGACGGTAGCGACATCAAGGTTGCAGACGAAACCTGGTCAATCGGGGGAGACGTTTTGACGACTGCATTCCCCCTCGTCGAGTTTTACGCAGCGTATAAAACCGATATCGTCATCAGGAACGTGGCGGCTGGAGATACCGAGTTCTTCGACTACACACGGACATTCGGCCTGTGGTTTGCCGTATGGGATCCTGCGACGGGCTACAGTGGCAGCAACTCCCTATCCGATTGGTACTATACGCCGAGCAACGGGGAGGCGGACAACAAGATCACCTACTACTACAAAACGGTATTCGGCGCGAACGAAGCGCCGGGTTTGAAGTCCATTCGCGTTTCGTACGAGTTGAACGGTGCGCCTATCGGGCGGGCCCATTCGGGGAATCCGGGCAGCGACGACGGCATCTGGGATGTCGACTTGACCGACGACCTTATCGATGGGCAGGGCGGTTCGTACAACGTTCTAACCGTGACGAACACCTACAATGCGCCGCCGATCACCGAGGTCGAATCCGATCAGCAGCCCTATTGGCTGCTGATCATCGGAGGAGCTGCGTTCGTTCTAGCTCTTTTGTTGAGTGCACGCAGAAGGTCGCGTAAGAGCGATCAAGCCGAGTGAACGTGTGCTGGGCGCAGACTCGAATCGCGATGCTTTCGATGAGCGAGCCGAGCTGGTTGGAACTTTCTCGCGGTGCCGTGGCACCATCCGGCAAAGCAAAAGGCCGCAGACAGGATCACGTCTGCGGCCTGCGGTTTTTCTGGCGGAGGAAGTAGGATTCGAACCCACGGTACCTTGCGGCACAACAGTTTTCAAGACTGCCGCCTTCAACCACTCGGCCATTCCTCCGCTGTTAGCGCGTGCGCGTCTCGGCTAGCGCCCGCAGGGCGATCTACGCGAAAAGCGCGGCACTAGGATAGCACAGAAATGAAGCTTGGGGCAGGAATCTCGCCGAACGACGAGACCTCGGCCTGCCTTGCGCCGAATCCCGCGAGCCTTGCACATGGGCGCGTAAAACACATTGTCGGCCTAAAAACACGGTTTTGTCTCAAAAACCGTGTTTTTAGGCCGACAATTGGTGCGCGTTGGCAAAGGCGACCAGTTCGCTGCTTATTCGCCCAAGCGCGTACTATCTGCTCTTGATGGAACGGCCTGTCGAGCCGATGCGGCTGACAGGCCGTTCCTTTCGCCGCGTTTGCGATGGCGGATCCCCGAGGGCGCGGTGGGAAAACTACGTCGAACCACCTACTTTTACGCGTCGATCTCGCTCTTCTTCCATTCGACGAGTGCCGCGGATTCCTTGTCTTCGGTTGCCGCTGCCGCTCCGGCGATCTTGCCGAATACGAGCGCTTGGATAAGGCCGTTGCCGCTCATGTACGCGGCGCCTCCGCGCGAAGAGAAGCCTTCCGTGCAGCCACCCGCTGCGTACAGTCCTTTGATCAGGCTCTTGTCAGGCCGCACTACGTGACCGGCAACGTCGGTGGACATGCCGCCTTGCGTATGGCGGATTTCGCCGGTGATCTTGACCGCATAGTAGGGACCGTCGAAACCTGAAGGTAGATGGGATCGGTTGAACTTGTCCTCGCCTTTTTCGATGGCGGCTTGGTATTCTGCGATCGTCTTTTCAAAGGTTGCCGCATCGGCGCCGATGGCGGTTGCGAGCTCGCTGGCGGTTGCCCCTTTGAACACGATGCCTTCCTCTTCCCAGCCTGCGTACTTCACGCTTTTCTCGATTTGGGCATCGGTGAAGCACAGGTACGCAATGTGATCGGTTTGGGCGAGCACGTGGGGCGAAAGCTCCGAATACCCGCCGTATTCGCTCATGAAGCGGTTACCCTCCTGGTTCACGATGATGCCGCCGTTGTTGGCAACGCCCTGTTCAAGCGTTTGGCTGTTGTCTACGCCGTGAAACGCGTGGCCTTGGTACGCGCCCATGTTCTGCAGTTCTGCACCGAGCTCCTGCGCCCAAAGGATGCCCTCGCCGGTTGCGCCGGGCGCGACCACCTTGACCGCATCGACGGCTTCGGGGCAGTATTGGGCGAGCATGTCGGGGTTGTTGGCGAAGCCGCTCGAAGCGAGTACGGTGTTTTTAGCGAAGATGGCAATCTCTTCCTTGCCGTTTTTTCCATAAGCTCCTATGACGGAATCGTCGTCGTCGGCCAGGACAAGGCCGAGTATTTCGCAGGAAAGCATTTCGGTGACGTTTTGATCGGCTTCCATGCTGGCGATCAACGCGTCGGTCAGTCCCTTGCCCGCATCGTTAGTCGTATGCATGCGATGCGCCGTCTGACCGTAGTAGAGCGCCTCGTCGATCGTCCATACGGCTCCATGTGATTCGGTCCACTCGATGATATCCTTCGATTGTTCGGTTACCGTGTACACGAGATCGGGGCGGACGCTGTAGTTGCTCGGCCGCATGATGTCGATCACGCAGGCCCCAACGCTGTCTGCCTCGCCCATATCGGTTTGCTGCTTGGTACCGACGGCGGGGATCTTTCCGCTTGAGAGCATCGTTGCGCCGCCGAGTACGCTCATCTTTTCGCAGATAGTAACCTTTGCTCCCTGCTCCGAAGCGCTCAGCGCTGCGCAGAGACCAGCTCCGCCGCCACCGATGACCAGCACGTCGGCTTCGGACTGCGTCATGCTTGTCACGTCGCTTTTGCGCTTGGCGTACTGATAGGCAACCGAATCGGCGGACCCCGATGCAGCGCCGGCGTTGCCGCCTGTCGCTTTGCCGGCAGGCGTGCACGCGGAGAGCGCTCCTGCCGAGGCGACCATGACCGAGCCGATGCCCAAGCCCTTCAACAGATCCCTACGAGTAAGATTTCCCATTGCTGTTCCCTTCCTCTTGCGATGCGAGCTTCACGGCTCGCGATACTCGGCACTATACGTTCGGCGCAATGCCCCGAAAAGAAACTCTTGTATGCCACGAAGCGTCAACTCAAGGTTTGCGTATGGAGATAACACCTGATCAAAGCGTTTCGGATTGGACGATTTGACGCGGGGGGAACAATGCTCAATCCGCATGGTCTTGTGGTTTGGAAGCGTTTGCCTATACTGGGGCATTGGGAAACGGGTCGGTGGTTCGCTTGGCGCGACGACTGGCGTTGGGGATGTACAACCGCCATGGGCGAGGGAGATGACTATGGCAAAGTTTCGCATGGATCCGGACCAGAAGAGGTATTTTTGCACGCTCTGCTCGGCGGGTACCATTACACAAGCCGCTCGTGCGCTGTACCTTTCTCGGCAGGGTTTGTCGAAAAGCATGAAGAGGCTGGAGAAGCAGCTGGATGCCCAATTGTTCGTCCGGGGCAAAAAGGGCGTTGAGCTTACGCGGGCGGGCAGGATCTTGCTGCGCTACCTCCATGAGGAAGATCGGCTTTGGGATACCTGTGTGGCCGACATTCGCGAGATCGGGAAGACGGAACGGGAGCTTGTGCGCATCGGGCTTTTGAGCATGTATGTGGGGTACAGGGAAAAGCGCGAGCTTTTGGCAAGCTTTCAAGACGATGCGAGGATCGGAATCGAGGTGGTCGATGGGGACCACGACGCGTTCTGGGAGGCTATTGCTGCTGGGGAAATGGAGTTTGCGTTTTCTGTAAAGCCGCCTGATGATCTGGGAATTCCATCGATTAAGCTGTGCGACGACAGCCTTTCGATCCTGCTTTCGGCGGGTGATCCTCTCGCTGCGAAGAAGTGCATCGACTTCGAAACCGATCTTCTGGGAAAAACCGTAATCCAGACAAGCCCTTATAAGGGACGACTGTACGAGACCGCGTTCAGGAACTACGGGATAAACGTGGAGCTGCTCATCCATGATAAAAATCTCATGCTCGCTCAGGTATCGACAAGCGAAGACTGCTTCATCATTCAAACCGAATACGCCAAGGCGCTCGTTACCGATCAAGTGTGCATGAGGCCGCTTGTCAATGCTCCGATCGAGATGGATTCGATGTTCGTGTTCAGTCCCGCTTTGCGTCCGATGGCCCGCATGGTAGCGAAAAAACTGCTTGCACCTTACGGCAAACAGGGCGAACTGGATGCTTTCTTCGACAGAGCCGAACATTGATCTTCGGCCAGTGCGTTCCTGCGCTTTTCGTGGGCGGTTGCACAAGGGGTTCGGAAGGGGGCTGTTCGGAGTCCGATTGCCTTATAATACGGCTCATGACCGATGAAGAGTACATGGGGCTTGCGATCGAGCAAGCGCGTATCGCCGAGCATCTCGATGAGGTTCCGATAGGAGCCGTCGTCGTGTATGCACCGATCGATCCCGCAACGCGTCGGCCGCTTGCCGAACCGCGCGTTATCGCCTCAGCATGCAATCTGCGCGAAAGTACTCAGGATCCAGCCGGGCATGCCGAGTTTCTCGCCATGAAGGCGGCTGCCGAAGCGCTCGGGGTGTGGCGGCTTACCGGCTGCACGGTGTACGTGACGCTCGAACCATGCATCATGTGCGCGGGCCTTATGCACCAGGCTCGCGTCGACCGCTGCGTGTATGGCGCACCCGACCCGAAGGCGGGCGCGCTCGGTACGCTGTATCGGGTGAACGAGGACGAGCGTTTGAACCATACGTTCGAGGTTGTGGCCGGGGTGCGCGAAGACGAGTGCGCGTCCCTGCTGAGCACGTTTTTTGCAAACAAAAGGAAGAAAAAGAAGCTATGAACGAAACTACGACCCCGCCTGAACATGCCATGTCAGAATCGAGTGCGCGTGCGGCTGCAAACGCCCCCATGGTTGTCGCCGATCCGCTAGCCGTCTTCGAGAAGGGGGGCATGGTCAAGCTCATCGCTCCCGCAAAGGTGAACCTGTATCTCAACATCGGGGGAAGGCGCGCCGACGGCTACCACGAGGCGACCACGGTCATGCATGCTTTGGCGCTTCATGACGTGCTCCATATGGATCGCGTGAAGCAAGACGGGGGTGGATTGCGCATCGAGGTTTCCTGCTATGCGCGCGAGGGGATCGAGCCGCTGGTTGTCGCTTCCGAAGACAATATCGTGTACAAGGCTGTCGATCTTCTGGCACGCAAGATCGCCCATGTGGGTGACGAGCTGATTTCGGTGCGTATCGAAAAGCATATTCCCCACGAAGCCGGTCTCGGCGGAGGTTCGTCCGATGCTGCCGCATCGCTTATCGGTGCGGCGAAGCTGTGGGGCGTAGACCCCGAATCGCCCGAGGTGCTCGAAGCCGCAAGCGAGCTGGGCGCCGATGTGGCGTTCTTCCTGCACGGCGGCTGCACCTGTCTGACGGGAACCGGCGAGGTGTTCCATCATGCGCTTGAGCCCATGAGGAAAACCGTCGTGCTCGTTAAACCCGAAGGAGGCGTTTCTACATCGGCCGCGTACGCCGCTTTCGACGAGAGCCCCGTGACGATCGATCCCGAGGCGCACGTACGCGCTCTTGAGGCTTCCCGCGCCGAAGAAGTGCCGCTGTGCAACAACCTTACGGCGGCCTCGGAATCCCTGATGCCCGAGCTTGCCGAAATGCTCGGCTGGATTGCGGCCCAAGACGGTGTCGAGAATTCGCTCATGTCGGGAAGCGGTTCGTCGGCTTTTGCGATCTGCGCGACGTTCGACGATGCGTGTCGCATTGTCGCTGCTGCCCGCAATCGTGGTTGGTGGGCGCGCGCAACCGCGTTCAGCTCGGCCAAAGTTTCAGCGATTCCCCGCTAGCCTCGAAGCCATCGGTCGGCTACGCGATCGGCACGGCTTTCAGTGCCGCAAGCCTGCGGGAACCGGTGCGTCCGATCCGGCGGAAACGGGCTTGCGTCGATCGGGCGCACCGGATTCGCTTCGTTCGGTAGCGCGAGCTGCTACGCTTCGGCTTCGAGGGTGAACTTGCCGCTGTCGGCTCGATCGATCTTGAACGGGTAGGTGATGAGCTCGAGCCCGAGCAGGATCATATGGTGGTCGATGTTGGCGAACGGGTGCAGGATGAGCAGCACCGCAAGCACGAGTTCGAAGATGGAGAACGCGAGTTTGAAGACGAACCGATGGCCGCCTCTGATGCGGTGGATTATCTCGTCGAACTCCTCGCCCGCTTTGTAGAGGCCGAGCAAGCCCCACATGACGCCGACGAAGCTGATCGACGACGATCCGTGCACGAGGATGACCCCGCCGAGCACGCACATGACGATCGCCGTTCCGACCGAACGGCTGCTTCGGTGCCCTTCCTCCCCTACGTCGGCCGTTTCGATCGTTTCTTCCCTGCCGAGGTACGGCTCGGTTGCTTCGCGGTTCTCGTCTCGTTTGGCGGCGGCGAACTTCCCGCCGTCTTCGCCGCGGCCCTTAAGCTCTTTGCCGGCAGCGACGACGATGCCGGCAGCGCCCGAGAGGATCATGACGGCGCCGAGTACGTAGGGAAGGTAGCGGGCCGATTCTTCGGGCCAGAACAGGCAGAGCAATCCGATGAGGGGGAGGAAAAGAAGCGCTATGATCGAGAGCTTTCCCGCTTTGCTCTGGCTGCGCAGTTCTTTGATCGATCGGACTTCTGTCATGCGTTTGAGTTCCTTTCGTTAGCTTGGCGCATCATGCTAGCATGCGCTTTTCTCTTCGGGCGAATGAACCGAACAACTACAGAAAACGATGCAGCGCGTTTTGCCGAACCGCATCGAGGCGACGGGGCGCCCATGCTCGACCTATACGCTTGCGGCAAGCGGTGCAGCGCATCGCGGTCGCCTACCGAAGCTAGCCGTGCGATGCTATCGCGGCCCTGCATCGACGATGCGGCCCACTTGCATGCGGAGGAAATTATCTTATTGATATAAAGTATCAATAAGCCTATAATGCTAACAATGGATCAGCGTCAGACGAGAGAGGTTCCCATGAAGAAGTACGTATGCTCTATTTGCGGTTACGTGTACGACGAGGAAGCGGGCGATCCCGAGAACGGCATCGAACCCGGAACGAAGTGGGAAGATCTGCCCGACGATTGGGTCTGTCCTTTGTGCGGTGCCGGTAAAGACATGTTCGAGGAAGAATAACCCAACCCCTTCCATCAGGAGATCATCATGGATGCTATGAAAGAGCTCTCTCGCAGGGAGTTGAGTGCTCTATGCTCTAATCTTGCCAAAGCGTGCGAAAAACAACAGCTGTTCGAGCAGCAGAAGCGGTTTGTCGAACTTGCCGATTACCATGCGGGCAAAGCCGACGGTGCCGACGGCGCCGATTTGAAAACCATTGAGGCCGTTGTCAAAGGCGATCTTGATTCGGGCTTCGGCCCTGCGTTCGATCAAGCCCATGCCGATCACGATCGGGGCGCACTTCGTGCCCTCACGTGGTCGCAGAAGGCGACGGCGCTGCTCGATTCGCTGCTGAAGCGCTATGAGCGTCAAGGCGATGCGCTCATCGAGGGCACAAACGTGTACGTGTGCGAGATTTGCGGCTTCGTCTTCGTGGGGGACAATCCGCCCGATGTGTGTCCCATTTGCAAGGTGCCCAAATCAAAAATCGTGAAAGTCAGGGGGTAGCCATGTACGCACCCGAAACCTACGCTTCGCGCAACATCGCTCTTTGCACGAAGGATTGCCTGTGCCTGTTCGTGTGCCCCACGGGCGCGACCGATACGGAAAACGGCCAGGTGGATGCAACGAAATGTATAAGCGGCTGCCGTTTGTGCGTCGATGCGTGTCCGTCGGGCGCCCTCTCGCTTATGTATCGGAGCTATCCCGAACCGCAGCCAAAAACCGATGCGGTAGTCGAGAAGCTCATGGCGCTTGCGAAAAGCAAGACGGAACTTGAGGCGGCGGCAACCTCTTTGACCGAATCGGCCGAAAGCGCAGAACTTCGCACGCTTGCCAAAGCGATTGCGATGTCGGCGCGCATTTCGGCAGAAGACCTCTACCGCGAATCGCGCTACATGATCCCGCAGAGCAGCGAAGCGCGCGAACTGCTTCGCTTCATGCTCGACGAGGAGCGGAGCGACGGAGAATTTCCGCAAGAGGCCGTTCGGGAGCTGCTGGACTCGCTGTAGGTTCGCTGCCGCTTCCCCTTGCCTTTTGCCTCGCCGATACCGCCGCCGGGCTCCGCGTCGACGTCGGCTTTGAGCCGCTTGTTGGGATTGCGCCGGCGTTGCGGCGTTTGCTCGGGCGCGCATCGGTCTTTCGACCGGCTGCGCGCCTCTTTTTGTTTTATGCGGCATGCAAGGTTACGATGCGTTGACGATTTCTCTTGGGAGAGGGTTCCCGAGCCCGCGCATGAGAGAGCGCGTGAGCATGCGTGGTAGAATAGGCCCACCAACCAGTAAGGAGAACCATGGAAATTGCATTGATTGTCGTATTGGTGATCGTCGTCATCCTCGTGATTGCGATTATCTCCCTGTACAACAACCTCGTGAAGCTGCGCAACATGGTCGATAACGCGTGGGCGCAGATCGACGTTCAGCTGCAGCGCCGCCTCGACCTCATTCCCAATTTGGTCGAAACGGTCAAGGGCTACGCGTCGCACGAGCAGGGAACGCTCGAGCAGGTCACGGCTGCCCGCAGCGCGGTTATGGGCGCAACGAGCCGCGAAGGCAAGATGCAGGCAGACAATATGCTCACGGGAGCACTCAAGAGCCTGTTCGCCGTCGCTGAGGCATACCCCGACCTTAAGGCCAACGTTAACTTCCAGCAACTGCAAAGCGAACTCTCGAATACCGAGGATAAGATCTCGTACATGCGCCAGAGCTACAACGATACGGTCATGAAGTTCAACACCGCCATCCAGACGTTCCCGGCGGTGCTCTTCGCCGGCATGATGGGCTTCAAGGCTCGCGACAGCTTCGATGCGGTCGCTGGTGCCGAGACCGCGCCGAAGGTGCAGTTTTAAGTAAAGAAGCGTTCCGATTCGGACTGCTTTCATCGATTGACCTGATCCGCTGCAGGTAACGGATAGAATTCGTTCGCCTGATAACACGATCTTAGCGGTATCATATTCAGAAAGGTCAGAGATGAAAGCAGTCTTATTATATGGAACCTTCCACTAACTCTCGAACTACGGATGAGCGTTGGGAAATCTCCAGAACGCTTTCCGCCATCACCGCTGTTCTCGTCGTTCTCCTTCTTGTCGGTTTTTACGGAACGACCCTGTTCAACATGAGCGAAATCGGCAAGCAAATCGTTCTCATCAAAGAACACCCCTATCCCGTTTCGGTAGCCGCCGGTCAGGTTGAGACGGCGCTCGGCCAGCTCCAAACGCTTTCGGAGCGTTTGGCGTATGTGAGGACCGACCAAGCCGTCGAGGGGGTTGAGCGCTCGTATGCCGAGATTGACGAGCGCATTTCGGAAAAGATCCAGTTCATAGCCGATCGGGCGCTGTTCCAAAACGGCGATATGGAAGAGCTGCAGTCCGGCTATCGCAAACTGGTTGACGCGCAAAACGAACTGCTCGAAATGTGCCGGGACGCCGATGTTCCCGACGAGGATATCGATGCGTACGTCGAAGAGACCGTTTCGCCGCTGCTTACTGCTCTTTTCGAGCGCAACACGGCCATCCTCGACGATGCCTCGGCATCGTTCGATACGCTGTACGAGGTTGCCGATCAGGTTATTTTCAGAACCATCGTATCCGCTTCCATCCTCATGGCAGCGGTACTGGGGGCGCTGGTATTCTATCTGGTGCTCTTGGGAAAGAAACGCAGGCAGCGCGAAAAGCTGCAGCGTAACCTGGAAGACGCTTTAAAGGCGGCGCAGGATGCGAATGCGGCCAAGTCGCAGTTCCTTTCCAACATGTCGCACGATATCCGTACCCCGCTCAACGCGATCATCGGGCTTACAGCGATTGCGGGCACCCATCTCGATGAGACCGACAGGGTGCGGGAGTGCCTGGGCAAGATCACCGTATCTTCGAAGCATTTGCTCGGGCTCATCAACGATGTGCTCGACATGAGCATGATCGAAAACGGCCGTATAGCCCTCAACAACGAGGCGTTTTCGTTTCCCGAGCTCATCAACGGCATCGTTACCATCATTCAGCCGCAGGCTAAAGCCAAACAGCTCGGCCTTGATGTGGTTGTGGGCAACGTCGATCGTGAAACGATGGTGGGGGATGCCATGCGCATCAACCAGATACTGCTCAACCTTGTGGGAAACGCGATCAAATACACCCCCGCAGGCGGAAACGTTCGCGTCGTGGTTGCCGAGCTTCCTGTCGAAGCCATAAATCGCCGTATGATCAGGTTCGTCGTGGAAGATGACGGAATCGGCATGACGCAGGAGTTCGCGAGCAGGATATTCGATCCTTTCGAGCGCGAGAGGAACTCGACGACGAGCAAAGTCGAGGGAACCGGGCTCGGGATGTCCATCACGAAGAGCATCGTCGACATGATGGGAGGCACGATTTCAGTCGAAAGCGAGCTGGGCGCAGGATCTCGCTTCATCGTCGAAGTGCCGCTCGATGTCGTCGATATCGAGGAGGAGTTCGATCTGATCGATTTGGCCGACGCCAAGGTGCTCCTTGTCGACGACGATCCCGATATCTGCGAGAACACCGTGGAGATGCTTGCAAGCATCGGAATTGCGGGGGATTGCACCCAGTCGGGCGAAGATGCCGTGCAGCTGGTCGTGGGCGCCCATCGCATGGGTCGCGATTACCACACCATCATCGTTGACTGGGTGATGCCCGGCATGGACGGTTTGGAGACCATCCGTTGCATTCGCCGGGAGATTGGCGACAAGACGCCGATCGTGCTTCTGAGCGCGTACGACTGGTCCGAGATCGAGGAGGAAGCGCTTGAGGCCGGCGTGACGGCGTTTCTCTCCAAGCCGCTGTTTCGCTCGAAGCTCTACTACGCGATGAAAAGCGTATGCGGCGATACGGACGGCGCAAATCGGGTTGCGGAGCGCGAGCAGACGCTCGACTGCTCGGGGAAGCGCGTGCTCTTGGTTGAGGATAACGAGCTCAACATGGAGATTGCGCAAGAGGTTATCGAACAGACCGGCGCCATTGTCGAATGCGCGTGGGACGGACGGGAAGCCGTCGAAAAAGTGCGCAATGCGCCCGAGGGGCACTACCAGCTTATCTTCATGGACGTGCAGATGCCGAAGATGGACGGACTCGAAGCATCGCGCATCATATGCGCCGAGGCTCTTAAGAGCGGGCGGGTCAGGCCTCCCATCGTAGCTATGTCGGCGAATGCGTTTACCGAAGACCGGCACCGTGCGAAAGAGGCGGGCATGGACGGGTACGCAACCAAGCCGATCGATTTTGCCGAGCTCAACCGAATCCTTCGAAAGTATCTGCTGCAGGACTGATGGGCGGCTGCGCCATGCCGGACTGACGGGCGGTTGCGCCGCGTGCGGGATGCTAGTCGATTCCCGTTTGCCGGGGAGCTCGGGCGCACCGTTCGTGATGCTCGCGCTTCATCTCGTACATCGATATATCGGCGCGCCTCACAACGTCGCTGATCGTTTCGCCGTCGCGGCGGATAGCGTAGCCGACCGAGAGCGAAAGGCGTGCTCCATGGCCGAGCTGCATAGATGAAGCGGCGCTTTGCAGCGAGGCGATAACGCTGCTCGCCCTGTCGTCGTCGAGGGTCGAACAGAGGATGGCGAACTCGTCGCCTCCGATGCGGTAGACGATGTCTTCGGGGCCGAACGTCTGCCCGAGGGCGTCGGCGGCTGCGCAAATGTACTCGTCTCCGAACGAGTGGCCGTAGTCGTCGTTGACGTTTTTCAGGCGATCGAGATCCACGACGAAAACACCTTGGAGCGCTTCTGCGCCGTCCTCCCAGTTGGAGAGATCGAGGTCGAACGCGTTGCGGTTCTTGAACGAAGTAAGGTAATCGGTATTCGCAAGATCCTTGAAGGCCGGGTTCGATATCCGGCGGAAGAGGAAGCGTGCGATAACGATGGCGGCCAAGCCGAAGACGATGCCGATGAGCGGTGTGCCGATTCGTACCATTTGAAAAGCACGGTATTGCGCATCGGCATCGAACTCGATCCCGATTGCACCGATAACCTGGCCGTTCTCATGGATGGGGTAGTAGGAAACGAAGACGTAGCCCCAACCCGTATCTTTGATGTCGGTCGGATAAACCCGCTCGTCCGCGAGCGCCCGTTCGAGCTCGGACACGATTTCACCTTCGATCTCGTCGCCTGGGTGGCGGAAATCGTCGCTGTCGCTCGGCAGCCCGTCGACAACGTAGATGAGGCTGCCGTCATCGGCTTGTTTCGCGGTGTAGAGGTAGCGGACTCCCGTTGATTCCCGAACCGTCTCGAGCTGTTGCTTGGTTTCGAGGTACTGATCCGACGACGCGTCGCCTGCCGAGTTGATCGATTTGAACGTCGACTTGTCGATCTTGCCTTCGATAAAGGAATAGATGCTGTCGGTCCGCGCTTTCAGCGTGTCGATCATGTTGTTGTAGGTAACCGAGTAGGTGAAGGAGAACACGCAGATGAACGAAAGGGTAACGAGCGCCGCTACGATGATCGACACCTGGAAATCAACCCTGCTTCTATGGCTGCCGAATTGCGGCATTGCACCCGCCCGTCACGATATTGTTATGTAAGGCTATAATATAAGAAAAACGATAACATATAGCAAGAATACCGCGGATCACGTGAATCCGCGCGCAAATGTTGTAGCAAAATAATGCTACAGGTTTATATCGCTCGCGGCATATCGTGCGGCTGCCACCTATTGCTAGTGTACAATGCACAAGAGCCGTAACAGAAAAACGGCACCCGCATGATGCATGCAGGTGCCGTTTGCTGGTGTAAGTGGCGGAGAGCCGGGGATTCGAACCCCGGACACGCTTGTGGCGTGTACTCGCTTAGCAGGCGAGCACCTTCGGCCTCTCGGTCAGCTCTCCGCGAAATACAGGTGCGGTTTGCAATGATACCGTGACCACCCTCATCTTGCAAGGAGGATGAACGTGCAAAACACGAGCCGTTCGCAATTGGGATCGAACGATATCAGGGCAGCTATCGACTCGATTGCGGTCCGCGATGGTCGCCATTTCGGCCTGAAGAAGGCAGCGCTGCTCGTTTTCTCCATGGCGTGTCTGACGCTTGCCATGCTGGCGGCAACGCCTGCTCAGGCTGAGGCGAAAAGCTACACCTGTCCGAAGGTCGACATAACCGCCGATGCAACCACCGATGGGTCGCTGGAGGTCGTCGAGCAACGGACGTTCGATTTCGACGGTGATTTTACTGCGGTATGGTGGACGTTCGATAGCATTCCCGATAACGGCAGCCTCAAGGTCAACGGCGTGAGCCTCACCAAGGTGGGGGAAGACGGTATGCCGACGGGCGAAACCGTGCAGCTGAGCGAGACATCGTTCAACCTCGAATGGCGTGAAGCGGGCGGTCCTGGTACCGATGCGTACTCGGTCGATTCGCCGAAGGATTCCGTCTACGTGTTTTTCCATGCGTCGGACGAGAAGATGATCATCACACTCGATTACGCCATCGAAAACGGGGTGGTCGCCTATAAGGACATCGCCGATTTGAACTGGATGTACATCGGAGACCAGTGGGAAGTTGCCTCCGAGAACGTTACGATGACGCTTTCTCTGCCGGTACCCCAAGACACCGCGGTCGTAGCGGGTGAAAACGTGCGAGCATGGGGCCACGGTCCGCTTGACGGATCGCTTACGATCAACGCCGACGGTTCGGTCGTGTATACGACGCCCAAGGTCAATTCCGGTCAGTACGCCGAAGCGCGCGTTGCGTTTCCCGTCGAATGGCTTACGAACCTCAAGGGCGAAGCTGCGCTTGCCCACAGGGAGCAGAACCATCTCGATACCATTTTGAAGGAGGAGCAAACCTGGTCCGATGACGCGAACCGCAACAGGATTCTCTCGCTCGCTTTCGTTATCGGTTTCGGCATCATCGCAGTGCTGCTTATCGCATGGGCACTGCGCGCATACTTCAAGTACGGTCGCGAGCATAAGCCTGCGTTTACGGAAGAGTACTGGCGCGATGTTCCGTCGCCGCAAGACCATCCGGTTGTAATGGCCAGGCTGTGGCGGTGGAACCGCGAGAACAACGACGATCTCACGGCAACGCTCATGCACCTTTCCCATAAGGGTGCGATTCAGATCAACAAGGGCAGCTACGAGCAGCCGGCTTCGTTCGGTCGTACGAAGACCGTCGATGATTACTATCTCACGCGGGTGCCGGCCGTTGCCGACGCGCTGACCGATCCGATCGACCTTGCGGCTATGGACATCCTGTTCAACAAGGTTGCCCGCGGTTCCGACTCGCTGTGGTTCGGCACCATCCAGCAGTACGGTAAAGATAACCCCGAAGAGTTCGTCGACGCCCTTACCACGTGGCAGGGCATCGTGACGGCCGCCGTGAACAAGCGCGATTTCTTCGAAGCGAAGGGAGAGCGCTACCAGTGGCTCATCCTCGGCATTGCGATCGCGTTCGGCGTGATCGGCGTGGGCTTGGCTGTGCTGATGCAGAACTTCATCCCCCTCGTCTTCGTGGTGCCAGCGGTGATTGCGCTGCTGGTGATCGCGAACTACATGCCCCGAAGAAGCCAGGAGGGGAGCACGCTCGATGCGAAGTGCAAAGCGCTGCGTAACTGGCTCAAGGACTTCTCGTCGCTCGACGAGCGTCCGCCTACCGACGTGAAGGTGTGGGGCGAGTTCATGGTCTATGCTTTCATTTTCGGTATTGCACGCGAGGTCATCAAGGCGCTCGAGCTCAAAGTGCCGGAGCTGTTCCAGGACGACGGCATGATGTATTCGAGCGGGTATGTACCGTGGTGGTTCTGGTACAGCACCTCGTACGGCGTGCATGGCACCGCGATGCCGGCGGCAAGCGATCTGTTCCAAACCTCGATCGCCAATACGGTGAGCACGGCGCAAGCGGCCATGTCGGCTGCGGAAGGAAGCTTCAGCAGCGGCGGCGGTTTCGGCGGCGGGTTCTCGGGCGGCGGGGGCGGCGGCTTCGGCG
>NZ_LT964679.1:2459445-2645258 GCF_900240215.1 Raoultibacter timonensis | reverse complement strand
GGCGGCGGCTTCGGCGGCGGGGGCGGCGGGGCGCGTTAGTGCGCGAGACGAACCCGTCGGCTGCGAAACGGGAAGACGCAGCGCTTTTCGCTCTTCAAATACTATAGGTAACCGGTACTTGCTAGAACGTCGATGGCCCGCAAACCTCGGTACTGCGGGCCATCGACGTTCAGGTCGGACAGCTTGAAGCCCAGGGGTACATCGCGGCGAAGCGTAATGAGCTGTTTGTTGCGCAGCAGCAGATCATGGTTTGCGGCGATCTTTTCCCGCAGTTTCGCGGGCGTGATGCTCGCCTCCTGCTGCACGATGCATTCGATATCGCCGTACTGCGCAATCAGCTTGGCGGCGGTTTTGGGGCCGACGCCGAAGAGCCCTGGGATGTTGTCCGACGAATCGCCCGTGATGGCTTTGAAATCGACCATGGAATGCGGTGCAACTCCGAAACGGCTGATAACCGTATCGACATCGTAAGCGATCGATTTCTTTCCCCTGTCGGCGTATACGTCGGTTGATTCGTTTACGAGCTGCAGCAAGTCGGTATCGTTGGAAATAACGACCGTGGCCATGTTTCCCGCAAGGCGCTCGTAACTCGCCATTGCGTCATCCGCTTCGAACCCCACGTGCGTTGCATGCTTGATGCCGAGGGCATCGAGTGAATCTTCGATAACTTTGAACTGCGCGAAAGGATTTTCGTCATCGTCGAGTTCGTCGTAGTCGACCATCCTGTTGAGCTTGTATTCGGGATAGAGGCCGCTGCGGAAGCTCGGCTGCTCGTTGTCGAAGACGACGAGCATGCGCTGCGGATCGAACTGCTCGATGTATTTGAGTACGGTGCCCGTAAACCCGATGGCTGCATTGAGCGGGAGCCCGTCTTTCGAACGCAGCTGTGCCGGTATTCCGTAGAACATACGGAAGAGGAGGCCGTGCCCATCGATGATCACGAGCTCGGTTGGCTGTTCCGCTTCGGTCGGCTGCTCCATTGAGGCTCCCATCATGTTTTGCGCAAGGCCGCATTGAGGCACGCGCCTTACCTGGTTTGCTGTGCCCGGAAATCCCGCGGCTTCTGAGTTTTCGAGAACACCGAAGCCCCGAGGCCTTGAGGCCCCGAGAGCCTCGTAGCTCCCGAGAGCCTCGTAGCTCCCGAGAACCCCGAAGCTCCCGAACGCCTCGTAGGTCCGAGCCCCCTATACGGGTTTTTCATCGATGTGTTGCATTTTGAGCTTTTCGGCTATGCAGGCCAAGGTAGGCCTTAGCAATAGCCCCTGTTCACAGTCTCGCACACGACTCCCTGTTGCTCGATGGCGTGGATACGGTCGCAAAAACCCGGTCATCGAGGGCTCTTCGTGCAACACAACGAAAGAAAACCCGTATTTCGGTCCCTTGCGGTCCATTTCGGGCCGTATGGATCCGTTTGGAGCGTTTCTCGTTTCTGAAAGCTGCCCATCAGAGAACTCGTTTCCAGAAACAGTCCATCGGAGAAAACCGTGCACGTGCGGTGCCCTCGGTGCTCCCTATAGATTCTACCGCTTGCCGCAGGACTGCGCGCTGGAGAAACCTGCTGGCGGGCGCAAGCGGGTAAGGGAACGCCGAAGCCGGCACAGCCGGGCGGGTCGGTAGAACCCTTGCCGATCGTATGCGAAGCGATAGCCATCGCGCAGGGATTTTGGGTTTTTTGTTAACATATTACATAATGAATTCGTTTCGGTTATAGTTGACCGAGTTACGAAGAGGATCGGTTGGATAATTGCATGCCGGTCCGGATGACGAGATACCGAGCGCCGCGCACGGGGCGCTTTGAGCTGAGGTATATATGAGACAAGTTTATGACAAGCGCATACTGCGAGCGGTGCTTTGCTTTGCCCTTTGCGCTTCCGTGGTTGTGGCCGGCCTGTTCGTTCCCGCGCAGGTGGCCCATGCCGAAACCATTTCCGAAAAGCAGGCCGAGGCCGATGAGCTTATGGCGTCCATCGATTCGTTGCAGACGATGCTCAACGACGCCAATGCGGAGTACGACCGCGCAACGCTTGAGCACGAGCGGGCTTCCGAAGCAGCCGATTCGGCGGCGATCTGCCTCAAGGAAGCGAACCTTCGCGTCGACGGCCTCCAGGAGCAGCTCGCGCTCTGTGCGGCGAGCATGTACAAAAGCGGTGGGACGGCATCCATGCTCGAGGTGCTCATCGGAGCCTCTTCATTCGAGGAGTTCGTTGCTCTTTGGGATTCCTTCGAGCGAATAACCGAACAGGAGGCGGGGCTTATCCAGGAAAGCAAGGAAGCCTGTGCGCTTGCTGAGGCTGCCGAAAAGGAGCTTGCCGAACAGGAGGCGAAAGCCGAGGAAGAGGCCGAGAACGCGAAAGCCGCACGCGATGAGATTGCGGCGGCGAAAGACGAGCTCGACGAGGAGCTCGAGCGGGTAAACGAAGATATCGTCATGCTGAGAGCAAAAGAGGAATCCGAGCGTCTTGCGGCCGACGAAGCGATGCGCCGCGCCCAAGAGGCGGAAGACATTATCGGAAGCGGTGGAGCAACGATAACGGGATGGACGCATCCGATTCCCTCAGGGGCCAGCGTGACCAACGAATTCGGCTGGGCCGGAGCGTGGGATGGAGAGTATCACAACGGCATCGACTTGGGTGCTTCCGAAGGCACGCCTATCGTGGCTGCCACGGCGGGAACGGTTTCCTATGTGGGCGATTACGGCAGCGGCGGAAAAGCCGTGAAGGTCAACCACGGAAACGGGATCGTGACCACCTATATGCACATGAGCAGTCAGGCTGCATCGGTGGGTCAGCAGGTGTCCGCAGGCGATGTAATCGGTTACGTCGGGTCGACGGGTTATTCGACGGGCCCCCATCTGCATTTCCAGATCGAAATGAACGGCACTCCGGTCAACCCTCGTCACTTCATCCGGTTCTGATCGCTCGGTTGCGGGTTTTGCATCAAACGGCATTAAGATTGCATAAAGGGGTCTTCTAAAAAATAGTCAATGGCATACCATGGGCTGTATTCCGGTTGACCATTCGGTTAATCGGTCCGGATAAGGTGTTCGGGTACGGCGCGCAGTGCGAGGAAGACCCCATGAGCGATCAATTCGACAAGTTTGAGAGCCTGCCCGAAGAACGGCGCGAGGCTATTCTAGGCGCTGCGATCGAGACGTTCGGCCGCAGCGATTACAAGGGGGCGTCCACCGAGTCCATCGCCGCAAAAGCCGGCATCTCGAAGGGGCTTCTGTTCTTCTACTTCAAGAACAAGAAAGAGCTGTACCTCTATATCGTGGAGCATCTGATAGAGCGGGTATCCAAGATAGTCGTCGATGACGGATTTTACGAAATCGACGATTTCTTCGAGCTGTTCTATTACACGGCTACCCGCAAGCGGGCGATGCTCGAAAAGATTCCCTACGTGCTCGATTTTTCGATACGGGCGTACTATCCGGAACACAAGGATATCAGGGATACGATGGATGGATGGACGCAGACCCGTATCGACGTGATGTTCAAAACGTACTTCAAGAACATCCGCTTCGATAAGTTCAAAGACGATGTCGATCCCCGCAACGTCCTCAACATGATGATCTGGATGGCCGACGGATACCTGCACCAGCAGCGCAGCCTTCACCGGCCCATCGACATCGATGCTCTCTTCGAGGAGTTCTTTGCGTGGTGCGAAATGTTCAAGCAGTATGCGTACAAGGAGGAGTATCGATGAGCGCGGTCGTAGAGCTGCAAAACGTGACAAAGGATTACGGATCAGGCCGAGGCGTGTTTGACGTATCGATGCAGGTCGAGAAAGGCGAGGTGTTCGGATTTCTCGGACCGAACGGCGCGGGCAAAACGGTGACCATGCGCAACCTCATGGGCTTCGTGAAGCCGGGATCGGGAACGGCTTCGATCAACGGAATGGATTGCTTTCGGGACCGGGCGAAAATTCAGCGCGGCCTAGGATATCTGCCGGGCGAAATCGCCATCATGGACGAGATGACGGGACACGCGTTTCTCGAATTCATGGCCAGCATGAAAGGAATGCGCGGCCGCAGCCGCATGCGTAGCCTCATCGAGCGGTTCGAACTCGATCCGTCGCGCAAAATCCGCAAGATGTCGAAGGGGACCAAGCAGAAAGTCGGTCTTGTGTGCGCTTTCATGGCGCAGCCGGCGATCGTGCTGCTTGACGAGCCGACGAGCGGTCTCGATCCGCTCATGCAGAACCGGTTCGTCGACCTTGTTCTCGAGGAAAAGGAGCGCGGCGCGACGATCATGCTGTCGTCCCATCTCTTCGAGGAGATCGAGAAGACGTGCGATCGTGTGGCGTTCATCAGAGCAGGGAGGATTGCGGCGATCGAACGAATGGACGACGTGCGAACCTCGCGCAAGCGGGTTTTCTCGATTACGTTCGCAAGCGAGGCAGAATGCGGTCGCTACCGTGCGGCGCATCCCAAAACGCACGCGATCGGCTCTGTCGTCGAGGTGGAAACAACGGGCGTGATGGACGGGTTCGTAAAGGACCTTGCCGGATACGATGTTGTCGATATGGCAACGCGAGAGCAGACGCTCGAGGAGTTGTTCTTGCATCTGTACGGCGCCGAGGTTGGGGGAGAAAACCATGAATAAGACCTTGTTCGGAAAAGAACTCAAGGCGAACCTGTTCGTTTCCGTCGTGATAGCTGCCGTTCTGGCCATGTACGTCACCGTTATCGTGAGCATGTTCGATCCCGAATTGGGCGAGAGCCTCGATCTCATGATGCAGAGCATGCCCGAGTTGTTCGCGGCGTTCGGCATGGCGACGCAGGGCGCAACGCTGCTCGATTTCATGCTCAACTACCTCTACGGTTTTCTGCTCGTGCTGTTCCCCTTCGTGCTTGCGCTTATCATGATCAATAAGCTTGTGGTGCGCCCCATCGATCGCGGATCCATGGCATATCTGCTTGCGACGCCGAATAGCCGCGCGAAGATAGCGTGCACGTTGGCCGGCGTGGTCGTGGCGGTGCTCGCGCTCATGATGGTGTTCGTGACCGTGCTCGAAATCGGATCGTCCGAAGCTCTGTTCTCGGGAGATCTCGATACGGTCGGTTTGCTGCAGACGAATGCGGGCCTGTTCGGCCTATGGTTGCTTATGGCGGGGATCTGCTTCCTTTCGGCTTGCCTGTTTTCGAGCGCCGGCCCGGCGTTGTGGGTCGGCGGGGGATTGTGCATCCTGTCGTTTCTCATACAGATGGTTTCGCAGGTGGGCGATAAGTTCGAGTTTCTCAAGAATGCTACGCCGCTGACGCTGTTCGACTCGTACGGGCTGGCTGCGGGCGACGCATCGGCTATCGGCGGTGCGGTTATCCTCTACGTGGCAGGCGTTGCGCTTTTTGTTGCTGGCGTGGCGGTCTTCGGCAAACGGGATTTGGCGATCTAACGAATGCGGATCGGGCGTGCGGTATGCGGGCACGGGCCGCAACCGCACGGCGGCGGCGCGGGCGTTCGTTGCGGTACGGCTGCCCGTCGTGGATAGTTGACCGATGCGCCTTTCATTCGGCTGTTTTGCCCGCTATAATGCCGCTTTATGGAAACTCAAGGAAATACCAGCGGGTCGGCATCGGGCAACCGTGTGTTGCCGAGCATCGTCTACAAGCTCATGATCGTAGCGGCCACCGTTATCTGGGGCCTGAGTTTCGTTGTGATGAAGGATGCGGTCGATGTGCTGCCTCCCTCGTACCTGATCGGCGTTCGCTTTCTTTCGTGCGGCCTTATCCTCGCGGTTATCTTCTTCAAGAAACTGCGAGCCCATTTCGACCGAGGGCATATCGTGAACGGATGCTTTCTGGGGCTGCTCATCTTTCTCGCCTTTTGGATCCAGACGATCGGCCTCACCGATACGACGCCGGGGAAAAACGCGTTTCTCACGGCAACGTATTGCGTGCTCGTGCCGTTCATTTGGTGGTTTATAGCTCGAAAGCGACCGACCGTGTACAACATCGCTGCGGCGGTGCTCTGTATTGCGGGCGTGGGCCTTGTCTCGCTGCAGGGGTCGTTTTCCATGCGGTTCGGCGACTATATGACGCTTCTGTGCGCGCTCGTGTTCGCTGTTCACATCGTGTACGTGGCGAAGCTTTCCGAGGGGCGCGATATCCTCGTGCTGACGGTTTGGCAGTTTCTGTTCGGCGGTGTGTGCGGTATGGCGGTCGGCGCATGCTTCGAAGCGTTTCCTCCCGTCGAGGTGCTGCTTGATCCCGCCTTCCTGTTCAATATGGCCTACCTCGTCATATTCGCTTCGTGCGTTGCCCTCGTGTTCCAAAATGTAGCGCTCGCGCATGTCCCCCCCGCGCAGGGATCGCTGTTCTTGAGTCTTGAGTCGGTGTTCGGCGTGCTGTTTTCGGTCGCTCTGTACGGAGAAGAGCTCACGTTCAAGCTCGTTGCGGGATTCTGCCTCATCTTCGTTGCGATTCTTGTAAGTGAGATGTTTCCGCTCAAGGGGAAAAAGCAACTCGCAGAGGAGCCTGCGGGGGAAGCGCCGCCGATCGAAGAGCTGCGCGACTACGAAGCGCGCGAATTCGGCGACGGGGGCGTCAGGGCGGCTGCTCGGGCGGAGGAATAGGGCACCCGCGTTTCATCCGCATTACATAAGCCGCCTATTGGTTGGAGCACTGCTATAATCTCAATTCTGCGATAGATGTTGCCGCGGTGCCACCGAAGACGTTCGAGCCGAGTGCCGCCGCATGGATGCAGCATCTGATCAAACCGAAGGGAACATCATGGCGGAAGAGAGAAAAGACAACATCATTCTGATCGGCATGCCCGGTGCGGGCAAATCGACGCTCGGGATCGTGCTGGCGAAAATACTGAACTACGATTTCATCGATGCCGATTTGGTTATACAGAACCAATGCGACAAGACGCTGCAGAAACTCATTGATGCGTGCGGCCCCGAGGGCTTCATCGAGGTCGAAAACCAGATTCTCCAGGACATCGAGGCGACGAAGAGCATTATCGCAACGGGCGGCTCGGCCGTATACTCCGAGGAGGCCATGAACCACCTTTCGTCGATCGGCCGTGTGGTCTATCTTCAGATATCGTTCGAGGAACTCGTCAATCGCCTTCATGATCTGCAGGAGCGCGGCGTCGTGCTCAAGGGGGGCATCGGAATGAGCTTGCGCGATCTTTACGACGAGCGCAAGCCGCTTTACGAAAAGTACGCCAACGTGACCGTCAACGTCGATCACCTGTCCATCACCGCTGCGGCTCGCAAAGTCGCCGATGCGCTCAAGTAAGGAGACCAATCATGACCGACCAGATCAAGACCGCTCCCGTTAAACCGAACATCACCATTGACGATCTCGATAAGATCGATATCCGCGTGGGCAGGATCGTGCTCGTCGAAGATGTAGAAAACTCCAAGAAGCTCATCAAGATGACGGTCGATTTCGGCGATTTCACCCGTACCATTCTTTCGGGCATGAAGGAGGAGCGCGAAGATCCGAAAGCCGAAATCGAAGGCAAGCAGGCTCTGTTCGTCGTGAATATGGCTCCGCGCAAGATGGCTGGCGAAGTGTCGGAGGGCATGATTTACGATATCGGTTACGAGGATGGTATTCTGCCTGTGCTCGCTGTGCCGGAATCCGAGGTTCCCAACGGAGTGCGGCTGGGCTAGTTCTGCCGAGTTGAAACGAACAAGCGGGGCGCAGCCGACATGGTGCGTCCCGCTTGCTTTTTGGACCTTGTTTTCGGATTTAGCGGACTTCAGGCGCTTCGGGTTGCGCGCCGACGCCCCCGTTTCTTCACGTGCGTCTCGCCGCCGCGATGCCTCCCTGCGCCTTGTTGCTGGCGATCCGGCTGTCGCATGGGAACGCGCGTCTCGCCGATGCATCACGGCTTCGACTGCCGTACCGGCGGCTATCGGCTGCGCTCCATGCGATCGAGATAGGTGGAGATGACCGCTACCGCATCGTCGGCAACGGCCATTTTCCCGCTGTTGATGCAGAGGTCGTAGTTGTTCGCTTCGCCCCATTTCTTATCGGTGAAATAGCGATAATAGTGGGCGCGGTCCTTATCGATTCTCGCTATGCGCGTTTTTGCCTCTCCTTCGCTGATGTTGTTGCGACGCATGACACGGGCGATCCTGTTTTCCATCGGCGCGCTCACGTAGATGCTGATGAGTCCCGGATACGACGAAAGCACCGAATCGGCGCTCCTTCCGACGATAACGCAGGGACCCTCGTCTGCGGCGGAGCGGATGGATTCTATCTCGGCAGCATGGATGGCCGAGGCGATGGGCTGATCGAGATCCGCTCCCGTGAGAAACCGGTTCGGCGTGAAGAGGAAGCGGTTGAGAACCTTTTCGTCATGGGCTTCCACCACATCGTCGGGCAACCCGCTTTTCTGTACGATGCGGTTGATGAGCTCCTTATCGTAGTAGGCGATTCCGAGCGTCGACGCGAGCCGTTCTCCGATTTCGCGGCCACCGCTTCCGTATTCGCGGCTGATCGAGATGATGAGGTTGTCGTTCATGGTCGATATCCTTCCGATTATGTCGTAACAGGATACCGCAGTTGTCAAATTCGCGCATGAGGGGTAAAGCGCGTGCGAGAGCCCTCCCGGGCGAGTCCGCAAGATTGCTTCAGAGCGGCACAATGCTTCGATTGGCAAGCTGTTCATCGGATAATAGATCGAAGCATCTGGCCGTATTCCTTATATATAAGCCACAATATCAACGTTATTCTGCGCTGTCAGCCGACATGCGCTGCGGTTGCCTACGGCAGTCGCCTTCACAAGGAGGTTTGCATGAAAGCCGTCTGATCAACCGCGTTCGAACCTTCCGAAAATCGGGGGGGGGCTTCGCTGCCTGGTTTGGGTGCTGTCGGTCGTTACAACTGCGCTTTTGCTCGCCTGTGCGCTTGCGGTATCTTCGGATTGGGATACGGCCTGGGCGGGTGAGCGATCGGCGAATGGATTCGATGCGGGCTCTGCGGATGTATCGGCGGCAGGGATAAGCGCCGATGTGGATTTGTACGAGGTTCGGGCAGCGGCATCGGCGGGCGCCTTTCTTGTGGAAGGCGGTACGGAAACTACGGATTGGTCGTACTCGAACAACGTTCTCACCGTGCTGACAGGTACCCCGCTCACCATCTCCATGAGCAGCGGATCTACCTCTTCGGATCGCGTCGTCATCGACACGTCGACGGCGAGTGCGGCAGCGGGCAATACGGTTGCGGCCAAGGTCACCTTCGATTCCGTGAGCATCGATACACGGAATACGGGAGACGCGCTCGCTCAGACTGTGGGAAAGCCGCCGGTGCACGTGCTGTCGGGCGCGCTCGATCTTAAGCTTGCGGGGGAAACTGCGCTGGTTCCGGCATACGGCTGCGCTTGCGTGCAGAACGGCGAGAACGCACTGACCATTTCGGGGTCTGGTAAGCTCGTAGGGAATCAGGATGGAATTCCGACGTCTGCTGCGTGCATCGGGGGCGGAATCGGTGAATCGGGTTCGAACATCACCATCGACGGCGGCACTCTCGTTCTGAAGACAGTCGGCAGCGATAAAGGCATCGGGGGCGGTGCGGGCGGAGCCGGCACGAACATCACCATCAACGATGGCTCTGTCGATGCGCGCGTTTCCTCTTACGGTGGTGCCGGCATAGGTGGCGGCTGGGGTCAGGACGGGCACGGTAGAGACATCACCATCAACGGGGGTACGGTGGTGGCCAATGGTTCTTACGGCGGTGCCGGTATAGGAGCTGGTGGCAGCGGGGCTGTTGCCGAGAACATCTCGATCACGGGAGGTACCGTAACTGCGAAAGGCGGTAGCTACGGCGCTGGTATCGGCGGGGCGTTCGGCTGGGACGCTTCGGGTAAGAGCGCTGGCTCCGTTAAGAACATCTCGATCACTGGCGGAAGCGTGACGGCTTCGACTGTCTATGGATGCGCTGCCATCGGAGCGGCACTCTACGGTTCGGTCGACGGCATCACCATCAAGGATGCAAACGTTACAGCAACGGTCGAAAACGGTGACGGGGCGGCTATCGGTTCGGGCGGGGGCAATTCGTGGGGCGCTTCCACTTCGGCGAGCAACATCATTATCGAGAACGCCGAGGTTACGGCAAAGGCACACGGTGGGGGCGCCGGCATAGGCGGGGGAGTGCGTCTCGCGATGGCGGCGGTACGGTGTCGGGCATTGCGATCATAGATTCCGTCGTGACGGCGTCGACGAGAAGGGAAAACCCCGACTTCGACGGCGCTTCTGCGATTGGGGGCGGGAAGGGGAGCGGCGACGTTTCGGGCATCGTCATCTCCGGCGGGCAGATTACGGCAACGGGGAGCTTCGATGCCGACGTTATCGGCGATGGCGCGGAGTCGACCGCTACGCACGAGGCGGAGATAACCATCACCGGCGGCATGTTCGGCGCGGGAACGCTTGCGAAAGACGACGCTGGACAGCGGGTCGGCGATGTCTATGCTGTTCTGCCTGCGGCAGGGTATGCGGTTGTGGCTAACGCAGATGCCGCAACCGCAACGAGTCACCCGTACAAGGTGGTGGGGCAGTCTGCGCCGAGCATTTCGGTATCGGCTCCCTCGGGGCTGGTCTATTCGGGCGAACCGATCGATGGCTCGGGCTTTACGGCGAAGGCCTCGTACGGTGCAACGGATGCCTCGTCGTCTGCCGTGCTGGAGTACAAGGCAGCGAGTGCGGTCGATTCCGCATACTCGACGGTGCCGCCCATCAGCGCAGGGGCGTATACGGTGCGGGCGACGGTTGGCCCTTGGGCCACCGAGAGCGTGGCATATGCCGGTGCGTCTGCCGAAGCGGGCTTTACCGTTGCAAAGGCGGCGTTCTCTTACGGCGGGCCTGTCGGCTGCACGGTGCGCGTCGGGAGCAAGCTCGATGAGATCGCCGTTTCCGACGTTGGGCAAGGCGTTGCGGTACACGGTCTAGTCGAGCCCGTTCAGGGGACGTTCGTCTGGTATACCGACGAAGCGCGAACGCAGACGCCCGGCGAAGGATTCTCCTTCAGCGGGGATCCTGGATCGAGCGTTACCCTGTACTGGTCGTTTGTGCCCGCCGAGAGCGAAGCGAATGCGAACTACGCGACCGATCCTGCAGAAGGTGCCGCGACCTTCACGATTGCGAAAGCAGGAACCGATCCCGGCGACAGGTCCGACGACGAGCTCGGTGACGGATCCGATGGCGGCAAAAGCGAGATCCGCGACCTTCCGTCGCCGGAGGCAGGCGGTGCAGTCCTTCCGTCCGTGGGCGACGCATATTTTCCGGTCACTCTGATCGTAATAGTGGTTTTGTCATCGGTTCTTGCGCTCGGCGCCGCTTTCGTCCGTCGCGCGGCGTCAACGGGAGCAAAACGGCATACCATGCGCTAGGCTTGGCTCAGTAAAGCGTACCGCTGCCCCGTTGCTTCTCGAGCAATGGTACGGTTCTATCACATTACGAACTCTCATGTGGTACTATAAAACGTCGCACTCATTTTCAGATTGCGTACACAGTTTCCGAAAGCGACGCGAAGCAGGACAGCATGTCAGAGCCAGAAAGCATACAGCAAGAAAAAGAAAAGCAATCGCCCGATCGATTGGGCACGATGAAGATAGGAAAGCTCCTTCTCGAGTTTTCCATACCCGCGATCATCTCGATGATCTTCAACTCGTTGTACAACGTCGTCGACACGGCGTTTCTGGGCCATGCTGTGGGCGATGTGGGCATTGCGGTCACGACGCTCGCTCTTCCCGTCATGACCATCCTCATGGGTTTTTCCATGCTTGCCGGCCAGGGCGGCAATGCCCTGACGGCCATCCAGCTCGGCGAAGGACGCAAAGACCTCGCCGAGAAGACGCTCGGCAATTCGGCGACGCTGCTGATCGGAATCTCCATCCTCGTTGCGCTTGCCGCCGCCTTCTTCATCAATCCTCTTTTGGTACTGCTCGGCACGCCCGCCGATCTTTTTGCGCCTACGCAGGCATTCGTGCAGATCATCTGTTTCGGCTTCATATTCCAATCGCTTGGCATGGGTCTCAACAACTTCCTGCGTACCGCGGGCAAGCCCACGCTTGCGCTCTACACCATGGTGTTCGGCACGACGATGTGCATCGTACTCAACTACGTGTTCGTCATGATGTTCGGCTGGGGCGTCGAGGGCAGTGCGGTTGCGACCATTCTCGGTCAGGCATGCGGCATGGTGCCGGTCGTTTGGTACTTCGTATTCAACAAGAACGCGGCGTTCAAGCTGCGCTTGTCGTGCATGGTGCCCGACGTGCGCCTCATGGGAAAGATCCTTTCGCTCGGGCTGGCCTCGTTCGTCATGCAGGTGGCGGCTACGGCGGTTACCGTGGTGCTCAATCAGTTGCTTTCCATCTACGGGGCGCAGGATCCGCTCGGTGCCGAGGGTGCGCTTGCAGCCATCGGCGCAGCGAACAAAGCCATCATGTTCGCTATCATGCCGGTTATCGGCCTGATCATGGGGTCGCAGCCCATCATCGGCTACAACTACGGCGCGCGGCAGTGGCAGCGCGTGCTCGATACGGTGAAGTGGGCGAGCGTGTGGGCGACGGGCATGATGATCTTCTTCTGGGTGCTCGTGCACGTGATACCCGGTCCGATCATCGGCATCTTCGGCATCTCGGGCGATCTCGAGCAGTTCGCCATCACGGTACTCAAGCTCGATACGCTCGTGCTGCCCATCGTCGGCTTCCAGATCGTCGGTTCGAGCTACTTCCAGTCGAGCGGCCAGCCGCTCAAGTCCGCCATCCTGGAGATGACCCGTCAGGTGATCTACCTGATCCCGCTCTACGTCATCTTCCCGATGGTGCTGCCGGTCTTTGGCGTGTCGTCGCTGGTTTCGATCGTGCTCGCCGTGCCGACGGCAGATACCCTCGCTTTCGTGACCACCGTGTTCTTCGTGGTCCGAGAGGTGAAGAAGCTCAGGCGGTTGCGCGACGATGCCGACGACGCGATACGTACGGTGGCTGCGCGCCTGTAGGGGATGCGCGGCTGCTGCCTGCGAGGGCGTTCGTCTGCGAGGTTGCTTGCTTGCGCATGGCATCTGACGCTGATTCGGGGCTTCGGGCGAATATGGGCGGGCATAGGGCTGCTGATTCAGCGCCAGGCATGGCTATATTGGCTCAAAATGACGGGTTGGCGAATACATGTAAGGTATTGAGTAAACGCCATCAGGGGTTTTGGGATCGGTAATCCCGCAACAACCCAAAATCCAAGCCCATGCATTCGCCAACCCGTCATTTTGAGCCAGATCCGAGGGCTCCGTTGCGTACCGTATTGTGCGGCCTGCACGCCTTTATGCGAAGACCGCACAATGTTTTAGGATCGAATCGTTTCTGATGCGGCTTCGATCGGTGGAAGACCTTCGCATTCGGGTTGCCGCCACCTGCGCACGATGCGCGGCGAAGAGCGTTTCACAAGCGCTTCTACCCTTAATTTTTCTTAATTGAGTTTCAGCAATCTTAAACCCGAATCGGATTGAAATCCCGAGTAATAACTCCATAATAATTTTTGTAAACGGACTCGACGACCCGCTGAGCGGCTCGCCGATCCGCACAAGACGAGAGAGACGAAGTACGAGGGAGAGGAATTATGGGGAAGATTCTCGATTCCACCATCGGCAGCGATATCAGCTGAAGGAAGTTCCTGGCGCTATCCGCAGGAGCCGCAGCGCTCGCTGGAGCCGGTATGGCCGGTTGCAGTCCGAAGAAGGAAAGCGCTTCGACGGTTACCGAGCACACCGAGCCGATCGATGCCGAAGAAGGCGCTACCTGGGTTACCGCCGCTTGCTGGCACAATTGCGGTGGACGGTGCCTGAACAAGGCACTGGTGAAAGACGGCGTGGTGCTGCGCCAGAAGACCGACGACACGCATGAAGACAGCCCCGACTATCCGCAGCAGCGTGCGTGTCAGCGCGGCCGTTCACAGCGTATGCAGGTGTTCGGTGCCGACCGCTTGAAGTACCCCATGAAGCGCAAGAACTGGAGCCCCGAAGAGCCGCACGGCGAGCTTCGCGGCGAAGACGAGTGGGAGCGCATCAGCTGGGATGAGGCTTACGAGCTGGTTGCGACGGAGATCAAGAAGATCTACGACGAGTACGGTCCTGAGTCGGTGTTCGTCCTGGGCGGCTCTGAGCTGCCTCGCGTGTTCCAACTGATGGGCGGCTATACGCCCCGTTGGGGCCAGGTGTCGTGGGGCGCATGGCCCGACGCTTATGCGATGATCATGGGCAGCCCCGGCTATTCTTCCGACGCCCCCGATCGTTTGACGCTGCGCAAGCAGAAGCTTGTTATCCTGTGGGGCGCCAACCCCGCCAACTCGAGCGCGGGCAATCCTACCTACAACTATCTGCAGGCCAAGAAGGCAGGTACGAAGTTCGTCGTCATCGACCCGCGCTACAACGAGACCGCCGAAGCGCTCGACGCGCAGTGGATCCCGATTCGCCCCTCTACCGACACGGCCATGATCCTCGGTATGATCAACCACATCATCTCGCAGGGCCTTCACGACAAGGAGTACTTGGACAAGTACTGTGTCGGATTCGATAGCGAGCACATGCCCTCGGGCGAGTATCCCGAGTATACCTACAAGCCGCTCGAGCGCAACGAGTTCGTGTTCGCTTCCGAGCCTGCTGATCCTTCCCAGAACTTCTACGATTACGTGATGGGCGAGGGCGCGTTCGCCTCCGAAGGCGCTAAGACGCCCGAGTGGGCTTCTGAAATCTGCGGTGTCGACGCTGAGACGATCAAGCAGTTGGCTGAGGAGTACGCCACTACCAAACCAGCCACCATCTTTGCAGGCGGCGCTCCGGCCCGCATCAACGAGGGCGAGTGCCTGCCGCACGCGATGCTCACGCTCGGTATGGTGTGCGGTCAGATCGGGCGCGACGGTGCTTCGGTTAGCGGCACCATGCACAACTCCGCTTCGAACGGCGGCGGCGCGCTCGTATCGCCGGGCGGTGCAGGCGTCAAGGTCGAGCTTCCTGCCAACCCGTTCCCGCAGAAGCAGTACGCTCTGAACAACGGCGAAATGTGGAACGCGATCCTCAACGGATCCCACACCATGTACAAGGGCGAGACGCGCGACGTCAACATCCAGATGATCTATCAGGGTATGGGTGGGGCGCTTAACCAGCGCCAGGCCATGACGCAGGGCATCGAGGCCCACAAGAAGGTCGAGTTCGTGCTCACGATGAACTACGTGCTGAACACAAGCGCGAAGTACTCTGACGTCGTTTTGCCGGTCACCACCGAGTGGGAGCGTCCGGGCACGCTTTTGACGGGCAATCGCGAGATCCTCATTTACGGTCAGCACATCACCGATCCCCTGTATGAGGCGAAGAGCGACCAAGAGATTGCCATCGGGATCGCCGAGAAGCTCGGTTTCAAGGCTGAAGAAGTGTACGACATCGACGAGACCCAGCAGCTGTTCAACAAGCTTGCCGGCTGCACGGTGCTCGGATCCGATGGTGCGACGAAAGAGCCGCTGCTCACCATCACCCAGGACGACATCAAGGAGATGGGCGTCACCGGCGAGCCGCAAGAGGGCAAGATCGCGCTCGCGGAATTCAAGGACAAAGGCATCTACCAGGTTGAGCGCACTGAAGGCGATGCGTACACGAACCTTCCCTTCGCGAAGTTCATCGAAGATCCCGAGGCCAACCCGGTTGCCACCGCAAGCGGCAAGTTCGAGATCTGCTGCCAATCGCTTGCGGGCTACATCGATCATGTCGGTTTCAGCGAGAAGGACCCGCTGCCCAAGTACGTCCGTATCACCGAGGGCTACGAAGACGGCGTCGAGAACGATCGTCCCTTCCAGCTGCTCACCCAGCACTACCAGCGCCGCTCGCATCATGTGTTCGACAACGTGAACTGGTTGCGCGAGGCGTGGCCGCAGGAGCTTTGGATCAACGCATCCGATGCGGCGGAGCTCGGCATCGAAAACGACGATCCCGTACGGCTTTCGAGCCCCTACGGTTCAGTGGTGCGCCCGGCGTTCGTAACCCAGCGCATCATGCCGAAGACGATCGGTTTGGGCGAGGGCGCGTGGGCCGAGCTCAATGCTGACGGCGACGATATAGCGGGTGCGACGAACACGCTCTCTTCGCCGATTCCGACCGGCCAGGGACATACCGGGTTCAACTCGAACAACTGCATCATCGAAAAGTATTCCGGCGAACTTGACCCCGACTGCGAATGGCCGCAGCGAGTCATATTCGAATAGCCACAGGGAGGATGGTTTAAGTCATGGGACAAATGGGATTCTATTTCGATCAGACTGCCTGCATTGGCTGCAAGACGTGTCAGATCGCGTGCAGGGATAAGAACGCCCTGTACAAAACCGGTGAGATTTTCCGCAACGTCGACACGACCGAAGTGGGCGAGTTTCCGTCGGTCCGGTATTACAGTACGTCGATTTCGTGCAACCATTGCGCATCGCCGGCCTGCGTCGCCAATTGCCCGTCGGGCGCGATGTACAAAGACGAGGAAACCGGCGTTGTGCTGCACGATGACGATATGTGCATCGGTTGCGAGACGTGCGTAAGCGCATGCCCGTACAGCGAGCCGGTGTATATGGAGGACGAGGGGATCGTGCGCAAGTGCGATTCGTGCTACCTCCTGCGCGAGAAGGGCGAAAGCCCCGCATGCGTGGCGGCATGCCCGATGCGCGCCCTCGATTTCGGCGATCTTGAGGAACTAAAGGTGAAATACGGGAGCGATCTGGTGTCCGATATCAACGGTCTGCCC
Source organism: Raoultibacter timonensis (assembly GCF_900240215.1). GTDB lineage: Bacteria > Actinomycetota > Coriobacteriia > Coriobacteriales > Eggerthellaceae > Raoultibacter > Raoultibacter timonensis. The sequence continues at coordinate 2,628,537 of NZ_LT964679.1, read as the reverse complement.
GATTCTTCGCAGACCACGCCGAGCCTGCTGATCAGCGCACGCGACGCAGCGCTCGCGTAGCCGACGATTTTGCAGCCCCCTGGCCCATCCGTGCTGTATCATGGCATGGGGCTGGGGGGCTTTGCTGCATTGATGCCGAGGGATGCGGGCGGTTTACAACCGCGGTATTCTCGTCATGATACGATTCTTATGGGGTGAAAGACGATGGATGACATCATAGTAAAAACGGCGCTTGTCGCCCGTACCTATCTCTATCGCGTGTTCCAGGCGGTCTTTGGCGACGATCCGACCGAAGAGGTGCTCGCCGCGCTGTTCTCCGATACGACCGACCAGGCGGTCGAATGCTTCGAAGCGGTCGATTCGATCGATTTCGCCAAGGCCCTCGCCCTGTTTGCTGCTTGCCGAAAGGGCTATGCCGAGGATCCCGCCGGGTATCTGGAAGAAGCAAAACAGGACTACATGCACGTGCTCGTAGGCCCCGAGGACCTTAAAGCGCCGCCGTGGGAGTGCGTGTATCTGACAAACGAACGGGTGCTTTTCCAGGAGGCCACGCTCAAGGTGCGCGAGGCGTATCGGAGCGAGAACATGCTGCCTTCGCAGTATCCGCGCGTGTCCGACGATCACCTTGCCATCGAGCTCGATTTCATGGTGAAGCTGAGCGAGAAAACCCAAAAGGCGTTCGACGAGGGGGATGCGAACGAATATCGGCGCCTGCTTTCGGTGCAGCGTTCGTTTCTGATCGATCATCCGCTTGCTTGGGTTGCAAACTATGCATCGGATCTGTCCGACGCTGCGCCGGGATCGTTGTACGAAGGCGTCGGCGCCCTGTGCTCGGCGTTTCTTCCCATCGATGTCGACGTGATCGGCGAATTGCTGGAAGAGGGCGAAAGAGGCTAGGTTGGAGCGCGTCCGCTTGAAACGAGCGGACGCGTCTGCGTTGCGAGCACGCGTTCGCGCGGAAGGTGGTGTACGATGCATGCGATTCTGGCGAAAAAGATGAAGCTTCGAGGCAAGACGACGATCATCCTGATCGTCCTGCTGGTCGTGGCGGTTGCCTTGAACGTCGTATGGAGCGATTACACCCAGCGCGAACAGGCCGAAGCCGAAATGCTCGAAAAAGCGCGCATACTTACCTACGAGATGGACGCCGTGTGGGAGTTCATGGACATGAACCAGGCGCGCATCGACACCGATTCGGACGGAACCTACAACTTCAAGGGGCTCTACTGCGCCATCGCCGGCAAGAGCATCGCCAAGATCCTTGAACGCGATACCAACTACATTATCCAGTACACCAATCTTGAACCGCGCAAAAAAGCCTCGATGTCCGACGAGTACGAATCTGATGCCATCAGGATGTTCAAGGAAGGCACGGCGAACGAAAAATACGGCATCGAGACCTATGAAGATCAAGAGGTGTTCCGCTACGTTTCGCCGATCTACCTCAAGGAATCGTGCCTCGATTGCCATGGCGATCCGAAAGGCGAACTCGATGCCACGGGATATCCCAAGGAGGGCATGGAGGTGGGCGATCTTATCGGCGTGACGAGCATCATCATGCCCATCGACATCTACATGTCGGGTATTCAGGATAACGTGACGCGCCAAATCGGATACTTCTCGTTTATCGTGATCATGGTCATCCTCATCCTCTATTTTGCGATTACCCGCATGATCACGCATCCCTTAACCGAAGTTGAAAGCGCTGTCGACCAGATCGAGGGCGGCAACTTCGAAGTCGATCTCGACGGCATCAAGGGAAACGGGGAGATCAAAGATCTTGCCATCAAGTTCGATTCCATGGCAAAGCAACTGCGCACCCTGTACAACAATCTCGAAGGTCAGGTGGAGATGCGAACCGCCCAGCTTGAATCGGCGAACGAGATGCTCGAAGAGCAGCGGAGTCAGCTCGCCCAGGTCAATGAAGAGCTGCAGGCGGAAAACCAGTACAAATCGGACTTCCTGGCCATTATGAGCCATGAACTGCGCACCCCGCTCACTTCGATCATCGCCTTTACCGAGATATGGCAGAATGCGAACACCGAGCGCAGCGAAGACGAAACCGCCGCCGTCAAAGAGGTGAAGGAGAACGGGCAGCTGCTCTTGCAGATGGTGAACAACATACTCGAGATGGCGCGGGTCGAAGCGGGACGAACCGATCTCATCATGGAGCCGTTCGATATGATGGACCTTATCGGACTCGTCGAGCGCAGCATAGGCTTTTTGGCCGATCAGCGCCACATCGCGCTCACCACGCTCGTGCATCCGGATGTGCCCATCATCACTGCCGATTGGGAAAAGATCCGGCGCATCGTCGAGAACCTCACGTCGAATGCGATAAAGTTCACGCGGAAGGGCGGCAGCGTGCATATCGAGGTCAGCTACGACGAGCGGAACGAGCGGCTTGCCATCGCTGTCACCGATACCGGCATCGGCATCAAGGAAGAGGACCTGCCGCTCATTTTCGAGCGTTTCACGCAGAGCGATAAATCGTCGTATCGACGCTACGGCGGCAGCGGTCTCGGTTTGGCGGTGGTGAAGGAGCTTGTCGAGATGCACGAGGGCAGCATCGAGGTGGAGAGCACCTACAAGCAGGGAAGCACGTTTACCGTTTTCATTCCTACGGGAAACAAGGGTGAGGAAGGATAGGCTGTGGCGAAAATACTGCTCGCAGACGACGAACCGAGCATGCGAAACCTCATACGGCGCATCGTGGTCGGCGGCGGCCACGAGTTCTGCTGCGCCGCCGACGGAAAAGAAGCGATCGAGGTGTACGGGAGGGAGCAACCTGATCTGCTCATACTCGATGTCATGATGCCAAAGCTCGATGGGTTCCAGGTTTGCCAGGAGCTGCGCGCATCCGGAGCGATCGTGCCGATCGTGTTCCTCACGGCGAAAGGGGATATCACCGACAAGGGTACGGGCTTCAACGTTGGGGGAGACGACTACCTTGTGAAGCCGTTCGACCCCGACGAGCTGCTCTTGAGGATCGATGCCCACCTCAAGCGCAACGAGCGCATCATGCCGAAGCAGCAGGACGATTGCGTCATGCTCGGTGGTTTGGAATTCGATACCAAGCGCTACCGTGTAACCACGGGGGATAAGCGCATCGATTTCACGCCCAAGGAGTTTCAGATACTCTTTCTTTTAGCGAGCCATCCCGGCGAGGTGTTCACGCGCGAACAGCTCATCGAGGCGGTATGGGGCGAGGAGTTCGTGGGCGAGACGTCGAGTCTGCCGGTGTTCATCCGCAAGATCAGGGAGAAGATCGAAAAGGACCCGTCGCATCCCGAATACCTGCAGACGGCGTGGCGCTCAGGATACCGGTTCGGGAGTTGACGATTGATCGGCTTCGTCCGACCGTTCGTCAGCCGCGTGGGTGCGGGCCGAACGATTGGCCGCAGTTCGCGTACCGTTTCGAAGTTTGCGCGGAAGCTTTCCAGTTGATCGGATGGCGAAGCAATACCATTGCGCCGCGCGCATCCTTTTTCGGGAGGATGTTCGCGCGGCGCAGAGCTTGACGTCCTAGCGTTCCGTAATCGGATCGATGGGCGGGATATCCCAGTTATCGCCTGCAAGGCGGGGCTCCATATGATCCTCGTCGCCCGCGGCCTTGAGACGGGCGAAGTAGTCCTGCGTCTCCTTCACCACGACGCCCGACAGCGCGATGAGCGCGATCATGTTCGGGATGGCCATGAGGCCGTTGAAGATGTCGGCGATGGTCCATACGGCGGCTACCGTCATGTAGGGGCCGATGAACACGGCGGCAATGTAGAGCCAGCGGTACACCTTGACCGATTTCATGTTGCCGTTGCTGAAATACTCGAGGCAGCGCTCACCGTAATAGTCCCATCCGAGGATGGTGGTGAAGCCGAACAGCACGAGGCACGCCATGAGAACGAACGAAACCACATCGCCGGGGATGAACGGAAGGCCCGCCTGGAACGCCGCGGTGGTGACAGCGGCGCCTTCGAGGCCCGGAATCTGGTAGGCACCCGTCATGACGAGGGCGAGGCCCGTCATCGAGCAGACGACGATCGTGTCGAGAAACGTGCCGGTCATGGAGACGAGGCCCTGGCGCACCGGCTCCTTGGTCTGGGCGGCAGCCGCGGCGATCGGGGCTGAGCCGAGACCCGCTTCGTTCGAGAAGATGCCGCGAGCGATACCCTTCTGCATGGCGATGATAATGGCGCCGAGCATGCCGCCGGCAACCGCCTGCAAGCCGAAGGCGCTTTCGAAGATGGTGGCGAAGGCGCTGGGCAGCTTGTCGAGGTTCGTGAAGATAAGCACGAGCGAGAAGCCCACGTAGAGTACGACCATTGCAGGGATCACGCGTTCCGACACCTTGGCGATGCGCTTCAAGCCGCCGATGACGACGAGGCCCACGAGTACCGCGAGCACGAGCGAGCCGACGACGGTTGCGATCGAGTAATCCATGCCGAGGATGTTTACGGTAGCCGACTTGTTCGGGTCAAAGAAGCCCGTAATTGCTGTAGAAATTGAATTGACCTGCGTAAACGTACCGATTCCGAACAGGCCTACGCACATGCCGAAGAAGGCGAATATCTTGGCGAGCCAACGCCAGTTCTTGCCCATGCCTCGCTCGATGTAGTAGAACGGGCCGCCGAGCACGTGGCCCGTTTTCTTGTCGATGCTGCGGTACTTGACGGCAAGCAGACCTTCTGAAAACTTGGTCGCCATGCCGAACAGCGCTGCCAGCCACATCCAGAACATAGCGCCGGGCCCACCTGCTACGATAGCCGTGGCAACGCCGACGATGTTGCCGGTTCCGATGGTGGCTGAAAGCGCGGTGCACAGCGCGCCGAAGCTCGAAACTTCGCCTTCGCCGCCCGTTTCGTTTTTGAACATGTAGCGCAGCGCACGGGGGAGTTGACGAAACTGGACGCCGCGCAAGCGCACCGTCAGGAGGATACCGCCGAACAGGATGAGCACCATGAGCGGTATGCCCCAAATAAAGTCGTCGATAGCGACGAGCGCCGAATTGATCGCGTCGAAAAAGCCTTCCACTGTTTTCCTTCCATCGTAGAGCAACGTTGCAACACTTCTGCGAAGCCCGTAGAAGCGAATCGAGGCGATCTGGAAGAGGGAAGACGAGCGTATGCTCGCGCAGAATGCGGACGCATACGTCAAGCTGAAAGCTTTGCTCTGTCCTTTGGCCTGAGAGTTTCGGCGTTTCCGCCTTGCCCCTTCGGCATCCGGTCTGGTGACCGGAATTCTCCAGAGGCCCCTTCTCGTCCTGTCTCGTATCGATTCAGGACGCATCAACGGGGTGACGCTATGTAGTTGTGCAGGCGAATTGTAGCAGCTAAATGCTTAGTTGTGAACTGGTTATTTCCCTTTTTACAGCTTGAAGGAGCTTGTTTGCCCCGCTTCGGAGCGCCCATGGCGTCCCGAAGCGGGGCATCGGCAGTCTTCGGCCGAACGGTGACCGCCACTGCCTGCTGGGCTTTTCGGCGTCGGTTTAGTGCCGAGAAGTCTTGCTGTCGATGTAGACGGAGGCATTTGCCTTGAGGCGATCGAGCACGTCGAGAAACGTATCGATTTCTTCTTGGCTGATGTTGTCGATAAGCCGGTCCGCTGCATCTTCTGCAACCGATTCTACCTGTTTGAGCAGGGTGCGCGCCTGGTCGGTCAGCGTGATTACGTGAGCCCGGCGATCGTGTTCGTCGCGGGAGCGGACGACGAGCCCCTTGCGTTCGAGCGTATCGAGATAGCGGGTGATGGTGGCCTGTTCTTTGCGCGTCCGTTCGGCGAGCGCTTTCTGGGAAAGGGCGCCTGCCCGATCGAGCTGATTGAGCAGGTTCCATTGCCCGGGCGTAAGATCATGCGGCTTGAGGGCGACCTCAAGCGTGCGATGCATCAAGCGTTGGGCATCGTAGACTTTATATCCGATGAATTGGTTGTGCTTGCCGACCATCATGACCTTTTTCACGCGAGCCGCTCGGCGGCGATAAGGTTATTTCCTCGGCAACGGTTTCGGTTAAGCCAAAACGATTGCCGAGGAAATACGTATCTATCTAAGTAATCACAATCGAACTTGCGCCGTCAAGCGATGAGGGTTTATATCGTCCAAAACTCCACGCAGACGGCAGCGCCGCTCGCAAATTGTCGAGTCTGGTTTACCATATACGGCAGACTAGATTTTCGCGTACGGAAACAGGGCGGCACAGCGCGTTGCTGCCGTCATCCGTATGCGGCAAGGCGGATATCCAGGGGGCTGCAATGGATCTGAAGACGTATCAAAAAGCGTTCGACGAGGTTGCTTCAGACTACGAGCAAACCGTTTCATCGTTCGGGCTGCCGTTCGAGCGCGAGGAATCGCAACCCCGAAGCAGGCGATTCGAAAATCCTGCGTGGGCATGTGAAAACTGCGGGAAAAGCCTGGTCGGCGGAAACGGCTGGATGTCTCCCGGGTGCATTGCTTGTCGAACAGGCGAGAAAACGGTGACGTTCTTTATTTCGCTTACCTGTCCGAAAAACTGCTATTTCTGCTTCAATCCCAACCAGGAAGACTACGAGCGGTATTGCCGAGAAGATCGAGACGCCCTTGGCGAGTTGGAGCAGGCTCATGCTGCGGGAGCTCGGCTCGATTGCATTGCGTTGACCGGGGGCGAGCCGATGCTCCGGTTCGAAAAGACCCTCGAATTCTTAAAGCGCGCTCGCGAGCTGTACCCCCAGGCCCATTTGAGGCTCTACACGAGCGGATACCGGCTCGATGAGGATGCGATGGATGCGTTGCGCGAAAGCGGGCTCGACGAGATCAGGTTCAGCATCAAGCTCGAGGATGGCGATGACGAGCGCCGAGTGGTCGAAGAGCGCATTCGTGAAGCGGTCGATCGCATCCCAGCGGTTATGGTGGAGATGCCGGTGATCCCTGGAACGATCGACGACATGAAAGACCTGCTCATGAAGCTGTCGGCATGGGGTGCTCGGGGGATAAACCTGCTTGAGTTCTGCTTCCCCCTCAGCAACTCCGAGGCATTCGCAGCGCGCGGGTTCTCGCTGCGCAAGCAGCCGTTCGACGTGCTGTATGACTACTGGTACGCAGGCGGTATTCCCGTGGCGGGCAGTGAATCCGAGGCGTTGGAGCTTCTGCGGTTTGCCCATGAGAACGATCTCGACCTCGGGGTGCACTATTGTTCGTCGGACAACAAGAATACCGGCCAGCTCAATCAGCAGAATCACATGCTCGGCCGATTGCAGCAGGCGACGGGTTCCTACCAGGAGTACCGCTTCGACAAGCGCTCCTACTTTATCGTGTGCGCTAAGGCGTTCGGCCCGTCTGTCGATGACGTGCGGCGCTCCCTTGAAGGCATGCTGCCCGATTCCTGTGGGTCGGTCTCGTTCGATGATGGGGTGCTCTCGTTTCCGGATACGCGCATCAACGACGTTTTGTCGATGGTGCCCGATGCCGAGATAGGCATCAGCCTCAATGTGATCGAGCTGGCCGATGAGGGACCGCGGTTGCGCGAAGTGGGCCTCGAAGTCGTCCAGCGATAGAACCGAACAAAGCGTCGATGCTGCGCGGCCCTCTTGGATGGAACGTCGGGGGTACGCAATGTCCTGGCCGTCCAAAGCCGGAGTTGCAGCCAGGGATGCGATGGGCGCGAGTGTGCTGAGCGAACGGAGTGACGCACGATCCGGCGGGGTGTCGTTTTATTGATAATGCGTTTTTGCGCGAAAACGGTCGCTTGATGGCGGCGAACCGTCGTTTTGCGAAACTCGAACCCGTCCTCAACGCCTACATCGCTCAGTTTGGAAAACGTGACCTGGGGTTTTCCCGAAACCTCCGCTAGCAGCAAGTTTGTCGGTCGTCTCGTTTTTCGCAAAACGACGGTTCGCCGCCATTTCGCATGGCATTTCGATAAAAACCTAATGGTTGATTGCTCGATCCGGCTTCGCGGCAATCCTGAATACTCGACAAGCCTCGCAAATTCGACGAACCGGCGAACCGGCAAACCCGGCGAACCGGCAAACCTGCGAGCAGGCAAACCTGCGAGCAGGCAAACCCGCAAGCTCCGCGACCGATGGAAACCTGCAAGCCCCATTGCCCATGCAAACGCGATAGATCCGATGCCCATCGCGCGTGCGAGGCGGCTTTTCGGCAGTGCGGGCAGAGGTTCGGCTGCAACCTTACGAGATTGCATTCAAAACCTTACATGTTTTACCCCGAGACCTTACGGAGATTGCCCTCAAATCATACGTTACAATTTGCATATAACCAGATGAAAAGCGCTTTTTATCCTATCCTAGACCGCCATTCCATGATAGCCTTGCCGTATGACGATCATTCTCTGCGACATATCGGCTTTGGAATTCTGGCGTTTCGATCGTGCCGCCAAGCATCGGCGATGCGCGTACGGCGGTGCGCTGCGGAAAAACTCTGCATCGTTCATCAAACCAGACAAAAAACAACTCGAGTCGCTTCGCGCAAACGGGTTCTCGTTTCTTTCGGAACCGATTCACGTACTCGTTCCCGATGCCAGTTTACGACCCAAGGACGCCCGAATCCGTTGCCATGTGAGACCCAAACAGCTTCCGCGCGATTCTTTCATGCGGATTAGCGAAGACGTTTTCGTGTGCCGCGCAGAGTTGGGCTTTATCCAAAGAGCGTCGGGGCAATCGCTTGCCCGACAGGTGCTCGATGGGTTGGAGTTATGCGGAACCTACCGTCGGCCGGTAGGCGGTCGTCCTACCGTGTACCAGGTGCAACCGGTAACGAGCTTCGCCGAACTCGCTTCGTATGCGGCAAAAGCCGGCGGTATACACGGTGCCGTTCTCGCACGTCAAGCTCTCCGCTATTGCATGGACGGCTCGGAATCGCCGATGGAATCTATCCTCGTCGTCCTTTTCTGCTTTCCCGTGCGCCTTGGCGGCTACGGCTTTCCGTTGCCTGTGCTTAATTTCAGGATGGACGCGACCGATCTTGCGAAGAACGCAACGGGAAAGAGTGGATTCCGGTGCGATTTGTTCTGGCCCGATGCCAAGCTTGTTGTCGAATACGACGGTCGGGAGCACCATGGCGAGCTTGATCGCAGGTCGAGTGATGGGTCGCGGCATGCGGCGCTTGTCGGCATGGGGTTCGAAGTCGTGAGGATCACAAGCGAGAACGTGAGAAACGACAAGGAGTTCGATGCTATTGCCCGGTCGATAGCCAAAAGGCTCAATCTGAGAATGCGCCCGACGAAACGGGACTGGTCTGCGAAGAGGGATCAGCTCCGCAGCGACATTCTTCCCTGGCCGATTCCCTTGTTGTAGTGCCGTTAGGGCTTGGTCGAAAAGCGTCATTGGCATCCCGGGCTACAGCTGCCTTTTACGAGCTTTTGCATCGAAGGCCGCCGACCGAGTGGGCTATAAACATGCTCGATCCAAACGTATTATCTGCAAATTAGAATAAAGTAAGTTATTGCGCTAATAGTTTCACTTAATATAATTAGCACAACAAGTATATGTCCACTAAGCATCGGCCGGGCGGTGGACATGCTTGCACAAGGTAGGAGGAAAAAGGAGGAGAGATGTCACTGAAGATGAGTCGCCGCGGCTTCTTGAAAGCCTCGGCGGTGGCCAGTGCTTCGACGTTGTTGCTCGGATCCGCATCCGCAGCAGCGTTCGCCGAAGACGAGGGAGCCGCCAACACCTCTGCCGATGATGTCCAGAAGATCCCGAGCGCGTGCCGCCAGTGCTACGGCCGCTGTGCGCTGTTCGGGCATGTGAAGGACGGACGCTTGGTCAAGATCGAGGGCAACCCCGATCTGTTCTCGGAGGGAACGCTGTGCTCGCGCGCGTTCGCCATTCCCCAGGAGATATACAACCCCTTGCGCGTGCGCTACCCGCAAAAGCGCGTCGGCGAAAAGGGATCGGGACAGTGGAAGCGCATCACGTGGGAAGAGGCCTACGAAGAGGCGGCCGAGCAGTTCACGAGGATCGGCGAGGAGCACGGCTGGCACACGATCGCCCACCAGTACGGCACGGGCCGCGACATGCTGCAGTTCCAGGCCATCAACAAGCTGTGGCTCGAACTCGGCTCGACGGCGACGTTCGGCGTGGGGAACCTCTGCTGGGTCGGCTCGTACTTCACGAGTCAGCGCCTGTACGGCGATGAGACGCAATACACCGGATGGGACGGCAACAATACCGATTGCATCCTCATCTGGTGCCGCCAGGAGCGCAGCCGCGGCTACTACGACTGGCTCACCGTCAAGCGTGCGCAGGAGCGCGGCGCGAAGGTGATCTGCGTCGATCCGCGGTTCACGTGCACGGCCTCCAAGGCCGACCTGTGGCTGCCCATTCGCCCGGGTTCGGACATGGCGCTCGTGCTCGCCTTCATCAACGAGATCATCCATTCGGACAAGTGCGCCGAAGACTTCGCGCGCTTCTATACCAACGCCCCGTTCTTCATCGACGAGGAGAACACAGGCTACCAGCTGCGCCAGTCGATGCTTGAAGAGGGCGGCTCCGACGAGCTGTATCCCGCATGGGACGAAGTCCACGACCAGCTGATCTACTGGTCGGGTGATTGGCAGAACAAGCAGGAGCTCGGCGGGCCGAAGGCCTTCCAATGGCTCGACGCCGAGGGCAACATCGTGGCAGACGCCAAGCCGGCGCTTTCGGGCAGCCGCGAGATCAACGGTAAAACCTACCGGACCTCGTGGGACATCCTCGTGGAGCATGTGACGCCGTGGACGATCGAGCGCGCCGCCGAGTTCTGCGAGCTTCCCGAGGACAAGATCCGCGAAGCCATCCAGATATACATCGACGCAAGCCCCGCCGCGTGCTTCTGTCGCGGCCAGAAGGTCGAGTTCTCCATCAACACGTCGGGTATCTCGCAGGCGTTCACCATCATGATGGCGCTCGCGGGCAACTTCGACACGAAGGGCGGCCAGAACATCGGCCGCGAACCCGCCACCGGCTACGACTCGTTCATGTTCGACGTCGTGCCCAACCAGCAGGGCCGTATGGGTAAGCGCCGCCTTGAGACCGCGAAGAACATCAAGAAACTCTCGGTTTGTCAGAACACGGGCTACCAGCAGATCCTCGTAGCCGACGATGCGACCGGCGAGCTCCAGGAGACCACGCAGAATTCAGGCGGCCAGGTCATCTACGGTCAGCAGGGCGGCTTCGGCGCGGCGACCACGAAAGCCATGGCGCAGGGCGACCCGTTCCAGATCTACGGCTACTGGCAGCAGACGAGCGAGCCGATCCTGTCCATCGAGGGCGGCCACGAGATTGTCGAGGGTTTCAAGAACCTCGATTTCTTCGTGAACGTCGACATCTACATGACACCTTCGGGCGAGCTCGCCGACATCATCTTGCCCGCAGCTCACCCCAACGAGGTCGACCGTGTCGAATGGGCCCACTCGGGCCACGGCTATCCGACGAGCCACACCTACCTCATCCGCCAGCCCTTCCACGCGCCGCTCGGTGAGGCGAAGGACGACATGGACATCTGCTTCGAGTTCGCGAAGTATATGGACGTCGACATGTTCTGGAAGGACAAGTACGAGTTCTTCGACTACATGGTGAAGGGCCCCGAGACGCTGCCCGCCGAGCTTTCGTGCGCGAGCTTCGAGGATTTCCGCGAGCGCATCAGCGTGACCGGCGTGCAGATGAGCGATGTGCGCGGCGCTCCGAAGTACGAGACGGGCTTCATGCGCAAGACGAGCGATTTCCGCCCCGGCTTCAACACGATGTTCCGCGGCAACAAGATGGGGTCGGTATACCGCTTCCCCGGCACGACGCTGCCCGACGGCACGCAGATTCCCGCGCATCCGCAATCGGACAACGGCAAGATGGAAATGTGGTCGGAGGATCTCCTGCTCTACGGCAACGGTCCGCTTCCGCTGTACATCGAGCCGCCGATCACGCCCCTTGCGCGCCCTGACCTCTTGGACGAGTATCCCTACACGCTCATCACGGGTGGCCGCTCCCATGCGTTCTTCCACACCGAGTACCGCAACAGTCCGTGGATGCGCGAGGTGCATATGTTCCCGACGGTGGACATCAATCCCGCAACCGCCGCCGAGCATGGCATCGATCAGGACGACTGGGTGTGGATCGAGACCTACGTCGACCGCATTCGCCAGCGCGCGAACCTCACCGAAGCCATCAAGCCGGGCATGATCCACGTCGAGCACGACTGGTGGTTCCCCGAGCGCGAGGCAACGGACGATCTGCACGGTGCGTTCGACTCGAACTGCAACGTGCTCTTCGAGAACAACGGCCCCTACGACCCTGCGGTCGGCACCGACAATTACGGCGGTTTGTGCAAGATATACAAGGCCGAAGAAGGTGCACCGGACAACATCTGTATGAACGAGGAAGACCTGCGTATATTCCTGCCGCTTTCGGCTGAGACCATCGCATCCGATGGACAGGACGACGGCGTCAGCCAAGTAACGGTGAGGGAAGGGGTGCAGTCATGACTCGCAACATCATCTCAGTCGATCTCGACAGCTGCATCGGATGCCATTCGTGCGCCGTCGTGTGCAAGCAGGAAAACGGCGTGGGTCTCGGCACCTACTACAACAAAGTGCTCACCGTGGGCCCCTCGGGCACGTTCCCCGATCTCGAAATGTACTACCTGCCGGTCGCTTGCCAGCACTGCGACAATCCCGAATGCGTGAGCGTGTGCCCCACGGGTGCGAGCTACAAGCGCGAAGACGGTGTGGTGCTCGTCGACCACAGCAAGTGCATCGGGTGCCAGTACTGCGTCATGGCCTGCCCCTACGGCGTGCGCACCTACGATGAGAGCCGCGATAAGGGCGTTATCGAGAAGTGCACGATGTGCGCGCACCTCATCGACAAGGGCGAGAAACCCGCGTGCGTGAAGCACTGCCCTGGTCAGGCGCGCCTGTTCGGCGACCTCGACGACCCTGAATCGCCGCCCTCGAAGATGCGCGCGACCAAGAAGGTTCACAAGCTCACCGATGTCGGCAACCATCCGGGCGTCGAGTACGGTCTCGACAAATTCACCTGGAAGGGCGGTGAGTAAGCATGGAAGTACAGTGGCCTCTGCTGGTTTTCAGCGTTCTGCTCGGTATCACCTCGGGAAGCTTCATCTTTCTAGCGATCGGTGAGCTGACCGGCAAGTTCAAGGAAGTTCGATTCACGGGAGCGCTCATCGCGCTGGTGTGCCTCGCGATCGGCGGCTGCGTTTCGGTGCTCCACATGGGGCATCCCGAGCGCGCACTGCACCTGCTTGGCAACCTCGGTTCGGGGCTTTCCAAAGAGCTCTTTGCCGTTGCCGTCATGGGCATCGTCGCCATCGTCTACCTTGTGCTCGCACGCAAGGATTACCCTGGTGCCTCGAAGGTGTTCGGCGTTATCGGCGGCGTTGTCGGCATCGTGCTTTCGCCGATTGCGGGCGCAAGCTACCTGATTGCCGCCCGTCCCGCATGGGACAGCATCGCGCTTCCGCTCATGTACCTCGGCGCGGGGCTTGCGCTCGGCTTCACCCTTATGGCAGCGCTCGTGCTGCTCAAGGGCAAGGCTTCCGAAGAGGGCGGGTTCGCACTCAAGCTTGCCCTAGCCGGCGTAGTCATTATGGCCGTTACCACGGTTGCGTACGTGATCTGGATCGCAATCGCGCCCTATCAGGCTCCGTCGCGCTCGATCGAACGGCTGCTATCCGGCGATCTCGCACTCATGTTCTGGGCGGGCGTCGTGGTAGTCGGCATTGTCGTGCCGGTGGCGCTCACCGTGCTCGCCTGCGTCAAAGCGACCAGGGGCGAAGGCGGATCGGGCATTGCCAACCCGAAGAGCCTAAGCACGTATCTGTTCGTTTCGTTTGCCTGCACGGCTGTTGGTGCCGTTGCCATCCGCATGATCATGTACGCGGTCGGCACGAGCGTCGAGCAGCTCATCTACAAGTAAACAGCACGGCGGTCTCGCGCATCAGGTGCGGGGCCGCCGCCGGTTAAGGAGCAACCATGGAAGCAACCATGCCCGCCTCTCTCGTGGAAAACCTCAGGGAGTTCGCTGAAAGCCGCGGCAACGTGTACGGGTTTCTGTCGCGCTGCTACGAGATCGAAATCGACGCTGCATTCGCCGAGCAGGTAGCCGAGCGGTTTTCCTTCTCATCCGACGACCCCCGCCTTGCGGCGTCGCTCGATGCCATGAAGCGCGATCTTGCCGATCAGAGCGAGGAGCATCTCGAGCAGCTTGCCGTTGTGTTTGATCGCGTGTTCTTCGGCATGGGGCCGCGTACCGCCCAGAAGGCCTTTCCGTACGAGTCGGTGTATACGAGCTCCGAGGGTCTTCTGATGCAGGAGGCGTACTCGAAGGCAGTTTCGGCCTATTGGCAGGAGCGGCTGGCCAAGAACCCGTCGTTTCCCGAGCCCGAAGATCATCTGGCCGTGGAGCTTGCCTTCATGCAGAGCCTGTGCGAGCGGACGGCCTCTGCGCTGTCGATGGGCGATGAGAGCGAGGCCGAACGGCTTTTCGCAGAGCAGCGCGCATTCATTGACGAGCACCTGCTCACGTGGATCGAGCGGTTTGCGAGCGATGCGAAAGTCTCGGCCGAAAGCGGGTTCTACTGGCATCTCGCTGCGTTCACCGAAGAGTTCCTGAAAGCCGATTCGGAGGCGCTTGCGGAAGTTCTCGGATAAGGGGATAGCGGCGGGCGTTGCCGAGGGCGGCCGGTTGCGGGACGCTTGGCAGGCGAAACAACGCCCGTATGGGAAAGACGAGGATGGCGAAAAGCTATGGCCGACAAAGGCATGACACGGAGGGGATTTCTTGCGGCAGGGTGTGTGAGCGCCGCAATGGTTGGCTTGGGCGATTTCGGCTTGGCGACACAGCAGGCCGATGCGGCGTATCTCAGGCCACCCGGCATGGCGTCGCAAGCCGATCTGATTGCGCGATGCGATCGCTGCCAGCGATGCTTGCAGGCGTGCCCCTACGACATCATCACGCCGCTTTCGCTGGGCGAGAGCATCGTTGGCTACGGAACGCCCACGCTTGACTTCATGCGCGGCTACTGCGATTTTTGCATGCTCTGCACCGAGGCGTGTCCAACCGGGGCACTGCGATTCGGCGCCCCCACGGAGTCGAACATCGGCATTGCCAAGGTTATCAAAGATTCGTGCGTCGCATGGGACTGGACCGGTTGCACGGTCTGCAAGGACGAGTGCCCCGTTGAGGGAGCCATCACGCTCGACGATCACGACCGCCCCGTTGTCCACGGTGACCTATGCGACGGGTGCGGACGCTGCGAGGAGGTGTGCCCCTCGGCCTCGTTGCGCGCCTACGACAACACGGTGGAGGAAAAGGGCATCGTGGTTGTATCGCGCACGAGCGTTGTTGCGCAAAGCGATGGTCCTATCGAAGGAGCTGCGCTGCGCGAGGGACGGTATGCGAAGGGCGGCGAGGACCGATGAAGGTAAATATGAAAAAGCTGCGCATCATTGCCGGGCTGGCCGTTTTGGCCATCGCTCTCATCGGCTTTCACTTCGATACGGCGATCGGAACGCTCTGCGCTCTGTGCCCTGTGGGCTTCCTGCAGATCTCCGTTGCATCGGGGTCGGTTCCCTGGGCGCTCTTGCCCGGCGTGCTCATCGTGCTGCTCATCGTGTTCGCGCTGGGGCGTGCGTTCTGCTCATGGCTGTGCCCCTCGTCCCTTCTGAAGAACGTCTTCGGTGGGCATACGCCGCGCGGGCTGACGGGGCGCACAGGCGAGCGCTGCGAGGTTCCCGAGAAGGGATGCAGATCCGTTGTCGAATCCGGTGAGTCGTATCCGGATGTCACCGACGCCGAGTCTCTCGCACCGGCGGCAACCGAAGAAACCGCGGCATCACGCGCGTCAAGGGCATGCGGTTCCTGTTCGTCGGGAGGCTCGAGCATCGCTTCGCAGGCGCTCGTGCTCGGCGTGCTGCTCATCGCGTCCTTTATCGTCAAGTTCCCGGTGTTCTGCCTTATCTGCCCGATCGGGCTCGTGTTCGGGACGCTCTGGGCGTTCAACCGCGTGTTCGTTCTTCTGGAGCCGGGATGGGAGCTCGTGGTGTTCCCGCTGATGCTCGTCGCCGAGCTGTTCCTGTTCAAGCGGTGGTGCTCGGCCATCTGCCCGCTCGGGTTCTTCTTCACCCTCATGGCGAAGGCTCGGACGAAGCTCGGTTTCGGGCTCCGTCCGCAGGCTAACTGCTCGACGTGCATATCGCGCGAGGGCTGCACGACGTGCTCGACCGTGTGCGGCGAGAACATAGACGTTGCGTCGGCCGATCGGCTCGGTCTCGAACCCTGCACGATGTGCCGCGACTGCGTCGAGAACTGCCCGACGAAGTCGATTACGGTGAGCGCGAAGAAGTAGGCTTTCCCGCTCACCGCGGGCCATGAGAAAGCCGCAAGACGCTGCAAGCGCCATCGCCCCCGATTTCCCGTATGCAAAAATGATCGGGATCCTGTGGAGCCGGAGTGGGGTCTTCGTGAGACGCTATACATATATAGGTGCAGGCACGTACAATAAGCGCAGATCAGGAACCCTACTCAATTTGCACGACAAGAAATTGAACTCCGAACTTTGAAAATCAGTAGTTTTCAGGATAGGCGAAACGGAGCTTTCAGGGCACTATACTCCACGTGCTCGGTCGAGTGCCGAGCGATAAGCAAAAGTGGCGTTACGGAAAACGTCGACGAAGCGAAATCGAATTGCAGCGAATAAGATAAGGCTGCAAGAAACGTTTGGAGGCGCAGCAATGAAAATTCTCGGCATGGGTGTTCCCGAGCTCCTTATTATCCTGGCAGTCGTGTTGCTCATCTTCGGGCCGAAGCATCTCCCCAAGCTCGGCGCTGCAGTTGGGTCGACGGTAAAGAACCTTCGCGAAGGCCTCGGTGGCGACAAGCAGATTGAAGAAGTCGCCGACGAGATCGTCGAGATGGAAGAAGAGGAGCCGGAAGAGGCTCCCGCGAAGAAGGCCGTGAAGACCACGACCGCTAAGAAAGTGGCAACGAAGAAAGCAGTCGTTGCCGACTAGTTTATAAACCCTCCTTATGGTTAGTCCCGCACCCTCGCGGGACAATATCAGCCGATGCGCCCGCACTGCATCCCTTCCCTCCCTCAGTGCCGGCGCATCGGTTTCTTTTTTCTACTGATACAATCAATGCAATCTACGCCGATACTGATATAAGTATGCGGAAAGGATTGCGTATGGCATTGCGTTCGATAGCCGATATTGAAGAAAAGGTAGCCGGTGCAGTGAGTCTGTACAATACCTCGGTTGCCGAAAGCGAACGGATTGCATCGGTTTCCCTCTTTGGCAGCTATGCTAAGGGCATGGCGCATGCCGATTCCGATATCGATCTTTTGGACGATATGTTGCACGATATGCCGCTCGAAGCTATTCTCGTTGATGATCGAGCAGAGCGCGCAGCGGCCATGAAGGCCATCAACATCGGGGAATTGGCTAAGCACCTCCTGATGGTTTCTACGCACAACACCCTGATAACGAATTGAAGTACGCTGCTAAGACTCGCGACGTCTACGCCCATGGGTATTCACCCTGTCGTTTGAGACGGTGTACAAAACTGCTCAGGAAGACTATCCGAGGGTTAAGCTCTGGATCGAAGAGCTTCTTGCTTAACGTGCGAATATGAGGTTTATAAGGCGCAGCGCGCGTCGCGCCGGTACGCCTTCGGTCGCTCGGCAATCATCCCCGGCAGTGCAAACGGGCTACTCGTCCTCTGAAACGATGGCCTCGAAGACATCGAGAAGCTGCTGGTGGCTGCTCACTTCGAGTTTCGCGTAAATATGGTAGATGTGCGTTCGGGCGGTTGCCAACGAAATGAACAGGGTGTTGCTGATGGATTCCGCATTGCGTCCCCGCACCAAGAGCTTGAAGACTTCGGATTCCTTCGGCGTGAGGCCACGCTCCTCGATGATACCCTGACAGCGTTCGTCAAGATACTGTTTGAGACTATCCGTCTGCTCGGGCGCCGTTTCGCTGCTGCTTGGTTTCGGCGCATCCGTTTCGAGGTGGGCAGCTGTGCTCAGTTCGGTACCGTAACGCGCTCTGGTCACGTAGAGGGCGGTGTAGATGAGGAAGGCGGCAACCGAAGTCACCACGAACAATTCGGTGGCGCCGAGGTCGAGGTAGAAGTACAGGGCGAAGAGAACCATATAGCCGATAAACGCCCCCGCGACATAGGGAAGCGGAACGAGCGTCGAGTGGGTGATGGGATTGAGCCTGAGCTGGTTGTTGAGGACTATTCCCAGCACGATCTTGCGCGCTTGGGCGTAGATCAGGATCGCAAGCACGATGCAGCAGCAAACGATGCGACCCTGCTCGCTCAAAAGCGGGCTGACGATCAGGAAGAAGATGGCCAGGGGCAGAAGCCTGCCGAGCAGAAGGCCAAGATCGTAATTCCTCTGATGCCTCAAAAGCGTGACGAGGATTGCGGTCAAGCCGCCAGCGATGAAGCTTATCGGCAGTATCGCGTGAGCGTGCGGACCGAAGCTCAAAACCGTGGCAACCGTGCAGCCGAGCACGATGCCCTGCACGGCATTGCTGAGCGTATCCTGCGTGATGTACGAAGAAAACTGCTGAGAATCGGTCATGAGTTGCAGCTGGTCGTCGTCTACGGATCGCAGGAGAAGCGAAACGAGCCCGGCGGCGAAGAGCGTGAGCGCGACGACGCATGCCGCAAAGGCGAGGCCGAAGGGGCGGAGCAGCACGAGCGCCGAAAGCAGCAGCGCCGAAAGCAGGAACGCAAGACAGACCTGCAGCTCGGTTTGCTTCGAGTAAAACAGGTTTCCATACAGCTCCCAGAGCGTGCGCAGCCAGCAGATGCCGAACCCGAGACCCATCCAACCGAGCGCGCCGACGAAGAGCGATCCCTCTGAGACGGCGGGTTCGATTGCCGTGAAAGCGAAGGGGACGAGCAGCACGACGGCGCCGACTAGCGCGGTGGTCGAGCGGGTTTTGAAGACCCAATCGGCGTGCTGGGACATGTAGACGTACGCCGCGCAGAAGGCGACGAAGTACAGCCCTTGGGTCGCTGCGGACTCGGCGAGCGGCAACGTGGTTGCTTCGAGAAACGTCGAGCGGAAAAACAGGCAGTAAAACTCGAGCGCGAGGCACGAGGCGAATCCGAGAATCGAAAAAGCGCACGCGATCCCCGTTGCTGCAGGGCGTGATTTCATGGCGGGCCTCTCTCTTGCGTCCCCCTGGAGGCACCCGGAAAGCAAACATCCAGATGGTAAGACATTCTCTTCTATTCTCGGAGAAAAATCAACATGCGTCTCATAAGCCGTGTATGATGCGCGTTTGACCTGCGCCACCCTATACTGCGCGGCAATGGGGGCCGCATGCGGTGCATCGCGCGAGCCGTAAGCGGAGACACCTTGGGTGCTGAAGCTGAAAAGCTGAAGCAGGACGAACGGAGGTTTGAGATGGCCGAGAAGAAGGGCGAGGAGTACAGCGGCAAAAACGTTAAGCGCCTCGACCAGTATCCTAACAACTACATCGATGAGGACGGCACGCGGTGGCGCAAGGGGCGGTGCTTCTTCTGCAGCGTTCACTGCTTGCTCTACGGTGGCGTCGATAAGAACGGTAAGCTGACTGAAATCATTCCGCTCGACGAGCAGTCGAAGCATTGCTATCGCATGGGCGAGCACGGCGAGAAGTTCATCAAATTCCATTACCATCCGGCGCGCATCAACCGACCGCTCAAGCGCATCGGAGAGCGCGGCGAGGATAAGTGGGAGGAGATATCCTACGATCAGGCGCTCGATGAGATATCGACGAAGCTCAAGGAGCTTCGCGACGAGTACGGCCCCGAAACGTTGGTGATCGCCGAGGGCACGTACCGCTCTGACCACCTGTGGGCCCGAACCCGATTCACCAATTTGTTCGGCAACCCGAGCAACATCATCGATCCCGGCACGATCTGCTGGTGCTGGACCTATACGCTCAACATGTCGATGGTGGGCTGGCCCATCGAGTGTTCGGTGCCGCCGTGGGGCGCGGAAGCGGGCTCGTCGATTCTCTGGGGTGTGCGCCCCTACGAGAACGGCGGCGAGTTCTCGGGCATTTGGCGCACGATGTCGGCGCCGGTCAAGCGCAAGGAAAACCCGGGGAACATGGTCGTCATCGATCCGCTGTGCACCGAAGAGGCGAAGGAATCGAGCCTGTGGCTGCCCATCATCCCGGGTACCGACCTCGCTTTGCAGCTGACCTGGATCAACTACATCATCGAAAACAAGCTCTACGACGAAGAGTTCCTCAAGTACTGGAGCAACGCGGTCTTTTTGATCCGCAAAGACACCAAGAAGCTCGTTCGACTGAGCGAGATCGAAGAAGGCGGCCTCGACGAAGACTTCGTCGTATGGGACGCGAAGCGGGACGGCCTGCTCGGGTGGTGCTCGGACGAGAACCGCTACTATGCCGATGGTGAGGTGGATGCCCAGCTCAGCGGCGAATTCGAAATCACGTTCAAGAACGGCGAAACGGTGACGTGCATCACCGCGTTCGACGAGCTCGCCGATCGCATGTCTCAGTACACGGTGGAATGGGCTTCGGGCGTCACGGGTTTGACCGAGACGAAGATCGTGCAATCGGTTACCGCATATGCGACGGGTGGTCCGGCCTATATCGGATGGGGCCTCGGCAGCGCCGACCAGCACGGGCCGAACGGCGCCAACTCCGGCATCGCGAAAACGATGCTGCGCATCCTGACGGGCAACATCGACGTGAGGGGAGGCGAGTACATCGGGTTCCCGGGCATCATCGATGCCGATGGCGAGAAGCGCTTCCCGCTGCGCGATTCCGAATTCGAGCTTTCCGAAATGGTCACGCCCGAAGCGCGTGCCAAGTTCCTCGGCAACGACGAATACCGTCTCATGTCGTGGAAGGGCTTCGAGCCGATCGACAAGTGCTTCCGCAAGATGTTCGGCGTACCGCGCCCGATGCTCCATCAGCTGCTCGTGACGCCGCCGAAAGCATGGGACGCCATTCTGACCGGCGAACCCTATCCCGTGAAGGCGCTCATCGCGTGGAGCTCGAACCCGCTCGCATGGGCTCCGAACACCAAGCACGTGTACAAGGCGCTCAAGGCCCTCGACCTTCTCGTCGTCGTCGACTATTGGAAAACGCCGACCGCCGCGCTCGCCGACTACATCATGCCCGCCGCGGACAGCCTCGAGCGGCCGATGGCAACGACCATCGAGGACGCCTACGACATCGTCCTCATCGGAGACAAGATCATCGAGCCCGAATACGAGCGCCACGTCGATTACGATTTCTGGCGCGGATTGGGGTTGCGCTGCGGTCAGGAAGAGTACTGGCCGTGGGAAACCTACGAGGATGCGGTAGCCCACCGCCTTGCCCGAGGCGGCGTCTCCTACGAGGAAGCGATGGAGGAGGGGGCATGGGTCAACAGTAACCCCACTCCGTACAAGCATGCAGAGGTCGGACACAACGGACAGATCAAAGGCTTCGCGACGCCGTCGCGCAAGGCGGAAATATTCTCGAGCATCATCCAGGATCTCGACTACGATCCGATCCCCGAGTACAAGGAGCTCCCCGAGACGCCGGTAAGCCAGCCGGAGCTTGCGAAGGAATACCCGTTCCGCCTGGTTACGGGCGGCAGATGGAGCCCGATGCACCACTCGGAGTTCCGCGTGCCCGGGTGCGGAACCCGTGGCGTGTGGCCCAACCCGATCGTGCAGCTCCATGTAAGCGATGGGCGCAACCTCGGGATCCGCGACGGCGATTGGGTTTGGATCGAGACGAAGCGCGGGCGCATCAAGCAGGTTGCCAAGCTCGAGTGGGGCATCGTGCGCGGAGTCGTTATCTGCCAGCCAAGCTGGTGGTATCCCGAGCAGCCCGCCGAAGAGCCGTGGTCGCTCGGCGTATTCGATTCGAATGCGAACGTGCTGACCGACGATGCGTACGAAACGCTCGATCCCAAGACGGGGCAATGGGTTACCCGCGGCATGCTGTGCAAGATATACCCGGTTACCGACGGCACCGATCGTGCGGATTTGGTTGAATCGATCGAGCCGTTCGTGAACGAGGATCCCAAGGGGTTCTGGAACAACACGTTCAACAAGTTGAACCATAAAGCATAGAGAAGGACGCACGTCATTTTAAGAGCGTTGGAAGGGAGGGAGCCGTGGCCGCACCGATTGCATGCGTAGACCGATGGTATCTGCGCGAATTGCAGATAGATGCACGAGCATGCATCGGTTGCGGCCTGTGCGCCTCCCTGTGCCCTTCCGACGTTTTGGAAATCGACGGCGAGTGCGGCACGGTGCGCGTTGCTTTGAGGGAAGCGTGCGAGCTGTGCTACCGGTGCGAATCGGCATGCCCTGTCGGTGCCGTACGATTCGCGCACGTAGCATGCGCCCGCAAGAAAACATCGCGTGCGCCTGGCGCTGCACCAGGGCAAATTTTGTAAAGGCAGATCGAAAAGAAGGGGAGTAACATGAAAACAGGTAAGCTGTTTTACGGTTGGATACTTGCCGTGATCTTGGGCGTTTGCTACTTCATGGCGAACGGGTCGTTTCTGACGGCTGCCGCAATCGGCGGCGGTTTCATGCAGGCCGACATAGGTCTGACCGGTGCCGAGCTCGGTATGGGAACGACTATCGCCATCTGGGTGTACGGGTTCGGCTCACCCGTCATCGGGTTTTTGATCGCGAAGATCGGCGCACGCTACATGCAGGTTATCGGCGGCGCCTTGATGGTGCTGTGCTCGGCGGCGCTCATATTCTTCGTCAACGACTACATCAGCTACATCGTGACGTTTGCGGTCATGGCCTTCGCCGTGATGGCGGTGGGCGAGATTTCGGTCGACACGATCGTCCCGTCATGGTTTCATCGCCAGCGCGGACGGGCGATGACGCTCACAATGGTTATCGGCGGGTTGGGCGCGTTCGTTTCCCCGCTCATCGCCAATGCGCTCATGGGAGCAGAAGCGGGCCATTGGCGCAACATTTGGTGGTTCTTCCTCGTGGCGGGCGTGCTTGCGATCATCCTTGCGTTTACGGTGATCAGGAACAAGCCCGAGGACATGGGGCTTCTGCCCGATGGAGGCGAATCGGTTAAGGCCGAGGTGGAGGAAAAGGTCGAAGAGAAGCCTTCGAAGGTGTTCAAAACCTCCATTCCCGCAACGTTTGCGCAGACGATCAAATCGCCCGCGTTCTGGTTGCTCTCGATTTGCGGCTTGGGCGGGTACTGCTACTACGTTGCCGCGGTAAGCTTCGTCCCCGTCTACTTCCAGACGCTCGAGCTCGATCAGACCATGGTCGCGGCGGCGGTATCGTCGATGGGCCTTGCCATGATGGCGGGCAAGTTCCTCTGGGGCATCATCTCTGACCGATTCGATCCCGCGAGGCTGCTGGTGCTCTGCAACGTGTTCGTGGTGATCGGCCTGCTCGTGGGCGCGTTCGCATCGAATGCCATCATGCCGTACCTCTCGTTCATCCTTGCCGGTTTCGGCTATGGCGGCATGATGCCGCTCGTACCGACCGTGCTGGCGAACTACTTCGGACGCGATGTTCTTTCCCGCGCCGTCGGAATCGCGCAGCTCGTGTTCGGCGTGCTGTCGGGCTTCATCGCGACGATCGGCTTTGCCATCGGGGATGCGACGGGATCGCTCGTGAACGCGTTCTACGTTACGGCGGTCATCGTTGGCGTATGTGCCCTTCTCGGCATGTTCGCCCGACCGCCGAAGAATCAGCGAAACAAGTAAGCGTAGACAAGGAAGGGCTATCCGGGAACACCCGTTTCTGCGAGGCCACGCTGGTTTTTGCGTAGCCTCGCAGAATGGGTGTCATACTGTTTCAATAAAGGTGCGAACATACATAGTCATTTTCTGCCAAGAGGTTAATGGGGCGAAGCACCGAAGGTCAGGGGCGTGGTATGGACGAGTCGGCATCGAAAGACGTAAGCGCAAAGCGGGCAGCGGATGAAACTCTCGGCGGTTTTCGGTTAACCGCCCTCATCGTCACCATCATTATCGGTGGCGGGGTTTTTACGCTGGCGGGGGATCAGGCTGCGGGGGGAGCCAGCGGCTATGCGATCATGACGGCATGGGGGATTTCGGGCGTTGGCGTACTGTGCCTCGTCCTCTCGTTTTATGCGCTCTCCCGCATAAAACCCGAGCTCAAAGGCGGCATCTACAGCTATGCGAACGCGGGATTCGGGGATTTCGTCGGGTTCAACAGCGCGTGGGGATACTGGATCAGCGTTCTGCTCTGCACGGTGAGCTTCCTCGCCTTGCTGTTCGGTGCCCTTACGTACTTCTTCCCGATTTTCGGGGGCGGCAACAACCTCTATTCGGCAATCGGGGCCTCGGTGCTCATCTGGTTCTACGTGTTCCTTGCATCGCGGGGCATCAAAGAGGTGACCGGCATCAACGTGGTCATCACCATTTCGAAGATCGTGCCGATATTCGTGGCCATCTTCGCGATCATATTCTTTCAGAAGTTCGATCCGACCCTGTTCGTTTCGAATCTGACGAACGGGGCAGTGACCGACATGCCGTTTTGGAACCAGGTCAGCAGCACGATGATGATCACCATCTGGGTGTTTGTCGGCATCGAGGGCGCCGTTGCCGTTTCGGGGCGCGCCAAAAGAGAAAAAGACGTTGGCAGGGCCACGGTTACTGCATTCGTCTGTGTGTTCATCATCTACCTCATGGTGTCGATGCTTTCGATGGGGGTGCTGCCCCTATCCGAACTTGCAACGCTCGATAATCCCGCGCTTGCGGGCGTTATGGAAGCGGCTGTGGGGCCGTGGGGGGCGCTGCTCGTCAACTGCGGCGTCGTACTTTCGCTTATCGGTGCCGTCCTAGGTTCGACCATGGTTTCGAGCGAATCGCCGTTTGAGGCCGCGCAGCAGGGCGTGTTCATCAAGGCGTTCGCCAAGACGAACAAGAGGGGTGCGCCGATCGTTACGCTTGTCGTCACGAACATCATCATAGAGCTCTTCCTGGTGGCCATGATCTTCTCCGAGCAGACCTACCAGTTCTTCTACTCCATTTCGTCGGGCATGATCCTGCTTCCGTACCTGCTCTCGGCAGCCTATTTCGCAAAGCTCACGTTTACCGAGCGGGAGGCGTTCGAAGGCAGGGTGGGCGGCAGTCTCCTCCTTTGGCGCGTGCTTGCGATCGTGGGCGTTGTGTACAGCCTCTTCATCGCGTACGCGAGCGGCCCGATCGGCCTGACGATCATGTCGCTTCTCTACGCGCCCGGCATTCTCATGTACATCAAGGGCAAGAGGGAGCGCAAGGAGCCCTACCTGCAAAGCACGCGCGACAAGATCGTCGTGGCGGTTATCCTCGCCGCTACGGTGACATCGATCTCGCTGCTTGCGATAGGGTGGGTGAGTTTGTAGGAGGTTGCTTGCCGTTCGACTGCGGCATGTCCGCCAACCGCCTCCGTGCGACGATTATCGGCACATTCTGATATCGTCGAGTCAAGCGACCAGGCATAAGGAACGCCATCCCGTTTTAGAGCGCTCAAATAACGTCGCACGGAGGCGGTTGGCGGACATCGGGCGACGCGCGCGGGTCGGCTGGCCGGAGGAGACCTGCCGGATATCGGCAAGCCTGCGTTTGCGCCCGCCGCTGCATGATCTGCCGCTAACCGCCATCGGCTCGAGGTCGTACGGGGCTTTGGGCGCTGGGCCGCCGTGGGCGCAATACAGGAAAATACCGATGGTGGTCTTGCGGGGGGAGCTGGGTGCTCGGAGTCTCCAATGCTTTCGGGTCTCGCTTAGTGGTCTGCTTCGTATTTTCGGGGGCGTAGCATCATGATTATCTCCTGCTGCGAGTGAACATCTATTTTTTGATAGATTCTATAGGTATGGGTCTTAACGGTGCTCGGCGAGATGACGAGCATATTTGCAATGGAGTCGCTGTTGTAGCCGCATGCGAGCAGGAAGAAGATTTCTTGTTCTCTCGGAGTGAAGCCATGGCACTCTGCAAGTGCAGTGCACTTCTTCTTGAACGAGCGCTCCTCCTCTTCGCTTTGCGCTACCCAAGGTGTGACGATGCCGTCCTCCAGATCATAGGAGATGCCTTCCTTGAACGAAATGCCCAAATTAAACGGAAGGAGTGCGTAGGTTCCGATTACGAAGACTGCGACTAAGCCTCCTACGACGATAAGATTTAGCTGCAGAGTAACGCAGAGGCAACCTAGGCACAATCCGCAAGCGAATCCGAGCATAGGGGGGAAGCGGCCTCTCGAGATGTTCGAGAGGATGTCTATGCCGAAGCACCGTCCCGAGGTGATAAGAAACGTGGTATTCGAGTGGCCTTGGTAGAAGAACAGCAGTATCGAAATCGCAAAGATCGCGGTTTGGACGTATGGATCGTCCACGGAAATTCCGAAGAGCATGGCAATGCTTGCTGGGAGATATATTCTGGCCATTTGCCCAGTCGTTCCTGCAAAATACCTTCTCTGCAAGGGGAGTGTGACATTCAGCGCGAAGGCGGCGGCTACCGTTATCGTGATAACTTCCGGCGACCAAGATGAGAATGTGACGCATATGCAGAATCCAAGTGCCATCAACTGGAAAAACAAGGCCAAGTGCATTTTAAAATCAAGATGAACATCCTGATCCGTCTGGTCCGTATCTTCCCGAACTCTTTCATCCTTGCTTTTTGGAAGAATGAGGTACAGCAGTGCCGAAACTGCATTCATCGATACGAATACCATGCCCGAAACGGCTTCGCTAAGCCAAAGAACCACTATGAGGATGACCAGTCCGAGTGAGAGGCCCCATGTCGTATAGGCGAGCATCGGCTCGATTTCCGCCGATGCGGCGCTATGCCACCGAAACATCCCTATGCCGGTGCATATGCCCATGAGTCCCGTTGTGGCAGCCGTAGCGATGGCGATGGTCTTGTCGGCGTAATACTGACCTTCGTGCAGGTATTGGATGGAGATAGCCATCACGATAGGTAAAGCAGAGACGACCAGGAACACAACATCACCTGCGGTGCGGGTGCTAACCAGCAGCTTGCGCAAACGGCTGAAGCGCATGATGAAGTGAACGAGCGCTACAGCAAGAAAATACGAGATCGTTGCGACTGCGAAAAAGGCCTCATTGAGATGCAGCGCGTTTCCCAGCATGCCCGCTTCCGTTGCGAACATGAATCCGAAGCCGAACATGTAGAGGATCTTTTTCATGCTGATCGAATAGCTTAACTGATCGGCATCTTCCGGCTTGCTCACCCTGTATGGACTTTGAACAGGTCTTTTATCTTTGTAATACAAAAAGACTACCCCCTAAATGACAAAGTTACACTCGCTCGCTTGATGCCCGACAGGCGGTTTACGCCTAATTTGAGGGCATCCGAATACTTGTCGGGATACAGGTCGGAATCCGAAAGGTTTATGGGAGGCAGCATGAGCATAGAGGATTCAGACCTTCTTAGTCAACGGACGGAGGTGACGATTCCAGAAAGTCGATCAATCCAAAGGCTACTTGAGCACTCGTTTGTTTTGGGGAAACATGAGGAGGATTTGAGCGGATGTCTACTTTTATGGGGAAGAGGGGGATTGGGATAATCATCGCGGTTCTTGCCTTTGCGGCGGCGTGTCTTATCCCCTCTGCCGAGACGCTTTCAAGAGAAGGCCTTCTCAGTCTCGGCGTTCTTGTTGCTGGCGTGGCAATGTGGGTATGCGATTCGTTCCCTGTTGGCGTCACTGGCATTATCATCTTAGCTGTCGGCGCAATTCTTGGGGCTGCTCCGGCGTCAACTGTTTTCAGCGGTTTCGGCGCTTCGACGACGATATTCGTTATGACGGTGTTCGCGTTGACTACCGCGTTCAATAAGTCACAGCTTTCGAATCGACTTGTCGGCGTTGTCGTTCACTGGTCGAAGGGAAATACCCGCAAGCTCGTACTGGGCGTCATGTGCGTTACGGCGCTCGTTTCGATGGTCATGAGCGATTCGGCTGTTATCGCGCTGTTCTTCGGCTTGTCCATCTCGCTTCTCAAGGCGCTCGATCTTTACAAGAAGAAATCCAATTTTGCTAAGTGCCTGTTTATCGGGGTCCCCTTTGCAGGAGTTACGGGTGGGCTCGCCACTCCTGCCGGTAACGCCACCAATATTGCAGCCGTTGGCATGCTCGAGGCGGCAACCGGGCAGCAGATTTCGTTTCTCGGTTGGATGATCATCGGAGTTCCTATCGCAGCCGCAATGATCCTTGTGTTGTGGCTTTCGGTCACCTTTGTTTTCAAGCCGGAGTCTTTGGGGCAGGATAAAATCGAGCGACTCTACGAATCGGTGAAATCATACGGGCCGTTTCTCGTTGAGGAAAAAAAGACCCTGTGTATCATTCTCGGCGTGCCGATTCTTTGGATCTTGGGTACATGGTTCCCTCTATTCAACATGACGGTTATCTCCGTTCTTGCTATGGGCCTTATGCTTGCACCTGGTTTTAACCTGCTCACGTTTGATGAGTATCAAAAAGGCACCCCATGGAACGTAGTCATTATGGTTGGTGCAATGATCTCTATGGGTACTTTGCTCGGAAGTACCGGGGGATCGCAATTCATCGGCGATATCGTGCTCTCGATGGGATTTGCCGATATGAGCATCGTACTTGCTTTGTTTGTTCTCGGTTTAGTCCTGTACTTTTTGCACACCGTTATGCCGATCGGTCCCGGATTCGTTCCTGTGTTCTTCCTTCCGCTGGTCACTATTTGCACCGCTGCAGGCTTGAATCCTATTTCAGCTGCAGTGATGATGTCAGCCATTATCGGCGGCAACTATCTGTTTCCGATCAATCCGACTATCGCGATTACGTACAACGAAGACACCTACGAGATCAAGGACATGTTCAAAGCAGGCATCGTTCCCGTATTCGTGCTCTGCCTGGTCATGGCGCTGTGGATCCCGTTTATTACCGATGCCTTGACGAACGTCGGTATGTTGTACGCGGTTTAGGTGGTGCTCTGATGTGTTACGGATGCAGGAGGTGCGGCAAATGCGGAAAACTTGAGGCGATGAGAGGCAAGCGGCCGGCAGCCAGGTGTTGGAAATGCGGGAAGCCTGTTACCGAAGCCGATGTGGTGAGGTGTCCTTCATGTGAGGTTCGGCTCGTGCCGGAGTCTCCGGAGGTGCCCGGCAAGCCACACCGCAGGCAATGAGAAGGCGAGGCTTCAATCGAGGGAAACCTCATTTGTTGGCAAGGGAAATGAAGAGAGAAAGGAAGGTTGATATGTCAGAGAAAGAGCCTCTGCACGTTATCAAGGTAGAGCATACTCATCCCTATCGGTACGATGAGGATGGCTTTACCGCTACGCGCGGCAATGCATGGTCTGCTCCCGGGTGCCATCTCGGCTGCGGCGTCATCATGTACTCGGACGGAGACAAGTTGGTTAAGGTGGAGGGCGATCCTGAGCACCCGTACAATCAGGGGCGCCTGTGCGTTCGCTGCCTTGCGGTTCCCGAGGCGGTAAATAGTCCCGATCGTCTTCTGTATCCTTTGAAACGCTCCCGCGAAAACCGTGGCAAGAATGTATTTGAGCGCATCACATGGGATGAAGCGCTTGATACTATCGAAGAGCGCTTCAAATACTATAAGGAAAATTTCGGTGCCGAGTCGGTTCAGTTCTGGCAGGGTACCGGTCGCGACATTGCCGCTTGGATTTCGCGCCTCGCATGGTCGTTCGGTTCTCCGAACTACACCTTCAACATAAACGCGCACTCGTGCTATTCTCCCCGCATCTTCGCATGCTCCTTTACGACCGGTACGTTCTGGGTGGGCGATTACTCTCAGCAGTTCGCCGATCGTTTCGACAATCCTGAGTGGAAATGCCCGGATGTTACCCTTGTGTGGGGAAATGAGCCCTTGGCGGCAAACTCCGATGGGGCATACGGTCATTGGGTGCTCGATGTACTTGAGCGCGGCTCCAAGCTTATCGTCGTCGACCCGCGTTTGACGTGGCTTGCCGCGAAGGCCGATATTTGGCTCCAGTTACGACCTGGAACCGATTGCGCGGTGGCGCTGGGTATGGCGAACTATGTAATTAAGGAAGATCTCTATGATCACGAGTTCGTTGACATGTGGTGCTACGGCTTCGATGAGTTCGCCGAGCATGTGAGCGAGTGGACCCCCGAGCGCACCGAAGAGGTCACAGGCGTCGCCGCTGAGAAAATAGCCGCTGCTGCCCGCTTGTATGCGCAGGCCGATGCGGGTTTGGTTCAATGGGGCGTCGCACTTGATCAGCGTATCGACAATCTGGAAAACGGTCGTGCGATCGTGTGCCTGATGGCCCTTACCGGCAACTTCGACAAACCTGGTACCATGATCCAGCCTCCCGAGCTCTTGAAGTACATCACGGGATGGGGCCGCGAGTGGTTGACTCCCGAGCAGGACGAGAAGCGTCTTGGTGCGAATTACCACCCTGCGGTTCGCGTTGGTTCGGGGGCTGCCGGCTCGTCGGACTGCATCGAGGCCCTGCTCACCGGCAAGCCATATCCCATCATGGCCGTCTGGATGCAGTCGATCAACTCTCTCGCTTGTGGTGGTGCGGATACCGAAGTTACCATGAAGGCTTTTAACAACTCGGAGTTCAACGTTGTGGCCGATCTGTTCATGACGCCCACCGCTATGGCTTTTGCCGATATTGTGCTGCCCATCGCGATGTTCCCCGAACGCAACGGCATTCGCTGCGGCGATGGTTGTCAACGGGGCGAAACCATCAATCAAGCCGTCTCTCCCGCGGGAGAGTGCCGAAGCGATATGGAGGTGAATCTCGAGCTCGGACGCCGTTTTAATCCCGAAGCGTGGCCGTGGGAGAACGTCGAGCAGATGTTCTCGAGCATCGTCGAGGAGACCGGCTATACCTTTGAGGAGTTGCGCGATGTTGCGCCGGCGTACCTGCCTTTCGAGTATGGTCTGCATGAAAAGGGAAAACTCCGTAAAGACGGCGGAGTTGGATTCCCGACTACGACGGGACGCATTGAGCTGTGGTCCCATGCGTTCAACAATATCGGCATGGATCCCATGCCCACCTATTACGAGCAGGATAACTCGCCGATGTCTGCGCCTGAACTTTGCGAGGAGTTCCCCTACATCCTGAGCACCGGTGCTCGCCAGTGGGGCTACTTCCATTCCGAACATCGTCAGGTACCGCACCTACGTGCGCTTCACCCCGAGCCCACGGTGCAAATAAACCCCGAGG
The DNA here is from genome assembly GCF_900240215.1 of Raoultibacter timonensis. Lineage (GTDB taxonomy): Bacteria > Actinomycetota > Coriobacteriia > Coriobacteriales > Eggerthellaceae > Raoultibacter > Raoultibacter timonensis. The sequence continues at coordinate 2,597,377 of NZ_LT964679.1, read as the reverse complement.
ACCTCGCGGACCTCGGTTTCGAAGAGGGGCAATGGGTCTGGCTTGAAGGACCGATCGGAAGAACGGGCCGTACGGGTCGATGCAAGCGCAAGGTTGAAGCATATCCGGGTATGGCAAGGGGCGTCATGTGTACGGAGCACGGTTGGTGGCATCCGGAAGGCGATCCGGAGAAGCTCTACGATGCTCTTGAGCTCAATTGCAACAACCTTATCACGTGGGATTACGGAACAACGGGGTGGGGCGCCAACCACAAAGCCCTCGCTTGCAGAGCATACCCGGTAAAGGATGGTGAGTAACATGTCGAAGAAAGGCCTTTTGGTAAGCTACAACTGGTGTACGGGCTGCCATTCCTGCGAGATCGCATGTCAAATGGAAAACGGGCTGCCCGTCGACCAATTCGGTATCAAAGTATCCCAAATCGGTCCATGGCAATACGGCGAGGACAAGTGGCAATACGCTTATATTCCCACCATAACTGATCAGTGCACGTTGTGCGGCAAGCGCGTTGAGAAAGGCAAGCTGCCCTCCTGCGTGCAGCACTGTCAGGCGAAATGCTTGAAGATCGTATCGGAAGAAGAAGCTGCTGCGGCAATCGCCGAGAACGGCAAACAGCTTTTCATGACGCTTTAGCGCGAGTTCATCGGGAGGACGGTCCTGGAAGGTTTCAAATCCTTCCAGGACCGTTTGGAAAAACAAAGGAGCCCCCTAGTTGCTCGGGAGGTACGAGGCATGCCGGTCGAAACGATCATCACGATAGTACTTGCAGCGGCTCTTATCTTGAGCGTCACGTTGCACATGCTCGCCAAGCGCGCGAAAGCCTCTTCGGAGGAGGTTTCTTGCGAAAACGGATTGGGTGAGGGGGGGCCAAGCGGGGAGGATGCAAAGAGAGTTCGGCCTTCCCGCTGACTCTAAGGGCTTGGATTCGGACTACGCGGCAACGAAGGCGATTTTTAACGCCGTGTTGTCCGAAGGCAAGAGTCGATCCGCTGATCGCAGAAGGTAAATTGCATGCCGTATAAGTCTTATCGGTTCGTGCGGTGAAAGAATTTGAAAGGGGATGTAACATGGTCAAAAGAATGATAGGCGTAGTGTGCTTTGCGATCTGCATTGTTCTGGGATCCACTTTGCAGTTCGAAGGTCTGACGCCTGAAGGCTGCAAAGCTCTGTTTACGCTTCTCGGTTCGGTATTTTTGTGGGTATGCGGATCGTTCCCGCTTGGCGTTGCCGGTCTGCTCGGCGTGCTTACCCTGATTGTTACGGGTGCTGGCGATGTGAATGCAGTTCTAGCCGGGTTCATGAACTCGGCGGTACTCTTCCTCATCTTCTGCTTTAGCTTTGGCGTGCTTTTCGAAAAGACTACCTTCTCCGATAAGATCGTCGGATTTATTCTGAAGGCGTGCAAAGGCAATTCGAAGGTCTTGCTCTTAGGCTTTCTGTTTGCTGCTACGTTTGTTTCCTATTTCATGCACAATCTGGTCGTTATCGCCGTCTTGTTGCCCATCGGCTGTCGCGTCCTTGAGACTCTCGGCCAAGAGAAGCTGAAATCAAACCTTGGTAAGGGCATGATGATCGGTCTGGGTATGTGTGCAATGATCGGTGGCTGCGGTACCCCCATCGGAGCTTCCATGAACGTTTTGGTGCTGGGCCTTCTCGAAAACATGGTTGGTTACACGATCAACTTCGGGCAGTGGTGCATCGTGGCTGTTCCTGCGACTATTGTCATGACGCTTGCGGTTTATTTCGCTTTCCTTGTTATTTGCAAGCCCGAAGAGCTCGATCCTAAAAAAGTTGAGCAGGTTGTTGCAGATTTTGCCAAGCTTCCGGCAACGACAAACCGAGAGAAAGCAATCCTCGCCGTTATGATCCTCATGGTGGTCATGATGGTATTGGGCACTTGGGTTCCTATGTTTACCATTATGAACGTTGGTCTGTTCTTCTTGGTTATCTGCACCTTCCCCGGTGTTAACTTCCTTACGTGGGACGAAATCAACAAGGGCATGAACTGGCAGGTTCTCGTTATGTTTGGCTGTGTGAACTGCATGGTCGGTATGATGCTCGGCACTGGTGCCGTTGCGTGGTTGTCCGGCCTGCTTTCCGGCCTGCTTTCCGGCCTTCCGGTTATCGCTATCCTGCTTCTGTTTGGCGTTATCACTCAGATTCTGCATAACTTCTGCCCGGTCGGCCCTGCTCTGTGCGCCATGGTGTTTCCGGCGTTTGCCGGCATCGCCCTGGCTGTGGGTGGGTTCCCCGTTGCAGTTGTTGCGTTCATCTGCGTGTTTTCTTTGGGGGCTGCATACTTCCTTCCGATCAACCTTCCTTTGCTCGTCGCGCAGGGCTCTGGTTATTGGGAGACGAAGGATTGCTTGATTCCGGGCCTTGTGCCGACCGTTGTCATGATCGTTCTCATGGCTGTTTGGTTCCCGGCTGCGTTTAGCATGCTCGGATTCGCGTAAACCCCTCGCTTTGAGCGGTTGCTGGTAAGTGGCCAGTCGGAAGAAACGGCTTCTTCCGACTGGCCACGTTTTCTCTCGATCGCCTTGCAGCGCGAAAGCGAGAGCGCTGAACCTTGCACCGTACAGCGCTTTTCCTATGCGCAGTCCATCCCTTGGATGCGGCAGCCCAAGGTCCTATATTCCCATCGCTTAAGCTTTGATCGCTTTTGCTGCTTCCTCACCGGCGATTAGTCCCGATCCGACCGCGAAGCCGTTCGCGGATCCTGCGGCGTAATACGGAGACGTGAACAGATCGGCGTCGGCGCCGGCCACGAACAGTCCGTCGATGACTTTGTTGTCGGGATCGACCGCCTGGCAGCGCGCATTGCATTTGATACCGCCGAGCGAGAGCCATCCCGCAGGCATCGATTCGACGATGTAGAAGGGACCTTCTTTGATGGGGGTGAGGTACTTGGCATCCTTGAAGAACAGCTCGTCGACGCCCTTGTCGCAGTACTCGTTGTACTGCGCGATGGTCTGTTCGAGGTTCGGCAGATCGAAGTGCTCTGCGAGTTCGGCGAGCGTATCCGCCTTGTATGCCCAACCCTCATCGACCGCTTTGTCGAACTGCTCGCGGATATCGGTTGCGACAATGTCGGCAAACATGCCCCTCATACGCTCGTCGCCGAGGAACTGCGGGAGGGGCTCGGATTCCCAGCGCTTCATAAACGCTTCGTCGCAAACCGCGTAGTAATACGATTCGCGAACCAGCGGCTCGCAGCAGAACATGGTCTTTTCGCACATGACGCCTTCGTTGACGAATCGATCGCCTTCGCCGTCGAGAAGGATGCCGCCGAATACTGGCAGACGCATCGCTTCGTTGGTCCCCGATGTGGGGCGAAACGAGTACGTCGGCGAAGCTTTGGTGTTGGCTCCGCCGTATTCGTTCATCGAGATGCTAAAGCATTTTCCAAGCTGCGCTCCTGCAGACATGGCCATATTGATGCCCGCGCCGGTGTTGAGCATGTTGCCCATGCAGACGATCTTGGCACCGGCGAAGTGCTTGGCGGTTTCTTCGGCGCTGCCAAGGAACCCGCCCGTGGCAAGGATCACGGCTTTCGCTTTGATGTCGATGACGTCCTTGCCCGATACGCATTGCAGCCCGGCAATCGCTCCGTCTTCGATGATGAGGCTTTCGGCGGTTGTATTGAAGAGGCATTCGACTCCTGCGTCGTCGGCTATCTTGGTGAAGTACTCGGCGCGCTCTTCGCCGGCAACGCCGTATACGCATCCGCCGCGCACCATCATCGCATCAGCCGAGGTGCTGTTGGTGAAGTCGACGTTGAAGGGCATTCCCGCATCAACGAATACATCGACGGCCCTCCCCGACGCTTCGATGATTGCGCGAAGAGCTTTGTTGTTCGATTGGTAGTTCGTGCCCGTGTTCACGTACGCCATGAACTCCTCGATGGTGAGGGGCTCCGGACTCGGATCCTGAAGCGATGATCCGACGGCGAACGCGGCCGAGGTGCGGGTGTTCGTTGTTCCGTCCATCGAGGCAGCGGCATCGACGGCGATGACGGAGCAACCCTCATGGGCCGCCCCGTATGCCGCAAGCAACCCGGCGGCGCCGAGTCCCGCGACGACGACATCCGCTTCCCTCGTTTGCGTTGCTTCTTTCAGAGGCGTCTCTTCGGTCGTCGTCTCCGCCGGGCTTTCGGCAGCCGGACTGCAGGCGGCAAGCATTCCTGCGCTCATGATTCCTGCGGCGGCGACGCCCGAGCCAAGGAGAAAATTCCTGCGCGATAGTTCTTTCATAGTGTCTCCCTTCCTAAGAAAACTGTGTACGGTCCCAACCCGTATGCAGATGACCTTAGGAAACGACGGCCTTTCCCGAATCAGATTTAAAATCTGATTTGCCGCGGGGCATCATCGTTACAATCGTATTCTTGAGAACTTGCTATGATGGTCGCTATTGGATGAGGGAGGTCGATGGCTGAGAAGTCGAAAGAACGAATCTCGGATGGTCGTTGGCTGGTGGCGGCAACGGTTGGCTTGGCTCTGTGCGTTGCGGGCACCGAATACGAACGCTATACGGCGCTCTGGGTATTCGAGACGCGTTCCGTTGCGGAGCTGGTGTCGATCGTCGTGTATTTTGCTGCGGTTCTTGCGGTGCTTGTGCGTCGAACGCTCAAGAGCAAGAGCCGACTCTATCGGTGCAAGCCGCTTCTTGCCGGACTTGCCGTCGTGCAAACAGCGGGTCTTGCCGGACGCTGCATGCAGGCAGCCGGCGTTTCGCTCGGCGAGCCGTTTTCCGTCGTCGTATCGGTGTCGATGCATTGTGCAAGCATCCTTTTCGTACTGTATGCCGAGTTCTTCCTCGATGTGGGCGTGCGTAAAGCGGTGAGTTCGTTCGCCTTTGCCATTGCGGGTGCGGGTGTCCTGCAAATTCTCGTATTGGGATTCGACCGGACGGTGTCCATTGCGCTGCTGTTTCTGTTCGTGCCGATCTCTATCGGACTTCTTATCTGGTCGGATAGCCGCTATGGCGCAGGGGCTCGCGAGGTGGAACGGGAGGACATCGCTGCCGAGGTTCGCGACAGCGAAAGCTTTGCGCGCGATTATCCGTTTTGGGAGTACTGTACGAGCATCGCTTTGCTCGAAGTGCTTCTCATTGCCCTGCATAGCACCGTTATGGTGACCCAGGATAGCGGGGGAGCTTCGTTCACCATCCAGGTGACATCGGGTATCGGCACGCTGGTGGCGGGTGCGATCTTTTACGCGCTGCTTCGCTACCTTCAGGAAACGGAGTTTCTCGAACTGCTTCGCATACTCGTGCTGCCGCTCGTTTTAGTGGCGCTCTACATATCGGCTTTGTTCGGAGCTTCGGGCGTCCCCCTGTACCTCGTTCCGCTTGCCGTTGCGTACTCTATTTTGCTGCTGTTCGTATGGACCGTGCCGCGCAACTATCGCAAGGGGAATGCGCCGTTCGTTTTTACATGCATTGCGTACTTCTCGTATCGGGCGGGATGGGCTTTAGGAATATTCGGAATCATGATTCTACCGAATCGTTATGGCGAGCTGCTCGAAACGGGCATTATCCTCGCGGCATTCAGCATTCTTCTGGTGTCGAGCGCCATACGTTTGCTCAAGTACCGGCGAAACAGTGCGCAGCGGCTCGATGAAGCCCGGGAGGTTGCCGAGCTGCAAGCCAATACCGATATAGCGTTTTCCGAAGCGTGCGCTCGCGTGGCAAAGCGGTTTCAGCTTACGTCGCGTGAAGGCGAGGTGCTTGTCTTGCTTGCCCGGGGTCGGAACGCCCGCCACATAGCCGAATCGCTTGTGATTTCCGACGGTACTGCGCGAACCCATATCATGCACATCTATCAGAAAATGGAGATCAGCTCGCAGCAGGTGCTCATGGACATTGTCGACGATGAGCTCAGAGCGGTGATGGGAGAGCGCGATGGTGCGACTTCTTTCCCGATATCTTCCGATCGCCGATAAACATGGAGCCGTTGTCGGTTTGCCCCCGAACTGCCTGATGTGAAGCGAACTCCTGCTATCATAATCGGCACGGGAACCCCGAACGAGACAGGAGGAATACGATGGGACAACCAGCGCAAACAGCTGGGAATCTATCCTTGCGTCGCATCCTCGGTTTTGCGTGCAACCAGGGGTTCGTATTCTTCCTGTTCTATATGGGATCGAATCGCGCGATACCGATCGGGTCGTTCAACTTCGAACGGGCCGAACTGTTCGGCACGTTGCTGTTCATGGTCGTGGGCTTTTCTGTACTCAGGCTCGTGCCGACGAAGACCCGCAATGCGTTGCTGGCGCGTCCGATGCTGCTCGTGTATGCGGTTATGGGCGTGCTCGGGTCGTTCATTCCCCTGTTCCTCGGATCGCCCTCTGCCTACTGGCTTCCCGTTGAAGGCGCACTGATCGGCTTGCCATGCGCCTTGCTTCTTGCAACGTGGGGCAGGGAGTTCGGGGAGACATCGACGAAGATATCGGTTCCCGAGGTGTTCGTCGGGTCGACCGTCGGCGCGCTCGTAGGGCTCATCGTTTCGCTGATCCCGATCGAGGGCGCAACGCTTGTGCTCCATCTGCTGCCGATCGCGAGCGCGGCGGCGCTCATGGCTGCTCCGAAGGCTGCCGATCATGCGCAGGCTTCTGCTGTTACCGAAGCGGCGGCTGGGGGCGATACGGCAAAAGATACCGTTCTGCTGTCGGCGAAGATCATCGCGGGTACGGCGCTGTTCGGCATGGCAGCGGGATTCATGGAAACGTTCAACACCGATCCCGGCAATGCTGCGATGGCCTCGTATCCGGTGAGCCTCCTTCTGTTCGGAGCGTTCGCGCTCGGCACGCTCTCGCTGCTTCGGTCGGACGGTTTCGGGCGCGGAGCGGCGCTCAACAAAGCGTACCGTCTGGCGCTGTTCATCATGATGACGGGGTATCTGCTCATTCCCGTACCGCAGTTCGCCGAATCGCTCGTACCGGGCGAGGCTGTCGTTCTGGCGGGATATCTGGGACTGTCCGCTGTGCTCATCTCGTTGTTCCTCGTGTTGGCGAAGCTGACCGCCACCGATGCTGCCATGTCGTTCTCGCGCGGATTTGTGGCGCTGTTCGGCGGCGAGCTCATCGGCGTGGCGATCGCCAACGCCTTTGACTACGCCCAGCCCGGCTACGTGACGCCGTACTCGGTCGTGGTGTTTGCGGGCATCCTCGTTCTGTTCTCGTACGTGTTCTTGTTTACCGAGCGCGATTTCGGCAGCTTGTCCGAGATCGTGACGAGCACCGATTCGCTCGAAGACGCCTGCGAGGCGATAGCGCGCGAGTACGGGCTGTCCGATCGCGAGGGCGAGATTCTCCCGTTTGCGCTCAGGGGCCGCACGAGTGAGCGCATCTCCCAGGAGCTGCACATCTCGAAGAGCACCGTCGACACGCATCTGCGCCGCATCTATGCGAAAGCGGGCGTCCACAGCCGCCAAGAGCTCATCGATCTGAGCGAAGGAAAGCGGGGATAAGGGTTTATACTAAGCTCGTGCATCATGTTTACAACATGCGTGCATGCTCGCAACCCGCATTCCGGCAAAGGAGAGAAGTATGGAGCTAGGCGCACAGCTTGAATGGACCCTTGTATCCGAATGTCCGATTCCCCGTGACGTTCAAGGAATTCTCGTGCATGGCGAGGAGCCGATCGCTGCATATAAGACCTTCCGCGACTCCGCGATCTTTACGACGAAACGATTGATCGTCCGCGATGCCCAGGGCATTACGGGCAAGAAGGTCGAAATCTATTCCTTGCCGTGGAAATCGGTCGACATGTGGTCTTCCGAGAACGCGGGTCATGTTGATATCAACACCGAGATGGAGTTCTGGACGCGTGCAGGACACGTCAAGGTTAACCTCAAGAAGGGGATCGATATCAGAAGGCTCGATGCGATCGTTTCGGCGTGCGTATTGAGCTCGTAGAAATTGGATAGCTGGCGCGCAGAGGTGCAACGTCGGGGTTACTGCAAAGGAGCTTCGCTTCGCGTCTAACAAAACAAGCCGCCCGTCGGACGAGGCGGCTTGTTGTTGCTCATGGTGCCCCCGATAGGATTCGAACCTACGGCACTCGGTTTAGGAAACCGATGCTCTATCCCCTGAGCTACGGAGGCATGACGCGAGATGTATTCTACCATTAACCGCGCGGTTGCGGGAGATGGTCGACGATCAACATATCGGCTACGCTGCTTGCGAGCTTTCTGGCGATATCGAATCGACCGCAGTAAAAAAGCGGACCGCATTTGCGATCCGCTTCCGTGGGTTTCTATAAGGGTTTCGAGTGGGACGTCGCCTTATGCCCCCGTCCCTGTTTGGGTATTGTTCGAGTCGTCTCCGCTGGGATCCGGCGGCGTCGGCGTCGGCGTCGTTGCCTGGAACGTTACGTTGATCGTCACGTTGCTGGTAACGGTGATGGTGAACGTCCCGCCGTTCGCACCCACGCCGTCCAACCCCTTGACAGAGGCAACTTCGTAGCCGCTGTCGGGTGTGATGGTGATGGTGACGCTGCCTCCCTCGTCAACCGAGGAACTCGATGCCGATACCTTTCCGCCGCCGTTGGAGTTGACGCTGACCGAATAGGTAGCGGTCTTCTTGCCCTGGCTGATGACGAGATGCACCGTATCGCCCTCTTTGAGCTTCTCGCCCGCGTTGGGAGTCTGGCCGATGACGGTGCCCGACGCTTCGTCGCTGTACTGGTACTCGGTGGTAACCTTGAAGCCCTTGTTCTCGAGCGTGGTCGTTGCGGAGCCCTCGCTGTCGCCGATTACGTTGGGCACTTCGGTACCGTCGGAGCCGAGCGAAACGTAGTAGGTGATGGTATCGCCCTTCTTCACTTTGGTTCCCGCTGCAGGATCTTGCCTGGCAACGAGATCTTTATCTACCGTTTCCGAGTATTCGGCGGTACCCGCCTTGTAGTTCAGGCCGGCTGCCGTCAGCTCTTTCTTTGCGTCATCGGCGCTTTTGCCCGTAAGGTCGGGCACGGTTATCTCCTCGGCGCCTTTCGATACGAGCAGGTTGACCGTCGAGCCCTTCTCGCGCTTCTCGCCTGCCTTCGGATCGGTTCCGGTGACGTTTCCGGCGGCGATATCGTCGTCGAACACCTCGGTAGTTTTGCCTATCTTGAAGCCTGCGTCCTCGATGATCTGCGTTGCCTCCTCGACGGACTTGTTCTTCACGTCGGGAATCGGGTCGCCCGACGCGAACATGCCCGAGAAGGCGAATACGGCTACGCCGATCACGACGAGTGCGGCGACAACCGCAACTACGATGCCGATGGTCTTCTTGTTGTTCTTGGGCTTGTTCGAATCCGATGCGCGGTAGTTAGACGGGGTGTTGACGGGCTTCACGCCGCCGTTTCCCGCGACGGGCATGACGGCCGTTCCGTCGGCCATTGCGGCACCGGCGCCCATGCCGACACCTGCCGCTGCGCCTATGACTGCGGTCTCGGCGGAACCGAATCCGCCGCCGAGCATGACGGGGCGTCCGGCGAGGTAGTCGTTCAGCGCCTGCTTCATGTCGTTTGCCGTGGCAAAGCGCTCGAGCGGGTTCTTCGCAAGCGCCTTCATGATGATGGCTTCGAGCGTGGGGTCGATGTCGGGGTTGATTTCGTGGGGCGCGACGGGCAGGTCGTTGACCTGCTTCATCGCCACGCTGACCGCATCGGGACCGTCGAAGGGAAGGCGTCCGGTGGATGCCTCGTACAGCACGATGCCGAGTGAGTAGATGTCGCTTGCGGCGGTGAGCTCTTTGCCCTGCGCCTGCTCGGGCGAGATGTAATGCGCCGTGCCGAGCACCGAAGAGGTCTGGGTTTTGACGGAGTTCTTCGCGCGGGCGATGCCGAAGTCCATGACCTTCACATTGCCGTCGGGCTGGACCATGATGTTCTGCGGCTTGATGTCGCGATGGATGATGTCGAGCTTATGGGCGACGCTCAGAGCCTGGCATACCTGCGAGCCGATTTCGGCCACTTTGCGCTGGTTAATGGCACCGCGTTCGTTGATGGCGGTTTTGAGGTCGCTGCCGCGCACGTACTCCATGACGATGTAGTAGGTATCGTCATCATGGCCCCAGTCGTACACGTTTACAATGTAGGGGCTCTGCAGGTTGGCGGCTGCAGCGGCTTCTTGCTTGAAACGCTGGGTGAAGCTTGGGTCGGCTGCGTACTGGGGCAGCATCGTCTTGACGGCGACAAGTCGTCCGAGCACGTTATCCTGTGCACGGTACACTTCGGCCATACCGCCGATACCGATGCGCTCGGTTATCTGGTAGCGGTTGTTGAAAACCTTGCCTATCATGGTTCCGGTCACGTTTTAGCTCCTCTTGGTCACATGTGTTCGGCGATTGGTCGTATTATCGCCAACAGCATACCGTATTTACAAAAGACCTTGCACTTCCAGAGCGGTTCTTAACACATTTTGCGCTTTCAGTGCGGCATCCCTCTCCGAGCTTTCCTCTATCACGATGGCGACGACGACACGCGGATTGTCGGCGGGCGCGAACCCGATGAACCAGCTGTCGTCGAGCTCCTTGCCCGTTTCCGCAGTGCCGGTCTTACCTGCCACGTCGATTCCCGAAATGGCTGCGGCGGTACCGGTGCCGTTCTGAACGACGCCTACCATGATATCGGTCACGCGGTTTGCGATCTCTTTCGAGATCGGCCGCGAGTACTCCTTGGACGATGCCGTGAAGCTCTTCTCGCCGTTTGCGTTGTAGATGCTGTCGACGATGTAGGGCGTTTGGATTGTGCCGTCGTTGGCTACCGCGCTTGCGCCCATGGCCATCTGCAGGGCGGTCGCCTGGGGGCCGGGTTGGCTCTTCTGCGCGGCGTCGCCGCCGGTGACGGGCTGACCGTCGGCAGCCCATGCGGTCTCCCATTCGGACATCTCGGCGGGGTCGGCCATAACCGATTCGACGAGCGGCAAATCGAATGAGATGAGGTTGTTGAAGCCGTAATCCTCGGCGGCGGCAACGAGCCTATCGGCTCCAAGTTCCACACCGAGCTGGCCGAACACCACGTTCGACGAGACTTCGGTAGCACGTTCGACCGTGATGTCGCCGTAGTCGATGTCGCCGTAGTTCGAGACTTTCGCGCCGCCGATCTCCATGCTCGAAGGCGAGCTGTACACGCTGTCTTCGGTGGCAACGCCATCGGACAAAGCGGTGGCGAGCGTGAGCACTTTGAAGGTGGAGCCGGGTGCGTAGAGCGCTTGCGTAGCGCGGTTGATAAGCGCGCTCGAACCCGATGAGTCGCCTTGCTCGAGCAGCGTTTCGACGTCGGCCGCGTCGTAGGTGGGGGCGGACGCCATGCCGAGCACCGCACCCGTTTCGGGGTCGAGCACCACGCATGCTCCCGCCGAATCGCCGAGGGCATCCTGCGCGGCTTGCTGGATCTTCGAGTTCAAGGTGAGCGTCACGTCGTTGCCGGGCGTATTGATGCCGCTTGCGGCGTTGATGACGTCGGTGAGTGTTGCGAAGTTCTGCTGGCCCTTGAGCGTCGAGTTGTAGGCGGCCTCGATGCCGCTTGTGCCGTACTGCTGCGAATAGTAGCCTACGACATGGCTCGCGAGCGTTCCCGCCGGATACACGCGATCGTAGGTCCCGTTGTCGTTTCTCACGCTCTGCGCGAGTACGACGCCGTCGTAGGTGGAGATGGTGCCGCGTTCGGTTTGCGCCTCGCGCGCCATCGTGTGGTTGTTGCCGGGCATGTTCTTGTAGTAGTCGGCCTGTACGACCATGATGACGGTGAGACTGGCAACGAGCAACGCGAACATCACGGCGAAGATGCGCATGCAGTTCGTGAGGCGCTTGCCGAGCGATACGCGCCCGAGTACGCTGTTCGGGTTGAACGAGGCGGTACCCGTTTTCATCTCGGTTCCCACACCCGTGCCTTCGTCGCCGCAGCGCAAGAGGAAGCCGACGATGATAAAGCCGGCGAGGAGCGACGAGCCGCCTTGGCTTACGAACGGCAGCGTGATGCCGGTGAGGGGGATGAGGCGTGTGATACCGCCGACGATGATGAACGCCTGCAGCACGATGATCGAGGTGAGACCGACGGCGATGAACGAGCTGACGTCGCTCTTCGCGCGTGCCGCGGTCACGATGCCGCGGATGGCGAAGCACAGGTACAGGAGCAGCATGCCCGCCGCCCCCAAAAGGCCCGTCTCCTCGGAGATGGCGGTGAAGATGAAGTCGCTCTCCACAACGGGGAGGCGTCCGAAGCCGTCCAGGCCGCCCGCCATGCCGCGTCCGATGCCGACGCCGAACAGATCGCCGTCGGCCATCGAGTAGATCGACTGGACGAGCTGGTAGCCCTTGTTGTTCGCATCCGCGAACGGGTCGAGCCAGATGTCGACGCGGTCCTGCACGTGCGAGAACAGCGACCAGGCCGCTACCGCCCCGATGGCGATGAGGATGCCGCCCACGACGAGGTAGAACTTCTTGCCGGTAGCCACGTAGAGCATGGTGAGGAAGATGAAGAAGAACAAAAGCGCGCTGCCGAGGTCCTTCTCGAATACCACGATGAGCAACGCCACCACCCACATGAGGAGCAAGGGGAGAAGCGTGCGGATGTCGGGCAGGTTGAAAGGTCCTACGCGCCACGTGAATACCGAGAGCATCTCGCGGTTCTGCGCAAGATATCCTGCCAGGAACAAGACGATGACGATCTTGGCGATCTCGCCCGGCTGGAACGAGAAGACGCCGCCGATGTTCAGCCAGATGCGGCTGCCGTAGATCTCCTGGCCGAGTCCGGGGATGAGCGGGGAGAGCAGCAGCGCGAAGCCGATGATCATGAACGTGTACTTGTAGTTGGCAAGCTTATCGAGGTTCTTGATGAACGCGAGTACGAGCACCATGCAAACGACGCCAAGGAACAGCCACATGACCTGGTTGGTAGCCATATTGGGGGAGTCGGAATACGGTGCGATACGCGTAACGAAAGCGATGCCGATGCCCGAGAGGGCGAATACGATGGGCAGGATGGCCGGATCGGCGCCCGGCGTGAACTTGCGTACCGCCAGGTGCGCGACGATGAACGCCGCGAAGATGCCGACGGGCACTCCGAGCGTGTTCATGTTGAGCGATTGCCCCTGGTTGACGGCGATCATGGCGAACATGAGCACCACGATGGGTGCCGCGACGCACAGGAGGATGAGTTCTATGTTGCGTCTCGTCATCGGCCGGCCGCGCTTCTGTTCGCATCGTCGTCCGATTTCGCGGTGTCATTTGCGGTGCCGTTGGCGGCACCTGCAGAAGAAGATCCGGTAGAGCTGCCCGTTTTAGACGAGCCGCTGCCCGCGTCGGTTTCGCTATCGGTGTCGCTTTCGCTCGGCGTGGCGCTCTTCGCCTCGATCTCCGCCTTGTATTCGTCGATGAGCGCGTTTGCGGCGTCGACGTTGTCGACGCGAATGCCGTCATCGAGTCGGTTTGCAACGCCTGGCTGCAGATCGGATACCGATACGTCGGTTGTATGGTCGAGCTCGTTGAACTGTATGCCGAACAGCGTGCCGGGGATTCCCCGGTATACGACAACCTTGCCGTTCTCGTTTGCAAGGTAGGCGACCGTGTTCGCATACGAGCGAAATCCGAAGAAAGCCCCTGCGAACACGAGCAGGAGTACGAGGACCGTGGCGATCATCGAGGCTTTCACCTTGCGAGCCGAGCGCTTCTGCCTGATCTCGCTGTGGCCCGTCACGTCGACGACGATGGTGGTGGTGTTGTCGTAGCCGCCCGCGCCGTTCGCTTCGCTCACAAGCGTGCTCGCGCAGCGCTGCGGATCGGCGATGCGTCCGAGGATGCCCTCGATTGCATCGTCTTCGAGCATGGTGGTGAGTCCGTCGGAGCAGATGAGCAGCCTGTCGCCCGATTCGACGTTCAACTCGTAGAGGTCGGCGGCCATATGCGGATCGCTGCCGAGCGCGCGGGTGATAACCGAGCGGTTCGGATGGTATCGCGCTTCTTCGGGGGTGAGCTGCCCCGCTTCGATCATATCGGCCATGAGGCTGTGGTCGCGCGTGAGCTGCTGGAGCTTTCCCTTATGGAGCAAATATGCGCGCGAATCGCCCACCTGGGCGAGCACGAGACGTTCGCCTTCGAGTATGGCGGCCGTCATGGTGCAGCCCATGCCCTCCCGCCCGATACCGTCTTTCACGCCGCGGATGACGGCGCGGTTCGCTTCCGCCACGGCAAAGCCGAGCGCTTCGCTATCGGCGCGGTCGGGGGCGTATTCCGCCAGGGTATTAACTGCGATTTCCGAAGCGATCTCGCCTGCGGCGTGGCCTCCCATGCCGTCGGCGACGGCGAACAAGGGAGGTGCGACGATGAGGCTGTCCTCGTTGTGGTCGCGCACGCACCCGATGTCGGTGCGGCTGCCGAAGGTGGGGGCGGTATGCGATTTGGCGGCCATTAGGCGTACCTCACCTTGATGGCTACGTCGCCCACGTTCACCACATCGTTGTTGCGCAGTGCCGTCGGTTCGGTGATGATCTGGCCGTTTACCGCGGTACCGTTTGTGGAGCCGAGATCCTCGATGAAGAGGTTCTGCCCCATGAGGGTGAATCGGGCATGTCGGCCCGATACGTAGCCTGCGCCTATGACGATATCGGAACCGGGATTGCGCCCGACGATGACCGGCCCGTGAACCGTGATCTGGATACCGCGCAGCTCTTTGGGCCCGCGTTCGACCGAAATGCTCCAGGCCTTCTCTTTCTTCCTTTGACCGCGTACGAGGCCGATTCCGGTTCTCATGATAGCGAACAGGAAGAGGTAGAGGAGGGCTACGAACAGAAGACGCCCGATCAGCAATGCAACATCAATCACGAGATTTTCCTTATGGCTGCTGTCCTAAACGTTGTATGCACGCGCGGCTCGGTTCGCTTACGAAACCGAGAACGCGAAGTTCGTCATGCCGATGGTGATGCGATCGCCGCCGCGCAGGGGCTGCGAGGTGATTTCGGCTCCGTTGACGTAGGTGCCGTTCGTCGATCCGAGNGCCGTAGTCGTCGTATCCGTCCTCATCGTACCCAGCGTCCGCGTATCCGTCGTCGTAGCGATCGTTGCGGGCGATGGGACGTGCGGCGGCGCCGTTTTCACGGTAGTCGTCGAAATCCTGGCTGTCGAACGTGTACTCGCCGTAGTCGATCGAGTAATCGATCTCGTCGTCGGGCACGTAGGGAAGCGGAGGCTTGTTGTCGGGTTGCCCGTACGCGTCGGCGTAGGGCTGCTGGGCTTGACCGTATGCGGCCGCAGGCGCTGGTGCAGCTGCGGTGTACGGATCGAGCCCGCGGCCCGGCGCATAGGGGTCGGCTGCCGCGGCGTTTTGCGCTCCGTAGGGCTGGGGCGTCGGCTGAGCGTAGGCGGCACCTGCACCCCGCGCGGGTGCTCCGCCGAGGCCGTAGCGCTGCATCTCCTCGGCGCGAAGCTGCGCGATGATGGGGGCGGCAACCGGTTCGGCGATGATGTCGAACTTGCCGTGCTTGAGCTCGTCGTCGACGATGAAGCGCACGAGCGGTTGCCCGTCCATGACGAGGCCTTCGTTCGCGGCCTTGGCCGCGAGGTAGGTTTCGGTCTCACCGGCGAGGGTGGGATAGTATCCGAACAGGCGCTGGTCGTCGTCGGGGTTGACGAGTACCGTGTAGAGCGTGGGCGCGTACTGCTTGCCGGCGCCGACCATCTTCTCGCGGCGCATCATCTTCTCGGCTTTTTTGGCTATTTGCACAGGGGAGATTGGCGCATCGAACATTTTGTCGGCGGCGCCTTCGAAGGCATCTTCCATGCGGCCCTCGAATTTAGAGAAAAAGCCCATTGATCCTCCCTTAATGACCAGTGCGTTTCGGGTTCGGTTTCATGTCGGTTCAAGGAAACTCCATCTTGCCATAAACGCAGGGCATTTGCCCATACTTTACGCAATCGTCATTTTTATGAAGATGAAAAGCTGCGTGTCTGGGCGGGTGGTGGCGCAGCAGCGAGAGGGCAACCGACGCGTTGGCCGGGAGGTGGTGTCGTCGCAGTGAGTCGGCAACCGCCTCGTATACCGCCCCGTTGCGACTCCCCTCGGTTGCTCCTTGCAGTGGAGCAGGTCGATTTCGCCGCATTGTCTCGACAATCCTGCTGCGTATTCCTTTACGGAGTATTTACGAGCAATGCACGGTCAATCGACCTGCGTCTTTACGAACGCCGAAGCGGGAAGCCGTTTTTAGCCTGCGTAAGCCTTCGATCTAGCGGGATTGTCGAGACAATGCGGCAGAAAAAGGCCTTGGCCGCTGTCATCCGGGGTCGTCGATGCGATTCGGTTCAGCCGACGGCCCTCGTCGCGGCAGATGGCGGGCATTCCAGCAAGTCTTCCTCATTCCACCGGCGCGCATGCGAGGTTCGTCATCGATGTCTCATCGGCGAAGATCGCTGCCGCCATGCTGTGGCCGCTTTCTGCGATTTCGCAAAAATAAACCTGTAAGGTTTACGTCCGAATCGATCTGCGGTGCATTTTGACCGACGGGGATAATAGCCAAAACACCCCATTCGCCACATCCTTTGTTTCAGAGCCGACGCCGGCCGTTAGGCATAGGCGAAGACGGTAGCGAGAACGAGTGGGAGGAGAGAGCGATGGAAGAAATGAAGGCGAAACCTGCTGTGCCGCTTCCGACTCTCGGCGAAACCAATGATCTTGGTAAGCCGTGGAGATGGGAAGAAGACGGCTGCACCGTAACGCGCAGTGCTCCATGGTCGCCTCCGGGGTGCCACCCCGTAGGTTGCGGTGTCAAGCTGTACGTTGACGAGAACGGCAAACTCGTGAAGGTTGAGGGGGACGAAAACCAACAGATTACGCAAGGGCGCCTTTGCGTGCGGTGCTTGACGCTGAGGGATTTCGTCTACAATCCGAGCCGTATCATTCATCCCATGAAGCGAGACCCGAAGTACCGCGGTCAAGCCGACAAGTGGGAACAGTGCACTTGGGAAGAGGCGCTCGATATCATTGAGGAGAACTACCGTCGCATTACGGCGGAATACGGATGTGAGAGCGTCGTGTTCTTCGTGGGCACTGGTCGCGAGGGCGGCACGCTTGGACCGTACGGAACCTACATGCTCAGATCCCCCAACATGTGCTATACCCAATCGGGTTACGCGTGCTATGTGCCGCGCATGGCTGCAGCAGCTTACAACCTGGGAAGCCCCTACCCCGAGATCGATTACGCGGGAGGTCTGCCAGGGCGCTACGACGATCCGGCTTTTGTAAATCCCGAATGTATCATGATCTGGGGTAAAGCTCCGCTTGCATCGAACCCTGACGGGTTCTTCGGCCACGCGGTCGTTGACATGATGCGCCGTGGCGCGCGTCTTATCGTGGTCGATCCCCGCATCACGTGGCTCTCTTCGCGCGCCGATTACCATCTGGCACTTCGGGCGGGTACCGATACGGCGCTTGCCATGGCAATGCTCGACACTATCATTCGGGAAGATCTCTACGATCATGATTTTGTGGAGTACTGGTGCTACGGATTCGAGCAGCTTGCCGAACGCGTTGCCACCATGCCCGCTGAAAAGGCGGGGGAGATCTGCGGCATCGATCCCGAATACATCAAGGATGCGGCACGCATGTACGCCAATGCCAAACCGGCTTCTCTGCAATGGGGCCTTGCGTTTGATCAAAAGGCCAACGGTATGCAGCTATCGCACAGCGCCATCTGCCTCATGGCCATTACCGGCAACATCGATGTACCGGGCGGACAGATCCTCGGGAACGCGAGTTCCGGGCAAAACGAGACGGGATTTGGGTTCGAGGAGGCGCTTGGCAAGGATCTCATCAGCAAGATGATCGGTCTTAAAGAGTATCCCGCCTATGCAAACACGATTCTCGATGCCCATGCGGACCTCACGTTGCAAGCCATGGAAACGGGCGAACCGTATCCCATCAAGATGGGTTTCTTTGCGGGCAACAATCTCATGTCGTGCACTTCGGCCGAGCCGAAGCGCTGGCATGACGCTATGTGCAAAACGCTTGATTTCTGTTTTACGCTCGAATGCTTTATGACGCCATCGGCCCAGGCGGTCTGCGATGTGTTTTTACCTCTTGCAACGGCCGCCGAAGAAGACGGCGTCGATTTTGCGCATTACGGAGCTACGCCGGTGGGCACGGGTTTCATGAACAAGGCGCTTTCGGTTGGGGAATGTAAGACCGACATGGAGACATGCATGATCGTGGGCAAGCGTCTTAACCCTCAGCTTTGGGAGAACTACCACGACGTGTACGATTTCATCGACGATCTGCGCCTGCACAACAACCATCGGTTCAAGGACGTGTGCAAGGAAGTGTACGTCCAGAAAGACGTCGAGTACTACAAGTACGAAACCGGCCATCTGCGCAAAGACGGTCAACCCGGCTTCAATACGCCAACCGGTCGCGTTGAGTTGTGGTCGACTATGTTCGCTCAGTTCGGGGATGATCCTCTCCCGTATTACGAAGAGCCCCAATACAGCCCCCTGAACACACCGGAGCTGCTCGATGAGTATCCCTATGTGCTGACGACGGGCGCTCGCGCTTACGCGTTCTTCCACTCGGAAAATCGTCAGATACCGTTCTGCCGTGAGCTCAATCCCGATCCGCTGGTTGAAATCAACCCCAAGACGGCGGCGAAGCTCGGCATAGCGGACGGTCAATGGTGCGAGGTGTGGAACCAGTTCGGCTCGGCCAAACTCAAGGCGAACGTCACTATCGCCGTAGACGAACAAACCATTCACGCCCAGCATGGATGGTGGTTCCCCGAAGACGACCCAAACGAACCCAACCTGTACGGCACGTTCCGCTCGAACATCAACAACCTCGTTCCGAACTTCCATTTCGGCAAACTCGGTTTCGGTGCCCCGTTCAAGTGCCTTCTATGCAACATCAAGCCTTTGGCGGAAAACTACGATACCGATATGCAGCTGGTTTGGGAGAAGTTCAAAAGGGAGGACCAGTAATGGAGAACACATACGGACTTCTTATCGATTACGGGTACTGTACGGGTTGCCAGTCCTGCGAGGTCGCCTGCAAGGAAGAGCACGGGTATCCGGTTGGGAAATGGGGGATCCGCGTTCATGACGATGGCCCTTGGGAGATCGAAGAGCATATGGTCAACTGGAACAAGCTTCCGTTCCCCACCGATCTGTGCGACCTGTGCGCTGCGCGCACGGCTATCGGACGCGAACCGACTTGCGTGCACCATTGCTTGGCAAACGTCATTTACTACGGCACCGTTGCCGAGCTCGCGCCGAAATTGGCAGAAAAGCCGAAGCAGGTGCTTTTTGTTCCCGAGTACAAACCCCTCGAGGCGAAAGGGCCGTTCGAGCCAAAGAACAAGCTTGCCGGAAGGGTTCATCATGCTGCCGCTATTGCGGTGACGGAGAACGAGAACTTCACCACGAGCAGCCAGCGTAGCGATAGCCGAACCGATGTCGGTATCGAGTGAGGCATGAGGTCAGCGTTCGTTCTCGGCGCCTGCCGTCTGTGGGCGGCGGGCGTGAGGGGGGATACCATGAGACACAGGGAATACAACGGACTTACGGCTCTTGTCTACTATCGGGGAGGAGTGCTGGGCGAAGGGGAAATCGAGGATCATTCGCCTGGAGCGCAGGGAGAGCCCGAGCGCATTTTGCTGGGCAGCGGGGAGGTTCCGCGCGGTGTGAGCGAAGTTCTTTACGATATGGAAATCGGGGAGGAGCGCACGGTGGTCATTCCTTTCGAGAAAGCATATGGGCGGCATGATCCTGCAGGGGTTCAGCGATATCCGCGCACGTTCATCCCCGGCGGAGGCGAGCTGGAGATCGGAACCGTTTTCTCATGGCGGCATCCTGTATCGGGCAAAAACGTGCCTGTTGTATGCACGGAGGCGACAAAAGACGTTGTGACCATCGACTTCAACCACCTGCTTGCAGGCAAAGACCTCGAGTACTGGTTCAAGTTGGTCGATGTTGTCGACGATGCCGGCGTTTCTGTTGTCGAGAAAGGGCAATAGACCCATGTGCTATCCATGCACCCAGTGCGGTGCATGCAAAAAATACGAGAGCGACTTGTTCGTACTGTCTCGGGAACCCGTTACAACGTGCCTTGCTTGCGGCAACGTATTCGAGGCCAAACTGGGGAAATGCCCTTCGTGCGGAGAAGAGCTTGCTCGTCCGGGCAAACGAAAAGGTGCCCGTCCAGAGTTGCCCGACAGAATAAAGCGGTAAAGCGTTGCGGCCAAGGTGTCGCAATCGGAAAACAACCATCGTCCAAGGAGGTATTGCCATGTGTTTTAGGCCAGCAGCGGTTGAGATCAAAAAAACCTGCACCGAATGCGGAACGGAAAACGAGTCTTCGGCAACGGTGTGCGTACAGTGTGGGGCAGAACTGCCCGCCAGCGCATTCGGTGCGCCGGGGTCGCCGGGGTCGCTGGGATCTCCAGGTGCTCCCGGAATGCCCGGCGCGCCGGGTGCACCCGGCGCGCCCAAAGCTCCCGGCGCACCCGGAGCCCCCAAAGCTTCAGGCGAATAGCAAAACGCCATTACGTGATAAGCCCCGTCCGGCGCAAGCCGAGGCGGGGCTTTGCCGTGCGTCCGATGCGATGGCATTTTATGCGGGAAGCTGTCGCCGCGGTTAGTGCAATGAGGATTTCTGACCGGCCGGAATCGTTTCTGGGGCGGGGTCTTCTGCGTTTTCGACAAGATTGATGAGTTCTTGCTGAGAGTGAATGTCGAGCTTGCGGTAGATGTTGTGGATGTGGGCTTTCGCCGTACTGTTCGAAATAAAGAACTTATCGGCAACGTACTGGGCGTTGCGTCCGCGTACCAACATGCGAAACACCTCCTGCTGGCGAGCGGTCAGTTCGTAGTGCTCGATGACGCGATCGATTTTGCGTTGCCACAGCGCGGGGCGACTCTCGTTCTTCAGGAGGCTAGAGCTCGCTTCTGCCAGGTCGGCGAGCGACTCTCCGCTCGGGTAGCTGTCCTGGAACACGTAGCTGCTGCACCAGATAATGAGCAAGAGCGATCCGAAGCAGATTGCGGCAAGCGGAATTGGCTGTTCTTGGGCGAACGCCCATTCGAATCCAAGATACCCGATAAAGGCGCCTGAGAAATAGTACGCAAGGCTGATGCCGAACACCCAGTAAGGCGATATCTGATTGAAGCGCGCTACTTCCCCCATGGCCGAAAAGCAAACGATGGTATCGAAGGAGAACGCGAGAAACAGGTATGCGCCCAGCAGTTGCTGCACCCATTCGGGGACGAAGGGCAAGGGGGCGATGGCGACGAACGCCGCTGTGGAGAAGATCCTCAACAGCGAATGCTCGGATATCTTCTTCCATTTGAACAGGTCGATAATGCTGATCAACCCGGCAAGGGCGATGGGCAGGGCGAAATGAAGGGGTGCAGCCACGGTGGGATGATAGGGCTTTGCGATGAGACAGAAGGCAATCCCCCAGATAAACCCGGTTACCGCTGTGGTGAACAAAACGGTGACCGAAAAGCGATGGCTTTTACGCGATGCGGCGAGATCGGCAAACGAAAAGGTGCCCTTGTTCACCTTGAGAACGCAAAGATGCAACGCGGTCAGCAGGGGCAGTATGATCGAGATGGCGAACATGGCCGTGTCGTTCAGCGTTGCGGCGATGGCGATTACGGCGGATCCGACAAGAAACGCTGCCGATAGCTGGCAGATGCGCTCCTGGTGATCGTAAAACGCCAGATTCTTCCCAAGGATCAAGAAGAACGTTACGCAACCCAGAAGCGAGAGGAAACCGCCGAAGGCAAACAAGATGGAAGCAGAAGGTATTTCGAGCAGCATCGCTCCAATCGCGCACAGGACGCAGGCGATAACAGAGAGTCTCGCCGGTCCAATTCTGTCGAGCCTGTCCGCCAGATGAGCGCAGAGTACAAAAATGATGACGAACAGTATGCCGACAGCGGTAGCGTAGGGAAGGTAGAGGCCGGTCATTTCTTCGGTATGCCTGAAAAAAAGCAAAGCGAAGTAGGCAAGGAAACATGAGGTTCCGAAAGAGCGCTCAAAGCTTCTCTGGATGCTCTGCGCGATCATATGACCCCCTTTCATAATGATTCGCTGCTCCTGTTTATTCTACCTGCCTCATGAGGAAAATCGCTGAGGATTCTTTTGGCGAGCTACCCTGTTTTGCTGGGGTTTCTTTGAAATAAACCTCTAGGGTCTATGAAAAAACGCCCCGATTTTCGCGAAGAGACCTTATCGGATAATGCCGTTTTCGGCTCTGGGCGCTATCTTTCGTGCCATGAGAGGCGGGAGGTTTTCGAGACTGCCATTATCGGGCAGCGTCAACGGGGGCGGTCGAGGCAATCGGTGCTTTCGGCTGGAACTCCGCCTCCGGTTTCGGCAGATCGAGAGAAAGCGAGGAGCTATGGCGAATTATCAGGAATTCCTTGATGGCATCGACCGTGCAGCTTACCACGAGGGCGAGCTTACATGGGAAGAGGACGGGTTTACCGTTACGCGCACCTACCAATACTCACCTCCGGGCTGCCATGACAGCTGCGGTGTTCTGTTCTATGCGAAGGACGGGAAGCTCGATCACGTCGAAGGCGATCCCCTGAGTCCTTTCACGAACGGCAAGCTATGCATGCGCTGCCTCGACCTGCCTGAGATTGTGAACCACCCCGATCGCGTACTCTATCCCATGAAGCGCGCGGGCGAGCGCGGCGAGAACAAATGGGAGCGCATCACGTGGGACGAAGCCTACGATATGATCGAAACCAAGGTGAAAAGCATCCGCGAAGAGTACGGGTCGGAATCTATCGTTTGCGTGCACGGTACCGGCCGAAACGTGAACTGGCTGGTTCCTCTTTTCGGGCAGGCTGCTCTTCAGACGCCGAATATTTCTACGCTGTTCTTCACGGGCTTTGCCTGCTATATGCCACGCGTGTGCGGCGCGATGGCCCCGCTCGGGGACTTCCCGATCGCCGATGCCGCCGTGGGTCACGAAGACCGCTATGTCGATCCGTCGTTCAAGGCGCCCGAGGTCATCGTTGTTTGGGGAAATGAACCGCTTGCCTCCAACGCCGACGGCTACATCGGGCACTGGCTTGTGCAATGCGTCCAGATGGGGTCGCGCATCATCTCGATCGACCCGCGCCTTACCTGGTGGGGTGCCCGCGCAGCGTACCATTTGCAGCTCAGGCCTGGCACCGATGCGGCGCTCGCGTGCGCATGGCTCAACGTCATCATTTCCGAGGGCCTTTACGATCACGAGTTCGTCGATTGCTGGACGAGCGGACTCGACGAACTGTGGGAGGGCATCAAGGATATGACGCCCGAATGGGCAGCACCTATCACGGGGCTTTCCGCCGAGGACATCACGGCATCGGCGCGCCTGTACGCTTCGGGCAACAACTCCGCCATCCAGTGGGGGCTCGCATTCGATCAGCAGATGAGCGCCATGGCTTTAAATCTGGCGGTATGCGACCTCATGGCAATATGCGGCAACATCGATCGACCTGGAGGCAACATTCTCGTACGCAACTCCTTCGAGATCAACGCCGGCTATGCATCGGGTGAAGATTTCACGCCGCAATCTGCGAAGGACCGTAAGCTCACCATCGCCCGCGGCACGGGCATCACGGGCGGCGAATTCATTGCTCATGCTTGCACCGACGGTATTCTTCACTGCATCGAAGCTGGTGAATTGCCCGACGGCGAACCGTACCCCATCAAGATGATCTGGTTCCAGAGCTCGAACTCGCTTGCGTGTGCGGGCATGGATGCCCCCCGCGATTACGAAGCTCTGAAGACGGTCGACTTCATCGTGAACGCCGATCCCATCCTCACGCCGCTCTCGGTGGCGGTCGCCGACCTCCTGCTGCCCGTGGCGATGAGCTGCGAACGTAATTCCGCGCGCACATGGTGGACGCCGGTGCGCACCATATACCGCGCCGTCGAACCTGCAGGCGAGGCGAAAACCGACGAGCAGATCGTCGTCGATCTGATGCCGCGTTTGAACCCCGAAGCCGCCGAGGCGTTCGGATGGACGAAAGACACCGACATCGCGGATTGGTACTTAGCGGGCGGCGACGGCAAAAAACACGGAGCATCATCGAATGTGAAGGGCAATATTTCCGAGAAGGCTAAAGGCGGCGTTGGCATGTCGTTCCAAGAGCTTTCCGAAAAGGGAGGCTACGCTTACGACGATTGGAATCATACGTACGAGAAATACGCCAAGGGCATGCTTCGCGACGACGGTAACCCAGGTTTCTCCACTCCTTCGGGACGCATCGAGCTCGCCCCCTACACGTACCGCGTCTGGGGTCTTACGCCGACGCCGTTTCATACCGAGCCGCCCGAGGGCCCGGTTACGACTCCCGAGCTCATGGAGGAGTATCCGCTCATCCTTTCGTGCGGCGGCCGTTCGTTCGAGTTCTTCCATTCCGAGCATCGCCAGATGCCCACCATGCGCGAGTTCCACCCGTTGCCGCTTGTTATGGTGAATCCCGTCGACGCAGAAAAATACCGTGTCGAAGACGGGCAGTGGGCGTGGATCGAGAACGGCCATGGCCGCTTCAAACAGGTCGTCAAGGTGACTCCTCGCGTTGCGCCCGGGGTTATTCATGCTGAGCACGGCTGGTGGTTCCCCGAACAGGAGGCCGCAGAGCCGAGTCTGTTCGGAACGTTCGACTCCAATCCCAACAATTGCACGCGCGCCTTTGAGACTGGCGAGGGGGGCATCGGTACGAACATCAAGTCAATGATCTGCCGCATCTATCCCTACAGTGCGGGCGACGAGCTGCCGGGTGAAAAGGTTACGCGCAAAGGCGGTTGGGGCGATTACACCGTTGGTGCCATGTGCGGAAGCAAAGTCGATTAGCAACAACGTGCGGACGGGTGCACCGTTCGCTTGACGAGCCGTTTCAAACGGCTGACGAGGAGGATCAATGAACGGCATTCTGATCAACTACGAGTACTGCACGGGCTGCCACTCCTGCGAGGTCGCCTGCAAGAAGCGCCTGGGCCTTCCCGAGGGGGAGTTCGGCATCAGGCTCACCGAGACGGGTCCCTGGGAGTACGCGGGGAAGTCCGGCGAGGACAGGTGGGAGTGGTCGTGGGTCCCCGTGCTCACCAAGGCCTGCGACCTGTGCGCCGACCGCACGGATGCGGGCAAGATGCCCATGTGCGTGCAGCACTGCCAGGCGTGGTGCATGTACCACGGCGAGGTGGGCGAGCTCGCAAGGAAGATGGACGGCGAGACGCGTTGGGCGCTGCTCACGCCGCGGCTGGCCTAAGCAGCCACAGACGGGACTGCCGAAAAGGGGTATGTTCGGCAGTCCCGGTGGACATACCCGAGTATTTCGAGGCGTGCGGGGAAAGGGGGAAAGCGTACGCATGCACATTCGGATCACTGAGGTAAGGAGGTTGAAATGAAACAGAAGGTATATCCTTGGCTTATCGTTGTTGCGTGGGCGTTCATTTCGGCGGGGTCGATCGAGCTCATCCTCATCGGCGGGTCGAATTTCTTCAAGGCTGTCTCGGACGGCATCGGCTCACCCGTAAGCGCCATTGCGCTTATGATGACCGTGTGCACTATCACGCTGACGTTTGCCGCCCCGCTTGCAGGAAGGTTGTTTCCAAAAATCGATTCACGTATTTTGCTTACGGCGATGGCGGTTATCGTCATTGTGGGGTATGCGCAGTTGAGCTTTGGCCAAGCGTCGTGGCAATGGTGGCTTGCGGGATTTCTCTATGGTGTTGGCGGCAGCGGCATCTTCATCATTGGCGCACCGATCTTTATTTCTAACTGGTTCCAGAAGCGCACCGGTTTCGCAGTAGGCTTGTACGGCATGCTGCTCGCGATCCTGTCGGCCATTTTGAATCCAGTCATCGCCGCCGTCATCTCTGGAGTTGGTTGGCGGACGGCGTACTTGGTGCTTGCCGTGGTTGCTGCTGTCATGATCATCCCGTGGACGCTGTTCGTCGTGCGATTCAAACCCGAGCAGCTTGGCCTCAAGCCCTATGGGTACGTCGAAGGCGAATCCGTTGCCGCCGAGAATCAAGATGAGACGGGTCCTGGCGTTCCGTACAAGAAGGCCCTGATCTCCGTTGCGTTCGTTGCTGCCGTAATTGCTGCTGGCGCCATGTGCAATATGGGCGGTTTCAAGAGCAACTGGTCGAACATCGCGCAGTCGGAAGCATGGGGCTACGTTGCCCTTCACGGTGCCGACTGGGCTTTGATGTTCGGCGCTACCATGATTTCATTCACGACGGCGGCAAAGTTCTTTATGCCGGTCATCGGATGGGTCATCGACAAAATTGGAGCCATCAAGACGAACATTTTGACGTTGGCGTTGATTTTCGTTGGCTTTATGGGACTGCTGTTCTTCCATGACGTCGAGGCTATCGTGTTGGCGTCGTGCTTCCTGATCGGCTTTGAAAGCGCGAATATGAAGATGGTTATTCCTTTGGTAATACGTGAGCTCTTCGGCGCAAAAGACCATTCGAAGATATACTCGACGGCTTACGGCATCGCGAACTTCCTCGGCGCGTTCGCTACGTCGTTGATCGCCTTCGTCGGCGAGACAACCGGTTCGTTCGACTCCATTATGGTACTTGGTGCCGGTTTGGCTGCCGTGTCCATTCTGGCGATCGTTGTTGCGAAGGCGACGGCCAAGAAACTCGTATGGGAAGACTAGACCAACTCTCGGCGGCATTCTGGTACCGAGGCTTGCTCGGGCAGTAGAGGGTCCCGGGAAGAACAGCTTGCATTAGGCGGGTACGGACAGGCATCGTGCCCGCCAAACCGAAATCTCGATTGGACGGATGAGAAACGCCTAGGAGGAAGGGCGAGTTCATGATCGTGCTATCAAATGTGCTTACCAAGCAAAACATCGGGATTGCCGCTGCGGCGCTTTTCCTGACAACATCGCTTTTCGTGCCTGGTTCCGAAGCTCTTCCCCGCGAAGGTGTCCTTATGCTGGGCGTGTTCGGGATGGCGGCGATATTGTGGATATGCGAGTCGCTGCCCGTCGGGATAACCGGTCTGCTTGCTTTGACTTTGGCTACGATGCTCGGCATCGCACCGCTCAGTGAAGCGTTTTCAGGGTTTGCCACGCCAACGATGTTCTATCTGCTTGCGGCGTTTTCTTTGTCGGCCGTTTTAGGCAAAACGAGCTACGGAATGCGGCTCGTCGTATTTTTGATGAAGAAGACGAAAGGTGATTCAAAGCTGATTGTTCTGGCATTCATGTCAGCTGCTGCGTTGCTGTCGAGCGTTATGTCCGACACGGCGGCGGTTCTCATGTTCATCGGCTTCGCTAAAGGCGTGCTCGACGCGCTCGGTTGCAAGCCGAAGGAGAGCAACTTCGGACGATGCCTCTTCATCGGGCTGCTCTATGGGTCGATCGTGGGTGGTTTTGCGACGCTTGCCGGTGGGCCGAACAACATGGCGGTTCTCCAGATATCGGGAATAAGCGTGACGTTCTTCGACTGGATGAAGGTCGGCGTTCCCGTTACGCTTGCTATGCTGCCCGTGTGCTGGTTTTTCCTTGTGAAAGCGTTTCCGCCTGAGCATTTCGAGAGAGAGCAGATCGCGGTTATCATTGGGAAAACCGAGGGTGCCGGAAAGACCACTGCCCACGAGAAGAAAGCGTTGGCATTTGTCGTCATGATGCCGGTGCTGTGGATTGCGGGAAACTGGATTGCCGTTCTCAACGTGACCGTTGTCGCTTTGCTCGGTCTGGTTGCGACGTTTCTTCCTGGCATTAAGCTGCTTACTTGGAAGGAATATCAGGAGTCGGTGCCATGGGTTGTTCTCGTCATGGTGGGATCCATCTTCTCCATGAGCGGTCTTATGGTCAGCACGGGCGTTATCGATTTTATCGGATCGGTCGTTTCGGCTACGGGAATGTTCGCCTTGGCGTTTCCGCTTGCCTTGCTCGTGTACCTGCTGTTTGCGTACGGAGTTTTTACCCTGTGTCCTGTTGGGGGAGTTTGGGAAGCCTTGTTCGTTCCTGTACTGGTCGGGTTTTGCGCCCAATCGGGCATGTCTCCTACGATAGCGCCCTTCGCTATCCTGTTCGCATTCGGGGGCAATTTTCTGCTGCCTATCAATCCGCTTAACATGTATGCATTTGCTTACGGGTATTTCAAATTCGGCGACTTGTTTAAGGCGGGTATTGTTCCCGCGCTGTTCCTTATTGTGCTCGACGCGTTCTGGACGCCGTTCATCGTGGGCGTTCTAGGCATATAGCCGGCGCCGATACTGCGCCGAGCGAGGCACATGACCAAGGGGGTTCTTCCGTGTTGAAAACGCATAAGGGCGGCAGCAAGGATCCGTGACCGTGCGCGGTTCGAACGGGAATTCAACAAGACGAAAGGAAGTGGAGCGAATGGCCGATTACCAGGAGTTCTTGGATACCATTGATCGTGCGGCTTACCACGAGGGCGAGTGGCAGTGGGAAGAAGACGGATATACCGTGACGCGCACGTATAACTACTCTGCCCCGGGATGCCATGATTCGTGCGGCATCCTCGCCTACACCAAAGACAATAAACTTGTGAAAGTGGAGGGCGATCCGCTCGACCCCTGCACAAATGGGAAGCTGTGCATGCGATGCCTCAATTTGCCGGAGGCAACCAACTATCCCGATCGTTTGAAGTACCCGATGAAGCGCAAGAGGGAAGACCGCGGCAACGTGGACGCCTTTGAGCGCATTTCGTGGGACGAAGCGCTCGATATCATCGAGGACTGGATCAAGACCAATATCGACGAGGCTGGTCTTGGCAGGGAGTCCATTATGGTGAACCATGGGACAGGACGTAACATCAACTATCAGGTTCCGTTTTTGGGCGGTGCATGTCTGCGCACGTCCAATGTGGGCGCGATCGGGTTTTCCGGCTATTCGTGCTATCTGCCCCGAGTGTGCGGTACTGCGGCTCCTATGGGCGATTTCCCTATTGTCGATGCATCGATGGGCCATCCCGATCGGTACAATAATCCCGAATGGGTGCATCCCGATGTTCTGGTGGTATGGGGGTGCGAACCTCTGCGTTCCAACGCAGACGGCTATATCGGCCACTGGCTTGTGCAGTGCGTGCAGATGGGTACCAAGATAATCTCGATCGACCCGATTCTCACCTGGTGGGGGGCACGCGCTACCCATTGGCTCGACCTTCGTCCTGGCACCGATCTGTGCATAGCGTTGGCCTGGCTGTACGTCATTACCCAAGAGGATCTCATCGACCACGAGTTCGTCGATTGCTGGTGCGCATACTATGACGAACTGAAAACCTATCTTGCCACTCCGAGCGAGAATAACGATGGTTTGGGGTATACGCCCGAGTGGGCATCGAGGGTAACCGGTGTAGACGAAGAAACCATCGTCGCTTCTGCCCGCATGTACGCCAACGCTCCGCGTGGCGCCATCCAATGGGGCTTGCCGTTCGATACCCAGGTCGACTCCATGCATGCATGTTTGGCCGTCTCCGATTTGATGGCCGTATGCGGCAACATCGACCGCCCCGGCACCAATCTGCTGGTGCGCAACGCCTTTGAAATCAATCCTGGTTACGCAACTGCAAGCATGTACGCCGATCCCGAGGCTGCCGCCAAAAAATGCACGTACAAAACGCTACAGCAGCTGCAAGGCAAAGAACCCAAGGCCGAGCCGTTCATCGGCATGGCCGACTGCGACGCCATGTGCTACGCGATGGAAACGCAGCAGCCTTATCCGATGAAGATGCTCTGGGTGCAAGGGTCGAATACGTACACGTGCAATGGGTTGGACACTGCCCGCATATACCGCAACATCATGAATTTCGAGTTCATTGTGGTAGCTGATCCGTACATGACTCCCACTGCGGCGGCGTTCGCCGATATCCTGCTGCCTTTGAAGATGAGCATCGAACGCGATTCGATGCGCGTATGGTGGCAGCCTCTGCGAGCCATGAAGGCGGTCACGACGTTTGGCGAGTGCAAGTCGGATGAAGAGATCATCGTTTGGCTTGGCAACCGTCTGAATCCCGAGCTGTTCAGCAAGCGTTGGCCCGACATCGATCACTTCATTCAGGACTACCTGGACACCGGCTTCAACCTTATCAACGAAGACGGGTCGGGCCTGAAGACTGCGGGGCGGAACAAGGCCGGCGCCGATGTGGTGGCCGATGCCCATACCGAGTTTTACCGCAAGCACGGTGGCACAGGTACGTTTATGGATCTGGTTCAGCAAGGCGGCTATGAGTACGACGAGTTCAACGATGAGTACGAAAAGTATGCAAAAGGCATGCTGCGTTCAGATGGAACGCCTGGTTTTGCCACTCCCTCCGGTCGTATCGAACTCATCTCACCCACCTTCCAGGCGTGGGGCATCGATCCGTGGCCGAAGCACTACGAGAGTGTGGCTCAATCCATGTGGACGACCGACGAAGAGTACCGCAAGGAGTATCCGTTCACCATCATCAACGGCAATCGCTCCTACGAGTTCTTCCACTCTGAGAACCGTCAGCAGAAAACCATGAGGGAATTCCATCCGGTTCCGTACGTACAGGTTTCAAAGCAGACTGCCGAAGAGTACGGCTTGGCTGAGGGCGAATGGATATGGATCGAGAACCATGTTGGTCGCTGCAAGCAGTGCGTGAAGATCAACCCAGCGCTCCAGCCTCACTACATCGTGGCCGAACACGGTTGGTGGTTCCCTGAGGGGGATGGCAACGCCCCCAGCTTGTTCGGGTCGTTTGACTGCAACATCAACAACCTCACCTATTCCTTTGAAACCGGTGAAGGCGGGATTGGAGCGCCGTACAAGAGCATCGTCGGCCGCATCTACAAGGTTAAGGATGGCGACACGCTCCCAAGCGTTCAGATTCTGGAGAAAGGCGGTTTCCGCGAGATTCCGCCGTGCGGCGTAAGCTAAGGAGGATCAATGAACGGCATTCTGATCAACTACGAGTACTGCACGGGCTGCCACTCCTGCGAGGTCGCCTGCAAGAAGCGCCTGGGCCTTCCCGAGGGGGAGTTCGGCATCAGGCTCACCGAGACGGGTCCCTGGGAGTACGCGGGGAAGTCCGGCGAGGACAGGTGGGAGTGGTCGTGGGTCCCCGTGCTCACCAAGGCCTGCGACCTGTGCGCCGACCGCACGGATGCGGGCAAGATGCCCATGTGCGTGCAGCACTGCCAGGCGTGGTGCATGTACCACGGCGAGGTGGGCGAGCTCGCAAGGAAGATGGACGGCGAGACGCGTTGGGCGCTGCTCACGCCGCGGCTGGCCCGATAAGTGTTCTGCGATAATGATATGACGAGCGGAATCGCTCGGTA
This sequence comes from Raoultibacter timonensis, assembly GCF_900240215.1. GTDB lineage: Bacteria > Actinomycetota > Coriobacteriia > Coriobacteriales > Eggerthellaceae > Raoultibacter > Raoultibacter timonensis. The sequence goes on along the minus strand of NZ_LT964679.1, from coordinate 2,566,116 downwards.
ATGGGTGCGAACGGGGGCTGCGCTTCGTCGAAGCGCAGCCCATCCCGACCGCTAAGGAGCTCATATGACCGAAACCAAAAAAGCCTCGATTCTGCTTGCGCTGGCGTATGGAGCGAGCGATGCGGTTAACCGCGATGTCGATGCGTTCGAGGTATTTTATGCGAAGAACTTCAAAGACGAAGCGCTCGCTAAGCTGGAAACCAGGGAGCGTTCGCGTTATCGGATTTTCGTCATCGCCTTCATCGTAGGCGCACTGCTTCTTACTCTACCAATGTTCGTCAACCCCTCGTCGATTTTTGCAGTCATTCTTCTGAGCATGGGGTGCCTTCTTTTGGCGGCAGGTCTGTTTTCGATATACCGGATGGCTACGGTGCGACAGCGCTGCATTCGAAATTTCGATAAGCTTATGGGAGATGAGTTTGCGGCGACTCGTTCGGTGACCAAGCGCGTGTTCGAAGTTCGGTTTACCGATTCCGATGTTACGGTGAACTTCGGTGCGCAAACAGCTATAAAACAAACGAGAACCAAGCGCTATGAAGAGATAGCAGGCGTTTACGCGACCGACGAGCTTGTGTTCGTCAAGGGGCTGACGTGGATGGCTCGTTTCCAGATGGAAGATGAAGGCTTCCGGCGGGTATGCGCTCTTCTTGAGGACAAATGCCTGGATCGATACCACGATTGGACGGGTCGGGCGATATAAGCGTGTCGTGCCTCGAGTTTTGGATCCTTGTCGGACGTGATCGGGTTGTTGTCAACGTTCGTCTTCGTTTTCGCGGGATCTTGTCTGCGGGCGGTTACCCTTCGAACAGCTCGCACACGTCTTCCTTGGAGTGCACGCCGAGCTTGGCGTACAGATGCCGTGCGTGGGTCTTCACGGTATTCTGCGACAGGAATAGCTCCTGCTCGATCTCCATACGGCTTTTTCCCTGCGCGATGAGGCCGAGGATTTCCGCCTCCCGTGCGGTGAGCCCGTACTCCCGAGCAAGCTGCTCGCAGCGCGTGATGAGCTGCTCGCGCGGACCGGGAACGTGAACGCTGTCCTCGAGGCTGATGCCCGAGGCTCCCCAGTCGGCGTTAACCGAACGTTCGCTCATCCATATGAGCGTGCAGATGAGCAGCAAAACGATTCCCCCGATGGCGATCGCATAGAGGAACAGGTCGCTGGAAGCCAATTCGGTCCGTTGAATCTCTCGGCGAAGCGATACGCCGATGAACATCGCCGCCTCGCTCGTGGCGCGGGCGATGGCGAACAGGCGCAGACTCGGCACTTCGAAGCGGTAGGCGATGTGGGCGAGCATGAGCAGCACGAAGAAGGTGAACCATACGTAGGCGAGCTTGATCAGAAACGAAACGGCATAGGCCCACACCGGTCCCGCAAAGGGGATGAACGCAAGGGCGACGATGCCGACGGGCAAGCCTATTTTCGCCAGGAAGCGCACGTCGCACCGCTCGCGGCGAACGAACACCATGGCGAGGATCACGATGCCTGCGAGCCCCGTCGCCATGACGCGGTGGATCGCTCCGGTGCCTTCGGCGCTCGGCAACAGAGAGCCTGCAAGACCCGACATGAATCCAGCGAGAGCCATGAGCAAAAGGAGCTTCCACGGCAAAGGAAAGCGAATTCCGGTCGGCCGGGATTTTTCACGGGGAACGCTTTTGAGGCTCAGGACAACGCAGCCGAACGACACGGCGGGAAGCAGCGATGTTGCGATGATGGCGTAGGGTTCCTCCATGGTGCCGATGACGAACGAGACGACGGCCGCAGTGATGCAGGACAGCGCGCCGTAGACGATGGTTTGCATACCGCTCATCTGGCAGTAGGTTTCGGCCCAGAGGCAGAACAGTACGGCGCCGCCAATAGCGGTCGCGAACGATATGGCGGAGACGATCGTCTCGGACGCTTGTCCGGGTATGAGCCAGAGCCCGATTGCCGCCGTTCCGATGGTGGTGAGCGCTACGGCGAGCGTGCAGAGAGCAAGCCGTTTGCCGAGCGGCCCGATCCTCGAAGCGATGAGCGCAAGGACGAGAAACGTTGCGATATCGCCGAATCGCATCCCCGTGTCGAAGGTATTGCGGAGTACGGGCTCGTCAACGCTTCCGGGAAAGATGCTGACAACGTGGGTGCAGCACAGCCATGCGATGAGAACGCCCATGCCGAGATAGCGGGCGGGTAGGGGTCGAGCGCCGATGGCTTCGTCTTCGGTGGATTGATCTTCGGGCGCAAGCGCTCGCGCCACATCGCTTGGTTTCACGCGCGCCTCCTTCCGACGGGTGCAATCGGTTTATTGTACCCCACTGTGTGGCATCGCATCGGTACAAGGCTTTTGAACTGGAAGAATGCGGGGTGATCCAAGGGGTGAACCGCAATTCACCCCGAGCGCGCCACGTTCACCCGCGACAAGCCCGTGCGCCTGCGACATGATGGCAACGCACCGAAGGAAGGTGCACGCCGCACGGTTCAAAAGCGATGCGGTTTGATTCAATGGGAATCTTTTCGGAGGGATCGACATGACGAAAGAAAANTCCCCCTGTTTTTCCTATAACACTATGGAGATGGTAAAAAGAGAGGGCCGGCCAACCGCCGATGAGACGAAGGAATGCGATATCGCGATTGTAGGCGCCGGTGGCGCAGGCATGTGGGCGGCCGTGGAGGCGGTCCGTGCGGGCAAGAGCGTCATCGTGGTCGAGAAGGGCGGCAACGTAGGCGTTGCGAACGGCTCGCTTGCCGGCGGCCCGTTCATGGTCGGTTCGAAACTGCAGCAGGAAGCGGGCATCGAATTCACGGTCGAAGAGGCTTTCAACCATATTATGGAATACGGCCACTGGTCAACGAACGCCGCGGCCATCAAGCGCGCTGTCGAGCTGTCGGGCGAGACGGTCGATCAGTTTACCGATGATTTCGGTGTGCCGACGGGTCTTCGCCCCGACAACTACGGCGCCGGTCACGCATCGGTGCGCGCTAACTTCCAGGGCGATACCGAAAAGCAGGTGCGCGGCGAGGATCGCATGAAGCCGTTGCAGGAGTTCATCGAGGGCAACGGTGGCGAGTTCATCTTCAACACGGCGGGCAAGCACCTTATCGTGGAGAACGGTATCTGCACCGGCGTGCAGTGCGAGGGCGATTCGGTCATCGATGTGAAGGCCAAGGCCGTCATCGTCGCGACGGGCGGCTTCCTCGGCAGCACCGAGAAGATGCTCGAGCACTTCGGTACGTTCGTGAACCCGCTCGGCAACGTGCTTTCCGTAGGAGAGGGCATCGACATGGTGCAGGCGGCCGGCGGCCAGCTTTCCACCCAGTGGGGCATTGCCGGCAACGAGTTCACCGGTTCCAACCAGAAGGCCAACGGCCTCTACGAGCGCAACAACGCGGCGTTCACGATCGGCATCTACGGAACGATGCTGGTGAACAACCAGGGTCGCCGTTTCTCGAACGAGGGCAAATTCGCGAATCTGCCGTTGGCGCTCGGTGGGGCGATCTCGCTTGTGGGCGGTAAATACTACGCCGTGGTCGACCAAGCCTACATCGACGGGCTTGCCTCCGGCACCGATGCATGGACGTTGTGCGGTTCCGACGAGATCAATTGGCGCACGGGTATGATGACGCTCAAGGACAAGCCGCTCGAGAAGGTCGAAGAGGGCATCGAAGCGGGAATGGGCGAAGGCTGGGTGTTCAAGGCCGACACGATCGAGGCGTTGGCAGAGGCTATCGGCGCGCCCGATCTGGCGCAGACTGTCGAGACTTACAACGGCTACTGCGAAAACGGCGTTGACGAGCAGTTCTACAAGCCCGCTTGCTTCTTGCAGCCGATTGCGACCGGTCCCTTCTACGCGATGCAGTATGAGCCGAGCGCATGGGTGACCATCGGCGGCATCCGCACCAACGACCGTCTCCAGGCAATCGATTCCGAAGGCCTGCCGATCGCGGGCCTGTACGTGGCCGGCGCCGATAACGGCACGCTCATGAGTGCTCCGTACTGCGATTACGAAGGCTACTCCCTCATGTGCGCCTATTGCGGCGGTCGCATGGCCGGCATGTACGCGGTCGAAGAGATCGAGGCGTAAACGCACATCCGATTATCCCGATGAAGCGCGCGCATCTCCTCCCTCCTTCCCTCATGCGCGGCGCTTCCTGTAAAACGATCGCCCGGCGGCTTGTGCTGCCGGGCGATTTTGCGTGCCGAACTCGCATGGTGCGGGTAGTAAATACTTTCTAGTCATTCTCCAAACCCTTGAAGGAAGTTAACCGCATCTGCGAACATTTCAGGGGTATGCAAGGGAAGAGGGATTCATGGAAAGCAAGGCCATGCCAGGTGACTATTCGCTGTTGGAGCGTGCTCTATCGTTGTCTTCCGAGCAGGCGCAAACGCTCGAATCCCTGTCTTGCGCTTTAGGGGAGACGGTCGAAGACGCTTCCATTTACTGGTTCGTAGCTAACAAGCTGCGCAGATCCCAGGGCCATTATCTGCCGGTTCCGTTCGATGCGGTTATTGGCGAGGGCGGCAGCGGAGCCCCGTGCTCTTCGGACAACTGGTATTCCCTGACGTGGAGGCTTGGTAAGCTTCTGGAGAAATTTCAGGTGAACGAAGGCCTTGCGGTTCATTACACGAGCATCCTCACCGACCCCGAGGGCGGGCACTACGAGCTTAACCTCGCTGCAAGCGAAGTCGTTTCAGCGGTTTGCCTGGAAAACGTTTCGCACGATGTGGAGCAAATGAAGCGGGTCTGCGTTCACGCGTGCGAGCCTGCCAACGGCATCGAGCTCCTCGTTTCGAATGCAGGGAAAGTCCTTTTGAGCGTCGAGGAATATCGTGAAAAGCGGATAACCGCTTCGTTTATCGAATCGCTGTATGCGAAGCTCGTCGAAGGCATCTCCATCAAGGAGGTGCGCGAAGCGGAGGGCCACGAAGCCAACACCGTTGAGGAGCTGCGCAAAAGAGCGCTCAAGGCGTTCTGTGCGCACCTTTGGCCGAGTGAGAACGAACGAGCTATGGTTGAAAACGGATCGTACGACAACGCCGAGTACAAGACCCAGGGCCATGTTGCGGGCGAATTTTGCGGCAACGTCGATTGCGGCAACCATGCTCTGATCAATGCGCTCATCGCGTTGCATTATTTCAAGACCTTCCGTCTGTTTCCCGCAGGCAATAATGTGCTCGCTTACTTGATGTACTTTCTCATCCTGCACCGTGCGGGTTACCACTTTTCCGCCCACGTTCCCGTTATCAAACTGCTGTACGCACGCGACGAGCATTCTGCGGGAGTGCGAGGGCTTTCCCGCGAACCGGAAGAGCTTTCCGTCGAGTGCGACGGGTGCAGCGACTGGACGCGGTTCTTCGAGCGTGCGGTGGAGGCGATCGTCGATGAGCAAGGTTGGACCATCACCAAGCTCGATGGCATGGGGCGTCGGCGCGAGCGGTTTCGCATTATCATCGATTCCGATGAGACCATGAACTTCAGGCAAAAGGAGGTGCTGCTCGAGGCCTCGCTGCACAGCAACGCCGAGTTCACGTACGCGATTCACGAGCAGCGCTACGACGTCTCTTACCCCTGTGCCCGCAGCGATTTCGCACGCCTTCTCGATATGGGCTTTCTCAGGCAACACGACGACGGAATCCGACATTTCTTCGTTGCATCCGATAGCTTCGGCCAGACGTTTCTCGCGTATCTGAAGCAGCATTGCTCGCAGGCGTTCCATCGGTACTACGACGAAGACGGGCGCTTGCGCGACGAGTTCAAGAGTGCCGATGCGGCTGCTTGCGAATACAACAAAGACATAGGTTTTTACGAGAAGTCGCTGTTGGATAAAACCTACATCGAGCACTACGACTTTCGCCGTGCTCCCATTGCCGACTGCGATGGACCGCGAAGGCGCAGCAGCTTGAACGGCTAGCGGCGGTTTCGCCGCGGCGTACGACGGTTGGGGTAGCGTCGGGCGCCGCGAGAGAACATCGAGGCGATAGAGGAAGGAACAACGAAAGAGAAAGGAGGATCGGGGGTTTCGCTTTTCACACAAAAGGAGGATCAATGAAAGACAACGAACAAGAGCGGCCGGACGTGCGCTCGCGTAGCAAAGCGAAAGCAATTATCGTTCTGCTGTCGGTTGCGTTGGTCGCCGCGGCTGCAGTTTGGGGATGCAGTCCCCAGGCGTCGACCGACGAGCCGAAGTCTACCGACACCAAAGCAGAGAGCGCCTCAGGCGCCAAAGCCGACGATTCCGCCGTGGACGAGCTTGCCGCGTACAGCGGTTTTCCCACGGAAGGCCGCTTCGTAGACGGAGTGGCTTCGCTTCCCGATTTCTACAAGAATGCCGAGAAGAACGAGGCGAACGCAAAGGCCGAAGCACCGCGTCGCTACACCGATCGCAACGGGTTTACGGTGCAGCCGGTTCCTTCGGATCCTGTGAGCTGGAACAACACGTACTTGAACGCGGACGCCCGCGGATGCACGTCGTGCCATACGCTGGAGAACGCTCTCATGAGCCTGCCGACGTACCATCGCCTGATCTTCTTCGGCTATCCGACGGAGCAGAGCTATCAGAACTGCATCGCGTGCCACTCCGATTCCTATTCGGGCATCAAGCTGGCCGACATCATCCACACGACCCACTTCGGCAGCCAGATGTTCGCCGACGACAACGGCGATTGCCAGTCGTGCCACTACATCAACCCCGATACCGGCAACTTCGACCGGTGGGACGAAGTGAAGTACAACCTGTACAAGGGCATCACCGATGTGACCGCCGATGATCTCGAGGCCGACATCACCTACGACCAGACCACCATCACCCCGGCCGAGAACCGCATCTTCAAGACGGTCAAGGACGAGCCGAGCGAGTGGCTTACCGACGATTCGAAGGTCGACCAGTCGATCTTCGACAACTGGGTCATCTCCATCGACGGCGATTGCGAGAACCCTGCCGAGATGACGCTTCCCGAAATGGTCGAGCAGTTCGGTACCGTGAAGCAGGTCATGAAGATGGATTGCACCATCAACGGCGTCGGTCAGGCAACCATCATGCAGAGCGAAGTGGAGGGCATTCCGCTGTCGGCCATCATCGACTACGCGAAGCCGAAGGCCGGAGCCAACACGGTGAGCCCCATCGGATCGGACGGCTACGACTACGCCCAGATGAGTATCGACTGGCTGCTCGAAAACGACGCGATTATCGTGACCAAGATGGACGGCGAGATGCTGCCCAACACGCAGGGCTATCCATGCATGATCTGGGTGAACAAGACTTCGGGCGGCAATTTCACGAAGCGCATTTCCAACTTGACCTTCATGACGAAGGCCGAGGAAGATCTCGACAACCAGCTCTACATCGGCCAGTTCACCGACGATAAGACCGGCGAGATCTACTCCAAGCCCAACTCCGGCATCCTGAACTATCCCACCGGCGTCGTGCTTTCAGGCGATGAGGCCAAGACCGTGCATCTCGAAGGATTCGCCGACGCATGGGACGAGCCGATCAAGAAGATCGAGTACTCCTTCGATCACGGTGCCACGTGGACCGTGCTCGACACGCCCGACAACAACGCCGACAATTGGACGTATTGGCGCATGGACTTCACGCCGCCTGCGGCTGGCGCTTACCTGCTCGACATCCGCACCACCTCCATCACGCCCGAAGGCGCGGATCGGGTCTGCCAGTACAACACCCAGTTCATGTTTACGGTAGAGTAGGGGGAACCACTATGAAGAAAACGACGCAATACGGTCGTACCACTCTCTCTGCCGTCGCGGGAATCACCATGGTCGTATCCATGGTCGCCACCCCGGCCGTTGCTATGGCCGACGATGCGGCGCAGGGCGCGGCGGAGCCGCTGGGCGGTACCGAGGTTCAGGCGAACAGCGCAACGGTCGGGAGCGCGCAGGTTACCGAGGCCGAGGTTGCGGGCGAATTCGCCTTCGACCAGACCACCATCACTCCCAACGCGGTGATCAAGGCCTTCTTCCAGAAGGCGACGCAGGCGATATGCGGCGCTTCGACGAGCATCGCGGCCGACAATCCGCTCGGCTGGCAGCTGTCGGTTTCCGGCGACGTGCAAAACGCGTTCACGGCTACCGTGGGCGATCTCGCCAACGAGGAATCGGTCAACAAGGTGATGACGTGCACGTGCGGAGGCAACCCCGCAGGCGGCCGCGCCATCATCACGGCCGACGTGAAGGGCATCCCGATCGACGCCCTGCTTTCGCGCGCAGGCGCCGAGCCGGGTGCCAACGCGCTGACGTTCGTCTCCGCCGACGGCACCGAGATGACGCTGCCGCTCGCCTACGTGATCGGGCGGCATGCGGTGCTCAGCTACGAGATCAACGACGAGGACCTTTCCGCTTCGGTTGGCGGTAACAACCAGCTCTGGATGATGAAAACGCCCGCGAACTATTTCGTGCGTGACGTCGTCGAGGTGGTGGTGTCGACCGAGGAGGTCGCACCTGAGGCTCCCGGAGTCAACGACGAGCACCCCAACAGTCCCAACGCGGGCGTGCTTGCGGGAATCCAGGAATAAGGAGCCGATATGATCGCCCCCATGCAGGTCGAAGTAGGGAAGCCGGTGACGTTTTCCGGATACGCCGAGGATTACGGCAAACAGATCGTGGCGGTGCAGTTTTCGCTCGACAACGGCGAGCACTGGACTTCCTATGATGTTTCCGAGTCTGCTTCGGAGCTATGGGTTCATTGGACGTTTGCGTATACGCCCGAAAAGCCCGGGTTCTATCGCTTGCTTGTTCGCTCGGTGAACAGCGATGGGGATGAGAGCCCCCTTGCGGATGTGGCGGAATTCACCGCTGCGTAGGACGGGCGGCAATGCAGGCTCCGGTGCCTTCGTTGCCGCTGTTCGGTTTCGCTGCGGTTTGCGAGGACCCCTTCTATGGAAGGGGTCCTCCTTGCGCGAAGCGCCTGCCCAGCCGATCACTCGTTCTGAGCGAGCCGGTCGGTGCGGTGCATCGCAGGCGAGCGTGTCGTTCCGGTCCCAAATCAAACTGTCGGAAACGAATCTCATGGGCGGGTTTGGCACATGCTACCATTTCGAGAAACGAGCGAAAGGTGCGTCATGGCCACATTCAAGGAGTTCCTACGCGTTGCCGAGATAACGGTAAAGGACAAAACGTCGGGCAAACGCATGAAGGAGATTCGGCAGATTCTGCTGAAGCATCACGCCATGTCGGGGTTGACTCCCGAAAAAGCCGTGGCCATTCTTGAGGATCTCGGGCCGACGTACGTGAAGATCGGCCAGATCGCCTCGAATCGCAGCGACCTGCTTCCGAAGGGGTACTGCGACGCCTTCGAAAAGCTGCGTGCCGATGTGCCCCCGATGCCGTTCGACACCGTGATCGAGCGCATCGAGGCCTCTCTCGATGCGCCCTGGCAGGCGGCGTTCTCGTCGATTGCGAAAGAGCCGCTCGGATCGGCATCGATCGCGCAGGTTCACAAGGCGACCACCCACGACGGCACGGTCGTCGCCGTCAAGGTGCGCAGGCCGGGCATCGCACAGCAGATGGCCGAGGATATTACGCTCATGAAGCACCTGCTCGCCTTGGCGGAATTCTCGAATATCGCTCCGGACGGGCTCGTGCTCACGGCTGACGATCTGGTTTCCGAGCTGGAACGGACGACCGCCGAGGAGGTCGACTTCTCCATCGAGCTGGAGAACCTGAAGCGGTTCCATGAGGAAATCGAAGACCAGCGAGGGGTGACGAGCCCACTTCCTTTTCCCGAATACAGCTCCGATTCCATGCTCGTGATGGAGTTCGTTTCGGGAACGCTTCTCGATGACAAGAGCGCCCTCGAAGCTCAGGGGAAAGACCTGGCGGCGATCGGCGAGCGCCTGGCTCAAAGCTACGTGACGCAAGTGGTCGACGACGGGTTTTTCCATGCCGACCCCCATCCGGGCAACATCGTCATCAACGACGGCGGGATCGTATGGATCGACCTCGGCATGACCGGTTCGCTTACGGCGAACGAGCGCGCCATCGTCAGCAAGGTCTTTCGCGGGGTGGCAACAGGCGATCCGTACGCGCTCAAGGATGCGCTTCTGAGCTTGGCGAAAGCCGACGGGCCTGTCGATCACAGCATGTTGCTCGAGCAGATGAGCACCATGCTTGCCTCGTATGCGTCGACCGATCTGTCCGATATCAACATCGGTACGGCGTTCGTCGACGTGATCGAGATCCTGAGGACGCAGAACCTGACGCTTCCGCCTTCGTTTACGATGCTCGCGCGCGGGTTCTTGACGCTTGAGGGCGTGCTTACCGAAATAGCACCGTCGATCAACATCGTCGACATCGTATCGGTTCACGTGAAAAAGCAGATGAAGACGCTGTCCTACATTGAGGGGAAAGCCCAGGATCTGCTTTTGAACACGGCGGAGTCGGCTGAGGCTATGACCACGCTGCCGACACAGCTATCGCATACGCTCGATATGCTCGATCGCGGTCAGCTGAAGGTTTCTATGGACATGGATCTGCCGCGGGATATCAAAGGTGCAATCTACCAGGTGGCAAGCCTTCTTGCCCTCTCGCTGATATCGGCTGGCCTGTTCGTGGGTTCGAGCATCGTGTGCACGACGCCCATGCAGCCCCAGATCTTCGGTGTGCCGCTGCTCGGAGCCCTCGGCTACCTGGGCGCGTTCGTGCTCGGCGTGTACGTGATCGTGCGTGCCGTTTCGATCCGTCATCGACAGGTGAACGACGAGAAGATCAGGTAGGAGATAGCTAAGGCAATGCCGGGCGGAGCCTCGTGCGCCGCCGTCTTCCGTACTGCTTCCCAGAGGCTTTCCCGACGCTTCGCTTGCGGTCGACAGGGCCGCGCTGTTTATACCCTGACGTATGCGATTCTATTTTAGGAATGTATTCCCTATCAGGTAAAACGAGCTCAATTCACCGAGAAAACCTTGACATCTTTCGGGGGGGGGTATCATTGCAGACATAACCGATCGGGTTATATAGAAGACAAAAAGCACGAAACTGCTCCGCGGGTGGTTTCAGATATTGCGGGGAGCCATGCGCATGTGTGGTCATCCCGTTGTGGCGCAAAGCGGCCGGAATATTCTTCCGGCCGCTTGCCATATACGGGTGGTGGCTGCGGGCTATGAATCCCGGAAAGGAGCAAAGATGGATACTGTATCCAAGCAAGCCTCGAACGTTGCAAAGGAGGCGAGATCGAGAAAACTGCTTTCTGTCATCTTGACGTTCGTTTTGGCGACTACGTTGATGATCCCTCAGGTTGCATGGGCTGAGGAAGAGGGGGACGGTGGCCCGGGGGCGGCAACGAACGTCGCAAAGATCGGCGACAAGGAGTACGCTACGCTGCAGGCCGCAATCGACGATGCGGCATCGGGCGCAGAAATTGTTCTTATGGCTGATGCGACCGAAAGTGTGACGATTGCTGTCAACAAGGATGTGACGATCGATCTTGGTGCCCACAAGTTGACAAATGTTGACGGCAAGCACACCATCACCAATAGCGGTAAGCTGACTGTTAAGGGGTCAGGTACCGTCGACAATGTGTCTCACGCGAAGGCTGCTCTCGAAAACGTCGAAGGAGCTACCGCGGTTCTTAACGGCGGCATCTATACGCGAAGCATGGAGAACGGGCAGAGCTCAACTGACGCGGGTGGAAACTCGTTTTACGTTGTCCGCAACCATGGTGCGCTGACTATTAACGATGGCGTCGAGATTTCCCAAAACGGACATTATTCCAGCATGGTTGAAAACGGCTACCAGAACGCTTCGACTGAGAAGAAGGATTCCGAGAGCATACCTTCCTTGACCATTACTGGCGGTACGTTTGCTGGTGGGCTTAATACCATCAAGAACGACGATTGCGGTGTTCTTGAGATCACGGGTGGTACGTTCGAGAATGTGAGCCAGGCGGTGCTTCTCAACTGGAACGTCGCAAAAGTCTCGGGAGGCTCGTTCGCGGCTACCGAAAGCAGCCATGGCGTCATTCTCAACGGCATGAACCCGGGCGAAATCAATAAAGGCCAGTTGACTATCTCCGGGGGCATCTTCACGGCTGCGTCTGGCAAGGCTGTAATCTCCCAGATGGGCGGTAGCTCGGCCATTGGGGCGATCGCAATCACCGGGGGGTCTTTTTCGGCTAACGTGGATGACTTCTGCGAAGAGGGCTTCTCCTGTACGCTCGTTGACGGCGCGTACGTTGTGGGCGAGACTCCCGCACCCGTTGTTGCCAAGATTGGCGATGTCGAGTATGCGAGCCTGAAGGAGGCTGCCGAGCATGCGGTTGCCGGCGACGTCATCGAGCTTTTGGCCGATACCGAAAGCGAACCGGTCTCTTTCGCGGACAATGTGACGGTTGACCTTGGGGCGAAAACGCTTACGCTCGTTGGCGATGATGCCAAAACGGTCGATGGCTTGCTGTTTGCGGGCTCTGGCGATAACGTGCTCAAAAACGGTACCGTTCTCGATGCTCGCAGCAACGGGAACCAAACTGCTGGCTGGAAGACGGTTCACGTCTCCGGGTCGGCCAACCTTGCGACGGAAGACGTTGCCATTCAGGCGTACAACCCCGACACCGATGCAAACTATAACTACATCGTTTACGTCGGCGGCAAAGACGATAGTGCGGCGAAGGCGATTTCTCTCGGCGCGGGTACGAAGATTGAGAATCTTGAAAATTCGTCGAGCGAGAATACGACGTACGGAGCGGTTGGCGTTTCCCTCATCGGAACGACAGCGAACGCTTCTGCCGTTGCCAACAGGGTTTCGCTGACGGTTGCCGAAGGCGTTTCCATCGACACCATGGGTTACGCCATCGCCGGTAACGGAACGTATCATGGAACCGATATCGTAATCAACGGCGGTGATCTTACGAGCACCGCTTCGGCGGCGGTCTATCATCCGCAAGCAGGAACTCTGGTTCTGAACGGCGGTACGCTCGAGGGCACGACGGGCATCCAATTCTGCTCTGGCGAGGGCACCGTTAACACGAGCTTCGATTTCAACGGCGGCGTAGTCAAAGGCGTCGGCGAGGATGAGCGCCCCGGCAAAACGGGTGACGGCCTTGTCAGCGACGGTGCGGCTATTTCCCTTGTCAACCGCAGCTACCCTGGTGGAGCACCCTCTATCACGATAAGCGGTGGAGAATTCTCCTCGACCCACAACGATGCCGTTCTTGCCTACACGTGGTCTAAGGGGCAATCATCGGATTGGGCTGAAGCAGCCGAGAACATCTCGATTGCGGGCGGCACCTACTCGAGCGACGTATCCGCTTACGTTGCCGAAGGCCTCGCATGCTCGAAGATCGCCGATGGCGTGTACCAGGTCCAGAAGAAAATCGTGGACGAGGGAGGCAACGTCGAGGTTCAGGCCCCGATCGTTTCCGAAGACAACATTCCCGCCGATAAGCCCGGCGTGTCCGACGAGGAATCCCTCGGAACGATTGCGGGATCTCTCGGAGATGCCCTGAGTGGCGATGACGACCCAGCGCAAGAAGGCGTCATCGGCGGCAACAAGGTCGGTACCGATAAGGGTACTGCCATCAACGAGCTCGTCGCTCAGGCGAAGCAAGACGGAAGCGCCGTATCTGCGACCATGGTCGTCTCGTCGATGCCCGTCGACGAGACGTCGGCCGCCGGCGCAGATGAGATCAAGGCGGTTGTCGGCGACAATAGCGCCGTCTCCTTCTTCGACCTCGGCGTAAAGGTTGTCGTCGAGAAGAAGAGCGCAGATGGTTCCGGCAATGATTCGGTCGAAGCTGCGGTTGCCGAGACCGCTGCGCCGATTCCGTTCAAGATCAAGTTCGACGAGCTGGTCGGTAAAGACGTCAAGGTCGCCCGCTACCATGACGGCAAGGCGGAGCTTCTTGCCGAAGAGGATGTCTCCGTTGATTATGCTACGGGCGTTGTGACGTTCCACGGCGATAAGTTCTCCACCTATGCGGTCGCACTTGCCGATTCGCAGGTTACGGTGACCTTCGATTCCAAGGGCGGATCTGCTGTCGAAAAAGCCGAAATCGCCAAGGGCGATCTTGTTATTGAACCCGAAGCTCCCACGCGCGATGGTTATGATTTCGGTGGTTGGTATACCGATGAGACTTTCGCAACCGCATGGAGTTTTGCCTCCGATCGCGTTACGGGCGATATGACCCTCTACGCGAAATGGACTCAAAAGGCCACGCCCGACGTGCCTGCGGTTGCAACCCGTCTCGGTGGCGATGACCGATACAAGACCATGGCGCTTGTGTCGAAGGAGGCGTTCCCCGAGGACGGTTCCTGCGAGACCGTTATCATTGCGCGTGGGGACGATTTCCCCGATGCGCTTGCGGCAGCCGGTCTTGCGGGTCTGAAGGATGCTCAGGTGCTTCTTACCAACAGCGCTTACCTCACTGATGTCACGAAGGCCGAGATCGAGCGCCTCGGTGCCAAGAGCGCCATCGTGCTCGGCGACGAGAACGCCGTATCGAAAAAAGCTTTCGATGAGGTAAGCGGACTTGTGGCGAACGGTGCAACTCGCATTGGCGGTACTGACCGGTTTGACACGGCTCTTAAGATCTACAAGGCCGGGGGCGACGCATGGGGCGATGTGGCCATCGTGGCTCTTGGCACCAAGCCATCCGACGCGCTTTCGGCGTCGCCTATCGCCTATGCGAAGGGTGCGCCCATCTTCCTTGCAACCGCCGATGGCGGCCTTACGTCCGAGACGCTTGAGGCCATAAAAGCCGGAGGATTCGAAACCGTGCTCGTCATGGGTTCGGAAAACTCCGTCTCCGCTGCAGCCGAGAAAGCGCTTGAGGGAGTAGCGAAAACCGTTCGCTTCGACGGTGCCGATCGCTACGAAACATCGCAGCTCACGGCGGAATGGGCTCTCGAAAACGGTCTCGTGTGCAAGAACCCTGTTCTCACCATTGGATGGGACGATAAGTTCACCGATGCACTCGTGGCTTCGTCGCTCGGCGGCAAAAACGCCTCCCCGCTCTTGCTCATCAACGAGGGTGAAGCGATGAATTTGCAGATCGAAAAAGTGCTTGAGCCGAATAAGGCTGATATCGAGAAAGCCTACGTCATTGGCGACGAGAAGAGCGTGTCGGAGCAGCTCTTCGATGCCATCAAAAAGGCGCTCGCCTAAAAGCGAAGCGCCTTCGGAGGCTTAGTTGTTTCGGGACCCCTGCTCAGGTGGGGGTCCCGGTGTTTGCGGGGCCGTCGCCGCGAGCGCAACCTGCTCGATCGTAACGCTCGAAAGCAGCGATACGACCTGCTCCATGGTTGTTTGATAGAGGTCCAGCATCGATTGGGCTATCCGCTCTTCGGCGATCCCCGATACGTCGGGGGGCTGGGGCCTCTTTTCGATCGCGCAGACGATATCGTACACGGTCAGTTCGGAGGCGTCCTTTGCGAGCATGTAGCCACCGTGCTTTCCGAGCTTCGCCTTGAGGATCGACGCTTCCCGGAGCTGCGTTCCCAACTGGACGAGGAGGTTCTGCGGTATGCCCATCTCCTTTGATACCTCTCTCGAGGGGCGCAGCCCCCCTTTGGTGGCTATGTAGAGCACCATTCTCATGGCGTAATCAGTTGTGGCGTTGTTTTTCATCCGCTCCTCCTGCCTGTGCGCTGCCGTACTGCGCATTCGGTCGTACGCATTGCGGTTCAAGGTCGCCTTTGCATTGCGTGAATACTGCCATTACAACACGAAAGGAGCCGAAAAGCGCCAATTGTTACGAGGTGCAAATAAAACTTCCAAGCATATATATAAATTACTTGATGAGAAAACCGATTTGCCGCTCGGGTTTACCGCTGGAACTTTCTATGGTGGGCGATGGTGCATATTCTGCTGTGCTTGCCGACATCGACGATCACGCAGTTGGGATGAGCGGCGTCAGATGCCGGGCGCTCCAGGCGGTGCCAATGCGACGGGCGGCGGCAAGACGACCAAGTTCCTAGGATTGCGAACGGCGTAATGGCCGGCGCACCGTGCCTTCCGAGATGTTTTACGCCACAGAGCTTTAGATGCTGTCGGTTAGCGGTCTGATTTCCGAAAACCCTTGACATTTACTGGGGGGGGGTATCCTTGCAAGCATTAACTATGATCTAAATAGTTAGATAAGCGTTACACCAGCAAAACCGTCGAAAAGGCGGTGACGCAAAGCTATAGGGGCCCACCCGCGAAGGCGGCCAGCCAGTTGCAGGTCGATGGAAAGCGCATAGTGCTTCTCTTCCTATATCGAACTGAAGCGTTTGACGGCTGAATCCGCGGGATCGGCCGTTTTTGCGTTTTGGGATACGGGTGGATGGTCTGAAAGGAGTCGGGTATGGCGAAGACACAGCAAGTCTCTCCTGCGGCGAAGGAGGCGAAACCGAACCAGCTGCTGTCGCTTATCTTGGCTATTGTCTTGGCCGTAGGCTTGATGCCCGCGATGCCTTCGATCGCCTTTGGCGCCGAGGATTCCGTTCCTGTTGGGAATTTGACCTTGACGGGCGACGGCCTTGTTGCGGGCACCGATTACTCCTACGCCGATGGTGCTCTCACGATCCTGTCGAGCAAGGCGATGACGATTTCGGGGACGTCTTCGAATGATCGGATCGTAGTCGGCGACGCCGATGCGAACCTGACGCTCGAGGATCTGACGATAAACGCCTCGGAGTCTTCCGAAGCGGCGTTAACGTTGACCGCTGCAACGACGACGACGCTAACCCTGACGGGCGCAAGCAGCCTGAGCGCTGGCAATGGTGGTATTTCGGCTGCTGACGAGATTGCCGCTACGCTCGTCGTGACCGGGAACGGCTCGCTTGGCGCGGATGAGGAAGGCGATATTTCGTTGCCGGCAGGTACGCTTATCGTGCAGGGCGGACAGCTTTATTCAACGGGTATGAGCGCCCTATCTTGCGGCTCGCTTGACGTGCGAGGTGGATCGCTTACGGCGAGCGGTTGGTTCGCTACGGCTGGCACCGTTAGCGTAACGGGCGGTATTTTGACGTGCGACGTTCCGATCAACACGAATAGCGGTCTGGCTACGGTTGGCGGCCAAGGAACGTTCAATGGATTGACTTCGACTGAGGAGTTCGGGGGCGGTACGCTCACCGCATACGGGTCCCCCGACCTCAGCTCGTTGGCTGCAGGCACATCGACGCATGAGGACGGCAATACCTACCTTGATGTGAACATCCTCGGTCCTTTGGTTGTTCCGATGGGCAACAACGTCAAGATATCTTCGCCTGTTCAATATGAAGGCGACGATGGAAACGTTGGGACGTATCCCGTTTACGTGACGGTTATGGCACCGGTGACGGTGGAGGCCGGCACCACGCTTACGAACCAGGGGATGTTCTCCTTGGCTCCTGTTGCGCAAAATTCTCCGACACAGGGTGTGCTTTCTATTGCGGCTGGCGGCGAATTCATCAACGATACCGCAGGCTCGCTCCTTCTGCCAGCCAGCTCTGCCACCGTAGAGACGGTTGTCAACGGGGCTATCGACAATAGCGGCACGCTTACCAACAACGGCACGTTTGTCAATATGGTGGGCACGGTTGCCAACAAAGGCGCCATTGTCAACAACGCTTCAATGACCAACGAGGCCAGCGGTACTATCACGGCCGAAACCGATGCGACGTTCACGAACGCCTATGACGGGCAGCTCGTCAACAAGGGGACGATTGCCGGTACGATCGCCAATGAAGGCCTCATCAACAATACAGGTTCTATTTCAGGCGGCATTACCGGGAGCGGCACCGTTTCCGGTCTTGCGCTTACCGATGCGGATGGCGGCAATGTGGGCGGTACGACTATCGCCATGCTTGCGCCAATCGACGGTGTGAACGATACGCTGCAGCTCAAGGCTGAAGCGGTCGGTCTTGAGAACGCGGGGACCGTATCGTGGAAAATCGAAAGCGCCAGCCAGAGCCCCATGGCGTCCATCAGCGAAACTGGACTTGTAACTGCGCTGGGCCAGTACACGGGCCCGACGGGCGGTTCGAACAAAACGACCGCAACCGTTACGGCTTCGGTCGAAGCCGGGGGAGCGACCTACACCGCTTCGTGCGAGATCGACGTGACGCCGGTCACCACGGTTACCCTCAAGACTCCCGATGGAACCGTTATCGATACGCTGCAGGGTTCTCGGGGCTATGCGCTCGACGAGCCTGACAAGGCTGCAATCGAAGCCAAGACGGGTCTGAAGTTCGATGCCGACCAGTCGACGTCCGATTGGTATCGCAACGATCAAACAACTGACGGCAAAGATGTTGCATGGGATTTTGCCGAGCCTCTGACGGGCAATAGCTGGACTGTATACGCGAGGCTGTTCGCCGCCGTGTCATTCGACACCCAGGGCGGTTCACCCCATCCGGTCGATCAATCGATCCTGCAGGGCAAGGCGGCTTCTACGCCCGAGCAGCCCACTCGTGCTGGATTCCGGTTCGACGGTTGGTTTACCGAAGCTTCAGGCGGATCGACGTGGGATTTCTCGAATGCCATCAGTGCGAACCGCATGCTGTTCGCCCACTGGACGCAGCTGAGTGGCAAGACTATTACCTTTGACACCCAGGGCGGCTCGACTGTCTATGCGGGTGCAACCGATGACAGCGGGAAGGTATCGGCTCCCGCCGATCCTACGAAGACCGGCGGCTGGTCGTTTGCCGGATGGTACACCGCCGCTACCGATGGCGAGAAAGTCGATCTCTCCGTTAAGGTGTTCGACGGCAATACGACGCTGTATGCCCATTGGGATCCAGCGGTCGAGTTCGTTGCCAACAACGGCACCGATAATACGACCGTCGCCCGCGCCGCCGAGAACAGAGTGACAGCCCCTGCCGATCCGACTAAGGAAAACCTCACATTCGCCGGATGGTTCACCGACGACGGCGCGTTCGCCAACCCGTGGACTTCGGGCAGCGTGGTGGACGCCAACACGGTCGTCTATGCGAAGTGGACCGCTGCGGTCGTCTTCGACGTGCAGGGCGGCTCTGCCGTAACCGCACAGACCGTGCAGGAGGGCAAAGGCATCGGCGCCTATATGGCTCCGACCAAGGAAAACCTCGCATTCGCCGGTTGGTACAAGGATGTCGGGCGCACCGAGCTCTACCTTGCGGCCGACGTCGATGTGAGTGCGGCTCCGGCCATCGTCGAAAACACGACGCTGTATGCCAAGTGGATGGCAACGGTCACCTACAGTAAGAACTGCGACGATTCCGTCGATGGACTGCCCGACGCGGCAACTGTTGGCGAAGGCGCAACCGTCGCCGAGGCACCTGCTGCCCCTACGCGAGCGGGCTATGTGTTCGACGGCTGGTTCACCGATACTGCTTGCACGACTCCTTTCGTGTTCGCAGAGGATGACACCGCGACGATTGTTAGCGCGGATACCGCGCTCTACGCCAAGTGGACGCAGGCGTTCAGCGTGACGTTCGATTCCGTCGGCGGCACGGCCGCTTCTGGCTCTTCTCTTGCCACCCAGGTGGTGCGCACGGGTGAGCAGGCCACTGCTCCGGTTGTCGAGAAGGCCGGTTACGAGCTCCTCGGCTGGTTCGCTGGCGATTCCGAGACGGCGTTCGATTTCAGTATGCCGATCACTGCGAACACGGCTCTGAAGGCTCATTGGAAAGACCTCAGCATCTGGACCGTCGCGTTCGACGCTGTTGGCGGCAGCCTTCCTGATTCGCTCAAAACGCCGCTGACGGTGACGAAGGGCGATAAGATGACCGCTCCGGCCGATGCGCCGACGCGCGGCACCGGCTACACGTTCAAGGGCTGGTACACCGCCAAGACAGACGGCGAGAAGTGGGATTTCGCGAAAACCGCAGTAGTCGGCGACATGACGCTGTACGCCCGCTGGGGTGTTGAAGTAAAATTCATCGACAGCAAGGATATCGGCGGTATGCCGCTTCAGACCGAGCAGGTCGACTACAGTACGGCAGTAACCGCTCCTTCGGATCAAACGAAGACAGGCTACTCCTTTACTGGCTGGTATTCCGATTCCTCCTGCGCGACCCCTTACGTATTCACGACTCCGGTTACCCGTCCGATTTCGATCTACGCGGGTTGGACGGAGAACCGTCCTACCTCCGTCGAGATCGACGGCTCGAATAGCGTCGATGCAGGCGAGACAACGGCGCTTACTGCAACGGTCAAGGCGAGTGGCAGCCAAACGCTGCTCGACAAGTACAACGCCGTCACGTGGACGAGCTCCGATGATGCCGTTGCGACGGTTTCGGACGAGGGTGTCGTGACCGGCGTCAAGGCGGGTACGGCAACGATCACCGCTACGGTAGCGGAGCGGAGTTCTGTTTCCAGCACGTTCGAAATGACCGTGACGGTTCCCGTGCCGCAGTCGATCGCCGTTACGCCGAACGCCAAATCGCTGAAGGTTGGCGAAGAGGTTGCGCTCAGCGCGGCGGTTTCGCCGAGCCAGGCATCTCAGGGCGTCACGTGGTCTTCGAGCGCTACGGATGTCGCTACCGTCGACGCTTCAACCGGCGTGGTTAAGGCCATCAAAGCCGGAAAGGCTACCATCACCGCGACCTCGACCGAAAACGGCGGCATTACGGGAACCAGCACCGTTTCGGTAGTTGAAGAGCCCGTTACCGGCATAACGCTCGACAAGGCCGACCACACGTTCGTTCTCGACGGCTCCGACGGCGAAGCAGACCTTGCGCTCGCTGCGACCGTTGCTCCGGCAAATGCGACCAATAAGAACGTGACTTGGAAATCCTCCGACGAAAAGGTTGCCACGGTTGCTGACGGTGTTGTCACATGCGTCGGCGTCGGCACCGCTACCATAACCGCTGCGTCGGCAGCCGATTCCACCATCACAGTCGTCTGCGAGATCACGGTGAAGAAGCCCGACGCCACCGGTGTCACGGTTACTCCTAAAACACAGGAAATCGTCCTCGGCACAACGGCTCAGCCCGTCAGGCTTGCGGCAACCGTCGCTCCCGAAAAAGCCGATCAGGCGGTAACGTGGGAATCGACTGAACCGCTTATCGCTTCGGTCGATAGCGAGGGCAACGTGACGGGCCACAAAGCAGGTGTGGCTATCATCACCGCGAAAACGGTGATCGGCAACGTAGCCGGTGGCTGTACGGTAACCGTCAAGCGCCCCGTTCCGGCCGGCCTTGCTCTCTCGGAAACAAGCAAGACGGTCAAGATCGGCGCTAACGTTACGCTCAGTGCGACGGTTTTGCCCGCGGAAGCCAACCAGGCGGTA
The DNA here is from genome assembly GCF_900240215.1 of Raoultibacter timonensis. Classification (GTDB taxonomy): domain Bacteria; phylum Actinomycetota; class Coriobacteriia; order Coriobacteriales; family Eggerthellaceae; genus Raoultibacter; species Raoultibacter timonensis. The sequence continues at coordinate 2,544,959 of NZ_LT964679.1, read as the reverse complement.
ACGTGGAAGAGTTCCGACGAGAGCGTGGCTACGGTAAGCGCCGGCACGGTAACCGCGCTCGCCCCTGGCGAAGCGACCATCACTGCGACATCGGTTGCAGATTCGACCAAGAGCGCAACCTGCACTATTACGGTCTCGCATCCCGATCCCTTGGCGATTCAGGGATTGCCGGCAACGCTTTCCCTGGAGACGGGCGATAGCCAGATCATGCTTGCAACGATCGCCCCTGCGGGCGCGCTCCAGAGCATCGATTGGGAAACGTCCGACGAGACGGTAGCCACAGTGGCTGGCGGCAGGATCTCGGGCATTTCCGAAGGTACTGCAACGATAACCGCCAAGGCTTCCGCTTTGCCGAGCGTCCAGGCAACCATATTCGTCACCGTGACCAAGGCGACTCCCGATGTTGTCCCTGTCGAGTCCGTCACCCTCGATCAGGCGAAGCTCACGCTGGGTATCGGGNGCCTCTCGGCCGACGCGCTGGCCGCCATCGAGGCGGGCGGCTTCGAGACCGTGCTCGTCATGGGTTCGGAGAACTCCGTCTCCAAGGCCACGGAGAAGGCGCTCTCGGGCGTGGCGAAGACTGTGCGCTTCTCGGGCTCCGACCGCTACGAGACCTCGCGCCTCGTCGCGGCGTGGGCGCTGAAAAACGGTATGACCTGCAAGAACGTTTCGATAGCCGCCGGCTACGGCGACAAGTACACCGACGCGCTCGTGGCGTCGTCGCTCGGCGGCAGGAACGCCTCGCCGCTGCTGCTCTGCCCCGAGGCCGGCGAGGGCGTCGACCTCATCGCGAGCGAGGTGCTCGCCCCGAACAAGGGCGACGTCGAGAGGGCCTACGTACTCGGCGACGAGAAGAGTCTCTCCGGCTCGGTGCTCTCGGTGTTGGAGACGGCCATCAAGTAAGAACGGGTCGCTTCTGCAGGACTCGACGGCAATGGGCCCCCGCTTCGACGGGGGCCCAGCCGTTCATTAAGTTCGAGTGATTCCTATGAGGCTTTTCAGTACGTTGCCTGCTACAGAGTTTTGCAGTAAGTAAGCGCTTCTTGGGCGGCTGTTCTTCCCGAGTTGACGTTGTTTGCGTTTGCTGATGCAGGAACCATGACCGTATAGGTTTCTTTATATAATTCGCATCCATCGGCACCCACGGCCCAGAGACCGGAGATTGGCTTGTAGTCTTTGTCGACAACCTCGAAACGTCTATTAGTTCGTATGCCGCCCATTGTCGTGAAATAGAAAAGCCCTTGCTTGAATGCCCAGTATGGTCCTTCATCCATCGTTTGCATCATTGATTGATCCTTGGCGAAATCGTCATCGTTTCCCTTCTCGCAGAGATCGTTGTATCTTTCGAGTTCGCTGGATAGTATTTCTGGGTCGACTTCAATGGCGTCAGCAAGTTCTTCGATCGTATTTGTTTTGTAGGCTTTCGCTCCGATGGATAATGCATCTTCGGCTGCATCAACTATTCCTGGGGAGCTGTTTTCGTCGAGCCAAGCAAGGCATTTTTCATTGATGATTGCATAGGATTTCTGTTGGGAAAGAACGCAGTTTGCGGCATAAGCAAAGTTTTTCGCTGCGCAGTTCTCGTCGGTATACCGCTTTCCGTTTTCATTTACAAACATGAACGGCCCGCCGCTGTGAACCCCCATGGCTCCGAGCGCTGTTTCGAAGCCGTAGCCTTCGCAGCCCGGCTCTCTCATGATGCAGTGCGACATTCGAGTGTCGACTCCTCCGACTGAAACCGCCATGTCGAGCCCGTCTCCGTTATGGTTAGGGAATCCCTTTCGTGCGATGCTCTTTACGTCGACGCCTAGTTCGGCGAGCAGCTCATCGTTGTCTGCGTATCCTCCAGAAGCAAGAATTACCGCTTTGCAATTGATCTGGATGTATGATCCATCAGCTGTTTCGGCATATATGCCTGCAACCGAACCATCCTCCATGATCAGTTTTCGACCCCTTGTTTCGAGAAGTATTTCAACACCTTGCTTTTCGGCAGATTCCAGCATGGGAGTGATGAAGTTATACGGATCTTCATCGGCATACCAATGAAATCCATCAAGGTGCCCTTGGCCTCGATAGTTATCGACCGCTCCGAATTTTACCCCCTGCTTCATAAGCCAATCGATGTTGTCGGCAGATGCGGAAACCATGTCTTTCCAGAAGAGGGCATTCGTTCTGTGGTTGAAGAACTCGAGTTCCTTTGTGATGACGTCTTCGAAAGAGAAGTCTATTCCCAATTCCTTTTGTAGGGACGATCCGCAAGCAAAAATACCTTCAGTCCCTTGCCCGTTTCCTCCAACAACAGAATTGGCTTCCAAAAGAATAACGGTACTGTTTCCTTCTGATGCTGATACTGCTGCCGTAAGTCCAGACATACCCGCACCGACGATGACTATGTCGGCCTCCTTCGTGGCTGTGGCGGCAATTTCGTCTGATGTTTCTTCCGTGATCGAACCGTCTGCCTGTGCGCCATTACCGCTTGAGCAGCCTGTTATCCCCGTCAGCGTGATTGCCGCACCTGCCGTAGCTGCTCCAGCGATGAACTTTCTCCGTGTGATATTCATGAATCCTCCGATTCCCTCGGTTGGCTGCTAATGTCGATAGATGATGGGGGCGAGGGGGATGTGCGCATCGATGGAATTGATCGGATTGGGAAAACGGCTATCAGGTAAAATCATTGATTTTAGGTTTAGGCTGATTAGAGCGGCGGCTGTTAGTGATGTGCTGGTTTTCGGGCGTGTACAATATCGAGTACAACTTTGTTTTCCGAAGGCCGCGAGGGAGGCGTCCACGAAATAATGCTGCTGATCCATGCAAAAAAACTGAGTTTTAGCTTCTATGGTTACGGATTTCTGTGGACTTGCGGCTTCCTATTCTTTTTTCTGAGCCAGTCGGATTCATCGGCAGAGTTCGTTGCTGTGAAGGATTTCCTCTATCTGGGCTCAATTCTCTGTACGTCGTTGGTGGTCATTGCGTGGTATGGAAAACCAGCCAAAGGCTTTCCTCGAATTAAGGCTGCGAAGATCGGTAGCGTCCTTCTTTGCATGGGTGCGCTGCTTGCGAGCGCAGCAAATCTTTTAGGCGATGAAGCGACGGTCGTAGAGGCGGCAAGCAGAGTGTTGGCGGGCGCCGGACAGAGCCTTTCGTGGGTCGCTTGGGCGGAGGTGCTATCGCGACGAGAAGTCGAAGAGGTCGAGTATGCGTTTCTCAGTTGGCTGCCCATGTTAATCGTTACGTTTCTTGCAGTTGTGGTATTGAAGCTGGTTTTCGTGGTTTCTCCAGCATTGCTGTATTGCCTGATTGCGTTGCTGCCCGTGGGGTCGTTTCTTTGTTTTCGAGCATTGGCTTCTGAGGTTTCTGACTCTGCGGCGTTGGCTGACCGTAGCGAAAGCAAGGGGGAGAGAATCGGTAAGCTGGGAAGCAGGGGCAGCGGCTTCGGGGCATCTGGGAGTGCGGGCTTCGATGAGGGGTGGACGAAAAGGCAATGTAGCCAGGTAATGAGGATGTTCATCAGTCTCGGATGCATTTTCGTAATCATCTCTTTTGTGTGGAACGCGTTTCTCTCCCAGGGCTTTCAGGAATTTGAACTGCTCATAGTAGCCTTTTTAGGAGCCGCTTTTCGGCTTTAGCGATTACGTGGTATTCGCTGAGGACTACGAGTCGGTTTGGACTTCCGACCCTATATCGATGGGCTCTTCCGGTTATGGTTCTCGGGATAGCGCTGAGTATTTTTCCGGGGACATATTCGATGTTTTCAGCATATCTATGTTTGGCGGCGACGAACATCGCATTCGATTTGATGGCTAAACTGTTCTTCGTCCATACCGCGCAGCGTTTGCCCCATTGGTCGCTGGTCATTGCGAGCATCGGATTCGCTATCGAAGCTGTTGGGGGAATGGCGGGTCCTTTTCTGTGGCAGATAACGCAATACTATTTTGGCCAGCTTGAATACACTGCGATAATGATTACTGCGCTCGTGGTATTCGTGTTCATCGTCTCTGCATCTTTGGATGGGAGATTCATGGTGGAGGCTCCGCTATCCACCGAGTTCGATGACAGAATGGCCGGTAATAAATCTGAGAGAGTTGATGATTCTGCCGCTTTGGCAGACAAGTGCAAACTCGCGTGCGAACGATACGGGCTTTCAGCGAGAGAGCAGGACGTGTTGTTGCTATTGATCCAAGGGAGAAGCAGGACATACATCAGAGAAGAGCTCTACATCTCCAAAGGAACCGTCGATACGCACATTCATCACATCTATACCAAGGTAGGCGTTCGATCAAAGGATGAGCTTATGAAATTGGTGCTCGATGATACGATGGACGATGGCTATCAATAGCGGACGTTTGCTTGCCTTTCGGTGCAACCCATGCTAGCGACCAATCATTTGCAATGGCTGGTTTTCCTATGGGAAGTTCAGAAGAAGTGTCCGATTTGCGTATACTGTCTATTCTGATCTGAATTTAAAACAGTGAAACGATGATCGAAAAACGTTGAGGAAAACATGACTCAGACAGACTCCTCGGCGGATAGCCAAATGCTGCTTGCCGTCCCGACGAAGGCAGCCCGTAAGGCTGCCGCTTCTACGGTTGCGGCTCTGCTGTCGCGAACCGATTGCGCCGATATCGTGCGCGTCGGCATTCCCCGCGCTCTGCTGTACTATCGGTACGGCGTTTTGTGGACGACGTTCTTCGAGCAGCTCGGCCGCGAGGTGGTGGTGAGCGACATCTCCGATAAGGATACGTTCGATGCAGGGGAGCGCATTTCGGTCGACGAGTGCTGCCTGGCCTCGAAGCTCTATCTCGGGCACGTGCAAAGCCTCATCGGTGCGTGCGATGCGGTGTTCGTTCCCAGTTTGGCGAACAAGGGGCACCGCAAGGGCTTCTGCACGAAGTACCAGTCGCTTCCCGATCTGGTGGCGAACACGTTTTACGATAGGGAGCTGCGCATCGTGTCCCTTCTGGTCAACGAAACCGAAGAGAAAATCGATGAGAAGAGCGCGTTTATCGCCCTTGGGCAGCGGTTCGGGGTGAGTGCCGCCGATGCGAAACGGGCCTATCGGGCTGCCTTTTCCGCTCAGCAGCGCGCCGATCGCGTTGCCGCCCGCGCCCAGGAGCGCCTGATGGCGAGGTTGGATCAAGAGCGCAAGCATGCGCAAGACCAAAAACCCGATCGGGATCGAACGGTTGAGCAAGCGCCCGCTTCGGCTCCGCGGTCGGGCGCGCCGTCGATGGAGCCGCCGATTGACGGGCAGCTGGTTGCCGCCCGACCGTCGCAGGTGCGGCACGAGGCGCCGCTTGCGATTCTGCTCGTCGCCCATCCATACGTTGCCCATGACCCGTTTGTGAACGGCGGCGTTGTCGATGTGCTCGAAAGCATGGGCGCGAGCGTTCTGTATGCCGATCAAACCGATCACGGGAAGGCGCTGCACGAAAGCTTCGAATTCTCCGAAACGCTTCCGTGGATCGTCAACCGCGAGCTGGTGGGATCGGTCACGCTTTTGCATGCCCATGTGGACGGGATCGTCCTTGTGAGCGCGTTTCCCTGCGGACCCGACTCCATGACCAACGATGCCGTAGCCCGTTGCATTCAGGGAAAGCCGATCCTTTCGCTTATCGTCGATGCGCAAAGCGGTACCGCCGGACTCGAAACGCGCATCGAGAGCTTCATCGATATTTTGCGCTATCAGCAGAGGGGAGGGTATCTCCATGGCTGACGACGAGCAAAGCGGCGCTTCCTCAGACCTTGCGGCCAGCATAGCCGATACGGAAGGCGGGACGGGGTGCGGCACGAAAGGCGATGCGAGAGGCGATGTCCTTATGGCCGACGCGGAAGGCGACCTGGGAGGCACCCCTATAGCCGACACGGAAGGCGACTCCTCGGCGGCCGATGGCGAAAAGGGCGGCATCGGCCTGGACGATGGCCGACAAGGAGGCGCTTCGTTTGCATCTGGCGGTCGCCGCGAATCGCGCGAGGATGCCGTCGGATCGGTGCGCGACGGCGACGCCGACGTCCGCAATGCGCGCATCTGGCTGCAGCTCGATAAGCTGCGCCCACCAAAGCTCGTCGAGCCGCGCAAGCGCAAGAAGAAGGATCGCCATGCGCGCACGCGCGTCGCGTTCTTCCGCTACAGTTACTACGATATCGCGTTCAAGTACTTCGTCGAACAGGTGCTCGATGCCGATTTCGTCTCACTGCCCGAGCCGACCAAGCGCACCCTCGAACGGGGTACGCTCAACAGCAACGATTTCGTCTGCGCACCCTTCAAGCACATCCTCGGCGATTTCATCGATGCGCTTGAATCGGGCGCCGATGTGATCGTGCAGTTCGCAGGGCCTTGCAGGCTCGGATACTACGGCGAGTTGCAAGAATCGATCCTGCGCGATATGGGCTACGAGTTCGAGATGCTCAACTTCGCCACGTTGACGGGCAAGCCTTTGGCCGACTACATCGGCGTGTGCAAGAAGAAGGTCAACCCCGACCTGTCGGTTCCGCACGGTGTGCGCGGCATGCTTGCGGTATTCAAGATGATCGAATGCCTTGACGAAGCGAACGACTACTACCTGGCCAATGCGGGATTCGAGGTCGAGGCGGGGTCGTTCGATCGGGCTCTTTCAGCCTATCATGGCGCAATGCGAGCCGCGGTAACCGAGCGCGATATCGCCGATGCGCAGCGAAACGGCCTCGAGGCTATGAAGGCGCTGCCGACCGCGAAACCCGTCGATCCTGTGCGGGTGGGCATCGTCGGAGAGTATTTTACGGCAGCCGATGCGACGAGCAACCTCGGTGTAGAGCGCAAGCTTCTGACCATGGGGGTCGAGTTGCACCGCATGCTCAACATGACCAACCGCAATCTCCGCTACAACGAGAAGAACCTGCGCGCCGGCATTTCCGACTATGTGAAGTTCGACATGGGGCCGACGTCCAGCATGACCATCGCTGCGGCGAAGCGCTACGTTGACGAGGGGTTCGACGGCGTCGTTCACCTGAAATCGTCGGGGTGCACGCCCGAGATCGACTGCGTTCCCGTATTGCAGCGCATCAGCCGCGAAGCTTCGGTTCCGATGCTGTTTTTGAGCTACGACTCTCAAACGAGCGATACGGGGCTCGATACGCGTCTCGAGGCGTTTTACGACATGATTGCACGAAGGAAGAAGGTTCTCCTGTGACCGAAGCGTATCTCGGTATCGATACCGGCTCGATTTCTACGAAAGGCGTCGTCATCGATGAAGATCGAACGATCGTCGCCCGATCGTACCTGTGGACCGAAGGCAATCCCATGCAGGCCGCGCGCCGCGTGATCGAGGATCTGGGAAGCCAAATCGACCATGGGGCGGTGCAGGTTCAGGCGGTGGGGACCACGGGCAGCGCCCGGCGGCTCGTCGGTGCCATGACCGATGCCGCCGTGGTGAAAAACGAGATCACCACGCATGCGGTGGGCACGACCTACCTCCATCCCGACGTGCGCACCATCTTCGAGATCGGCGGGCAGGATTCCAAGATCATCTGCGTCGAGGGCGGCATCGCGGTGGACTACGCGATGAACACGCTGTGCGCTGCGGGAACGGGTGCCTTCCTTTCAAGCCAAGCCCACCGCCTCGGCCTCGAGGTCGAACAGTTCGGTGACATCGCGCTCGCATCGAAGCGCCCGGCCAACATCGCTGCGCGCTGTACGGTGTTCGCGGAATCGGACTTGGTGCACAAGATCCAGATGGGGTACTCGCGCGAGGATATCGTTGCGGGGCTGTGCAAAGCGGTCGCATCGAACTACCTCAACAACGTCGGCAAGGGGAAGAAGGTTGCAGCGCCCGTGGTGTTCCAGGGCGGTGTGAGTAAAAACGCCGGCGTGGTGCGGGCGTTCGAGGACGCGCTCGGCATGGAGGTGCTCGTGGATGCGGACGGCCACCTCATGGGCGCGTTCGGAGCCGCACTGCTCGCCGCCGACGCTGCTCCGACGGCAGCGACGAAACCGTTCGATTTCGATGTGGCCGAATTCGAGTTCAAGACGCGCGAGATCGAGTGCGGCAAATGCACGAACCACTGCGAGATCATCTGCGTGTACCGCGATGGCGAGATCATCGATGCTTGGGGCAACCGCTGCGAGAAGGGCGCGGTTAAGACAGCACGGTAAGCCGGTGTTCGCTCTCGCTGGTCGCGCCTCGCTTTGCTTGCCAACCGTGAGCCGCCAACCGCGAGCCGCCAACCGCGAGCCGCCAACCGTTGACTGCTGACTGCCGGCCGCCAATCGCGAACCGCCAATCGCCAGCTGCTAAGGTTGCCGCGCTTGTCGGGCGAGCCTTCGGGCGGATGCGATGTCCGCCAACCGCCTTCGTGCGACAAAAAACAACGTGTCTGCATCGTTTCTGCCTGCAAAACTGCAGGTCGCAATCAAGAACGATAACGAATGCGATAAAAAAACGTCGCACGGAGGGCCTTCGCGGACATCGGATTGCTTCCAGCTTCGGTCTTCGCCGGTCCGACGGCGTTCCGATCGGGACTTAGGCTGCGGAAGCGGTCTTTGAGGGTATGCGGAGCCGTCCCTCGTGCAAAACGTGGTACCATGCGCCTAACAATTATATTGGCATTGATGGTTGCGCCGGGCGCGGCGCGGGTGCCCTCGAGAGGGATGCACTTGGGGAAATGCGGGTGAGAATCCTGCGCTATACCAGTAACCGTAAACGCTGATGAGCGGATGAACTGCAGGCGTGCGGTCCGCTCAGATGAGGCGAAGTCGGAATACCCATCCATCGCATTGAGCCCTGGAAGAGAGGTACCGACTATGATCGGCCCCATTTCTGCGTGCTTCCGCGCGCATGCTGACAGCTTGCAGAGCGTCAGCGGATCGCCTGACGGCGCTTTGGCGCTGCAGCGAGAAAAAACCCTGTTCAAAAAGATGTTCAACCTGTTTTTAACCTGCGTTTTAACGCTGTCGCTCGTGCCGAGTGCGGCGTGGGCCGAAGATGGCGAGAGGGCGTCGGCGGATGGTGCGCTTTCGGGATTTGCGGCTGCTGACCCAGCGGCTGCTTCAAACTATGGCGGCGAGGGCGCAAGCGGAAACGAAGATGGAGCTTCATCGGGGGGTCCTTCGACCTCGGAAAGCGGTTCGGGGGGCGACGTCTCTGGCGATGCGAGCGGACAAGGCTCCTCCGCCGATTTAGGGGCGGGCGCGAGCCAGGCGGGTGCCAGCCAATCGGATGCCAGCCAAGCGGGTGCCAGCCGGGCGGATGCCGAGGAAAACGCAGGCTTTGCGCCCGATTCCGATAATCGGGCGGGTCTCGACAGCGAAGAGGGGTTGGCAGGCGGAAGATCCGACGATAGCGTGGCACCTTCAGCACCTTTAGCGCCTTCGGCGACTCCTGACGTTGAAGCAAGCGCGTCGGATGCGAATGCTATGCATGTGCGGGCGGCGTCTGCGCTGGATTCCGATGGGTGCATCTGGATCGAAAAAAGCAAGGGCAGCGGATGGGGCTATGAGTCGGATCAGGCGAAAGGCGATGTGCAGGCGGGAACCACTCTCTGGGCGAATCACTACGACTACGATGAGTACTGCGTGGACGCTGCGTTTACCTATCAGTGGTATTCGGGTGCGACGAAAAGCGTCAAGCTTGCCGACTACGCACCCATCGACGGGGCGACGTCCCAGAGCCTCACCATCGATTCGGATTTTGCAAAAGCGCATGATGGAGAGTACTTGCTCGTCCAAGTGAGCGACGACAAGACGACGCTCACCGGTCCAACAAGCGCCTATTACCTGGCGCAGGTTGCAGGTACGGTGAAGGTCGCTTCGGTAGATTTTACGAACGGCGGCGTCCAATACCTTATGGGAGGCTCGACTCTTGAAGCGCGCGTCTATCCGAGTACGGCAGAACCGATCTATACTTGGGAAAAATCAACCTCGAAAACAGGCCCGTTCGAAGTTATCGACGGGGCGACGGATGCGACGCTCGAACTCACTGAAGACCTGGTGGGATACTTTCTTCGTGTAACGGCGGCAACCGGCTCGACTTCGAAGCAGAAAACAACTGGCTATGCCGTCGCTCCTCGGGGTTCATGGCTTATCGACGAGGTAAGGCTCACCGATACGATCGGTGCATATGCTGGCACGACGTTGACGGCCCAAGCTTACGGGCGCAATGCCGAAAACGTTTCGAAAATCGCCATCGGCAAAGATGATGCAGTATTCACGTGGCAGTATGCCGATTCGGATGGATACGGAGCGACGTGGTCAGACATTCCCGGGGCGTCGGGTCGCGGGTTGGATTCGTATACGGTCGATGAAGCCTATGCCGGCAAGTACATTCGCGTGCGAGCTGACGCCAATATCGAAAGTTGGGTCAAAGCGTCAAGCGCGTTCGGCCCCATCAAGGCGATTCCGCAGCTTGCATCGATCGATCTTGCGGCTAACGGCAAGGCGATCGATTACGTTGTTGCAGGCGATGCGGTTGCGGCAACGGTGCTCGACGAGGATGGCCGCGCCGTCGCCGATAATCTCACCTATACGTGGGAGAGCTCCTCATCCGAGGACGGCCCCTTCGCGCCTATCGCTGGTGCAGCCGGTGCGAGCTACGCGGTTCCCGAAGATGCGGCGGACAGCTACGTTCGCCTGACGGCGGCGGGGATAGGCGAGGGCAACGCCGTTGAGCGGACGTTTGCGATCCATGCGCCCGATTCGCTCGAAGCTGTGGCGAACGCACTCATCGGATACGTTCCCGTGCCTAACTCCGATGAGGATACCAGCCTTGCGGTTATGATCGAGAAGAAGATCGCCGATCTGGGCTTCGAGGGCGTATCCGTTTCGCTTGCCTCGACTAGCGACGAGAATATCGTTGCAGCCGATGGCGTCATAACCGGGTGGTACTATGCCGACCCGTCTTCGGTAGGGAAAGGCGATCAGCGCTACGGCAGCGCGGTCGTGTCGTTCTCTCTGTCGAAAAACGGTGACTCGATCGCGTTTGTCCCCGGAGGCAATGGCGTGGTGAAGATCGGCTGGGATCGTGCGCGTGTGCGCGATGCCATCGCGCACGATATCCAGCCTCAAGTTGAGCTGGCGGATTACCTGAACAAGGTCGATACGGGACTCGATGAGGTGACGAAGTTCACGCAGGATCTGCCGACATCGGCGGGTTGGGCAAACGTTGCCTGGGAATCATCGAAGGAATCGCTCGTTGAGATCACCGACGATCCCTATGCGTTGGTGAATCAGCTGGAGCGCAAAAAGCTCGCCGAGGATGCTCCTGTAACCATCACGGCGGTTTTTGCGCCTGCGTTCGCCGATGCCGACGGCTCGCTCATTACGTCCGAGAAATCGTTTGATTGCATCGTCAAAAAGTTCATCGATGTCAGCAGCCTTACCTCGAACGACCTCAAGATGTTGCTCGAGAAGAGCTACACCATCGGCAAGCTCACCGATTTCGCCACCGGCGAACCGATCGACCCTGCGGCGGTGGACGGTGATGTCCAGCTGCCGATTCCACGCGATCTGTTTGTCGAGGCGCATGAGCTGTCGGTATCGGTGGCGAGCTCGGATGAGAACGTTGTCAAGGTAAACGGCTACCGGGCATACATTTACCGCCCGATTGACGGGCAAGATCGCGACGTAACGCTTACGGTTACGCTTGCCCGCAAAGATAAAACTACCGTTAAGGCGTCTATCGCGATCGATTTGACGGTAAGGGCGCTCGACCTTGCCGATGTCGACGCCGAGATCGTGCTTATGGAAGACGTGAAAGCATCGTATGCGGATGGGATCAAAGGCGAGAACACGAGCATCGGCTCCATAGCGAAGAACATGGAATCGTTCCTAGAGGTTTACCGCGACGAAGCGACGGGCGATCTGGTTTGGGTACGCGATCGTGCCGATACCGCCGATCACGGCATCGTACCCGACGAGCTTGACGGCTGGTACGACTCGCAGATGTGGCGATGCTTCCGCTCGTCGGACGCATCGACCGTTTCCCATGAGAACCTGCTTGTTTCGCAGCCTGCGTACAATACCGAAGTTACCGTCACGAGTGTGCTGACGAGCGAGGAATACGGTAAATACTACGAACTCTACAAGGACGATCCCTCTGTTTCCGATGAACTCAAGGCGAAGCTCGCGAGTTTGTATCGGCAGCCGGTATCGCATACGTTCACCGTTCTTGGTGCGAGCGGGCAGGATGATCCTGCGGGCGACAAGGATACGCTGAACGTTTCCGCTTCCATAACCGGGGCGACAGGGCACGATGCCGACGGATCGTACCTGTCGGAAACGTGGGTACCTCGCAGCAGGGTTACCGTCGAAAAGGGCCAGAACATAACTGCTTGGGATTGCTTTGCCCGGCTGCTCGACGAAAACGGTTTCGACTATACGACGGGAAGCGGGCTCAACCCGTATAGCATTACCACGCCCGAAGGCCGGACGCTCACGACGGTGCGCCAAGGAAGCGTGAAGAACAGCTATTGGGCGTTCTTCATCAACGGCGTGTATGCGGATGTCGGCACGCGGGCCTACGAGGTGCGCGACGGCGACCTCGTCGAGCTTCGCTATCTCGACAGTACCGGTTCGTACGAAGCCGATCCCGATGCCGTCGATGCAGATCCGAATGCAGCGCATCCCGATCTCGAATCGGCGTGGTCGGGACACGCCAACGGTGGTTCGGGCGCGCTTGTCGAAAACGTCGAGACGCCGGTTGGGGTCGTGGAATCAAAATCGCATTCGCTCTTGACCGAAGCGGAGCGCAGGGCGGGTGCCGAGGCGTTCGCCTCCGATCCTCTCATCATCGGCGGTATGCTCTACATCGTATCGGGGTCGAAGACCATCGATCCGAACACGGGAAAGGCCCGCTGGAGCAAGGCGCGCTTATCGGTTATCGACCCCGCAACGAACAATGCGGTCGATACCGTCGAGCTTGCAACCACCATGGATGCGACCTGTCGCCCTGCCTATGCCGACGGCATCATCGTGATACCGCTTTCCGGCGGGTACCTGCAAGCGCTTTCTGCCGCTACGCGCAACACGATGTGGGCGACGGTTCCCACGCAGGGTTCCCAGTCGGTATCTACGCTGACGATAGCCGACGGGTGCGTGTACGCATCAACGGTCGACGAGCTTTCCTCGGGGGATGATCGAGCGACCAAAGGCACGCTGTACTGCTACGATCTGTATACGGGCGACCGAATCGGCAAAGCGGTGAACGAGTCGGCGGGATATTACTGGACGGGCGGCGTCAAGGTGGGCGATTACTTTATCGTGCCCGACGATGCCGGCAACGTGACGGCTTACACGGCGGATCTGAAACAGCGGGTGTCCTCGGTTCACGTCGATGCGGCCGGCATCCGATCTTCGCTGATCGTCGACGGGGATACGATATACGCCGTGTCGAAGGGCGGCGTTCTCTACCGCCTTGCCCTCAGAGACGCGGGCGCTTCCGCACGTTCTGTCGGCGAGGATTTTGCGGTGCAGTTGGTTCAAACGGGCGAGGGCCTGCGGTTTGCGCAGAGCAGCACATCGACGCCGACGATCGGCAACGGCATGCTGTTTGTCGGCGGGCTGGCCGATGATGGAACCGGTTCGCTTTCGGTTATCGGCTTGGATGAATGGTCGGTTCTCTCGACCGTATCGGGATTGACGGCAACCTCGGGTTCAACGGATCCGTCGGTGCAGTGCGCACCGCTCGTCTCGGTGCGCGATGGCGGCACGTACGTGTACTTCACGAGTAATCGCAAGCCCGGCGGCGTGTATCTGTACAAGGTCGGCGATGAAACGTGCCGCGAATTCTTCGTTCCCGATGAGGGCAGCCAGGATTACTGCATTTCTTCGATCGTATGCGGTCCCGACGGAACGCTGTACTACACGAACGATTCGGGGACGCTTTTCGCGTTGAGGTCGACTTCGGGCGATCCGGGCGATCCGAAGCCGACCGACCCCGCAGAGCCGACCTCTCCAAACGGCTCCGGCGATAACCAGGGCGGTTCGGGCAACGAAAGCGGTGCGATCGGTTTCAACGCCTTGCTCGAGGCTGGGGCGGCGCTACCGTTCGGATCGTCTTTTTCTGGGGAACCTGCGGACAAGGAGAAGCCTGTCGGGTCCGCTTCGGAGAGGAACCCGACGGACGGTACGACGACGGTAGAAGGCGGGACGGATGGGCGGGCCGATGAGGCGACCTTCCCCGACAGCGGACTGAACTGGTTGGCTGTCGTAGGCGTTGCCGTGGGGCTTGCGGCTCTCGGCGGCGTCCTCGTCTACTCGCTATGGCCCCGCCGCAGGCAGATGCTGCGGTAGTCATCATGGCTGTTGACAACACGCGAGTCGAGGAGCGCCGTGCGGTAACGGTTGCTCCTCATCCCGCACCTGAAGAACCTCAAGCGGATCTGCCCGAACGAGCGGACGCCGAGCCCGAAGGGAGCAGCAACGCTCACGGGGGGTCGGTCGATGCAGAGCGGGCGGACGCTCGACCGCTTGCTGCACGTACGCGGCGGCAGAAAACGGCGGCCGCCGCCGTTGCGATTATGGCGGTGTGCCTCACCGGGTTTTCTGCGCTGCATCTCAGTGGCGGCATCGATACCGGCGGTTTTTTACAGACGACGGCAGGCTCGTCGCAGTCGGGTTCGCTGTCATCCAGGGGAGATAATGGGCCGGATCGGGGCGAGGGCGGTGCGGCTTTCGACGGTGCCGACGAAACCGAAGCGGAGCCAAGCGATTCCGCTTCGGTTCCGGACGGGCTCGGCGGCGAGGCGGGGTATGGTTCGCCGCCCGCGGCGGGCTCCGTCGGCTCGGCGGACGGCTTGGGGGAATCGTCCGCCGAGTCCGCGAGCGACGGCCCGGGTGGCGGTTCCGGGCAGAGCGCAGCGCAAAACCAAGCACCTGCAACCGTAACGGTTTCGGTATCGGTATCGAGCGAAAATGCCGACGGATCTGTTTTTGGCGGCGCGAACCCCACGTTTCCGCAGGGGGCGACCGCCTACGATGCGCTTTGCGCAACGGGGCTTCCGGTCGCCGCTTCGGGCGGTTACGTTTCGTCCATAGGCGGACTGTCGGAGCGCGATTCCCGCTACGGCCCATCAAGCGGATGGACGTACTCGGTCAACGGGTCGTTTCCGAGCGTTGCCTGCACCGAATACGTCCTCGATGACAGCGATGCGGTGCGATGGATCTACGTGGTGTAAATGCGCTTCGGGCAATGATGCTCTTTGCCGGACGCGTCTCGCGCTTTAAGGCTTCGGATCTTCGTTGATGATATCGATGACGTCTTGCTTCGAGTGGACACCGAGCTTCTGGTAGACGTTCCTCACGTGCGATTTCACGGTATTTTCCGAAAGGGTGAACTTCTCGGCCATGTACTGAGTCGAGCGCCCTTGCGCCAGACATGCGAGGATATCGCTTTCCCGGGGCGTGAGCTGCGCTTGCTCCGCGAGGTTTCTGCATCGCCACTCGAATCGATCGTCGCCGTTGGGCATCGTCAGCTCCAAGGCCTTTCCGGTTTTCGCGTCGTCCCCGGCGGTGCCCGCCGAATAATCGGCGATGCTTCGATCTTTGAGTACGAACAGCACGACGGTGGAAAGCAGGTACACGGCTACGAGGGCAAGCGCCATGATGGCAACGCCGCCCGTTTCGATGAATCCCGAAAACGTATAGCCGATCGCCACACCGAGAAGCGAGGCGAGCGCTATCGCCGCTTCGCTCGCGCCGTAAAGGACGAATGCCGGAAGCTTCGTCTGGTGCACGACGTTTGCGATGATGCACCATGAAATGACGTCCGAGATGAGCCATCCCATCGCAACCATGGAGTTGGCAACGCCACCGCCGCTGTTCCAGAAGAACGCGAGTAGGAGAAACCCGCCTGCGGCAATGGGTAGGGCGATGCGGTAGGCGATGGCGATGTTCACGCGTCGGGGAAACAGGATTGCCGGCAGGATCATGGCGATCACGACGAGCAGCGTAACGATGGTCGAGGTCAGTCGCGCTTCGTCGACGTTGACCGATTGCTGTCCCGAAACGAACAGCGTGAGATTGCTCATGAACGCGAAGGTGGCCGTGATGAACACCGGGCGCCAGAGGGATCCCAGCGCCTTGCGAAGAGAGGGCCGGTCCGCATCGGCGGTTTCGACGGTGCGGGCATCCATGCTCTTTTTGAGCATGATCGGCACGACGGCTATTCCGACGATGGCGATGACGAGTATCGCAAGCGGGGGAAGCTCGACGAAGAGCGCGTAAAACAAAAGCGATACGATGTAGGAGGAAAGCACGAACAGGTATGCGGCGCGCAGCGAAAGCGTTCCGCAGAATCGACCCCACAGCAAGAGCATGAGCGCATCGCCGACGCCGAGCAGACAGGCGGCGATGGCGAGCAAAAGCGTGCTTTCCGATGGTCCGAAGCTGAATCCGCTCATCCTGAGGATGATGGTCGAGAGGGCGATTCCGATCACGAGGAGCAGTGCTGCGCATATCGAAAGCGTGCTGGTTGCCGTAAAGCGCGGGTTTCTGTAGACGAGGACGGCGCATCCGGCAAAGACGAGAACCTTCACGGCGAAGAACACCCCGAGATAGCTTGCGGGGGCAAAGCCGGACAGATGAGCTTCGCCCATGAGCGGCATGACGTCATGCAGATAGGAGAAGCTGAACGCCAGGTACAGCGCAAAGCCGATATGGAATGGCTTCGTGCCCTTGATAGAATCGCGTATATGACTGGCTATCGAACCCATCGTGTTATGCGGCAGCCCCCAAACCGTACGGCAAAGATCCCGTTGAAATCCATGGTGGGCTCATCCCACCCGTCACGGGTGAGAATGATGATAGCTTACTTTCCCCTCGATTTCATCATTCGCGGGTGTGGCGTCGGTATTTCTCTGCCCATAGGATTGCTTGAGCATTGGAGTTTGCCGAGTGCGCTGTCGATCGGGAGGATCGGATCGGCGCAGATCAAGATCAAGGGAAAAGCTCGGCATTGAAGGAGAGAGGAATGCAATGAACGAAATCAAGCAGGGTTTGAGCCGTCGTGCGTTTTTGGGCTTGGGAGCGACCGCTGCGGTAGCGGCGGGGGCTGCGGGCCTCGTCGGCTGCGCGCCGGGCTCGGGTGCCGAAACGAAGGAGCCTTCCGGTCAGTCGGCTGGCCAGGCGACTTCGTCGCCGTCGGGCGAGCCGGCGTTTATGGCCAAGCCCGAGGTTCCCTCCGATGTCTTGGAAACCAAGAGCTGCGATGTGCTCGTGATCGGCTTGGGCATCTCGGGAATCGTCGCTGCGCGCGCGGCTTCCGAGGCCGGTGCCAAAGTGATCGGTATCGAGAAGCAGGCGCAGATCGGAACCATCGGGCTTTCGGGCGATTTCGGCATCTACGGCTCGAAGATACAGCAGGATCTCGGCATGGAGCTTGCGAGCAAAGAAGAAGTCGTCAACCAGCTTATGAAGGATATGACGTTCCGTCCGCATGCATCGCTTCTGTCGTATTGGTACGATCATTCGGGCGAGGATTTCGACTGGCTTATCTCTGAATCCGACTACGAAGTCGTACCTACGTCGGCAACGCCCGCAAGCGGCGAAAAGGAGAACGTCATCCGGCCGAAGTGCTATCCGGTTCTCGAAGGCTACGACCGCTCCAAAGAGCTGTTCCCGTTCTTCAACGGTTCGGTGACCACCGAGCCGAGCGTGGGCTGGTGCCTCGAGTCGTGCCAGCAGATCGCCGAGGCTAACGGTGCCGAGCTTCTGTTCGGCATGTTCGCCGAGCAGCTCATCACCGACGATTCCGGTCGCGTGACGGGCGCCTACGTACACGACAAGGGCGGCGACTATACGCAGATCGATGCCTCCAAGGGCGTAATCCTGTGCTGCGGCGACATTTCCGGCAACCCCGAAATGCTCGACTACTACGTGCCGTGGGTCGAGGGCATCGCGCCGTTCTATCCCAACCTCGACGTAAAGGGCGATGTTGCCAACACCGGCGACGGCCATCGCATGGGCATGTGGGCCGGCGGGCATATGGAGAAGGGCCCGCTCGCTCCGATGACCCATCATATGGGCGCGGCGCTCGGCGTTGATGCGTTTTTGCAGCTCAACGTGCGCGGCGAGCGCTTCATGAACGAGGATATCCCCGGACAGAACATCATGGACCAGTTGAGCACCCAGCCCGAAATGCGCGCATGGCAGATCATCGACTCGAAGTGGCCCGAGCAGCTTTCGGTGCAGGGAACCGGTCACGGCTATGTGAACTACTACATTCCCGAAAACGAAGCCGATCAGTGGCCGGCGGTTGTGGGCGAGGAGATGAGCGCGAGCTTCTCAGGCTATACGACCGACAGCATGTTCGAAGCGGCCATCACGCATAAAGCCGATACGATCGAGGAACTCGTCGAGATGATGGGCCTGCCGAAGGAAACCGCTCTCGCGTCGATCAATCGCTACAACGAGCTGTGTGCGAAGGGCGTCGATGAGGATTTCGGAAAAGATCCGCGTCGTCTGTTCCCCGTCGAGACCGGTCCGTTCTATGCGTGCGAGTTCGGCGATGCCGGCATGCTCGTGTGCATGGGCGGCCTCGATACCGATGCCGAGTGCCATGCGCTTGACGACAACATGGAGCCGATCCCCGGCCTCTACGTTGCCGGCAACACGATGGGCAACCGCTACAAGGTCGAGTACCCCGTAACCGAGGCGGGCATCAGCTTGGCGACGGCGCTCGTGTTCGGTCGCCTCGCCGGTACGAAAGCCGCGGCGGGGGAGTAGCCCGGCTTGTTGCCGTGCGCGTGCCCGATTATTCGGCTCATCCGCGTATCGAGCGGGTTCGACAGCCCTTTTCCCTCCCTCGTCGGATCGCTCGCGTATAGAGGCGGCTCTCATGAGACCACATGCAGCAACCCCCGCGCAAAGCGGGGGTTGCTGCGTCTCGCCCCGCTCTGCCGTCGGTATCCTGCAGGGCGCGAGCTTTTGCCGGCTGCGGGTTTTCGGCAGAAACCTGGAGCGGTACAGGTTTGCCTCGAAGGCCTGTAACCGTTAGTGAAATAGTCATAAAAGGCCTCTGTTCTGCGTTTATTGTGGTATGGGGATTGGTACAATGCGAACGGGATCGGTTATCCGCATCGCATGCTTGAGCTTACGCGATGCGCGTGTGCGCAAGGAAGGGACACGATGGGCGAGTACAAATGCAGCGCGAAAACGAGGAGAAAGATCTACGATATCGCGCAGGAGCTGTTTGCCGAAAAGGGGTACGGTGAAACATCGTTGATCGATATCGCGAAAAGAGCCCACGTATCGACAGGCACCCTCTATCGACATTACCCATCGAAGAGCTCCCTGCTCCTCTGCTCGGCAGACGAGAGCGTGTTCGGGTTCGAGGAGGCGGCAAGCGAGCTGCCTGCCAACATGGGCTGTCGGGACAGGATCGTAACCCTCTTCGCGAGAGGCATGGAAAACGGCATGAAGCTTTTCGCGGCGATCGACGGCGGGGGCCCTGCGAATCGTTCCGCCGAGCTGTATCTTGCCTATCGGTCGGCCGTATACGCTTCTCCGGAGTCGTTTGCCCGCGTATCGAAGAATCGCGCTGCGATAAGAAGCGCGTTCGAGCGGGTGCTCAAAGGGGGCGTCGAAAGCGGGGACGTGGTTTCGGGCGCCGATACGTTCGCCGTCGCCGATGTTCTCGTCTCGGTGTTTTTCCAGCATTACGATTCTGCTCTGCTCGGATACGACGAGGAAGGCGATGCTTTGTCGCTTGAGCGAAAAGCCATGGCGGTGCTCGATCCCGTGCTAGTTTGTGCGCAGTAGGCGCAAAGCAGGCGGTAAAAAACGCTGCATGTTTTCGTGTAATCATAGCAAAGCTTTTTTCTGATCAGGAAAAACAAAGAGCGTTTATGCGGTAACGCCAAAAACAAACGTTGCGTTTATGGCTCAACGCGCATCCCATGGGGATACTCCGTCATTGCGAGGGAATCGCTAGAGACAAGGAGTGAACATGGGTATCGAAGAGAAGACAACGATCAATCGCCGTGCGTTTCTGACTGGTGCAGCGGCAACGGGTGCGCTTGCCGCTGCAAGCGCGATGTTCGGGTGCGCCCCTGCTGCGCAGCCATCGGAGGCGGACGCTGCGGGAACCGGTGCGGCACCGTCGATAGGGACGGTCGATGGCTACTCGAGTGTGATCGACTGGCTCGGCAGCAAACCCGAGATATCGGATGATGAAATCGTCGAAACCGTTGATACGGAGGTGTTGGTGCTCGGCGGCGGCAACGCGGGCATTCAATGCGCGCTCGCCGCGGCGGAAGGTGGCGCAAAGGTCGATGTGGTTGAGAAGACGAGCGAGGAAAACCGCAAGGTAAAGGGTGAGGACATCGGGCACTGCAATTCGAAGTTCCTTATCGACCAAGGGTACGGCCCTTTTGATGTCGGTGAGATTGTCGAGGAGTTTTGTATCCGCTGCGGAGGCCGCGTGCGTCCCGAAATCGTGCGCAAGTACGTTGCCAATTCAGGTGAGGCAGTCGACCATATGATGGATCTTGTCCAATGGCCTGACGATCGCATCAAACTGGCGGTTACGACCATCGATCCCGATATAAGCCCCTGCGACCCGAGCCAAGTAATCTGTCAAGTACCCGGCATCGCGCTCGAAGGGTTTACCGATTGGCCTATGAAGCGCGGAGGCTATCGCAGTTGGCCAGGTACTGCCATGTTTATGGGGACCATACGTCATGATGTGGATAAGGAGAACGGCAACGGCGTCGGAGCGTTTTCCCGCCTTGACGAGGTTCAGCAGTTTTCGATTCTCAGAGGCCAAGAGCTTGGCGCAACGTGGCATTTCGAGGAAAGCGCAACCGTACTTGTGCAGGATGAGAACGGCAAGGTAACCGGAGCCATTACAAAAGGTCCTGATGGCTACGTTAAATACAACGCATCGAAAGCTGTGGTGCTTGCGACGGGCGACTACTGCCAGAATGCCGATATGCTCTGGGGTCTGCAAGATGAGCTCGTCGAATGGGCGATGCGCGCCGGTAAAACGAAGGAAGATCTCGTCGGCATGTCTCCTAACATGGGCGAGGGTATCAAGATGGCCTGTTGGGCGGGCGGATACATGGAGGCGTCACCCCGTGCAACCAACCAAAACGGCAGTGGGGCGAACGGTCCGTGGGGTGTCTGCCCCATGCTGTGGATCAATTCCAAAGGCGATCGTTTCATGAATGAAGCATCCGTTCAGCAGAATTTCCCTGAAATCCTTCGGCAGCCCAAGGGTTTGATCGCAGCCATAACGGATTCGAACTGGGCGGAAAGCGTGAAGAACGGCGCACCCGATCACGGTTCGCCGAACTTCGGGCGTCCGGAGTACTTTACCGAGCTGCAGGAAGATATGGCGAAAGTCGAGCTTGAAAACCCCGAGGGAACCGAATGCCGTACGATGTGCATTGCCGAGCGTACGCATAAAATCGTGTACGGTTCGAAAACGCTCGAGGGCTTGCTCGGTATTCTAGGGTATGAAGGCGAGGCACTTAAGAACGCGCTCGCCACGATCGATCATTACAACGAGCTTTGCCACGCGGGTGTCGATTCCGATTTCGGTAAAGACTCCGAATGCATGATCCCGATCAAGAACGGCCCCTTCTATGCTTCGACTGCAGAAAACCAGCGTTGGCTCGGTGTCGGGCTGGGCACTATGGGCGGCCTGGAAACCGACGACGCCATGAACGTTGTCGATAGGGACGGCAATCCTATCGAGGGTCTCTATGCAATAGGGCGTTGTCTGGGTGGGACGTTCGGTTTCTCGAATCCGAATCCTTGGGCCGGCAAGAACATTGGATCTGCGGTAACGCTCGGTCGCGTATGCGGCAAGCTGCTAACGGGTCAAGAAATCTCATAAGAGCGGCGTGCTGAGCGGTGTGCTTGGACGGCATCGATTCCATTCGAAGATCCATGAGGGTCGCGCGATTTCGATTTCGCATGGACGTGCATCTGCTCTGGCGGGATGTCGGTTATCGGCATCCCGCCTTAACGTATTGCGGCACTTTGCTTGAAGAGCGCGATCATCTCTTCTCGGGAGGATATGCCGAGCTTCTGATAGATGTGGTGAATGTGACCGCGTACGGTGCTTTCGGATATGAAGAGCGTCCGCGCGATGTAGGACGACGTGTGATCGGCCACCACATAGCCGAGAATCTCCGTTTCTCGATCGGTGAGCCCGTATGTTTCGGCTAAGGCGAAACATGTCGCCTCTCGGTCTCCTGCATCGTCATGCGGGGGAGCGCCAAAAGGGCTCGCTTCCTTTCCCATCCACGCCAATACGCTGGGTCGTATGGCGAGAAAGATAACGTATATGCAGGTAAGTGCTAAAAAGACACCAGTTACGTAATCGTTGCGTCCGACGATTGCAACAAGGGCTGTGCCGAGAAAGCCTCCGATGGCGAATGTGGCAACGGCGCTTCCGAGGATGAGTTCGGGCTCGAATTCATCCGCTGTCGTGAAGCCGATAATCGACGCGATAAAGAGCATGGAGGCGAACGCGTAGAACAGCATTGATCCATTGCGGGCGACGATGCCCTGCGGACTGTCGGGGGCGATCATGGTGACAACGATCAAGACGAGTCCTAGCACGGGGAGGATTACCTGGTAGATGAGCGAAAGGATGGGTCGTGTACTGTTGATGTACAGAAGGGGGATGATGCAAAGCCCCGAGAGCAGCGTTCCCATAAGGAAGCTCAGGTAGAACAAATACACGCGGTGATCACCTAAGGTGGCGAAAACGAGCGAGAACAAGAATATGCCGATGAGCGGTTCGGCGAGGTTTCCCAGCATGCGCCGGACGGGGCGGAGAGAGGCTTTGACGCTCGGTTCCGTTTCTCTCGATGGCCGATCTGTGACGTGACGCTCGTTCCAGAACGTGGGCTGAATAGCACTGGCTGCCGTAAGGAGGCAGAAAAGCACTGCGGTGATGGGAAAAGGAAGCGTGCCCATCGTGTTCATCAAAAGCACGGCGATGACGCATGAAAGGGCGATGTGGAGCAGGGATTTCTGCATAGAACATCCAGCGTAGGTTTCCCCCCAGGCGAGAAGAACCGAGGCTGCCGATATCCCCGCAAAAAAGCCGGAGGCAATCTGAAGGGGTAACGTTCCCTCGAATGCGACAAGCAGCAAGAAGCCTCCCGCCCCAAGGGCCGTGGAGCCGAATCGCAGCACCTTCTCGATCGCTTGTTTTCCAGTGACGTTTCGGGGGGCTTTTTGGGCAAGCGTAATGCAGACGATGGCATAAATGGCGCACGAAGCGAACGCCGTCAGGGAGAACGGCATGATAAACGTTTCGAAGTATCCGAAATTCACAAAGGAATGCAAGGCGGGCTCGTAGATGAGCAGGGTGGCTATAACGGTAGAAAACCCCAGGTATATCGGCTCGACGACGAGCTTCCGATTCTTTTCCATCGTTCCTCCAGATGACAAGGTAAATTCGTTCGAGCGGCTTCGCGCGATGTGCTTATTATACGGGCAATGCTCCATTCCGCAGCATGGGCGACACCTTGTTGATTGGCTGTGCTTGTTGTTTGCGATGATCGCATCCGCACAGCACCTGGAAATAAAAAACGAAACGGCCGTGCACTCGATAGGTACATGACCGTTTCGTTTTTCATTTCCAGATCGCCTTATTCGAGCGCTTTCGACGTTTCTGTACCGAAAGCGCTCCGTGCACCTACGAGAACACGACGATGGCGCCGGGGTCCTTGATGCGCAGCGCTGCGGTCTCCATGATGCGGAAGTGGTGGTTGAAGTCCACGAGCTCGGCATAGCCCACCGAGAAGTCGAGTCCTACCGCGAGGTCGAGGTACTCGGGCTCAGCGCACACGAGTACGGCTTTGCCTGCACCGAAGCTGCCGTACATGTACACGTTGTCGCCGATGAGCTTCTTCACGCGGTCGATCTCGAGCATGCCGAGGGAGGGTTGCAGGCGCTGGAGGTCGAGGTAGACATCGGGGCTCACCACGAGTGCGTAGCGCCCGAGATAGCCGTTCTTTGCCAGCTCGGCCACTGCTTTTGCCACGTCGGAGTAACCGTTCTCATCCTTCTTCCAGTCGGTCTTCTTTATCTTTGCCGCGTCCTTGGCGTTGGCCAGGCCCTGCGTGCCGAGCGTTGCGTTGCCGAGCAGGATGAGCTCGTCCTCGCGACGTGCTGCCTGCTTGGCTGCGCGTGCGGCGTTGGCGAGGTCGAGCGGGTAGCCGGTCTGCTTGGCGTATTCGAGATCGCGGCCGAGGATGGTGAAATCCTCGAACAGCATGGGCAGTTCGAGCTGCGTGCGTCCGGCTATGCGGCCGATGCCGTCCTCGAGAATCTCCTCTTTGCCCACGCCGTCAACCGCGACCGAGGTGGAGCCGGGACCGATGGGGCCGAATAGCTTCAAGAAGCGGCGGCAGACGATCTGCTCTTTGATGGCGCCGATGACGGTGCCGTCGATCTGCTGCCACAGTTCGTCGGATAGATCGGCGCTTTCGCGTGCCAGGTAATCCATGATGATCACTTCCTGTTCGGGTTATTCGGATAGATCGCCGACGGTCGGGCCCGAAGCGGGCTTCGGAGTTGCGTCGATGCGCAGGTCTTCAAGCATCTCGTTCACTTCGCCTTCGCCGTCCAAGAACAGCTCGGTCTCCTTCGGATCCAGATAGCGCATGAGGGTGATAAGCTCTCCCATGTGGGCCTTCTCTTCATCGCGGATGTCGGCGAGGACCTTCTTGGCTGCGGGATCATCGGTTGCGAGGTAGTGCGATTCGTACAAATAGATTGCTTCGAGTTCTCCTGCGATATCGAGGCGAAGCGCCTGCATAAGCTCGGCGTTCGACATCTTGCGATCGACATTGCCTGCAAAGGGGTTTGCGAATGACGGCATGGTGATCTCCTTCTTTCCCGCTTCGGGCGTACGGCTTCGAAGCTCCGGGTTCTGTTGTCGTTTCGCAATCATACGCCCGTGAAGACGGGTGTGCGAAGACCGTTGTCAAACGGTGCGCACATCGATACCGTTTTGTGATCTGATGTGCATATGCGTGTGCTATGGGCGGCGAAAGCGCCAGGGGCGCTGGACGGCAGATTTTTCCTACAGGGTGGAAGAGATCATTTGAGCGAGGTAATAGGGAAGGCCGTAGGAGGTTGCGGTCAGCAGAAACACGATTACGACAACGACGATGAATCGTTTCTTGCGCATCACGACGAGCGCGATGAACTCGCGAAGAAGCGCGTTTGGAAGGTAGTACAGTGCGGTGGGCGCACCGATGCCGTCGATCTTCAGCCCCGCTTTGCGCGCGTAGATGCCCGCTCTCATCACATGGTAGCTGCTTGTGGAGAAAATCGCTTTGTATCCCCCGGGCGAGCGAGCGTCCATCAGGGATTTTGAAAAAGCCATGTTCTCGGCGGTGTTGGTCGATTTGTCTTCGACGAGCACGTGGGCGGGATCGTATCCTGCGTCGATCGCGAACTGCGCCATGGCCCGAGCCTCTGCCAGAGGCTCGTCGGGGCCTTGCCCCCCTGACATAACGAGTACGGGAAGCTTCTCGGTTTTGTCGCACTGCTTGCGGGCGAACTGGATGGCGCGGCGTATCCTGCCGGCCAACAGCGGTGTCACGCGACCCTCGATGAGCCCGCTTCCCAGCACTACGATGTAGTCTTTATCTCTCTTCGGGCGGGCGATCGAGCACAGAGCCGTTGTAACGAGGAACACGAAGACGACGAAGGTGTAGATCGCCACGATGGACGTGATGCCAGCCCAGATGGCTTGAAGCCAGATGGGGATGGATTCCGACGCGACGAACCATGACACGATGACGAGTGCGATGATGCCGATGGCTGCGATAAGCGTAAGCGAGTTAGACAGAGACCTGCCTTCTTTGCGGAACACGACGCGTGCGTTGTGGAGAAGATAGCCGACGAGGATATATATTCCGAACAGGGGAACGATGAGCGCAATGCCTGCTAGCGCGATAAGCGGATACAGCAAAAACGGGTTTGCGGGATGCTGGCCGACGGCAATCGTATACGTTGCTACGAGTGCAAACAAGAACATGCCGAAGGTGAATCCCGACATAAGGCTGGTCTTATTCGTGCGGTATATGAGAAAGAAGACGCCGAATAGCACGGCTGTGACTATGCAGGATGCGGCGATTACTTCCATGGCGGCGAGTCGGCGGCTGCGGTCTTATTGCTTGACGATCATAACCGGCATGGGGGCCGTGCGGAGCACATGGCTGCTTACGCTGCCGAGAATGCCGCGCAGTGCACCGAGGCCGCGCGATCCCATGACGATGAGCTCCGCTTCATGCTCTTTGGCGTAGGCGACGATCTGGTCGCCGGGAAGCGTTTCCTCCACGATATCGATACCCACACGGCTGCCGCCGACGGCGATCACCGGATCGATATGCTCATGGAGTTCGGTATCGGCTTCGTGGATCACTTCGTCGAAGAGGGCCCGCAGGGCAACGGATGAGGGTTTCGGAGCATCGGGCGTTCCGCTTTTCGCTTCGAGTTTGTCGATCACCCGCTGCTCGGTGTCGACGATGTGCAGGATGCGAACGGTCGAGTCGGAATCGAGCGTTGCGATCTTCATGGCTTCGATCAGGGCCGCGTGGGCCGATTCCGAGTTGTCGTAGGGGACGACGATGGTCTTGTACAGCATGCGATTTCCTCTTCCCGCGTAGGCCGATGGGTTCATTATAGCGAACGGAATGCCATCGGAGTTCGCGGTAGTGCTCGGTTACCGACTCGAAACGAGGACCGAGGTGCGCTGGAAGGCCAAGGTGCGCAGGAAGGCCGAGGTGCGCGGAAGGCCGATCACCTCGGCGGACGATACGCAAAGAAGGCCGATGACGTGCTCGGCCTTCTTTGCGTTGTGCGCTCGTGCGAAGCGTCGGCGATGGCTCTATTCGCCGAACATGTCCTTGGCAAGGGCGAGGCCCTGTGACATGACGGCCACGCCGGCCATCCCGCATGCGCATTCGCCGAGTGCGCGCAGTCCCTCGATTACCGTGCCGTCTTCACGCAGCGCACGGTAACCGCCTACGACGTCGGTGGTGATGCCGCCTGTGGTGATGTGCATGGCCCAGGTGCGCGGCGAAGCGTAGAAAGGAGCATTCTCGATCGGGCTCAGGTTCGAGAAGACCGTTCTTCCGAAATCGGGATCCTCCTTTGCGCGCGCGATCTCGTTGTAGCGGTCGATCGTCGCCTTAAGCGTTTGCGGGTCGCAGCCGATCTGTTCGGCGAGTTCCTCGATGGTGTCAGCCACGTAGAGCTGCTTCTGATCGATAAGATTCTGCATGTCGCGGCCGTAGCGGTTCTTGTCGCCCTCGACGCGGCTCGTGTCGGCGTCCGATATCATGAACATCATCTGGTCGGGTTGGGCCATGATGTTCTCGGTCATGGTGTAGCGGTCGAGCACTTCGTCCATGAAGCGCTTACCTTCTTTGTTGACGATCACGCAATCGATGTCATCGCCGACCGTGGTCTCATCGGTGGCGTTCTGGCAGTCGGCGAACGGGAAGGGCATCTGCAGGTGCATGAGCGCAAGTCCGCATCCAACCGAAAGGCCCATGGTGATGCCGTCGCCGTCGTGGCCGTAGCAGTTGGTCGTGGGGATGGCTTGGGTGTCCGACCAGTTCCAGATCTGGTTGTACTCGCGCAGCATATCGGGGTTGCCCGAGAATCCGCCGGTTGCCAGGACGACTCCCTGCGAGGTGCGGATGTTGTAGGTGGTTCCGTCTTCGCCGACGGCTACCAAACCGACGACCGCATCGCCTTCGGTGATGAGCTCGGTGGCGGGCGTGGTCAGCATGACTTGCACGTCGCAGCCGTTTTGGATGGCCTTATCGTAGAACTGGAAGTAGCTCTGTCCGCAGCGACCTTCGGCGGGAACCGCCCAGCGAGGCCACGGGTACCCGACGATGCCGACAGCTTCTTTGAACTTGAAGCCCGAATCGACGAGCCAATCGCCGAACTCCTTCTCGCGCACCGTCACCTGATGGGAGTTGTCGAAATCTTCGCAGTCGGGAAGGTTGTATTCGACGGATTCGAGGATCGTCGAATCGAAGCACCGCGTTTCACCGGATGCTAACCAGTCGGCCCACTGCTGCTTGAGCTCGTCGAGGTAGGTCGCGGGAATGGCCGATTGCTCGGCGGCTGCGATCTTCGCGTCGACCTCGGCTTTCTGCGCGTCGGTCATGGTCGGACGCAACTCGACGGGCGTTTCAGGGTACTCGAGGTAGCCGCCGCAGACGAGGCCGTTGCCGCCGATGTTGCAGCTCTTCTCCACGACGATCACCTTGGCGCCCCGTTGCGCGCAACAGACTGCTGCCGCCATGCCCGAGGCGCCGGCGCCGGCAACGACGACGTCGGCTTCGAGATCGACGACCTCGGTCGACTTCGCAGGCGCTTCGTAGTTCGCTTTGAGGGCCTTCGCATCGCCGCCCGCTTGCTTCACGCAGTCTTCGGCGGCGGTCAGAATCGCCATACTCGTGAGCGTGGCTCCCGTGATGGTGTCGAGGT
The DNA here is from genome assembly GCF_900240215.1 of Raoultibacter timonensis. Taxonomy (GTDB): domain Bacteria; phylum Actinomycetota; class Coriobacteriia; order Coriobacteriales; family Eggerthellaceae; genus Raoultibacter; species Raoultibacter timonensis. The sequence goes on along the minus strand of NZ_LT964679.1, from coordinate 2,516,509 downwards.
TGAGCGTTTGGTGTTCGGCGATGAGTGCGGGGATTTCCTCGATGGCGCGATCCGAGATGTACTCGGTTTCTTCGTGCTTGGCTACCTTGGCGCTTGCGATGCTGTCGCTCTCGAACGTCATCTCGACGGTAACGGGTGCAAATTTGCCCTGGGCCGAAGCGGTGTAGGTGCCCGCCGTGAAACTCGTCTGCTGCTCGCTCGTTGCGGCGGGCGCACAGCCGGAAAGCCCGAACACGGCTATCGATACGCCGGCTATCGTTGCTGTTTTCATGAACGTGCGACGGCTCATCGGCGTTCCGTTTGAAGCTGATGAATGGTTTGATTCCATAATGTCCTCCCAAGTTGATGCGGTGCAATTCCTGCCTCAGCCGAACGGCCGGCATCGGCAAGCCGCAGTATGCAGACAAATCGAATTGCGCACATCTCCCCATGGCGCAGCGTGGGGTGTATTTTTGTAACCCGCATGTAAACCGCTGCTCGAAAACCCATCCCTCTGTATATAATGCTTGCGGGGGTGGGAGCGTGCGAACCGAGACAGTGCAAGACGATAGAGCGGTGAACAATGATGATCGGCCTTTCGCTACCGGGCGAAAGCTCGGCGATCTCAAGCACTTGTCGCTGTGCTTTTTCGGATTCGCTTTCATCCGCGCATGGGACGATATGGCGTTCTACCGATTTTCAGCGCTGGTGCCCGGTCAGGCGTGGATCGGGCAGGATCTGTTTCTCCTTGCGATGATCGCCGTGTTCGCGCCGCTGGCCGTTTTCGCGCGCAAGGTCGCACCGCTCTACGAGAAGCCGTGGTCTATGCCTACGGCAACGGCTGCGCTCATCGCGTCGACGGTGCTTTGGGTTGCAAGCGGCGTTGGCGGCGATGCGGGATTCGCGCTCATGATCGCCTCGATCGTATGCGCGGGTGCGGGCGCGTCGCTCTCCATTCTTATGTGGGCGGAGCTCCAGAGCTGCTTCAACCCGTTCCGTGTGGTGATCTACGTGTCGGGTGCGTTCTTCCTCGGCGCCATCATGGGGTGGCTCTTCGTGGGGATGGGCCTTGAGCGGCTATCGTTCGTGCTGGTTGTACTCCCGCTGCTCTCGCTCGTTTGCCTGAAGATCGGGTTTGCGAAGATCCCGAAGGCCGATCTGCCGAAGCGGACGTGGGGCAAGATGCGCTTCCCGTGGGGCCTTATCGTCGTGCTCGGCATCTACCAGTTCATCTTCGGATTCCATGCGGCCGACGATATCTCGATGGTGAGCCCCTCGGTATGGGGCACTATCATCGCGGCGGGCGCGCTGTTTCTGGCCACGTACCTCTTGTCTCATCGCTTCGACTTCACGTTCATCTACCGTACGCCGTTCGTTCTCATGACGTGCGGTCTGCTCATAACCCTGCTCGCCTTCTCGAAAAGCAATGTGGTGGGAAGCCTTTTCATATCGACAGCCTACACGTCGATGTTCTTGGTAATCACGATTCTCCTGTGCGACATATCGCATCGCTACGGCATATCGGTACTCGTTCTGTGCGGCATCCAGGAGGTTGCGACGGTAACCGTGGTGGGGGGAGATCTGCTCGAAAGCTCGATGAACGCAGGGCTTCTGCCCGTGCGCGCCGATGACACCATCGTAATCGTGGTGCTGACGATCCTCGTGGTCATTGCAACGGTAGCGCTCCTGTTCGAGCGGAAGGCATCGGAGGAATGGGGCCTCGCGTTCTTCGGCGCCGATAAGATCGCCGAAGACGGCGACGAGGCGAGCCGCTTTGCGCTGCGCTGCGCCGAGATCGCCGACCGCTATCGGCTTTCGCCGCGCGAGAAGGAAGTGTTCTGGCTGCTCACTTCCGAGAAGACGCTTCCCGAAATAGCGAAAGAACTCTACATTGCAACGGGTACGCTCAAATCTCATACGCGTCGCATCTATCAGAAGCTCGATGTGCACAGCCGTCAGGAGATGATGGATTTGATCGAGGTCGAGGCCTATGACGGTGCGGTCGACGGCAGCAAAAAGCCTGCGGGCAAAAGCGATGCCGCGCAGGTTTGACGGCCCGTAAGCCCGTAGGTCCGTAGGTCCGATGCGTTGTGATGGCTTGAATTCCCAGTTCGGCCCCAAGGCCGGGGGAGCGGATCGGGCTAGAAAGCTCCGAGCGCTTTGCGAGATGCGAGCACTTCGTCTTGCTGGTTCAGCACATCTTTGCGCATGCGCTGGAAGTTCCAGATCGTCAGCACCAGGCACGTAAAAGTATAGGCGAGGGTGACGATGCTCTTCTCTGTTTCGAACAGCGGGACGATGTTCGCCTTGCTGGCGAAGGCGTACGCCATGATCAGCAGATAGGGAACCAGCAGCAGGTATTCGAACCGGTAGTACCGGGCTACGATGTAGGTGCAGTTCTTGAACAGGCGTTTGCTGATAATGAACAGCGCGATACCGCAATGCATGGCGATAAGCGCACCGAAGAACCAGGGCATGGGCGTAAACTGGAGCAAGGTAATGAAACCGAACGTGAGCAGCGCGGCAAGTGCGAACAGCGCAAGGCCCGTGTTCGTGGTGCGTGGTAAATCGGCCATGTCATCCCTTTCTTGTCGATCAGAGAAGATATACCCTTTTTCGGCTTTGTTCCATGCACCGCTCGTCTGATATCCGCGAAAAACGCATCATTCATCGGGATTTACCCTTGCCATGACGTAACGTCATGGGGGTAGAGTGCTTCGTCGCGCAAACATGATCTTTGCGCTTGCATATCGAGAAGCGAGGAGAAATCGAACATGCCCGTACCCGTAATGATCGGAGCGCTGCTTGCCACGACAGCGCTTATCCTGTACACCGTCGGCATCTTGATGACGGTGATAACCGGGAAGGTGAAGAAACGCAACGTCATCATGCAGACCATCGCCGTCGTATGCGATGCGATTGCGACGGTCTGCATGATGATCCAGGCGCAAGGTCTTATTCCGGCGGATTTCCACGGATGGATCGGCTATACCGCGCTCGCGCTCATGGTGGTCGATCTCGTGTTCGTGATACGCCATCGCGCAGATGGCAAGGCGTCGAGCCCGATGCGCATCTACGCGGCTATCGCTCTCGTGTTCTGGATCGTGTCGTACTCGCTCGGTTTCATGAAGATGGGATAGCTTCGAGGCTGTTGACGGCGTCCGCGCGCTTGCTGGTTGGCAGGTGGGCGTGCGGCATTCGATTGGAGTTGGGGTCGCGGGTTTGATGTTGCCAGAGGCCCGTCTCACCTACGACCCTGTCGGTCGGATTGCCATGAGGTCGAGCAGAAGAGGCAACTCGACCCGAGGTCGGTTGGGATGCAGCACTCGTTCGGGTCGAAGGCGAACCCGCCGAGCGGTACGGTGCCGCTACCAAACCCTGCAGGCCGAGAATCGGCTTTCGCACCGCTGCTGGCATGGACGCGTTGCGAGGAAAAAATCGAAAATCTCTGCCAAACTCGAGTGGTTTTACCGAAAACCCCCGTTGTGCGTGTTCCGGTGAGGCAGCGGGAGCCTTGTCGGTTTTGCTTTGGCAGCGAAAGGGCGGCTTCTGGAGTATGCTCGCAAGAGCGCAGTACCGTCGGTCTTCGCACTCGCAGCGGCGCGGCATCTTCGGCTTCCTTCGCTTGCGGCAGGCGGTATTCGCCCAGTTCCTCCTTGCGGTGGCTCAATCCGGCTTTGCGATCAATCCAACAACCAAATAACCAAATAACCAAATAACAAGCTCTCAAATTGCGATCTTGTCGGTATCATAAAGGAATATATTACATAATAATTGTGGAATATATTACAGTACTAGTTTGGTCACGTATTATGAGAACTTATTACATACCTGATGCGCCAAAGCACGGGTGTAGAACGGTTATGCGAGAAAAAGGATTGCGTATGCGAACGATGAGAGGCATATCGAATGCCCTGGTGGCGGCATTGCTGGCGTTGCTTCTCGTGGCGGCTTTGCCTCTGGCTGCCGCTGCGGAGGGAATTGCTGATTCCGCACGAGGGCAGCGAGCCGAAGGTGCTCAGGCCGAATCAGGTGACGGCTCCGATGTGGCGCCGCAGGCAGGCGAGCCGAACGGTAGCGAAAGCGGAGCAGATGCTGAGGGCGGGGCGTCCGGCGAGGGCGCGCAGAGCGATACCGGAGCACCGAACGGCGAAAGCGGTGCGGGGGCTGGCACCGAGTCCGACGGCGGTACCATGCTGCCGGAGGCGAGCGATGCGATGCCCGCCGACTCCCTTTCGACCCAAGGTGAAAAGACCGACGATTCCTCGCAGGCTGCCGATCTTCGCGAGCAGCCCGATGCCGTTATTTCGATCGATGCTTCGGGGGATACGATGCTCGAGCTCAAAGACGACGGAACGTACGAGCTGACGGGAGCGGTTACGGGGTCGGGTTCGTACGACGCATCGACCGTCCTTGCAATGGCTTCCGATTCGGCGGGAACCGTGACCCTCAAGGGTACGGGCTCGCTTGCGAGCGCAATTTTGATGGAGTGGCCCAACATGGGATGGGAGCCTGCCGGGTTCAACCTCGTCGTTGCGGCGGGCGCATCGGTTGCCTTCGGCGACGTGGTGGAATGCATGAACCTGACCGTATACGGAACGCTGAGATCCCAATGGTCGTTTTCGGGTGACGATCATCGCTGGTACGCCGTTGGGTGCTACGGGGCTTTGGTGATCGATGGCGGATCGATCGACGTGGCGGTTAAGCAGGGTTCGGTCAACGTCGATCCGGTTGTGAGCGTCGATTCGGGATACGGGCTCGATTACGACGAGCCCGTTGTCCCCCAGTCTCGTATTGCGAACGGCGGCAGCCTTTCGATCGCGAATATGGAAGGCGAAGGATGGGGCAATCTCCTTTCTTTGAACAATGCCGATCTTCTGATCGAGAACGGCTCCCTTTCTCTGGTGGCTTCGGACAGCTCGAATATGAGCGGTATCGGCGGATACAGCAGCAAGCTTACCGTCGACGGTGGGAGCGTGAACATCGATGTTCCGAACGGGAGCGGTGCTTCCCTTTACGATATGGTCCTCGGCACGGAAGCATCGGTTGAAGTGACTGCCGGGTATAGCGGCATTGCCCTCGCCACTCTCCAGATCGGTGCCGAGGACGCTCCGAGCAGGGGGACCATTTCAGTGAGCTCTATCGGAACGGGTCTGGAAGTTACCGAATCGACGGAGATATTCGGCGCAGGCAAGGAGCACACGTCGATTACCGTTGCGGCGGGCGATCCTGAAGAGTACGGTTGGATCGGCGGCATATTGCGGGGCGCTCGCATCGCCGATACGAAAATATCGTCCAGTATCGTTTCGAAAGAGGCGGTCGGCCTGCTGATTTCGTGCAATAGGCAGATAATTCCAACGATGGCCACCGCAAGCATCGATTTGCGCGATGAAGCCGAACCCGAACCCGAGCCTGAAATACCGACGGTGACCATCGATAACTCGACGATTATCGCACATGGGACCGAGGTTGGTTTGGAAACCGAAGGAGAGCGATTCCTGATCTCCGACACCGATATCGAAGCGGTCGCCTCGGGTGACGCCCTCGAGGGTCTTGTTGCGCCGCTGGCGACCCCGGTGACCTACCCGTCTGCCGCCATTCGCAGCAGCGAGGGGCAGATCGATCTCTCCAATACGACGGTCGACGCCCTGGGCACCTATTATGGGTGGCTCGGCATAAACTACACGCAGCCCGAAATTCCCTACGATCCTTACGATGTCGGCGACGAAGACGGCGACGACGAGTGGGACTGGGGCAATACGCGCATCTTTGCGCACGACGGTTCTCGCGTGAATGCGGAAGGCGATATCGCGGGCATTGCGCTGGCGGGCTCTCTCGCAGCCACATCGGCCGCGAGCGTTACGGGAACCGCCCGTCTGACCGACCCCTACGAGCCGGAAGCAAACGATGTTGCAGCCATCGTGATCTCGAACTACAAGGCGGGTAAAAACGAGATCAAGGCCGACGGCGGCACGGTGACCGAGCGCTACGTTGTTCCGGTGAGCGAAGCGATAGCCGACAACGAGGCCGATGCCTTCAACCCCTATGCCGGGGCGTGGCACATGGCGAGCCCTGCGCATTATTCGTGGACAGCCGACCATCCCGCCGTACTGCTGGCATCGAACGAGAGCGGCGTGTACACGACGTCGGGGACGGGCAATGCCGAAACCGGCCTTTCGCTGACCGCTGCGAGGACCGCGCCTGAAACGGGCGAGAAGGTGGTGCTCGGCCCGCAGGGTTCGGCGCACAACGTGGTTTTGCTCGGCGACATCAAGCCCCAGGATACGGTGAAGTACCTCGTGCGGTTCGAGCCGAACGGGGGTGCGCCGAAGCCAGCCGACCAGACGGTCGCGCGTGGTTCGGTAGCCGCCGAGCCGACCGGAGCCGAAAAGCCGGAGCTCGAGGGGTACACGCTCGAAGGCTGGTATACCGATCAGGCGTTGACGACGAAATGGAGCTTTGCCGAAGCGGTCATGGGCGATATGACGCTGCATGCCAAGTGGATCGAAAACGATGTGCCCGTGCCTCCGGGGCCGGAGGATCCCGATCCCGAAGACCCGAAGCCGATCGATCCGAAACCGGTGGATGCGAAGCCCGCGTCGACCGGCAAGACCCTGGCGCGTACGGGGGACAGCCCTGTTCTGCCGATCGTTGCAGGTGCCGTGCTGCTTGGTGCGGGCGGCGTTGCCCTCGCCCTTGCAGCGAACTCCAAAAGGGCAGGTCGCATGAACAGGTAGCCGCAAGCAGTCCCGACCGATGCGATCGGGACTGCTTTGATTGCTCGGGCGTTCGGCGTGCTCGCTGCATTGTCGGGTGCGAAAGCCTTTGCGTTTACCGTAAAGATGACCGGTTAAGACATATTCAATGCGGCACGGGTGTAGAATTCGGAAGGACGCGCGTTCGCTTGCGGCTTCTCGGAGTTCGGCTGCGCGCGTTTCTTCTGGGCGAACCCGATGGTACGGTTCTGCCGCGCGATGAGAGCCTGCGTAGCAAGGGGTGAAACGCCGCTCGTGAATATCGATAGCAGCATAGCGCTCGATCTTCTTTCCATCGTCTTCATGCTTGTGACGATGGGAGGTCTGAAAGCTTCGCGTACCAGGAAAACGTCGGGCCGCCTGTACTTCGGACTGGTCGTATTCGTTATGGCGTTTCTCTTGCTCGATATGCTCTATCTTGTTTTTTCGGGGTCGTCCGAAGGTCTTTCGAGGGATGTCGCATTCGCGGCGAAAAGCGCGTACTTTGCCGTAAATGCCGCAATCGTTTGGATGTGGGCGCGCTATGTCGATTGCGCGCTGTTCGGGCGAGGCGGCAATCGCGCGTTCAGGGCATTCTACACGTGCGTGCTGGTGATAAACGAGGGCATCGTGCTGGTGAATCTGGCCTCGAAAGACATGTTTTTTATCGGCCAAGACGGCAGCTTTGTTGTGGGATTTGCGCTCATGTGGGCGTTCACGCTGCTCAACTACCTGAGCGCGCTCGCCGTAATCGCGGTGCTCTTCTCGCAGCGCAAACGGGTTAAGCGTGGAATCATTGTGCCGTTCGCTTTGTTCCCGCTGGTTCCGTTTGTCGCCGAAGTGGTGCAGCTGTTTGATCGGAGCGTCTCGCTTGCCTGCGCATATGCGGTATCGGCGCTCATGATCTATCAGGTTTCGCAGAGCGATCTGATGTACACGGATGAACTGACCGGACTGGCTACTCGCCGTGCTCTCGCGGATCGACTGGACAAGTGGTTTTCAGGCGCGCGGCATGCGACGTTGCGCGGCGTTATGATCGACCTCGACGATTTGAAGCGCATCAACGACACGTTCGGCCATGCGTGCGGCGACGAGGCGCTGAAGACCTTATCGGCGATCATCCGCGCAAGCGAACCGAAGGAGGCCGTTTCGGCGCGCTACGGCGGAGACGAGTTCATCATTGCTTGGAATGCGGGGGATGGGCCGATGGCGTCTGAGGTGATCGCCCGCTTGGAGGCGGGCAAGGCCAAGGCGAACGAACATCCTGCGCCGTGGGGGAGCATCGACTTCAGTGTAGGTGCGATCGAGTGTGCGGCCTTCGACTGCGACGGGGCCGATAGTTTTCTCAGGCAGCTCGATGAAAGCATGTACGAGGAGAAGCGGCGAAAGAAGACGGGCATGGAGACGCGGGATGGGGCATGAGACGTTTTTCGCGGTTTCAGGCGGTTTTCCGATGGCTTGCTGCTTGAGAGGGAAAATTTGACGGCGATTCGAATCTTGCGGAGGACGGGCCGATCGGAATTGCATCGTTGTTTCTGCTTGCCAGCGAAGGTCAACTGGGGTATCATTTTCACTTGCTTTCGGCTGAGGCCGGAAAGCGCATGCGGGTGTGGCGGAATTGGCAGACGCGTACGGTTCAGGTCCGTATGGGGGCAACCCCGTGAAGGTTCAAGTCCTTTCACCCGCACCATTCAAGGATAAAAGCCAGGTCTCGTACCTGGCTTTTTCTGTACGGTTCGCAACCGTTGCGGGAGGGATGAGCTATGCCAGAACAACGACGCCTGTACGAAGACGTGACCGCCCAAGGGCATCTGATCGATTCTAACATCCTGTCGAGCATCATGAACGGGATCGTCGAGCTCGACGGCGAGTTCGAGGTGCTTTCGCTCGATATCGGACGCGGCAACGAAAATCCCTCCAAGCTGACGATGCGCGTGTTCGGGCGCGACGAGCAGCACCTCTACGAGATATTGAGAAGCATTCACGAACACGGTGTCGTGCCCGTCCACCTTGAGAACGCCCACGTGGAGCCCGCCCCGGCTGACGGCGTGTTTCCCGAAGGCTTCTATTCCACCACCAACCTCGAAACGTATATCCGCATCGGCGGACATTGGGTGCACGTCGAGGGCACCGAAATGGATCTGGGTATCCGCGTCGACGAAGTGACGCAGACGGCCTGCGGCGTGCCGATCTCTCAGGTGCGTGCGGGCGACCGCTATGTGGTCGGCCAGGCGGGGCTCCGCGTGATCTCGCAGGAGCGGCCCCGTGAGAAAACGGCGTTCGAGTTCATGAATTCAACGGTGAGCAGCGAAAAGCCCAAAGCGCAGACCATCAAGCAAGTGGCATCGCTCATTCGGGAGGTGCGCGACGATGGGCGCAAGACCATTGCCGTGGCAGGCCCTGCGGTGATCCATACGGGTGCGGCCGAGCACCTTGCGCGTTTGGTGAACGCGGGGTACGTGAGCGTCCTGTTCGGCGGTAACGCTGTTGCGACGCACGATATCGAGGTTGCTCTTTTCGGCACCTCGCTCGGCATCGACATGAAGAGCGGAGTTCCCGTCCCCGGCGGTCACGAGCATCATCTGCGCGCCATCAACCGGATCAGGGCTGCGGGAGGCATTCGCGATGCGGTTGAGAAGGGCGTGCTCGCAAGCGGGCTCATGTACACGCTCGTGAAGACCGGCACCCCCTATATCCTCGCGGGGTCCATCCGCGACGACGGTCCCTTACCCGACGTTATCACCGATGTTATCGAGGCGCAGGATGCGATGCGCGCCTGGTGTCGCGAAGCGGGTGCGTGCATCATGCTTTCTACCATGCTCCACTCCATCGCCACCGGCAACCTCCTGCCCGCTTCGGTTACTACCGTGTGCGTGGACATCAACCCCGCGGTCGTCACCAAGCTCGCCGATCGGGGCAGCTTGCAGACGATCGGCGTGGTAACCGATGTCGGGTTGTTCCTGAAGCAGCTCGCCGACGAGCTGGGCTGCTGAGGCTCTCGCCACGCAGAGCTGCCGCCCGTGGTGCCTGCATGGGCAAAGGAGGCGGTAGCCTGCAGAAACACATGGAATCGCACGCCGCCGCCTTTCCGATGCGGGGGTCGGCAGAAAAAGGCATTCCCTTACCTCTTTGTCGGCCCAAATTTTGCTTTCGGTGCTATCATTTTCGCATTGTTGGCTTATTCCCGCTGTCGCAGGCGGGACGAAGGATTGGTGGGTGATTCTGGGTGGATAAGTTTTTCAAGATTTCCGAGAGGGGTAGCACGGTCTCCACGGAGATCATCGGTGGCTTGACGACGTTTCTCGCCATGTCGTACATCATCGCCGTGAATCCGGCAATGATGGAGGCGGCGGGAATTCCGTTCAACGCCGGTTTGACTGCAACATGCTTCGGCGCTGCTATCATGACGGTCGCGATGGGCCTGTTTGCCAACCGGCCCATCGCGCTCGCTTCAGGTATGGGAATCAACGCGATCGTGGCCTACACGCTCTGCTTGGGTCTTGGCATCGACTGGCGCGTGGCGATGGGCGTTATTTTCCTCGAGGGTATCCTCATCCTCGTTCTGGTGCTCTGCGGTTTGCGCCAAGCGGTCATGGATGCCATCCCCGTTTCGCTGCGTCGGGCGATTGGCATCGGCATTGGTCTGTTCATCGCCTTTATCGGCCTCAAGGGCGGCGGATTCATCGCTGCTGACGAATCGACGTTCATCGTGCTCGGCGATCTGACGAGCCCTGCTGCGATCGTCGCCGTCGTCTCGCTCATCGTCGCGGTGATCTTCACAGCACTCAAGTTCAAAGCGGGCCTGCTCATCTCGATCATCGTTGCTACCGTTGTGGGCATTCCGCTCGGCGTGACGCCCCCGATCACCGACTTCACGTTCGTACCGGACTTCTCTGCTTTCGCGGCACCGTTCCAGATGACGCCCAACGGCGTTATGGGCATCGTGGAAGTGTTCATGCAGCCCATCTTGCTGCTGTTCGTGTTCAGCTTGCTCATGAGCGACTTCTTCGACACCATGGGCACCGTGGTGGCCGTTGGCAGCCGCGCCGAATTCGTTGACGAAAAAGGCGATGTCGAAGACATCAAGCCCATCCTTACGGTCGACTCCGCTGCGGCGGCTGTGGGCGGCTTCGTGGGTGCGAGCTCCATCACGTCGTTTGTCGAATCGGTTTCCGGTGCTGCGGCCGGCGCTCGTACCGGTTTGTCGAACATCGTGATCGGCATCGCGTTTGCCGTGTGCGCGTTCCTTGCTCCCGTTATCGGCATGGTGAGCGGCTCGGCAACCTGCGGCGCGCTCGTGGTTGTCGGGTATCTCATGATGACCGAGATCGGCGAGATCGATTGGTCGGATATCGCCTCGGCGTTTCCCGCGTTCGTCACGATCATCGGCATCCCCTTTACCTACTCGATCGCCAACGGCATCGGGTTCGGTTTCATCTCCTACTGCATCATCAAGGTGGTTCAGGGCAAGCCGAAGGATGTCAAGCCGCTTATGTGGGTTGCGGCGCTTGCGTTCTTGGCGGCGTTCATCTTCGCCTAAACGGTTCGCTCTACTGCCATTCGCATGCGGGTGCACCCGGTCGCTTCGGCCGGGTGCACTGCTGTATCCCCTGTTTTCGGAACAGAGGATACACGGTCGGCGGCTTCCGCTGCTTCGCCCTCTGCGCCGCTACCGCCTGAAGTGGTAATTCCTCTTGTCTTCGTACATGAGTGCATCCGCCTGCGCGACGAGATCGCGGGGAGCGCAATTGCCGTCGTCCCATACGGCGCCTACCGATACGTTGACAATGCTGTCCCGGGCAATGCTCTCTTTGAAGCTTTCGATACGGCGGTCGAACTCGTTGCGGGGCAGATCGATAGCGAACGCGACGAACTCGTCGCCGCCGATGCGGAACACGCTGCCGGAAAACGATTCGTTGAGGAGTTGTCCCGCCCGCTGGATGATCCTGTCCCCGAACGAGTGCCCCTGGGTGTCGTTCGCGATTTTGAGGTCGTTGATATCCACGAATACGACCCCGAAGGCAGCGGGCCGATTCTCGGAGAACTCGACGAGCTTTTCGAGGTAGCTGGTACGGTTTCCTATTCCCGTAAGGCTGTCGACGTGCGAGAGCTCGTTGAGCCGCTCGAGCATCTGGCGCTTCTCGAGATCGTTTTGCACGAAATACGTGAGGGAACGCAGCAGCCGGTCCTCTTCGGTGTTGCGCCGTGGATTGTCGACGCCGAGCATGCCCCTCATCACGCCGCCCCCCTCGTACAGCGGCACGACGATCAGGCTGTCTATCCCCTGAGGTGCGAGCGTGCGGTATTCTTCCGTATCGTGGTCGAGCGTGCTTCCGATGTCGATGAGGTGAACCATGCCGATGGAATCGAACTGCTGTATCCAGCTGTCGAATGCATCGAGGGGCACATTGCGAAGACTGTCTATTTCCGGGGATATTGCGGCTGCACACCACTCGTAGGTATTTGTCATGGCGATGCCGCTGAGCGTCGATTCGAACACGTAGGCGCGGTCGGCATTGTAGAATTCCCCGAGGATGCGAAGCAGCTCGTCGATCCCCGATGCTTCCTCAACGTTTCCCGAAAGCGTGCGAGCGCAGCGCACAAGCGTTTCTTCGACGGCCAGGCGCGCTTCGAGACTGCTGCGCTCCTCGACTTCGGGGGTGGTGTCGTCGGCTATTTGGAGCCGCACGGGCTTGCCGTCTACTTCGATGAGCTTATCACGGCAAAGAAGATAGCGCCCATGTCGTTCGCTATAGCGCTGGTAGCAGTGCGTTTCGTCGAGAGAAAGCTTGTCGTTCGTGCAGAACGGACACGGCTCCTCGAGGCCGTATAGCACGCGATGGCACGCCTTGCCACGGTAATCGTTGTCTGCGGAGCCGAGCAGATCGCGCGCTGCTTTGTTGAGGTACAAAAGCTCGTTGGTGCATGTGTCGGAAACGTAGATGAACCCGTCGCTTTCTTCGCATATGACGGCTGCGATGTCGCTGCCGTCCATGGTCGACTCCTCGCTGCGGGAATCGGGCGAGGAATTAGTGGCGTGCTCCGAACGGTTTTGCTTTGACGCCATGCTCGCTCCCAAACGGATCGAATGCGTTAGTGCATGCCAGTATAGCTTATATAAAACTAAAATACTTAGTTATAAAGGGTGCTCCAGCGAAAACCAGGCGGGTGCCCATAGTCGCAGGACGAACGTTTGGTTGATGATGCGCCGCATCGTGCGATGGCGATGCGACGCAGATAAAGATACGTGATACACTCATACAATACTCTTGCATGCGCGTATGGGGTTCGCGCGTGCGGCATCGAACGAGCCGAATCGTGCGAGCAGGGCTTTGACCGCTCGCCCGAGGCCGAACGGTGCGGTAAGCTCGTGAGCGAAAGGCGGGGTATGGCTGAGATAACAGCTCCCGACGGCAGGCAGCGGTGGAACGCCTATGTGGTAGACAGCCACCATCGGCTGGTCTACCTCGATCAGAATACGATGAAAACCATGCCCGAGGCCCGTCTCGGCGATCGTTGCTACGAAGTTGTTCGGGGGGAGAGCGCACCGTGCCCGGATTGCCCATGGCGCAGCAAAAACGACGACCGCCTCGGCCGCAGCGTGCTGTACAACCATCACAAGCATGCATGGTTCGAGGCGACGTGCATCGATATCGATTGGCCGGATCACGGTCCTTGCATGCTGATGGCGAGCAGGGAAATCGACGAGTCGGACAAGAATCTGCTGCTCGAACTCGACGGCAGCTCGGCCTACGATGAGCTTATCGAGATCGATGTTGTGCGCAGGACGTTTCGCGTGCTGTACCACGAGCCGGGGAAGTACGTCATGCCGAGCATGGGCGGAGCATTCAGCGACGACGAACGCGACGCGCGTCTGTCCGCGATTCACGAAGAGGATCGGGATCGGTACCGAGCCTTATGGAGCTACGAAAGCCTTGTACGGGTGCTCGAGCGCGGCGCGAAGGTGTCGGGCGGCGAGTTTCGAACGCTGAAGGAAGACGGCACGTGGAGCTGGGTTTCCCATTCCATCGTGCCGCTTATCGGCGAAGAGCGCGAAGACCCTTCGCTTCTGTGTTTCATCACCGATGTCCAGCGCAGGAAAGACCATGAGGCTGCACGAGTCGGCGATGACGGCGACCTGGCTGCGCGTGACGAACGCGATTCCATCACGGGTCTTTGGGGTGCCCGCCCCTTCCTCGACGAAGTGGAGCGCAGGATTGCGGACGCCGATCGCGCAGGCGGATACGAGATGGTCTACATCGATATCGAGCACTTCAAGGTGCTGAACGATTGGTACGGTCGCGAAGTGGGAGACCGCATGCTTCGCGCGCTCGCGGATCGACTGGCTTCCTTCTGCGAACGGCACGAAGGTTCGGTGGGCTATTTCGGGTCGGACGATTTCGTTGCGTTGCTGCCTGCGGGAATCGCCCGCGATAGCGATCTCGAATCGGCGATCGGTACGATCGCTCCCGATGAAACCATGGATGTTCGCTTCTATCCCGCTATCGGCGTGTGCGGCGTAGACGGCTCCGATGTGCCCGTCAGCGCATTCTGCGATCGGGCCATGATCGCCATGAACACGGTGAAGGGAACCTATGCGCGCCGTATCGCGTGGTACGATCGAGGCATGGGGCTCGAGCTCGAGCAGGAACCGAAGATGCTCGCCGCCATTCAGCGCGCGCTCGATCAGCGCGAGTTCGTTTTGTACGCGCAACCGAAGTGCAACATCCGAACGGGTCGTATCGTGGGGCTCGAAGCGCTCGTCCGCTGGAACCATCCTGAAAAAGGGCTGGTCGGCCCTGGGGAGTTCGTACCGTTTCTTGAAAAAACGGGTTTCATCGTCTATCTTGACCGCTATGTATGGGATATGGCGTGCGGCCTGCTTGCGTCGTGGATCGCCGAAGGCAGGCATCCTATTCCCGTGTCGGTCAACGTTTCGCGCGCCGACGTGCGCGCCATCGACGTGGCCGACGAGCTCGAGCGCATCGTCGAGCATCACGGGATCGAGCGGAAGTTGCTCGAGGTGGAGATCACCGAAAGCGCTTACGCCGAAGACGAATGCGTAACGCATCTGGTCGACGATTTGCAGCGGCGGGGCTTTACCGTTCTCATGGATGATTTCGGAAGCGGCTATTCTTCGCTTAACATGCTGAAGAACATCGGAGTGGATACGCTGAAAATCGATATGGGTTTGCTGCGCGAAGATGCCGACGACGCGAATCGAAGCGAAGGCATCCTGGAAGCCGTGACGAGTATGGCGCGGTTGATGGATATGCCCGTCATTGCCGAGGGTGTCGAAACCGTAGAGCAGGTAGAGTTTTTGAAACGAATCGGGTGCGATTACGCGCAGGGGTTCTACTTCTACCGTCCGATGCCGCAGAGCGAATTCGAAGCGCTTATGGAAACCGAAGGGCTCATCGACTATCGCGGTGTGCTTCCGCGCGTCGTCGACGATATCGATCTGGCCGATTTGGTGCAAGACGGGGGCACGGCGAGCCGCACCATCCTCGAAAACCTGCTAGGCGGTATGGCGGTATACGCCGTCTATTCCGACCGTTTCGAGCTCATGCAGGTAAACAACGGTTACTACCGGGTAACCGGATGCAATCCGGTCGATCTCGGAGAGCGCCAGACCTGGATTTACCGCATGATCCATCCCGATGATCTGCCGATGATCCTCGATATGTTCGATCGAGCCGAACGCCATCCCATCGCCGGCGCGGAAGCGACGTTTCGGCGGTACCGCCTTTCGGGCGAGCTCGGCTGGTTTCATATGAAGGCGTACTTTCTCAAAAGCGAGGGCGAGCGGCGTATCTTCTACGCGGGGATATCCGACGTGACCGAGCAGAAGCTGCAAGAGGAGGCGCTGCTCTCATCGCAGGCCGTACTCGATAGCGTGCTTGGCATCACTTCGATCAACGAGGGCATCGACGCTTTGACCGAAGAGTACCGCAGCATCGCCTCGCACTTGTTCGCGCAAACGGTTCCATGCGGTTTGATCGGCGGTTACTGTGAGGATGGGTTCCCCCTCTTCTACGCGAATCGCCAAATCGTCGAGATGCTCGGATACAGTACGTTCGACGAGTTCGTAGCCGGCATCGACGGGCATGTGATCAACACCATTCATCCCGACGATCTCGCCCAGGTGATCGAAGATATCGGGCCGACGTACTACGAGGGGCTGTACTACGAGGCTATGTACCGCATGCCCCGCAAGGATGGAAGCTGGTTCTGGACGGTCGACCGCGGTCGCGTGCTACGTGTCGAAGACGGACGGCTTGCGATTGCGAGCGTTTGCTGGGAGATCGAAGACGTAGCTCGTTTCAGGGACCTCCTTTCGGGGTTGGGCGAAGCGGAGTGAGGATACCGCTCCCGCTCGGCTCGCGCGGCCTGAAGCTTACCGCCGTGTTTCTGCGACGGGGCTTTCTGCGGGATTTGTGCGGTCGGGCTGCCCGTATGGGCGCAATGCCTCTGCCAGGCTCAAGCCCGTCTGTCAGGCTAAAGAGTATCCATCCTGTTCGATCCGGTCGATGAGCTCTTGGCGCCCGCCGGTGATTTCCATCTTCGAATAGATGTGGCGTACATGGGTTTGCGCGGTGCTTTTGGCAATGAACAGTTCGTCGCAGATGTAGGGGATGCTTCGCCCTTTGAGCAGAAGCGCAAGCACCTCGACTTCGCGCGGGGAGAGACGGTACCGTTCGGCAACGCGATCGAGGTCGGGCGAGCCGGAGCTGTCGTCTTCGTCTCGCATGGACGCATCGGGCTCGAAGAACTGGCCGCCCATCTCCTTCGTCTCGTTGGCGAAGCGCGATCCGTCCGACATCTGCCACGCCATCGCGACGAGCAGAAACAGCGAAACGATGCTCAGCGTGGCCACGTAGTCGAAGCCGGGTTGTCGGATCAGAACGAGAAGCCAGGCGACGAGTTCCCCGGCAGCGATACCGGCCAGCAACGTGAGGAACCCCTGTGCGTACACGCGCAGATACGGGAGGCGCCACTTCTGGCTGATGTTGCCCATCACGATCCAGAAGAACACCATGAAGCTTCCGAATCCCGCAAACGCGATGGCCATGCAGGCGAGCGACAGTTCCGAACTTGAAAACGGCAGCAGCAGAAACGCAATGGCCACGAGTATGGTGGCGGGTCGGTAGGCGACGACGGGGTTTTCCCGGTGGATGCGCTTGACCATGTACAGCGTAAGCGCGATTTCGATGATGAGAAATGCTGCAACGTTTACAACGCCCGGCACAACCGAGAGGACCCACGTCGACTCGGTTTCGGGTAACACGTGCCCGGCGAGCACGAACAGCATCCCGTACAAGGCGATGGCGGCCGAGAGTTCGCGTCCGAACGGATGGAGAACGGCTCTGTGCGTCTCGATGCCCTGCGCAGGATCCGCACCAGAACCATCGCGTGCGATGCGATCCGCCGATTGAAGGTGAAAGCCGGTTTCGGATTCGGCATCGTCGGGAGCGGCGCTCGCACGCAGCACCATCCAGCAAGCCGCCGAGGCGATCGGCAGGCATGCTCCGACGAACAGTGCGAACGGCTGGGGTATGGCGACGATGGCGAAGTAGAGAATGCATCCGCAGATAGCTCCCGCGGCGGATGCCACAACGCGCTTTCTCAGGCGAATCATCGAAAATGGCTGCGCCCACCCCAGGCATAGCCCTGCCACGCCGCAGGCAACGAAGACCGCAGCGAGAAAATCAATCGCGGCACTCTCGGTAAAGCGATGGAGCAAAACGCCGAGAAACGCTGTCGCGCCCGTGAAGGCCACTCCCGAAGAAAGCGCCTTTCCTTCCGGGTTCTCGCCCTTTGCGCCAAGGACGAGCGAAATCACGAACAGGACGACCGAGCAGAAGACCGCAACGATGCGCCACGACAGCCCTTGGGCGATCAGCGTCGGCGCAGTTGAGAACACCGGCGAGATGGCAAGCAGGAGCAGCCAGCAGACGGCGGCCGATGTGCCTGCCATCATGCGCATATCGCAGCTTTCCCTCAGATTGTCCCACCATACGGCTATCATCGCCACCTCCGTCGATTCATGGTCGCATAGCGCCCAATTCGGGTCAATCGTTGCTTTTTACCGATGCGTTTTCCTGCGAATACTCACTTCGCATCGATGGTGCGGCGCGCTCGGGAGCGACACACTATCGGTATGGACGCAGACGTTCGATGGGAGGAAACCATGGAAGGGCAGAAAAAGGGATTGAGCAGAAGGAGCTTTCTCGGTCTTGGCGCGGCATCGGTAGCCGCTATGGGAGTGGCGGGGCTCGTGGGATGCGCTCCGCAGGAATCGGAGGCGGTCGCTAACGCGAAGGCAGGCGTGAAAACCTACAGTTGGGAAACCGAACCCGAAGCGATCGGATCGGTTGAAGGCGCCGAATCGGTTGACGTTGTGGTCGTTGGTGCGGGCATGGCCGGGCTTTCGGCTGCGTGCTCGGCTGCCGAGAAGGGGGCGAGCGTGCTTGTCCTCGAAAAGACCGGCATCGCAAACTTTCGCGGCATCGATTACGGCGCGATCGGCGGTTCGTTGCAGAAGGAGGTCGGCATCGATCTGACGGCGCGCAAAGAGGACGTGTTGCAGGAGGTTCTGCGCTGGGGCGGGCACAGGGGAGATTACCGTGTGGTTAAGGCGTGGGTCGACCATTCGGCCGAGGCGCTCGATTGGGCCGCAGGCATGCTCACCGACCACGGCATCACCGTTGCGCCGATGCCCGAGGAGATGCAGGTTATTCCCGATGCATGGTATGAGCATTTCGCAACCGACGCATTCCAGATCGTGCCGACCGACGATCTTCTGGCCGAAGGAGCCGAAGCGGGCTACGAGCCTCCGTTTGCGATCGGGTGGGCGAAGGCTTTTACGGCCTATGCCGAGGAGCTCGGAGTGGAGATCCGTTTCAACGTGACGGCCGAGCAGCTCATTCGCGGCGAGAGCGGACCGGTGACCGGCGTCGTGTACAAAGACGGCTCGAAGCACTACCAGGTTGATGCGAAGAGCGTGGTTTTGGCAGCGGGCGGCTACGGAGCCGATACCGAAATGATGGACGCGTTCGTTCCGAACCACGAAGAGGATATATACAACATCACGACTCCCGCGCACAACACCGGCGACGGCATTCGCATGGGAGCGTGGGCGGGCGCCTCGATCGACCCTGCGCCGCATTGCCCGATGTACTTCGACGAGGGCGTCGAGGGGCTTGAGCATATGCCATCGATCCCGCTGACGCGCCAGCCGTGGCTGTACCTCAACGATTTCGGCGAGCGATTCTGCAACGAGGACATGCCGTACGCCTACGTCTGCCGTGCCCATAACGCCCAGCCGAGGCACATGAAGTGGGTCATCTGGGATGCCAAATGGGAAACCGACGGCCCCGCCATGGGCATGGTGGTATGCAAGGATTTCCGTTCGCCTTTGCACAATCCCGAAGAGATACAGCAGTTTATAGAAGAAGGCCAGATTCTTTCGGCCGACACGATCGAAGGGCTGCTTGCGAAGATGGAAGGCATCGACCAGGAAACGGCGAAGGCGACCATCGAGCATTACAACGAGCTGTGCGCAGCGGGCGTCGATACCGATTTCGGCAAACGTGCGCAGTGCCTGAGCTCGATCACCGAGCCGCCGTTCTACGCGGTGCATTCGGGAACGACGCTGCTGATCACGCTCGGCGGACTGGAAATCGATGAGAACCAGCAGGTGCTCGATGCCGAGAAGAAGCCCATCGAAGGTCTATGGGCTGCCGGTAACTGCTCGGGCAGCTTCTTCTTCGACGATTATCCGATCACCGTTTCGGGCGTGAGCCACGGCCGCGCCTGTACGGGCGGACGTCGTGCCGGACAGTTCGCAGCAGATCGGGCAAAAGGAGCGTAAAACAAGCGGCATCGGTTTCTCGCATGGCCTCGCGCCTCTTCGGGTGCGAGGCCATGCGCGTTTCTTTCCGTCGCGTAAGGCGTGCATGCGCTGCGGACGGCACCTGTTGGATGCTATCTCCGGTAGGTCTGTTTGCCGAGAGGCATCGGATCGGGGTTGGCGAGGACCCATCGCACCGCAAGCTCGCTGAGGCGGTCGGGCTCCTTCTCGCCGAAGCCGTCTTTGAGGGCGTCTACAAGCGCGTCCGCCTCGTCTGCTTCCGTTTCGCTCAACGGGTTTCCGGAGCGAAAGAAACGGGCGAGGGCGCCGAGCATCTTGTTGAAATCGGCATCCCAGTTGATGCCGCCGTTATCGAGCACCTCGTAGGCGACTTTGCCGGTGATGCGTATGGCTTCGCCCTGGGCGGTGGCTGCGTGGCCTTTGGCAGGGACAAGATAGTCCCACAGCTCGGCGTGTTGCTTCTGCCAGGTTTCGGCGTCTACGGCGATGGGGGATACGCCATCGTGGATGCGCCTCCTTGCGGCGGGAGCAACCCCGAACAGCTCGTAGAGATGGGAGAGCGCCGCGTCGGTTTCCTCGAGCGAATCCTTGTTGAAGCTATCGCGGTAAAACTCGAAGGATTTTCCGATGCTTTCGACGGATCGTTTTGCCGCCGGTGCGGTACCGTCTCCGGCTTCAACGAGGAGGTCTGCCACTGCGGCAACGTTCACGATATCGGCGTTTCGGCATTCGCGAAGGCTCTGTTCGAGCGGCGTCCGCTCCTCGTTGTTCCTTGCAAGCGGATCGGCGCCGAGTGCGAGCAGCCGTTCGACCGTTTGGGCGACGCCTTTGCAGGCGGCGCGATGCAGCGGCGTATTGCCGTCGTTGTTTTTCGCTTCGATATCGGCACCGAGTTGGACGAGCAGCTCGGTATTTCCCTGCCAGCATGCAGCTTCCTTGTGCAGGGGCGTGTTTCCGTACAAATCCTTCGCGTTGATATCCGCCCCTTGGGCGACGAGCCACCGAACGGCTTCTTCGGGCATGCCGGCAAAGGCAAGTGCCGTCTCTTTGGCGTAGCCGCTGGTTGCATCGATCCGGCATCGATCGAATACCGCCTTGATGGCGGCAACATCGCCGGCTCCGACGGTATCGGCGAAATCCTTCGGAAGCGTTGTGCGCAATCTGTTTTCAGGCGAGGCGGTTTGGGCGGCGGTGCTTTTGCTGGCGGATGCAGCTTTCTGTGTTTGAACAGGTTCTTTTGCTGCAGTTCGCTTTTTCTTGAAAGCATCGAACAATCCCATGGGCAAGTCCTCTCGATGTGCGGTTGCATTGCCGTTCCCCTTCTCATGATAGCGGGTGTTGGGATTTCTTGGAAGGAAGACGGTGCTGCGGCAGAGAAATGGGAGCAAAACAGCAACATGCTCGCCGAAAGGGCGACGGTGGACAAGGATTCGTGTCCAATCGATTTGCTTGCCGCCGCTACACGCTGCGGGCGCCCGCCCGCAGCTGCGCGCCGAGACCCCGGTTCGCCTTTCTGGCTCCGCGTCGGAACCGACGCCTCGCGCGGATTGCCTAGCAAGCATTTGACGCTTCGGGGTCTCTAGCGAAACCATATCAATGGTGGTTTGTCGGCGGATCGACGTCGCGCCCCCTCGGCCTATGTCAAAGCTGATCCGCGCGCCCTATCCCATTCCCGAGTGCGCTATCATTACTTCGTGCGAAAGCGAAAGGGAACCGAGCGGAGGCAGGGTGCGATGAGCCGTCTATTCGAAGAGTTGACCATGGGAGCTATGCGGGCGAAAAACCGCTTCGTGCGGGCGGCGACGTACGAGGGGCTTGCCACCGATGACGGGCATCTGACGCAAGAGCTGACAGCGATCTACGAAGAGCTGGCCGAAGGCGGCGTGGGAACCATCATCGCGGGGTATGCGTACGTCACGGCCGATGAGCACCCGAATCCGAACATGATGGGAATCTACGACGACTCCTTTGTTCCCGAATACCGAGCACTTGTCGATGCCGTGCACGAACGAGGAGCCAGCATCGTCTCGCAGATCGTGTACGGAGGCTCTGCGAGCAGGCTCGATCCGCCGAGCGAACGCATTCTGGGACCTTCGGCCATCGCGAACCCGAAGACGGGTATCGTGCCCGTTGAGGCGTCGCAGCATGATATCGAGATGCTGATCGAGGCGTTTGCCGCCGCAGCGCGCCGTGCGAAGGAGGCTGGATTCGACGGCGTCGAGCTGCATGCGGCCCATGGATATCTGCTGAGCCAGTTCTTGAGTCCGCTGCTCAACCATCGCACCGATGAGTACGGCGGCTCGATCGAAAACCGCGCCCGCATCATCGTGGAGGCGATGGCTGCGATTCGCGACGGGGTGGGGCGAGGCTATCCGCTTATGGTGAAGCTCAACAGCTCCGACGGCGTGGACGGGGGGTTGTCTGAGGAAGACAGCCTTGCGGTGGCGAAGATTCTTGTTGCAAGCGGCATCGATGCGATCGAGGTGAGCGGTGCGTGGCGCGCATGCAAGGTGAGAGGGGTCGCGGGCGAGCCCTTTTTCGCCGCTTACGCGAAACGGTTGGCCGAGGAGGCTTCGGTGCCGATCGTTCTCACGGGCGGCAATCGGAGTTTTGCCGTAATGGAGCGAATGGCGGCTGAGGACGCTGTCGCTGCGTTCGGGATGTGCCGCCCCCTCATATGCGAACCCGATCTCGTGAATCGGTGGGCTGCCGATCCTGCGTATGGCCCGCGTTGCATCTCGTGCAACAAGTGCGATGCGACGCGCGGGCACCGCTGTATTCTGCCTGCGAAGTAAACGGATGCCCGAAAGCATTCGGGCTTCCGTGACCGTTGGAGCCGATCGGCCCGTCGTTATGCGTTTGCGAGCGCGCTTCGGCCGTTCATGCCAAACAGGAGCTCATCGATCTTGTCGATGAGAAGTGCGGTTAGCCAAGCAAAACGGCCGCTATGCACGACGTGCGCGGTCGGGCGGGTGTTTTGGGGTATCATACGTTCATTATTGGGATGCCGGGGACGCGAGCTCCGACAAGCGGGAAAGCACGCGACATCAATCATTCGTGCGCGAAGGAGAATCCATGCATTACATCCATTGCCTGAACAACATTTCCAAGTACGGTACCGATCTGCTGCCTGAATCGTATGAGCTTACCGACGAGTTCGACAAGGCAACGGGTATCCTGGTCCGCAGTGCGGCAATGCATGACATGGAATTCCCCGAGAGCCTACTCGCCATCGGGCGCGCCGGTGCCGGTGTGAACAACATCCCGATCGATCGTTGCGCCGAAGAGGGCATCGTGGTGTTCAACACCCCTGGTGCCAATGCGAATGCCGTGAAGGAGATCGTGCTTTGCGCGCTTCTGCTCGGCAGCCGCGGAATCGTCGACGGCATCGAGTGGTGCCGCGAGAACGCCGATGACGAAAACATTGCCAAAGCAGCCGAAAAGGCGAAGAAAGCGTTTGCGGGACGCGAGATCCTCGGCAAGAAGCTCGGCGTCATCGGGCTCGGAGCCATCGGCGCCGAGGTTGCGAACGCTGCCATCGATCTAGGCATGGATGTATACGGCTACGATCCCTACGTGTCGGTTGGCGCTGCATGGCGCATGTCGAGTGCAGCGCACCACGTGACGAACATCGACGATATCTTCCGCGAGTGCGACTACATCACCATCCACGTTCCCGCGATGGAAAGCACGATCGGGATGATCGATTCCCATGCGTGCTCGCTCATGAAGGACGGGGCGGTGTTCTTGAATTTCTCCCGCGATACGCTTGTCGATAACGCCGCCATGGCCGAAGCGCTCGAATCGGGCAAGGTCCACGCCTACATCACCGATTTCGCGGTCCCCGAGGTTATGAGCATGGAAGGCGCAATCGTTCTGCCGCACCTCGGTGCCTCGACGGCTGAAGCCGAGGACAACTGCGCGATGATGGCGGTGCGCGAGCTCGTGGACTACATCGATAACGGCAACATCAAGAACTCGGTGAACTATCCGGCGTGCGACATGGGGGTGTGCCCTGAAGGCGCAAGCCGCGTAGCTGTTTTCCACGACAACATCCCCAACATGGTGAGCCAGATCACCACGGCATTCGGCGAGGGGGGCGTAAACATCGACAACCTTACGAACAAGTCGAAGGGCGATCACGCCTATACGCTGCTCGATCTCAGCCAGGCCGCGCCCGACGAGGCGATTGGCAAGCTCAGGGGCATCGAGGGCATTCGTCGCGTTCGCGTGGTCAAATAGCCCGAAAGCGATGGGGCAATGCAAGGGCTCGGGTCAAGCGATCCGGGTCCTTTTTTCTGTTCTTGCCTAGCCGATGCCCGTATCGATCGCTGCGTGTCGTGCGATGCTTATACCGAAGCGATTGCCTGCGCTATCGCTTCAGCTGCGGGAAAGATCGCCGACCGTTCGATGCCGTCGCAGTTCACGATGAACCGGTGCTCGTAGCGCTCCCGCTCAAGGGGTGCGCACGCGGCGAAGTCTCGCTGGAAAAAGCCCGAGAGAGGATCGAGGGCGACGCCGTGCTTGCGAAACGCCGCAGCGAGCGCATCGTCGTCGGCAAGCGTGTCGACGTGCATGATGAAGTGCAGTCCCGAATCCTGCGCTTCGATGGCGATGCGGTCGCTTGCGGCGCTTGCTTTGAGTGCGCAGGCAAGTTCGTTTTGCACCGTGCGGTAGTGGCTGCGCATCCGGTTGATGTGGCGCTCGTAATCGCCGCTCTCGATGAAGCGAGCAAGGGCGAGCTGATCGATGGCGCTCACCGTGCAGGAATAGAAGCCGAGTTCGGCGGCGAACCGTTCGGCCAGATGCGGCGGCAGCACGAGATAGCCGATGCGGAAGGCGGGGCCGAGGCTTTTTGCGAAGGTGTTGACGTAGATCACGCGCTCGCTTGCGTCGATGGCTTGCAGCGGCGGTATGGGACGCCCTGCCAAGCGGAACTCGCAGTCGTAGTCGTCTTCGACAACGTAGCGGTTTTCATGTTCGTTTGCCCAGCCGAGCAGTTCGTAGCGGCGGCTGATCGGCGTGACCATGCCGGTGGGGAACTGGTGGGAGGGCATGATGTGAACGACGTCGGCGGCGCTCGCGCGAAGGGCTTCGACGACGATGCCGCTCTGATCCATGGGCACATGCGAGAGCGCTGCTTCGTTGCTGCGGTATATCTTCGTGAGACGCGGGTAGCCCGGATCCTCGACGGCGAAGCGACAAGACCTTCCCAGAAGTTGGACGATCATGATGTAGAGCAGTTGCGCTCCTGCCCCCACGATGATCTGCTCGGGTTGCACCTGCATGCCGCGAAAACCCTTGAGGTAGGAAGCGAGCGTTTCTCGCAGCCGATACGATCCTGCGGCCGATGATTCGTTGAGCAGCGTCTGCTCCGATTCGCAGGTGAGAGCTTCGCGCACCGTTTTCGCCCACGTGTTGTACGGGAAGAGGCCCGCGGCATGCGATCCACTGGAGAAATCGGCAACAGGGCATTCGGCGGCGTTTGCATCCGAAGCGGCATCCGCGGGCGTTTCGGCGTTCTCCGATGCCCTATGCGGGTTTGCTTGTGCCGTGGCGCGTGCCAGGGGCGCGCGCAAATCGTTTCGCGGCGCTTTCCATACGGGGGGCGGCGAAGGCGTAGAGCCAATCGAGAGCGGGCATGCGAAATAACCTTTGCGTTCGATGGAGTACAGATAGCCTTCGGCAGCGAGTTGGGCGTAGGCGCCTTCGATGGTGATGAGGCTGACGCCGAGATGCTTTGCCAGCGTTCGTTTCGAAGGCAGCTTTTCGTGTGCGGCGATTGCGCCCGATTCGATATCGGCGCGGATGCACGTGTAGAGGTATTCGTACAGGCTGGCCGTTCCCCGCTGGTCGAGTTGGTAGGTGAGCACGAGCGTCCTTTGCGGATGTCTGAACCGAAGGCGTCTTCTGAGGCGCCGCTGGTTCTATTCTGGTCTTATTCAAAACTAGTATTTTGATCATACCACTATATCCATATGGGCAGTAGGATTCGATGGGTTCTTCAACGAAAGGAAACCGCTATGCCAAACTCCCATCCCGCTTTTAAAACCGTTGTGCCAAACGAGCAGCCTACCGAGGGCCGCAGCGTACTCAACCGCGCACTTGCCCAGATGCTCAAGGGCGGTGTGATTATGGATGTGACCACGCCCGAGCAGGCGCGCATCGCCGAGGAGGCGGGAGCTTGCGCGGTTATGGCCCTCGAACGCATTCCTGCCGATATTCGTGCGGCGGGCGGGGTGTCGCGCATGAGCGATCCCGCCATGATCAAGGGTATCCAGGCTGCGGTGAGCATTCCCGTTATGGCGAAATGCCGCATCGGGCACTTTGTCGAGGCGCAGGTACTGCAAGCCGTCGAAATCGATTACATCGACGAGAGCGAAGTGCTTTCGCCAGCCGACGATACCTATCATATCGACAAGACGGCGTTTGCGGTGCCGTTCGTGTGCGGTGCGCGCGATCTCGGCGAGGCGCTGAGGCGTATCGCGGAAGGCGCCTCGATGATCAGGACGAAAGGGGAGCCCGGTACGGGCGATGTGGTACAGGCGGTCCGCCATATGCGCATGATGAATGCGCAGATCGGCAAGGTGGTCTCGCTGCGCGAAGACGAGCTGTTCGAGGAGGCCAAGCAGTTGCAGGTGCCCTACGATTTCGTGCGGTTCGTGCATGATGAGGGAAGGCTGCCCGTGGTGAACTTCGCTGCAGGCGGCGTGGCAACCCCCGCCGATGCCGCACTTATGATGCAGCTCGGTGCCGAGGGCGTATTCGTAGGTTCGGGCATCTTCAAATCGGGTGATCCGGCAAAACGCGCTCAGGCCATCGTGAAAGCCGTTGCCAACTTCGAGGATGCGGGCATGATAGCTGCGCTTTCGGAAGACCTCGGCGAGGCTATGGTGGGCATCAACGAGCAAGAGATCGATATCCTCATGGCGGAGCGCGGGAGGTAGGCTCGTCGTGAATCAAACGGTACGGACGGACGGCGCGGCGTCGTGCGGCCAAGGGCAAACGGTTGGCGTGCTGGCCGTTCAAGGGGCTTTCGTCGAACACGAGCGCCGCTTCGAGCGGCTTGGGTGCCGGTGCATCGAGCTGCGCCAGGCAAGCGATGCGGCAAAGCCGTTCGATCGCTTGGTGCTGCCCGGCGGCGAGAGCACCGTGCAGATCAAGCTGTTGCACGAGCTGGGCATGTTCGAACCGCTCCTTGAGCGCATCGCGGCGGGCATGCCAGTTTTGGGAACGTGCGCAGGGCTCATCCTGCTTGCCGCGAGGGTCGGGAATGGCGGCGCTGGCGGCTTCGGCACGCTGCCCGTAGCGGTACGCCGCAACGCCTACGGCCGTCAGCTCGGCAGCTTTCATGCGAGTGCCGCTTTCGCGGGTTTGGAGCATGTGCCCATGACGTTTATCCGTGCACCCTTAGTCGTCGAAGCAGGCGAAGGCGTCGATGTGCTCGCGCGAATCGACGGCAGCATCGTAGCCGTACGATACGGAAACCAGCTCGGGGTTGCGTTCCATCCCGAGCTGGACGATGACGATCGGGTGCTCGAGGCGTTTCTCGCCATGGGCGGCGCCGAAAGCGCTCGGGCTTTCTGGAAGAGCGCGGAAGCCGTCCGGTCTATCGGATAAGCGAAAGAGCGCATTCTTGCCGCCGGGCTTCCTGCGAGGCCCTGCGTGCGCATCGGCTCGAGGGTGAACAGCATGGTTCCGGAAACGGTTGGGGCAAACCGATCTTCTCGTTTTCGTCGCAGGACGAAACAGCGGTTGATCTCATAATTTGAAAAACGAGACGACCTTGTCGACGGCAAGTCAACGTGACCTGCGGTTTTTTAACGCTTTAGTTGGCATGATTCATGCATGAAGTATAACGGAGCGATAAAAAACGGTCAGGCGTCGGGCGCCTGCCAATGCGGGTTCCCAGAGCCGCGCTTGGCTGCGCCCGTGCTTGCAAGAAGGGAAGGAAGTGCCTATGCATGAACCCCATCACGCTGATGCGAAGGGAAAGAGCAAGCTCGTAACCTTTACGACAACGACGGGATCGGAATATCGCATTTGCATAGCTGACGATCCTGCCAATGCCGAAGCCTGCATTATCCGCGTGGAGCCGACTGAGCGGCTTCGTGCGGGCAACGATAGCTTTCCTCTCGACTCGTTTACGGGAAGAGAGAAGGAGATTTTCCAGCTGGTGCTCAAGGGCTACACCAATGCTGAAATCGCCGCAACGCTGTGCATCAGCTTGTCAACCGTCAAGTCCCATATGCAGAAAATATTCGATAAGGCAAAAGCGGCCAACAGGGCAACTCTTGTTTCGAAATTCTACTGCGGCTGCTAGCGGAGGCTGCTTTCAGGCGACATTCGCGTCGCGGCGGAAAGCCCCCCTCGAGCTTTCCGCCGCGACTGCGCATCAAGCTGCGAACAGCGGAAGCAATCCGTACATGATCACAAACGACCAGACAATGCACACGGAGAATATGCAGAGCTGGATCAGGGCGATGACGTGGTAGGACCCCTTGTAGCGGAAGAGCGCCATCACCTTTTCGACCATGGGGGCGAAGATGACGGCCCCGATGGCGATGGTCAGCACCGCGATCACGATATCGCTTACCGTACCGGTTGCTGCATAGCTTCCGACGATGGCGGATACGAGCACGATGCCGGGGAAGGTGAACGCCCATCCCTCTTTCTTCCATTTCGGATACCAGATGAAAATCGCGAGCGCAGCAACGGCGATCTGGGAAGCGATGAGAAGCGGGAAGTTCCCCGCGCCGTACGCGGGCTCGAGCGGGTTGAGCACCCAGCCGATGATCGCACCGACGTACATGGCGACGGTGGCGATGGAGCTACCCCAGATGGCGAGCTCGCCAACGTCGCCGAACACGCGGTTGAGGAAAAACGAAGTCGGTGAGGATTTGGATTGCTCTTCTTCGATTTCTTCTGCCGGCGGCGTTTCGGGCTCTTGTATCTTCATCCAGGGGAACAGCTTGAACAGCGCCGTGCAGAGCGGAACGACGATGAATACGCCGATCGAGACGGCGACGAACAGGGGGAGCCCAAGCGGTCCGACGAGAAAGATCTGGAGCACGTAGACCACCGGAAACGTGATGAACGTTCCGAGCAGCACCGAGGTTGCGATCTTCGCGGCGCTGACGCCGAAGAAAAGCACGAGAACCTGTACGGTAAGGACTACGGCGAAGGTGGGAACCCATCCCGTCCATCCCGGGTAGAGTTCGCCGAAGACCAGCATCCCCAAAAGGATAGCGGCTGCGGTTGCGAAGAACATGCCGCTGAAGAGGTGTCCGTGGCCGTCTACACCGGTCCCGGCGAGGCGGGACTTCTTCCGCTCGAGGTAGGCGGCCACGAACCCGCCGACGATCATGAAGATCGATGCGGGAACCGAGGCGATGAAGGTGGCTTCGGTGAAGTCTGCGAAATACCACATTACCTTGTAGAATACCGTGCCCTCCATGCAGCCGGCGAGCATGGTGCCGAAATCATGGATGAAGTGATTTTCCATCAACATTGGCTGGAGTGCGTTCATCGCAAGGAACAGAACCACTGCCCCGATAAGCGTCCCTGCGAAAGCGGGCAGTATCTCTTTGCGAGAAGCGTGGGTGGAGTCTTGATCCATGCCAGCTCCTTTCCTGTATGCAACGAGGGTCGAAACCATGCGCAACGCACGGATTCTCGTGTCTGACCGCACGGTAATCGACCCAGCGGATATGCTGTTGTGCCAAGGGAAGGGGTCTTTTAATCATAACGGCGCAGCTACTGAGCGCAATGAGCCGAAAGAACGATTTACCGGGAGCCGTGTTCGACGACGCCTGGGTAAAAAACGAGGTATTAGCTCTACGATCAGGGGGCAAACGCAATACGGCCACCGGTACGGGGAGGAGAAATATCACACTTTCGGACACTGTGCTTGATGCGGGGGTCGCATCATACTGATGCAAGGGCCGAGGAAGCGAGGGGTACGAGGCGCGGGCGAGCACGCTGGCGCGTGCTTCGGCGCTGTCTGCATGCCTGCATTAACGGGCACACCTACAAGGAGGTACGGCATGAAAACTTGGTATCCCGAAGCCGATCTGGTTATCGCGCATCCGAAAATCTATACCGTCGCGATTACGTGCGACGAGGTTAAGCAGGGTAAGACCGATTTCCCCATTATCGAGGACGGCGGTGTTGCGGCGAAAGACGGCAGGATAATCGCCGTTGGCACAGCTGCTGAAATGGATCGGTACATCGGCGACAACACGAACGTCATCGATGCGACCGGAAAGATTCTCACTCCGGGCTTCGTCGAGTGCCACATGCACTGCAAGTGGACCGGCGAGCAGATGCTCAACCTCGATTTCAACGGCGTGACGAGCCGCCAGGCCATCCTCGATGCCGTGGCCGAGAAGGCTGCGAACACCCCCGACGGCGAATGGATCGAAGGCGACGGCTGGAACGAGCTCATCTGGGAGGACAGCCAGGAGGTCATCACGCGCCGCGAGCTCGACGAAGTCGCTCCGAACAACCCGGTCATTCTCCTGCATATGTCCGTTCATACCATTGCTGCGAATTCGCTTGCGCTCGAAGCGTGCGGCTACACGAAGGACACGCCGCAGCCCGAAGGTGCCGAGATCGGGCATTACGACGACGGCGAGCTCGACGGTCTCCTCTACGAGAACGGCGCGCTCCAACCCATGCTCAAGGCCAAGCCGCCTCTGACCGATGCCCAGCATCTCGAGAGCCTCGAGCTTATCGGGCGTCGTCTCAATTCCTTCGGCATTACGAGCGCTATCGACGCGAACCTCAACTATAAGCAGATGCATATCTACAACGAGGCGAGAAAGCAGGGCAAGCTTTCCTATCGCGCCAACCTCATGTTCTACCTCGATCCGCAGTTCGGCTCCTTCGAGGACAACCTGCGCCGCCTCGAAGAGATGGATTGCGTCACCGGCTTCGGCGACGAGATGCTCAAGCTGAACGGCTGCAAGGTGACGCTCGATGGCATCACCGCTGCGTTCACCGCCGCCATGAGCCGCCGCGAGTACCGGCAGCGTCCGGGATATTACGGCGACACCATCTACACGCAAGAGGAAATCGACGCCCTCGTCTGCAAGGCGACCGAGCTCGGTTGGCAGTTCGGCATTCATACGATCGGCGATGCGAGCGAGGACCGCGCGCTGCACGCCTTCCAGGAAGCCAACAAGATCAGGCCCGTCAAGGAACTGCGCCACTACCTCATCCACTACCAACTCCCCTACGAGGACCAGTGGCCCATCATGAAGGAGCTCGGCGTAGGCGTATGCTTGCAGCCGACGCTCGTCTCCCAGATGGGCGAGGAGCCGCTGTTCTGGCCCGAGCAGGTCGAGCGCTTCCAGTCGCCGGGTCTCATGTTCAAGAACGGGATCCTGGCAGGCGGAAGCTCCGATAGCCCGGTGGTGTCTCCCAATCCGATGCTCGGCATGTACTACGCCATCACGCGGCTCGACGAGACGACGGGCAAGACGCTCTCCAAGGGCGATGAGTCGAAGGTCACGCCCATCGAGGCCCTGATCATGTGGACGAAGAACTCAGCGTTCTTCAGCCACGACGATGACAAAATGGGTTCGGTCGAGGTGGGCAACTTCGCCGATCTGTGCCTGTTCGACAGCGATTTCGTGATCGGCGACGTCGAAGCGTACCGCGATACGAAGGTGGCAAAGACCATTCTCGGTGGCAAGGTCGTGTACGAGGGCTAAGCAAACAATGAGGAGCGCTCGACGGGTGAGGGTGCGTCGATTGCTGTAGCGCCGACTGCGTATGCGGTCGGCGCTTTTTTTGTTAATGCGAGGCAAACCCGAGCGATATCGAGCGGCTCCTGACGTATCTGCTAGCCGGTCTCGTTCCGCCCCGAGCTGGACCGTGGCGATCGGGTGCATGCGATGCGTTCGGGTGGCCGATGCGACGCTCTCGCTGCGGGGAATTCCTTCGTAAAGGCATCGGGTGCCTTACGAACGAATGTCAAATGGGACGTTAACACTAGCTTTTACATGCATGATTCTATACTGCGATGGAAATAGAGCGTCCTTACGGCGCGACAACGTAGAGGAGCAAGCATGAAACGGGCTGCTGCGGCATTGAGCGAACAACAGAAAAACGATCTTATCGAACTACTCGAGGCGCGATTCGCTTCGCACCCCGAACGCCATGCGACGATTGCGTGGCCCGAGGTGCACGCGCGGATCGACGGGAACGAAGATGCTCTCCGCTCGCTGTACCTTATGGAGCGGACCGAAGGCGAACCCGACGTGATCGGCATGGACGTGGTTACGGGCAAAGCCGTCTTCGTCGATTGCTCGCCGGAGAGCCCCCTTGGGCGAAGGAACCTATGCTACGACCGCGCGGCCCTCGAGGGGCGAAAGAAGAACAAGCCGAGCGGGAATGCGGTTGACGAGGCGCGGGCTATGGGGATCGAGCTGCTCGATGAAGACCGGTATCGAAGGCTGCAAGCGCTCGGTGAATTCGATAGGAAAACATCGAGTTGGATCGAGACCCCGGAGAGCATCAGGGATCTCGGCGGTGCGCTGTTCTGCGACCGTCGGTACGACACGGTGTTCGTTTATCACAACGGTGCCGATTCGTACTACGGTGCGCGCGGTTTCCGCGGGGTGCTGTACGTTTAACTCTCAGCGATGTTTAAGCGCCGATGGCCCCCATCGGCGCTTCTTTTTTCTATAATGCCTAAAACTTTTCCGGCGAAGTGTCTGCCGTGTAGCCTTACCCTGCCGTTTTCCATGTAAAAAGAACATATTTGTATAACATGCGTGATACGCTCAAAAACGCAGATATTTGCATGAGGCGATTGTGCCAGCAGAAGGCGAACTTGATGCCAGCAATGCAAACGGCCTGATAAGTATTCGATAACCAGCAAAAACACTACTGTTTCACGGCATCTTGCCGCGTTCTCTCCTTTCCTTGACAAAGGGGGTTGGCGGCTGATTAGATGTGAAAACCAACTTGGGTGATCGTGAATAATTTGTGTAGTTGTTAATGTAATTGTTGGTTTCCCGCTGGGTGTGGCACCCGACATAAAGGGAAGGATACGCTTATGAGTTCCAGAAGTTTCGTCTTCGCAGACCCGAACAGATGCATAGGGTGTAAGACATGCATGGTCGCATGCATCCGATCGCATACGGGAAGCGAGGTGACCGGCCCGCGTCTGCAGCTCGTAACCACGAGAAAGGTGTCGGCACCCATCAGCTGCCATCACTGCATAGATGCTCCGTGTGTGAAATCCTGCCCGACAGGATGTTTGTATTCCGATGGCTCTCGCGTGGGAATCCGCGAGGAAAAATGCATCGGTTGCCAAAACTGCGTTCTCGCCTGTCCGTTCGGAGCCATTGCAATCGGATCGAAGCCGAAGGTCGAATTGTTCGGCGGCATTTCTTTCGGCGCCGGGCAAGAACCCGTTGTCGTCAAATGCGATCTCTGTGTCGGACGAAACGGGGGGCCTGCCTGCGTCGAGGCGTGTCCTACCGAAGGCCTGTATCTTGCCGATGGTGCGTTTCTCTCGTCGGAAGCCGCCTTGAAGCACAGCAAAGCTGCAAAGACCGCCGAGTCGTTCATGGAATCGTTTTCGAACGCAACGTTTTAGTGAGGGGTTGCCTTATGGAAAAGCACATGACCGTATGCCCGTACTGTGGTGCCGGATGCAAGATGAACCTGATTGTCGAGAACGGCGTGATCGTGGACGCCGAGCCTTTGGACGGAGTCACGAACGAGGGGAACCTGTGCCTCAAAGGCCTCAGCGGATTCGATTTCGTGAACGATACGAAGATACTGACTCCGCGGATACTCTATCCCATGATCAGAAGAACCAAGGGAGCGGATCTCAAGCGGGTGACCTGGGATGAGGCTCTCGACTTTACGGCTCAGAAGCTCCTTGAGATTAAGGAGAAGTACGGACCCGATTCGATCATGCTCACCGGATCGTCGCGCGGTCCGGGTAACGAGGCGAATTATGTGATGCAGAAGTTTACGCGGGCGTGCGTGGGTACCAACAACATCGACAACTGTGCGAGAACCTGCCATGCGCCTTCGGTCATCGGGCTCATGGACACGATCGGAAGCGGTGCCATGAGCGTGAGCATTCCCGGCCTCGAGGAGGCGGCGTGCATCATGCTATTCGGCTATAATCCGGCGGCCAGCCATCCGATCGTTGCCCGAAGAATCGTGAAAGCGCGGGAAAAGGGCGCTCGCATTATCGTGTGCGACCCCCGCGTCATTGAAACGGCACGCATCGCCGATATCCATATCCAGATGAAAAACGGTTCGAACCTGGCGCTTCTGAATGCCATGGCGTATACGATCGTGGAGGAGGGGCTGGTTGACAAGGCGTTTGTCGATGCCCACACGAAAGGCTACGAGTCGTGGCTTGATGTGGTCATGCAGTATTCGCCCGAGGCCGTCGAGGATACCGTCGGCGTAAGCGCCGATTTGATTCGAGAAGCCGCGCGGACGTATGCCCAGGCGGAAACATCGATCATCGGCTGGGGCATGGGGGTTACGCAGCAGCGCCAAGGCGTGCAGACGGTCCACGCCATCGCCTCCCTCGCCTGCGTGACGGGCAAGATAGGAAAGCCCCATTGCGGCGTTGCTCCCGTACGCGGCCAGAACAACGTGCAGGGAAGCTGCGACATGGGCATGCTTCCGAATCTGTATCCGGGCTATCAGAAGGTTGGGGATTCCAAGGTTCGTGCCAAGTTCGCTAAGGCGTGGAACGTTTCGGTCGAGCAGCTTTCCAACAAAGAAGGATACAAGCTCACCGATCTTCCCCACGGCGTAAAAGACGGCACCATCAAGGCCTTTTACAACTTTGGGGAAGATCCGCTGCAAACCGAGCCGGACTCCGCCGATATGGAAAAGACCCTCAAAGATCTCGAGTTCTTCATCAGCCAAGACATCTTCATGACGCAGACGACCGCACTCGCCGATGTTGTTTTGCCTGCAACTTCGTGGGGCGAGCATGAGGGCGTGTTCACCGCGTCGGACCGCACCTTCCAACGTTTCACGGCGGCTGTGCCGCCGAAGGGCGAATGCAAGCATGATTGGGAGATATTCCAAGAACTGTCGTGCCGCATGGGGTATCCGATGCGCTATCGCAATACCAAAGAAATATGGGATGAAATCCGAGAGGTATGCCCCCAATTCTACGGAGCCACCTACGAGAAGATGGAAGGCCTCGGGTATGCGCAATGGCCGATTCCCGACGTTGATGGCGAGGGTACTCCCGATTTGTATCTCGGAGGCACCTTCAATACGTCCGACGGACGCGCCCTTTTGCTCTCCCATCGCTGGGTTGCTCCCACAGAAGAGCCCGACGACGGATATCCGCTCGTTCTCTGCACCGTCCGCGAAGTGGGGCATTACTCGTGCCGATCGATGACCGGCAACTGCAGGGCGCTCGCTCAGCTTGCCGACGAGCCCGGCTACGTGCACATCAACCCGATTGACGCTGAGAGCAGGGGCATTCGCGACGAAGAGCTCGTCTGGGTATATTCGCGGCGCGGAAAGGTGATCACTCGGGCTTCGATCGACGAGCGGATCAACGCGGGTGCCGTATATATGACGTATCAGTGGTGGATCGGAAAATGCAACGATCTCACCATGCATGTAACGGATCCTCTTTCGGGCACGCCGGAAGACAAGTTCAGCTCGTGCGACGTCGCTTCGATCGGAGATCAGGTTTGGGCGGAACAGCATATGGAGATGCTGTACAACGAGCTGAAGGCGCGCCTTGCTGCCGAGGCCGCTCATCAGGATGAGCCCTTGCCCTCGTACGCCGAGATCCAGTAGCCGCTGAGAGTAACGAGCTTGGAGGCGGATGTGA
This sequence comes from Raoultibacter timonensis, assembly GCF_900240215.1. Lineage (GTDB taxonomy): Bacteria > Actinomycetota > Coriobacteriia > Coriobacteriales > Eggerthellaceae > Raoultibacter > Raoultibacter timonensis. The sequence goes on along the minus strand of NZ_LT964679.1, from coordinate 2,481,075 downwards.
ATCTCTACATTGTTATAAACCCCGACTTGTGTATAGGATGCAGGACATGCGAAGCGTCCTGCATCGGGGTTCACAAGAAAGCGGGACTGCAAAGCGCTTCCCGTCTCGCGGTTGTGGAAACGAAGCGCGTTTCAGCTGCCGTCATGTGCCACCACTGCGAGAGCGCACCCTGCCTCGCCGTGTGCCCGATAGGCGTTATCAGCCGCGAGGACGGCGTTGTCCGCGTCGACGAGCAGCGTTGCATCGGATGCAAGATGTGCGCGATAGCCTGCCCTTATGGGGCGATTACGCCCTCGGGCACGTCCGTTGCGGGCGTTGAGGGCATACGCTATCGGACGCCGACGTATTCGGCTTCGATCAGTCCTTTGCTCGAGTGGGAGATAGGGGTTGCAACCTGCGCGGTGAAATGCGATCTATGCGCAGGTTTGTCGGCGAGTCCCCGATGCGTCGAATCCTGCTTAACGGGCGCCCTCTCCCTGATCGACCAAGGGGATTTGAATGCCGAAGTGCGCGGTAAGAGACATCATGCTGCAGAGGAGCTCGAATCCGTGTCGGTGGAATGCTCGAAGGTTCGGAGGTCGCAATGAATTTGACGCTACTGAGCGCGGCGGGTGTTTTCTCGATTGCGGGCGCGCTTCTCTCGCTTGTGCTGTACCGCCGAGAAAGCGTTGCCAAGATTCTCTCATGTTGCTGCGGAGTCGCCTCATCGGTTCTCGCTCTCGGCTTCGGGCTGCTGTCGATGTTCGGGCCGGCGCAGGTTTTTCGCATGGCGAGCCCGTTCGAGTTCGCCGACTTCTCGGTTTCGTGCAACCCCTTGTCGGGTTTGCTGATCGCGGTAATCGCCGTTCTGGCTATCGCGGCATGGATATACGGGTTCTCGTATTTCGACGAGTATCGAGGTCGCGGCATCGGGAAAATCGGGTTCTACATGAACCTGTTCGTCATATCGATGATTTTCGTTGTGGCGGTCGACAATGCGTTCTGGTTCCTCGTGTTTTTCGAGCTCATGTCTCTGACGTCGTATTTCCTCGTCGTGTTCGATCGGTCTGAGCAGGCGCAACGGGGCGGGTTCGTGTACTTCGTCATGGCTCATATCGGGTTTCTTATGATCATGATCGCCTTTCTTATCATGGCGAACGCTGCGGGGGGAAGTTTCGAATTCGCTGATCTTAGGGCGGTCTCGGTAGCTCCCGCTGTTGCTTCGGTGGTTTTCATGCTCGCGTTTCTCGGGTTCGGCATCAAAGCCGGCATGGTTCCCTTCCATTCATGGCTTCCGCTCGCTCATCCCGAAGCGCCCTCAAACGTTTCGGCCCTCATGTCGGGCGGCATGGTCAAGATCGGTATTTTCGGTATCGTGAAGGTGTGCTTCGACCTGCTCGGCGCATCGGGCTGCCAGCTGTGGTGGGGCTTTATCGTCGTGGTGTTCGGCGCGGTGTCGGCGGTGTTCGGCATTGCGTACGCCGTTGCGGAACGGGACATCAAAAGAACGCTCGCGTACTGTTCGGTTGAGAATATAGGAATCATCCTTATCGGAGTCGGCACGGCGATTGCGGCAACGGCTCTCGATCAGCCGGTGATCGCTGCACTGGGGCTTCTGGCGGGGCTGTATCACCTTCTCAACCACGCGATGTTCAAAGGAGCGCTCTTTTTGAGCGCTGGGTCGGCGATCTTCAGGGTGCACACGCGTTCCCTCGACGCTATGGGCGGTCTCGCCCATAGGATGCCCTGGACGGCGGCGGTGTTCCTCATCGCATCGGTTGCCATATGCGCCATACCTCCCCTGAACGGATTCGCTTCGGAATGGATCACCTATCAGTCGCTGCTCAGCATTTCGTTCGATGCGGCGCCTCTTGTGAAAACGGTCGCCGTTCTGGCTGCAGCGTCCCTCGCCGTTTCGGGCGCGTTGGCCATCGTGTGTTTCGTGAAGGCGTACGGCGTCGCTTTCACGGGTGCGCCGCGATCCGATCGGGCGCGCGCTTCGCGCGAAGCGCCTGCATCCATGGTTGTGGCAAGCGTCTTGCTTGTCGTTATCTGCATCGGGCTCGGCGTGGGAGCTGCTTGGGTTGCGCCCGCTATCCAGGGCATTGCGGCATCCGTGCTCGGTACGGCTGTTGGGGCAAGTGCGGTGGCGGTGGGCTCGGAGCTCGTGAATCCCTTATCGGGTACCGGGGTATCCCTGATCCTTATAGCGGCGTTGCTCGCGTTGTTCGTGTTGTTGCTTGCGGGGTTGCGTTCGCTCGCTCGATACAGAGCGGGGATTGGGTTGAGGGACGATCCGTGGGATTGCGGTTATCTCCCCGAAGCGGAAATGCCCGCGGCAACGACGTCTTTCGCTTCGGCTGCGCGGATGTTTTTCGAAGCCCTGTACCGCATCAGAGAGCTGGCGTCCGCCCAGAAGGAAAAAGTCCTCTGTCTGTACGAGCGCTTCGTCGGGGGAATCAGAAAGGTCGAACCGTTTGCCGACCGGTATGTCGTCGACGGGGTGATCAAGGTTGTCGATCGATTGAGTCAGGTGGCGCAAAAGGTCGAAGGCGGCGATTACCGCGTGTACATATCGTACGTCGTCGGGGCGCTCGTTTTCTTTCTGATACTGACCGTCGTGATCGGGTAAGCGGGGAAACCATGAACGAGATACTGTTAGCAATCATTCAGCCCGTGCTCCTTCTGCTCGCGGCACCGTTGTTCTCGGGTGTGAGCAGGGTATTGCGTGCCAAGATGCATACGAGGAGGGGGCCGAGCGTCTTTCAGGATTATTACGATTTGATCAAACTGTTCAAGCGGGAAGACGTGCGTACGCGAGATTCGGGTGCACCGTTTCGGATCATGCCCGTGCTCTTTTTGGCAACCGTGCTGCTCCTTGCCATGGGCGTGCCGATGATCACGCGGTTCTGCCCGATCCCTGCGCTCGGCGATTTCATCGTGGTCGTGTACCTGCTCGCCCTCCCGCGCTTCTTCTTCGCTTTGTCTTCCATCGACAGTTCGGGGTCGTATCCGGGCGTCGGCGGTATCAGGGAGTTACTTGCGAGCTCCCTGATCGAGCCTTCGATGATCATCGCGCTGTTCGCCGTGGCGATCGCCACGGGGTGTTCCAATATCGGGGATATGGGCAACGCTCTTGCAACGCTTTCGTTTACGTCTCCCATAGCGATGGTCGTTGCGGCTTTCGCGTTCTGCATTGCCTGCTATATGGAATTGGGCAAGCTTCCCTACGACGTGGCCGAGGCGGAGCAAGAGCTCCAAGAAGGACCCCTCGCAGAGTATTCAGGCCCTTCTTTGGCCATGATCAAGCTGGCGATGTCGCTCAAGCAGATCATCGTGATCAGCATGGTGCTCGCCATTTTCTTCCCGTTCGGGAGCGCTGTCGATATGGCGCCGGCTTCCTTGGCGCTCGGCTTGCTGGCTTTCCTTGTGAAGATGTCGATCGTGTTTACGGTGTGCGCCCTGATCGAGAACACGGTCGTGCGCGTACGTTTCAAACTGCTTTCTCAGCATACGTGGATGGTGGTGGGCTGTTCGGTCCTGTCGCTCGCATTCCTCGTTATGGGCATTTAAGTGGAAGGGGTGATGGGGATGGTTTCGGGAGTCGAGATGGCGATATTTCCTCTCTTGGCGATATTGGTGCCCTTCGCGGGCATGGTGCTTATCCTTGCGCTGCCGCGGAAGGCGGCGCGGTGGATATGTGCGGTTGCTGCGGGAGCTTCGCTGCTCGCCTGCTTGGCAGCCGCTGCGCTTTATGCCCAAGGCGGCATGCAGGCTGCATCGATACCGTGGTTTTCGTTCGGTTCGGTGGTTGCATTCGGCTTCACCGTCGACGGCATGAGCACGCTTCTGGCGTCGGCGTTCGTGGGCATCGGCTTTTTGGTGACCGTATACTCGTTCGCCTATCTGAACAAGGGGAACAGAGAGCATCCCGACGAGCACAAGAAGCGGTTCTATGCGGTTTTCATCGCATTCATCGGCGCGATGGCCGGTCTTGTTTTCAGTTCGACGATACTCGGCCAGCTCGTGTTCTTCGAAATCACCGGTGCGTGTTCGTGGTCCCTTATCGGCTACTACAACAACGACACCTCGAAAAAGTCGGCGATGAAAGCGCTTATCATCACGCACATCGCATCGCTTGGGCTCTACTGCGGTGCCGCCGTGCTCTTCCTTCAGACGGGCTCCTTCGAGCTTCAGGCGATCGCGCAGCTCGACGGGGGATGGAAGATGTTCGTCCTCATCGCGATCCTCGTCGCCGCATGGGGCAAATCGGCGCAGCTTCCGTTCTACATGTGGCTTCCCTCGGCCATGGAGGCTCCGACGCCCGTTTCGGCGTATCTTCACGGTGCGTCGATGGTGAAGGTGGGCGTGTATATTTTTGCCCGGGCTCTCTTGTGCGCGGGACCCGTTCCCGTCGAGGTCGGTTGGGTCGTGGTCGTCGGCGCCATCGTTACCATGGTGTTCAGCTTCCTCATGTACCTGCCGCAGAAAGACATCAAGCGGCTCTTGGCGTATTCGACCATCGCGCAGCTTTCGTATATGTTTCTCGGCTTCGGGTTCGCCATCTTCGGATCGCAGCTTGCCATGCAGGGCGGTATCGCCCATATCTTCAACCATGCGTTCGCCAAGACCCTGTTCTTTTTGGTGGCGGGTGCGCTGAGCTACACGATGGGAACGCGTTTGCTGACGAAATTCAGAGGCCTCTCATCGAAAATGCCGCTTTTGGCGATCGCATTCGCTTTCGGTGCGCTGGCGATCGGCGGCCTTCCCCCGTTCGGTCCGTTTTTCAGCAAGTTCATGATACTGGCCGGCGGGTTCGAAATCTCATCACAAAGCGTGTTGTTGCTGGTGATCGTTATCGTTGCGATCGTTGAATCGCTCTGTTCGTTCGCGTGGTTCCTGAAATGGATGGGTTCGGTTGTTTCCGGCACCCCGTCCGAAACGGTTGAGGAGGCAAGCCCGCTTCCGAAGCCCATGGCCGTGGTGTTTGTCGTGCTTATGGTAATGACGGTCTGCTCTGGGTTCATTGCAGTAGCTTGGTTGGGTTAGGTGATGTCATGTCTGCATATGCTTGGGTAAACGCTTTGGGGGGCCTGCTCATTGTCACGTCGACGATGGTGGTCCTTGCCCGATCGGTCAAGAAATCGGCGATTCTCTATGCGCTGCAATCGTTTGTTCTCGTGCTGCTGCTCGTTTCGCTTGCGTTTGCGACCGACTCGGAAGTTTTGTTCATGTGGTCCGCGTCGGCCTTCATCACCAAGGTCGTTCTCGTGCCGGGTATGCTGCTGTTCCTGCAAAGGAAGCTTGGAGCCGATTCGCAAGATCTCGGCGAGCGCCTCTCGCCGTTCAAGAGCATTACGCTCATCGCTCTTGAGGTGCTGATCTGCTTTGCGGCGATTCAGGGCGTCGACCTCTATACGGCAGCAGAGGTGAAGCCGGCGCTCGCCATATCGCTTGCGCATTTCTTCATCGGTTTGACCTGCATCGTTTCGCAACGCAACATCGTGAAGCAGATTTTCGGGTACTGCCTGATGGAAAACGGCTCGCATGTGACGTTGGCGCTCCTTGCGCCCCAGGCGCCCGAGCTTGTTGAAATCGGCATCGCAACCGATGCCATCTTCGCCGTTCTTATCATGGTTCTCATGGTCTTGAAGATCTACAAGACGACGAAAACGCTCGATACCCGCGACCTTATGGAACTGAGGGGATAGGAAATGGATACTTCAAGCTTGCTGCTGATTACGATGGCAACGCCGCTTGTGGCCTGTCTGCTGATAGCGGTTCTTCCCCTCAAGCTTCCCCGTGCCGTGTTCGAAGCGATTCACGTCGTATCGATTGCGGTGACGTTTCTGGCGAGCCTTTTTATCGTGGCTTCCGTGTTCGCAGGCGCAGGCTCCGTGGAAGTCATCGACGTGTGGTTCCAGGTCGATGCGCTCAGTGCGGTCTTCCTCGGTTTGGTGAGCACGGTCGTGTTGCTGACGGGCTTATGCTCGGTTTCCTACATTCGGTTCGACAGCAGGGAGGGGCGGCTCGATGCCTCCCAGGTGAAGCGGTTCTATGCCTTCTTCAGCCTGTTCGTGTTCACCATGCTTTTGGTGGTGACATCGAACAACGTGATCATGATGTGGGTTGCCATTGAGGCGACCACGCTGTCGACCGTGTTTCTCGTGGGGTCGTACAACACCAAGATCTCGCTTGAGGCGGCGTGGAAGTACCTGATCGTTTGCACGGCGGGTGTTGCGTTCGGTCTGTATGGGACGCTGCTTGTGTACGCCAACGCGGCCGATATCATGGCCGATCCGCACCAGGCCGTGTTCTGGACGTCGCTCGTGCCGTATGCCGCCCAATTCGATTCGGCGCTCATCAGGATAGCCTTCGTGTTCGCCGCCATCGGATTCGGTACCAAGGCGGGGTTGTTCCCCATGCACACCTGGATGCCCGATGCCTATTCGCAGGCTCCGAGTCCTCTTTCGGGCTTGATGTCGGGCGCGTTGGCCAAGTGCGCGATGCTCGTGCTCATCCGATTCTATATTCTGGCCGTTCAGGCGGTCGGCCCCGAGTTTCCCCAAACCGTGATGCTCATACTGGGTGCGGCTTCGATCGTCTTCAGCGCGTTCGCTCTTTTCTCCCAGTCCGATCTCAAGCGCAAGCTTGCCTACAGTTCGTGCGAGAACATCGGCATCGTCGCCCTTTGCCTTGGCTTCGGTGGACCGCTCGGCATCGCCGCCGCGCTGCTCCACTGCATATTCCACGGCTTGGCAAAGGCGCTCATGTTCTGCCTGTCCGGAAACGTGGCGATGAAGTTCAAGACGAGCAATCTCGAGAAGATCGGCGGTATCGTGCAGGTGGCCCCCGTTACGGCGGTTCTGCTCGGTGCGGGATTGTTCGCCCTTTCGGGGTTCCCGCCTTTCGCGTTGTTCCTCAGCGAAGTATTGACGGTGATATCCGGGATTTACGCAGGATACCTTTGGCTCGTCATCCCGATATGCTTGGCGCTGACCGTTGTGATAGCCGCCTTCAGCCTGGTATTTTTGCGCTCCGTGCTCGGGAAGGCTCCCGACTCCGTGAAGAAGAAGGATGTGGGGGCATTGATGATTGTTCCCGAGATGGTATTCATCGCTTTGCTTCTGTGGTTCGGTATCGCCTTGCCCGCGCCGGTGATAAGCGGCGTCGGGTCGGCTACGGCGATAGTCATGCAGGAGGATGCGTCGCACCTCTACGAGATACCGGTTCTCGGAGAAGTGCTTTATGCGGCAGACGCGGCAACGCAACCGATCGAATAGGAGGCTCTCGTGAGCAAACGAGGCGGAAACAAAGACAAGCGATGCGGCTCGACCCACGTCGAAGTGATACGCAGGCAGTTCCACGGCGCTCTCGTAAGCGAGGAATGGCAATCGGAAGAGCAGGTAACGATGACGATTCGGGCGGATTCGGTGCCCGATGTCGTTCAGTTTCTGTACTACCGCAGGGGCGGTTGGCTGTCGGTCGTGGTCGGCAACGACGAGCGGCCGATCAATGGCAACTTCGCCCTCTACTACGTGCTGTCCATGGAAGAGGTCGATCGGTGCATATGCGTGATCCGGAGCGAAATATCCCCCGAAGCGGGAGCATTTCCGTCCGTTGCGGCGCGGGTTCCCGCGTGCGTTTGGGGCGAGCGCGAGGTGCGCGATATGTTCGGCCTCACGCCTATCGGCTTGCCCGACGAGCGCAGGCTCGTCCTTCCCGACGATTGGCCGGAGGGGCTCTACCCCCTGCGCAAAGACTCGATGGACTACCGTCATCGCCCCGAGCTTGCGGCCGATCTCGAGAACTATGAATTCCTGAACAGGGCGGAGCCGGGAACGACGACGGTCATCCCCATGGGTCCCTTGCATATTACCTCCGATGAACCCGGGCATTTCAGGCTGTTCGTCGAAGGCGAGCATATCGTCGATGCCGACTATCGGATGTTTTACGTTCATCGAGGTATGGAGAAGGTCGCCGAAACGCGTATGACGTACGATTCGGTTCCGTTTTTGGCCGATCGCATCTGCGGTATTTGCGGCTGCGCCCATTCGGTTGCTTACGCCGAATCGGTCGAGAACTCGCAGGGAATCGCGGTGCCCGAGCGGGCCCAGGTGATTCGCTCGATATTGCTTGAGGTTGAAAGACTGCACTCCCATCTGCTCAATCTGGGGCTCGTGTGCCATTTCTGCGGGTTCGATACCGGGTTCATGCACTTCTTCCGCGTAAGGGAAAAAGCGATGGATCTTGCGGAGATGCTGACAGGTGCGCGCAAAACGTACGGTTTGAACTTGATCGGCGGAGTACGGCGCGACATCCTCGCCGATCAGAGCATGAAGACGATCGCGATGCTCGCCGAGCTTCGGCGGGAAACCGAACAGCTGGTCGAAGCGCTGCTGTCGACCGCCAACTTCGAGAGCCGTACGGCGGGCATCGGCATTCTGGATCCCGCAGTAGCGCGCGACTACAGTCCCGTCGGGCCGACGGTGCGGGGGAGCGGGTTCGCGCGGGACACGCGTTTCGACCACCCGTTTGACGGCTACAAGCGAACCGACAAGGTTGCCCGCGTGCACGACGGATGCGACGTGAAGAGCCGTACGCTCGTCCGGGTCGAGGAATTCTTCGACAGCCTCGACATGATACAGTCGTGGCTTGAAAACACCCCGTCCGGCCCCATCCTGAACGAGTCGTGGGAATATAAACCGCATCGGTTCGCAGTCGGTTTCACCGAAGCTCCTCGCGGCGAGGATTTACATTGGTCCATGACGGGCGATAACCAGAAGTGCTATCGCTGGAGGGCGAAGGCCTCTACCTATAGCAACTGGCCCGTTCTCCGGTCGATGCTCAGAGGCAATACGATAGCCGACGCGGCGGTCATCGTGGGCAGCATCGATCCCTGCTATTCATGTACCGACCGGGTAACCGTTGTCGATATCGGGAAGAAATCGCAGGTGGTTATAACGAAGCAGGAGCTTGAGGACTACTGTCGGGATCGAAGCCGATCGCCGCTTTCGGGTCGGGGATAAGGAGTCGCGGCAATGTTGAAAACCCTGAAAGGAATTCTGAAAACAGGCGATGCCACCGTCAGATACCCCTTTGCGCCTATCGAGCAGGCTCCCGACGTTCGGGGTAAGCCGGAGCATGATGCCCCGAACTGCATCGCATGTGCGGCTTGCGCCGTGGCATGCCCGCCGAACGCCATTCAGATGAAAGTCGATGTGCATGCGGGCACGGTAACGTGGACGATCAACTACGGCAGGTGCATTTTCTGCGGACGGTGCGAAGAAGTCTGCCCCGTTGACGCTATCAGGCTCGGATCCGAATTCGAGTTGGCGGTTATGAGCAAAGCCGATTTGCAGGATTCGTGCACCTATCGGCTGCAAAGGTGCTCCGATTGCGGCGAATACTTCGCTTCGCGCAAAGAAGTCGAGTACGTTGCCGCCGTTTTGGATCGGATCGGCGGCAACGGCGCTTCGGGTGATTCGATCGACAGGTGCCTATTGTGCAAGCAGAAAAACGATGCGCTTGCATGCAAAGACCGTATTCGAGAGAGGAGGCAGGCATGATCGAGCAAGGTATTCCCACTCAGCTGCAAGCGCAACTCGAGCCGAAGAAGCTCAGCGAAGATATCGAGCGCGCCAAAGCTACGCTGTTGAAAAGCATCAAGCGATCCGTGTACGTGTACCGAGTCGACTGCGGGGGATGCAACGCATGCGAAATCGAGATATTCTCTTCGATCACACCGGTTTTCGATGTGGAACGTTTCGGCATCAAGGTGGTTCCCACCCCGCGCCACGCCGACATTCTCGTGTATACCGGAGCGGTGACCAGGGCTATGAGGCTGCCGGCCATGCGGGCCTACGAAGCCGCCCCCGATCCGAAGATCATCGTTTCGTACGGTGCATGCGGCTGCACGGGCGGCATCTTCCACGACAATTATTGCGTTTGGGGAGGCACCGACAAGCTGTTTCCCGTCGACGTGTACATCCCCGGATGCCCGCCGACTCCGGCGCAAACGGTATACGGGTTCGCCATGGCGCTCGGGATGCTCGATCAGAAACAGCACGCAGTCAACGAGACGGAGGCCGAAGGCGAGCGCGCTTCGCTCAAATTCGAACGTATTCCCTATCGTCTCAGGGTCGAACTCGAACGGGAGGCGCGTCGCCTTTCGGGGTACCGCCAGGGTGGCGATATGTGCGATGCGTTCCTTGCCGCGCTCGACAACAGCGAGACCGACGCCATGAAGGAAGTCGCTTCGCTGCTGGCGGCACAGAAGGATCCGCGTAAGGTTGAGGTGCTGACCGAGCTCAAGAATCTGCTTGAGTCGAGAATCGTGGGAGGCTGACATGGGAGGCCAGGTTGTCATATACCAACTTACGGCAAAGCTGGTCGACAGTGAGATAGATATCCCGAAAGATGCTCAAGACATCATGTACTACACGTTGTCGGTGGGGCACCATACGGGCGTTATGGATTGCTTCGCTGCGAAGCTGTCCTGCCCGATCGAGACCTTCCGATCGGTTTTAGACAACATATCCGATAGCTTGGCGCGTTCGAAGCTCGAGGGGATATTGCGGTTCGGTGAGATCCAGATCGACAAAAGCCACCTGCCGGTGCTCAAGCCCGCGATCAAGCACACGTTGCGTGAGCTCTATGTGAGAAAGGATACGAATCCCTACTCGGCGGAAATCTCGTGGATGAGCGATTTCGCGCAGCTGCTCGATGCGACGGAGCGGGAGACGGCGATGTATCTTATGGGGAGGAGGATCGATGCCTGACAAGGTCTTGCTCACGGTCGGCAGCGTTCTGCGCGGAGACGACGCCCTGGGGCCGATGCTCGCAAAGATGATGGTGGACGGCCCTGATACGGGATGGACCGTCATCGACGGCGGCCAGACGCCCGAAGACGAGTTGCGGACGATCAGGCGCATGGTCCCCGAAGTCGTCGTGGTGGTAGACGCCGCCGATATGGGTCTCGAGACGGGTGCGATCCGTCGTCTGACGGCCGCAGACGTTGCCGAAAGCTTCCTCATCACAACCCATGCGCTTCCCATGACGTTTCTTCTTGACCAGCTGAACCAATCGGCTGGCAACGTCGTTTTTCTCGGAGTCCAGCCCGAGGATACGACGTTCTTCAATCCTTTGACCCCCGCTGTCAAGCGGGCGGTCGAAGAGCTTTACGACCGCTTTGCGGACGGGGGGAACCTCGAGACGTATCCCCTGTACAAGCAGGCGACCTCAGACAAAAACAGCAGATGAAAGGAACGGCCATGATGATAGATGCCCAGATGCCGACACGGATCGTTTTCGGAGCGGGTCGATTGGACGAACTGGCGTCGTTGGACCTTCCGGGATCCCACGCGCTTGTATGCACAACGGGAAGCGCAAGGCCCGAGAGAAAGGCGTTGCTCGGAAGGGTCATCCGCCTGCTCGACGGAGCCGAGGTGGAAGCAACGGTGTATGAGGGGATAACGCCGAATCCGACGATCGGCGAAGTGAGGGAGGCGTGCGCTTTGGCAAAGGAGCGCGGCTGCGACTTCGTGGTGGGCCTCGGGGGCGGAAGCAGTATCGATGCAGCCAAAGCGGTTGCGATGATGATGAGGCAAGACGGCGATCTTTGGGATTATGCCTATACGGGCAGCGGCGGAAAGAAGGAAATCGTCGACGCCGCTCCCGTGGTCGCCATATCCACGACGGCGGGAACCGGGACCGAAACCGATCCGTACAGCGTTATCACAAAGACCGAAACGGGTGAGAAGCTCGATTTTGCAGCTGATGCCCTGTACCCGACCGTCTCCATCATCGATCCCGAGCTTATGCTTTCGCTGCCGAGAGATCAGACCATCTATCAGGGAATCGATGCGCTGTTCCATGCGGCGGAGTGCGCGATCACCAACAGGGGAGTGAACCGGCTCGTCGATGTATTCGCCCTCGAATCCATTTCGAGCGTTCTGACTTGGTTGCCGGTCGTCGTGGAAGATCCGAGCAACATCGAGGGCAGGACGATGCTCGCTTACGCGGCCGACATCTGCAGCGGCTACACGCAATCCCTCATCAACACCACCTCGCACCATATCATCGCCCAAACGATCGGCGGCATGTTCCCCTCGGTCGCTCACGGTGCGAGCCTGATCATGATCGCGGAGGAATACTACAGGCGCATCGCCGCCTTTGTTCCCGACGAACTCGATCGGGTCGGCATGTACCTCGGCGTCGATTCGTGCGGTTATCCAGCGGGGCAGTCCTTCGCGGTTGGCTTGGCAGGCTTTTTCGACCGCCTCGGCGTACGCGGGCTCTCGATGGCGGACTGCGGCATCGCGTGGGACGATCTGCCTGCTATAGCCGATGCAGCGGTTAACCGCACCGGCATCGCCGATGTCGATTTATACACGCTGACCGAAGAAGACGTGCTGGGAATTCTGCAGAGATCGTATCGCTAGGGGTTCGATGGACGGCAGCGGATACAGAGAGATGCACGAGGTCTGGTACGTAGAGGGAACCAGCTGGTCGCCGGTTGTCGAAGCCGTGGCGCGCGAGGAGGCTGTCGGAATCTATTGCGATGGCCTCCTCGTTGAGGAAATATCGTGCACCCCCGAGGACTTGGAAGATCTCGCAGTCGGGTACGTGTTCACTTCGGGAGTGCTTGCCGACCTCGACGAGTGTTCCTGTATCGAGGCTGTTTCCGGGAATCGCCGCTTCGAGATCCGGCCGTGCGACCTCCGAGCGCTTTGCGCTTCAAGAGCCGCTCAGGCGCTTCGATCGCGCGGCATCGAAGCGGACGGAGCGCCGTTCGGCGTTTCTCCCGAGGCGGTGCATCGGGCAAGCTTCGCGCTGCTCGACGCACAGCGTATGCATCGAGGTACGGGTGCCACCCATGCTGCGGCCTTCGCCGATTTCGAAGGCCGGTATCGCTGCGTGAGGGAAGATATCGGCAGGCATAACGCGGTCGACAAGTTGATCGGTGCTTTGCTGCGAGAAGGAGTCGACCCCCTCAGCGGATTCGTTCACCTTTCAAGCAGGTGTGCCTTGGATTTGGTGAGGAAGTGCGCAACGTACGGAATACGGCTCGTCTCCACCGTTTCGGCACCCACCTCCGCCGTTCTCGAATTTGCCGATGAGCGAGGAATCACGCTTTGCGCTTTTGCCCGAAACGGGCACTTTACCGTCTACACCCATCCGGAAACCCTCGTGCGCCGATAAGCCGGTTGCGCGGCTTCCGCTTCGCATGCGCATTCGGCGGTGCTTCGTGCCGCATGTCCGATTGGGCATGGTGCGCCGGCCCGCCTTGTCACGCCGGCTAGCTGCGATTCGCTGCAGATCCGGGCGAGGGCTGGCGCTCTGCGCCCGGATCTGAGTTCGGCCGGTGCCAGGTCAGTCAATGCGCATGACGGAGTGCTCGGTAACGTAATCGTTTGCTTTCAGCCTGAGTGCGGAGAGCCGCGCCTCGTGCATTCTGCCGTTCCGCTCGAAATCGAGCCTGATCATGGCTTCGAGTCCGGGGGAAGCGGCAGCTCTGAAATATTCGTCGAGATCATCGTCGTCGACTTCGAGCTCGAAATGCTTTGCGACGGCATCAAGGGCGAATTGTCTGACGAGCTGATCGTTTACCTGGTTCGAAAAGTGAGCCATCAGCTGCTGTTCGGTTATGCCCTGCTGACGCATGAACGCTTCCTTCGTCGTGCCCTGTTGGGCAAGCTGCTCTTCGAATGATCGTAGGATGTCGTCGACTACGGCATCGAACACCGCAGGCGATATTTCGCCCTCGAATCGCTTCACGAGCTCGTTTACGCTCTGCAGGTTCTTGTAGTGGCGGTACTCGACCGATTTACGCGCGTAGATCGTCTCGCGAGCGTTTTCCCTCAGACCCTCGACCCCGTCGACATCGGGCATGTTCTCGCTGATCCACTGGTCGTTCAGCTTGGGAACGACCACCTTCTGTACTTTTTTGGCGGTTACCGTCGAAGTGTAATGCTCGATTTCCGGTTCGCAATTCTCGTCGAGGGTGAACCCGGGGTATTCGTAGGCGATGGTTCTGGTTTCGCCCACGTGCATCTTCAGGACCTCCTCATCGAATCCCGGAGGCATCATATCGGCGCCGGTGGTGTAGGAGCGGCTCTCCGAGCAGAGCTGATCGCACCGTACGTCGTCCTTGAACGTTTCGATCTCGAGCTCTACGAGATCGCCCCTTCTGATTTCTGCATGACTCGTGTCCTCTTCGAGATACGAGTGGCTCTGCGCAAGGGCTTCCAGATAGCGCTCGACATCCTCCTCGGTAACCTCTAGGGGCGGCACCGAGATGTGCACCGGCTCGTAGGACGAAAGCTCGAAGGAAGGCTTGAGCGTGCAGAGCGCCTTAAAGGAAAAATCGGCATCGCGAGCGAGGGTGCCGTGTTCAGTGAACGACGGTTTTCCAACGATCTGGATGCCGTTTCCCTCGGCAGCGAAGGGAAACGAATAGCTCATGACGGAGGTTGTCAGATGGTTTTCGACGACGTCTTTGCCGAGTTTTTGCGCGGCGGCTTCTTCGAGCTCTTGGCCTTCTTTCGGCGTGATGTTGCTTTGATAGGCTAAGGCTATGATGAACTGGTCGATGAGCGTATTCACATCGTTCGCGGGGATGGTGATGCCGAGGGCGGCGTGATCGTCGTCGATACGATCGTAGGTTGATTGCAGCTCCATGCTCATACTCCTTTGTATAGGGTCAAGCCATCGAGGCATGACCTCTCGACCAAGATCGCACGCGCGATTGGCCTCTACGGAACATATAGTCATCGGATGCCGCACGTATCGGAAAAGATACTCGTTCAGTATACCACAGCGGGGCGCGCATCGGATGGTCTATTATGCGTATAGGCAGGTTACATCATGTTTTTCATCAACGGCTTATCGAAGCTGACGATCTCGTGGCTGTACAGATGGTTGCGGGCTACGAGAAGGCAATCGATGTAATCGAGCATGCTGGCGCCGAACAGGCGGGTGGCGTAACGGACGATGTCCTCTTCGCTGACGCGAATATCATCGAGAAGGTTGAGGAGCGCCTCGCTCACCAGCGATCGGGGTACGCCGTACACGTCTCTGAGGGTGACGGCGACGCGCGCGAAAATCTCCGGATAGGAATACGCGTGGCCGTCGGAGATGATAGCTGCAGCTTGCTTGGCCTTTTTCTTGTCGTCATTGAGCAGATAGCGCAAGATGACGCTCTCATCGATAATCGTAATCATTTTTTGGCTAACGACGAGATCCATGCTTCGCGTTCGGTTTCGCGCGCGATGGGCTTCGAATACAGATTGAGAAAGCCGAAAGCTCCGTTCCCGCCCTTTTTCTCGAAGCTCTTAATCTGGAAGGGGAACTTTTGGTCGAGCGTGCATTGCGTCAGGAAGATTCTCACCGCTTCAGACAGGCTCGTGCCCATCGAAGCGAATAAAACTTCCGATTCCGACTTCAAATCGGCGTCGATTCTCACGTGCAAAATGGTTTCTTTCATAAAACCCCCCGTAAAACGAGAAAAACGTAACACAATTGTACTACATTTGAGGAGCGGATTGATTTGAGAAACCAGGGTTTTCAGGGTGGGGAGATTTTTGCGAAAAACAGATTAAAATTAGTAATTCATCAGGCAAAATAAAATTATTAGCAAATCGCTGTGATTTCGGGCTCTCATCCTTGACAACCCATTTGGCACCAATGTAATAATGGACGGGCATCGGATGCACTATCGTTATCAGAATCCAGACTGAAATTGAGGGGGTGTAATCCGAATGACCTTAGGACTTGGTTTGCTCTATGTCGGCTGCGTTCTCTTCATGAACGGGGTTGGAACGCTTCAGAAGTGGGATCCAAAGGCTATGGCGGTGATGAATTTCTTTACCGGCGGTCTGCTCGTGGTCATCAATGCCATCAACATTGCGTGTACGGTTATGACCGTTGGCGCGAGCGGTATCGGTGCCGATTTTTACGGAATCGCTACCAACATGCTTTTTGGTTTTACCTATCTGTTCGTGGGGTGTACGAATCTTTTCCAGCTCGACGGAAGGCCGCTCGCGTGGTATTGCCTGTTCGTTGCAGTGAATACGCTGCCGTGCGCATACCTTTCGTTTATGGACGCCGATCCGATCTTTGGAGTCATATGGCTCATCTGGGGAACCTTGTGGTTGGCGTATTGGTTTGCTGGAGCAGAAATGAAGATAACCCTCGGCCCGAAGTTCATCGGCTGGTACACCGTGGTAGTGGGAATTATCACCTGTTGGATCCCTGGATACATGCTTTTGGCGGATTGGTGGAAGTTCCTGTACTAAAACGTACCGAAATCAGGGTTTTTGGGAAAACGAACCTGTTTTCCCTGTAAATCGAAGGCGAGTGAAGGCACTTGCCGAAGCGTACGGCGAAGCATGCGGCTTCGTCGAGACAGGAGGAAGAGTTATGGGCAGCATCGGAAGTATGAACAAACCTGAAAATGGCTTCTTGACAGCACTGATCCAGTTCCCCGTTCCTATCGTTAATTCACGTGCCGACATCGACAAGCAGATTGAGAGCATCGTTCGCACGCTTCACGCGACCAAGGCCGGCTATCCGGGCCTCGAGCTCATCGTATTCCCCGAGTACAGCACTCAGGGCCTCAACACCGCCAAGTGGCTGACAGAGGAATTCCTGTGCGACGTTCCCGGTCCTGAGACCGACACGTTCGGCCAGGCATGCAAAGAAGCCGGCGTCTACGGCGTATTCTCCATCATGGAGCGCAACCCCGATCCGACCAAGAACCCGTACAACACCGCCATCATCATCGATCCGAACGGCGAAATCTGCCTGAAGTATCGCAAACTGTTCCCGTGGAACCCGATCGAGCCTTGGTATCCCGGCGATCTCGGCATGCCGGTATGCGACGGCCCTGCAGGTTCCAAGCTCGCCGTATGCATCTGCCACGACGGCATGATTCCCGAGCTTGCTCGCGAAGCCGCTTACAAGGGCTGCAACGTGTACATCCGCATTTCCGGTTACAGCACGCAGGTTAACGAGCAGTGGATCCTCACCAACCGCTCCAACGCGTGGCACAACCTCATGTACACGCTGGCCGTCAACCTGGCTGGTTACGACAACGTGTTCTACTACTTCGGCGAAGGCCAGATTACGAACTACGACGGCACCGTCCTCGTTCAGGGTCATCGCAATCCGTGGGAAATCGTTACGGGCGAAGTGTTCCCGTGCCAGGCCGATCAGGCGCGTCGTTCTTGGGGTCTCGAGAACAACATCTACAACCTCGGCCATCGCGGCTACGTTGCCCTTCCCGGCGGCGAGAGCGATGCCGGCCTGACCTACATCAAGGATCTCGCGGCTGGCAAGTACAAGCTTCCTTGGGAAGACGAGATGAAGATCAAAGACGGCAGCATCTACGGTTACCCGACGACTGGCGGTCGCTTCGGTCAGTAGTTGTTGCATCAGGCGCCGAGCTCCCGATGTAGGACTCGTGCGAGCAGGGAAGGGGCGCCCGCATATGCGGGCGCCCCCATTTTTGGAATCGATCTAAGCGCAAAGCAAGAACAACCGATCGGCGAAGCCGCGCTTTCCTACTTCACGACGATCGTGGGTACGATCCCGTTTACGGCGTTCTCCCAATCGATCTGGGTCTCAAATTGGGTGCCATCGGCTTTGGCGGGCTGGATGATCTTTTCGACGGGAACGGTACCGAGCGTCTGCAGATCGACGAGTTCGCTTGCGACCGATTGGTCGAGCAGATCGGCTTGCCATCCCTCGGGAGAGGCTTCAGGCCGATTGACGTCGAATACGACCCAGGCGAAATTCGTCATCCAAAGTTCGACGTGCTTGCCGCCCCCCAGGTCTTTGCTGTACACCATAGCGGTGTCCGCGCTGTCCTCGGCCGCGGAATCGGAAGCTTCGGTAATCTTGAGGGTAACGAGGCTCGCCTCAGGGAAGTTGTTTGCATACACCGAAACGCCGCCATCCTCGTTATACGTTACGCTCACGCGGTCGCTCCAGTACTCGGGCAGGTCGAACTCGAAGAGATCGGTGCTGATGCGGTTTTGCGGTGCGGCGGCCTGACCGCCGTTTTTGGCGGCTTGCGTTTCAGCGGCTATCCGCTGGGCGCGCGATGCCGACTCGCGGGCCTCTTCCCGAATAAGGTTCGCATGCTCGGCATCTTTGGCGGACGTTGCTTCCTGGAGGGCGAAATAATCAAATCCATGCGAGTCGAAAGAGGATGCATGGGCGGTCGGGGGTTTGGTGAGCGAAATCGCGAATCCGATTGCAATGACGATTGCCGCGGCGAGGATGCAGGAGATCACCACTCCTCGTGTACTGATGGTGTATGCAGGTGTTTCTTTCATGGGTATCGACTCCTTCGTGCTGTGCTCGAGGCGTCTTTTCGGGCGCTTCAAAATAGGTAATGTAATAAGGATTATAGGGAGCTGCGATGGGGCGGCGCGGCAGAGCGGGCAACCGTTTCGTCTGTGCAAGCGGGCGGTAAACGAACCGTAGCAACCGTTTCGAGCGCGCAAACGGGCGGTAAGCGAACCGTTTTAGAACGTCGTGCTTTTACGGTTTCGGAAGAGCAACAAAACAAGCCGGAGTCCGTGAAACCAGCTATGTTGGCAGCAAGACAACAAATGATTCGTTCGAACGCAAAAGGAGAACGACCATGAACGTACATGATTTCAAGGTGAAGGATTCAAAGGGCGGCATAGCCGACCTGTCGCAATACGACGGCAAGGTGCTGCTCATCGTGAATACGGCAACCAAATGCGGCCTGACCCCGCAATACGACCAACTCGAAGCGCTGTACAAGAAATACCGCGATCGGGGATTGGAGATTCTCGATTTTCCCTCGAATCAGTTCCTCAAGCAAGCGCCGGGAACCGATGAGGAGATCGAAGAGTTCTGCACCCTCAACTACGGCACGACGTTTCCGCGTTTTTCGAAGGTCGATGTGAATGGAAAAGACGCCGATCCCCTGTTTGCGTGGCTCAAAGAACAACTGCCTGACGAACAGGGCGATGCTGAGGCGGATTCGTTCGCCAAGAAGGTGAAAGCGCTCAAGCCGTTTTCCAAGAAAGGCGACATCACGTGGAACTTCGGCAAGTTTCTCATCGACCGCGACGGCAATCCGGCGGCCCGCTACGCCCCCGCCTACGCACCCGAAAAGCTCGAAGCCGATATCGAGAAGCTATTGGGATAAGCGACGATGGAATTGCAGCAGGATCGCGGCTGGGCAGAGAAGGCTTGCATGGCAAAATAGCGGGATCCCAGCTATCAAAATAGAGGATTGCGCGCAAAGAAATGCGGGCGGCATCGCTGTTGGATGCTCGTCCGCATTTTTTACGCGCGCTAGAGGATTTCTCGTACGAGGAACGGGTGTTACGCTCGGATGTTCGCCCTACCCGCTTTTTTGGCGGTTCGCGCCGCCTTCTATCCCTCGACCAAGTGCTTCGCGATCGTGCAGCCGATAAGGTAGGCGCAGGCCGAGGTGTTGCCGTCCATGTGGTAGGGGATGATGGAGGCGTCGGCGACAACGAGATCTTCTACTCCGTATACCTCGCCCCAGCCGTTGACGGCTGCACCCGCTTCGGCACCCATGCGTACCGAGCATTGATCGTGGTAGGTATGGATGAACGAGGTGCGCACGTAATCCTCGAGCTTGCCATCGTCGGCAAGCACCTCGGGCGCGGGGGCAACGAGGCTGTACGCCGCGTCGAGCTCGCCCATCTTCTCCGCCATGGGCGCGATGTAGGTGCGCAAGGCAGCCATGAGGGTCTTGACGTCGCGCTCGTCGGTGAGGAACCCGAAATCGCCGAGCATTGATTTCAGCGGATCGGCGCTTTGGATCTTCAAGGTGCCGCGGCTTTCGGGGTTCACGCACAGTACGCTCAGATAGAGCGCCTGGGTCGTAGCGCCGGTTGCCATTATCTGGATGGCGCGCTCGTTCGGCTCGCCTTTGCCTTCGGGCGAGGGGAGGAATGCTCCGCCGTGGATTTTCGCGTTTGCATCGTTTTCTGCCAGTTCGGCGATATCGTCAGGATTGACGGAGAGCACGGCACCCACGTAAGCGTCGTCGGCCAGGTGACGGCCAACGTGCTGGTTGTCGGCAACGAGGGCCACGCCCGCCTCGGCGAGTTCGTGCTTCGGACCGACTCCCGATACCAGCAGCAGCTTGGCGCTATGGATGCCCGCGCATACGATGACCTTCTTCGAGGCAACGGCTTCGCGCTGTTCGCCGCGCTCAATGAAGCGGACGCCCACGGCGCGGGTGCCGTCGAAGAGGATTTTCACGGCAGTCGATTCGAACCGGACATCGAGGCGTCTCGAGCCGGTGCTCGCTTCGGCCATCGCCGGCTCGAGGAAGGAAACCGATGCGCTTGCGCGCTGGCCGTCGGGCTTCTGGTAGAGCTGCCAGCTGCGGAAGGGGCCGATCGGGGTCGCCGGATCGTTGTAGTCTCCGATAGCGCGAAGCCCTGTAGAGTGCTCGAAGGCGACGGCCATCTTATCGACGAGCGCGGGCGTAGTGGGGTGGTTCTGGCGGATGTGCAGAAGGCCTTCTGTGCCGCGCACGTCAAGGCTGTTCGATTCGCCGAGGTAGTTCTCGAGCTCGATGAATCTCTTCGTGGCTTCGGCGAGCGACCATTGGGGGCCTGCAATCTTAGCCCACCGTTCGAGGATGAACGGGGTGGGGCGCACGTACATCTCGCCGTTCACGGACGAGCCGCCGCCTGCCGTACGACCGCCGGTGAGGGGGAAGTCGCGACCTTTCGTACCTTTCTGCGGAATGGAGGGTCCCTCGTTCCAGAAGTACTCGGGGAAGTGCCGGTACAGGTTGGCGTTGGGATCCTGGACGAGCGGATCGGCATCGTTGTTCGCTCCTGCTTCGAGCAGGAGTACCGACGTCGCACCGTCGTCGCTGAGTATTTTGGCCATAACGCTTCCGGCAGGGCCCGATCCCACCACGATGTAGTCGTACGTGTTCGCGTGCATAGCATGCCTCCCATTCTCTCGTTTGAGCATTACGGTAGCACCGTGTGGCGCGTACGGCCGGTTTCGCATCGAACCGTTGGCTGCCGTTCACGCAGTTGTTTCCGGGAGCCTGCGCGAGGCCGACGGGCGGCGCGGGCGACGGGGTTCGGCCTTCTTCGGAATCCGAAGAAGATGAGGTATTCGTATGCATGAGTCCGTTGTCGCGGAGTATCTCGATTAATCATACGGGTGGAGTTCCGCCGTTCCGCTGCTGCTTGGAATCGGCACGCCTCCGTTCGGAAATCCGCCGCTGGACGTTGAAAGTCGGAATCGTCGGCCTTCCGTCAAGGCTTCGGGATGCTTGATCGCCGCTGGGCGGGCGGGTGCGCATGTGCGTTGGGACGGCTGTGCGCCGGATCCCCGAGTTCGCTGTTAGAACCAATATTGACATGCGCCCGCTCGGGACTCCGGAGCGCCAGGTCGCTACCAGGTGTCATGCGCGGTCCCGGTATCTTGGCCGTGCGTCGGATTCCCAGGTTCGCGGCAAGAAACAGCCGCTTTCGCCGTCCGAAGCCCCCTGCACGGCGAAACGCGCGCCCGCCGCACGGGGCCGTCGCATCGCGCGATATCGCAGAGTTGCTCAACGTTTCGATTGGCGAGCCGTTCTCGAACGTGAGCCGACCGGTATCGCCA
>NZ_LT964679.1:2391941-2459282 GCF_900240215.1 Raoultibacter timonensis | reverse complement strand
GAACACGGCGGCGCCCACGAGCAGGAACGCCGCGAGGGTTACGAGGGTTTTCTTGACCATGTCGATCCTTAGGCAGGGCCCGCAAGCCGCGCTCCGGGGCGCCGCTGCAGCCGCGACGCGGGAGGCGCCTTGCGGGCGAGGGGGCTTCTAGTGCGAGTTCTCGTTGGGCTTGAGGGGCAGGAACTTGAGGCCGAGCAGCAGCATCAGCGCCCCGAGGCCGAACACGCCGAGGGCCACGCCGAACTCGAGCGGGGTCGGCCAGTAGACCATGCCCTGGTAGGCTCCGGCCATGCCGGCCGCCCAGTCGGTCACCGAGTACTGCGTCATCACGCCCGCGTAGTCGATGTTCGGGATCTGGAAGCCGCCCACGAGCAGCTGCACGCGCTTGCAGAAGATGCCGATTATGGCGAGCAGGCCGGCGGCGACGAGCAGCGGATTGGTGCGCAGCTTCGGAACGAAGCAGACCACCGCGGCGAGCGCGCATCCGGCGATCTCGACCCAGAAGAACGGGGCGAGCGGGCCGGAGACGAGCATGTCGACGACCTCGGTCCCCGAGCCTCCCGGGAAGGCCGACGTGAGCAGGTCGCAGGCGAAGAAGTACAGGTCGACGCACACGAACGCGCCGAGCATCTTCGCCATCTTCACGACGTTCTCCTGCGCGAGCTCCATGTAACCGGCCTTGCGCAGGGCTATGACCACCACGAGCACGAGCGCGGTGCCGCACACGAGGGCGGAGGTCACGAACCAGGGCGCGAGAAGCGCCGTGTACCAGAACTCGTGGGCCTGCTGAAGGCCGAAGATCCAGGCGGTGACGGAGTGCACGAGCACCGCGCACACGAGCGCGATGACGCTGACGACGCGCAGGGCCTTCTGCGACACCTTCCCGGCCTCCGCCCGCAGCGTCGCCCAGAGGTAGATGACCGAGAGGATCAGGTAGATGGCGATGACCGCGATGTCCCACATGAGGGGGCTTCCGAGGTTCGAGTAGGCGAAGAGCTCCCACAGGCGCAGGGGCTGGCCGAGGTCCACGACCACGAAGCCGATGGCGAGCACCGTGCAGCAGATCGACGTCCACACGGCCACTTTCGAGATGCCGCCGAAACCCTTCATCCCGAACGCCTTCGGTACCGAGCTGATGATGAGGCCGCCGGCCGACAGGCCCACGAGGAACATGAAGCAGGTGATGTAGAGGCCCCACGAGTCGAAGTTGCGCATGCCCGTCTGCGCGAGGCCGCCCGAAAGCTGGACCCCCCAGAGCACTAGACCTACAACGGTTACGATAGCCGCAACGGCGATGCCGACGTTGAGCCCCTTGCCCCCGAACCTGGCAGCAGGAGCCTTGGGCGACGTCGTCGCCCGGTTGTTCTCAGACATTGTTCTCTCCCTTTCTGCTTAGACGAGGTAGTAGACGGATGGGTTGGTACCGCGATTTTCGAGGAGCTTCGTATGCTCTCGTTCGCGAATGAGCTTGGAAACCTCGGAGTTGGGGTCGTCGAAGTCACCGAAATAGCGTACGCGAGCGGGACAAACCTCAACGCATGCAGGCTCTAAGCCTTTCGCCAGCCTATGCCAGCACATCGTGCATTTCTCAACCACGTGCTTCTGATGGGTGGGAACATCGGCATCGCCCATTGCCTGCCCGATGGCGTAATTCGGCTCTTCCCAGTTGAACGAGCGTACACCCGTGTAAGGGCATGCCGACATGCACATGCGGCAGCCGATGCACTTGTCGTAGTCCTGGCGTACGGCCCCCGTGTCGGGATCCTTGTAGGTCGCGCCTACGGGGCACACCTTCACGCAGGCGGGGTTGTCGCAATGCTGACACGCAACGGCAATGTTTGCCATGGTGAGGTTGGGATAGGTGCCGTCGGGGGTGTCCATGTTATCCCCGCCTTCGGTGAGAATGCGATTCCACCATATGCCGTCAGGCAAATTGTTTTCCACTTTGCATGCTACCGCGCACGCATGGCAGGCGATGCAGGACTTTTTGTCGATGACAAAACCAAGACGCGTCATTATTCGTCACTCCCTTCCCATACGCGAACGTCGCACAATACGTCCATGAAGTTGTTGTTCACTGCGAATACGTCGAATTCTGTGGAGCTCAAAAGAGACCAGCCTCCGGCTTTGTGTTGGTTGAGCTGCCAGCCTTTGGGGTAGAGCAGTGTGCCGGGGCGGATCGCTTCGGAAAACACCGCCTTGGCTACAGCCGTGCCTCGATCGTTGAAGCATTCGACGTAGCTGCCATCGGTGATGCCTCGCGCTTCGGCGTCTACGGGGTTGATCTTCACGAACGGCTCGGGATCGATTTCTCGCAAAAGCGGCGTATTGAACCACTGCGAATGGACGCGATAGCGCGGGCGCTCGCTCATGAGCACGAGCGGATACTTCGAATACAGCTCGTTTTCCGGCCATGCTTCGAGCGGCGGGAACCAGTGCGCCATGCGGTCGCGGTCGATTTCTTCAGGTGTAGGGGTTTTTGTCGTTGCCGCTCGCACCGTGGGCATTTCGCGGTAAAACTCGAAGCGACCCGACGCAGTGCCGAACGCGCCGTCTTTGTATGCGATGTGCGGATCGGTTTCGGCATCGCCGGGAATGAAGCGTATCTGCTTCTTTTCACGCAGGTCGTTCATGCTCATGCCGAGTGCGGTACCCAGTTCGGTGTTGTATACCTCTTCGAGAATCTCCTCGTTGCTCAGCGTGAAGTATTGGCCGAGCCCCAGTTTTTCAGCGAGTTCGGTGACGATTTGGGTGTCCGGTTTGCTTTCGTACAACGGCTCGATGGCTTTTTCGTTGTAGTGAAGCGAGGAGCACTGTCCCGCATTGGCTACTTCTTCGAGCTCGAACCATTGCGCGATCGGCAGCACCATGTCGGCGTAGCGGGCGGAATCGGTCAAGGCCGAGTCCGCAACGACAACATACTCCATAGCGGGAATGATGACGTCGGTCCATGCATGGGTGTCGGTGTGGGTGTTAAGCGGGTTTGCCGAGTACATCCACAGCATTTTGATGTCGGCTTTTTTGCCGGCGAACTGACCTTTTTCCACAACGTTCTTCAGGTCGACGCTGGGGATCGAAAAGCCCGTGCTGGGGCCGTTGGGGGCGGTATAGGTTGAACCGAGGCCCATGTGGACTCCCCAGAACGCTCCGTACGAAGCTCCCGGCTTGCCCAGGTTGCCCAGAAGCGCGCATAGCGTGAGGCCCGCCATGGTGGTGTGCGCACCGTTGTTGTACGCTTGGGGGCCGTAGCCTTCGTAGTGATACACTGGCGTATCCATGCAGATATCCGCCAGTTCGTAGATATCTTCGACGGGTATTTCGGTCAGCTTCGACGCCTCCTCGGGGGAGTGCGAGAGGATCTCTTCTTTCAGCAGCTCGTAGGCGGTACGGCATGCTACACCATCGAGGTCGTAGGTTCCTTCGATGGCGGGGGCTAAAGCTTCGGTCACTTCGACCAGCTCGCCGTCAACCAGTACCATGTACGGATCGAGCATGATCTCTTCACCCGTCGTGGGGTTCATCTCGCCGGTTGCGGTGGGTTCGACGCCGGTATCGCTCCTGCGTACGAACATGCCCGTATCGCTACGGACGAGGAACGGGGCGACCGTATGCTGTTGCAGGAACTCGATATCCTGAGCCTCTTTCTCAAGAACGATGTTCATGAGGGCGTATTTAAGCAACGTATCGCTGCCTGGGCGAATAGGTATCCACTTGTCGGCTTTGGAGGCGATTTGCGTGAATACGGGGTCGATGACGACCAGCTTGGTGCCGTTCTGCATGGCTTCCTTGACCAAGTGCCAATTCTGCACTTGGGCGTCGGTGATGTTGGCGCCCCATACCACGATGGTTTTTGCGTTTTTGGCATCGGTGGGCTCGTTGCCCTCCCACATTTGCAAGCCCATTAAGGGGCTGATGTACAGACCTGCTACCGCCTGCATACCGTAGTAGCTGCCCATGTCCAAGCAAGGGCCGATGCTGCTGGCATTCAGGAGGGCCTGCAAGCGGCCATAGGCGCTGGTGATACCGGATGCCTGATTGCCCGAGGCGGTAAGGAACGCTACGGAACCTTCGCCGTATTCGCTTTGAATGCTTTTGATCTTGTCGGCTATTTCGGTAAGCGCTTCGTCCCAGCTTATGCGCTCCCATTCGCCGGCGCCGCGTTCGGTTCCTTCCGCGCGGCGCATGGGGTACTGCACGCGTTCGGGATCGTAGATTCGGTGGACGTGAGATAGGCCGCGCTGGCAAATGCGGTTGTAGCACTCTTCGTTGTATTCCGCCCGCGAGGTTTTCGTCACTCTGCCATCGCGCACATGGACGTTTATGTGGCAAAAACCAAAGCAGTTCGGGCGGCACACACCGCGAAAGATTTGCTCGCCTTGCGCTTCTACCTGACCAGCACTGTAATTTTCCGCTAAAGCTGTGAGCGAAGATGCGCCCCCAACGACGGTGGCCGCCCCTGCAACTGCAGCGGTCGTTTTGAGAAAGCTTCTACGAGTGAGCCCGCCTTGCGGACTATTCGCTCCTGACATTTCTCCTCCTCAAAGATTGTGTCAGGATATCATCTGTCGGATGCTTCGATTGGAAGCCCATACTCCCGGTTTCCCCCAAGCTCAATCCTTCAGGATATCCCCCTGATACTCCTCGTAAAGAATTGGCCAAATCCTCATGCTGTCACTTTATCGCAATCCATTGCGACAATCAATATGACAAACTATTCCAATTAGAGAATAAATTTATGAGTAAAGCTGGTCGGCAAATCCGCGAACCTCCTCTAAGAGACGCGATGCTGCCGAATGGGTGCGAGCCTAGCCCTTCCGATGCGCCAGCCGCGCCTTGACCATCGCGAGAATGTCGTCTTCGTTCAGCCCCGCATGGGAGCAGGCGTTGATCATATCGTCGATCAAGAGTTCGACGGGGCTGTCGGTCGCCCGTGCGGCGCCCACGTCGTTGCGCTCGGCAACGAACGTGCCGCGGCCCTTCCTCGTGGTGATGTACCCCTCGCGTTCTAGATCCATGTAAGCGCGGTTCACCGTGTTGTAGCTGATGTCGAGGTCGACCGCCAACGCGCGCACGGTGGGCAGGCGGTCGCCTGCGCTGTATTCGCCTGATCCGATCAGGTAGGCGATGCGGTTCTTTACCTGAATCCATACGGGAAGGCCGCTGCTGTAGTCCAGTTCAAACGATTCGAGTGCGCTCATAAGGATGTTCTTTCAGAGTAGTAAGTGGTGTTCATCATAGCAGACATGCTTTCCCATCGGCGTTTATCCACGCGGACTCCGCGCTGCATCGCCCGTTTTGTCGCCCGAGCCGTCGACGAAGCCGTCGCTGAGGGCACTCGGCACGGTGACCACGGTTCCCTTCGACTTCTTCACGGTTTCGTATTGCATGAGCATGGTGCGCAGTTTGAGCGCGGCTTCCGGATCGCCGTACACGTCGGCTGCTTCGGCGAGCATCTCGGCCAAGTCCCGCTCGACGCCCGCAACGGCCATGCGTGCGTTCTTCTCACGGTCGGCCTGCGCCTCGAGCGACATCACCTCTTGCAGCTCGTCGGGTATCACGATATCGCGGACCTTGACTGAAATGATATCGACTCCCCAGCCGGCAGCCTCTTTTTCGATATCCTCCTTGATCTCCAAGTCGAGCTGATCGCGACGCAGCGCAACCTCGGCTACCGTCGAGCGCCCCACTGCCTCGCGCATGGCGGTCTGCGCGAGGAACGAGACGGCTGCGTAGTAGTCCTCCACCTCGGTGCAGGCTTTTTCGGCATCCCATACCACCCAGAACAGCACGGCATCGATGTTCACGGGAACAAGATCGGCGGTGAGCGTTTTTTCGGCATAGAAGGGGGTGGCTATGATGCGCTGGTCGACGCGTATCGTACCGTGTTCGATGATGGGGATGGTGAAGTAGAGTCCCGGACCCACCACGCGGTTGAGGTTGCCGAAGCGCAGCACGACGACCTTCTCCCAGGAAAGCGCGATGTGGGTTGACGAGAGCACGAGCACGGCGACAAGCAGCATGGCGATGATCGCCTCGAGGGTGATCGATCCCGATACGGCACAAGCTATTCCGAGCACGATCGCGCACGTCGCCACGAATACGGCGATGTTGAAGATCACCGCGCCGTTTCGGGATGATTTGCGCGGTACGTACGAAGTTGCTGCCCTGATTTCGGCTTCTTTGTCGCGAACGTCGTAGGGGGCGTCCTTCATCATGCGGGTATTGCGTCGTCCCATAGTAGTACCTTTCATCTGCTAGAAAGCCAATCCGTACAAGAGGTCGGGCATTTGGGTCACGTCGTAATCGGCGGTGCCGACGATGCAGTATCTCAGCACGAAGCCTCCTGCTAAGAGAAACGTGCCGATCCATAAAAGCTGTGTTCTATAGTTGCCGTGGGTAACGAAGCGCTCGAGTGCGAACGGTACCGCGAGGCCGCATACGACGAGGCCTGCCCAGAAAAGCCAGCGCAGATCCCCTGCAACGAGCGCTTCAACGGCGAGCCGTGTGCCTTCGGCGTTGAATCCCCAAGCGAGGTATGCGGCAAGAAACGCCGCCTCGAGCACGATGGCGATGCTGTCGGCTCGGCAGAGCCAGACGATCGGCCGAACGAACGAGTAGCGCGCCTCGACGAACGAAGTGGAAAAGAGCAGAAGCGCGATGCCGCACGAAAACGACGAGAGAACGAAAATGATCGGAAGCAGCGGTGTTTGCCAGAAAAGAATCGATGCCATGTTTTGCAGGAGGACTCCCGTGTATGCCATGGTTGCAATGCCGAAAGCGATGGAAAGCGCTGCGAGTACGCGTATGACGCGGGGAGAGATGCGCGGTGTTTCGAGGAGGGAAGCGAGGGCGAAGGCGCC
Source organism: Raoultibacter timonensis (assembly GCF_900240215.1). GTDB lineage: Bacteria > Actinomycetota > Coriobacteriia > Coriobacteriales > Eggerthellaceae > Raoultibacter > Raoultibacter timonensis. The sequence goes on along the minus strand of NZ_LT964679.1, from coordinate 2,452,422 downwards.
CGAGCAGGCGAGCGAAAGCACGAGTGCGTAGGAACCGACGGCGATAGCCGAGAGCTCAGGGGAGAGCAGCAGATTGATGATGCGGTCGGGTCTGCCCAAATCGGCGAACAGGCAGAGCATGCCTGTGGCAAGCGCCACGAAGCAGAACGACCATCCGCGCGAGAAGAATTCGTCGGGCAGGGTGAAAGCTTGGCGGATGCGCCGCCTTCGGCTGACGGTCGATGTTTCGGCGGGGCGATCACCGAAACGCTGCTGTGCGTTGACGCATTCGAGAGCCCCCATGACGGTGAGCGCTCCGGCGCCTGCTCCGCCGAGAAAGAGATAGCATGTTATGAGCATATTGAACATGCAGGCCCCGTGTTCCAATCCCCTGGTGAAAAGCCTTTGGCGGCTGGCAGCCGAAGGCCGGTTGCCTTGCTGCCTTTGTCGCAATGTAGTTAGACAAAGGTATTATAGCAAGTTGCGTGAGGAAAGGGGCCGCGAAGCGAAAAGGTCGGGTGTTTATACGGTGATAGCCGCTCGGGGCATCCGGCGATGGCGACTCGGTTCGACTGACGCTAGCCACGATGAGAGCGGCGGTTCGCCGCCTTCGATCGTGCGACGAGAGCAAGCAGCGCGCTTGCGGCCGCCGCTCCGAGCGCCAGAGCGGCAGGCGATTCGTCGCCGACTGCGGGAAGCGAGGCGCCTGCCCGGATCGACCCCTCGCCGGACGTCGGCTTCCCGTCCATCTCGGACGGCTGATCGTGATCCTGATTCGGCTCACCGCCTTCGCTGTTGCCGCCGTCTGCTTCGCGCGGCACTGTGAGCGCTTTGAGGCAGACGTTTGTCTTGTAGCAGCGCGAGGCAACGCCCTCCCACGTTGATCCCGCAGCATCGCTCCACGTTACGCCATCGGCGGGAGGTAGCTGATCTCGCGGGCTCCCGATGCGTCGTATCCCATATGCTGCGGCGCGGTGTCGTCGGGCAGCTCGGGATCCGTGAGCACCATGCCTTCGACGGGGATGGCGCAGCGGTACGTCGGATTGTCGAGCTTGACCGCGATCGAAAAGCACTCGTTCGGGTCGAGCTTCACGGGGGTTTCGAGCGAAACCGTGTGGTAGCCGGGCAATCCGAACGTTGCCGTCTGGCGCGCGGCGAGCTCGCCCGTCGTCGGGTCTGCATTTCCCTCGTCGACCGAGCGGTAGACCTCGATGGCGCAGGCAGTACCCCGATCGGTCGTGCAGAGCATCGCGCGGTCGAGCAGCTCGGCGCTGTCTGCCGTGAACACGTTCGCCATGTAAGCGGTCGTCTGGCTGCCGAGGGCGACCGAATCGAGCCATCCCTGTTCGTCGTACTGGTAGACGGTTTCTCCCTGGCGGGACGGTTCGCCGTCGAATCCCGCTACCAAGCGCAGCGTCTCGTCTTCGTAGGAGATCCAGCAGTAACCATCGTTCTGGACGCCGGTTCCCCAGGAGCTCTTCACAAGCCATGCGCCGTCTGCCTGCGGTTGGTGTGCGGCGCTGAAGTGCTCGCGGGGAAACGCATCGTCCCAGCCGACGATGCTGACGTAGTGGTCGGGCGCGTTCCACGGCTCTGCCGTGTTGCAATACGATGCGTAGTCGAAGTCGTAAAATCCGTTGTACATCGAACTGGCAAATTCGGCCACGATGGGCCCGGAACCCATGATGCGGCGCTTGGCATCGGCCATGGCCTGATCGCCCGAGGCTCCCGCACAGAACGATCCCGCCCGTGCCGAGAGGAACGCGGCGTCGGTAAGGCGGTATTCGCTTCGGTAGCGCAGGCTTTCGTCCATGGGATCGTATGCCGCATCGGTTCCCGCTGCAACGGGGGCTGCTCCTTTGCCGGCAGCGAGGCTTGCGGCTACGAGGTGGGGCTCGGTGCCCCCGGCGTACAGCGGGGGATCCATGAAAAAGAGTCCGGCGGCTTCTTTCTCCTCGGTGCCCGCAACGGTGAAGTATGCAAGGTGCCACGGGGAAAACTCGACGGCGGTGCCGCTGGTGCGCAGGATGGACGATTAGAGCGAGGCGAGCGAAGCGTATGCCCAGCAGATGTCCTCGGTTTGGGTGCGAACGGGTGTGAGGTAGTTGACTGCGCCGCCATCCTCGGCGGGCACGGCGTGCAGATCGAACGAAGAGGGCAGGGCTGGTTCGCGTGCGGGATCACCCGTCAAATCGGCAAAGGCAGCGCGCGGTGCGCTCGAAAAGAGGAAGAGCAGGGCGATCATCACGGCGAGGGCAAGGCGTGCGGCGTGCGAGCGCCTCGACATGCGGGCAGCGGACAGGTGCAATGCGCCTCCTTGGACCAATCGGGAGGCAAGAAAGTATAGTATCTCATCGAGCCCCGTTTCGTGTCGATAGCCGACCCCGTTTCGTGCTACACTAATGTACATTTGAACATTAGTACGAGGAGGACGCAATGGGCGAAGAGAGCCGCAAGGAACAGGCGGAGGAGCGGAAGAAGGCGCGGGCACCGCGCGACCCGGAGCGTCGCAAGCGGCAGATTGCAGAAGCTGCTGCAGAACTGATCTCCCAAGAGGGAACCCGGCACCTCACGCATCGCCGCGTCGCCGAGCATGCGGGCGTGCCGCTGGGATCCACCACCCAGTACTTCAAGAGCATCGACGACTTGCGCCATGCCGGTCTTGCGCTGCTTGCAGAGCAGATCGCCCTGCGCAACCAAGAGATGCTTGCGCAGGTGGGAAGTCGAAAGATGGGCGTTGAGATGCTGTGCGACTTCGTCGTTGCCTATCTTGCCGACGAACGGCAAGTGAGTACCGACGCCATGTTCTATGCCGCCGCCGTCAGCGACCCGGAGGTCGGTGGGCTATGGAAGCGCGCGCTGGTGGAAAATGCGCAAGATTACGCCCCGCTCATCGGTCTCGAGAGGCTGCAAATCTTGTCAACCTTTCTTACGGGCCTGATCATTGACACGGCCATCTACGGCGCGTCCTACGATTCCGATACCATCCGCGCCGCCATCGTTGCGCTTGTGGGTGAAGACGAGTAGAAAACATTTTCAAAAAACTTTAATGTACAGATGTACATAATGCGCACTTTCTGGTATCTTCCTAATGTACAAATGTACAATAAATAAATGAAAGGACGAAACATGAGAAAGAAAGTGCGCGTTGCAGCCCTGCTTGCTTTGTTCTTGGCCATTGGCGGTGTGCTGGCCGGTTGTGGTGCAAGTCTTGATCGCGAAGTGGAAGTGCAGGGGATGACTCTGAAGGTTCCTTCCGATTGGCTCGAGGTCACCGGCAAGGATAACGACGACCTTGCCGGCACTATGCGCTACGTCGACACCGACGAGGACGAGAGCAACGTTGTGGTGGTTACCTACGATCTGAGGCCCGAAAGCGGGGAAGAGACCGCCGAACAGGACATTATGGCCAAGCGCGTGTGGGCTGAAGGCGAGTTGGGCGCCACCGAATGGGAAGATGAAGAGGTGCGCAGCATGGTCATCGACGGCGCGCAGGCCTCCGTGTACGAATACAGCTTCGAAAAGGAGATCGACGATGTTTCGCGCAAATACGAGTACGCCGTCGCCTACGTGTACAGCGAAACCGCCCATTACCAGATTCGCGTGATCGGCAGTGCGGCCTCGCTTGACGGCATCGTTGACAGCGTCGAGCTGGCGTAATGTCGGTGTCGAGGAAAGGCTGATCACTTATGGACAACAACATCATCATGAAGCCGTCCGCTATACCCAAAAAGTTGCTGTGGGCGTCGCTTGCCGTCATTTTACTGGGGCAGTTCGTCGTTACCATCGACCTTACGGTGCTCAACATCGCACTGCCGGATATCACGAAAGACCTGAAACCGACTTCTGAACAGCTGCTTTGGATCGTCGATTCCTATTCGCTTGTCTTGGCGGGCCTTATCGTGGCAACCAGCTCGCTTTCCGATCGCTTCGGAAGAAAGCGCATGCTGCTTATGGGCTTTCTGATCTTCGGCGGTGTATCTGCTGGCGCGTTGCTGGTGGAAGACCCCGAGCAGCTCATTGCTTTGCGTGCCCTGTTGGGTATCGGCGGTGCCGCCATCATGCCCGTCACTATCGCCATGATTCGCAGCATCTTCACCGATGCGAAGGAACGCGCCGTCGCCATCGCTGTGTGGTCGGCCGTGAGTGCCCTCGGCATGGCGTTCGGACCGTTGGTGGGCGGCCTGCTGCTCGATAGCTTTTCGTGGCACGCGGCGTTTCTCATGAACGTGCCGCTGATGGGTGTGGCGTTTGTTGCGGGCATTCTCATCCTTCCCGAGGTGAAGCTGAAAAATCCCGGCAGCTTCGACCTTCTGGGATCGGTCATGTTCCTTGTGGGCATGGTGGCGCTGCTGTGGGGCATCAAGCATGTGGCGGCCGAGCTCGAGTTCGATCGCGCAGGTATTATCGCGCTTGCTGTCGGATTGGTTCTCATGGCGCTGTTCGTGTTCCGCTGCATAAAATCGAAGAATCCCCTCGTCGATTTCTCCCTGTTTCGCAGTAAGCCGTTTTCTGCGGGCGTTGTTGCCACGCTGTTCTCCACGTTCGCCATGGCCGTGCTGCTGTATCTGTTGGCGCAGTGGTTCCAGCTGGTGAACGGCGACAATCCGCTTGAAGCGGGCATCAAGCTCGTGCCCATGGCCATCGCCAGCCTGATCGGCTGCATGTTGGCACCGGTGCTTGCGCAAAAGATGGGTCCGCGCAACGTGGTGGCAGGCGGCCTGATCGTCGCAGCCTTCGGTATGATCATGCTCGCGTTCTTCCGCGACAACCTGGAGCTTGTTCCCGTCATCGCTTCTACGTGCCTCGTGGGTCTCGGCTCGGGATCGCTGGCTCTCGGTGCGACGCTCATGATGCAGGAAACGCCTGCGGAGAAGGCATCGAGTGCCGGCAGCCTGCAGGAAGTATCCTACGATATGGGCAATGTGCTGGGTGTCGCCATCTTGGGAAGCGTCGCGTCTATCATCTACCGCGGAGGTTTGAGCACGGGCAAGCTGGCGGCTTTGGGCTTGGACGGCAAAACAATCGACCTCTGCGAGCAATCGTTCGCCGTTACTGCGGAAATCGCCAAACAGACCGGTTTGGACAAGCTGCATGATCTGGGTGCTGCGGCGTTTGACGACTCCATCGTCACCACTGCCATTATCGGCGGTGTCCTGACGATAGTGGTAGCCGTTATCGTGTGGGCGCTTATCCCGAAAGGAATGAGCATTGCCGAGAGCGAGGAGCCGGCAGAGGGGGCTTCGGCCGGGGAAGCGGATGGCGGCGCGACGGTTGTTCCCCCTGTTGAACCCGAACTTGCGCCCTCTGCGCAGCCGCAGGTGCCCGTTGCCGCGCCGGCTGCCGCCGCGCCTGCAATCTTGTCGGTTGGGGATGTGCCGGTTGTAGCTGTTGCCGCAGAACCTGCTGCCGGTGCGCTGGACTCGGTTGTCGATGCGCCGAATCCCGCTGCCATATGCCCGATTGAAGATGCGCCGAATCCCGCCGCACATGCCTCTGCCGCTGCGTCGGCTCTGGCTGACATCCCAAGGGATACGGTCGTGGTGACCTTGGTGCTGGACTCCGATGCGATGCGCGATATGGAATCCGTATGCCAAGAAATCGGCATGACGACCACTACGGCGTTCACCGTTTTCGCCAAGAAGGTGGTACGCGACCGCCGCATACCCTTTCAGCTTTCCGCAAGCCCCTGTGCCGCGCCAAGAAGTTCTGAAAACGGCTAAGTGAAACGGGGACTGTATCGAAACGATACAGTCCCCGCATGGCTTGCGGCTTCGGTCGGCCTTCGTTTACGCCGACGCTTCCTCTTTCGCTACTTCCTGCCCGGCGATTCGTCCGAACACGACGCAGTCGGTGATCGCGCAACTGCCGAGACGCACGGCCCCATGTGTTCCGCCGGCGATTTCACCCGCAGCGTACAGGCCGGGAATCGGCTGGTAGTCCTGGCCCATGACCTGCGCTTGCAGGTTCGTTACGAGGCCGTCCATGGTGTGATGGACCTTCGGCCAAAGCTTCGCCACGTAGAACGGGGTTCTCGCGATCCCTCTCGCTGTTCTGGAAGAAAGATAGAAAGCTCAACGGCCTCGAAGGGCTGTTCGTGGATATGGTTGTAAGCCTGTGCTGTACGTCCGCTTCGATTCGACCCGAGACGGTTTGAGCGCGGGGCCGGGCGGGGACGCGCGGCATGCAGCTGGTTTCTTTCCGTTGGGGTCATCGGATACCGAGTTCTCCTTCCGTTCCGTTGTCTTTCTCGGCAGGTGCACCTCGCACTCGAATGCGCTATCATAGGCGCAGACAACCCATGACGTGAAGGCTTTCTGAACCCGATACAACCGCAGCACGGAAGGCGCATGGCAAACGAACAGCTCATACTGAACCGGTATCGACCGATCGCCGAAGCGGGATCGGGCGGGTTCGGCACGGTCCAGGTTGCGTGGGACACGCGCATCCAGCGCCGCGTTGCCATCAAGTGCATCCAGCTCGATGAAAGCCAGGCGTTTCGCGCCCTGCAGGTCGAGGCGCGCGCCGCATACGGCGACTCGTACGGCAGTGCCGACCCCTACGGCGGCGACCCGTACGGCTACGACGAGCCTCTCGACCCGTACGCCGTTTCCCTTGAGAACCTTCCTGGACTCGACGAGGCTCGAACGGCGGCAATGCTCTCCGATCCGAACATCGTGGGTGTATACGATTTCGAGGTGCAGGGTGCAACCGCGTACCTCATCATGGAATACGTCGACGGCACCACGCTGACGGGCCTGCTTCAGCAGTACGGCGACCAGCTGTCGCTCGACGTGGTTGCCGCCATCTTCTCCTCGGTCGCCCATGCGCTTGAGGTCGCCCATGGTAATCAGGTGCTCCACCTCGATATCAAGCCCGATAACGTGCTTATCAACCATCAGGGGCAGGTGAAGGTGACCGACTTCGGTCTGGCCACGCTCTCCGATGCTTCGGGTTTCGGCACGGCAGGCGGCGGCACGATCGGCTACATGCCGCTCGAGCAGATGCGCCAAGAGGCGCTCGATGCTCGCTGCGATGAATGGGCGCTTGCGAGCATGACCTACGAGATGCTCACCGGCACGAATCCCTTCCTCGCGCCCGATCTGGTAAAGGCCGAGGCGGCTATCGAGGATGCGGAACTGCTGCTGCCGTCGCTGTGCTATGACGGGCTCGATCCGGAAGCCGACGACGTGCTGTTCTACGCGCTCGACCCCGACCGCGAGGAGCGCTACGACAACGTCGAAGATTTCGCCGAGGAGATGAGTCGCTTTTTCGGAAACTCCGCGCGCGGCCACAAGGAGCTTGCCGTGTTGGTGGGCCAAGCGGCCATCGAGGAGTTCGAAGAGGAGGAAGAGGTCGTCGAGCGCATCAGCCTGTTCGACCGCATCGGCACCGGAAGGCTCCAATCCATCTTTGTCCGTGTGTGGGCGGCGCTTGGCGTCGGACTCTTAAGCTTCGTATCGCTTTCGAACATCGAAGCGGTCGGCGGATGGGCGAATCCTGTGTTCTGGGGTCTGTTTGCGCTGTTCGTGCTTGCGGGGGTGCTGAAGCCCCACTTGGGCGCGCTGCTCTCGCTGCTCTCGCTTTCGGTGGCTCTTTTGTTCAACGAGGCGTTTGTGGTGGGTATTCTGCTACCAGTGTGCGTGATAGCCTGGTGGTTCTTCGTCGGTCGTATGGGAGACGAGGCTCCGAACGCCGTGCTTTCCCCCGTGCTGTTCGGCTCGTTTGGCTTCAATCCCGTCTCGCCGCTCGTTGCGGGGTTCTTCCTTTCCGTGAAAGAAGCCGTCATCACAGCGGCGATGGCGTTCGTTTTGAGCATCGTGCTTGCGGGCTTTGGCTCCAACAGCTTGCTCGGATGGAATGCGCTGGCATTTTGGGATTTCGGATCGCTTGATGTACAGCACAACATGGCCGTGCTTTTGCAGCAGCCCCTTACGTGGTGCATGCTCGCAAGCTGGCTCGGGGGAGCGGCGATCCTCGCTTTGCTGTGCCGTAGGCAGACGCGCTTCTCGGCGGGCCTCGGCGTCGTGCTGGCTTCGGCGCTCATGATCGTTGCGCTGTGCCTCGGCGCGTGGTTTTCCTCGGGCATGGTCTCGTGGATTCCCGCTTGGCAGTATGCGCTTCCGACGGTTGGAGCCGGTGTGGTCATGACTGTGGCCTGCGCATTCGGCGTGCCGATCCGTGCGGGAGAAGAAGATTGGGAATAAAAAAGTCGGCTCATTGCCGCTGAGAGCCATCGAGACGCGCTGGTAGATCGGTTCGGCGGCAGCCGCTTCTAGTTTATGGCAGAAAAACGGACTTTTTCGTCGCCAGAAGGCGCCGAGCATCTTCTAAGGAGACCGTTAGCACGCAAGCGGCTACGTTTTGCCTGGTTGTTGGCATGCCTTCTCGAGCGAGCCGTTGAGCCTGCTTGCGCTGCGACGAAAAAGTCCGTTTTTCTGCCAACTTGGGAGCGCTTTGCCCGCATATGGCATCCCTGGGCAAGCAGGCCGTCCGAGATTTGCTCTCGAACGGCCTGCTTGCTAAACAGCATTCGTGAAGCTTGGCGAATATGCGCGCTCGATGCCCTGCCCTTACTTCTCGGCGAGCGCTTTGCCCACCATGCGACCGAAGGTGGCGCATCTGCCGGCGTTGATGCCCACAGCGAGGTTCGGATAGGTTCCCGCGTAGAAGCCGCCCTGGTCGTTGCCGATGACGTAGACGCCCTCGATGGGCGCGCCGTCTTCGCCGAGGGGCTGGAGGCTTTCGTTCACCATGATGCCGTCGAGCGTACACAGGGTGAGGCCGCACGATTTCACGGTGCCGTAGAATGGGGGGTTGCGCAGTTCGGTCAAACGGAACGGTTCTTTGCCGAAATCGGGGTCTTGCTGGTTGTCGAAGTTCTCGTTCTGGCGTTCGCATGTTGCGAGGAACGTTTCCTTGTCAGTGATGCCGATCTTTTCAGCGAGCTCCTCAAGCGTGTCAGCCTTCTGGATGTAGCCGGCCTCGACGAAGCTTTCCATTTCGGGCGCAATCCACTCGTCAACCATTTCGGGCCAAGCGTCGTGGTCGGCTCCTTCGTGGTAGCAGATGGTCGAGCAGCCTGTGGTGTGCAGGCGGTAGATGTCGTCCTGCCAATTGGAATCCCAGATCTGATGCCAGAAGCGGTCGCCCACTGCACGCTTCGATGAGGCGTTCATCACGAAATCGTAGGGTGCGCTTTCGTTGTGGAAGCGGTTTCCCGCATGGTCGACGCGCAAAAACGGCTGCGAGCTAAAGAAGTAGTACCCATAGTTTGCACCCGTCGTATAGGCATCGCCAACCTCCTGATCCTGCGCGAGCAGGCAGCGGTTGAACGTGAGCGACGTATGCACGGCATCCATCTGTGCGCCAATGCGCATGAGCGCCTTGATGCCGTCGCCTGTGCAGGTAGGGAAGGCGTCGAACGTGCCGAGGCACGAGAGGCGCGTGGGCTGGAGCGCGGCGTACATATCCTGGTTGTATGCGTAGCCGCCGGTGGCGACAACGACGCCTCGCAAGGCGTTGATGCGGATGGAGCCGTCCTTGCTTTTCGCGTAGGCTCCTACAACCTTGCCGTCCTCCACGATCAGCGATTCCATCGGCGTTTCGAAGCGCTCTTCGCATCCTGGGAAGGAGGTGATGTAAGCGTCGAGGATTCGGGCGACATCCTGCTCTCGGGAGGGGTATTCGCCGTTGGTGCCGTGACCGGTCGCCCATTCTTTGTATAGCGTGCCTTCGGGCATGTTCCATTCGAGCTGTACTTCCATACCGTTTTCAGTCATGAGATCGGTGTACCAGTCGATGGCCTCGCCGGAGTTTTCGGCCCATTTCCGCACGAGGCGCGCGTCGATTTGGCCGAGCGCGTAGTGGTCCATGTCGTTTACGATATCGGCAGGCTCGATCGATACGCCATGCTCTTGCTGCTGTTTCGAGTTCACGGCGCCGAGAGCCGAAGATCTGACCGAGTTGCCCGCCGTCGACTTTTCGATAAGCAAGGTCTTGAGGCCGCTCTCGGCAGCGGATGCTGCGGCGAAATATCCCGAAGTGCCTGCGCCGATAACGAGCACGTCGAAGTCGAGTATTTCGGTGCAGTCGGCATCGCTCGTTTGCGGTGCTTCCCCGAGCCAATCCGCCTGCGAGGTCGGGGCGTTTGCGTTGGCAACGGTCTCGGCTTTCGCTTCGCCTTTTGCTTTCGGCGAACAGCCGGTCATGACACCGAGCGCCGCCAAGGCTCCCGCGGCTGCGGCTCCCGACAAAAAGGTGCGGCGGCTCACGATGGCTTTCGGTGCTTGCGTTTCTTGTTCCATGGTTGATCCCTCCTGTGCTTGTGTGTTGCGATTCCCTGCTGTCGTTTCGACCAAACGAGCATGCATCGAATGGGGGCGCAAGGCATCACCTGAAAGCTGGATTGTTGGGTTTTCACCTAGAATAGGTGACGGAAATCTCGTAGGTGATCCCTATGATGGCACAAGGGAAGAGGAATGGTTGCTCGGGCTTTGTGCGAGCCGCATCGTGCGGCGCGATCATATTGGAGCACATCGCAGCACGCGCCCGTATCAGGAGGATCGATGCGGCATTCGACTACGGTCAAGAGAAACAGTCTGGCGACGGCATTCGCTAAGATCGAGGAGAACCTGAAGGTTCGTTACTTGGGCATCGGGTTTGTATGGGCGTGGATCTACTGCTCGTTCGAAACCTCGGCGGTTTATCCCGACAGGGACGGCATCAGCATCAATGCGGATCCTTCGTGGTTGGTTTCGGCTACTGTGGTGGTCGCCGCCATGATAATCGGCGGTATCGTGCTGCGGAAAACGGACCTCTCGACGTCGAAGTGCATGCGTGTTGCGGCTCCCGTGCTCGTGGCGTTCGGCACCGTTCTCTCGGGCATTGTTCCCCTGATCGGAATCGAGCCGTGGCTGCTGTACTGCACAAGCGGGATTACGACGGGCATCGGTACGGCGCTCATCTGTCTCATGTGGGGCGATGCCCTTTCAAGGTTGGAGATCGAGCAGATGGAGATCGCGGTTCCGGCCGCCTCTCTCGTTACGCTTTTGTGCTGTCTCGTTTTTCCCTACATCCAGGGGGTACCCGGTATTCTCGCCGTTGCCTCGCTTCCCCTCATATCGGGCGCACTGCTTAAGCTTTTCTACCGCGAACGGGAGGGAAAGCCCGTTGCCGCCCGCATCGTCGATAGGCCGGAGCGGGGGATCGTGCTCGACCTCGTTCGTATCGCGGTCGTGCTGTTCGCGGCGTACCTGCTTGTTGGATGCCTCGGCGCCATGAGCGAATCTGAGGATCTCGTCCAGCAGGTTTCAGGCGTCGATGTCCCGACGCTCATCGGATCGGGCTTTGGACTCGTGCTCGCCATCTGCTTCATCATGTTCTCGGTGCGCATCGATTTCTCTTCGTTGTTCAGATGGCTGGCGCCGCTGCTCGTGCTGTCGGTGGCGCTTTTTCCGTGGCAGGAGGTTGCGCCGAACTTCATCTCGACCACGATAATCTGTATTGCCGATACTTCTATGCAGGTCATCGCCTATATCTACGTGATCGGCCTCGCCAAACGCAAAGCGATGTCGCCGGTTTTGGGCATCGGCCTTACGCAGGGGTTCGTGCAGCTTGGGGTGCTTGTGGGCAATCTGCTCGGAGTGTGGGCCGGGCATGCGGTTTTTGAAGGAACGCTCAGCGTGTTCGTGCTGGCACTCGGACTCATCTGCCTTATTTCGTTTGCGACGATGCTCGTGCCGCAGGGTGCGAAAAAGCCGTTCGTACGCGATCGCCCCGATGCGCCTGATGACGAATGGGAAACCAAGAACCAGTGCGCACGGCTTGCCGAGCGGTTCGGTTTGTCGACGCGCGAGCAGCAGATTCTCGAATACCTTGCGAAAGGCCGCTCGCAGCCCTACATCCGCGATGAGCTAATCCTCTCGAAGAACACGGTGGCCACGCACGTGAAGCACATCTACCAGAAGCTCAACGTGCATTCCCGCCAAGAGCTCCTCGATCTGTTCGAAGGGAGGTAGGCGAAGTGCGGTGACGATGCGGCGGGCTGCTGGAACGGCTGGCGATTTGGATGGCGCTCGGTCGCGGCGGCGTACGGTTCGCATTCGGTTTTCTTTTCGGGTATTGCTGACCAGCACCTTTACTCTAATTCATCCTTTTCGTGTCACACGGTTGACTCCTTTCGTGCGATAGCTCGGCTTTGCAAAGGCCCATAGTGGCATGCGGTCGGGCGGTGAAGGGATCCGCTTCGACGGACCGAAAGGAAAGGATGAGCATCATGGGAGAATCGGTATCCATCAGTAAAGACGGGCTTTCGCGGAGAAGCTTCCTCAAGGGCGCGGGCATCGGCGCAGCAGGTCTGCTCGGTGCAACCGCTTTGAGCGCATGCGCTTCGGGCGCTTCCGCTTCGTCGGCGAATGCGGCAGGTTCCGCCGACATAACGTGGGACGAGGAAACCGACGTTGTCGTCGTCGGCTCCGGGGCCGCGGGCGTCGCAGCGGCAATGGCCGCGCTCGACGGAGGCGCCGAGGTCATCATGATCGACAAAGGCGCCGCGCTCGGCGGAATCACGAGCGTGTGCGAGCAGTACTGCGCATACGATTCGTCGCTGCATCTTCCCCAGAACTTCGACGATGTCGAGGACAGCGCCGAGATCATGCTCGAAGACGCCCTGCGCGTGTCGCGCGGTACCGCCGACCGGGAACTAGCAAAAATCTACTGCGACCGTTCCGCAGAAACCATCGACTGGATGCTCGAGCACGGCTGCGAGTTCAAGGATACGTTGCGCGTGTCCGACGGCCGCCATGGCCAGGGCAAGTACATCCTCAAGGCGGCAGGCGATCTGACCGTCAAGTTCACCGCCGATATCGAGGCGGCAGGCGGCAAGACCATGACCGATACGCCCCTAACCGGCCTCGTGCGCGATGAGGAAAGCGGAAGGGTCATCGGCGTCGAGTGCGACGAGGGTGAAAAGCACATCAGGGCCCGTAAAGGCGTCGTCATCTGCACGGGCCCGTGGTCTGACGACGAGGTTCTCATCCCGCGCCATGTGCCCGAGACCCCCGAGATCGTCAAGCAATGCGCCGAGACGCTGGCGGCGTTCGGCATGCCGTACGGCCCCTACACCGGCGAAGCCATCCGCAGCGCCCAGAGTGTCGGCGCCGCTACGCGCCACATGGAGTACGTCATGTTCGACCCGTACTATTCTGTCCCCGAGATCATGGAGCAGCGCATCGCCCCCGCGGGCCTTACGCGCGCCGTCAACCAGATCCTTATCACGCCCGAAGGCGAGCGCTTTACCGACGAGGGCAAGTCGCGCGGCGATATCGCCATCGACATCCTCAAGCTCGAAGGCAACGTGTACTATCCCGTGATCGACAAGCGCCATCTTCCCGATCCGACCGGGTCGATCAAATTCCCCGAAGAGAAGCTCGACGAGTGGGTCGAGATGGGCATCATGGCCAAGGGCGAGACGCTCGAGGAGCTTGCTGCTTCGATGGAGGCGAACCTCGGCATTCCGCAAAGCGCCGCTCTTGAGACGATCAACCGCTACAACGGTTTCTGCGCTGCAGGCGAAGATGCCGATTTCGGCAAGGACCCCCACCATATGACCCCGATCGATGAGCCCCCGTTCTACGCAGGTCCCGCTGAGACGTGCCGCGTCATGTACACCCATGGCGGTCTTGAGACCGACGAGGGCGCCCATGTCGTCGATTTGGACGGTGCGGTCATTCCCGGGCTGTACGCTGCGGGCATGTGCACGGGCGGACCGCTCGGATACATCACGATATCGGGCAACTGGCAGATGAGCTCGCTTGTGTTCGGGCGCATCGCAGGCGAGAACGTCGCTGCAGAAGCTGTCGCCGAATAGCCTTGCGTTTCCCGTTGCCTGCGAAGGCCGCCGAAACTTCGGCGGCCTTCGTCGTTATGCGAGGCATTATTTGAGATCAGGAGCGCTGGTGAATCGAAAGTTCCATGTGATCGAGGAGATTCAAAAGCTCCTGCCTCGAATGGATTTCCATCTTCGCGTACGCGCGGCGCAGGTGCGATTTGATGGTGTGCTCCGAGAGCATGTAGTAATCGGCGATGTAGCGGGCGCTGCGGCCGGTCGAGAACTCTCCGATTATCTGGAACTCGCGCTCGGTTAGGCCGTAGGTTTCTCTCAGCAGCTCAAGCGAGGCGTCGTTGATGCCCACCGAGGTGGTGATCGAATCGCCCATCTCGTCGGGTGCGTCCGCGTAGCGCAGCTCCTTGCTTTTGGTGAAGAAGCGCAGATAGCTTACGAAGATGATCGCAAGCGAGATTGCGAGTACGGCGATTACGCAGGTGAGCGTCAGCTGCGGCTGCGCGACGAGCGGAGCGCTTAGAGGTGAGAGCGCAAGCGTGCGACCTGCGGCAATCGAGAGCTGGGCGGTGCCGACTGCGAGGCCCAGCAGGAAAAAGGCGGGCAGCTTGCGCTCGTGGGCCTCGCTGACGAACGTCATCCACAGCATGGCGAAGAAGGTGATGAGCAGCACGACCATGAGGCTTCCCGACAACGTGTCGCCCGACGGTGCGATGCTGCGGTACAGGAGCACGCCGACGAGGCAGGCGGTTGCGAGGGGATACGCCATGTCGATGTTCGCCTTCTGCGGCTTTGCGATCACGAGTGCGATGCACATGATGCAAGCCACGCCCAACCCGATAACGGCGGTCAGATCGGTTTGGGCGTATTCGATGTTCCTGACTATATCCATCTGCACGATGAAACCGCACGATGCGGAGAATACGAGCGTGCCGATGATCGTCCGCTTGGTGCGGGCGGTGAGCTCGGCCATCGATGTTTTCGGCGCGGCATCGTCGATCATGCTCTTGGCGACGGTTTCGTTGTTTTTGAGGCATGCCCCCAGCGCGACGAGCGAGAGGGCGACGACGACGAGCAGCGCTATGTGGCGATCCCCCGAAAACAGGGTGCTGGTGAGGGGAACCAAAAGCATGTCGACGATGTAGCCGCCTGCGATCATGGGAAGCGAGTAGACCGGCCGATAACTCGTGAAAACCTGCATCCAGCACAAGATGATGAGCGCCCAGCCTATGCCGGCGATAACCTGGGAGACCAAGATCATGGCATCGGAGGTTGCCGGCACAAACGAGAGGGCGAAGCGCAGCGCCATGGTCACCAGGCTTGCGATGAACACGGGGCGCGTTTCTTCCAGGCGTCCGAAATACGAGAGCAATGCGAGAAGCAGGTAGGTTGCTCCTCCGGTGGCGATTCCGGCTATGGCGAACGGCTCGGGCGAGTACGGCCCCGTTCCGAGATCGATCAGCCTTGCCCCTTGCAGAAAACCGAATCCGACAACGCTAAGCGCCATCAGGACGATCGTTTTGCGCGATATGGTTGCTTGTTCGTTCATGGGCCTCCGTGGTAAACGAAGCGGTGCCGTGTTGCCGCGCGACGCGGTGAAAGGAGCTTGTTCAGTATACTATGCGATCGGCTCAGATGGGTCCTATAGCAAAGCAGCCCGCCGTACGTACGGCGGGCTGCGATGGAAGCAAAGTCGATCGAGCGTTACTTCAGCAGGTCGGCGATTTTCCCGATGATAAGCTCGAAGCTGACGCCGCGCTCTTTGAAATCGGGTTGCTTGGCCGAGACGATCATGGCGTCGTGCACGAAATTGCCTGCGAACACGACCGCCTCCTGCAGGCTCTTGCCCGCCATGATGGCGGCGAGCAGACACGAGCAGTACAGGTCGCCGGTGCCGTGGAGCATGTAGGGGAGGTATTCGTTCTTCGCTTCGAACAGCTCGCAGTCCTGGCCCGCTACGAAGTTGCGGATGCAGGATTCGCCTTCGCGTTGGATGCCCTTGAGCACGACGTTCTTAGCGCCCTTCTCGAGCAGGCCCTCGATCATGCGCTTGGCGGTGTCGTCATCGATGTCGGTGCCGGGCCAGTCCTGGCCGAGGATGATGGACGCTTCGGTGAGGTTGGGCGTGAGGATGTCGGCACCGCAGGCGAGTTCGGCCATGGCGTCGCAGAGCTCGGGGGTGTAGGTGGGGTACACCTTGCCATGATCGGCCATGACGGGATCGACCACGCGCAGGGCGCTGGGATACATGTTGTAGAGGTCGCGGATGCGGTCGACTTGTTCGGGCGCCCCGAGAAAGCCCGAGTATACTGCGTCGATCTCGACGCCGATGTTCTTCCAGGCTGCCAGATAATCGGACAGCATGTCGGTGGTGTCGTGCATGTACCAGCCGGGATAAGCGGTGTGCGAGGAGAACAAGCCGGTGGGAACGGGACACACGTCGCAGCCCGCTGCTGAAAGGACGGGTATCGCCACGCCGAGCGAGCACTTGCCGTACCCGCACAGGTCATGCACGGCGGCTACGCGGGGAATGTAATCGCCCTCGCGCTGGTAAAGATGCAGTTCTTGGTTTTCCATCGAAAGTCGCCTTCTTCTCGTATCGTTTGCGCCGTTGCGCTGTACGGCATCAGGGTGGGTAACGGATAACACGATATCGCGCGCAAAGAAAAAGCGGCGCTAAGTGCTACCGATTCGTTATCGAAGGAAGTGCTCGACTATTTCGAGTCTTCGTCCTCGTCTTCTTCGTCGTCGAAGAACGACCAGTCGTCTTCGGCAGGCTCGTGGTTTGCGAAGCGTTTGCGTGTTCTGCGCTCCATGATGACGCTTGCAAGAATGCTCAGCACCAAACCGACCCCGATGAGCACGCCGATGCCCGGGATGGTCTCAAACAAGAAATGATAGAGTTCTCCGAGATCCATGAGTGCCTTTCCGATTTACATAAGGGCTGATCAACAAATTGTCATCGAACGAGCCCGTTCACATAGAAACATATTTTAGTAGAGTATACTATGCCCGATCAAGAGCAGGTATGACGTGACACCATAAATCCTCCGTTTGGTTTAGGAACAGTCACTAAGGCGACGAGCGGGAGTAGAAAACGTGCGGCCTCGGAATCGAAAACTGCATAGCAGCCAGATGCTGTTCGTCGTCATATCCGTGGTGGTGGTGCTCGCCGTTCTGGCGGCGTCCGTCACGTTGCTCGTCCACATCGATCAGAAGCTTCGCCAAGGTGCCGAACAGCAGGTCATGACGTTCACCGAGCAGGCTGCCAGCAACGTGAGCGATCGCATGGGCTACGTACAGGATGCGATCGGCGCCTTTACGGTAGAGAATCCCGATCCTGAGCGGGTCCGCCCCATGATGGAGGTGTTCAAAGAGCGGTTCGGTTTTTCGTCGGTGGCATTCGCCGGGTTGGACGGCGTGGGCCTCTATTCCGACGGAGAGCCGTTTTCCACCGATCAGCTTGCAGTTCCCGAAACCGCCCTCTCCATGGAAAAAGCCACGTATTCGGCCAACTACGACGTAGGAGACGGCCAGCGGGGAAAGCTCGCGCAGAACCCGCTCTACATCGACGGGGAACTGGTGGGGGCGCTCTACGTCGAGATTCCGTGCAGCATGTTCTCCATGGAGCGCAGCCTCGATATGTTCGACGGACGCGGCTACTTCATCCTCTTCGATGCCGATACACAGGAAATCATCGTGGCGCCAACCGAGCAAACCCAGGTGCCCATCACCTCCGATACGCTGATCTACGATTTTCTCTACGAATCTCAGCGAACCGGCGAATCCGACGACGCGCTGTTCCAAAACGATCGTTACGCGCAGGAGAAAAACTATATCGCCCTGCTGCAGCGCGCCGTTGCCGATGAGCGCTGCGACCTGTTCACAGGAGTTATCGACGGGAAGGAGAGCTACGTGTGCGTGGCTCCCGTCCATGCGGGCGATTGGTTCGTGTGCAACGTCATCCCCGTCGAAAACGTGAGGGCCGAGGGAAGCGCGGTCATGGCGGCTTTTCAGGTTGTGTTCGCCCTCTCCATAAGCTGCCTGCTCATCGTGCTCGTCGTATCGTATCTGTTCTACCGCAAGCGCATGCAGGAGCGGGGCGTCGAGATGAAGACGCGTCTGTACGGTGCGCTATCCGAGAGCCTCGATATGGCGGTGAACATGTATTCGCCCGACGACGCGATCGTAACGCCCATCGTGGCGAAAGCGAGCGAGATATTCGGCTATCCCATGTCCGATATCATGGGCAAGAGCAGCGTCCCCGACGAGATCGCGCTTTCGAAAGAGGGCCGCGACCTGCTCGACCGCATACGCAGCGGTGCAATAGAAAGCCTCGAGCAGGGGGAGTTCGCTTTCCGTGAGCCGTGGAGCGGCAGACCGAGCTGGGTGTTCTACTCGGTGACTCCGTTCGAGTATGAAGGCAAGCTGCAGCTGCTCATCGTGTTTCGCGATGTAACCGACGAAAAGACGCTGCAGGTCTCCATGAGCGATGCGATGGTGGCCGCCGAAACTGCGAACAAGGCGAAATCCGATTTCCTGTCGAACATGAGCCATGAGATCCGCACGCCCATGAACGCGATCGTCGGCATGGCTCAGATAGCGCGAAAAAACCTCGGCGACAACGAGAAGCTCAAAGAGAGCCTCGACAAGATCGATCTGGCATCCGACCATCTGCTTACCATCATCAACGACGTGCTCGACATCTCCAAGATCGAAAGCGGCAAGATGATCCTTGCGAGCGAAGTATTCAGCCTGTCGGACGTGATCGATCGCGTGGCTGCCAGCATGAGGGGGCAGTGCGAAACCCGCGGCCAGACGATGACGGTCGAATGGCGCAACATCGATACCGATGCGTTCGTGGGCGATCAGGTCAGGCTGCGGCAGATGCTGCTCAATCTGCTGGTCAACGCGTCGAAGTACACGCCCGCGGGCGGGCATATACGCCTCGAGGTCTCAGAGAAGCCGAGCAACGTGAAGAAATACACGCACGTAACCTTCGTCGTCTCCGACGACGGTATCGGCATGAGCGAAGAGTACCTCGAGCACCTGTTCGAGCCATTCGTCATGGAGGGGCGCTCGTCGGTGCAGGGCACCGGGCTCGGCATGCCCATCGTGAAGAACATCGTCACCATGCTCAACGGCGAAATCCGCGTCGAGAGCGAGCTTGACAAAGGAACGACCTTCACGGTTTCGATAGCCCTTCCGCGTGCGACCGAGGACGAGAAGAACCTCCTGGTCACCGATGCGCCGGCTTCGAAAATTCCCCGTACGCGGGAGGCGCTGAAACCGAGCGACAAGGATAGGCTCGTGGGTCTTAAGGTGCTGCTTGCCGAAGACAACGAGTTGAATGCCGAGATTGCCAAAGAGCTGCTCGCGGATGCCGGCCTTGAGGTTGATTGGGCCGAAAACGGAGAGCAGGCGTGCGAGCTGTTCGAGGATTCCGAGCCGCGTGCTTACGATGTGGTGCTCATGGACATCCAGATGCCGATCATGAACGGCTACGAAGCGGCGCGGACGATCCGCTCTCTGGAGCGCGAAGATGCCGTAACCGTGCCGATCATCGCGATGTCGGCCAATGCGTTTATGGAGGATGTCGAAGAATCGCTCAGATGCGGAATGAACGCGCACCTCTCGAAACCGATCGATATGGCTCAGGTGCTCGCAACCATATCCGAGCAGGTCGAGCGTGCGCGAAATGGGGATTCGGGTGGCGAGTCTGCCTGACGTGCGAGTGCGCGAGGCGGGTTCGCGTACTCGGCTCGTTTGGGCACTGGTGCTTGAGCGGCGAATCGCTGTTCGCAGAACCGCCCGCATGATGCGCTTGCGACCACCCGAATTGGTGAAGCCGTGCTGTTGGCGAAAACGCATCCCGCCGACAATTCGTCTGCGTTATACTGGAAAAACCGTCTACTGAATCCGTCCGAGACCTAAGGAGCGCAGTCGTATGCTAGACATTCGATTTGTCCGAGAAAACCAAGAGGCCGTCGCTACTGCGATGAAGAACCGCAACGCTTCATGGGATTCCTCGCGCTTCTCGGAGCTTGACGAGGCGCGCCGTACCGCCATCACCGAGGAAGAATCGTTGCAGGCCGAGCGCAACGCCGCGTCGAAGGCCATCGGGCAGATGATGGCGCAGGGCAACAACGACGAGGCCGAAGCTGCCAAAGAGCAGGTTCGCGCCATCAACGAGAAAATTGCTGCTCTGTCGGAAAAGCGCGACGAGGCGGAAAGCGCCCTGAGCGCGATGCTGCTCGCTACGCCGAATATGCCGGCTGACTCGACGCCTGTCGGCGCCGACGAGAACGATAACCCCGAGGTTCGCCGCTGGGGCACGCCGCCCGAGTTCGACTTCGAGTTCAAAGCGCATTGGGATCTTGGACCCGAGCTGGGGATCATTGATTTCGAGCGCGCCGTGAAGCTCGCCAAGAGCCGTTTCATCCTGCTCGGTGGCTTGGGGGCCCGTCTTGAGCGCGCCCTCATCAATTTCATGGCGGATACGCACACTTCGCGCGGGTACAAGGAGTGGTGGTGCCCTGCCATGGCAAACGCCGAGACTCTTACCGGTACCGGTCAGCTTCCGAAGTTCGAGGAGGATCTGTTCAAGACCTCCGAGGGCCTCTACCTCATTCCGACGGCCGAAGTGCAGCTTACCAACATTCATTCCGGGGAAGTGCTCGACGCCGAGCAGCTTCCGCTCAAGTACTGCGCCTTCACCCCCTGCTTCCGCGAGGAAGCGGGCAGCGCGGGACGCGACACGCGCGGCCTCATCCGCGTGCACCAGTTCGACAAGGTCGAGATGGTCAAGTACGCCAAGCCCGAAGAAAGCTACGACGATCTTGAGTCGATGGTCGAAGATGCGGAGAACATCCTGCAGCTTCTGGGGTTGCCCTACCGCGTGATTTCGCTCTGCACGGGCGATATCGGGTTCTCGGCGGCGAAAACGTACGATCTGGAGGTGTGGCTGCCTTCCTATAACGGGTACAAGGAGATTTCGTCCTGCTCGAACTGCACCGATTTCCAGGCGCGCCGCGCGAACATCAAGTACCGCGATCCCGAAAACTTCAAGGGTTCGCGTTTCGTCCATACGCTGAACGGTTCCGGCCTCGCAGTCGGCCGTACGATGGCCGCCGTCATCGAGAACTACCAGCAGGCGGACGGCTCCATCAAGGTGCCCGATGTGCTCGTGCCCTACATGGGCGGCGTGGAAGTCATCGAGAAGGCGTAAGGGTCGACGGACCAAAGACGTGGCTGCAAAACAATCGGCACAGCGCAAGAGCGTCAAGGGAGCGCCTCGCAGTTCGAAGGCGAAAAGCCCGAAGGCGGTTTCGTCGGGCCGGACTCGAAAAAAAGACGCGAAGCAACCGAAAAGGCATCGGTGGCTTCGCGTTGCCATAGGGTTGCTCGTCGCAGCCGTTCTCGTCGTGGTTGCCGCGTTCTCCTGGAATCGATGGCTCCGCTTTGACGATGCTGCCGACTTTCAGGGTAATTGGCAGGCGTCGGGCCAGGCGGCCGTTGTGGTGATCGACGGCAAGCAGATGCACCTGACCGATGAGGTCGCCTACGATTACACGCTCGATACCTGGGCGAAGACCATCGATTTCTCGTTCGGCAAGCTGTCGGGGTCGGGCACCTACCGCTTCTCCGACGATCGGCGCACCCTGACGATAATCGAGGGCGGCAACTCCGATCTGCTCCGTGATTTCCTGAGGATGTTCGGTCTCGATATCGGCGCCGAAAACGAGAGCGATCTGCCGGCAACCACTTTCGCGAAAGCGGCGGACGACGCCGCTGCGCTCGGCTCCGAAACCGGCGAACCCGCTGGGGAGAATCCGGATGGCGACGATTCGTCTGACGGCGATTCCGCAGGTGCCGATGCGGGAGGCCCTTCCGATGGCGGCGATACCGACGGCGAGGGAGCGGATGGGGGAGAGTCCGCTCCCGAAGACGGATCGGATGCGGGTTCTTCGGGTGGCACAGACGATGCCGCCTCGGGGGACGGTAGCGGCTCGGGCGGCGGCGCTATCCTGTTCGACGAGATCAACGATCGGGGCGTTTCATCATGACCGAAGCGCCCGATCCGCTGCGCATCGAATCGCTGGTGGTGCAGCCCGGTCGTATCGTGTGCGAGGTGGCCGTCGATCCCTCACAGCGCTATACCACGCCGCGCCTTGCGGCGACGCTGCTCGGGGAGCATCCGACGCTTGCGGGTCATGCGTGCGTGAACGAGGTGGGAGATACGTTCGGGTGCGTTATCGAGCGTACGCCGGTTCCGCATCTGCTCGAGCATCTTGTTATCGATCTGCAGGCGCGTTCGGGCGGGCGTCCCGACGATACGTTCGTCGGAACGACGGAGTGGGTCGATGAGGCAAGGGGCCGGGCGACTGTGCAGGTGAGTTTCACCGACGATTTGGTTGCCTTACGGGCTTTTCGTGATGCATCGGAAAAAATCATCGCCGCAATGCTAAAGTAAAAAAATGTCATCCGCACACATCATATTCGACAAAACGGGCGACAAAGTCGCTCACCGCGTCATCAAGATGCGGACTTCGGCCGTGCGCGATCTGTTCGCGGCGGCCTCCCGTTCCGATATCATCTCGCTCTCAGGCGGCATGCCCGATGTGTCGCTGCTTCCACCGAGCGCCATCAAGAAGGCCATGAGGGCGGCAGCCGAAGACGATCGCGCCGTTGCCCTTCAGTACGGTTCGACCGATGGCCGCGTGGAGACGAAGCAGGTGTTCTGCGATCTCATGCGCGATATCGGGGTGCGCTGTAAGCCCGCCGAAGTCATGATTACGAGCGGTGCGCAGGAAGCGCTCGATCTTATCGCGAAGGCGTTCATCGATCCCGGCGATATCATCTTGGCCGAAGGCCCCACGTACCTGGGTGCGCTGCAGGCGTTTTCTGCGTACGAGCCCGATGTGCGCTGCATTCCCTTCGATCACGAGGGTATGAGGATGGATCTGCTCGAAGCCGAGCTTGAGAAGATCGGCAAGGGCAAGGCGAAGTTCCTCTACACGATTCCGAACTTCCAGAATCCGGGTGGCGTGACCATGTCGCCCGCCCGTCGCAAGCGGCTGCTCGAACTTGCCGAAGCATACGATTTCTTCGTGGTCGAAGACGATCCGTACGGGCGCCTTCGCTACGATGGCGGACATGTGAAGCCGCTGCGCGCCTTGAACGATCAGGTCGTCTACCTCGGTACGGTGTCGAAGGTGTTCGCGCCGGGGCTGCGCACCGGCTGGGTTGTCGCGCCGAAGAGCTTCTTGGCCAAGCTCAACTTGGTCAAGCAGGGCACCGATCTGTGCGGCAGCGCGTTCAACCAGGTTGTGGTGCAGCACTACTTCACCGACACGCCGTGGCAGAAGACGCTGCAAAAGTTCGTCGATACCTACAAGACCCGTCGCGATGCCATGCTCGCAGCGCTTGAAAAATACTTCCCGCCCGAGGCGACGTGGACCCATCCCGAAGGGGGCTTCTTCGTGTGGGTGACGCTGCCCGATTATGTGGATACCGGCTCGATGCTGTCGGTGGCGCTCGACAAGGGCGTGACGTATACGCCCGGAGACGGTTTCTTCCCGAATGCATCGGCTGGGCAGAACTGCATGCGGCTCGCATTCTGCTTCGAGAGTCCCGAAAACCTCGACGAGGCGATTCGCCGCCTTGCCGCCGTTATCGAAGACCAGCTCGAGCTGTACCGCGCGTTTATCGAGGCGGGAGCCATTAAGGCAACAAGCCCGGAGGCGGCACAGCGGTAAGTTCGGCGCACGTTGGATGTACACCCGATTCGGCGGCGCGCGGCGTACGCCGAAACGAGACGATAAGGAAGCAGCATGAAGGTAGCAGTTTTGATGGGCGGAAGCTCGTTCGAACGTGAATTCTCCTTGGCGAGCGGCAAGCAGGTGTGCGAGGCGCTCGAAGAGGCCGGCCACAAGGTCGTGCCGCTCGACACTACATCCGATCTCGTACCGACGCTCAGGAGCGAGCGCCCCGATGTGGCGTACAGTGCGCTGCACGGCAAGCACGGCGAGGACGGCACCATTCAGAGCCTTCTCGAGTTCCTCGGCATTCCCTTCGTGGGATCGCCTGCGAGCGTGTGCCGCAGCACCTGGAACAAAGATTCGCTTCATACCACCATGGCGGCGTACCGTGCAATGACCGGCGATGCGCCCATTGCATCGTGGCCCCAGGGGATCAGCATCGCGCGCGATGCCTTCAAGGATATGGGTGCCGCGACGGCGCTCGATTTAGTCGAGGATCGCGTGATCGGCGGTTATCCCGTTGCGGTCAAGCCCGCTCATGGCGGTTCCGCGCTCGGCGTCCACCGCGTCGATCGCGTCGAGGACCTAGGCGAGGCTATCCTCGATGCGCTTTCCTTCGACGAGCATGTGGTGATCGAACAGTGGATCGAGGGCGTCGAGATGGCCGTATCGATTCTCGGCGACGGATGGGACGCTCACGCGCTTCCGCCGGTTGAGATCGTGCCGAAGTCGGGGCTGTACGACACCGCCGCCCGCCTCGATGCCGATGCCGTCGAATATTACACGCCCGTGCGGCTCGAATCGCTTTCCCCTGACGAGGCTCAGGCTCAGGCGATCCGCGCCGAGATCGAGCGTGCGGCGCTCGAGGTATACCGCGCCTATGACCTGCACGATCTGGGCCGTATCGACGTCATCTGGGATGGTGCGCAGGCACGCGTGATCGAGACCAACGTATCGCCCGGCATGACCGAGCTCTCGCTGTTCCCGGCGGCGTGTGCGGCGGCGGGCCTCTCGCTTTCGGGCGTGCTCGATCGGTTGGTCAGCCAGTACGCATAGGCCTGTCGGGGATCGGCTGAGGAATTGATGAAACGGTGACGGGGTCGGAGCTTCCGACCCCGTTTTCTTTTTTTGGTGGGACAGCAGGCCGCCCGCGCAACGATAGGCACGGCGTGTCGCCTGTTTACCCATGGTCGCATCGGTTACGGAAAAGCAACTGTTTCGTGGGCGAAGGATGTTTTGGCAGGGCCGCTAGGTGCGATGCCCTATAATGTGGCTCATCGAAAGCAATCCCAAAGGAGGCAGTTATGGGTAACAAAGGATTCGGGGCGTTTCTCGCAGGCGGTGCCATCGGCGCGATCATCGCGCTTCTGTACGCTCCCCGCAGCGGTTCCGAGACCCGTGCGATAGTATCCGATAAGGTCGGCGCAGCTTGGGGCGAAGCTCAGGAATTCGGTGCCCAGGCTTCCGAGAACGTCCAGCAGTTCTACCAGGATGCAACCGCTAAGGGCCAGGAAGTGTATCAGAACGCTGCCGCTAAGGGCTCCGAGGTTGTGAATGTGGCCACCTCGAAGGTGCAGGAAGCTGCCAGCAACGTCAAGCCGGTCTTCTCCGAGAAGAACGACGAACTGCGCGAGAAGATCGAAGCGGCGCGCCAGCGCATCGCCTCGCAGGTTGCCAAGAACGCCGAGGCGGCTCACGATGCGGTCAACGAGAAGATTCCCGTTGCGGCCGACGCCGCAAAGAACGTCGCCGAAAAGGCGCATGACGCGCTCGATTCCGTTGCCGTCAAGATTTCCGGCAGCGAGGCCGACGAGCCCGTGCAGGATAAGGTTGCCGATGCTGCGGAAGAAACCGTCGACAAGGTAGCCGATGCCATAGCTGACGCGGCGAAAAACGCCGACGACAAGTAAGCTGGGCATGCGCCTCGCGGTGCCTTTCGGGCACCAAGGCAGCTTGGCATTCTATGATCCTGTCAGATCACGAGAGAATAGGGCACCCGATATTCGGGTGCCCTTGGAAACTGAAGCATGGCTAAAAACTCCATTACCACGAACGAAATAATCGGCACCCGCGTTATCGGGGGCAAACGGGGAACGCGGCGTATCGGCAAGGTGCGCCGTATCGTGTTTCATCCCAAGGAGAAGCGGGTTGTCGGATTCATTGTCAAGAGGCCCGATTTGCTGTGGATGTTCCATCGCAAAGACAAGTTCGTCGCCATCGACGGATACGACCTTATCGACGGGCGCATCTGCATTCGCCTCGATGCGGATGCAACCGATCGAGCCGCCTGCAAGAAACTCGGCGTCGAATGGGACGATTGCGTTCTTTGGATCGGATTGCCGATCCTGACCGAAGACGGTACCGAGTTCGGTTTCGTGGGCAATGTGACGTTCAATCGCCTGACTGGTGCCGTGGAGATGGTCGAAACCGATGCCGGTGCAACGTCGAACGCTCTTTTGGGCAAGCGTCTGATTCCCGTCGAGCTGATCACCGGCTTCAAGCGCGGTGTCGGTGCAGCCATCGCGCAGACGGGCAAAGAGGGCGTGCAGACCGACAACGTCGAGTACGGAGCGATTCTGATTTCCGACGAAGCCAAAGAGATCGTCGCCGAAGGCGGTCTTGCCGAAAAGGCAGGAGCGGCAACGGCGGTTGCGGCAGACAAAGCTGGCAAAGCGGTAAAGAAGACGGGCGAGGCGGTCAACAAGGGCGCGAAAGCGGTAGGCGAGCGCGCCGAGGCGACCAAAGAGGGTTTTGTCGGATTCAAGGAGGAATTCCAGAAGGAAAGCGGTACCGCCGATAAGAAGAAGGCCCTCGAAGGCGAGGTCGAAGAAACCGAGTCCACGGGCGAGCAGATCGGCAAAGCGGTCAATCAGGGGGCGAAAGCGGTCGGCAAGCAGATCAAGAAATCAAAGGGCATGTTCTCCGCCTTTAAAGAGGAATACAACAAAGCACGCCACGACGACTGATCCAGTCGGAAAAGAACCAGGTATATGACGCAGAAACGCAGCAGCAACGAACCAGCGGGACACGGCTCGACCGGCAATACGGGAAAGTTTCACGCCATAAAGGAAGACGTCCACGAAAAGCGCGAGGAGCTCCACGAGAAGAAAGAGGAGCTTGCCGAGCGCTCGCATCAGCGAGTGAAGATCGGCGGCAAGTCGTTCGAGAAGGGCGACATCATCAAGTTCGCCGGACTCATTGCGTTTTTCTTGGTAATGCTTTTGATCTGCGCGCTTATTTTCCCCTACATCAAGGAGCTGTTCGAACCCGGCGGCGTCGAGCGCGTCATCGACAAGGTTCGGGATGCCGGTCCGGTCGGCGTGTTCATCCTGCTCGGCCTCCAGTTCTTGCAGATTGTGGTTGCGTTCATCCCCGGTGAGGTTACCCAGGTAGCCGCAGGCATGCTGTACGGGCCGTGGTTCGGGGCGCTCATCATTCTTATCGGGTGCATCATCTCGAGCGCATTCATCTTCGCGTTGGTGCACAAGCTCGGGGCGCCGTTCGTGCAGAGCATGGTGCCGACCAAGTATCTCGACAAGTTCCGAGCGTTCGAAAAGTCGGGCAAGCTCAACATGATCGTGTTTATCCTGTTCCTCATTCCCGGTTTGCCGAAGGACGTGTTCACGTACCTGGTGCCGCTCACCGATATGCGCATGCGCGATTTCGTGCTGCTCTCCAACATCGGCCGCATTCCTGGGGTAATCGTTTCGACCTACGCAGCCGACGGGTTGGTTGACGGGCGTATTTGGGAGAGCGTCATCATATTCGTTGCAGCGGCGCTGATTGCCGTTCTCGGCATCGTGTTCAAGGATAAGATCATGGATGTCGTGGGCAAGGCGACCAAGCACAAAGACGATTGATCCGTGCGGATGCGTGATTCTTGCCATCGGAATCGCACACAAACCTTAAGAAATACCGCGATTGCGTTAATCACTATGTCGGGCATGGAACATGGTTTACGAAACTATGACGGAACAACTCACCACGTATACTGCTCGGTATCATGGTGGCAACAATCCAACCGAAAGAGGTCATCATGGATACCAAAGATAACGATGCGAAAGCATCGATTTCCGATGAGATAGCGGCTGCCGAAGCCGAGTTGAGAGCCGCACAGGAAAAGCTCGATGCAGCGAAGGCCAAAGCCTCGCTCGAAGAGGTGCCTGCCCCTGGAGCAGAGCGGCCTTCCGATGGCGGCTCCGCCGCGTCCGCCGAGGCGGCGGACGGCTCGTTTGTCGAGGCCGTGGCTGTGACGAGCAGTCCTATCGAGCTCGAGGCCGAGCCGGTGTCGGTTCCTGAAGCAAACGAGCAGGATCCCAACTGGGTACCGTACGCGCCTGCAGCCGAGCAGGCGCAGGCCACGTCGCCGGATTCTGCAAGCTCGTATGCCGATCAGGGGGCATCGCAAGGCTCTGCCTATTCTTATCCCGGACAGGCCGCCCCGCAAGAGCCCGTCAATCCGTATGCCGGCCCCCAGCAGGATGCGGCCCAGCCGCAGAGCGGCTACTACTGGCAACAGCCCCAGCAAGACGCCTACAGCGCCTACAACACGCAGTACAACCAGTACGGACAGCCGCAGAATCCCTATTCCGTACCTCCGCAACAGCAGTATTACCAGCAACCGTACGCTCCCGTGGTGGCTTCGAAAGACCATGTTGCCGCCGGTTTGCTCGCCATCTTTCTCGGATCGCTCGGCATCCACAAGTTCTACCTCGGGTACAATACGGCCGGCTTCATCATGCTCGCCGTCACCATTCTTGGCGGTCTGATTACGCTTGGACTGGCCGCTGCCGTGATGGGAGTGATCGCGTTCATCGAGGGCATTCTCTATCTCGTGAAGTCCCAAAGCGAGTTCGAGCAGATTTACGTGTTCAATAAGAGGGAATGGTTCTAGGCGTACGCTGGGCGCGTAAGCGCTTCGGGCCTATCCCCGATATTTCTTGTGAAAAGCCTTCGTCCCGAGGGCTTTTCCTATAGAATTGAGCCCATGGTTTTAGTTCCTACAAGGGAATTCCTATAAAGGAGGAAGACATGCCCAAAATCACTCGTGATCAGGTGAAGGTGCCGGTCGACGTGATGCCGGAATCGCGGGAAGAGTACATTGACAACTACATGTTGGCAACGCGTGGAACGGGTCGCCTCATGCTGTTTGCATGCGACCAGAAGATCGAGCATCTGAATGCCGACTTCTACGGCGAAGGCATCGACATCGCCGATGCCGAGCCCGAGCATCTGTTCAAGATCGGGAGCCAGGGCGTGTGCGGTGTGCTGGCAGGCCAGCGTGGCCTGATCGCCCAGTATGCAGCCGATTATCCGGAGATCAACTACCTCGTGAAGATGAACTCCAAGACAAACATCGTCGGTACCAAGCAGGAAGATCCCTATTCTCCGCAGCTCTACGATCTCGATGCCGTGCTCGCCATGCGCGAGGCAGGCGTGAACATCGTGGGCATCGGCTACACCATCTACCTGGGCTCCGAGTTCGAATCCACCATGATGGCCGAAGCGGGCGAACTGATCGCCCAGGCCCATGCCAACGGCCTCATCGTCGTCTTGTGGATCTATCCGCGTGGCAAGGCCGTCACGGCTGAGAAGGATCCCGCGCTCATCGCCGGCGCTGCCGGTGTTGCGCTCTGCCTCGGCGCCGACTTCGTGAAAGTCAATCCTCCGAAGCCCGAAGACGGCACCTCGCCTGCCGAGGCCCTCAAGATCGCTTCGATGGCCTCCGGCCGCTGCGGGCTTGTGTGCGCCGGCGGCTCGACCGTCGATGCCGAGACGTTCCTCACGCAGCTCTACGACCAGATTCACGTGGGCGGCGCATGCGGCAACGCAACCGGCCGCAACATCCATCAGCGTTCGCTCGACGAAGCCGTGCGCCTGACCAAGGCCATTTCCGCCATCACGCTTGCCGACATGTCGGTGGAGGATGCGCTCGACATCTTCAACGGCGACGAGGATTTCTCACTGTAAAACGTTCGTCTCGATAGTGCGCAGCTTGCGGGGCCTCCTTCGGGAGGCCCCGTTTTTCGTGAGGCTGCTGCCGTTTTCGCTAGACCGCCGTTTTGGATGACCGTCAGATGCGGAAGACGTGGTGCGCGTGCGGGTGTGTTCGGGCGGGACGCTACCGGACGATTCGAGGGTTGGGTAGATTTCGGCGCATCAGGGCAGACGACGAGTGGTCGATCGTGAGCCGTTCCGTTTGCGCCTCTGCATCGCACTCGTCCTGCATCGCACTCGTCCTGCGTCGCGCCCGCCTTGCATCGCGCCCGCCCTGCATCGCGCCCGCCCTGCATCGCATTGCGGCCGATTCGCTCGGTATCGCTCGCAGCTCGGCGCGCTCCCGTCGATGTGCATTTTATGAGTACTCAATCTTTATTGATAATTAATACTAATAAGAGGCATCAATCCTGATACACTGGACCAAGCAACCAAAGGACGGTTAGAGGCTGCGTCGACAAAACGGCACGAGCCGCGTTGCGCAAGCCGACTGGCAACAAGGAGGTCCAACCCATGGATCAGGACACCACCAAACTCTACAGCGAAAACGGCGCGCCCGTCGCCGATAACCAGAACACGTTGACCGCAGGCGAACGCGGCCCCATGATGCTCCAAGATAACTGGATGATCGAGAAGCTCGCGCACTTCGATCGCGAGGTCATTCCCGAACGCCGTATGCATGCGAAGGGTTCGGGCGCGTACGGCACATTCAGGGTAACGGGCGACGTCAGCCGGTACACGAAGGCCGCGGTGTTTCAGCCCGGAACCGAAACCGAGGTATTCGTTCGCTTCTCCACCGTGGCGGGCGAGCGCGGTGCGGCGGATGCCGAGCGCGATATCCGCGGTTTCGCCATCAAGTTCTACACCTCTGAGGGTAACTGGGATCTTGTCGGCAACAACACGCCAGTGTTCTTCCTGCGCGATCCCAAGAAGTTCATCGACCTCAACCACGTTGTCAAGCGCGATCCCCATACGAACATGCACTCGCCGCAGTCAAACTGGGATTTCTGGTCGAGCTTGCCCGAGGCGCTCCACCAGGTGACCATCGTCATGTCGG
Source organism: Raoultibacter timonensis (assembly GCF_900240215.1). Lineage (GTDB taxonomy): Bacteria > Actinomycetota > Coriobacteriia > Coriobacteriales > Eggerthellaceae > Raoultibacter > Raoultibacter timonensis. The sequence goes on along the minus strand of NZ_LT964679.1, from coordinate 2,421,785 downwards.
ATCGCGGCATCCCGAAGAGCTACCGCCACATGCACGGGTTCGGCAGCCATACCTACAGCTTCCTCGACAAAGACAACAAGCGCACGTGGGTGAAGTTCCACCTCAAGACCCAGCAGGGCATCGAGAACCTTTCGAACGAAGAAGCCGAGGCCATCATAGCCAAGGACCGCGAGAGCCATCAACGCGATCTGTTCAACGCCATCGCCCAGGGCGACTTTCCCCAATGGAAGTTTTGCATTCAGGTTATGGATGAGGAAACGGCCAAGAACTACAAGGAAAACCCGTTTGACATCACGAAAACGTGGAGCCAGAAGGAGTTCCCGCTCATCGAGGTGGGCACCCTCGAGCTCAACCGTAATCCCGAGAACTACTTTGCGGAAGTAGAGCAGGCGGCTTTTGCGCCGACGCACCTCGTGCCGGGCATCGGGCTTTCGCCCGACAAGCTGCTCCAAGGCCGCCTGTTCGCTTACGGCGATGCGCAGCGCTACCGTCTCGGCGTGAATCATAACCATATTCCGGTCAATCGACCGCAATGCCCCTATGCGGAATTCCATCGCGATGGCCAGATGCGCACCGATGGCAACTTCGGCGGCACGATCGGCTACGAGCCGAACTCCTACGGGCAATGGCAGCAGCAGGCCGATGCGGCCGAACCGCCGCTTGATCTGTTCGGTCCGATGGATGCGTGGGATCCGAAGGACGATCCGACCGACGATACCTTTTACCAGCCGGGCGATCTGTACCGCCTCATGACCGAAGACAAGCGTGCGTTGCTCGTTTCCAATACGGCTGTCGACATTGCCCCGTGCACCGATAACATCAAGCTGCGCCATGCGGCGCACTGCTACAAGGCCGATCCGGAGTACGGAACCCGCTTGGCCGAGGCGCTCGGATTGCCGGTCGACCGGGTGATCGAACTTGCGGGCATGTCGCATGAAGAGCGCATGGCCGCAACCGGGCAAAACGTTCCGGCCCTCAAAAAGGGCGGCGCGATGAAGTAGCCGAAACCGCTGCTGCGCGTGTTTGCCGGCGGCTTCCGGCAACCGCGCAGCACCATCTCGATACGCGGCCGAACTCGACTCCCTCGGTTCGGCCGCCGCTAGCCGATTCGGGCCTTCTCTTCCCAAAGGCCTCCTTTCCGATAAGCCCCTCGCCGATCCTTACCGCGAGGGGCTTTTCTGCGACCGTATTCTTTCCAAGCTTGCGATACCTGATCGTCGTGCTGTACTTTTGACCGCTCACCCCGTATGCTGGTTTCCGAGAGAATTGGAGGCCGCTGTGACGCGCAATGAGGAAATCCCGAACGACTCAGCCGATCCGCATCGGATGCCGGCGGCGGGGTACGGATACAACGCATACGATCCCATCGTCCCAGCAGCCGTCGATGCGGATGCTCTCGCCGATATGCGGGCGTACAGCAGCCTGAAGGAGAAGCGCAAGAAGGCGAAGCGCAAGAAGGCCATCACCATCGCTATCGTATGCACGGTTCTCGTGATCGCCATCGCGGGCGGTCTTACCTGGTTTTTCGCTTCGTCGGCCGCGGGTCCGACCGATGATGCGCCGCTTCCGACCGCGTTCGTCGAGAGGGGTACGTTTTCCGATGCCGTATCGGCTTCAGGCAAGCTCACGCCGGTTTCGTCGGTGAGCGCGACGCCTGAGGTGGACGGGCTGGTCGGTGAAGTGTTTGTCTCGGAAGGCGATACGGTAACCGCAGGCCAAACGCTGTACACGATCGTTAACGACGATCTCGACAAGGCGGTCGTCCAGGCGCAGCAGGGCATCAACGAGGCGAGCAACGGCGTTTCCCAGGCGCAGCTGGCGGTTGATGAGGCGTACCGCTCGAAGCAGGCGGGCCTCAACGCAGCAGCATCGGCTTCGGCGGTTGCCGATGAAGCCGAAGCGGTAGGGGGTTCCGCTGCTCCGACGTTCGATGTCGCCCAAGCCGATTCCGCCATCAAACAGGCGGAGCTTTCGCTTGCAAGCGCCCAAACCGCTCTCGCGAACGCGCAATCGGCCTACGACGATGCGGTTGCCAAGGCGGAAAAGCGCACGGTGGTCGCTGCGATAGACGGAAGCGTCGTGTCGGTCAACATCGAACCGGGCAAGGCGCTGGCGAATGCGTCAGGTGCGGCGTCGCCGATGCAGATCGCCGACCTTTCTCAGATGACGGTGTCCGTCGAGGTTAACGAGATCGACATTCTCAAAATCGAGACAGGGCAGGAAGCCGTGCTCACGTTTTCGGCCATCCCCGATCTTTCGCTGACGGGTACGGTGAGCCGCATCGCCACGATGAACACCGGGGCGTCGGACGGCGCGAACATGGGGTATACGGGTACGGTTACGTATGCGGTCGATCTGCTCATAACCGAGCCCGATCCGCGTTTGAAACCGGGCATGACGGCGAAGGCATCGATCGAATCCCAGAAAATCGAGAACGCCTTGATGGTGCCGGTATCGGCCGTGCAGACCATGTCGGCAACCGAGGGGTTCGTTTACGTGGTCGATCCCGAAGATCCTGCGAACATGGAGGAGCGCGCCGTTGAGATACTCGCTTCGAACGGGCTGACCATGGCCGTCAAGGGTGCTCTTGCGGAAGGCGACGAGATCATGATGGTCGGCGACGTTGGCGCGAGCGGATCGATGGGATACGGGGCCGATGCGGGTGGGAGCGCATCCGGTTCGATGGAGGCTACCGCTGAAACAGTCGTGGGGTAGCGGCTATGGCTCTCGTCCTCGAAGCACGCGACATCCACAAGATATACGAGGGGGCATCGGGGTTGACCCATGCCTTGCGAGGCGTCTCGTTCTCGGTTGAGCAAGGGGAGTTCCTTGCCATCATGGGCCCCTCGGGGTCGGGCAAATCGACGCTCATGAACATCCTGGGCTGCCTCGACACGCCCACGACGGGATCGTATTTTCTCGAGGGGGTCGATGTGGCGGCCTACAATGAAGACGAACTCGCGGAAATTCGCGCAACGCGCATCGGGTTCGTGTTCCAGTCGTTCAACCTGCTGCCGCGTTCGACGGTGCTGCGCAACGCGATGATGCCGCTCATGTACACCGCATGCCCGAAGAAGGAGCGTGCCGAGCGGGCGCGATCCGCGCTGAGGAGCGTATACCTCGACGAAGCCTTGTTCGACCATCGCAGCAACGAGCTGTCGGGCGGCCAAATGCAACGCGTCGCCATCGCTCGGGCGCTCGTCAACGATCCTGCTCTCATTCTGGCCGACGAGCCGACGGGCAACCTCGATACGGCCACGGGCGAGATGGTGCTTGCGACGTTCAAAGGGCTGCGCGATCAGGGCAAGACCATCGTCCTCATCACGCACGAGCCGGATGTGGCGGCCCATGCCGACCGCGCCATCCACATACGTGACGGAAAGCTTGCGGGGAAAGACTGTCCGGTGCATACCCGAGATACCGACCCGATGCCGGCCTCCGTCGGGCACGACAGCATAGCAGGACCCGGGGCGTCTCCTTGTGGACAGGCCGGCCATCAGCGAGGCGGTGTGCGATGAAGCTCGGCGATCTCCTCTACGAAACGTGGTATGCGCTTGCGGCGAACAAGGGGCGGTCGTTTCTTACGATCCTCGGCATCGTGATCGGCATATCGGCCGTTATCGCCATGACTTCGCTCATCGGGGGCATACAGAACACGCTCATGGGCGAGCTGGGATTCGCTCAGGCCCGTCAGGTTGCGATCAGCGTGAATGCACCGCAGGGGATCACGTTCGACGATCTCGATGCACTTGAGCAGATGATGCCCGATTACGAGTTCATCACGGGGTCGACGCAGATCGGCACTTCGGTCGGCACGGGGACCACCACCGTTGAAAACGCCACGATCTTCTGCGCGAAGCCCGAGTATTTTATCGCAAACGGCTCGAACCTCGAATCGGGCAGGCTGTTTACCGAGAGCGAGGAGAAGAACGGCGCCCGCTACGCGGTGATCGATCAGAACTCGGTCAAAGAGGTGTTCGGCAGCGTCGATGCGCAGGCGGTCGGGCAGACCATCCATATCGGAAACGACGACTACCAGATCATCGGCGTGCTCCAGTCGTCGACGCTCGTGTCCTACGGGACGATGATCTACGTTCCGTATTCGACGGCCGTGCAGCGCCTCGGCGTCACGGACGGCTACCTGCAGATCACCGGCTTTGTTCGAGAGGGTGCCGATATCGAATCGGTCGTTGCCACCACCACTTCTACGGTGGCGCGTTACTTCGGTTTGGCGGGCGAAGACGATGTGTACGTGTTCTCCTTCGACTCTATCATCAAGGAGATGGAGACGACCATGGCTTCGTTCTCGCTGCTTATGGGATCGGTGGCGTCCATCTCGCTCTTCGTCGGCGGTGTGGGTATCATGAACATGATGCTGACCAACGTGACGGAGCGCATTCGCGAGATCGGTCTGCGTAAATCGCTCGGTGCCAGGCGGCGCGACATCACGAAGCAGTTTTTGCTCGAGGCGATCATGCTGTGCGTGATGGGGGGCGTCATCGGCATCGTCATGGGGCTGCTCGGCGCATGGGGCCTCGGTGCGGCGGTCGGTGCGATGCAGCCCGGCATGACGGTCGTGCCGGCCATATCGCTGCCCGTCATCCTCGGAGCCGTCGGCGTCTGCGTGCTCATCGGCGTCGTGTTCGGGTATTATCCGGCGCGCCGTGCGGCAAAGCTCGATCCGGTCGAGTCGCTCAGGTACCAGTAGGGGTTTCGGGCGATTGCGCGCAGCGCTTGGCTTGGTATACTGATGCGCACCGAAGACCGCGAAAGGCTGGAGGTTCGTGATCATGACTACGATGCGTATCGGGGCTGCCAGGCGCTCCCTCGTCTTGCTGCTGGCGCTTGCCCTCGCATTTCTGCTGGCGTGTCCCGTCGCGGGCGTTGGCCCCAGGGGCGCCTTTGCCGATGAGCCGTCGAGCGGGGAAGATCTTCCGCAAGATGCCCTGAAACCCGTTGCGCCGCTGGAAGAAACCCGCTTGGCCGAAGGGGGGCATGCTGCAGCGCCCGACCGTTTCGAGCCGAACGATACGGCTGCGCAGGCTACCGATACGGGATTTCCCGCCCGGGTGGAGGCGACCGTCCATTCGGCCGACGATGTCGATTGGTACGCGATCGACCCCGAAGATACGGGTGAGGTGGCTTTGATGCTTACCTCGCCGGTTCAAGCCGCCTATCGGATGCGGCTCTGCGACGAAAGCGGTGTGACGCTGCGCGAATCGTCGTTCGAATCGGGCTTGCAGAGCATTCGCTGCGCCGTCGGTGACGGCCGCTACTACGTGGTAGTCGAAAGCCTAGACGGGGCGTTCGACCCGGCGAACCCCTATACGCTCGATATGCAGCGCCATATGGAACCCGCCTCCGTGTCGTCTCTCGACCTTTCGGAAATGAACATGCTTACGGCGCTCAACGACTCCGCTTCGGGCTTTGCATGGGATTACGGCGTTAACGGAGGCGGTCATTTTCTCATGTCGCAGGCGTATTTCTCGCAGTGGGCGGGCCCTGTAGCGGAATCCGACGATCCGTATAGCGCTGCCGGTCCTTTCGAATACCGCGATCTGGGCACGCAATCGCCCTACCATGTGCAGAATGCGCTGTATCTGCCTTCGGGGCAGAGCGCGAGCTTCCTCGATGATTTGAAAGCGGCCGTCATGACGTACGGCGCTGCCGACATCTACGTGCTGTGGGCGCTCTGCTACGCTACGCAGGACAACACGCATCTGTTCGTCGACAAGCGGGATTTCGAGTACCAGGCTGTAGAGGACGGCGTATCGTACGACGGCGGCCACATCGTCACGGTGGTCGGATGGGACGATACGTATTCCAAAGATCGCTTCGAGGGCAATCCCTATGCGCTGGACCGCTTCGGGTATACCGGCGCATCCACTCCTAAGCCGCACAACGACGGCGCGCTCATCTGCAAGAACTCGTGGGGCGACGATGCCGGGGAGGGCGGGTACTTTTACGTTTCGTACGAAGACGCCTTTATCGGCACGAACAATCCGACGGTGTTCATGGCAGGGGATTCATCCGAAAGCTACAACCATCAGTACCTCAACGACCCGTACGGAACGAACCTGTTCTGGACCAGCGACGAAGCATTCACTGCGTCGGAGGTTTTCGTGAACCGGCAATCGGAACGCGAAACGCTCAGGGCCGTTTCGTTTTCGATCGGATCGGCGGCGCGCTACGAGATAGCGGTCACGACGAACGGGCAGACCGAAACCGTGGCCACCGGCGAGAAACGCTATGGCGGCTACTACACCGTCCATCTCGGCGATGCCGCGGCCATCGAGCCGGGGGATGCGTTTCGCATCGACGTGACCGTGCGGCCCGCAGCGCAGGGCGACAAGGTTCGGATGGGCGTATCCGCGAACGTGCCCGGCGAGATCAGCGGTATCGTCGAGGTGAGCGGACGGGCGTTCATCGACGAGGGCGGGACGGTTACCGATGTGGGCGAGCAGGGATTCTACCCGAGTATTCGCGCCTATACCGACGATCCGGCTTCGGGTGGCGGCGGACAAGATGCCTTGTACGGACGCGCCGCTTCCCCCGTGGCCGACGGGGTCGACGCGCAGGTTGAGGCGTGCGCAGAGGTCGGACTTCGCCAGCGCGATCCGCTCGGCGAAGACGAGGTGCGCGAGAGGACCGAAGACAGCATCGCGGTAACGTCCGTCAACCCCGAGCTCTACGGCGGCATCGGCGTGCGCATCGACGGTTCGGCGGGGGATTCGGCTATCGACCCGTTGAGCCTTGCGGCCGATCTGCCTTCCTCGTTCGATCTGCGCCGAGAGGGAACGCTCACGCCGGTGAGGAACCAGGGCGATCTCGGGTCGTGTTGGACTTTTGCCGCCATGGCCTGCGCCGAAAACTATTTGGCCCGAACGGATGCCAATGTGACGGGGTATCCCCGTTCGCTTTCGCTCAGCAGAAACAAGGTTTCCCTCGATCTCTCGGCGGGCGAGGAAGCGCCCGTCGAATTGACGGCCGTGCTCGAAGGCAGCGAGAATCTGCCGCTTTCGACGGTGGCCTGGTCGGTGACCGGAGACGTCGGGAGCGTTCGACTTGAAACAGGCCGGAGCACGAGCGGCGAAGCCGTCACGGTGCTCACGGCGCTCAAGCCGGGCACCGTAACCGTGCGCGCCGAAAGCGATGCCGACATGAGCGTTGCGGCTCAGTGCGTCGTAACGATTTCGAGCGGCGGTAGCCAGGGTGTCGAGCCGCTGCCCACCCCGAATGTCGATCAGCCCGACCGCCAGGTGGGAAGCTTGGCGGCGGCGGGAGATCGCGCGGCGGTGCCGATGGCGGTCGTGGGTTCTGCGGCGGGGCTGGCTTTCGCTGCGGCGATCACCTCGTATGCGGTTCGTCGGAGCTCGGGGGCGAAGCGCTCTCGATGAAAATCATCGTTTCTCCCGCAAAGAAGATGAACGTCGTCGATGACGGGTTCGCGTGGCGCGATCTGCCCCGCTTCACCGAGCATGCGGAGGTCCTCATGCGGGCGATCCGAAAGCTCGACTACGCCGAAGCGCAGCGGCTCTGGAAGACGAGCGATGCGCTGACCGAGCTCAACTACCAGCGCTTTCGCACGATGGATCTGCGGGGTGCAGGCGCGCCGCTCTCGCCTGCGGTGTTCTCGTACGAGGGCATCCAGTACCAGCATCTGGCGCCGACGGTGATGGAGGAGTCCCACCTCGAATACCTGCAGGAACACCTGCGCATCCTCTCGGGGTTCTACGGCGTGGTGCGCCCGTTCGATGCCGTGGTGCCGTATCGGCTCGAGATGCAGGCGAAGCTGGCGGTGGGTGGCGCGAAGGACGTGTACGGCTATTGGGGCGACACGCTTGCTCGGGCGCTTGCCGAGGAGACCGACCTCATCGTCAACCTCGCGTCGGTCGAGTACGCCAAGGCGGTGCTGCCGTATGTCGATCGGCTCGGCATGGATGTGGTAACGTGCTTGTTCGGCCGCATGCAGGGCGGCAGGCTCGTACAGCGGGCCACGGCTGCGAAAGCGGCGCGCGGTTCGATGGCGCGCTGGTGTGCCGAAAACGGCATCGAGGACAGCGCCGATCTGCGGGCGTTCGACGTCATGGGCTACCGCTTCTGCGCCGATCTTTCAACCGACGATACCTTCGTATTCGAAACATGCTGAAAAAGATCCGACAATCGGCGGGCCCGATTCGTATTCGTAGCAGCAACGTTTCGGCGGTTGCGATTGTCGAGCCGGTTAAGCGTCGCTATACTGCATAGGCAATGCGTGCGGCACGAGCGTCTGCCGTGCGGCACGGCAGGCTGCGTATCCAGCATCCTGCAGGTCGAAGGGAAGAATCGATATGAAACGACACTTGATCGCGATCGGCGCGATCGCCTGTTTAGCAGGTGCGCTGGCGCTCGCTGCGTGTTCGGGCGGTACGAACGATGCCCCATCGGGCGGCGAAGCGCCCGGCGGCGCGTCCGCCTCTACGGCGGATGCGTATGCCGTGGCGTCGCCCGCCTTTCCACAAACGCCATCGGAGGACGACGGCGAAGCGTGGATGAAAACGCTTGACGAAAACCCACTCGACGAGGAGTTCGTCGAATCGCTTTCGGGTTTTTCGTACAAGACCGCGAGCGCGGTGCTCGGGGAAGAATCCGAGAACAGCACCTATTCGCCCATCAGCCTCTACTATGCTTTAGCACTCGCTACGCAGGGAGCGGCGGGGCAGACGGCCGACGAGATGAACGCGGTGCTCAAAGCGCCCGACCCCTCGGAGGTTCCCCTCGAGGCGGGCAACCTCTACCGCGTCTTCTACGGCGATCCGTTCTCGAAGATCGATCTTGCCAACTCCATCTGGATGCGCGAGGGCGATTCGTTCGAGCAGGATTTCGTCGACGTTGCCACCCAGCAGTTCTACGCGACGCCGTTCTCGGTCGAGTTCGGCACGCCCGAAGCCGATGCGGCGATTGCCGATTGGATTTCCGCGAACACGAACGGTACGATCGAGCCCGAGGTGCAGACGACGAGCGATCAGCTCATGTCGATCATCAACACGGTGTATTTCAAGGGCAGCTGGTCGGACCAGTTCGATGCTGCCAGCACCAGGGAGGATACGTTTCATACCGCGAGCGGCGATGTGACGGTCGAGTTCATGATGCAGCGGCTCGACAAGCCGCGCGATTTCGTACAGACCGATACCTATACGCGGGCCAGCCTCGATTTCGTCGGCGGGGCCACGATGTCGTTCGTGCTGCCGGCCGAGGGCGTGAGCGCGCACGACATCATCTCCGACGAAGCGCTCCTCGAAGAGGCGTTCACCGCAGATCCCGACGATGCGGCCTACATCACCTACACGGTGCCCAAGACGACGTTTGCAAGCTCGTTCGACCTGATTCCGCCGCTCGAATCGCTCGGCATGAAGACGGCGTTTTCCGACGAAGCCGATTTTTCGAAGCTGACTTCAACGCCCGCCTACATCTCCCACATCAAGCAGGAAAGCTACATCATGTGGGATGAGAACGGCGCCGAGGCGAGCGCATACACCGATATCGGCATTTCGGAGATGTCGGCCGCCCCCGATAACCTCAAGGAGATAGAGTTCACACTCGACCGACCGTTCCTGTTCGAGATTCGTTCGTCGCAAGGCGTACCGCTCTTCATAGGCGTATGCGAAAACCCGGAAGCGAACGCTTAGGATCCGGTTCGCACTCGGGATGCCTGCGCGGTTCGAACTAAGCGCCCACATGCGGCGGACGGTTGCACCCCCGCAGACGACGCGAGCGGCACCTGTGCGGACGAGTCATCGTGCGAGCCTTCGGTGCGCGTCGGTGACGGCTCGTTGCATCTCGGCAACAAAAGATGCGCTCGAACAGCGCTCGTCGCATAATAAAAGCAGCCCCGTTGCGGGGCTGCTTGCGTTTGCGGTATGGTGCCCGAGGCGAGAGTCGAACTCGCACGTCTTTCGACAACGGTTTTTGAGACCGCCGCGTCTGCCATTCCGCCACTCGGGCGCAAGCAGAAATTATAGCGGATAGCGGAGCTACCGCCAAGAAGAATCGAGACCTGCACGGTTTATCCCCGATATTCGTGCAGGAACATGACAGGAGGCTGGCATGGAGCACGAAGAGCTGAGCATGAAGATCGACGCGTACATCGACGAGGTCTGGGAACAGGTCGTCGAGGATATCGATACCCTGGTGCGCATACCGAGCACCGAGGATTTGGACAACGCTGCGCCGGGAGCTCCGTACGGCCCGGGCCCCGCCGAGGCGCTCAAGGCGGGCGTTGCGCTTGCCGAAAAGCTCGGCTACGACGCCCATAACTGCGACGGCCACATTGCGTACGCCGATTTGCCGGGCAAGAGCGAAACCCAGATCGGCATCATCGGCCATCTCGATGTGGTGCCGGCCGGCTCCGGATGGAACTTCGAGCCGTTCCAAGTTACCCGCAAAGACGGGTATCTGATCGGACGCGGCGTCCTCGACGACAAAGGTCCGAGCGTCGTTGCCATGTACGCCATGAAGTTCTTCCCGCAGCACAACATCGAGCTGCCCTACACGATCCGCATGATCATGGGCGGCAACGAGGAAAGCGGCATGCGCGATGTGGCCTATTACCGCGAACGCTATGACGACCCCGCGTTCATATTCACGCCCGATGCCGATTTCCCTGTGTGCTACGGCGAGAAAGGCGGCTTCGACGGACGCTATACGAGCAAGAAGATGGGCGACGATGCGGTGATCTTCGACTTCCAAGGGGGCGATGCCACCAACGCCGTTGCCGCCCAGGCTTTCGCCGTCGTCAAAGCGGATGCAGCCGATCTGAAGGAAACCGACCGCATCACCGTATCCGACGCAGACGGCTATGCGCGCCTCGACGCCCAGGGCATCGGCGGCCATGCTTCCAAGCCCGAGGGTACCATCAATGCGATCGGGCTCATCGTGGACTATCTGCTCGAGAACGACTTGTGCTCGACCGACGAGCGGACCTTCCTCGAACTGCAGCATAAACTGCTTTCGGCGAGCGACGGCAGCGGCGTCGGCGTGAAGACCTCCGACGAGTACTTCGGCCCGCTGACGCTCATCGGCGGCACCGTGCACATGGACGACGGGCGCATCGTGCAGACCATCGACATCCGCTATCCCACTTCGATCACTTCAGACGAGCTCATCGAGAAGCTCGGCGCTTGCGCCGACGCCATCGGGGCGACCTTCGAGAACACGCTTCTGATGGTGCCGTTCTTGGTCGAACCCGACTCGCCGATGATTCAGGCGCTGCTTGATTCGTTCAACGATGCGACGGGTATGCACGAGAAGCCGTTTACCATCGGCGGCGGCACGTACGCGCGCGAATTCGCTTCGGGTGCGAGCTTCGGGCCGAACATGCCGTGGCTTTCCCATCCCGATTGGATTGCGGGCGAGCACAGTGCGAACGAGGGTGTGAGCGAGGACATGCTCAAGACCGCGCTCAAGATCTACATCCTTACGATCGATCGGCTCATGCAGCTCGACTTCGCATAGGAACGCGGGCTGCGCGATCGCGGTCCGAACGTATTGAGAGCTGCGCGCCTTTGCCGTTTCGGCGGCGTAGGCGCGCAGTTTACGAGAAGGGATACCCCATGGATCTGATACCCACGATGCCGGGCATCGCACTGGAAGAAGACGCTCTGCCCGACGGCGCGATCGTCGACGGCGACGGGCACATCGAGCTCGAAGGCCTTGCGAACACGCGCGATCTCGGCGGGATCAAGACTCGTGACGGCAGGTCGATCCGCCCTAAGATGCTGCTGCGCTCCGGCGCGCTTTCGGGCGCTACCGAACACGATGCGGCGGCGCTCATCGACGAGTACCGGCTTGCGAAAGTGCTCGATTTCCGCACCGAAGAAGAGCGTCTGAAAAGCCCCGATCCCGAGGATCTGTTCGACGGCGTGAAGTTCGTCGATATACCGATCCTCAATACCCAGGCGCTCGGCATCACGCGCGAAGGCGGCATCAAAGGCTTGCTCAAAGCTGTAAAGACCATCGAGAAGAACCCTGCGGATCTCATGATCGAGATATACCCGAGTATGCTGCTCGACGAGACGAGCAGCAAGGGTTATGCGCAATTCTTCGATGAGCTGCTGGAAAACGAGCCGCCCGTCGGTGCCGACCCGGTTGCGGAGGACGAAGAGTCCGCGCAGCCCGGATCGGTGCTTTGGCATTGCTCGGCGGGCAAGGACCGCGCAGGTCTTGCCGCTGTGCTGCTGCTCCACGTGCTCGGCGTGCCCTACGAGGCAATTCTCGCCGATTACCTGGCCACGAACAAGTACATGGAAACGCGTACGCAGGAGGTGCTCGACTCCCTTTCCGCTTACGGTATGGCCGGCAAGCTCGATGAAGGCGTGCGTGTGCTCAATTCGGCTGATGAGCGGTTCTTGCGGGCGGCGCTCGATGCCGTCGACGAGCGCTACGGCAGCCTTGACGAGTACCTTTGCCAGGTGCTCGGGGTTACGCCCGAGAAAGCGGAAGCGCTGCGGACAAAGTTTCTCGAAGGGTAGCATCCGCCTCGATCTCGTCGATCTTCTCGACGAGCGGTCGCGAAAGCGCATCGTCGGCGAGCACCCATACGCGGTCACCTGCCGAGAAGCGCGTGTTGCGGCTCGGCTTTATCTTGATGAGCGCGTTGTGCTCGATGGCGACGACGAGCGAACCGTAGGAACCCCGCAGGTCGACCGAAGCAATAGAGCGCCCCCTGAACTCGGCGGCAGGACCGACGGTGAACGAGAAGCAGGATGCGTCCACCTTCGAGTCTTCGCCGGCGAGGTATTCGTCGAGGGTGATGCTCGCGGCCTCGTCCTCCTCGATCAGGTCTTCCTTGAAGAGCTTCTGCAGGTAGGCATCGACTTCGTCCTCGGTTCCGAGGAAGGTGAGCAAATCGCCCTTGCGAATGCCGAGCTCGTCGTGCGGATCGCTGATGCGGCGGCGCAGATCTTCCTTGGTGAGCGTGGGCAGCAGCTTCGAGCCGATCATGGTGCCGTTGCGCTCGATGGCGATGAGATCGAGGTTGTAGGCGATTCCGAACAGGTAGTCGGCTGAGTTTTCGGTGCCGTTGCGCGTGAAGGTCCGCGTCGTCTCGACTTCGACCACGTAGAGCTGCCGCTCCACCCAGAAGGCGCGTTCCTCGTCATCGAGTTCGGCCTGCCGCTCGGCGAGGATGCTCTCGTTGAGATTGCCGATGAAGCTCGTTTCGAGCTTGAGGAAGCCCGAATGGATCCTCTTCGACCGCGCAAGCGCGAACGTGAGGGCGAAGGCGAGCGCGAGGAACCAAAGCGTGCGCGCTCCTCCGAGCACGAACACGAGGTACATTACCATGGCGCACGAGACGGCGAGCCCGATTGCGGCCAAGGCGAGCAGCGGCACGTGGTTCTTTCTGTTCTCGACCCAGAGTATCCAGAACTCGCCCTTTCTTCCGCTGTAGAACAGATTCGACATGAAGAGCCCCGTGATAAGGATGCCGGCGGTCGACAATCCGATGCTGAGCGCCGGCTCCGGCACAAACCCCGAAAGCATCGGTTTCACGGCGTTGAGCAGCTCGGCGGAGGCGACTGCCGCGATGACGACCAGGCCGACCTTCATGCCCCATCGCTTGAGATAGTCGATCCATACGTTGCCGTCTTTGTCCTCGTCGGCCTTCTCCTCGCGCTTCGCGAGGCGATCGAGCAGCGATTGCGGCAGTATCCTGACGAGCAAGCGGTACGCGCGCTCGGAGTTCTTGATGTAGAACGGCGTCGTGAGCGTGGTGACGACCGATACCGCGACGATGACGGGGTAGAGGAAGTCGGCCGTCACGCCGAGCGATACGCCGAGCGCGGCGATGATGAACGAGAACTCGCCGATCTGCGAGAGGCTCATGCCGGTTTTGAGCGATGTTTTGAGCGATTGGCCCGAGAGCAGGGCGCCCAGGCCGCTGAAGATGGGTTTGCCGATGAGCGTGACAAGCGTGATGGCGATGATGGGGCCGATGTTCTGCATGATCATGGAAGGCGATACGAGCATGCCGACCGACACGAAGAACACGGCACCGAACAGATCTTTGATCGGCTTGAACAGCTCCTCGATACGAGGGGCCTGCACGGTGCCTGCGAGGATCGATCCCGCAAGGAAGGCGCCGAGCGCCGCCGAAAAACCGATGGCGTTGGCGAGCACGACCATGCCGAGGCACAGCGCAATCGACACGATGAGCATGATCTCGTCGTTGAGCGCGTTCGCGACCTTCTTGAGCACGGTGGGCACGATGATGATGCTCAGAACGAACCAGATAACCAGATAAAGGGCCATCTGGCTGATTTTAAGCGCAACTTCGCCGCCATCGACCGCAGATCCTACGGCGATGGTGGAGAGGAACACCATGAGGAAGATGCCCACGATGTCCTCGATGACGAGCGCCCCGAATACGAGCTCGGTGAACTTCTTCCCCTTGAGTCCCAGCTCGTCGAACGCTTTCACGATGATGGTGGTGGACGAGATGGCGAGCATGCCGCCGAGGAACAGGCTCGTATAGAACGACCATCCGAGCAGCGTGCCGCACGCCATGCCTGCAGCAATCATGAGCGCCATCTCGACAAGCGCCGTGATGATGGCGGGTTTTCCAACGGTCGAAAGCTTCACGATGCTGAACTCGAGGCCGAGGCCGAACATGAGGAAGATGACGCCGATCTCCGACCAGGTGGAGATGTTCTCGGTGTCGGAGATGTTGGGTATCCAGCCGATGGCCGGGCTGATGAGGAAGCCGGCGATGACGTAGCCGAGCACGAGGGGCTGCTTGAGCTTCTTGCAGACGATGGTGACTACGGCGGCCACCGCCAGCAGCAGGGCGAGATCGGTGACGAGTTGCGGGATGTGCTCCATGCGGATCCTTTCGTGCGGGTTCTTCGGCTAGGGCTTGCGGATGCCGGGGTGCTCGGCGTCGTCGGCTTCGGCGAGGGCGGGGGTGCGTTCGGAGCCGACGTTGTCGGCGAGTTTTCGCAGTATGCGAATCAGCGTTTCCGCATCGTCGCGGCCGAGCACGTCGAGCACCGAGATCGCCCGTCGTCTGATATGGTCGTGCAGACCGCGAGCGTATGCGCGACCCTCGTCGGTCAACGTGATGCTCGCCTTTCGGCGATTCGAGGGCACGACGGTGCGATCGACGAGCTTCTTCTCCTCGAGCCTGCGCAGGATGTTCGCCATCCGTCCCGTTGTGATGCCCATCGTCTCGCTCATGGCACCTGCGGAAAGCCCGGCATCGGCCTTGAGCAGCAAAAGCAGGGCGGGGCCTTCGCCGTGGTTCAGCGAGTCGAACGCTTCGCTTTGCGCAGCCATCAACTTGAGCGCGTCGAGCCATTCGGGAACGAGATCGGCGTAGCGCGATTCGATCGATTCTGCAGCATGGGGGCCGTTCATTTTCAGATCCTCGATTCGGCAGTCTCAGCCCGAGCTTTGGTCATGCAAACGTTCCGCTCGGTCGATTCGGTTCATAATGCTTCTAGTAAAAGCTTTTATAAGAAGATATCAGATTAGAAAGGCATTACCTATATTGTTCACACAATGGACAAGGAAGCATGCACCTTCGGCATGCGGGTTCGCCGCCATTCGGGCGGGAGGCATTCCCCCGTCCCGCGATGTCCGCCAACCGCCGCCATTCGGGCAGAAGGCACTCCCCCCGTCCCGCGATGTCCGCCAACCGCCTCCGTGCGACGTTTTGGACGGTTTTTCCATGGTAAATTTTATATTTTCCCAGTTCAGATAATTGCCCTTGCGTTTTTTCTTGGAAAAAACGTCGCACGGAGGCGGTTGGCGGACATGGGCGACTCCGTTCGAATGGCGGTTTCGCTTCGGGGCCGTTACCGACAATCCGGCACGTTCGTTGACAAAACAGGTATTGTCATACTTTTTTGAGGAAAAGCCAGTATCATTGCGGAAACTTTTTCGAGAAGTTCACTATGAATTATGACAGGGGGTATTGCGATGGGTGAGGAAAAAGCGCAATCCGTGGATCGACTGGCCGATCCGAGCGCGTTGGGTCTGTTCGGGCTTGCGGTGATCACGCTGGTGGCATGCACGCAGAAGTTCGGCATCACCGAAGGCGTGACTGGGGTGATGAGCTGGGCGATCTTTCTGGGCGGCTGCATGCAGCTCATTGCGGGCGTTTTCGATTTCAAGAAGAACAACGTATTCGGCGGTACGGCGTTTATCGCCTACGGGTTCTTCTGGTGCGCAATGGCGTTTTCCTGGGCGGTTACGAGCGGCATATTCGGCGAGCAGGCTGCTCTGGCATTCGATCCGAAGCAGACCGGCGTTGCGTTTCTGGCGTATCTGATTCTCACCGCCTTCATGACGATCGGTGCATTGCGCACGACCAAGGTGCTTTTCTTGATATTCCTTGCCATCGATTTCCTGTTCATCGGCCTTGCGTTGAGCTCGTTTGGCATCGCTACCGAGGTAACGCACATGCTTGCAGCGGTAAGCGAGTTGGTCATCTCGCTTCTGAGTTTTTATGGAGCAGGCGCTAACGTGCTCAATCGCCATTTTGGAGAAGAATTCCTTCCGCTGGGGAAGGCGTTTTGGGCCAAGGGGTAGAGGCGGGGATCGGGACAGGGCGGGGGCAGGGTGTCGCTGTTCGGGGCCGGGATGTGCGGCTTGAGCTGACGCGTCGTTTTGGTTCGGATGCATTCGGGTGCGGTAGGTTGCTGCTGCAAATCCTTTGCGCTGGGTGCTGGTCGCCAAACTGCATCAGAGGTTTTCCCGTCTCGTAACCCGCTCGCCATATCGCGCGGGTATGCTCGATGAATGCCCGAAGCGGGCTGAAGGCGAACATAGGAGGCGCGTATCATGCCGTTACCGGAACCGAGGGCGAACGAGAAGAAGGAAACGTTCGTATCACGTTGCATGGAAGAGGTTACAACCGAAGATCGCGAGAAGTGGCCCGACCAAAAGCAGCGCGCTGCTGTTTGCTACCGTCAATGGGATTCGTGGCAAAAGGATCACGGGCATCCCGAACGGGCGGAGAAATAGGCGGAGTCCCGCATAAGCTGTCATAGATGTGCGCTGCTGGTAGGGTTTTCGGTAAAACCGTACAACTTTGGCAGAGATTTACGATTCTGACCCCCTGAAGGTAAGAAGCGACGTTCTTGACCTGCGCCTCTCGTGCAGATGCATAAAACTATCAACTCAGAAAGCGCGCAAATTGCAGTTTTTGGGGTCACGATCGAAAATCTCTGCCAGATTGGGCCTCATTTTGGAGAATTGCACTATGGTTGGCCGCCATCGTTTGGGTTGCGTGCCGCTGTGCGCTATCGAGCACTGCCGTTCGTGCGGCAGTGCTCGATTTTTCGCCGAAGCGCTTCGGCGATATAGCTTTACGCGGGTTGCTCGCTTTCGAGGTACGATTTCATCGAGTACTGCGTGACGTCCGATCGGTTGATGACGCCGACGATATGGCCGTCGTCGAGGACGGGCACTTTCTTGAGGTGGTTTTCTCCGAGCACGCGGCACACTTCGGGCAGGTCGGCGTGGATGTCGACGCCGATGATGCCCTTTGCGCCGATGTCTTTCGCCTGCATCTGCATGAGGTCGCGCAGCTTATCGTCGAAATCGGTGCTGTCGCGCCCCATCTGCATGATCATGACGACGGGATCCACGTACATCTGGCTGCGTTTCGAGAGGTGGCGCATGATGTCGCCGTCCGATACGAAGCCGACGGCGTTGCCGGCGTTGTCGACGAGGGGGGCGGCGCTGATGTGCTTGTCGACAAGCAGCTTCATGGCGTCGATGACCGTCGCATCGGCGTCGAGCACGTACACGTCGCGCTTCATGATGCTTTCGAGCACGCTGCGGCGTGCGTTGTCGACATCGGTCTTCGCCGTCTCGCCGGGCTTGTCCTTCACGAACGCGATCGTGAGTCCGAGACCGACTACGCACAGGATGCCGGCAGCGGCGAACGCCATGTTGATGCCGAAGATGTTCGCATGCACGTAATCCATCGAGCTGCTGCCTGCGTTGGTGGCGATGGTCATGATCGAGACGAGCACGGCGGTACCGAGCGAGCCGGCAACCTGCCTGAAGGTGTTGTTCACCGAGGTGCCGTGATTGATGAGCGTGTTGTCGAGTGCGTTCATGGCCCAGGTGGTGATGGGCATGTTCACAAGCGAGAGCGAGAACAGGCGGACGGTGTAGAGGATGGTCAGGTAGGCGATGCCGGTTCCGTCTCCAAGAAACGCCATGGCGAATGTGGTGATCGTGAGCATCGAGAGGCCGACCAGGCTCAAAACGCGCGGCCCATGCTTATCGAACAGGCGCCCGGCTATCGGCCCCATGGCACCCATGACGATGGCGCCGGGGAGGATGACGAGGCCGGAAACCGTCGCCGAGTAACCCATCAGCGATTGCAGGTAGATGGGCAGCAGGATGCCTGCAGCTAGAAGCGATGCCTGTACGAGCATGCCGATGATGGTGCCGATGAGGAACTTCCGATTCAAAAGCACGCGCACCTGCAGCATGGGGTTTTCCATTTTGAGCTGACGGCGGAAGAAGTACACGAGCGCTACGATGCCAACGACGGTTGCGATGGCGGCCTGCACGCTGATCCCGTACGATCCGATCACGCTGAACCCGTACAGCAGGCAGCCGAAACCGAGGGACGAAGATACGACCGAGGGCTTGTCGAGCGAAGTCTGCTTATCGGGTGCGGAGGTGCGCTCGAGCACGAACAGCGAGCACGCGATAACGAGCGCCGAGAGTCCGGCGATGATGAAGAACATGTCGTGCCAGCTCGCATTGTCGATGATGAGACCGGCGACGGTCGGGCCGATTGCGGGCGCGAACGCGATGACCACGCCGAACAGGCCCATCGCGCTACCGCGCTTGTCGACGGGGAAGGTGAGCATGAGCACGGTCATAACCATCGGCATGAGGATGCCTGCGCCCGCCGCCTGCAGCAAACGGCCGGCGAGCAGCACGGGAAACGACGGCCCCCAGCCGGCAAGCAGGCTGCCTGCCGTGAAGATGCCCATCGCGACCACGAACAGGTTGCGCGTGGAATAGCGGTCGGTCAGGTAGGCCGTGATGGGAATCATGATGGCGTTCACGAGCGTGAAGCCGGTGGTGAGCCACTGGGCGGTGGCGGCATCGACGCTCATCTCGGTCATGACCGAGGGGAGTGCCGGCGTGACGACGGTTTGGTTGAGGACGGTGACGAACGTTCCGAACATCAAAACGGCCAGCATCATGATCTGTTTACGGCTCAATCCCATATGCGCTCCTTTGTGCCTGTGCTTTGGTGCTCCGGCCGTAAAAAAAGCGCTTGCGCGCCCGGTGCCGAAGAACCTCTGTGCGTTGTTTTTCATTTTTGTGAAACTTGACTATTTTACGGCTTAGTTACCATGAGCGTGTGAATCAGATATGGGCATTCTCAGAATTATTTTAGTACCTAAATTATTAACCCTATGCAACATGTGGGCGGTTTGGTATGAAGCAGGGCCGACAAGTCGTTCGACATGCGGCGATTCCGATGATCGGCGCCCGCTTCCCGGGTCCGCTAACAGGTAATATATTATGTAGTTACTATGATCCCTTTAAAAATAATAGGTAATAACTAGGATTTACGGTATATCTATCAGAGTTTATGGAATGAATTACAAATTTTGCGATTTTCTACCATTTTAGTGACAGATGTTTGTACAGCCCGGGAACTATACCTATAGAACGCGCGCAAATCACGCTCGCGTTCGAGAGCATAGAACGGACTAGGGAATGCATATGGGTGAGAAGAAGGCACGTCGTTCAGACGTGCGAAAGCTGGTTGACAGAGCGCGGCGAGGCGATAGCGAAGCCTTTGAAGCGCTCATCGGCTCGTGCCGCTCCAAGATACTGTATCTGGCGCTGCACTATGCCGGAAATGCCGACGATGCGGAGGATTGCGCACAGGAAGCCGTGCTCAAGGCGTATCGGGGGATCGGGAAGCTCAAGGATCTCGATGCGTTCGATTCGTGGCTCCACAGCATCGTCAAGTACACGTGCTATCGGAGAAACGGCGCGATGGAGCGAGATACGATACTGATCGGCGGCGATCCCGGGGCAAACGATGCGATCATGTCGATCGAAGAAGCGCGTACGGAGTTCTTGCCTGCCGAATATGCCGAAGATGCGGAAAAGCGGTCGTTCGTTCTCGAGCGCATCAAAGAGCTCAACGAGAACTACCAAGAAGCGCTGCTCTTGTTCTATTTCGAGGGGTTCTCCTACAAGGAGATCGCCGCTACGCTCGGCGTCAACGCCAACAAGGTGACGAACGATCTCAAGCGAGCGCGTCAGGCTCTCAGGAAGAAGATCGAGGAGGCCAACGGCGGTGCCGTCCTGGCGTCGGCCATGCTTCCGACGGGGGCCATGCCGACGCTCGCGCGCATCTACGAACTCGATTGCTCGCACCTGGTAACGGTTGATATGGAGCGGCGGCTTATGGAGTATGCGGGTTCCGTATGCGCCGTTACTTCGGTAGCCGGCGTCGGCGCCGCTGCTGCCGCAGGCCAGGGGGTCGCGGCAAAGCTTGCCATCGGTGGAGCGTCGGTCTTGCTCGTCGCCGGTATTGCGACGGGCGTCGTCGTATCCGGCGAGCCCGCGGAGTCGGTGGCCGATACGCCTGCGCTCGTCCAACCGGTTGAAGAGCCGACCGAGCCTCCCGAACGAGAACCCGAGCCCGTCGTCGACGAGCCTCCCGCTGAAGCGCCTATCGCAACGCTGGCCGACATGATCGGGAGCGACGGGGAAGAGCGGCTGCTCGCCTTGGCGAGTCAGGGAGGCAGCGGTCCGGACGTCGCCTCGTTCGTTGAATCGCTCGGCGCGGCGCAGCAAGGATACGCCGAAACGCTCGAAGGGTCGCTGTTTGCGGTCTACGAGCTCATCAAGCAGGACAAGCAGTTGTTCGTGATCGTTAAGGCGATTCCGGGAACCGAGGCCGTCGAAGTGGCGTATCGCTTCGGGGGCACAGGTCCCGTACCCGACATGTTCGAGTTCGTCTCGATGTTCGATAGATGAGGTTCGCTATGGGAAAGCCGAAGAGTAACGACCTTTTACATGAAGACCAATCCGAAGCAGGAGGTGAAACGATGCTAAAGACGAGAAAACGCAAGGTAGTGGGCGCGGCGCTCGCGGCGCTTCTGGTGGCGAGCATGGCGCTGATCCCGCTGGCATCGGCCGATAACAATAATGCGAGACCGTCGCCCGAGGCAGCCCAGTCGTTCGAGTACACCGAGACGATGCTCGACGGGACGCTGCAGGAACCCGGGGAAGCAACCTCGGATCCCGGGCAGGGCGAAGAGGGAGCGGAGCAGGATGGAGCCTCAGGCGATTTGTCCTCCGAGCAGGCGCCTGGCTCCGGTGCGCAGCCGCCTTCGGGCGGGGGCTCTGCGCCGGCTTCCGACAGCGATGCCCCTGACGACCTTGCTCCTGAAACGGATACGCCTTCGCCAGCCGATGCCGGCGGAGGCGAGGAGGCGAACGGCGCAGCTTCGATATCGGGACTCGTGTGGCACGACGAAAACGAGGACGGTGTTCGCACCGCCGATGAAGCGGTTGTTCCCGGGTTCGCCGTTACCCTGTGCGACGATAGCGAGCAGCCTATTGCCGAGACTCGCACCGAGTCGGACGGAACCTATTCCTTTTCCGAGGTGGAGCCGGGCGCCTATCGCGTGAAGGCCGAAGCGCAGACGATCGACGGAACCGAATACCTTCCGCCGCTTCCCGATGCCGATACCGAGCGCGACAACAAGTTCGAAGCCGATCCCGAAAACGAAGAGTCCATCGCCTACACCAAGCTGATCGAAGTCGAGGCCGACGCGGCCATCACGGCGCTTGGCGCAGGCGTGCGTTCGGTCGAGGACGAAGCGCTTGTTGGGCCGCTTGCGCTCGATGAGCTTATCGTGGATATGGGGGATAACCCGATCAACTGGGCGAATCTCGAGACCGTGCTCAAGAGCCTCTTCTCCGAGGAGGACATCGCCTCGGCAACGACGCTCAAGATAGTCGGCGGCCAAAACAGGTTCCAATTAAGCGGTTCGTCGACGACTCCCTCGATGACCTATCTCAACAGCCTCAACATCACCACGATCGACCTGTCGACGTTTACCGGCGAGTTCTACGCGTACGCGCTTGCCAATGCGAAGAATATCACGACGGTGGCCCTCGGCACAAACATCACGGCAATTCCTGCGTCGGCGTTTGCGGGCTGCACATCGCTTACGACAGTGAGCGATACGCTCGGCAACGCGGCGGCGAATCCCGGCATCGTCGATCTTGCCTCGACAGGCGTGACGCAGTTCTCGGGCATGCAGTCGTTTCGGGGGTGCTCCTCCATCACGGCGGTTACCGTAGGGCCGGATGTTTCGTCGCTCAACTACGACGTGTTCGGCGCATGCAGCTCGCTCACGACGTTCGGGGGTTCGGTAGCCGATGTGCGGGCGTATCCGGGCGTCCTCGATTTTTCGAGCACCAACCTGACGGCGCTCGGACAAAGCGCGTTCAGCCAGTGCTCCTCCATCACGACCGTCGCGCTCGGCAAGAACATCGAGGTGCTTCCCGGAAACCTCTTCACCGACTCGAAAGCCCTCTCCTCGGTGAGCGATACGCCCGAGCATGCGCTTGCCAATTCGAAGGTCATCGATCTCGAGAAAACGGGCGTCACAACGCTCGACGCGGCTGGTCGGCAGTTCGCGAACAACGAAGCCTTCACAACCGTCACGCTCGGACCGGACATAAAGCAGCTGCCCGGCAACGTGTTCGCCGGCTGCAAGGCTCTGCGGACGCTCAGCGACTCGCTCATCAACGCGACGGCCAATCCGAACGTGATCGATCTCGAAAAGACGGCGGTCGCATCTCTCGACGAGAGCGGCTGGCAGTTCGCCAATTGCTGGAACATCACAACCGTTGCTTTGGGGATCGATATCACCGTGCTTCCCCCCTACGTGTTCACCGGTTGCCTGTCGATGCACTCCTTGAGCGACACGGCCCTCAACGCGCAGGCTTCACGCGGATTCATCGATTTCGAGAAGCTCTCCCCCATGACGTTCCCGAGCGGTGGCTGGCAGTTCAACGGTGCTTCTAACGCGATCGTGTACGTGGGTGCTGACGGGATGTCGTTTCCCAATTACTCGCTGGGAAGCGATACCGCGTTCGTGCCCGAGACCATCGATTCGGTAGCGTTCAGCGCAACGCCCAAGGCGAGCAAGTTCTACGTACGCGGCCCCGAGGCCACCTCCCCCACATCGGTTGAGAATGCCGAATACCAGGCGATCAACTACTACCTCGAAACCAAGATAACGTCGAGCGGTGAAGGTGCGGCTACGGTGGACACGTACAACGTCTACAACCCTTTCGTAAACGATCGGATCAACGAGCGCGAGATCGCCAAAGGCAACCTCACAAGCGGCTGGCGCTACGTCGAAGAGGGCAAGGAGCTGCGGTTCACCGTGTTTCCGTACTTCGACAGCAAGCTGAAGGAGATAACCTACAACGGCGAGGTCGTCGAGCCGTTATCCATCGAAAACGAGACCACCTACATTCTTCCCGCGCTGACCGAGGATACCGAAATCCACTTCGAGTTCACGACCGAGTACAACATCATCCACGTCCACCAGGATCGCAACGGCACCCCGATCGCCGGATACGGCGATGAGTGGTTCAGGGGCGACGGCGGGGATTCCTATGACGGCGAACCGACCGACATTCCCGGCTACGTTTATCAGGGCTTCCAGTTTGCGTCGGCGACGTCGGGAAACCCGTCGCTGGTCGCCGACAAGGCCGAACCCCATATCGACGAGATTGAAGGCAATACGTACCTGTACCTGATTTACGGCCGCGATGCGGGCGGCGGCGAGAGCCCCGGCGCCTCGGGAGGCGGAACGCAGCCCGACGGCGTCGAGGACATCGATATCGTGCGCCATTGGGGAACCGTTGAAGACGGTGCGTTCACGGCGCTTCCTTCAACGTCGTCCGACACCCAGATCGTCAACATAGGCAGCGCCTTCGCGCTCGCCGATACCGACGCCCCCGTGCCGAGCATTCCGACCGGGTACTCGTATGCGGGCTATCTTACCGACCAGGATGCGGCGGGCACCACGCCCCATGCGGGTGCGCCCGACATTACGGCATCGGTTTCGGATGGCAACCGCGAGGTGTACTACATCTACGAGCAGTCGAGCTATACGGTAACCGAGCATCATGTGGACCGTGCAGGCGAGATGGTGTCGGCGGATACGAGCGAGACGCTGGGGCACGCCGAGCGCTATGACGGCTCCAACGTCAAAACCCTTACCGGTATGGTGTACGTCGGCGCCGACTACGCTACCCCCTCGGAGGAGAACCGTTCGACGGTTGAGGGCGGGGCGACTCCTGAGATCGCGAGCGTCGAATCGAATGCCGAGGTGTGGTACGTCTACGGAGCCGATAACGGCGGCGCGACGCCTCCGGGTCCGGGCGGGGGAGGAGTCGATCCCGACGGGTTCGAGGACTTCTCGTTTACCCGGCAATGGGTGACAAGGGGCGTTGATGGGGCGCTTGCCCCGCTGCCCTCGACCGACCGGGATGTCCAAATCCTCAATGTGGGGACCTCGTTCGAGCTCGGGCACGACGATGCGCCTGCGCCGGCGATCCTCGCTGGATACGAATACCAAGGCTATCTGACCGACCAGGATGCGCCGGGAGATGCGCTCCATGCGGGTGACCCCGCCATCGAATCGAGCATTGCGAACGGCGACCGTGTTGTCTCCTACGTATACGCGGCTCCGCTCGACGGTCCGGGCATCGAGGCTCCGCTCGAGACGGCGCTCACGATCACCGGGTCGGCAGATCGGGGCAATTCGGTTACGGTCACGTTCGCAAACGGGCAGACGGCAACCTCATCGGCAAGCTCCTTGACGCCTCTCGCTGCCACCGGCTATTGGTCAGTCGATGTGCCGGCTGGCGTGATACTCACGCGGGGCGATGCTGTTTCGGCAACGCAAACTGATGCGTTCGGTCGGACGAGCCCGCTTGCGACTGCGACGGTGCAGCCGGTGGACCATACCGTGACGATCTCATACGCCGACGATGCGGGCAGGACCATACCGGGCGGAGCCACCTCGACGGTTGCGCATCGCAATCCGTTTTCGTACGCCCCGCCTGCGGTGACCGGCTACACCTACAGCGGTTGGGCGCTCAATGGCGCCGATCAGGGGTCGGGCAATCCGAGCATTCCGAACGTGACGGGCCCTCATGCCATCACGTTGGTCTACAAGGCGTCCGGCGGATCGAATCCCGATCCGGGTCCGAAACCCGATCCAAGCCCCGAGGAGGAAAACTACAACTTCGTGAAGGCCCCCAACGTTAAGAGCGTGAAGCCCGGCGAGACGATCACCTATACCTTTACGGGCTTCGAAAACAAGTGGGGCGCCTCGCTCGACCGTTACGCCATAACCGATAAGCCCGATCAAGGACTCGATTTCGTATCGGCATCGTTGCCTGCCTTCTCGGGCGCCGCCGACGTGAGCTACGATGTGGTGTATTACACCAACCACAAGGGACGCACGGTGCTTCATTCCGGCATCGATGCGAACAAGCCGTTCAGCTTCAACGCCCCTTCGCTCAGTGCAGGGGAGCACATCACCGGTCTCGTGGTCGATTTCGGCACCGTGCCTGCGGGTTTCGGTACGGGCAACGAGATCACCATGCAGTTCAGGGTCTGGGATAATCCGCCCTCGAAGACGCTCAACAACGTCGGCATGCTCTCTTACTGGAAGGACGGGGAGGCGTTCGAGTTCTCGAGTGGAAAATCGGGTTCTGTGGTGCTCGGCGGCTACTTCTCCGATCTGGTAAGAACGGGAGACGGACCGTTCATCGCCGTCGCCTTGGCGGTTGTCGGAGGCATTGCCGCAGCGGTAATCGCGATCGTCAGCTTGGTTGTTCGGTCGCGTCGCAAAAAGCGTGCCGCACAGTAGGTCAATCCCCGGTGCGAAAGCGGCATCTCACCCAGCTGCTTTCGCCCGGGTTTTGATACGGGCCGTCTGCTTCCCTAGAGCAGGCGGCCTTTTTACGTATGGAATCTGGCGGATGCGACGAATGCCGATGGGCGGGCAAGCGTGCCTGGCCCGCACAAAAAAGGCAGATCGGCAAGAAGTTGTGTGGAACAGGACGCACATCTGCGCCAAATTAAGAAAGTTCTTTCATTTTTTCTATTAATGTAATATATTGCATTAATAGATTGGTAATCTACGAAGGAAAATGCCTTGAGAATCGGCTTCGCCATACAGGGACGAACAGCAAGAAACCCTGAAGATATCGGGGGGGGGCGCAATATTCCACCCCGCTTCTCTGCGCGCTTTTTCGCTCTTTCGTAGGTAAGAAGGAAATATATTACCATAAATGCCGCCGTCGGCTCGCTTGTCGAGCCGACGGCGGCATTGTTTTGCGCCCGCTCAGCCAGATGGAACAGCGTCTTGTTGCATCCGCTCGATCTTGGCAACAGATGCGGTGCTCGCGGGGTGCGAGTTTCCCGCATCTCCTCATCCCCGAAAAAAGACATGTGTTTCGGCGCGGCCGCAAGGCCTTGCTGCAACGCTGCCGGACCGCCGATAGCAAGGGAGCGTTCAGATAATGGGAAAGAACATACGCGATAAACGCACGAGTGGCATGCAGGGAGCAGCCTCGTCTGCATGGGTGGCCGAAACCCGCCCCAACGAGAAAAAATGTATGAGTTGCTCGCGTTCAAAAAGAGCATCGACACCATCCTGAGAACAAAGTACGGGCATCTGACGGGACGGCAGTTCCTGGTGCTCGATGTCGTCGCATCAAGGGGAGGATCGGCAACGCTGACCGAAGTTGCTCATGCGAACCAGTGTTCCACCCAGGCGGCACGGGCGTTCGTGAACGTTCTGCAAGACGAGGGGTACCTCATCGTGTTCGAGCCGAAGGATGGCGACAAGCGACGCATCGACATAGCGCTTACCGAAGAGGGGGAGCGGCTTGTCGAGCTCTGTCCGACGGAGGATAAAGGCGAACATGCTATGGCAATCGAAGAGCACCCCGATGCGCTCATCACCAACGCCTCGATGTTTTTCGAGAGATGGGCTTCAGCTGCTTTTGCGAGCAGATAACGACTGTCCTCAATCCGAGTCCCATGTGACAACAATCGAAAGGAGCAAGGCTATGAATACAAAACGGTTGCTGACAGTGCTGCTAGCGCTGACGCTCTCGACCTCGATGGTCCCCGGCGTCGCCTTTGCGCTGCCCAGCGAAGATGCCGCCGACTCTGCGGGGGGGGTGCAGGGCATGGTGCGCTTGCCAATGATGCAGGCGGCGCTTCAACCGACGCACCGATCGAGACCGATGGTGGAGCATGGGAGGGTGCCGACACAGGTTCGAACGATTCCAGCGTGCTTTTATCCGAAGGCGATGGTATTGTTGCGCTTGATACCGGGGTGCACGAAGCATCGCCCCTCTCCGATTGGGGCGAGGGTGGCGAGCTGCCGGTCGAACCCGGCGATCCCAGCGACGAGTCCGTGGCGGTATCGAGCTTCGACGAGCTGAAAGCGGCTCTCGAAGATCCCGACAACGCACTTGCCAGCGAGGACAACCCGGTTGCCGTCGAGGTGTCGGGCTCCATTGCCGTAACCGGAGAACTTCGGATTGTCGGCCATGTGGTGCTCAAAGCGCAGTCGGATAGCGAATTGCAACTCCGTAGCACGCAACAGCTTACGCGCGATCCTGGATACGCCGGGTACCTGCTCGTAGTTGACGAGAACGCGAGCCTCGTGCTCGAAGATATCGTGATCGACGGCAACAAGGGAGCTGTCACTGCTGAGAACGCGCTCGTCAAGGTGATGTGGAACGGCGCCAAGCTCACGCTGGGTGCAGGTGCCGTGCTCCAGAACAACGACGTGACGGGCGCAGCCGACCAGACCATCGACAAGAGCCTCCAGAAGGGCTCGGGCGTGTTCGTGCAGGGTGGCCATATGACCTACGCCGACGGCGAGCTCGTCATGAACGACGGAGCACTGATCACCGGCATGGCGGGCGACACGCAGCGCGCATCGAACTTCGAATTCAATGCGGCGCATGCGGCGGTGGTGACCGAAGGTCCCTTCACCATGAACGGCGGCGAGATAAGGGACAACACCGTACAGGGCGTAATGGTGAACGGCTATGCACTCTACGGTAACACCTTCTATTCGAGCACGTACCCCAACGGGCTGCTCACCATGGAAGACGGAGAGATTGCGGGCAACATCGTCGACGGCGACGGCGCGGGCGTTCATGTGAACGCCGCAACAGCGACCATCAACGGCGGCAAGATCGTTGATAACGAGGCGTCGGGGCGCGGCG
Organism: Raoultibacter timonensis; assembly: GCF_900240215.1. Taxonomy (GTDB): domain Bacteria; phylum Actinomycetota; class Coriobacteriia; order Coriobacteriales; family Eggerthellaceae; genus Raoultibacter; species Raoultibacter timonensis. Next base: position 2,393,450 of record NZ_LT964679.1, on the reverse strand, counting down.
GCGGTATCTCGGTTTCGACGCGTGTCGAGATAGGCGTGTATTCCGACAGCCCCTATATCGGCCATCTGTACACCTATGGGGGAGAAATCTCGGGCAACAGCGCCGCGTACGGCGGCGGCATTGGCACGCTGACTGCCTTCGGTAGCGGTGGCGGAGCGGGCAAGCCCATGGCGAGTTCGGGCTACAACCATATGTACCTGCTCGGTGGCACCATCGCGAACAACACCGCCGACCACGGCGGCGGCGTGTTCAACGAGATCACCCATCTCGAGATCAAGAACGCATCCATCACCGGCAACACGGCGCACGGCTACGGCGGCGGCGTGCTCAACCAGGACGGAAGCTGGGTGTACGGTTCGACCTACAGCTGGTTTGTCCTCGAAGACGCCACCATCAAGGGCAACGTTGCCGAGGGTGCGCTGCCCTCGCCGCACACCGACCTCGGCATGACCGATAGCCACGATTTTACCTGCGGATTCTACGGCAACGAGATATTCAAGCACGGTGGCTACTTCTGGGTTTCGGGCAATGTCGAAATAGGCGATCCTGATCTCGGCGGCGGCATTGCGGTTCATGCTGGCGACGCCGTAACGAACATCAACAGCGCGGGCGACCCGTTGACGGGCGCGATCTACTATGAGTACATACAGACGAACAACCAGGTGATGCCCGGCGGCATCCACGGCAAGATATTCGTGCAGAAGGACACGCTCGAAACATGGGGCTACGGCGATGTGACCGAAGACGAGATCGCGTGCTTCAAGATGCTGCCGAACGGCACATACCCCAACGGGTTGTACCCCTATTACGAAACCTATACGACCTACGACTACACGCAGCCCAGCTATCCCGAAATCACCATCGGCGTCGGCGTGTGGGCCTACGAGGCGCCCGAGGTCGCCGAGGAGCACGTTGTCGTTTCGCCGACCGAGGCGCAGGGCTTCGAGGATCTTCGCGCATCGGGTGATATAAGCGGGTACGCCGATGCGGTCGGAGCGGTCAACTGGCAGTACGGCTACCATAAAGACAAAGACATCGAGGATCCGTCCGAGATCGATTTCGCATCGCTCGCCTTGTCGACCCCCTATGCCGGCATCGGCACCTACGGGCTTGCGTTCACGACGCCCAACCAGGGGCTTGAGGCCACGGCGAAGCTCACCGTCAACGATCGCGACGCGCTCGAGGTCGATCTGACCGTAGGCGAGGCGGTAGCTGCCAACAACATCACCATATCGACGGCCGATGTGGGGGCGTTTACGGCCGACGATTACACGCGTGAGGCGCAGGCGGTCGCGTGGACAACCGATGGCAACAACACGGCGCTTGAAGCTACGCCGAGCGCATCGGGCATCGCCGCCATACCGGCTTCCGCGGGCATCTACTATCTGTCGTTCGCTTCGCCGGGCGGCGTGGAAACGACGATTGAGGTTACCGTCGTCGATCAGGAGAGCATCCTCTCGGTCGCGCGCCTCTTCGGCCCCCACCGCTACGCCACGGCGGCCGCGGTGG
>NZ_LT964679.1:2270728-2391649 GCF_900240215.1 Raoultibacter timonensis | reverse complement strand
GACAAGCACGCCGACGCGCTGGCGGGCGGCGCGCTGCAGGGCCGGGACTCCTCGGTCATCCTGCTCACCAACCCGAAGTCTGCCTACGCGCCGGCGCTCTCGATGGTGGCCGGCCGCTCGGGCGAGGTGGGCGAGATCCGCTTCTTCGGCGACGAGAACGCCGTGGACGTCCCCGTGGTGCGCGCCTTCGTCAAGGCGGTGCCCTACGACTCGGTGGCGTGGAAGCCCTCCGACGAGGTGGCGGTGCCGCTGGATTAAGGATGCATGTCCCCGGGCCGAGACCGCCGCAATCGTAGCAGGCGAGCCGACGCGGCATCCGAGTAGCATCGGGTGCCGCGTTTCCCTTTGTACAGCTTTCCCGACGAGCGGCTGTTCGACCGCGCTTGCCGTGCTATAGTTTCCCCGTGAAAACGAAGCGGTATGCGTACCGAACGGCGTGCGGAAAGGAAGCGGTATGAAAGCGAAGATGGTGCATGAATGCATCCATGTCCTCGACCTCGAGGCATCGATGGGATTTTATGAGCAGGCGCTCGGCTTGATGGAGGTCGATCGCATCGAGCCCGACGACGGCAGCTGGGCCATCGTGTACCTGGGCAACGATGCCACCGATTTTCGGCTGGAGCTGACGTGGAATCGCGGCCGGATCGAACCGTACAACAACGGAAGCAACGACACTCACCTCGCTTTCGCGGTCGATGATATAGAAGCCGCCCGCGAACTTCATGCAAAGATGGGCTGCATCGTTCACGAAAACAAAAACATGGGGATCTATTTCATTGCCGACCCCGACGGGTGTTGGCTCGAGGTCGTACCGCACTAGACTGGTTTGATTCGGCTCCCATCCGCATGCTCGGGTGGGAGCTTTCGTTTGCCCCCGCGATGCGGTCACCCGCTTGTGGAATCCTACTATTTTACTATCAGTTTCGCTCCATCTATGGCATAATCAGTAACATCTTATATATAAAGATGAATATATAGATGAGCAAATCGAAAGGATGCCATATGAAAGCACCGTTTCGCAGAAGGGCGTTCACCTGCGCGATAGCCGTTGCCCTCGTGACGGCAATGGCTATTCCCATCGGAGCCTTCGCGGACACCGGTTCATCGTGGAGCTTCGGTGAGGGACTGCTCGGCACGCCTGTTGAGCCAAGCCGGGAAACCGTTATCGACGTTCCGAATCTGCCGGTAAGCGTTGAGGAAACCGACGACGAGGAAGCGCGCGACATCGGTAGAGGCGATCTCGCACTTGGATCAGGGGCTTTCGATACAGCGCCCTTCGATGAAAACGTTTCTGCTGCGCCGCTCTCTTCGGCCGACATCGTTATTTCGGCAGGCGGGGCAACGACGCTCACGCTCTCCGAGACAACCTATACCCTGAGCGGAGCGCAAAGCGGTTCGGGCATACTCGATGACGATACGTCCCTCGTTGTCGACGAGGGAGTAAGCGGTGCTCTTACCATACAGGGCTCGGGCGCTTTGCAGAGCATGCTACTCCGTTCCTCCGATGGTGTACGGGGACTCGAATGCACGATCGATACGGGTGCTAACGTACGCGTGTCCGACAGGGTGGAAACGATGGACCTGAACATCTTCGGATCGCTTGACGTTACGAGTGCTGCGGTTTTGGATGTGAGCCCCGAATCGTACTCAGCCATCATCGACGTGTGCGGTTCGCTGTACATGAGCGGTGCTTCGCTTACGGGTCGAGCTACATCCCCTGCGCAGAGTGCCTATTTTCTCCTCATCCGCGACACGCTCGAATCCGCTCCGAGCAATTCGATGGTGTTTGACGGCAGCACGCTTGCCATCACCTCCGATTCTGCGGGTGTTGCAGTGCTGGTTTCTGTTGACAGCCAGGATATCTACGTGAACGACAGCTCGATGTACGCAGAGCAGGCTCCCGGGTCTATGGGAGTCGGGTTCTTGTCGAGCTCGGAAGGCCCTGATTACGGAACGATGCACCTCGACGAAGGCTCGTATGTTGAGGCCCATGCGCCGAGCGGTACTGCCATCATCTGGAAGACGGCGCGGCTTTCAGGCGATGCGCAGGTTGTTGCCGACGGTGGCGAGAGAGGCGCCCAGATACACTATCTCTACATCGGCGATCAATCTGCTCCGAGCAGCGCAACCATCACGGCTACGAGCCCCTTCATCGCGCTCGAAGTGCTTCGCACTACCGAGGTGTACGGTGCGGGCAGTGCGATTCCCTCCATTATCGCGGTCGCCGACGATAGCCAAGGCGGCTATGCTTCCTTCGGGGCCATCATTTGCAGGCCGATACTCGTGAACACCTTCGTGAGCGCAACGGCGACATCGGCTACGCAGCCTACTACGGGTATGCAGATATACGACACCCACAACGGCTTCGATGGAACCCCCGATCCCGATCCGCAGGCCTATTTCGAGCATGCCACCCTCGAGGCGACAGGCACGTCGGCGGGCGTCCAGATGGTGTCGGTTGGCGAGATGCCGTTTATCGGATGCGATGTGCTCGCCACGGTGAAGCACGCGACGAAGCCCGCCGGGTTAACCGAAATATCCGCCGGTATCGTGTCGCTTAACGGCACGTATCGATTCTCCGATTCGATCGTGGATGCCTCGGGCGGCCAGTACGGATGGCTGAGCAACCAGGACGACGAAGGCATGGAGAACCGGGCAACCCGCGTATACGCCGAAGACGGATCCGATCTGACGCTCGAAGGAGAGCGCTCGGGCATTGCAGTCAACTCCCACGTCGAAGCGAGCGGAGGCTCGACCATAACGGGCATCGCTCTGGCCGTTAATCCGCTGAACGGCGGCGAGAACATCCCCGCCGTACACGTATCGCAGCCCGTGCCGGGAGCAAGCGAGATTCGAGCCGACGGCGGTACGATCACCGAGGTGTACCCGACCCATATCGGCTGCGCGATCGCTCCGAGCGAAAGCGAGTCGTTCAGCCCCTATGCGATGTCGTGGAACCTGACGAACCCGCAGCGCTACGCGTGGAGCGTCGACACCCCGAACGTGGAGCTTGCTGCGGACGCCGCGGGCGTGTATACGGCATCCGATACGGGAAGCGGCATTCCCAACGTGACGGTCACCGGGACGCGCACGGCAGCGCACGCGGCGGAGCCGGTTGTCGTAGGCGGTAGCGGTTCCGCCCATAACGTCGTGCTGCTCGCCGATATCGGGCCGCAGGCTCCCGATACGGTGACGGTGCGCTTCGAGCCGAACGGCGGCGCTCCGAAACCCGTCGACCAAACGATCGAGAAGGGGCAGCGTGCGACCGAGCCGACCGGCGCAGAAGCGCCTGTCAGGGAGGGATATCGATTCGCGGGCTGGTACACCGACGCTTCGCTGAGCTCCCGATGGAATTTTGCGAGCGCGGTACAGCAGGACATGACGCTGTATGCGAAATGGGACACCACTGCGAGCGTCCCGACGAACCCGACTCCGACGCAGGGTTCGAATGCGGGCAAGGGCTTCGCTCCGCGAACGGGCGATCCGATGCTCGATGCTGCCTTAACGGTAGCACTGTTCACCGTCGCCTGTTCGGTGATAGCGTTGGGCGCGAAGCTCCACGCCCGCCGAAGGGCCTAACCTGATCGGAAACCATCAGCGGCCCGACTATAGCCGGGCCGCTGCCGTTCTTCGGCCGGATGGGGCTTTATGCGCCGGCGGGCGGATCGGGGCGCTTGGGCGCTTGCGGCGCTTGGGGCGAGCGGGGAAGAGGTACTGCCGAGGTGTGGGCTGCAGCTACCTCGCTTCCGCATGCGGGGCATTTGGCTGCTCCGACGAACAGGTCGGCTCCGCACTTCGGGCAGACGTTCTCCTGGTCGCTTTCGATGGTGGGCGGTCTAAAGCACATGGATCCTCCAATCTGAATCACGTGGTTTGCATGCATGGGAGGCGGACTACGCCTTCGGGTACAGCCTCACCTCGCCCATGTTCTTGGCCTCGCGCAGGTCGTAGTCGGTGAAAACCCGGGGATAGTAGCCGTCGATCATCACTTCGATGGTGTAGAATCCCGGCTCGATCGCATTGACGGCGAAATCTCCGTACGTGTCGGTCTGAGTACGATAAATCGAACCCGTGACCTGGTGGGTTGCAGTTACGCATGCGCCGTCGAGGGCTTTGCCTTCCTTGGGCGAGATAACGCCGCCGGCGACGAACGGCTTGTGCGTTCTGATGTAGGCTACGCGCGGGTTCGTTTCCTCGTCGGGCATGAGCCGTTCGAGCGGCGCGGGGAGATCGCGCTGGTTCAGGCTTTCGACATCGACGTACTGCAGGGCGTCGGTCGGGCAGCCGCGGACGCAGCGCGGAGCGTCCCACCCCTCGTCGAGGAGGTGCGCGCACATCGTGCACTTCTGCGATATGCCGAGCTGGGGGTTTTCGAAAACAGCATCGTAGGGGCAGGCGGCGCGGCAGGTTCCGCATCCTTTGCAGGCGACGGGATCGATGATCACGATGCCGTCGGGCCGCGTGTAGATGGCGTTGTTCGGGCAGACTGCTATGCAAGGGGCGTTCTCGCAGTGTTGGCAGAGCACGGGGGTGCGCTCGAGGCGCATACGCGAGCCGCTTCCCGTTTCCCGCTCGTCGATTCTGATCCAGAACTGTCCCTTAGCCTGAGGCGCGGCGATGGGTGTCCAGTCGTTGTCGGTGTGCTCGTCTTTGCACGAGATCTGGCAGTTGGTGCATTGGATGCACAAGCTGGGGTCCACCAGGATGGTTTTCATGGTTATCCCTCCCTGTTCCAAGTGCTCCACGCGCCGGCGAAGCCTTCGGGGTATCGGTTGCTCAGAGCGTCGAGGTCGGCGGCTTCGATCTCGATCATGCACGAGTTGTAAGCGCCGCTTACGTAGTGGTCCGACATCGGTTCCGCCTGGGTGAGTACGTTACCGTCGCCGCCGCGGTCGAGCGCGCCTGCTTCCGGATCGACGGGATCGTTCCATGCGCCGTAGGTGAGCCATGCCACGCCGGGCGTCAATCGGTCGGTCACCTTGACTCCCGCGAGCACGCTTCCCCGATCGTTGAACACGCGGACGATGTCGCCATCGCTCAGCCCTCGGTCAGCCGCATCTGCGGGGTTGAGGCAAACCGGTTCGTACGGATACCCATCGGGGCCGTACACCTTGTAATTCTCCGAGAGCCACTCCACGTCGTTGTATTTGCCGTGGAATCGGAACTTGGGGTGCGCCATGCACATCTGGAGCGGGAACCTTTCGGCAAGCGCCGCGTTTGCGGGACCCTCCCGCTCGGGGATGTAATGGGGGACGGGCGGTATATCGGGGTTGTCGGGGCCGTACTTTTTGAAGAGCTGCGTCGAGAATATCTCGAGCTTCCCGGTCGGGGTATCGACGGGGTTCGCCTCCGGGTCTTCGTAGAACCCTTTCATCTCCTTGTTGGGCTTGTAGTTCGTCGGCGCCGGCCAAACGTAGTAGCCCTTCTCCTTGAACGCCTCGTACTCCATCGGAATGGTCGTGGTGTCGTAGATCTTGCGGATGATCGTCTCTTCGGTATTGCCTTCCAGGTAGGTATCGCCGTATCCGAGCCTTCGCGACAGCTCTTCGAAGATTTCGAGGTCGGTTTTGCTCTCGCCGATGGGCTTGATCGTCTGCTGGTGGAAAACGGCGCTGCGCAAGCCCATGCCCGAAGCGCCCATCTGGGCAACGCTGCCCGGCTCCGTGATGTCCTGGTGCTCGAAGGCGGTTGTGATGGGCAAAACGAGATCGGCGTAGCGGCACTCGCGGTCGAACCAGGGCGCGCATATGACGATCGTTTCGATCGAGGCATCGCGGTATGCGATGATATCGCGCTTGTGATCGGGCGGGTTGGTCATCGTGGATCCACGCTGCCAGATGAAGTGCACCGGCGAGCAGCCCTTCGCGGGGTAGGTGGCCTCCTCCCAGAACATTTCGGCGTTGAAGCTGTCCATGTGCCCGCCCCGCCACTGCTGCGGGGGATTCTTCACGCAGTCGTTGAACTTCTGGAACGTGATGAACTGCCTGACGATGTTGGGCGTGTAGTTGTCCATGACCACGTTGATGCCGCCATCGACGTACCCCGTCGGCCCGATCTGGTTCTGCGCATCGTAAGGGCCGCAGAGCGTCAGTACCGATCCGACCGCGTTGACGCCCGGCTTGCCCAAGCCCTGCATGGCAAGCAGGGTTGCCTGCATGCGGGTGTGCTCGTGGGCGTACTGCCGCCGGCAGGTGCCGCTGAACAGCGACCACAGCGAGGTCGGCTTCGACCCCCATTCGCGTGCGAGCGCTTGGATGGTATAGGCGGGGATCCCGCAGATTTCCGCTGCCCATGCGGGCGTCTTTTCGATCCCGTCCTTGTCGAGCCCGAGGATGTAGCTCTTAAACGATGAATTGGCAGGTGCCCCCTCGGGCAGGTGCTCCTCGTCGAAGCCGATGGCGTGGGTGTCGAGATACGCTTGGTCGTACGTGCCCTCGACGATCCACGTGTGTGCGATTGCGGCTGCGAGCGCCGCATCGGTTCCGGGCACGATGCGCAGCCACTTCGCATCGACGGCGAGCCCGGTCTCGTTGTAGAGCGGGTCGATGAGGACGAACGATTTGCCGAGGTCCTTGAAGTACTTGAGCGCGCGAGCCGTGTCGATGCCGCTGTAGATGTTGTGGAACAGCGGCTCGGTACCCCACAAAACGATGAGGTCGCTGTCTTCAGCAACGTCCTGCAGGAGGTCGGTTGAGGGGATGAGGCCCTTCAGCGGCCAGTATCCCCATACGAACGTTGCGCCCGCCGCCCATCCCTCCCATGAGTTGGGGGAGAACTCGCGGTACGTGCCGCCCACCATGTTCCAGAATCGGTAGAGATCGCTGTAGAAGTAGTGCACCTGCCCCCATTCGGGGTGGGCGCAATGCGACCAGCAGAATGCGGACGGTCCGTACGTGTCGATGATGCGCCGCATCTCCCGTTCGAGGATGTCGTACATCTCGTCCCACGATATCCGCTCGTAGCCGCTGATGCCGCGATTTTCGGGCATCCTGTTTCCCAGCGGCTCCCAGTCGACGCGCTTGAGAGGGTGCTTAACGCGGTTCTCGGAGTATATGATCTGTTTCGAGGCCGTTCCCCAAGGGAGCAGCGGTTGGGTGAGCGGAGGTTTGTACGTCTTACCGTTGACTTCGATGTTCCACGATTGCACCTCCTCTGGATCGAAGTGCATCGGTTGCAAACGGACGATGCGGTCGTCTTCGACGTCGACGAACAATGCTCCGGCTGTCGTGCATGTTGTTTTTCGCTCGATGCCCGTCCCTCGTTTTTCCGTCATAGCATGCTACCCCCTTCCAAGCACCCCTTGGTGCTTTGCCGTTGGTCGGAGAATAGGACGGCATGCAAAATAAGTCGTTACGCTTCCTTGATGATTCGCGCTGAAGAAGCGTCGAGGATTTTGCGTATGCGGGCAACGGTGCGCGTACTGAATTCTTCAGTACTCAATCCACCTGCTGTTTTACACCCTCTTCGACGAGGTTGATCAGCTCTTGTTGCGAGGCGATATCGAGCTTGCGGTAAATGCGGTACGTATGGGTTCGGGCGGTATGGATCGAGATGAACAGTTCCTTGCCGATGTATTCGCTGTTCCTTCCTTTGGCGAGGAGGAAGAACACTTCCCGCTCGCGAGGAGTGAGGGAGGCGTGCAGCGCGATGTCGAGGCAGGTTTGCCGCCATGCGCCGATGCGTCGCCGGTCGTTGTCGGCGCGATCCTTCTCGTCGAGCGCGCCGGGCCTCGTCAGCTGATCGAATCCGAAAGGAGTGATGGCAACGGCGAGGGAGAGCAGGACGATGAGGGCTAAAGCGATAAGGTGGGAGGCGGCCGGAAGGGCTGCGGCGAGACCCGGTTCTAAAGAGGCGAAGCCGACAAGCCACCCGATCGAAACGCCGAGCAGAAGCGGGCCGCGTCCCCTTGAGAAATGGTATATCGGCTGAGCGCGGAACAGCGAGGCGAGCGATGCGAGCGTGCCCCATTCGACTGCAAGGTAGAACCCGAACAGCGCGAGGATCGAAAACCGTAGAGCGAGAACGAGGGGATCGCAATCGACAAGAGACGCCACGAGTTCGCAGATAAGCGCAGGATAGAGCACCCTTTGCGCAAGCTGCGCGCTGACGGGCTTCCCTTTTCTGAGAGCGAGGGCGATTGCGAGCAGTGCCGTTCCCGCAAAAATGCCGAATGGCACGAACAGGTTGGGATCGGTAAGCGTGCGGTCGGTAAGCGATTCTTGCAGCACGAGGCCGAAAACGACTCCGTACAGCACGAGAACCGTCTCGGTTCTGCGAAACAGTTCGAGTCGTAGGCGGGATTCCTCGAGGGGTACGATTTCGGGAAGGGTTCTGTCGCGCGAGAAGAGGTAGCAGCACGCGATCGAGACGAGCAGCGTCGCCTCCTGCATGAAAGGGCTGAGCGGCTGATCGATGTTCGCTATCCCGAGATAGATTCCAGCGCCGAGCACAAAGGATACCGCCGTTGTCGGCATCGCTCGCTTCACCGTGAGCATCGCCGAGTATTCGGCCCAGAAACTCGTCAGAAGCGTTCCCGCAAGGCCGATTCCCGCCCAGCTGACGATGATGAGAGCTGCGGGCACCGACCCGAGCCAGTAGCCGGCAAAGCCGATGGCAGGAGCAAGCGAACCCGTAGTGGCTGCGAGGCAGAGAAATCCGAGCCTGAGTTTTCTTGACGAAAGTGCATCGGAGAACCTTCGTATCAGATAATAGCTTGCGCAGAACGAGACCATTCCGACCGGTCTGCAGATCGCATCGACGGGTGAACCCGCGAGAAGCGTATCCGAAAAGAACGAAGCCAAGAGAAAAGCGGTGGTTAGGGCGAGCCCCGCGGCGCCGACTGCATCGGAAGCCCCCCAAGGCTCGTCCGCGAGCGTTTCACCGAAGATATCGCTCGTCTCATCTGTTACGATGTCGTTCATGGGGCCTCCTGTCGAGGATGGCCGTTAGAATTGTACCCCCTTACCTATTGTAGCAAACAAGAGCATGCAAGGGTAAGCGGCCGTCGAATCCGTTCGATTGAGGCGGTACGGCGAAAGAGCGTAAGGCGAGCGGGACGTTATGAGATAATGCTTTCAATGCGGCGATGCTGCAATGCCGTTCGCCCGACGTGCGGCCGAATACGTCTAAAACGATAGGAGCGCGATGAAAACGGCGAGAAGAATCCTTCTGATCGCGTTCGTGGTGTTGGTGAACGCGTTCACGGCCTCGATGGTCCTGCCGTTTATCCTGATAGACTCCGACCTGTTCAACGATACCGACTTTCTTAATTTCGTTATGACAGCGGGGTTCGGTGCGCTTGCGTTGGCCTTTCTCGTATCCATCGCCTGCATCGTGGTGGCCTTTGCGTCGCTCGGATCCCTCACATCGCGCCCCGATCAGCAACGGGGGTTGGGCCTGCAGGTTTTCGTGTGCAAGCTTCTGATGATCCCATATTTCGTGGTTACGTTCGCCTATGCGCTTCTGCTTGCGTTCGCCAGTTCGCTTCTGACGCTCAGCATTCATCTTGCATCGATGGGCTTCATATTCGGAACCATGATGGTCGTTCTCGTTCCGGTCATGAGCTTGGTGAACTACCTGTTCCTCATGGCGACGAGCTCGTTTGCGATATCGAACATCGTCCTCGCGTATCGCAAGGGCCTCATTGTCTTTTCGACGGCGGTCGTATTCGTTATTCTGCAGCTTTTCCCGATCGCCGATGTAGCGAGTTACGGATTCATCGTTCGGCATTTCCGCACGCTGGAGTCTCAAGCGCAATCTCGGGCGAACCCCGGTTCTCTCTGATTCTGCGTATCTGCGCAAAGCCTGCGTTCGCCCGGCTGTTGGGCTGCGGCGGTCTTTCGGTTTATCCTAACTCTTCTGCATGTCCGCACGGTTCGGGAGCGGAACGTTGCCTGCCCCGGCTTTTTCTCGTTTGGGTTGCGCCCGTTTCTCCCTTTTGATCCACTCGCCGCAGGATAGGGAAAAATAGACACTGCGAGCGCAAATTTTATATAAGTGGGAGTATCATTGATTCCACTTTGGCAACGCCTGGGCAACGGTATCCGAACAGTACTGTCTGCCATGGGGATGGATTCCTTTGACCATAACTCGCTCGACAGATTCCAGGTCGGTCGGATGATGTGCTCAAGCGCCCAAACGGAGCAGATAGGAAAGGATTGGATATGGCTCAAGAAACCGATCACTCAACAGAGCTTCGGCATGGCGTTATCGGCACCGTGCCTCTGGCGTTCCTCGTGATCGCAGCAGCAGCGCCTTTGGGGGCATGCGCTGCAAACATCCCGCTCATCATCGGGCTCGGCAACGGCATTGCCGCGCCGATGGACTTCTTGTTCATCGGAGTGCTGCTCATCCTCTTCGCGGTCGGCTACACCGCGATGAGCTCGCACGTTACCAATGCGGGGGCGTTCTACACCTACATCTCGATGGGTCTGGGCAAGCGTCTTGGAGGCGCGGCGGGGTACCTCGCCGTTGCGGCGTACAACTTCCTCACGCTGTACACCGCTGCGGTGGGCGGGTATTTCGGCTCGGACATCTTGAACCTCGAACTGGGAATCCAGGTTCCTTGGTGGATCATCACCATCGTGCTGTACCTGGCCGTGTTCCTGCTCGGGTACTTCGGCATCGAGGGCGGTACGAAGTTTTTGATGGTGTGCCTGGTGTGCGAGGCCTCGATCCTCGTCGTCACCGATGTTTCCGTGCTCATCCAGGCGGGCCCTGCCGCCTACACGCTCGAATCGTTCGATCCGGGCGTGTTCTTCAGCGGCGCTCCGGGGCTGGGCATCGCTTTCGCGTTTCTATGCTTCATCGGCTTCGAGGCCACGGCCATCTTCGGCGAGGAGGCGAAGGACCCGCGTAAAACGGTTCCGCGCGCGACCTTCTTCGCGGTCATCTTCGTCGGCGTCGTGTACGCCCTGACCGCATGGTCGGTCATCGCGGCGATGGGCGGCGACGAGATCGTCGCCATGGCCCAGTCCGACCAGGCGGGCAACATCTTCTACACGGTGGTGACCACCTACCTCGGCCCCGTAGCCGGCCACATCTTCAACTTCTTCTTCATCATGAGCGCCTTCGCCTGCTGGCTGGCCACGCACAACATGGCTTCCCGCTACCTGTACGCCTTCGGGCGCGCGGGCATGCTGCCCAAGGCGCTCGGGCGCACCCATCCCAAGCACAAATCGCCCTACATCGCCTCGATCGTGCAGCTGGTGTTCGGCTTGGCCGTCGTGCTCATCTGCCTCGTGCTCGGGTTCGATCCCTACACCCAGATCGGCGCGATCGCCTCGGCCATCGCCGTCGTCGGCATCATGACGCTCGAGCTTCTGGTGTGCGCATCGGTTATCGGCTACATGCGCAAGCACAACAGCGAAGAGGGTTACCACTACAACATATTCACCACCACTATAGCGCCTTTGCTCGCCCTCGTGGGCCTGTGCTACATCGCGTTCCTCGTCATCAGCAACTTCGCGCTGCTCACGGGCCTGGACAACATGGTGCTCAACATCGTCTTCGCGTGCCTGATGTGGATCATCGGCATTTGCGGGTTCATCGCCTCGGTTGTGAAGGACAAGCGCGGAACGCTCGCCGATCCCACCACCATCGAGGTGGACGAGTAAGCGTATCCGATCGGGGTCGGGAGCGCGTTGCTGCGCGGCCCGGCCCCGTCGATGTGTTGCGGGGCAGCACGGCGAGCGCCGGCTGTCCCGCCTGCGTTTCCGGCTCGCTCCCGGTTCCCCGGGCGATTGTCTCGATTCGGCGCTCAACGGATAGGTAGGTGCGCGGCCCGGGTATGCGGGGCGTGCAAGCATACGAAGGGCGGGGCGTGCGGCACATGCTGAAGCTGCCCGCCCGGTTTCCTGCTACGGGTCGCAGCGGCCGCAGGGTTCGTATCCCTCTTCGAGCAGTTCGGTGCGCGTGCCGGTGAACTCCTGTTTGTTGTGCTCGGCCATGTCGGCAACCGATTTGCAGTCGGGCTCGTGGAACTTCATGGACCGGGTATTGAGTACGTAGGTTGATTCTTCCGCATCGGCGTCGGTTTCTCCGGCGCCGATTTCGCGGTTGTTCCCGGTGAGGTAGTCGATTTCGACGTTCGGCTGCACGTTGTAGCAGTATTCGTTGAAACGCACGCCCGCTCCGCCGTCTTCGACCGACAGGGCTTCGAGCTGTACGCCGCGGGCGATCAGCTCGTCGTTGTTGAAGATCGGCGTTGCGCGGAAGAGCACGTGGTTGCCCGTCTCTTCGACGTAGTCGGCGACGTCGTTTTCGAGGGGGAGCATGCCCTGGGTGTTCAGGTAGCGCGTGCCGGTGATGAGGTTTCGTTCGTTGGCGTTTTCTCCCGTCAGCTGGAATCCGACAAGGTGGCAGCGGTTGTAGAGATATCTGCCGTCGATGAAGTCGTAGGTGGATATCTGCCAGCCGGAAGGTTTTACCATGCCGATGCCTTCGCGCTTTTCGGTCGGCATGGTTTCGGGGCCTACGAGTACGAAGGCGGCTCCGCAGCGGCCGATTGCATCGAGGTCGCTGTACGATTCGATGCCGCCCGCTTTGGCGGCATCGATGTCCTCGTCGGTGAAGCCGGGTTGACCGCCGTCGATTGCGACGGAAGGCTCGCCTGCATACTCGGGGATTTCCGAGAGTGCGAAGGATTCGGCGCGCTCAAGGCCTTGCGCTTGGTCGGGGGAGACGGGGGTCTGGGAGCAACCTGTAAGGGCGAGCGCCGCGGCAAGGGCGAGTGCGAGCGCGGATGCAAGAAATTGTCGTGCGAGATTCGGCATGGGAGGATTATCTCACACCTGCGTAACGGGCGTGCTCGTGGCCGAGCCGATGTGCCGTCGGTGCTGAGGCGAGCGGTCGGGGACGCGCCGATGGTCGAACCAATTGTCGGCCGAAAAACACGTTTTTCCCGTCAAAACCGTGTTTTTCGGCCGACAATCTGTCGATGGGGACGACGTTAGTCGGTACGCATGCTCAAGGCTCATCCATTCCCGAAACGGAAACGCGGATATCAGCGGGATCGGTGCTTCTTGGAAAACCCCGCAGCGCAATTGGCAACGTAGGCGATGAAGTCCTTTTCGCGCTGGCAAAGGCTCCTTGAGCTGAGATGCGATACGCCGAACCCCCAGGTAAGCCCCTCGACAGGCAGGGCGACGATATCGCTGTTCGCGCTGAACACTTCGAGTTTCGCCAAGTGCGGCAACGTGAACCCCACGCCGCCGCCGTGCAAGACGAACTCGTATATCCAGAATATCTCGGAATGCTCAACGACGTTCGGCTGGCCGAGTCCCTCCTCTTCGAATCGCAGGCGCAGCTGCTGAAAGCACTTGAATTCTCGCCCCGGCGTGGCGATGCGCCGACCGGCGAGATCTCGGATGCTGATGGAGTCCTGCTCGGCGAGCGGGTTGTCCCGTCTCACCCAGTACAGTACCGGCGAAGAGTATATCTCCTGCGTGGTGAAATCTTCGCCGGCAGGCGAGATGGTGAGCGCGAGATCGTAGAGTCCGTCGCGAACAACCGCTTCGCAGAGCGAGTCGGGCAGTTCGTTGAGGGCGACCGAAGCGTCGGGGCAGTCGACGGCAAACCCGTGGGGGAATTCCGGGCCGAGAAGCCCCGGTATGCCGAGCGCCGAAGCTACGCGAATCTCCGCGTAGCCGCTCGACGATATGCGCTCGAAGGCGCTTTCTAGAAGGTTGCGCTCCGTCTGGACGTGTTTGGCGTATTCGTAGAATTCGGTCGCGTAGGGCGTCGGCCGCCTCGTGCCATCGCTATCGGAAGCGAACAGCGGAACCCCGAGTTCGCGTTCCAGGTTGTGGATGGCCTTGGTGAACCCTTGGGGAGACATGGGAACCCTCGCCGCAGCTGCGCTGAAGCTCGGCGAGTCGTAGGCGAGAATGAAGTAGTCGCACTTGTCGCTGTACATTCTGGACCTCCCTCTGTCCATTCCTGCGCATCCGTGCATCCCTACCATTATACGCGCTCCGCTTGTTCTTTCCTTGTATCTAAACGGTTCAGCGTGCAGCTTTTAGCTCAATCTCAAAGCATTGCGGTCAGCCTGTTTCGCGGCCCATACTACGCTCAAGCCGCAAGGGCGGCCATCCGCGGTACATGCCGACAAGGGATGCGGCACTCGTAAGGGACGCGGGTTTTTCGTCAAGGAGGTTTCTCATGTTCGAAAGCACACAGAATCTGAGCAGGCGTTCGTTTTTGGTAGGAGCGGGAGCGCTCACGGCAGGTATCGCAGGCAGTGCGCTTGTTGGATGCTCGCCGAAAGAGACCGAACCGGCGGCGGGGGCAGCCGAGCCTTCTGCTGAAAATACAGCTGCAGCGACGCAGGGCGCCGATGCGGCCGATCCCATCTGGTCGATCCCCGAGCTCGGCGAGCCGTCGGAAACCATCGAAGCCGACGTGTGCATCGTGGGCGCGGGCGGTACGGGAACGGCCGCTGCCATCCAGGCCATCGACCTCGGCCTCAAGCCTGTCGTCATCGAGCGGCTAGACGGATACGGTGGTTCCTTCATCGGTACCGAGGGCATGACGGGCCTTGAAACTCATTTCACCGAAGCGGACGGCGGCGTTTCCTTCGCAGGAGCCTACAACCCCGATGCTCCCTATGGCGTAAAGAACGCCATGAACACCTGCCTGAACTACCATCACTGGATTCCCCAGCACAAGCTCTACGAGAACTTCTTCAGCCAGACCGCCGAAACCATCGATTGGCTTGAGGGTCATGGCATCGTGTTCGAGGGTAACATCTCCATCGGTTCGGGCCCCAAGGTGTGGCACGTGTACGATAAGGGCGATAACGCGAGTCCCGGCGGCTACTTCATGCAGTGCTTCGGAGCGGAGGCCGAGAAGCTCGGAGTCGAAGCGCGTTTCAAGACGTTCGGCCGCAAGATCATCATCGAGGACGGCAAGGTGGCAGGTCTTTTGGCTCAAACGGAGAAAGGCGACGTTATCGAGGTGAAGGCCCCGGTTGTCGTTGTGGGAACGGGCGGTTACGCGAACAACTCCGACATGCTCTACAGCGTATCGGAGACCAAAAACGCCAACATCCAGGCGCTCGGCATGGATTGCCGAGACGGAGATGGCTTGAAGATGGCGAAAGACGCCGGTGCCGATTTCGCCGAGGGTCTGGGCACGGTTATGTGGTGCGGTCCCGTTACCATCGGAGCGGTTTCGGCGACATGGACAACAGACGCGTACTCGGCGGGCGTCCAGCCTACGCTGTGGCTCAACGAAAAAGGGGAGCGCTTCTGCAAAGAGGATCTCTGGATCGATGACTTTGCGGGCGCCGGCATTTGCGTACGCAACCAAGAGAAGACGTTCGCGCTGTTCACGGAAGCCGATATGAAGCGCTGGGAAGAGCGGGGCCCCGACGGCCAGGTGTTCTCGTTCGGAACTCCGGGCACGCCGCTTTCCGAGGCGCGCGCGGTGCTCGAAAAGGCCGAGGGCTGCCATGTGGGCGATACGTTGGAAGCCGTATGCAAGGAAGCGGGATTGGACGCCGATGCCGTCAAGGCGACGGTCGAACAGTACAACGGTTACTGCGATGCTGCTGCGGGTCTTGACGGCGACGATACGAGTGCCGACGAGGAATTCGGCAAGCGGGCGAAGTATCTGCACAAGATGGACGAGGGCCCGTACTGGCTCTGCGAGACCGCCGACGGCTTCTATACAACGTGCGGTGGAATCCGCGTCAACGAGAAGACCCAGGTGCTGGATGCCGAGGGGCAGGTTATCGGCGGCCTGTACGCGGGCGGCTCCGACGCGGGCGGGTTGTACGGTGATTCCTACGACGTGAAGTTCGCTCCCGGATCGCAAGCTGCGTGGGCTGTCAATTCGGGGCGGTTGGCCATGAAGGATGCCAAGGAGTACCTCGGCAAGTAGCCCAGAATCCGATCGCGGCGAGCACGAACCTCCTCCCGTGCCCGTCGCAGCCGAATATCGCCCTGATCGCCGTAGTGCCGACGATCGGGGCGACACCGTTTTGGCTGGTTGTTCGGGTGCGAGCGGCTGGCGCTATGGTATGCTTGGCGAAAAGGAGGATGCGTTCTATGGAAAACAAGCAACCGTCGATACTGGATCTGCTGATCGAAGCCCATGTGGGATTAGAGAGGCAGGGTCCTGGCAGCGCCGAGACGACGTGCAAGGCGCTCGGATTCCTCGGCGACCTCGCGCAAATCTCGCATGCGGCAGATTTGGGATGCGGAAGCGGACCGCAAACGCTGGAGCTCGCCCGCCATGTGCCCGGTAGCATCGTCGGTCTGGACATGTTCCCCGATTTCATCGACGTCCTCAACGAGAACGCCGGCAAGCAGGGCCTCGGGGGCAGGGTGAAGGGAATCGTCGGTTCGATGGATGACCTTCCCTTCGACGGGGAGTCGCTCGACCTGATCTGGTCGGAGGGTGCGATCGACAACATCGGCTTCGAAGAGGGGATCGCTCATTGGCGCGGCTTCCTCAAAAAGGGCGGCTACCTTGCCGTAACCTGCCCCTCGTGGCTGACAGCCGAGCACCCCGAGGTCATCGAGAGGTTCTGGTCGGATGCTGGAAGCGGGTTGGATTCGGTCGAGCACAACGTTGCCGCTTTGCAGGCATGCGGGTATCGGTTCGTCGCATCCTTCGCGCTGCCTGAATACTGCTGGACGGAGAAGTACTTCGCTCCGCGCGAGGCGGCGCTCCAAGGGCTTTTGAAGAAGTACCCCGACAGCGAAACCGTGGAAGCGTTCGTTGCGGAGAATCGGCACGAGGTAAAGCTGTACTCGGAATACAAACGGCACTACGGATACGTTTTCTATATCGGCCAGAAGCGGTAGCAGGCCGATTCGGGCTTTTGGCGCACGCGGCTGGCGCAGGGGGCCTTTGCGGCTCTGAAGAAAGAAGCAGGTCAATCTGGTTTCTCAGACTGACCTGCTTCTTTCTTCAGAAGGCAACGAACGGATTCGAATCGCTGAACTGCGCATTGCAGCTGCATAAACGGATCAGGCGGCGTTCTTAGGGGCGGTCGAGGTACGGAGCTATCCCACCTGGTAGATGGTTTCGAGGGCGTCGCTGGCGACGAGGGTGCACAGCGCATTGCTGGCCTGCTCCTCCTCGATGCCCATGTGCTCGAAGCGCTTCGCAAGCTTGAGGCAGTACGACAGATCGCCCGACTCCAACGACAGCAAGGCGCTTGTGGCCTGTTCGTTCAAATTCCCAAACATGACGTTCTCCTTTCTATTCGGTGCAACCAGCTTACGCGTCGAAAGGGCAGGAGCTTTGAGACGATTGGAAAAGTTCGGCCGTCCGTTTTGGCCGATCGGACAAAACGGGATGAGAGGTGTCGGAGATGCCGGGTCGATGCGCGGCAGGAAAACGGCGTGCCGCACCTTCCGGAAATGCCGTTTCCGTACCGTTCTAGGGTTGAACCAGGGGGTTCGTGTGGTCGAGGAAGACGAGCCCCAGCAAGAACGCGAACTCCCGATCGGGGGAATCGGTCATGCCCAAAACGCTTTTGGCCTTGCGCAGGCGGTAGCGAACGGTGTTCGGATGCTGATGGAGGGCCTCGGCGGCAAGGCGCAGGTCGCCGTATGCGCGCGCCACAGCCTCGCAGGTTGCCGACAGCTCCGTGCCTTGTGCGTCATCGTGCTCTTCGAGCAGGGCGCGATGCAAAGCTGCCGTGCGCCAGAACAGGCGCCCTTCGGATGCGGCAGCGCGGAAGGCGTCGTGGTGCAGATCGGCCCAGCGAACGATGTTGGCTCCTTCGATCTGTGCGGTTTTGAGCGCGGCAAGCGCCTCGCGTATGCTCATGTCGCCGTCGGAGAGAGGTGTTTCTTCGCCCACTCCCAATGAGACCGGGCCGGTGGCGAGCACTCGAGCAACGAGATCGCCCTCTGATCGCGAACGCATGCCCGCAGGCGGCTGCGTATACGATACGAGCGAAAGCAGCGTGCCATGGTAGCGGAAGGCGAACACGGCATCCACCACATCCCAATCGCGTTTGAAGTCCGCGAGTACGGCGGTGAGCGCATCGAGCGTCGCGTACAGCGAGCATTCGTCGAGCGCGCGTGGGGCGACGGCGATGCACTGCACGGTCGATCCTGTGGCTCCTGCAAGCTCGAAGAGCGCGGCGCGCGTGGCCAGCGGGTCGTGACCCGAAAGCAGATTGTCCAGGATCTGGCCCTTGTTGGACTGCTCGCTATCGCGGTGAATGAGGTCGAGCGCCTGGTACGCCACCACTTCGTGATAAGCGCCATCGTAGAAGTACAGGGGCACGCCCGCATCTTCGCTCGCCGCGCGGACGCGTTCGTTCACGATGGGGGTGTACACCTTCTTCAAAGCTATAGCTGACACGCCGCGTTCGATCAGCACCAGCAACGACCGTTCGGACAGCTCGGCGTCGTCTCGCGCAAACCCCAGGTTCGTCACGATGAACTCCCCGGGGATGTACGACAGGTACCCGTCGTCTTTGTCGGGCGAGCAATCGAGAATCCCCACGTTGCGAACCTCGCGCGCTTCGGCGCCAGGGCACCGCACGATGGGCTGCACCCATTCGAAGGCGGGAAGAGCGAGTATGTCCGCAACCGTGATCATGCGGGTTCCTTCCGGGCTATCGGGAGTCAACGATAGCTATCCATCATAGCGAAAATCCGGCTGTTGTGCGCCGTTGCTGTGCCGATGTGCCGAGAACACCGCCATGCGGGACGGCGCTGCAAAGCATTCCAAGAAGCGAATCCGAGGTCGGGGCGCTTTTCCCGAAAGGTAGAAACCTGCGCGTAAAACCCTTCCGAGGCTTTGAGGTCAAAGGTTTTGAAACGGTGATCGGCACCATGATGGCTTAGTCGGAGACTCTTCTTGTTCGAAGGCAAGATCCTCAACCGTAGCAACGAAATGCGAAGCCAGCGGCGAACATAGCAGACGACGATGCGTTGTTGTCGTATGGGACATCCTGCTAGCCTGCCGCCGCGAGTATTAAACTGCAAAAGCGGGCGTCGATGTGGATGCAGTCATCAGGAAGGTAAGCCTGGTAGAGATAGACCAGGCAGACTGGGATAATCCTCGGTCCGACCTTTCATTGCCTCTTGACAATGTTCTGCTCATATTAAATAAAGAAAGCGTCGGAGGAAGTGAAATGCTCACCATTCGGGCGCTTTACTAGTCCATGCTTTAACACGCGTCACTTGATGATGCGAATTCCGACGCGTCGATAACGCTCAACTGGTACGCTCATGCGGTGCCCGAGAACGACGAGAAGGCGGCGAAGCTGATCGGCGATCTGTTCGCGAGCGAGCCGGACGAGCCGCGCATCATCGAAGTGAGAACGGCATGATTTTGCAGGGTATTGTTTGCATTTGCGGAAGATTTGCGGGTGAGTAGCAAATTCGGGCACCTAGAACAGAAACAGGTCACCAGGTTTTACCCCGATGACCTGCACTTTTTCTGGAGCCAACGAGCGGATTCGAACCGCTGACCTACGCATTACGAGTGCGTTGCTCTACCAGCTGAGCCACGTTGGCGCACCGCTTCACAAGTGAAGCGCGAACAAGAAGTATAGCGAAACAACCTTTCGTCTGCAAGCGGTTATTGCAGCGTATTCGGCGCGGAAGGCTTCCTGCGCGGTGCCTGCTCGTATCGCAGTATGCGAGCTCGACGGTAGCGGGACGAGCAGAGTAGTGGGGAGGGTCCCGCTACCGTCGAGCTGCACGTTGTGCGGTGGGGCCGGCCCCCGCAGGCGGCAGCTGCCTGCGGGGTTGGCCTCGGCGGTCGCGCTGAGCGGCAAGCCCTGCGACCTCGGCACCGAAGTGCCGCTCGTGCGTCAGTACAGAAGCACCATTGCAAAGCCGAGCTGGTAGAACAGTACGCGGAACAGGATCGAGGAGGCGATCGCCACGATCACCGCGATGATCATGTAGGGCTTGGACGCCCCGACCTTCTTCTTCGCCGCGATGGCGCACACGAGGGCCACGACGGCGCAGGCGATGGAGCACCAGAACATGAGCGCGCCGTCGCCGGATACCATGATCGCAAGCAGGCTGTCCACGTGCGTGGGGGCGGTGGTCATCGACGTCGGGTCCGCGTAGAAGCCGAAGTCGGCGAACTTGGTCATGGAGCAGGCGATCGTGTAGACGGCCATGGCCGCGAGCTGCACGACGGAGCCGACGAGCGCGAACTGGATGCTCGATCCTTCGGACGCCTCGTCCTTCTTCATGATCGAGATGAGCCACATCGCAACCGCGCCGAGCAGGCAGGCGTTCGCCACGTAGAACACGATGAGCGCGATACCCCATGCCGGGCGTGCGGGCATCAGGTAGGAATGCCCGGTGGCAACCAGCATGAGCACGGCCACCGCGAGGGTGATCCAGGCAAGCGCCTTCGGGATCTCCTTGCCGCCGCGCAGTACGACGAACCAGGCGACGATGATGACGGCGAGCGCCACGCATCCGATCAGCTCTTGGGTGATGCCCGAGGTGATGTGGCCGAAGCCGTTGAAGATGCGTTCCCAATGCTCAAGGTGCAAAAAGGCTCCGAACCCGCCGATCGCAAGCGATACCGTCGCGGAGATAAGCGAGGTGAACTGCAGCTGCCTTCCCTGGCCTTTCAGGGCCAGGATCGACATGGCTCCGAAAATTCCGCAGGTCAAGCAAACGAACAGGGTGAAGATAATAAGAGGCCACTGCGCTTCCATTATTCATCGCCTCCTTCCCAGTGATGATCTCGAAGGATGTAGGAAAACGAGGGCTTGTTCCCCACATCGGGCAGCTTGTGCATATCCGAATCGGAGAATGGCTCGATGAACTCGATCATCTTGCGCTGTTCGCCGGCGGAATCGAACGATCCGACGAAGCTGTCGAGCCCCTGCTCCATATCGCCCACCCAGCGGGCGTTGCCGCCGCATTGGCTGACGCACTGGGGCAGTTCCCCTTGGTTGAGCTTCTGCTCGCACAGCGTGCACTTCTCGACGACCTTCTCTTCCTCGTTGAGGTAGCGAACGCCGTAGGGGCAGCTCATGGCGCAGAACTGGCAGCCGATGCACTTCTCTTTATCCACTTGGACGGTGCCGTCTTCGGCGATGTGGGATGCCTCGGTCGGGCATACCTTCACGCACTCGGGGTTCTCGCAGTGCTGGCAGCTGATGGGCAGAAAGTACATGTACACGTCGGGGAAATCCCCCGAGCCGCCGGGGATCGGGTTCGGTCCCACGCGGACGACCTTGTTCCAGTAATTGCCGATCGGCACGTTGTTGACGGCCTTGCAGGCAACCGAGCAGGCGAGGCAGCCCACGCAGCGGTTCGCATCGGTGATGATGGACATCTGGGTCATGGTTTACTCCCTCCCCTCGTAGGTCGGCAGCCATTCCTTCAGACGGGGGTCGTCGGAGGTATGGATGATGGGCGTGCCGTTGCTGTCGCAGGGCACGGGGTTTCCGTACGGCGAGTTATCGGGCGTCGCCTTGTAGATCTTCACCTGGTAGGCGCGCAGGTTCGAGGTTCCCGAGTGCGGGTCTTGCGCATCGTGGTCGATAAGCTGGTTGACCTGAGAGAACTGCCAACCGTGACCGGCGTCCTTCACCTCGGGGTACCACCAGGTGTGCTCGAGGTTGATCACGTCTTCCTTGACGCCGTAGTACAGATCGGCCACTTCGCGGATCTTGCCCCACTCGGTCTCGATCCACACCCAGTCGCCCTGTTCGATGCCGTACTCGGCTGCGGTTTTCGGGTTGATCTCGACGCGCGGCACGGGCCAGAGCTCGCGGCACCAGGGAAGCTGGCGGTGCTCGGAGTGGAAGTACACCGGAATGCGGCGGCCGGTGGTAGCGGTCAGCGGGTACTCCTTGATGCGGTCGCCGTCTTTCGGGCCGTGCGGGGGTTCGACCCAACTGGGCAGCCACCAGTCGCGGTTCTCGGGGTGGTGCGTTTCCATGACGGTCGACCAGATCTCCTGCTTCATGGTGGGAGTGAACCAGCCGGGCTTCCAGTCGCCGATGCCCTTGCCGGCCGTATAGTCGAGGCGGGCCCACACGCGGTCGCGTGCGCGCATCGCGCCGGTCTGGTAACGGCGGTACGTGCCCCAGTTGCGCGGCTCGATATCCTTGGCCTGCCACCAGCCGTGCTCCTGGAAGGCGGCAACGTACTCGTCCCAGGTCTTGTACTTGGGGGTTACCTCGTCCATGGGAACGCCATGGCGCTCGAAGGTCGGAACGCCGTTCTCGACGTGCCACGTGGTGTAGGTGAGTTCGTCGTCGGTCAAAAGCTTGATCGAATCGTCGAGTTGCCAATTGATGTCGGGCCACTCGTTGCCGGGCTCGCTCGTCCACTGCCAGTTCATGCGCTTGGCGAGGTCCATGACGATCTCGGGATCGTATTTCGCTTCGGCGGGAGGCTGCACGCACTTGACGGTAGCGCCCATGGCGCCTGCGGATCCTTGGCTCGCGCGCGGCGAGTTGAGCTCGATCCAGTGTGCGACGGGCAGGATGATGTCGGCGGTGTCGTTCTGCGGCGTGTGCCACAGGTTGAGGTCGACGAAGAAGTCGAGCGAAAGGAGCGCTTCCCATGCGGTCGTGGAGTTCGACTGGCTCATGAAGTTGCCTGACTCGTTCCACAGGGCGCGTACCGGGTAGGGGTCGTTGGTGAGCACGNTCGGGGTACCACCAGGTGTGCTCGAGGTTGATCACGTCTTCCTTGACGCCGTAGTACAGATCGGCCACTTCGCGGATCTTGCCCCACTCGGTCTCGATCCACACCCAGTCGCCCTGTTCGATGCCGTACTCGGCTGCGGTTTTCGGGTTGATCTCGACGCGCGGCACGGGCCAGAGCTCGCGGCACCAGGGAAGCTGGCGGTGCTCGGAGTGGAAGTACACCGGAATGCGGCGGCCGGTGGTAGCGGTCAGCGGGTACTCCTTGATGCGGTCGCCGTCTTTCGGGCCGTGCGGGGGTTCGACCCAACTGGGCAGCCACCAGTCGCGGTTCTCGGGGTGGTGCGTTTCCATGACGGTCGACCAGATCTCCTGCTTCATGGTGGGAGTGAACCAGCCGGGCTTCCAGTCGCCGATGCCCTTGCCGGCCGTATAGTCGAGGCGGGCCCACACGCGGTCGCGTGCGCGCATCGCGCCGGTCTGGTAACGGCGGTACGTGCCCCAGTTGCGCGGCTCGATATCCTTGGCCTGCCACCAGCCGTGCTCCTGGAAGGCGGCAACGTACTCGTCCCAGGTCTTGTACTTGGGGGTTACCTCGTCCATGGGAACGCCATGGCGCTCGAAGGTCGGAACGCCGTTCTCGACGTGCCACGTGGTGTAGGTGAGTTCGTCGTCGGTCAAAAGCTTGATCGAATCGTCGAGTTGCCAATTGATGTCGGGCCACTCGTTGCCGGGCTCGCTCGTCCACTGCCAGTTCATGCGCTTGGCGAGGTCCATGACGATCTCGGGATCGTATTTCGCTTCGGCGGGAGGCTGCACGCACTTGACGGTAGCGCCCATGGCGCCTGCGGATCCTTGGCTCGCGCGCGGCGAGTTGAGCTCGATCCAGTGTGCGACGGGCAGGATGATGTCGGCGGTGTCGTTCTGCGGCGTGTGCCACAGGTTGAGGTCGACGAAGAAGTCGAGCGAAAGGAGCGCTTCCCATGCGGTCGTGGAGTTCGACTGGCTCATGAAGTTGCCTGACTCGTTCCACAGGGCGCGTACCGGGTAGGGGTCGTTGGTGAGCACGGCGGTCCACAGCGAATGACTGTCGCACCAGTACTGCCACCAGCTCAAAAGCGGGAACTTCTTGGCACCGATCTGCTTCTCGTTCACCTCGGCCGGGGGCGTGGAGGCGCCGGGCGCCCAGGCGCTGAAGCCCTGCAGGTCGCCGTCGATCGGCACGATTGTCGGGCCGCGGTTGCCGCCCGGGGTGTCCATGTTGCCGGTGATGCCCACGAGGTTGTCGAACGCGCGGCAGTTCTGAATGGCGTTG
Source organism: Raoultibacter timonensis (assembly GCF_900240215.1). Lineage (GTDB taxonomy): Bacteria > Actinomycetota > Coriobacteriia > Coriobacteriales > Eggerthellaceae > Raoultibacter > Raoultibacter timonensis. Next base: position 2,367,728 of record NZ_LT964679.1, on the reverse strand, counting down.
CAGCCGTGCTCGACGGCCAGCATGTACTGGATGCCGCCGTTGCCGTAGCCGCTCGACGGATCGAGGCGGTCGCCGTAGGCGGTGGCTGCGGCCTCGATTTCGGATGCGGGGATGCCCGTGATCTCCTCGGCGGTAGCCAGATCGTACTCGGCTGCGCGCGCCTTGTAGTACTCCCATACGGGCTTGACCTTCACGGTCTTGCCGTCTTTGAGCTCGATTTCAAACTCACCTTCGAGCGCCGGATCGATGGCCGGATCGAACGGCATCGGATCGGGAAGCCATCCCTGCGTCTGGCCGGGCAGCAGGTGATCCTGGCTCGCCTCGCGGCCTTCGCGCGCCTTCTCGGAATCGTAGTTCTCGCCTTCCCAGAAGCCGCCCGTATCGTCGATGTTGCCCTCTTGATCAGCGTTGAACCAGGTGAATGCGCCGTACTGATGCTCGACGCCCTCGTCTTTGAGCTTCTCCCAGTTGTTGTCGTACACGAGGAACTTGTAGGGGCTGCCGCCTTCGACGATATCGCTTTCCTTGAGCAGGATCGTCTGCACGTCCCAGTAGGAGCCGTCGGTGCGAACCGTCGGGAAGCCCGAAGGCTCGATATCCTCGCAGACGAGGAACGGCGCGTTGGTCCATTTCTTCACGTACAGATCGTCGTAGAGCTTCTTCTCGATGATGACGTTCGTCCACGCGAGTGCGAGCGCGCCGTCGGTGCCGGGGCGCAGATGCTGCCAGTAATCGGCTTCTTTGCCCATGTTGGCCATACGCGGATCGCAGCTGATATGGATGTCGGCGCGCGAAGCGACGTCGACGGTGGTGCGGCACGAATCGTCGTAGTTCGAAAGCTCCGAAGCGCCGCCCCATTGCACGTACACGCGCGGACGCGTGATGGTTTCCATCCACGACATGGCGAACTGCGATACCATCGTGGTGGCGAAGTGGCGCGGACCCTTGCAGATCTGCCATGCTTCGACGTTGTTCGGGGTCTCGAGCATGTTCTTCAGGATGGATTCCGAATGCATGCACCAGATGCGCGAGGTGCCTACCTGGCAGGCGATCGCTTCGCCGCCGTGCTTGGCCTTGATCTCCAGGAAGTTGTCGACGATGGTCTGCATCGCCTCGTCCCAGCTGATGCGCTGCCAACCGGGCTCCTCGCCCTTGGGGTTCGTGCGTTTCATGGGGTAGTGCAGACGGTCGGGATGATACGCCGCTTGAACCGACGACTGCGACTTCGTGCAGCAGTTGCCCATGGACTGGAACGCGCCCTCATCGCCCTCGATGCGGATCGCGCGGCCGTTCTGCACGATGACCTTGACGCCGCATTCCATCTTGCCGCAACCGCGGCAGCACGACTTCACTTCGACGGTGTCGTTGCCCGATACCACGCTGTACGTATCTTCGGCGAGCGCGGTGTGCGTTGAAGCGCCGAACGCGGCAACCGCAGCACCGGTGATAGCCGCTGTCTTGACGAACGAGCGTCGTGACATGGTCAGGTTACCCATACTCCTCCTCCTTGCTTCTCGTCTCGTTTTCGTCTTGTGCCGACTTCGAGCGCACAGGCTCGGCCGACGAAGCAACCATACGGATCCGATGGGGCCTCGTACATCGGGCAAAGCCTGGGAGACGGGGATGGACCGCATCATAAATTCTTATGATTTTCGTATCATGAGAATTCTTGACCCGCCTTTGAACAGGAAAAACAATAGATAACTACTTCAATTATTCTTAAATTAGAATAGTACAGGCCGTATCATGGTCGGTGCGCTATTCCCTATAATCGACCTATCCGATAAGGGGTCGGAAAGGCTTGTTTTCGCATGACTCAGGGGAGAATGAGGGCATGGGCGGTCTGCAAACGACATGGGGCGAGACTTGGGGCCGGGGCGTCTCGCTGAAACGCGTGGCCGGGTTCTCGCTCAACTGGGTTTGGGTGCTCATGGTCTTCTACAGTATCGTTCCCTATCTTTCTTCTTCCGATGTGCGAGGATCGCTCTATATCAACCTGTTCGTATCGCTGTGCGCCATGGTAGTCACGATGCTGTTCATCGCCATCCTCGTGCCCCGGGACGAACGCGTGGGGTCGAGCCGCTACGTGGTCGTTGGAGCGGCGCTCATCATGTGCGCGGGCAGTGTGCTCACCATGTTCTCCGATCTGACCACCACGACGGGCATGCTCATGCTCGGCATCAGCAGCATCATGACCGGCACGAGCTCCGCGGTGCTCTTCCTCGCCTGGATCGAGGTGTTTTCCGGGGGAGGAGGTCGCCTCGCCCTCATCGAGATATCATGCGCCATGTGCGCGGCGTTCGTGATCGCGTTCGCGTTGACGATCGTGCCGCCGCTCGCGGCCGATGTCGCCATCGTGCTGCTGCCGCCCGCATCGGCGCTGCTGTTGCTCAGGCTCAAGCGAAACGAGCATCAGGCTCCTTCCGCGCCGCGCGGTGTCATCTCCCGCCAGACGATCGGCCTGTTCGTGAAGGCTCTGCTCGGAGCCGCCCTGTTCGGGGCGATCGAGGGGTTCTTCGACGTTCTCTCGGGCTATCAGACCTACGCGGTGCAGGACATATACGGAACGTATTTGTTCTTGGCGGGCTTTTTGGCCGCTCTTGCAACGGCGCTCATCGCGGTGTTTCTGTTCCGAGACAGCGTTTCGTACACGTATCGCCTCGCCATGCTCCTCTTGTGCGCGGGGTGTCTGTTCACGCCGTTCATGGGCGATAACAGCACGTATTCGACTGCATTCATATTCGGAGGCTACGGATGCTTCACCGCGGCGCTGTGCGTCGTGTGCATCAACGTGTCGCGCAGCTTCAACGTGGGTCCGACCCGCGCTATCGGGCTCGGGTTCGTGGCCCTGTACGGCGGCGAAGTGCTCGGAGCTCTGTGCGCTCATACGATCGAAGCGGTCGGCGTTTCTGAATTCAACCTCGCGGTGCTCACAGTCGTGGCGGTGCTCGTGCTGCTCGTATCCCATCTGTTCCTGTTCACCGAGATCGATCTGATCCGCGTCGGCATCGGGGAACTCGATGCCGTGGTGGTTGCCGACGGCCTCGAGCGTGTGTCTGCGACGGGCGAAGGAGCGGGCGAGGCGGAAGGCGGACCCGATCCGATCGATCCGGGCGCGCTCATTGCCGAACGCTACGGGCTCTCGCCGCGCGAGACCGAAGTGCTGCAGCTGCTCTTGCAGGGCAGGACCATATCGCGCATTCAGGAAAGTTTGTTTATTTCGGCCGGTACGGTGAGCACTCATATTCGCCATATCTACCATAAAGTGGGCGTGGAGAACCGCCAGGGATTGATCGATCTTGTGGAAGAGCTGTTCGATGCGCCGGAGCGGACGAGGGACTGAGCGGGCGATGGAGACGACGTACCTGCAGGAATATGTGCGGGTTGCCGACAGGGGCAGCTTCACGGCGGCTGCACGCGAGCTGCATCTGACCCAGTCGACGCTGAGCAAGCATGTGGCGGTGCTCGAGCGCGAGTTCGGTGCCGAGCTGTTCGTGCGCGACCGGTCGGGCATCTCGATGACCGCGGCGGGAAAGCTTCTCTACGCCCAAGCCCTGCGATTCGCAAACCTGCTTGCGGAAACCGAGGCGCTCGTGCGCAGCGCCCACGAAGGGGTCGAGCCCGCGTCGGCGTCGCGCGCGTCCCGTGCAGGATCGGGTTTCACGGAGCACGCCCAGGGCATGCCCGTTCGGCGCGATACGGCCCTGCGGTGCGCGTGCCGGAGGATGGCGAGCAAGTACGCGCTCGATGAGCGCGAGGTCGGCGCATTGGTTCTCTACCTCGAGGAAAGCGGCTTCGAGGCGATTCAAGCCGAACTCGGCCTATCGCGCGACGAGGTGGCCGAGCTGCTCGGCCGCGTGTACCGTAAGATCGGGGTAGGCGGCAAGCAGGAAGCGCTCGATTTGGTCTATTCCGTTTCGGAATGATCGTAGACGCCCCTCGACGGGTCGGGCATACTGGCAGCATTGAAAGCACGAACATGAAGCTGGGGAGCTTCGGAGCAGAGGGCTTCATCCGATTGTTTAGGATGGAGACCGCAAATGAGTGCTTATCCAATCACGTCAGTCGAAGAGCTGACGCAAGCCTTGCTTGAGCAGGAAGACGGCGCATGCCTGTGCGTCGAACGCGGTGCGTCCGACGACGTAATCAGCGCCCTCATCGCAAAGGCATCCCACCTCGTTCACAACGGTACGCCCGCTCGCATCGTGTGCCCCGATGACGTATCTGCTGCTCGTTACCGCGCGGCGCTTGCCTCGCATCATGGGCTCGGCGGCGATGCGGTGGCGACCGCCCGCGAGCTTGGCGGCGATGCGGTGGTGACCGCCCGCGAATTCGCCCTCGAAGCCATGGCCGACCCGCGCGTGCAGAGTGCCGTCGGACGCAGTGCGCGGGTGCTCGACGAAAACGAGCACGACGTGCTCATGGAAGACGTGAAAGTGAGCGGGCTCAAGCCGGGCCGGCTGCGCGAGATGCTCAAATTCTTCTACAAGAGCATAAGCGATACGGCCGATGAGGACGACGGCTGGCTCGTTACTTCCGAGGAGCAGACCGTGCACGCGATCCTCCTCGAAAACCTCGATGTGCGCCAAGCGCTTCTTCCCTGCGAGGTACCGTCGATGGCGTATCGCGGGCTTGTCGGTGCGGGTATCGAGCCCGAATCCGTTGCGCTCATCGTCGACGATTACGGTTCTCTGAGCAAGGCAACGCAGCGCCTTATCCGCTACCTTGCCACGTCGGGCCTCGTCGCCGTGCGAAGCGCGTTGCCCGTCGCGAACGCCGAGGAGCCGTATCCTCATTTCGATGGTTTCGACGAGCTTGCGGCATCGTGCGATGCGTCGTTTGTGCTCGAAACCGAGAGACGGGTTGCGCCGCGAAAGAGCGTCGTGCTCGATAGCCCCGAAGCGGAATTCGCTTTCGTTGCCCGGGCGGTACGGAAGCGCCTCGCTACCGGCACCCCTCCGGGCGATGTGCTCGTCGCCGTGCCGAACCCCACGTGGGGAAGCCAGATCAAAGCCGCTTTGGCCGAGATCGGTGTGCCGTCGAACTTCGAGCGCGGCTCGGTGAAGATCAAGGGCGATCCGCGTGCCGAGGGCCGCAACGGTGAAATCAAGCTGGCGACGTTTCTCAAGCTCTACCTCGATCCGCACGATATCACCGCGCTGCGCTCGTGGCTCGGATTGGGCGATTGGCTGCTGCGCTCCGATGCGTTCCTCGAGCTGATGGCGTATGCGCGCGATCGCAACTGCACGGTGGCTGAGGCTCTTGCCTCGTTGCGCGCCGTGTCCGATGACGAACGGGCGACCACGGTGTTCGGCAAGTTCGATGCGCCGCTCGACGAGCTCGAAGAGCTCCGCGCCGCCTGCTCGTCGATCGGGCGGGACGAAGCGGTTGAACTGTTCGCGGCGCACAACATGCCGCTTGGGCCATCCGCGGTCGAGCTGCTCGGCAGCGATGCCGCGCATGCCGATATCGAGCGTCTTGCCCGCTGCGCATTCGGCGTTTCGGACGACATCCGTCCGTGCGGCTCCGTGACGATTGCCCCATACCGGTACTGCCATGGCCGCAGCGCTGCCGTCACGTTCGTTACGGGGCTCGTGAACGGGTTTCTTCCTGCGCTCGATGCGGTTGACGACAAGCATACGGTCGACCACCGCCGGGTGGCGTTGGCTCGCGAACGGCTGCTGTTCGTCGATCTGCTCCAGACAGCTCGCGACGAGACGGTCTGTTCGCGCTTCACCCGTGATCGCCTTGAAAATGCGAGCGTGCTTTCCATGCAAACCTCTCGCGTTTACGTCAAGGACGGCGTTCGTTGCGCCGCCGTGACCCCTTCGGAGTTCGCCGATGTGTCCGATGAGGCGCTCGTCGTGCCCGAAGATGCTCCGCGCGAACTCGAAACCCGTGTTCTCTACGCTTCGACGACCCTGTGAAAGGACTGGTTACCATGAGCGATCTTGACGTGTTTGTAATCGACGACGACTTCGATCCGCTGGCTGATCTCGAGCTGGCGGGCGAAGATGAGCAACCCGAAACCGACTACCTGCCGCCCATTCCCGATGCCGAGCTTTCCCGCGTGCCCGAGCGTGTAGAGCTGCCGGCGGCGGTGCGCATCGACAAGCTGCTCAAGGGCATTCCCGGGCAGCAGTTCCGTATCCTGCGTGCCGTCGAATGCTGCGCCGACGAACCGAAGGACATGGATACGGTCGTCGCCGATGTCGAGGCGGCGTACCCCACCAAGACGAGAGTATACGACGTCCCCCAGATCGTACAGCTGCTCGTGCGCGCGGGAGCGCTCGAGCGCTTGGGAGCGGAAGCGGACGCTTCGGTCGAGGGCGAACCTGTTTCGGGAGACACCGGGGTACAGGGAGCCGCTTTTGAATCCGCCACGGCTGCGGACGACTATATCGTGGTGAAGCCCGCGCCGCCTTCGCTCTACCGGGCAACGCGCGAGGGTCTCGATGTCGTTGCTGCACGCAAGAGCGAGAAACTCATCGTGCAGACGATCACCGAGGAGGAACGCTACTTGCCGCTTTACGAACGCATCTTCGAGCTTGCGGGGCGCGAGGGCGGCTGCCCTACCAAGGAGCTCGACCAGGCGATCGACCACGATCCGCTCTGCGAGGAGCCGCGCCGGTTCTGCGGCTACTTCCTCGGCAGGCTCGAGGAGACAGGCGCTGTGCGCTGGCGGGATGCCTGGGTCGTCACCGACCTGGGCCGCGCCGTACTTGAATCGGGCGTTTTCGAAGCGAAAAGGAGCTAACTCATGACACATGTTCAAGACATCGATCTTTCCCCTGTACTGCAGGGCCGCATGGCCACCTACCAGTTCCTCTCGCGGTTATTCCGCTCGGAGGTCGACCAGGAGCTCTACGACACGCTCGTAGCTATGCGCTTTCCGGCGAACACCGGCAACGATCTCGTCGACGAAGGCTATCGGATGATCTGCACGTATCTGAGCCAGGCCGATGGCACGGTGCTCACCGAGCTCGCGGTCGACTTCGTGCGCGCGTTCATCGGATCGGGCAACGACGGCTACTCAGCGGCCTATCCCTTCGAATCGGTGTACACGAGCCCCAAGCGCCTCATGATGCAGGATGCGCGCGACGAGGTGCTCGTGCTGTACCACGCCGCCGGTCTCGACAAGCAGGAAGACTGGAAGGAAGGGGAGGATCACATCGCCCTCGAGCTCGAGTTCGAGCAGATCCTCGCCGAACGTGCGCTCAAGGCGTACGAAGCGGGCGACGAGGATGCATGCGCGCAGCATCTTCTGCAACAGAAGAACTTCCTCGAAGATCATCTGCTCGCATGGTATCCCATGATGGCCGACGATATGCAGAAGTTCCCTCGGACCGATTTCTATCGGGGCCTCGGTAAGCTGACAAGCGGATTTCTGCAAAACGATCTGGAGTTCTTGGACGATGTGCTGTCCGGTAGGGACGAGAGCGAGAAAGCGGTTGGCGCGGACGCCGCAGACCTCAATGCCGCAGACGTCGCTCAGGTGGATGCCCCGGACGTCGCAGACGTCGTTCAGGCGGATGCCCCGGACGCCGCCAGCGTCGCTCAGGTGGATGTCCCGGACGCGGCGGATTCCTATCGCTCGGATGCTTCCGGCTCCCCTGAAGAGAAGAGCCTGGTAGAAGGGATCGCGTGATGAGCGAGCGCGTGGCGAAAGAAAAGCGCACGGGCAAGGCGACGGGTATGTCGCGCCGCACGTTCGCGATCGGCGCCGTAGGCGCGTGTGCGCTCGTGGGTCTCGGCGGCGCGAAGTACCTGCCGAGCAAGACGTTGCTTCGCCCGCCGGGAGGCCAGGACGAAGCGCACCTGGTGAGCGGTTGCTTGCACTGCGAGAAATGCCGCGAGGTGTGCCCGAAAAACGCGATCGCCCCCGGGCACATCGAGCATGGGGTACTCAACGCCCGCACGCCGCGCATGAACTTCAAGGGCGGCTGGTGCGATTTCTGCGAGATGGAACCGGGCGGCCCGAAGTGCATCGCCGCATGTCCCACGCATGCGCTCGAAGAGGTCGATTCGGCACAGGTGATCATTGGGAAAGCGGTGCTCAACCGCGATTGGTGCTTGGCGGCCAAGGGCATGGGGTGCCACGAGTGCGTCGATGCGTGTCAGTACGAGGCGCTCGATCTCGGTGCCGATCACGTGCCCATCGTCGATACGGAGGCGTGCAACGGCTGCGGCGCGTGCGAGTTCGTGTGCATATCGCTGTCAGCGGGATCGATCACGGCGGGTGCGACCGATCGCGCCATCATCGTCGTGCCGACCGAGGAAGCGGGTGAATAGAGCCGTGAAGAGAAAAACGAGTTTGCGGATTCGGCTGGTCGTGATGCTCGGAGTGCTCGCCGTTGTGGCAGTGGGCTACTTCACCTCTGCGGGCATCGGCAACCTGAGCGGCATCGGATTCGGGTCCATCACGCTGCTGTGCCCGCTCGGAGCGCTGCTGGTCATGTTGTCCGAGAAGACGCTCATCCCGCTCGCCGCAATCAGCGTCATCGTCGTGCTCGTCGTGTGCATCGTGCTCGGCAAGGTGTTCTGCTCGTGGGTGTGCCCCGTGCACTTCATGGCGGGGCTCAAGCGCAAGGAAAAGCGTGCGAAGCGAAACGTCGGCGAAGGTGCGGCGAAGCACGACGGCGCAGTGGGCGATGCCCCCGAGCGGGATGGCGTATGCGCTACGAGCAAAAGCCAGCGTGATGCAAGGCTTGCGGGTACCGAAAGCTTGCAGGATTCGACGCTCGCGCCTGCCGAAGGATCGCAGGCAGCGGTGGACGTCGGTACTGCCGAGTCGCGGGGCGCAGGCGGCGAAGCCGAAAAGCCCATCGGGCGCACGGGATGCGCCACGTGCAAGACGCCGTGCGGCATGGCCAAGGGCATCAAGATCGACAGCCGCCACGGCATCCTCGCTGCGGCGCTCGGCTCCACGCTCGTCTTCGGCTTCCCGGCGTTCTGCCTCGTGTGCCCCGTGGGACTGACGTTTGCGACGGTGCTGCTCGGGATGCGCCTGTTCGCCTTCGGCGAAACCACGTGGACGATCGTGGTCTTCGCTGCCATCATCGTAGCGGAGATCGTGTTTCTGCCGAAGTGGTGCCAGCGCTTCTGCCCGCTCGGCGCGCTGCTTTCGCTGTTCAGCGGCCCGAACAAGATGTTTCGTCCGCAGGTGGATGCGAGCACGTGTTTGAAGGAGTCGCAGGGCAAAGCGTGCAGCCTGTGCGAGAAGGCATGTCCCGAAGGCATCAACCTGCACGACATCGCCGCAGGTGAAACCACGCTCAACGATTGCAGCAAGTGCCGCGCATGCGCCGATGCATGTCCCGAGCGCTCGATTGCATTCCCGCTGATTCCGAGCAAGAACCTGCGTCCGGGCAGCGTCGTGTTGGTGCAAGGCGGGGCTTCCGGTTCGGGCGAGTCTGTCGAGCCTGCGGTGCTCCGTGATCCGACGCTGGAAGAAACGAGGTAGCGCCATGTCGATTATCGAAAGCTTGGTAGCCGTGCTCGGCTCGATCGAGAGCGACAAGATCGCCGTTCACGAGGAGCGCTGCATAACGGTGCGCAACCGCAACGCCGACTGCCTGCGTTGCGTGGACGCCTGCACCTCGGGAGCGCTTGCGTACTGCGGCAACGAGCTCGCGGTCGAACCCGACCGCTGCATCGGCTGCGGCACGTGTGCAACGGCTTGTCCCACCTGCGCAATCGAGATCCGCACGCCGACGGATGAGGAGCTCACGGCATCGATCAAGCGGGCGATCGCGGGCTCGAAGGGACATCCCGTCATCGTCTGTGAAGCCGCGCTGGCCGCTGCATCGGCTCGAGCGGCGAAAGGCGGGACGGACTCCGAACGTCGCCGGGTGCAGCGTGGAGCCGTTGTCGATGCCGGCCAGATAGTCGAGGTTGTCTGCCTCGGTCGTATCGACGAGTCGGCGCTTGCGGGCATCGCGGCGTACAGGGCCCACGATACGACGCTCGTGTGCGGCACCTGCGAAAGCTGCCCGCATGGGCCGGGAGGCGAGATGGCTCGCTCCGTGGTCGAAAGCGCGCACAACCTGCTGGCGGCTTTCGGCAGCGCGATGCCGATTTCGCTGGTCGACGAACTGCCCGAGCGCGTGATGGTTGAAGGTGCCAGGCGGACGGATGCATCGTGCGGTGCGACGGAAGGAGGTGTTTCGCGGCGTGATTTTCTCCGCGCGGCCAAGGACGGGTCGAAAGAGGCGGCAACGGATGCGGTCTCGCACGAGATCGCATCTCGGTTGGGCGAGGTCGATGCTGCGGCTCCCGTGGCGTATCGCAAGGTCGGCGCCGACGGCGCGCTCTCGCACTTCATCCCCTCGCGGCGCGTTCGCCTGTACAATTACCTCAAACATGTGGGCGAGCCGGTTGCCGACACGGTGGATTCGCGGGTCATCGGCGCGATGGCGATCGATACCGAACGGTGCAGTTCGTGCAGGATGTGCGCGGTGTTCTGCCCGACGGGCGCCATCGCCAAACTCGACGAGGATGACGCGTTCGGCATCGTACACCGCCCGAGTGTTTGCGTGCAGTGCCGCCTGTGCGAGGGCATTTGCCCGGTGAATGCCATTGAGGTGAGCGGCTGCGTTCCCATTGCACAGTTCATGGGAAGGCAAGCGGTGTGCTACGCGATGAAGAAGCCCGATTGGGAACCGAGCCGGCCTGCATCGGCATTCGACAAGGTGCATGCGATGCTGGGCGACGATCTGGAAATGTGCATGTTCTAACCTCGGGAGTCGGTCAGCCGGCCGCCTGAGACGGATGCGACGAGGAGTGCTGAGCATGATGAAATACACGCTACCGGATTTCACGGTGGGTTTGGGGCTGAACCTGTTCTTCATTCGGTTGATCGAACAGCAGCCCGCCTGTTTTCAGGACGGTGTTGCCATCGACAGCGTGTACGGCTGCTTTCCCGGGTGCGCCTTGAACGGCGGGCGCGCCTTCATCCGCGAGCGCTTCACGCCGTCGCAAATGGAGGAGACGTTCTCACTGCTCGCCGAACACGGCGTAAAAGCGCGGCTGACGCTCACGAATATGCTCGCGAGCGAGGACGATCTTGCCGATGGGTACCTCAATGTCATGCTGCAGGCAGCGAGTCGCTACGGCGGCGAGGCGATCGTGTATTCCGATGATGTTGGCGACTATGTGCGCAACCGCTACGGGATGCGGTGCGTGCTTTCTACGACCCGTGCGATCGACGACATCGATGAGATCAATTGCATGACCAAGCGCTACGACTACGTGGTGCTCAACTATAACCGCAACAAAGACCGTGCGTTCATCGATACCATCGAGGACAAGGATAAGGTCGAGATTATGGTCAATGAGTTCTGCGCGTATCGGTGCCCACATCGCCAGGAACACTATCTGCACAACAGCGAAGATCAGAAAAGCGGCCGGATGCGCCCGTTCGAGTGCGTGGCGAGCAAAGCCGATTTCTTCGACCATGAGTCCGGGCACCCCGTTATCTTCACCGACGACGAAGTGCGAATGCTCCACGGGGAGACGGGCATCGGGTACTTCAAGATCGTCGGTCGCGGCGTGGCATTCCAAACCGTGCTCGAGGCGTATGCGTACTATCTGATTCGGCCTCAATATCGTGACGAGGTTAAGCGCATGGTCATGCGCGCAGCGGGTTGAAGCCGCTCAGCCTCGGCGGGTGCCGCCGGACTCTGCTGAACTCTGCAGCATTCGAAACGCCGATTTCTGCTGAACCCGAAACGCCGATCCCTGCTGAACCCGATACACCGAACCCGGTACACCGAATCCGAAACGCCGAATCCCCATCAGGCGACATGGGGGCGTGCCGATGGCAGTCTTGCGACAGCTCATTTACGTGTTTTTGTCCTTTGTGTTGCGTTTGGAGCCCATTTCACGCTCGATTTCGACCGGACGGCTGAGGTCGTTTAGGCGGCTTTCACGTAAGCCCAGCTCAGCGCGTCGAGCGTTTGAACGCCTAAGCTTCAGGTACAACACAACGAGCAAAAACACGTAAAAACAGGTCTCTGGGCTCATGTGTGCAGCACTGCCCGGGAGTCGGGCAGTGGATACTCCACGTCTCCCGCGTTTGCATTCCGCATTCGACCTCCTTGCCCTGCGCATGTCCCCGCATGTCCCCCCCCCTCGCCCCCGCGTGCCTTCGCGCCCACCCGGACTCTGTGCCCGGCGTGCCCCCACGTGCCCGCGTGTTCCGCCCCTCATCCCGCGTGCTCTGCGTTGGCTCTGCGGCTCGCTGGGCTGCCTAGCTCCCATAACGTGCCAATGACCAAACGGTAAAGCCCTCGTTTCGGTTTTTCGCCGGGGTCGGCGACGAGCGTATGCTTGTCCGATCATCGGTGAGCGAAACGAGGGCGAGGAATGCAAAAGCACAGCGATTGTCGGCTGTACGTCGGCTCATACACATCGGCCGATAAACCCGAGGGAATCTATCTGCTCGCGCTCGATCCCGGACGCGGTTTGTGCTCGGCCGTTCAAGCCAATGCAGAAACGGAGAACCCGTCGTACCTGCTCTTGGACGGCCGGCGCCTGTTTGCTGCCAACGAGCGATCCGATTGTGCTTGCCTGTCCGCGTTCGCCGTAGAAGAAGACGGGTCCGTGAAGCTTGCCGGCACGTATTGCGCTGAGGGCGCCGGCACCTGCCAGGTGACACTTGATCCGACGGGAGCGTTTGTGTACGGAGCCAATTACGAGAGCGGGTCGATCGCTGGATGCCGCGTTCTGCCCGACGGATCTCTCGGGGCGGGCATTTCTCCTATTGCGCATGAAGGTTCGAGCGCCGATCCCGAGCGCCAGGAAAACCCGCATGTTCATATGGTGGGCTTTGCGCCCGAGTCAAGTTTGCTCATCGCCGTCGATCTCGGCATCGATGAGCTTGTGGCCTACACGGTCGAGGAGGACGGGGAGCTTCGCGAGAATCCTGAACGCGTGTTGCCCGTTTTTGCAGGCGAAGGACCACGCATGGTGGCATACCATCCCGCGCTTCCGCTGGCTGCGCTCATCACCGAACTCGGCAACCACGTGATCGTGTACCGGCTCGGCGAGACGGGCTTGGCGTCTTGGGAGCCGTTGGCTGCATATCCGCTTGTGGCAAGCGGATATGCGGGCGAAGCGCTTGCTGCGCACGTTCAGTTTTCTCCCGATGGGCGCTATCTCTACGCTTCGGTTCGCGGCCCTAACGAGGTCTGCGTTTTTTCTGTCGCCGAATCGGGCGCACTTGAATTGCGCGGTGCATTTCCATCCGGTGGTTCGTGGCCCCGCCATATGGAGCTCTCGCCCGATGGCACCATGCTCGCCGTTGCGAACGAGCGCAGCGACGAGGTGGTGGTGTTCGGGATCGATCGAGATAGCGGAGCGCTCTCATCCGAGGTGGCGCGGTGCGGCGTGTCCAGCCCGACCTGCGTTGTATGGCAGAGGTAACGCAGAATGAGAGTGCCCTTGCGGGCCTTTCATCCACTGCGGCAACGATCTGATCGGGCGCGAAACTCCAGAGGCTTTATTGGCGAATCGTCAACGCTGCCCCGAGTCGGGTTTGTTGCAGCGGATACGCGGGGCGGCTTCGCTTCCGCTCTGTGCTGGCGGGCGCTTCGGCCCTTGCGGCTTTGCGCTCAGCGCGGTCTTCTTTTTTGCGCTTCGATGTCCGCCAACCGCCTTCGTGCGACGTTTTGGGAGCGTATTCAGGCTACCCGATTCTTGCGATCAGGCAAAGGGAAGCTAGCATCTATTCTACCCGCCGCTTTTTCCTCGCACGGAGGCGGTTGGCGGACATCGGACGTCAACCCTCGGACATCGGACGTCAACCCTCGGACATCGGACGTCAACCCTCGGACATCGGACATTAGCCGTCAGCTGTCAGCCATCGGTTGTCAAGCATCGGGAGCCAGGCGTCGGGCGTCGGGTGCCTGGCATCGGCCCGCGGCGCATCGAACTTCGAGTACCAGGTGTTCGACCTGCGTCTACTTAACCGGAGAGGTTCGGAGAAAAGGGGCTTCGCATCGGGCCGGCGTTCTCTTCCTGCGGGCGTTTATCAGCATCAGCGCAGGTTGGAGCCGTATATGCTCATGTTCTCGAAGCGCTCCTGCATCCACGTCGAAGGAAACTGCTCGTCGAGAAAGTGATCGATCGGGGTTGCGGGGGGCAGGTCGTCGGCCCGGGCGCCTTCGCGCGCGAAGGCCTGGATGGTCAGGGCCACGTTGAGCACCATGAAGATGGCGCTCGCTATGCTCAGTACGCGAACCGCCGAACCCTCCCAATCGATTTTGCCCGCAACGCGATCGATGAGGGGCATGACGAGGCGGGTCCAAACGAGTCCGAGCGTCCCCCACATGACGGCGAACATGAGGTTCACCCGTCCGTCGATGTTGCCGAACGTATCGCTGTAGTCCCATGCGACGGCGCCGAACAAAACCTCCATGAGCCAACTCGTGGCGAACTCGACGCCCGAGCCGACCAATGCCGAAACGAGGAATACGGCTACGGCGTTCACGCGGGTAAAACGGTTGGCCATGATGGTGAGCGCAACGGCTCCCGTGCCGTAGATGGGGGAGAACGGCCCCCAGACGAGGCCCGCCCGGCTTTCGTATCCGCCGAAGACGACCGCATGGTAGACGGTTTCGATCGCGAGTCCCGCGATCGAGCCGACGACGAACAGCCAGAAGAGAAGCGGCAGGTTGAGAGACGATGCGGGGGCTGCCTCGGCTTGTCTGATTGTCGCGGTGGCTTCCATGGTGCACTCCTTGCATGATGGTTCGATTAACGGCATGCAACTATGATCCAAAATCGGTATTCGGAAAACGTCAAGGCAGTATTAGGAAATCGTAAAGATTGCCTTTCGCGCGCGATCGAATGGGCGGCCATGCCCGATCGATGCGGGTTTGGTCCGTCTGTTCTGCAGCCGATCGATTAATACGCTCGATCGGCGTGCATTGAGATTTCGAGGTTTGTTAAGAATTGCGAAAACGGGTATGCTGTCTGCTTCGATCGTCGATGAACCAGGGGTGCGGCAGCGGTGGTGCAAGAAGAACAGCATACCGATAGAACAGGTTTTCTCGAAGCCTTGTTCTGCCATGTCATCTGGGGACTCATGCCGATTTACTGGAAGCTCGTCTCGGGCGTGCCCGCATTTCAGGTGCTTGCTTGGCGCATGGTGTGGGCGGCGGTGTTCATCTTGGCGCTTTGCGTGCTGGTGAAGCGCGTCAAGTTCCTGTACCTCGCCCATGAGGGCCGCGCGTTGCGAACGTTTTTCGCATCAGGGCTTATCGTCTCGCTGAACTGGGGTATATACGTGTGGGCGGTCAATAGCGGCCACGTGCTCGAAACGAGCATCGGCTACTACCTGTGCCCCTTGGCGAACATCTTCTGCGGCATCGTGGTGTTCAAGGAGCGTCTGACGCCGGGGCAGAAGGTGGCAACCGCCCTTGCTGCGGCAGGGGTCGTGTTCTTCATCGTGGCCCATGGAGGCGCGATCTGGATTTCGTTCGCCCTCGCGATCACGTTCAGCATATACGGAACCGTCAAGAAGCGGGGCGGTTATCCGGCTCTGCCCGGCATNCCCCCAGACGAGGCCCGCCCGGCTTTCGTATCCGCCGAAGACGACCGCATGGTAGACGGTTTCGATCGCGAGTCCCGCGATCGAGCCGACGACGAACAGCCAGAAGAGAAGCGGCAGGTTGAGAGACGATGCGGGGGCTGCCTCGGCTTGTCTGATTGTCGCGGTGGCTTCCATGGTGCACTCCTTGCATGATGGTTCGATTAACGGCATGCAACTATGATCCAAAATCGGTATTCGGAAAACGTCAAGGCAGTATTAGGAAATCGTAAAGATTGCCTTTCGCGCGCGATCGAATGGGCGGCCATGCCCGATCGATGCGGGTTTGGTCCGTCTGTTCTGCAGCCGATCGATTAATACGCTCGATCGGCGTGCATTGAGATTTCGAGGTTTGTTAAGAATTGCGAAAACGGGTATGCTGTCTGCTTCGATCGTCGATGAACCAGGGGTGCGGCAGCGGTGGTGCAAGAAGAACAGCATACCGATAGAACAGGTTTTCTCGAAGCCTTGTTCTGCCATGTCATCTGGGGACTCATGCCGATTTACTGGAAGCTCGTCTCGGGCGTGCCCGCATTTCAGGTGCTTGCTTGGCGCATGGTGTGGGCGGCGGTGTTCATCTTGGCGCTTTGCGTGCTGGTGAAGCGCGTCAAGTTCCTGTACCTCGCCCATGAGGGCCGCGCGTTGCGAACGTTTTTCGCATCAGGGCTTATCGTCTCGCTGAACTGGGGTATATACGTGTGGGCGGTCAATAGCGGCCACGTGCTCGAAACGAGCATCGGCTACTACCTGTGCCCCTTGGCGAACATCTTCTGCGGCATCGTGGTGTTCAAGGAGCGTCTGACGCCGGGGCAGAAGGTGGCAACCGCCCTTGCTGCGGCAGGGGTCGTGTTCTTCATCGTGGCCCATGGAGGCGCGATCTGGATTTCGTTCGCCCTCGCGATCACGTTCAGCATATACGGAACCGTCAAGAAGCGGGGCGGTTATCCGGCTCTGCCCGGCATGGCGCTCGAATCGCTGATCACGGGCATCATCGGCATCGGCATTCTCGCGCTGGGCTTCGCGTTTCCCGCCATCTGGCAGCTGACGCCGGCCATGCCCTCCGCGATGGCGGCAACCGACCCCGCGGTTGTGGCGGCGCTGCTCGCAGGTGCGGGCGTGCTCACCGCCGTGCCGTTGTTGCTTTTCTCGGCGGCGGCAAACCGCGTGTCGATGACGATTCTCGGATTCATGCAGTACATCGGTCCCACGCTCGCGCTCGTTGCGGCCGTGTTTCTGTTCGGGGAGGAGTTCACGCTTGCGCACGCGGCGTGTTTCGGCTTGGTCTGGCTCGGCATCGCCATTGTGAGTCTCGAGCCGTTCGTGCGCAAGGCGAAACGTGCGGCAAGCGGGAGCGCCAAATAGCTCGACTGCCTCCGTGGCCTGCCGTGCTTTCCCGAAGTTTCTTCTCGAATCCTCTTGACTTGGAGTGCGCTCCAAGGGTTTCAATGGGTGCAGACGATTCAGCGAAGACGAAAGACGAGGATATGGAAAAGCGAGTACTGGGAAGAACGGGCATCGAGGTAAGCGTTGTCGGGATCGGCGGCGAGGGCTTCGAGAACAAGCCCTACGAGGCATGCGAGGCGATCATCGACCGCGCACTTGAGGGCGGCATCAACTTCGTGGACATCTACAATTCGAACCCCGACGTGCGCAGCAACGTGGGACGGGCTCTCGCGCGCTACCCGCGCGAGAGCTTCGTGGTCGAGGGCCACATCGGCTCGGCGTGGAAGGACGGCCAATACTACCGCACACGCGACATGGATGTGTGCCGTGCGTCGTTTGCCGATTTCCTCGAGCGCATGCAGCTCGAGTACGTCGATGTCGGCATGATCCATTACGTTGACGAGCAGGCTGACTTCGACGCGGTGTTCGACGGCCCGCTCATCGCGTACGCGAAAAAGCTCAAGGACCAGGGTACCGTCCGGTCGATCGGCCTGTCCACGCACAACACCGATATCGCAATCGAGGTGGCGAAGACCGGAATCGTCGACGTGATCCTGTTCAGTGTGAACCCCGCCTACGACATGCTGCCCGCAACCGACGATGTGAACACCTTCTTCACCGAAGAGGCCTACGACCGTGATTTCACGGGCATCGACCCGAAGCGCGAGGAGTTCTACCGGCTTTGCGAGACGAGCGGCGTGGCGGTTACCGTCATGAAGGCGCTCGGAGCGGGCATGCTGCTCGACGGCGCGCGTTCGCCGTTCGGCCGGGCCATGACGCCCGTGCAGTGCATCCACTACTGCTTGACGCGTCCTGCGGTTGCAACGGTGCCGGTGGGGCTCGCCTCGATCGAGCAGGTCGATGCGGTGCTCGCGTACGCTCAGGCAACCGATGGGGAGAAAGACTACAGCGAGATCATCGCGGGCGGTCCGCGCAGCTCGATCCAGGGAAGCTGCATGTACTGCGGGCACTGTGCGCCCTGTACGAGCGGCATCGACATCGCCCAGGTGAACAAGTTCGTCGATCTGGCTCTTCCGCAGGAAACCGTGCCCGATACGCTGCGCGACCATTACCAGTTGCTCGAACACAGGGCGAGCGAGTGCGTCGAATGCGGCGCATGCGAGCCCAACTGCCCGTTCGGGGTGGACATCATCGGAAAAATGCATGCGGCCGAAGAGCTGTTCGAGTAAAGCCGTGCAAGCGAGGGAAGGAGATAGGCCCATGGGCTGCATTTCGAATCTGTTCTCTGAAACGAGCGGCGATCTTGCTCGAACCGATCCCGAACTCGTGCAGTTGTTCGAGAGGTTCGCGTTCGGGGATGCGCGCGCGGAAAGCGGTCTCGACGAAAAGACGCGCTACCTCGTGCTGCTCCCGGCGCTCATAGCCTGCCAGTCGGTCACGGTGTACAAGGCGATGCTCTCCGATGCGCTCGATGCGGGCATGACGCCTGTTGAAGCCAAGGAGATCTCGTATCACGCGATCGCGTACGTCGGGATGGCGAAGGCCTACGACTACATCGTCGCCGCAAACGAGGTGTTCGCCGAACGGGGTATCGAGCTGCCGCTTGCCGGCCAGGCGACGACCGATGCCGAAACGCGTTTCGACGAGGGGTTGGCCGTACAGAGGGGCATCTTCGGCCCGGCGATCGATGCGGCCTACGAAAGCGCTCCCGCCGACCAGCTCCACATCCAGCGGTTCCTCTCGGCGAACTGCTTCGGCGATTACTACACCCGCGGCGGGCTCGATGTGGCCGAACGCGAACTGGTTACCTTTGCGCTCATCCTTGCGCTCGGCGGTTGCGAACCGCAGCTTACGGGGCACGCGAGGGGCAACCTCGCCGTGGGGAACGGCCGCTCGGTGCTCGTGGGAGCGGTGACGGAACTCGTTCCTTTCGTCGGATATCCCCGCTCGCTCAATGCGCTGCGTTGCATCACAGAGGTGACTTCGGAATAATGATGGTATGGAGAATTCTCGTATGACAAACGGAGCAATTGGCAAGGTGGGCATGGTGCCCGCGGCGGGGCGCGCATCCGACTCGGCGGATGCGGTTCCAGGCGTTTCGCCGGCAGCGGCTAACGTTGCTGGCAAAGCGGGCGCGTTGTCTTTCGACCTTGGGGCTCGCTACGGCCTCGCGTTTTCTGGTGGCTGCGATTCGTCGTATCTGCTTGCCGAGATGGTGGCTGCGGGCGTCGATGTAAAAGCCTACATGGTCAAGACGGCGTTTCAGGCGACGTTCGAGGTCGATGATGCGCGCCGCATCGTTGCCGAGACGGGGGCCGAGTTCGAGCTGATCGAAGCAGATGTGCTCTCGCATGGCGAAATCTGTGCGAATCCGTGGGATCGCTGCTATCTCTGCAAGCGGTTCATCTTCGGGACGGTGCTCGACCACATGGCCCGCGACGGCAGAGCGGTGCTCGTCGACGGCACGAATGCGAGCGACGACCCCTCGCGCAGGCCTGGGTTCAGGGCGCTCGATGAGCTCGGCGTGGTGTCGCCATTGCGCGAAGCGGGGCTCGCGAAAGAAGAGGTGCGGGTGCGCTCGCGTGCGATCGGGCTTTCGACAGCCGATAAACCGAATTTCTCGTGCTACGCCACGAAGGTGCCTGAAGGCGTGCTCATTACGCAAGAAGAGCTCGATCGAGTGGCGCACGGTCTGGGCCATATCGCGTCGGGGTACGACGAGGCGAGGTGCGGCGAGGCGGAACGCGGCGGAGCAGTGCGCATCGAGGCGAGGCGCGGCGAAACGGAGCGTGACGGGATGGAAGCAGCGGGGCGGATCGAAGCGGGATGAGGTGCGGCGAAAACGAGTGCAGCGGTATAGAGCGCACGGGAACGGTGCCCGCCACCGGGGATAATCGCCCCGCACGATAGGAAAACAGCGGGTTGCGGGGGCGCACGGCGCGTTTCGCAATCCTGGAAGAAGGCGGTTGCATATGGAACAAAAGGATATGGTGCGACTCTTGGAGCGGGTTGCCGAAGGCAGCGTTACCCCGGGCGACGCCGCTCGCGTGCTCAAGGTTGCGCCGGTGACGGAGCTCGGGTACGCCTCGGTCGACAACCATCGGGGTATTCGCCAGGGCGTTTCTGAGGTGATATACGGCGAGGGTAAAACCGCCGAGCAGATTATCGGCATCTGCGAAGCGATGATCGAGGCGGGGCAGAGCCGCATTCTCATCACCAGGCTCGACGAGGAAAAGGCGAACGCGGTTGACGCCGCGCTCGTGCCGACGCTGGATTATCGCGCCATCGCGCGCATCGGCATCGTGGGTACGGCGCCCGATTCCGACGGCAACGGCTCGGTAGTCGTGGCGGCGGCAGGTACAAGCGATCTTTTCGTCGCCGAAGAAGCTGCCATCACCGCCGAGATGCTCGGAAACGCCGTCGTGCGCCTCTACGACGTTGGGGTGGCGGGGATTCACCGCCTGCTTTCCCATGCTGAAGAAATTGCCGATGCGAACGTGATTGTGGCGGTGGCGGGCATGGAGGGAGCGCTCGCAAGCGTGATTGGCGGCATGGCATCGTGCCCGGTCATCGCTGTGCCCACGAGCGTCGGATACGGCGCGAGCTTCGGCGGTGTCGCTGCATTGCTCGCCATGCTCAACTCGTGCGCGAGCGGAATCTCGGTCGTCAACATCGACAACGGCTTCGGCGCTGGATACCAGGCGCATATGATCAATCACGTGAAAGCGAGAGCATAGATGGGCGAACTTCATTTCGATTTTACCAAGACGGCGCGCAGACGGGATATTCTCAGCGACCTGCTCGGACGCCTGCCGCTCGAAAGCCGCACCGTGATCACCGAGCGTGCCGATCGGGCGGGCGTTCCCGATAAGCACCATCACGATCTTGCCGAAGTGCTTGCGACGATCGACGGCCTTGCGGTGAGCGAGCACGTCAAGCAGGATATGCGCGCGGTCTACCGAATCCTCGCCGAGGCGGAGGCGACCGCGCATGGCTGCGCGGTCGAGCAAACCCATTTCCACGAGGTGGGTAACGGCGAAGCAGTCAAAAACGTGCTCGCCATAGCGCTTGCCATCGAGGCGCTCGATCCCGATACAATCACGGCAACGCCCGTACAGACCGGCAGCGGGAAGGTGCGGTGCGCTCACGGTGAGCTCGACATCCCCGCACCCGCAACGGCGGCGATCATCGCTCGCGGCATCCCCGTATGCGGCGAGCTGCTCGAGGGCGAGCTCTGCACACCCACATCCGCAGCGGTCATCTGGCATTTCGTGGATCGGTTCGAGTAGGCTGGATTCGGGCGTAAGACGGAGTCGTTTAGTCATCGGTTCTCGCTGCGCGGCGCAGCTTCGCCGGGTGCGGTTTGCCTACCGTTTTGCCTACCGCTATCTGCCGTTTGCGGGGTGCTCGCTGCTGGTTGACCGCAGCCTCGCAGCGGGAAAGGCCAATCATTTCAATGCACGGGCGTCGGCTGAGTTTCCTTGCGGGCGCAGTCTCGAGAAATGGCGGCAGCAGGCACGCGGTTCTCATGATGGTTTCATGATTGGCGAGCGTAAAGGCGATGAATTAGCTATCATATAGCTAAAAGTAAACTTTGGATTACTAAGTGGGCGCTGCCTGGTCATCGGACGAACCGACGGCTCGGTTTGCCGGTCGTTTGCCGAATCGGCTTGCGGATCGATGCTGTTTCGGTTGCCGACACTGCTGCAGCTGCGGCGCCGCTTTAGGTTACCCGTTCGGAAAGGATATGCTTTGGGAAGGCACATGCTCTCGTGGCTCGGCGTCGGGTTCGACGGACCCCGCATCGCGCTTGACGATCTCGATGAGGGAACGCGTACGATGCACTCTATCGAGGGGGAAACGTTCACGATCGTCAAGCACCCTGAACGGTTTTGCGTAGGCGCCTACAACCTCATGACGCAGGAACGCGAGATGTGCGAGCGTCGCCAGGAGCTTCCCGACGGTTACAAAGAAACGTCTTGCCCGGCCTGCGCCGACAAAACCGGCTTTAATCCGTCGTTCTACAACGGCGGCGGCATATCCGCTCAGCAACGCGCCTACAACGATACCCCGCATATCGTCTACCTTGCCTATTTCTCTCCCCGGCATTTGAAGGTCGGTATCACGTCGGCGGCCCGCGGTAAGCTCCGGCTGCTCGAACAGGGTGCCCGTTCTGCGATGATCCTCAAGGAATGCGAAAGCGCGTATGCCGCCCGGGAGTGGGAGGCGAAGCTCTGCTCGACGCAGGGAATCTACGAGAGCTTGCTGCCGAGCGTGAAATACCGCCTGCTCACCACCCAGACCCATGATCATGCCGAAGCTTCGGCCATCATGCGCAAGACGGTACGCGATACGTTTGGCTTGGAGCCGACCGATCCCATCGATCTTGATCGGTACTACAGTCGCGACGAGTCCGTACTTGCCGGATCGATCAACGAACCCGACAATCCGTCGTCCACGATGGTGGCGGGCGAATGCGTCGGCATGGTTGGAACCTTCGCGCTCATGCGCCAACAGGGCAGAGTGTACGCTGCCTCTTTGAAGGACTATGTATCGC
Source organism: Raoultibacter timonensis (assembly GCF_900240215.1). Lineage (GTDB taxonomy): Bacteria > Actinomycetota > Coriobacteriia > Coriobacteriales > Eggerthellaceae > Raoultibacter > Raoultibacter timonensis. The sequence goes on along the minus strand of NZ_LT964679.1, from coordinate 2,345,175 downwards.
ATCTCGTCGACTATCGTTTTGGGGAAGTGCTCTACGAGTACTCGGCGCCTCCCGAGCAGGGTTCCCTCTTTTAAAACTTCTCTTAAACTCGCTTCGAAGCATAGTCGGAGCTCTGAATAGCGATTGTTCGACCTGCTTCTATGTGTGTGGCGTGTTGCCTCTATGACGTAAATGTAACGGCATTAGTATCAATATAGACTATTAGTACTAATTAGTGATAAATTGTTTCCAGCGCAAAAAGGAAGTTCCAATGGAAGGCAAACGAAAGGCGGAATCGATGGAAGAGGCGAGAGTCCGGCACGACGCGCCGCCGCAGGGTTTATCGGCCAAGCGGGAACGGCTCGATGGAGCGCTGGTAATCGCCTTGAGCAGAAGCTACGAGATCGCCCACCGCGAAAGCAGGAGGCTCGTTGCTGAATACGGACTCACGTTTACGCAGTTCGAGGTGATGGAGGCGCTCCTGCACAAAGGCCCGCTTACGGTGAACGGAATTATCGAAGCGGTGTTGTCGACGGGGGGCAATATCACGGTCGTGGTGCGCAACCTCGAGAAGAGAGGCTACGCAACGCGCTTGGCGAATCCCGAAGACGGCAGATCGTTCATCGTCGAGCTTACCGACGAGGGGCGAACGGTTATCGAAGAGGTGTTTCCCCGCCATATGAGGCTGCTCGACAAAGCCCTGGCTGCTTTGAGCGACGACGACATCGAAACCATCGTCGGGTTGCTGCACAAAGTCGGGCATGCGGGCGGCATTGAAAGGAAGGCATGACATGATTAAGGTTATCGATCATAACAAGATGGGCAAAAGCGAGCGGGGTTGGCTGCACAGTCTGTTCCACTTCTCGTTTGCCGAGTACTACAATCCCGACAACATCCAGTTCGGTGCACTGCGCGTCGTGAACGACGATGTGTTCGATCCGCAAGGCGGGTTCCCGACCCATCCTCATAACGATATGGAGATCATCAGCTACGTGGTCGACGGCGAGCTCACCCATAAGGACAGTTTGGGAAACGGCAGAACGCTCACCAAGGGCCAGGTTCAGTACATGAGCGCGGGCAAGGGCATCCTGCACAGCGAGTTCAACCGCACCGACAAGCCCCTGCGCTTTTTGCAGATATGGATTCTGCCCGATGCTGCGGGCTACGAGCCGAACTACGGCGACTACGACTTCAAGTGGGAGGACCGCGAGAATACGTGGCTCCAGATCGCTTCGGGGCAGAACGGCTCCGCGCCGGTCAAGATCAATCAGGACATGAATGTCTCGGTGATCAGTCTTGATGCGGGCAAGGAAGCGGCTTATGAGATCGCGCGCGGTCGTCAGGCCTACCTCATCCAAATCGAAGGCATGGGTTCGGTGAACGGCAACGAGCTCCAAGAGCGCGATGCGGCCGAAATCACGGGCGAAAGCCAGATCGTGCTTACGGCTTCGAGGGATTCGCATTACATCCTGTTCGATATGAAGCAGGAGTAAACCCGACGCGCTGCCGCTGTATGGCGGCAGCGTGCCATGGCGGCGCGGGTTGGCAGCCACAAGCCCAATGCCGCACCGCCATGGCACGCTGAGCGTGCAAAGAAAGCTTACTCGATCGACGCCTCTGCTCTTTAGGGTTCTTACGTCACTGTTGCTATCCTCCTCTGGTTCGAGTAGGCATGGCGTCGATAGGCAGGCCTCCGATCCGTCATGCGGGTCGGAGGCTTTTCCGTCTTCGGCTTTCCGCTTTGGTCACGAAACGTCCTTGATTGCGAAACATCCTTGGTTATGAAGCGCCTTTGGCTACAAAGCTACGAAGCTACGAAACGTCTTTTGCGGGGTATTCCAGCATTTCGTCGATCGTGATGAACGTATAGCCCTGTTCTTTCAGATAGGGGATGGCCTCTCGGATGGCTGCGACGGTCTGCGAGCGATCGCCGCCCCCGTCATGGCAGAGGATGATGGCGCCGGGCCATGCGCTTTTGAGCTGCTCGGCTATCGCGTCGGCTCCCGGCAGACGCCAGTCGCCGCTGTCGATGGTCCATCCGATTTCGGAGGAGATGTGGGGGCTGAGGTTCTTCTGGACGTCGGCGCCGAAGTTTCCGCCGGGGGTGCGAATGACCGTACTCGGATCCGTACCGAGCGCATCGCGTATCGCGTCGTAGCCTTTGGTGACCTCTTCGATCTGCTGCTCAGCGGACATGAGGCCCAGGTCGACGCCCTTTCCGTCGCCGCTTGCGTGGTCGAACGTATGGGTGCAGATCTGATGCCCTTCGTCGTGCGCTCGCTTGACGAGGGCTTTACCGTTCTCGTTGATGCGATCGCCGACGGTGAAGAACGTGGCCTTCACGTCGTTTTCGGCGAGGATATCGAGAACCTGCTCGGTGTAGTCGGGCCAGGGGCCGTCATCGAACGTGAGGGCGATTACCTTTTCGCCGCCGGTATCGGGGTAATAGTAGCGGCAAACGGGATTTTTCGGTTCGTTTTCCTCGACGAAGGTTTTGCCCGAGATGTCGCCGACCTTCGTAACCTTGCTGCCATCGGCGCCTTCGCCGTCAATCACGTGGAGCGGCCCGCTCCCTTCCTGAACCACTTCGAACGGAATAGGCTCGACGGTATCCTGCGAAGGTTCTACGGTGTTGGCGCCGTCGGCGATGGTCACTGCATCGCCGGCCTTGAGTCCCGTTTTCGCATCGTCGACCTTCTGGCTGTTCACGTAAGCGGTGAACGCTTCGCCTTTGCCCGCTTCGAGCACCTCGCCGTCGACGGCAACGAAATCACCGGTTTTGGGAGTTGCGTAGCCGGCCTCTATGATGGCGGCTATATCCTTGCTGCCGCCCAGCTCAAGCTGTTCTCCGTTGACGGTTATCGCGATGGGTCTCGTTTGGATGAAGAAGAAAACGCCGCCGACGATGCATGCGAAGGCGATGGCTGCAATGAGTGCAGGCTTCCAGGGAAACCCCGATCCTGCGCGCGGTGCTTTCGCGCGGTAGCGATCATCGTCTCGATAGGAGGCGTGCGATCGCGCTGCGCGCTGGGCGTTTGCCGGAGCGGGTTGTCTTTCGGATCGTCCCGTATTGCCGCGTGGGTCGGGGCGAGAGGTGCGGTCGGCCTGCACGCGTCTGCGGTAGGCGTCGGCGTCGCGACCGTAGGGAGCGGCCTCGCGGGGGGAATGCGCCGATCGCGATTGCCGTGTCGCGTTTGCCGAACGGTCGGCTGCACTGCCCGCTCGGCGTTCGGGACGCCCGTCGACGGTGAAGCGCGCCGTTTCAGAGGAACGGGGATTCCGACCACGCCCCTGCTGGGGACGGTCGTTTGAGCGGTTGTGTGGCGTTTCCGGCATCGTTTCGGCTCGTTCCTGACGAACAGCTCGGCGAGCATGTGCATTGTTCAAGTACGGATAACTGATTGGCGCAGGGCTGTACCTGCCTCTTTCCCATTCTACCTGAAAATTGTATGAAGGTCGCGAGCACTTCAACGAACCGTTTATACTTGATGCTCCGAACGAGAAAGGAACCGGTATGGGGTTGCAGCTTACGGTCGCGCGCGGGATCAGCGCATTGAGCACTTGGGGGCTCAAAAACGTGTTCAAGCGCCCAGCGGCTAACTTTCCCGGCAAGATCGCGCTGTACGTCGACCCCCGTCTCATCGCCGACCTTTCGCACAAACTCGATCGCGGGTCGGTCGTCGTGTGCGGCACGAACGGCAAGACCACGGTAACGAATCTGCTCGCCGATGCGCTCGAAACCGCGGGCATGCGGGTCATCTGCAATCGCACGGGCGCAAACCTCGACAGCGGTGTCGCCACGGCGCTGCTCCACGGCGACCAATCCGATTGGGCGGTGTTCGAGAGCGACGAGCTTTGGCTTGCAAAGGTTCTGCCTCAGCTGAAATCCGACTACCTCGTGCTGTTGAATCTGTTTCGCGATCAGCTCGACCGCGTGGGAGAGATCGATCGCATCCAAGAGAGCATCGCAGGTGCGCTCGCCGCCTCCCCGAATACGGTGATCGTGTACAACGCCGACGATCCGCTCTGCGAGGCCATAGTCCGAAAGGCGAAGAACAAGGCAATCGCCTTCGGCGTGGCGGAAGACATGGGACTGGCTCAGAATACCGTTGCCGACGCCCAGATGTGCCAGATGTGCTCGACCATGCTCGAATACGCGTATCGGCAATACGGGCAGCTCGGCGAATACCGGTGCCCGCAGTGCGGCTTCGCCCGCCCTGTGCTCGATCACGCGGCTCGAAACGTGCGCTTCGGGCGTGACGGCATCGTTTTTTCTGCCGGAACCGACGACAGGACGTCGATCGACGTACGAACCTCGGCAACCGGTGCCTACATGGTGTACAACCTGCTTGCGACGTTTACGGCGGCCAATCTGCTCGGGTGCCCGCCCGATGCGTTCCAACGCGCGCTCGATGCGTTCGATCCGCAGAACGGCAGGCTTGAGAACCTTGAGGCAGCAGGCCGCCCGATCCTGCTCAACCTCGCAAAGAATCCGACGGGCTTCAACCAGAACCTCAAGATCATCGCGCAGGATGCCGGGCCGCGCGCGGTGGCGTTCTTCGTCAACGACAAGGAGGGCGATGGGCGCGATGTCTCGTGGATATGGGACATCGATTTCGAAGAGCTTGCCGAAGCGGACGATCTGGTCGTGTTCGTCGGGGGCATCAGGAGAAACGATCTGCAGGTACGTCTGAAGTACGCGGGGATTGCCGCCGAACTCATCGACGGGCCCGCCGACATGCTCGAAAAGACCGCGGGGCTTTCGCCCGACTACCGGTTCTATCTGATAGCCAACTACACGGCGTTGCCCGTTGTGCGCGGCGAGCTTGTGAGGCTGATTGCGCAGGATGGCGGCAGCGACGGGAAAGGGGCGTAGGAGCCATGGAGTCTTTGAGGATAGCGCATCTGTTCCCGGATCTGCTCAACCTGTACGGCGACGGCGGCAATGTGAAATGTTTGGCGAAGCGCATCGAATGGCGGGGGATGCCTGTTGAAATCGTCTCCGTCAACCACGGCGAAACGATCGACCTTTCTGCGGTCGACATTGTGTTTCTCGGTGGGGGCCCAGATCGCGAGCAGCGGCTTGCCTCCGAGCAGCTGCTCCGCATGCGCGATGATCTGTCGGCTTACGTCGAGGCCGACGGGGTATTGCTCGCCATCTGCGGCGGCTATCAGATACTCGGAAGCGAATGGCTCTTGGGCGACGAGAGCGTCGAGGGTCTGGGCATCGTCGATATGGTTACGAAGCGCGCCGACGGATCGCGTGACCGCCTCATCGACAATGTCGTGCTGCGCTCTCCGATCGCCGAGCGGCCGGTTGTCGGGTACGAAAACCATGCGGGAAGAACGTTTCTCGGGCAGGGGCTCACGCCCCTCGGCGCAGTGGTATCGTCTGGCGGCCATGGCAACAACGATACCGACAAGAGCGACGGCGTGCTATACCGCAACGTGGTGGGAACGTACTTGCACGGGCCTCTGCTGGGTAAGAACCCCGAGATCGCCGATCACCTCATCGCCCGGGCGCTTGAGGTTCGGGCGGCTCGGATGGGCATCGAGGCCGAACCGCTCCGCCCACTCGACGACGCGGTTGAAATCGCTGCCAACGACTACATGGTCAAGCGGTTGGGCGTACGCTAGATAACGGCTTCCCAACAGGGCTGCCCACCCCCCCGATGTTGTGCGCATTTCATGTATCGGAAGTGCTGCTGCGCAAGGAGCATTAGCGGCGGCAAACGATGGCTTCGATTTTGAAAATCACCTGCTCAATCGGCTGATCAGCTTGAAAGGCAACGGATTGTTCGACCGCTCGAACCTGTGGCGTTTTCCTAAAAACAGCCGATTCACCTTGCATGCACCAACGGGTCTCAGGCACAATGATTGGCATGATGGATAGGAAAAGCAACGCACGGCGCAGAGCCGCTTCCGCCGATCCCGATCAGCGGGGGACTGCACGCCGCAGCACACGTGGCGGATCGTCCCGTTACGATAGTTTTGATCCCTCCGCTTATGGAAGGCAGCCTTCCTATAGCCAGTATTCCCGCACGTCCGAATCCGATGGGGATGATGCACGGGGTTCAGGCGGCGGTTACAGCCGCCGTGTATCCCAGGCCGAGTACACCCGCCAGCGCAAGAAACGCAAGCGACGGAAGGTGGTCGCCCTCGTTGCGGCGGCGATTCTCGTCGTGTGCCTCGGGGGAGCCGGGGTGGCGTTTGCCTATCTGAACAACATCACGTCGAATTTTTCCGATGGCATCGACGGCGATCTTCGCGCTCAGCTTGTGGAAACCGATCTTGCGAACGAGCCGTTCTACATGCTGCTCATGGGCACTGACGGCTCTGCGGAGCGAGCCGAGTCGGCCGAATACGCGGGCGATCCGACTCGTTCCGACAGCATCATCCTTGCGCGCATCGACGCGCGCAACCATAAGGTCACGCTCGTGTCGCTCCATCGCGATACGCTCATCGACATGGGCGAGTACGGGCAGAACAAGCTCAACGCCGCCTATGCGATCGGCGGTCCGGCCATGGCGGTTGAAACCGTATCCAAGCTGGCCGGTGTGCCTATTTCCCACTACGCCGAAATCAACTTCGACGGCTTCAAAGACATCGTGAACGCTTTGGGCGGCGTCGAGGTTGACGTTCCCATGGAGATCAACGACGAAGACGCGGGCGGCCATCTCGACGCGGGTCTGCAGACGCTCGACGGCTACCAGGCGCTTATCCTGTGCCGCGCGCGCCATGCGTACGACGATTACGGCGACGGCGACTCCTATCGCGCGGCGAATCAGCGCCTCGTGCTCGGTGCGATCGCGAAGAAGATCCTCGCGTCGGACATCGGTACGATGGCAAGCACCGTGGAAGCCTTGTCGGAGTACGTCACCACCGATTTGAGCGTATTCGACATCATCGGTCTTGCCCAGGCGATGCAGGGGCTCGATCCTTCGACGGACCTGTATTCGGCGATGGAGCCGACTACCTCGGCCTACGTTGACGGCGGATGGTACGAATACACGAACATGACAGCCTGGAAAGAGATGATGAGCCGCGTCGACCAGGGCTTGCCGCCCACGACCGAGGATGTGGTCGACGAGCTGTCGGGTACCGTGCTCGCATCGACGGGTAGCGGAGAAACCGGGGGCGGCACCGATTCGTCGGGCGGTCAGACGATCACCGACCCGAAGACTGGCAACATCGCCATCAGGAACGGCAACGGCATCGCTGGCGCTGCTTCGGAGGCGGCTGCCAAGCTCGAGGACGTCGGCTACACGGTGGATACGGGCAACGCCGACGGGTTCGACTACTCGCAGACCATCGTTATCTACAACTATGCGAACCAGGCCAACGAGGCCAAGGATATAGCTACGACGATCGGTGTCGGCAAAGCCCAGCTCAATGATGGAACCTATGCGTTTGAGGGCGACTTCCTCGTTGTATTAGGGGCCGACTGGGGCTAGAGGCTCTCTCGGGCGTCAGAGCGCGCCTTCCGATTTTCGGCATGAAGCAGGAAATCGGCATCTACATGCATCGGCGCCTGCGGTCATCGGCTCCTGCGCCCATCGGCGCCCGCGTGCTTTCAGATTCGATACACGCGCCTTGCGTCGGCGTTGTACGCGCCGAAATGCGATGCGGGCTTGCTGGAATCGGCTGAACGTGGCAGAAAAACGACCCTATTCGTCATCGTTCGACACCCGTTTCGCGACCGGTTTTGGATCCGATTCGCTGAGCTGGGAGGACTCTTCGACCCGAAAGCGGAGCCCCCCAGCTTCACGGCGTTCGGCCCTTCGATCGACGAATAACTTCGTTTTTCTGCCAGCTTCGAGCGACCTTGCCCTCAAGCAAGCCGGAGCCCGCCGATTTTGGTCTAGCGGGACGAGTGCGATTCGCGCGCGATGATAAACAGCCGCAGCTGCGGCGCATCGCCGGCATTCGGAGTCGGGTTCGTGAAACTCGAGGCCGGCTGCGCAGGGCTCCGGGCGACTCCGCCGGCTGCGCAGGGCTGCTTTCCTCTTGGGCTGCCTTCCGCTTATGGGATGCCGCCCGCGCACGGGGAATGCCCTCCCTGGAAAAAGTTTTGACCAGATGCGGTATGCTACGCTCCGACCTGCGGTTTGCAACCGCAGAGTAGCAGAGGTTTTGTAAAAAAGCAGCCGCAAGTTGGTTGAGCCGGGGTCGTCCTATCGCCATGATGGGGTTCGGCAAACACACCGCCTTTCGGGATGACGATCCCGAAATCCTCGTTCGATGGCGTATCATTACATCGCAGAATGCAGATGCGGGCGAGTGCAAGGCTTGCCGTTCGGATAATCGAGCGCCGCAAAAGGATGGACCTATGAGCTTTCGCGACAACCTACAACATCTGCGTGCAACGCGCAACATGACCCAAGAGCAGCTTGCCATGCTGCTTGGCGTGAGTCGGCAATCCGTTTCCAAATGGGAGGCCGAGCGCGCGTATCCCGAGATGGACAAGCTGATCAGGCTATGCGAGCTGTTCGAGTGCACGCTCGACGAACTGGTGCTCGGCGACATGACCGCCCGTCCGGCAAATCCCGCTGCGAGCATGCCGCCTCGCGCCGCGCCGCAGGACGTGACGGGATACGATCAGGCGATGCGCACCTTCGCTTGGAAGCTCCCGCTGGGGATCGCGGTGATCGTTGCGGGTGCGGCGCTGTCGGTGCTGTTTGCAGGCCTTACGCTGGTGCCCGGATCGGCGTATCAGAGCTACTCGAGCGCGCTCATGCTGGTGGGCGCCGCCGTCGGGATCGCCCTCATCGTGCCGGCACTGTTCGCGCGCAGGGAGTTTCGCCGGTCGCATCCCTTTGTGGAGGATTTCTACGCGGCTGAACAGAAGAGCCAGGCACGCAAGGCCTTCTCGACGGGGCTTGTGGCCGGTATCGCCCTCGTTATGGCAGGGCTGGCTTCAACCATCGTGCTGCAGCCGTTCCCGTGGCTTGCGGGGTCGGTCCCCCTGTTCTTTGCAGCGCTCGGGGTGTTCTTCATCGTGCACGGCTATCTCGTGAAATCGTGCTGCGACGTCGGGCGGTACAACGAGAAATCGCTGCGCGGCATGAACGAGGCGCAGATCGGCGCCCTGGACGATGATCTCGCATCGCGCGCTCGCCAGGCGAAGCGCACGTACGGCATGTATGCCCTCATCATGGGCTTGTCTACGGTTGTCGGCCTCGTTCTGTTGTTCGTGCCGGCCCTGAACGCACGGTGGTGGTTCTGGCTGGCGTGGCCGATCGGCGGCATCTTCTGCGGCGTTGTCAAAGCCTATCGCTCGGTGCGAAGCGGCAAATAGGCGTTCGGTTGCGCACGGGAACTTGCGTGCGCGGTTAGTCCGCTTGAGCGGATTCGGTAAGAAAAATCTATCAGTATGCATAGGGGTTCGGCGGCGTTTCGACGCGAGTAGAGCTTCGTCGCAGTCGCATGGCATTCGTGCGGGCGCAGCCATGTCTGGTTTGCCGTCCCGAGCGCACCCCCGCGTTTCGGCTGCGCAGCGGCGCCCGGGCATCGCCATGCCGACCGCCGCCGCCCGATGTGGTTCAAAGGAGAAAACATGAGCAGCACCATCGTTGCACAAAACGTGAAGAAGTCGTTCAGCACGGGGGGAGGGAGAAAACGGCGGGTGACCGAGGTTTTGCGAGGTGTCAGCCTTTCCCTTGAGGCGGGCGAGATGGTGAGCATCGTAGGGCCGAGCGGTTCGGGCAAATCGACGCTTTTGTACTGCCTGTCGGGGCTGGAGGCCGCGGATTCGGGGTCGATCGAGGTGATGGGCACGCAGGTTGTCCGTGCGAGTCGAAACTCCCTGTTCAAGATGCGCAGAGATCATGTGGGCTTCATCTTCCAATCGTACAACCTCATTCCGTCGCTGAGCGCTGGCGAGAACGTTTCGCTACCTGCGCGCCTAGCGGGTCGGCCGCTTGCGAAGAAGCAGGTTGAATCGGTGCTGGAAAGCGTAGGGCTCAGGGGGCGGGAGAAGAGCCGCCCCGGCGATCTGTCGGGCGGCGAGCAGCAGCGCGTGGCCATTGCCCGCGTTCTCGCAGCGCGCCCCGACGTGGTGTTTGCCGACGAGCCGACCGGCGCACTCGATTCCAAGAACGGCCGCGAAGTGCTCGGTATGCTGCGCAAAATAGCCGACGACCCCCGGCGATCGGTGGTTGTGGTAACCCACGATCTTGAGGCGGCATCGTTGGCGGATCGTATTCTCGTACTGAAGGACGGGCAGGTCGTCAGGGTTATGGGCCGCTCTACTGCGGCTCAGATACTCGAGGCGATGGGAGGCTCTCAATGATCGGACTCGTGTTCTCGGATCTGCGCGACCATGCAACGACGTGGGTCGGTGCCTTTTTGGTGGCGGTTGCCTGCGGCTTGATCGGCGGCTGGGCTGCGTCGTTTCAGGCGACTGCGAACTTCTATGCAGGCGATGAGCTTCTGTTCAAGGGCCTGCAGCAAACCGTTCCCGTCGTCGTCTCGTTTTCGTCGGTTGCGGCGGTAGCCGTGCTCGCGTCGGCGGCAAACCTGACGGTTTCCGCGCAACGGCAGAGCTATGCGCTGTGGCAGCTGGCGAACGTGAGGCCGCGCCTGGTGAGCGCAGCAGTGCTCATCCAGATGGCCGTGGTGGCGGTGCTCGGTGCCGCGTGCGGCACGGTGCTTGCGGCTGCCACGTTTGGACCGATCTTCGCTGTTCTAACCGGTTCGCAGGAGGCCTTCTTCGGTGTGGCGCCCCAGGTCGATGCATCTCTGATGCCCGTGGTGTGGCTTGTGGTGGCGGGTGTGTTTCTGCTCGGGGGCCTGCGCGGCGCACGGAGCGCAGGGAAAACGCCTCCGCTTGTCGCCCTGCGCGACCCGGAGCCGAAGCGCGCAGGGATGACGTGGATGCGCGTCATCCTGTTCGCGGGGCTCGCGGCCTGCACCTGCTGGTTCGTTTCCTTCATGATCGAATCGGGTCCGGACGAGGCCATGAACTGGTCGCTTTTCATGCCCCTTTTCGTAGTGGCTACGCTTGCTCCCCTAGCGCCCGCGCTCTTTTCGGCGCTGCTCGAAGCATGGACGCGGCTTGTTCCGCAGAAGCGCTGGAACGCCTGGTATCTGGCCCGGCACACCGCCCGGCACGGCCTTGCGGCTTCGACGTCGGTTGAGACGCCCATCATGGTGGGATTCGGGCTGGTTGCGGGCATCTTCTCCGTTTTAGGGCTGTTCACGGGGTATCTGCAAAGCCAGGGCATAGCCGACATCAACGGGCTCAGCCTCGAGGCAGCCCNTGCCGCCGCCGGGTGGTCGGGCGCCGAGCGGCTGGCGGCTGTCTGGCTGTTGCAGCTGCTTTGCGAGGTCGGACGGACTTCTCGATTGCCGCGCCGCCTTTCTTTCGGGCGCGTATACTGGTGCCCGGAGGTTGCTATGAAAAGAATGCTCTTGGTTTCCATGTTTCAGAACGTGTCAAAAACGCTGAGGACGGCCGAACCCGACCTCGAGGGCAAAACCGTTGCGTTCGTTCCCACGGCAAGCAAGGCGGAGCGCTTGGGCTTTTTCGCCAAGATAAGCAAGTGGGTGCTGAGGAGCATGGGGCTTGCCGTTGGCGAGCTGGATGTCGCGACGGTTTCGTACGAGACCGCAAAGACTCAGTTGGAAGCGGCCGACATCATATACGTTTCGGGTGGCAACACGTTCTACCTGCTGCAGGAGCTGCGCAGAACCGGCACTGACGAACTGCTGGTCCGCGAGATCGACAAGGGAAAGCTCTACGTTGGCGAATCGGCGGGTGCCATCGTCGTCGCGCCCGACATCGGGTACTCTGCCGCAATGGACAGCGTCGAGAAGGCGCCCGGCTTGGACGACTATACCGGTTTGGGCCTTGTCGACTTCTTCGTGGTGCCGCATTGCGGAAACTGGGAGATGGGCAAAGCTGCCGAGGAGATACTCGCCGCGCATGCGGACGGCCTTCCTTTGCGGGCTATCGATGACAACCAGGCGATTCTCGTGCGAGGCGAGGCGGTCGAGATCCTCGGGAAAGACGGAATGCCGCTCGAGAAACCCCGCTAAGTAAAGCCAGCTTTAGTTACGGGCGTTTTCGGGCGTGCTAACGAAGGAAGTTGGGCAAAAACAAGCCCCGAAGCCTGGGAGAAAGGGTGGCTTCGGGGCTTTGAGCATGCCGTCCTCAAGCATGTGAGGGAAAAGAGTCGCTTACAGACGGCTTCGGGTAAGGCAGTGTTACGCCTGGGTTGTCGCCTCGATCTCCTTGCCGGCGGCGTTCATGCCCGCAAGGCGTCCGAAGGAGAGCGCGGTGCCGAGCGAGATGCCCGCGACGGTAACCGGGTACTCGACGAGGTAGCGGCCGCCCTGCACGTTGCCGGTGGCGTAGAGACCCTCGATCGGCTCGCCCGCTTCGTTGAGCGGCTGGAGCTTCTTGTTGACCTCGAGGCCGCCCATGAGGACGAGCATGCCGGCGCTGCCGAACGGGTACGCGTAGAACGGCGGTTCGGACACGGGGAACAGGCGACGCGAATCCTTGCCGAAATCGCTGTCGTGGCCGGCGGCGCACATCTCGTTGTAGCGATCGATGGAGGCCTTCACCGTTGCGGCGTCGAGTCCCATCTGGCTTGCGAGATCCTCGATCGTGTCGGCTTTGATGAGTCCTTGGGTTCCCTCGACCATTTCCTTGGTGGTGTAGCCCAAGCCGAAGCCTGCGAGCACGGTTTGGTACTGGTCGATCTGATCCTCGGGGACGAAGTGGTTCACGTAGCCGTGACCGTCGGGCATATGCGCGATCTCGTCGGGCCACTTGCTGTCGAAGATCTGCCAGGAGCGCAGGCCCTCGGGACCCTCGGGAACACGCGAGAGCTGGTCGGCGATGTTCTGGCCGGGGATGTCTTCATTCATGAAGCGGTTGCCGTTGATGTCGAGCTGCAGGTACCCGTCGACGCCGAGAGGGCCGCCCATGTGATGGGTCATCGGGGCATGGGGACCGAGCTCCATGTGGCTGCCGGCCCAAAGCCCCATGAGGTGGCCGTCGCCGGTGTTGCCGATGGTGCCTGCCGCGTCCATCGTGGTGTAGAAGCTCACGAACTCGTTAGCCCACGGGATGAAGTAGTCGCGCATGTCTTGGTTGTTGCCCCAGTCGCCGGTGGCGAGCACGACGGACTTCGCGTTGATCTGCGTGTAGTTGCCGTCGGCGTCATGCACGTAGGCTCCGGTGACCTTGCCGTCCTCTACGATGAGCTGCTCGCCCCACGTGGAGTAGATGAGCTCGGCACCCATTTCCTCGGCTTTCGCCGCGCCTGCGTCGAGCGTCCACTGCATGTTCGGGTTCGTGGTGATGGTGCCGTGGAAGTACGGGTAGTACTCGGTTTTGTAGTCGTAGCCCTCAAGCGCGGGGAAGCACTTCGGGCGGATGTAGTTGGGCTTGTCGGTCTGCTGGTCGGCAGCGGTGCTCGTGAGCACCTCGAAATCAGCGCCCTCGACGAGCCAGTCGAAGTCCTCGCCCGAATGGTCGTACCAATAGCCGAGGAAGTCGGGGGTCGGGCGGTAGCACATGTCTTTCATGAGCTGGTTGACGATGACGTCTTTGCCAGCCCATTCGATGCCGAGATCCTTCTGGATCTGCGAGCCGACGACGCCGAAATCGCCTGCCATCGAAACGGCGGTAAGCTGAGCAGCCTTTTCGACGCCGATGACCTTCGCGCCTTCTTCGGCGGCGGCTTTNGTCCGCCTTGCCCGAGTCGGCGGCATCGGATGCTGGAGCGCATCCTACGAGGCCTGCAGCGCCGGCGGCAACCGCCGCGGTGGCACCCAGTCCGATAAATGCACGTCGGCTTAATCTTGCGTTGTCCATATGTCTCCCTCCAGATACAGTATGGGTCGTGGAAGTCCTCTTTTCGGCTTCCGGGTATCGTGTACAGTACGGAAGAAGCGCTCCCGTTTCATCACCAGTTCGCTGGTGATTTTTTCTCGAACAGGGAAAATGCTTCCCACCTGATTCTGGTGAGGCAGTCCTTTTATAAGCATTGAACAGGTATAATGCAGAATGCAGTGGGAAATTCGCCCGGAAACCCGTTTCCAGGTTGCAATGTGCGGGAGGCTTGCGAACCTATATACTATCCCCATGGGAGAAAGGAATCCGATGGGGTATGTGGCCGATATTGCCAAGAGCCTGCGTGCGCGCGATGCGGTGTTCTTCGGCGGATACGCCCTGTATCTCGCATTCAGCTACATGATGTTCCATTCTGCGACCGTGCTTACGTCGGCCGGACCGCTAGGGTACGGCATCGAGGTCATGTTCTCCATTGGCGCCATGGGCGCCCGCATCGTCGTATACCTTATCTGCGCGCTGGTGGTGCGCCGTCTTCCGAAGACTTCGAATTCCATTACCGCCCTCATGACCATCGGCGTCGCCATGGTCGGGTTTTTGGTTGCCGGGATGGTGTTTCAGTTCTCGTCGGCCGTGTCTGTCGATATGTTTGCGCCGTGGCTTTTGCTCGCAGGCGTTCTGCTCGGCGCAGGTGATGCGCTGATCACGCTTTTGTGGGCGCGGTTCTCTTCGACGCTCACGTTGCGCGCGGTCTATCTGTTCGTGGTGCTCTGCAACGCGGTAAGCCTCGTGCTCTACTTCGCGGCGACGCTCGTTCCCTCGCCAGCGGCTCTTCCTGTGGCGGCATTGCTGTTCGCCTTTTCGGCGCTGTTCGCCAAAAAAGCCCTCGATGCGCGTCCGACGGTCGAGCCGGAGTATTCGGGGCCGGTATTCAGCGGGGCGGTTAAGGGGCTCTGGCATCCGGTGCTCGGCACCGTGATCCTCTGCTTCATGAGCGGTCTTATGCTCCAGATTTCCGGGCAGCACGAGATCCCCCTCGAATCGTTTCAGCAAACCTCGTTGTTCACGAGCGCCATTGCGGTGGTCTGTCTGCTTTTGCCGGCGCTTCTCATCAAGAAGCCCTTCAATGTGGGAAGGATCTACTCGGTTGCGCTGCCGCTTTCGGCAGCTGGTTTTCTGCTTCTGCCGATCATCTGGAACGCAGCTGGCGGTATCGTCAACGCGTTCGCCCAGTTGGGTGCTATGGTTGCGGGCATCATTCTCTGGTGCATGATCGCCGATTCGGCAAACGACACCAAGCTTCCCTCGACGTTGCTGTTCGGCTTGGCGCTCGCCTGCACGAATGCGGCGCAGCTTGCGGGGACGGCTATCGGGTTTCTCAATGCGGAGACCCTGAAGCAGGGCGATCTTGTACTCACCACCGTGGCGCTGGTTTCGGTGTATCTGCTGCTGATGGCGGCGTTGTTGCTGTTCAAAGACAAGCGCCTGGCAAGCGACGATGACGAGCCGGCGGCGCAGCTGACGCCCGAGGAGGCGCTCGCGTCGCGCTGCGATGAGATTGCGGCTGATCATCAGTTCACCCCGCGCGAGACGGAGATATTCAAGCTGCTCGCCCAGGGCTACACCATGCCCGTCATATCGGAAAAGCTGTTCGTTTCGGAGAACACGGTTAAATCCCATGTGAAGAGCATCTATCAGAAGCTCGGCATCCACGTGCGCTCGGAGCTCATCGATTTGGTGAACCGCCCATGATCAGGATCACGGTGGTTGCGGTTGGCAAGCTCAAAGAGCGCTTTTGGGCCGATGCCTGCGCCGAGTACCTCAAGCGCCTCAAGGCCTACGCGAAGGTCGAGGTGAAGGAAATCGCCGATATCGACCCGGCCAAAGCCGGGGGAGTCGATGCCGCCCGCGATAGGGAGGGCTCGGCCGTTCTGGCGGCGATTCCCGAGCAGAGCCATGCGATTCTGCTCGCCATCGAGGGCAAAGAGCGATCAAGTGAAGATTTGGCTCGTCGGCTTGACAGCCTGGCGCTTGCCGGCACAAGCGATCTGACGTTCATCGTCGGGGGCTCGGACGGCGTGAGCGACGCTGTGCGGGCACGTGCCAACGAGCAGCTTTCGTTCGGCCCGATCACGCTGCCGCACAACCTCGCGCGCGTCGTGTTGTTCGAGCAGGTGTACCGCGCGTTCAAGATCTCGCGGGGCGAGCCGTATCACAAGTAGGCAATGCGCCGGATGGGTGCGGCTTGCGCGCTCGGGTGCCTGGCGAAACCGTTTACGATTCGCTGCGCTCGTATATGACGGCGGTCTGTCGATCGTGGGCATTGTGCGTGAATTCGAGCGGCTTGATGCGGATCGCATCGTTGCGGCAAACCTGCTCGCAGCATCGGCATCGCGCGCAGAGAAACGGTTCGACCTCGAAAGCGAACAGCGTTTTCTTCTTGCGGTAATTGAAACGCTCGATTTTCTTAATTGCTCCTGTTTCGCAGAACATCGCGCAAAGCCCGCATTGCTGACAGCGGTTTTTATCGAACGTCGGAATACCCCAGAACCGCATGGCGGGCAGCTCTTCGGGGGCGGAGCCGATCGTGCACAGTTTATCGAAAACTCGCTTGGGTCGAGGCGAGGGGTGGTAGGCGAGCGCTCCGTTTCTCGCTCGAATCTTCGAAACGATGGAGCGGGGGTTTTCGCTCTCGGGCGTGGCGGTTTCCGCACCGGGGTACGTTGACGGTTGGCCGGGTGTGCGGGAAGCCCGTTCGACGCTCGATGCGGAGGTCGGGGCTTTGACTCCCTTCGAGGGCTTCGTGGTGCGCGTGAGCGCATAGGCTTCCGTTGGCATCTTATCGGTATATCGGAGATTGATTTCGCCCTCCCAGGCAAACAGCGCTGCCTGCGCGGCTTGGAAGCAGCGTCGTGCTTGCGCTCCCGATGTGCTGCGGGGGCAATCTCTGCAACTACCGTGAACGAGCGTCATGCTTTCGAGTTCCATACCGGCAATCGTTGCGTAGAAATCCTCGTCAAGGCGACCGAGGCAGTTAAGGCGAACGACGTGGGGGGTATAGGTGCCCATGAGATCCGCATGGGTGTGGCCGCATACAACGATGGGGTTGCCGTCGGTTATCTCGGCGCTTTTCCGAACGAGTTCGGCGAGTCCGTTCGCCGTTGGGTTGTGGGCGCTGAAAACGTCAAACGGGCACGAGGCAACGCAAGCGCCGCACAGCAGGCAGCGATCAGGATGCACGGTCACGTTGAGGCCTTCGATCGATATGGCATTGCCGGGACAGATGTTCATGCAGGCGCCGCAGCTGACGTTTCTATTGCGTACTTGCAGGCATCGCTCGGGATTCGTGTGAATATCGATATCGGAGAGGTAGTTGAGGACTTTCTTGAGAAGGGGAAGCTTACCCTTCTCTTCTGGTGGCTGGTTTTCGAGAACGAAATATTTCGCCGGTCGTTCGGTCGCACTCGCGTAGCGGGCCCAGAGTTCGGGTTCTCGTTTTTTGATGGCGCCGATTGCTTTGGTGACCGAGGTGCGATTATGGGTGGTGATATCGGCGATTTGCTGGTGAGTGAGGACAACTCCTTTGTCCGACAGGAAGAACAAAAGCCATTTGACGCTTTGATATACGTCATAAGAGCGCAAGGTGGCCGCGAACATGCTTGCATGAGCTGAGGTGGTCATATTGTTCAGAAGAACGCTGCGGGCAAAGGCGGGATCCGAGTTGAACATGCCGAGCATGGTGTCATGATCGAATCGCGCGAGGATGCAGTCGGTTAAACAGGTAAGGCCGTTGTAGGAAAACTGATCGGGTATTTTGCGCATGAATACTGCTTCGATGGGAAACAACAACCCTTGAGTCATGAGGAAGAACACGGGAATGTCGTACTCTTCCTGGATGATGCCGTCGTCAAAGGTGGTGTTCGTGACCATTGCGCCGGAAATAACGAGATTCGTCTTAAGGGAAAAGTCTTCCGAAAGAATGGTTGACCCGGCGGTAAGCGTGCGCTTGGAGCAGTGCCTACATAGTTCGTCCCTCGTTTCTGGGGCGAGCGAAGAGCAGAATAGGTTGTTTTCACACAGCATACGGACCTCCAGGGAGTCATGTTGCGAAGTATACATCACTATGTTGCATAAAATACATGGCTCTGAGTACCGCGCCCTAAAATGACAAAAGACGTCATGCGCATGACCGTTGGTTTGAAATTGGGCATAGACGAGAAGGAGGGAATATGAATATCGATGCTATTGCGAAGAAAGATATAGATCGGCGCGCGTTTGTTGCGGCGAGCGCTGCCGCAACGGCAACGCTCGCGGGACTTTCTCTTGCGGGGTGCAGTGAAAATAATCTCCAAGAAACCGAAACGGCATCTTCGGAATCGGGACCTTTGGAGGAGGGTGCCGAATGGATACCGGTAAGCTGCTGGCACAATTGCGGTGGACGCTGCTTGAACAAGGTGCTTGTGAAAGATGGCGTGGTTCTGCGTCAGAAGACCGATGATACGCACGAGGATAGCTGGGACTGGCCGCAATCGCGCGGCTGCATCCGTGGACGATCGGTCCAGCAGCAGGTTTTCGGCGCGGATCGCTTGAAATACCCCATGAAGCGTAAGCATTGGGAGCCGTTGACCGGAGGCGATAAGAGTCTGCGTGGCCGTGACGAGTGGGAACGCATTAGCTGGGACGAAGCGCTCGACTACATCGCTGCGGAGTTGAAGAATGCGAAAGAGAAATACGGTAACAGCTCCATTCTCTATCTGGATGCTGGCCTTGAGGGATACATGGGCGGTGTGTTGAATGCTTTCGGCGGATTCACCAAGCAGACTGGCTGTCAATCCGATGGGACGTTCGAGTACTATGCAGAAGGTCTGTTCGGCGTAACGTATGGTCAGCTTAACGATCGCTATGACATTCTCAACTCGGATTATCTTGTAATGTGGGGCAATAATCCCGCATGGGCCGCATTTGGAAATCCCTCGTATTACATCAAGAATTTCAAGCAGGCAGGTGTTAAGTTCGTTTTCGTTGGACCCGATTACAACGCATCTGCTGGGTTCACCGATGCCGAATGGATCCCCGTGCGTCCTGGTGGCGATACGGCGCTGCTTCTTGCCGTGGCGTATTCCATGATTACGCGCGATGAGGGAGGATCCCTCATAGACTGGGATTTTCTGAACAACTGTACCGTGGGGTTCGACTCTGAGCACATGCCCGATGATGCCAAGATGAGCGAAAACTTCCGCGATTATGTTTTAGGCCTCTACGATGGGGTGGAGAAGACGCCCGAATGGGCAAGCGAGCTTTGCGGTACGCCGGTGGAAAAAATCGAGCGCCTCGCCGATATACTCGGTTGCGAAAACGATTGTTTCATCTCGAGCAACGGTGCGCCTGCACGTGCTAAGGGAGCAGAGAATTTCCCCCATGCCCTCATGGCTGTATCTGCGATGGGTGGCCATTTCGGGAAACCGGGAAATGCTAGCGGCCTCGATCATAACTATTCGACGCTTAACCGCGGCGCTACGCTTGTTTCGCTTGCAGGCTCTTACGTGCCCCCGTATCAGGGCGCGGGGGCGGTCAATCCTGTGGACAATACCATTCCGTGGAGCGAGCTATGGAATGCTGTTGTGACGGGGAAGTACTACGACGTAGGTGTTCTTCGCGGCGAGCTTCATGCTCCCGAAGAGCGCGATATCGATATTCATGTTATTGTCAGCGAGCAGAAAAACGTGTTGCAGACTCAGATGGATGTTAATACGGGCATTGAGGCGTACCGCAAGGTCGATTTCGCATGCGCCCAGGTGTACACCATGAAAACCGACGCGCGTTACTCCGATATCGTTCTGCCCATCTGCACACGTTGGGAATACAACACCACCACATATTACGATGTTGCCACCGATAAAGAGAATACGTTCGCGCGTAATAAGGCCGTTGACCCTTTGTTCGAGAGTAAAACCGATTGGGAAATTGCCGAGGCGGTGGCGAGCCGTCTTGACGTTGACTTCGCTGAAATCATGCCCAAAACCGATCAGCAGCAATGGATGGATGCTATGGTCGGCGCTACGGTGGTGAAGGAGGACGGTTCCGGCTACGAGCCCCTGCTTTCCATTGCTGAGGACGATTTTACGAAGTACGGTGTCGAAGGCGCACCTCAAGTGGGGCGCATTCCTCTCGAGCAGTTCCTCAGGGATGGCGTATATCGCGTGAAGCGTTCCGCGGACGATCCGTTCGTGTACATTGCGCTCAAAGAGTTCCGCGACGATCCCGAGACCAATCCCCTCCCTACGACGGCAAGCGGCAAGCTGGAAATATATTGCCAGGCCAAAGGTGATTTGTTCGCAATGATGAAGGGCGATGTCGAGCGGATCATCGATCCTTCTCCTTTGCCCAAATATATGGATCAGCATGAAGGATTTACCGATACGTTCATCGACTGGGAAAACAAGGTCCGCGGGCCGTATCCGTTCCAGCTGACGCACGTGCACTATCTGCGTCGCGCACATTCGGATATGGATAATTTGCCGTGGTTGCGTGAGGCTATGACCAATCCCGTGTTCATCAACAAAAGCGATGCAGAAGAAAAGGGCATCGAAGACGGCGATATCATTCTCGTGCATAACGACAACGGAGCGTTTATCCGCCCCGCATCGGTGTCACGCACGGTTATGCCCGGCGTTATCGCGATTCCTCATGGCGCAGCGGTTTGCATCGACGAGGCTACGGGAATCGATACGGCTGGCGCCGACAACGTTTTGACCAGCTCCTGCAACGAGACGGCTTTCTTGTCAAACGGTTGGAACGGCACGCTTGTCGACTACGAGAAATACACCGGCGATATCGAGCTTCTGCCCGACTGCGATTGGCCGCTCGACATTCCGCTGCCGGATGAGGAATAGGGGGAATCGAGATGGGACAGATAGGGTTTTACTTCGATGCGGACAACTGCATCGGATGCCATGCTTGCCAAGTGGCATGCAAGGATGTTAATCGACTCGAGGTTGGCGTTGATTTCCGCCATGTGACAAGCTGGTGTGCGGGATCGGGATACGACGTGCACATGTACCACGTCTCCATGGCGTGCAACCACTGTTTCAGCCCCGCCTGCTTCGCCGAATGCGCAACGGGGGCGATCTCCAAGCTCGAAGACGGGACCGTCGTCATTGACGAAGAACTGTGCATCGGTTGCGGAACCTGCGTGGTTGCCTGCCCGTACGGCGAGCCGGTGCTTATCGAGGAAAAGGGTATCGCCATGAAGTGCGATGGGTGCGTTTCCCTGCGCGAAAAGGGTGAGCAACCCGCATGCGTGGCGGCTTGCCCGCAGCGCGTGCTCGAATTCGGCGATATCGACGAGCTCAAGGCCGCCCATGCGGGCGAGGATCTCGTTGCCGACTGCGCCGTCATGCCCGATTCGTCGAAGACCGTACCCAACTTGGCCATGGTCATCAAGGAGTGCATGCTCGACGAAGACGTCGACCAGCTTATTCTGTAAGAAGGGGCCGAGGCAGGCTATCGGTCGAACTCGACCGTCCGGGATCGGACGCGGCGCCCGGCGAGCTCTTTCGCCGGATGGCGCCTGCGTCCGATCCGCTAAGGAGGATTTTCATGGAACCTTTGACTCGCGATGATGCGCGGCTTTTGCTGACTGCTCGCGCCTACCTATACGAACTCGCTCATACGGTGTTCAGCGGCGAACCCGACGAACGTTTGATCGGGGCGATTGCCAACGACTTTACCGATGGGGCGTTGCGGCTTGCGACAGACGAGCCGAACGACGCCTACGATCGCCTGAGGGTTTACCTTGCAGACCGGGCGCCTGTCTTTACGGAAGGAAACCGTCTTGACGAGTTGAAGTCTTCCTATATGCGATTGGTCGAAGGCCCCGATTTGAACGACGCCTATCCGTGGGAGTCGATGTATGTGAGCCATCGACGTTTGCTGTTTCAGAAAAGCACACTCGAAGTGCGCGAGGCGTACCGCGAGTTCGGCTACGAGCTTCAGGAGCGCGGAAAGGTGCCCGATGACCATCTCTCGCTCGAGTGCGCTTTCATGGCGAAGATGGCGGAAAAAACGCTCGAGGTATGGGATGTTGTTTTCCCCGGGCAAGAAGACGGAGCCAGCAAAAGCGCATCCGAAGATGCCTTTGCCCCGTTCGAGGAGTTGCGGCGTTTGCTCGATGGTCAGGAGCGGTTTTTGAACGATCACGCAACGCGGTGGTTTTCCCTGTATGCAGCCGATTTGGGCAAAAACGACGAGGGGAGCATGTACGCGCTGGTTGCCAATATGATTGCCGCGTTCGTGCGCGATGATCTATCCGCCATTGCGGCGGTTCGCTCGTGTGCATGCGGGGGGCGCACGCAATGATGCTCGCAGTGACCTTTCTCGTTACGACGGCGTTCGTTTTCACGTTTCGCACTTTGGTTAAGCGGCTCCCTCTGCTCTTCTATCTTCTTGCGGCGGCCATGGCGCTGGCGTTTGCGGTATCCGATTCAGCGCTTCTGCCCCCGGCGGTTGTTGCCGCGTTCGTTATCCCCATGGGCCGTTGCTACATTGCCTTTTCGCTCTTCGCCATCGTTATGTTCACAGGGGTGCTTGGCGAGGGGTCTCGGATGCGCGGATGTCTTGCTCCGATTCGTGCAGAGCTGTCCATCGCTGCGGCTATTCTCGTGTGCGCTCATGTTGTTCGCTACGCGTCGGCGTACCTTGTGCGCCTGTTCGATGGAGCGGCGGCGGTTGCGACGAACCTGTACCTTGCGTTTGCGATCGCCGCCGTGGTCTCCGTTTTGCTCGGGGTGCTTACCGTTACGTCTTTCCGGGTGGTGAAGAGTCGTATGCCCGCACGCGCATGGAAGGCCGTACAAAGACTCGCCTACCCGTTTTTTGCGCTCGTGTGCATGCACGCGATTGTGGCGCTTGCGCCTTCGGCGCTCGGCGGGTCGACTGCTTCCGCGGTGGCCGTTGCTCAGTACTTCGGCGTCCTTGCCCTCTATGGGGTTTTGCGCGTGCGGCGGGAGCGCGTCGATAAAGCGCGACGTCGTGAATCGGTAGGTGGGATCGCCGATGCGCAGGCGTCGTGCGCCGTTTAGGTGGGTGATGGAATGCTCTGACGGCAATAAGCAGAGCCGGCCTTTGCGGTGAAGGCCGGCTCTTGGTTTTGCCGATGCTCTGACGAAGCGGGTTCTACGTCTACCCGAACAGCGCCTGGGCGATCGCGTAACCCTCGCCCTGAACGCCGATGCCGCAGCTGCCGAGCGTGGTTTCGCCGATGGCGTGCAGGCCTTCGATGCGGTTGCCGTTTTCGCCGATGACGGTGTAGTCAGTTGCGGAATCCACGACGAGGCCGCCGACGGTGATGTGCATGGCCCACGTGCGCGGCGATGCGTAGAACGGGGGGTTCTCGATGGGGCTGTGCTCGGTGAAGTTCGTGCGGCCGAAATCGGGATCCTCGCCTTGGCGGGCGTACTCGTTGTACTGCTCGATCGTTTCGACGAACGTGCCGGCGTCGACGCCCATGAGCGCGGCGAGCTCTTCGAGTGTGTCGGCGCGGAAAAGCTGCCCTTGGTTGATGAGATTCTCGACGTTGCGGCCGTAGCGGTTGACTTCGCCGTCGATCCAGCAGGTGTCCTTGTCGGAGATCATGAACATCATCTGGTCGGGCTGCGCCATGATGTGCTCGGTCATGGTGAAGCGGTCGAGCACTTCGTTCATGAAGCGCTTGCCTTCCTTGTTGACGATTGGGCAGTCGATGTCGTCGCCGACGGTCGTTTCGTCGGTGGAGTTCTTGCAGTCCGCGAACGGGAAGGGCATCTGCGTATCCATGGCCGCCGTTGCGCCGCCGAGGGCGAGCGCCATCTCGATGCCGTCGCCCGTATGGCCGAAGGCGTTGGTTGTGGGGATGATCTGCTTGGGATCCCAGTCCCAGCGCGTATTGTACTCGCGCAGCATATCGGGATTGCCCGAGAAGCCGCCGGTTGCGAGGATGACGCCCTTCTCGGCGGGGACGCGGTAGGTCGTGCCGTCGGCGCCTTGGGCGACGACGCCCGTGACGGTGCCGCCGTCGGTGATGAGCTCGCGCGCCGGGGTGTTGAGGTAGATTTCCACCGGGTAGTCGTTCTCGTCGATCATGGAGGTGTAGAACTCGAAGTACCCCTGGCCGCAGGTGCCGTTGACCGATGAGGTCCAGCGAGGCCACGAGTATCCGACGATGCCGACGAGCGGCTTGAACTCGAACCCGCTCGTCGCGAGCCAATCGTCGAGTTCGGCGATGTGCTGGCCGGAGATCAGCATGTCGGCGTAGGCTCCTTCGCCCTGAATCGCATACTGGAGCGCATGGAGCTCCACCGAGTCGAACACCTTGGTCGAGCCCGACGCCTTCCAGGCCTCGATGTCGGCCTTGAGCTTTTCGAGATCGGCGGCGGGCATGATATCGGCCGCTGCGGCAACATTAGCCTCGAGCTCGACGGTGTAATTGTCGGTCATCTCCTCGCGCAGATCCTCGGGTGCATGCACGTATTCGAGGTAGCCGCCGCTGACGAGCGCGTTGCCTCCCACGTTGCAGCTCTTCTCGAGCACGACGACTTTCTTCGCACCGAGGCGCGCTGCGTTTACAGCGGCAACGGTTCCGCTTGCGCCTGCGCCGACGATGACGATGTCGGCTTCGAGCTCGACGACCTCGGTCGAAGGAGCCGGCTTCTCGTAGTTGCCCTTGAGCTTGCTCGCGCTGCCGCCCGCTTGCTTGACGCAGTCTTCGCACGCTGCGATGATGGCCGTGCTCGTGAGCGTAGCGCCGGCGATCGTGTCGACGCCGAGCGATTGGTGCTCGACGATTGCGGCGGGAATCGTTTCGAGCGCGGTATCGGAGATGTACTTGGTCTCCTCGTGATCGATCACGTTTACGCTCTCGATGCTCGACTCCCCGAACGTGACCTCTACAGTGATGGGTGCGAATTTGCCTTGGCCGATCCCGGTGTACGTTCCCGCTTTGAATTGGCCGTTCTCGCCGCCGGCCGATGCGCTTGGCGCGCAGCCCGACAGGCCGAACAGCGCGATGTTCACGCCCGCGATGGCGGCGCCTGCGATAAACCCGCGGCGCGTGATCCCCTGTGCGCTTGCTGCACCCGACGCGCCCGACCGTGCGATGCCCGACGCACCCGACGCGCCCGACGCGTTCGCTCTTGCAGTGTCCAGCTTCTCATTCATCCTCATATCGAACCTTTCCCTCGTGGTTTCGGATGCGATCGAGTATGCCGCGACGGTGCTTTGTGCGAATCTCCCCCCAGCGAAGTTGCGGGGTAACTTTGTAACCCGTCGTGTAACCTTGGAGCCCGTCGCTCACCATGATTGCGAGCTGGCGCCTGCTCGTGGCAGAAAAGCGGAGTTATTCGTCTCCAAAATCCCCTCCGCACGGCAAAACGCTCAGCTTTTGTAACGGGCCGCTTTGTTTCACCAGTTCAGAAAGGCGACCGAAAAACCGGCTGTGCCAGAGGTCTCTTTTGGCGACGAATAACTCCGTTTTTCTGCCACGAACTCGGAATCTGACGCACGGCCAAACTCAGCATGCCCGTGCGGGTGCCCGACAAGCGGCTTCTCGTGCGTCAGGTGCGGGAGGCATTGTCGAGTTGCGCTTATCGATGCAGAGAATCTCGAGAAAACGTTCGAGCGTCTTACCGAACTGCACGAGAAGGGCGTGAGCAAAGACTGGGTGGCGATCCTGCGCTCGATGCGCTGGGCAGACGCGTGTCGATGGCGGTATGTAGCTGCGGATCTCGAGGTTTGTGCGGGAAGCGGGTATGGCACCTGAGCCGGCAGACCAGCTACCGTGAAGCCCCTTACCCAATCATTGACAAACCGTCGCAAGTGTAAAGCAAACCGCATCACGTGCCTTCCTATACTAAAGCTCAGGGCAAAAGGGAGATTGCCCGAGACCTACTGAGGGAAGGGGCTGGATAACGTGACGCATGAAAGCAAAGCGAGTCAAAGCATGTCGCGAAGGTCTTTTGCGACCGTACTGGGGGGGGTGGTGTTCTGGGCGCTTCCCTTGTTGCGACCGGCGGTCTTGTCGGTTGCTCGGACGGCGACAGTCAGAGAGAAAAGAACCGAGCATGCTTGGACGAATGGTTTGCCCACACGGGGGAAGATAGGCTTGAGCCCCGCATGGCTTGCTGGAACCAGACGGACGATACGCTGTTTTCCGTACCGCTGTACTTCGGAGGAGAGTCCCTGATCGTCGAAGGCTACGACGCCATCTACGAGCAGGAAAGGCTCAACGTCGAGCACTACAGCACGTGGGCGTTCAACATTGTCGGATCCTTTGAGTGCGTTGATCCGAACCAGTATTGGTTCAAAGTCAAAGGGGAGGGAATCCTGAGTGCAGGCGACGACGACACGCCCATCACGCTCGATCCCATGATCCTCTTCTTTGAAATGAAGGACGGCAAGATCCAAGTATGGGAGGAGTACTTCAATCCACTCTCGATCTACGTCCAGTCGGGGATCACGTTGCCCGAGATGTACTAGTCGTTTGTCTTACGTATACCAAGGAGGAGTACCATGGATAATGCAAAGAGGGAAGCAATCGAGAATGCCCTTTCGCGTCGATCGTTTATTACCGGTGTTGGGGCGGCAGCGCTTGGGGTTGCGGGCGCCGGGATGCTGGCATCCTGCGCTCCCGGGGGAAATGGTGAAGCACCCGAGAAAACGGGCGACGGCTCGGCGGAGCCAGCCGCTTCCGATGCTGCGGCGAAAACAAGCCCCTACGATGGGTTCGAGCTTTACGAGTTCGTAACGGCGGATGAAACCGTCGAAGCCGACGTCGTCGTCATAGGCAGCGGCACCGGGGGACTGGTTCCTGCTATCAACTTGGCCGAGGAAGGCTATTCTGTTGTGCTCCTTGAAAAGATGAGCATGTGGGGCGGCAATACCAATTTCGCCGAAGGATGCTTTGGCGTTGGAACGGAGATGCAGAAAGAGCAGGGCATCGAATTCGATTGGCACGAGCTTCTGCTGCAGGAGCTGAACTTCCAGAACTTCAACTCCAATCCGAAGATATGGGAGCTCTATATCAAGCACTCGGCTGAAGACTTCAAATGGTTCACCGATCACGGGGTCAAATTCGAGGGAGTTTTCGGACCGGGCGGTGGAGCTGAAACGTGGCACCTGTTCGAGGGACATCACGGCGATTCGGCCGTTGCGGCAATGATTCCCGCTGCGGAAGCCGCAGGTGTCGATTTGCGCCAAGAGGTGAAGGCTCTGGGCCTTCTGATGGAAGACGGGGTCTGCGTCGGCGTCCAAGCTCAGGATAAGAGGGGCAGCATCATCGACTTCAAAGCGAAGGAGACCATCGTTGCGACGGGCGGAACCTCGGAGAATCACGATGGGCTGATGCAGACGACTAACCGCAACATCGATAGGACGAGCTATCAGGGCGGTACCGGGCATGACGGCGATGGCCTGGGTATGGTCGCTCAAGCGCTTGACGAAACGCCGAAGGACGTCATGATGGCGCTCATCGGATCGACCATTGCCGGCGCGCGCATCAGCTCCCATTTGGGTCTCGCCGCCGGCTGCGAGCCGAAGGTGCTCTGGGTTAACCACAATGCCGAGCGCTTTATCGACGAGACCATGTCGGCCTTGCAGCTGACGGCCGTCAACAACGCGCTGCTTACCCAATCGGATGCGTTTGCAATCATGGACCAGGCACTATGGACTTCGCTTGAGACGGAAGGTGTCACCTTCGGCCTCGGTGCCTACTTGACGGCTGGCGAGCCGGCAACAAAAATGCAGGAACAATGGGATGCCCTTGAGCCGGAGGGCAACTGCTTCAAAGCCGACACCATCGAAGATCTTGCTGAGCAGATGGAGGTCGATCCTGCGATGCTCAAGCAAACGATCGACACCTACAACGGCTACTGCGACGCGGGAAGCGATGAGGGCTATCGCAAAGATCCTGCCTATCTGATTCCGTGCGAGACCCCGCCGTTCTACGGATTCAGGCTCGCGGCTCTCCACATCAACACGATGGGCGGTATTCGAATCGATCAAGACTGCCATGTCATCAATAAGAACTACGAAGTGATCGAGGGTCTTTGGGCTTCGGGTGTCGATTGTTCGGGCTTTGCCGGCGAGACGTACGGAATCGTCCTTCCCGGTTCCAATCAAGGAGTCGCCCTGTTCACGGGACGGCAGTGCGCTCGCGCCATCTTGGATAAAAACGCCTGATTGACGGATTATCACTCCCGGGAGAAGCTGTCGTTGACAGCTTCTCCCTGTTATCATGAGATTGTCGGGGGGGGGCTTTCATCGATACCATGGGAGCGGGCCATGCATTCACACAATGAAGATGCGTCGGAAAAAGCCGAGATCCCTTTTGCTATCCTCGGGGCTTTGGAGCGGCTCCTCTGTACATCGTCGCTCTCGGAGATATCGGTTACTGCCATTTGCGAAGAGGCCCATATCTCACGCGCAGCGTTCTATCAGCATTTTTCCGATAAGCGGGAGGTGGGTAAATGGCACTACGGATTGCTGTGCGCCCAGCATCTCGACAACGTGGGATCGATGGGATACCGCCAAGCGAACCTGGCCATGCTCGAGGGGTTTTCTCGCTATCGCTCCTATTACAGCAATGCGTTTGTCGAGCAAGGCGAACAGTCGCTTTTCCAGTATGCGCTCTACGAGCGCGAGAAGAAGCTCGAGCAGATCATTTTCGAGGATAAGGGAGTTGCCTACAGCGTCGCCTTTTCCTATCAGATCGCTGCGTTCAACGCCGCTGCCGTGCAGGCGGTTGTCACCTGGATTCAGCAGGATATGCGCATGCCGCATGCCCGGATGGCCGAGTTGCTCGATGTGATCATTCCCCCAAAGATACGAGAGGCGCTCGAGGGCTGTGAGTCGGGATAAGCGAAGAAACGAGGGGCTGCGATGCGAATAGGGGAGAGGGACGAGGGAGTAGCAAGCGGTCGTGAAATGTGCATGCATATCACGGCATGCATGAACGACCTTCTGGAGAGCGAGAGCATCGAGAATCTTTCGGTCAAGGCGATTTGCGAAGCGGCCGACATCAGCAGAACGACGTTCTACAACCATTTCTGCGATAAATACGCGTGCTATCAGTGGCACCTCGATCACCTCTATGAGGATATTCTTTCCCAGGCGGGGAGGACATGCACGTTTCGCGAAGCGAACTGCAGAATGCTATCCGAAGTCAAGCGTTTGAAGCATCTCTATGTTGCTGCGGCGAAGCTTTCGAGCAGCCAGTCGCTGGCGCTTTTTGCGCAAGGGAGGCGGGAACGCGATTTGACTGAAACGCTCGTATACCATCGGGGGATTGCGATTTCGGACAGGATAAGCTTTCAGATCAGGGCGCTTGTCGCAATGGAGGTCACCTATGTTTTGCGATGGTTCAAGGAAGGCATGCCCCTCTCGGTTGACGAAATGGCCGACGGACTCGACGAGATCGTTCCCCCCGACCTGAAAGCGGTCTTGAATACCTTCCCGAGAAGTTAGCGGAAGCCGAATGAAGGGCGACGCCTCGGCTTTGAAGAGAAACGTATGCGGCACTCGGGTAACCTGCCGAGTGCCGCATTGCGGGAGGGGCTTTTCGAAGGCATGCCCCGTATTCTACGAGAGGTGCGTTTCGCACGCATGCTCAGCGGCTGTGAGCCCTGAGTAGATCGCGTAGCTTACCAAGCCCCCGGACATCGCGTAATTGTAGGTCTCCTTGTAGAGCTTGTTGCCGTCGACTCCCACGCAATACAAACCGGGAACTGGATCTCCGTCGGTATTGATAACCTGGTTGTTGTAGTCCACGTCCAGCCCGCCGATCGTGTTGGTGACACTGGGATCAAGCCGCACTGCGTAGAACGGGCCTGCTTCGACGGGCGTAAGGTACGCAGCGTCCTTGAGGTAGTCTTCATCCGTGCCGGCAGCACAGAACTCGTTGTATCGCTTAATGCTTTCGCTCATGGTTTTGGTATCGATGCCGACGGCTTTCGCAAGATCCTCTACTGTATCGGCGACGAATGCGTTGCCGATATCCCGGTTGATGCACTCGTCGATTTGAGCCTGGAAGTCCTCGATATTCGATCCGACGGTAAATGCCCTCCATGCGCTGAAAATTCCGTCGCCGCTTTCGAACCGATCAACGATTGCCTGATCGAAAACGCAGTAACACCGCTTCTGGCTCATGATCGCGTTTACGAAGAGTGCTTTATGGGCGCGAATAAAAAGGCTTTCGTCCATGCAGCGGTTTCCATCTTGATTCAGGAACAGCAGGGGCTGATTGCAGCATCCGATGACAATGGGGTCGGCTGTCGCGTATCCGTAGACATGTATGGCGGGCAGGATCGCGGTCATGTACGTTCCCGCTCCTACGTTCTCAGCCATGATGACGGCATCGCCTGTGCCGGTGGCCGTTGAGTTTGCGTACGTCATATCCCAATCGGTCAGTTGCTCGATAAGGGCTGGGTTAGCCGCGTAGCCGCCGCACCCGGCGATGACCGCCTTTGCGGATATATCGAGATACGTGTTGTTCGCGGTGTCGTGTGCGTACACTCCCGCAACGGCTCCCTGATCGGTTTTGAGGCAAACGGCAGGTGTTTGCGTGAGAATTTCCGCTCCCTGCTCTTTGGCACGTTCGGCCAGAAAGTCGATGAGGGTTTGCCCGGATTCGTCTGCCCACCAATGGAAGCACTTGAACGAGCTTACCGCTTTCTTGTAGATGTCGACGCGATCGAACTGGTAGCCTTCGTCCATGAGCCAATCGGCAGATCGCCCGGACGATGATATGAACTTGTTCCAGAGAACCGCGTCGCAGCGATAATTGGTGTACACGTTCTCTTCGTCTACGAGTTCGGCCACTGACGAAAGCTCGATGCCGTTTTCGCTTTGGAGCTTGCTTCCCCAGCCGAACATTCCCTCGGTTCCAATCGTGCTGCCGCCGAGGGAAGATCCTTTCTCGAGTACGATCACGCGCGCTCCCAGTTCGGACGCCCGTACGGCTGCGCTGAGCCCGCTTCCGCCGGAGCCGAGGATTACGATGTCGCATTCGCGGGTTTCCGTGACTTTCGAGGAAACCTCGGATTCCGATTCGACGATGGATGCTGCGAGCGCTCTTTCGTTTTTAGCAGTCGGCGAAGAGGGCTCGGTAGCCTGCGCGGTTTTATCGCCGTTCCCCTCAGCTGGCGAACAGCCGCTCATAAGGCCAGCAGAAGCCAATCCGGCAAGAGCTCCCGCTGCCGCTGCGCCTTTTAAAAAGTTCCTACGATCGAGTTCCATGAACATCCTCCTTATGCGTTCGTTTACAGCAGGATGACCGTATGCGGTTTCGACGTGTCTTCAAACACACGAATGCGGTAGATATGCGATCCAACATGTTTTATGTAGGTATGAAAAATGCGATAGGTTCCGTATGGGAGCGCGAAACCGCCGTATGGGTCTACTCCGCTTCGAACAGGTCGATGAGCTCTTGCTTGCTGTGAACACCGGCTTTGAGGTAGATATTCTTCATATGGAACCGGACGGTGTTTTCGGAGATGGTCAGCTCGTCGCTTATGAACGATACGCTCCTGCCTTTCAGGATCAGGCGGACGATGTCCGATTCGCGTTCGGTGAAAGAAAAGCGTTCGATGAAGGTGCTATCCAGGTCCAAGGCGGGATGAGCGCGGCCGCTCTTCCTTTTTCGGAAGGCGTGGATGAAGCCGAGGACGGAGAGCCCGTATATGATCAGCAAGGCAACAACAAGCTTCTGCGTGGTTCCCAGAAGGCTCGCCGTGTCGGGGCATATAACGGGGCCTGCCAAGTAACCGAGCATCTGCATGAGGTAAAACGGCCCGAGGACTCCGCAGTAGATGATCGCGGGATGGATGGAGCGAGCGCGCGCAGCATCATTGCAGGAGAGCATGAGGACGATTGACGAGAGACCGAACACCACGTAGAACATCTCCGCGAGTATGAAGAAGTAATCATGTTCGATAAGCGGCATCAAAAGGACGGCTGTGACGCAGACGGGCAACGCGATTTTCGCAAGGATATCCATACTCGGATACGAACGAAACCGAACTATATACGCGGCTGCCAGCAGTCCCGAGATTATGCGTCCGAAAGAAAACAGGTTGCCGAGAAACGAATTGTCTGAAACCACCAGCGTCAGTGCGTAAAAGAGCCCCCAAGCGAAGCCCATGGAGGCTATGATGAGTATTGCCGACCAGCTTTCCCTGAGGAATAGCACGAACCGTTTCCCGCTTTGCTGCAGAAACGTTTTCGGGGGATGCCTATCGTCCTCGGTATTCAAATAGAGCAGGATACTCGCCGACAAGGGGAGAAAGACAAAGATGCTCGACAGGAGCACCGCAACGTCGGGTAGCCACCTGACTGCGAAGTACAGAACACCGGCAATAACCGTCCCGCTCACCTGTACTATCATCGCGTTTCGGGAACCGAGGCGATAAAGCGCTTGCTGCCAGAGAAAAATGCCTATTGCGCAGCCCATGCCGATACATACGCCAAACAGGCTCACTAACACGGACTCGCTTGCAAACGAAAGCAACGATGTGGATACGGCAAGCACTATGCCGACGACAAAGCATGCGAGCATCAATCGCACGAAGTTTCTTGTGGAGAATGCGTTTTTGTGTCCAAGAAATCGATATGCGACGCCCAGGAGGATGATGGCAAGGGGGAACACGATGTTGCTTGCGATGGTTGGAAGCGAGCGCAGGCTTATGTCATCTGCGCCGACGAGGGTTAGCAGGGAGAATTGCCAGAAAAGAAACGGCTGGAGGATCATATGGGAGGTAAACCCGATAATGCAGATCGCCCGAAGCTGGCCAGTTGCCAGTTTCTTAGGTAAGGGAAGCATTTTTTCTCGTGTCTTTGCCATTTGCGATAATCTACTTCCATGTATGGATAGGAGTTCGGGAAATGATCCACGCGCACCCGTTCCCGCAATGCCGGGAACGCGATTTCGATTACCAGGGCGGCAAGCACCGTGTTTGTTGCCGTCCGAGGCACCGTACAACCCACCCTTGTTGCAACAGCACCAGCCTATGTAGAATACCATAAAGCTTAAGACCTTAAGGTAAAGGCGCAGAAGGACGTAACACGAATCGGCTCCGAGCGCGCAATGCCGGGCTTTCGGGGATCCGTTTCCGAAGCGGGGCGTTCTTTCACGGATTACAGCCTCGCGAAAGAACATATATTCGGTTTGTTTGCTCTTGCTATAATGAGCCGATGACCGGCAGGACAACATACGAAAACGCGGTTCGGGGCGTCGCGTACGACAAAGCAGGCAGGGAGACTTCCTCGCCGCTAGGCCTCGGGGCGTGGTCGTTCTGCTTCTTCGGGTTCGCGTTCGCGCGCGCCTGGCTCGAAATCGTCACCTACCGAACGACCACCCTGTTCGCCTACGATGCTTGGGTCGGAGAAGATCTGTTCACGGTGGCGATGGCGCTCTCGTTCATCCCCTTTGCGCTGTTCGCACGCAAGCTTGCACCGCTCAACCCTAAACGGTACATGGCGACGCTCTGCACCGTTTCGATGATCGTTTCGGGGCTTGCCTTCATGGCGGCGAGCGTGGTTCCCTCCGTTGCGATCCCCATGGGCATCGTGGCCATCGTCGGGGGAGGGCTCGGGTCGGCGTTGTCGATCCTTTTGTGGGCCGAGCTGCACAGCTGCTTCGAGCCGTTGCGGGTCGTGCTCTACATCGCGGGCGCGTTTCTGCTCGGGTCGTTCATGGCGTGGGTGCTGCTCGATCTCGACATCGTGCGGCTCACGATCGTCCTCGTGCTGCTTCCCGTACTTTCGCAGGTAACGCTGCGAGCGGCGTTTCGCCTTGTTCCGAAGGTCGATCTGCCGAAAAAGACGTGGGGAAAATTGCATTTCCCCTGGCGGCTTCTTGTGGTGCTCGGCATCTACCAGTTCGTGTACGGCGCGAAAGGCGAGGCGAGCATCCCCTCGAGCGAGCCGTTTCTGCTCGGTACGATCGCCGCGTCGGCCGCCGTGCTCGCCATCGCGCTCTTCGCAGCGAAGCGCTTCGATTTCACGCTCTTGTACCGCACGCCCTTCGTTCTGATGATGTGCGGGCTGGTGATGACGTTCCTGTCGTTTTCGGGAACGAGTCTCGTCGCGGGCTTCTTCATCGCGGCGGGATACTCGCTCATGTTTCTGGTGCTCACCATCCTCCTGTGCGACATCTCTCATACCTACGGGGTGTCGGTGCTCGTTTTATGCGGCATACAAGAGGTGACGTTGATCGCGATTCCCGCAGGTCACATGATGTCGCGCGCCTTCATGGGGGAGCATGCGCTCGTGGCTGCGGATTCTGCCCTTGTCACCGCCGTGCTCACGATTCTCGTGGTGATGGCAACCGTCGCGCTGTTCTCTGAAAAGGGCGGATTGCGCACGTGGGGCGTGGCGTTTTTCGGTGCGGGAGGAATCGCCGAGGAAGATGCGAAGGCGAAGCTCGTCGTCCGGTGTGCCGAGGCCAGCGCATCGTTCGGGCTGAGCCCACGCGAGGCGGAAGTACTCGAGATGATCGCGCTCGGCAAGAATTCGGCGGTTATCGAACGCGAGCTGTGCATTGCGAACGGGACGCTCAAATCCCATACGCGGAGGATATACCAGAAGCTCGGCGTGCACAGCCGCGAAGAGCTGCGCGATCTGCTTTCCGCTGGAGAATAAGACCGCGCGGACGACTTCGGTTTCGCCGTCCGCGCGGCCGAGCGCTGTTTGGAGCCAGCGTCCCGACGTCAATGGATGCCGAGAATTCCCCCCATTGCATACGACCAGGCTACGGCGATAACGACGAATGCGATCGAGGTGAACCAGCCCGCTTTGGCGGTATCCGAGAACTTGTACCAGCCGGTATCGAAGGTCATGTTGAGGGCTGGGCAGAGCGGCACGAGGTAGCTTCCGGCAATCAGGCATACGATCAAGAACGCGGGAAGAAACGGCGGTATGCCCACGACGGTCGCATACGTCATCATCGGGGGCAAGAAGATGGCCACCCACGACGGCGAGATCGGGCAGAAGGTATGCAGCAGATAGAGAAACGCTGCGATGGCGAGCAGTGCGGCGAACACGGGCATCTCGGTGATTCCCGATTGCAAGAACAGCGTTGCGATGAAATCAGCTGCACCTGTGGATGCGATGGCGGCGCCGATGCTCAGAACGCCTCCGAAGAACATGAACAGGTTCCACGAGGTTGCCCGCTCGAATTCCGACCACGTAACGATGCTGATTCCTGGGAAGAATAGAAGCAGCATGCCTGCCAACGCAACGGTTGTCGCGTTGAACAGCGGAATCCAATTGCCGAGAATCCACAAGGTTGGGAGGATGATGAGCAACGCAAGGCATTTCTTATCGAGTGCGTTCATCGGTCCCGTCTCGAACTTGGATCCGAGTACCTCTTGTACGGCGTCTTCGGTAATATGCTCGGGAGGGAACGCCTTGATAAGGGCGAACCATGCAATGGGCAGAATCGCGACGCAGATCGGGATGCCGTAGCTCATCCAGGATAGGAAGTTGATCTGCAAACCCGTTGCCTGGGTGTAGAGACCTGCAGCCAGCACGTTCAGGCTGTGCCCGATAGGCGTGGTGAACCCGCCGAAGAGCGCGCCGAACGAAACGCCCAGCAAGAGGCATCGCCCCAGGTTTGAAGAGCCCTTCTTCGCTCCCAGGGTGTCGAGCAGAGGTAGGGCGAAGCTCATCATCAGGGCGACGGCGCCGGTGTCGGTCATGAACGACGATATGACCGCAGCGGCTGCCATGAGCATTAAGACGAGCCTTTTCGAATCGCCTTTCGCCAAGACGATGAATCGTTTGGTCAGCCTCAGGCCCAAGGTGCTTTTCTGCATGAGGAGCGTCATGCAGAAAACGCCGAGGACGAACCATGTTGTCGTGGTGATAAACCCTGAAAAGGCATCGCCAAACGTGGGCACAACCCCTAAGACCAGCAGCAGAAAACAGGCGAGAACCCCCGTCATGCCGGTAGACATGCTGCCGCAGAACCACATGAATATTGCGCCAGCCAGGATGGCAAGGGCCAAGATGCCCTCGTGGCCGAGCATGTCGCTGCCGGGAATCAGCATTCCCGCGGCGACGCAGACGAACATAGCGACGAAACCGAATACTTGCTTTGCGTGCATCGTTACCCCGTTCATGCACTACCCCCTTACCTGCTTCGGTGTTTCTTCGCTCTTGGAGGCTTCCGTTCTCTTGGAAGCCTCCAATACGCTTCAGAAAGAGTTGTTGATTGCGCTTTGCCTATACGGTGCGTTCCTGTGCGTCGGGAGCTTTGGGCGCACCAGGTGCACCGGGCACTTTGGGCGCTCCGGGAGCACCCGGCGCTTTGGGTGCACCGGGTGCTCCCGGAGCACCGGGCATTCCCGGCATTGCGGGCTCCGCAGGCAATTCGGCGCCGCACTGCGGGCAGGCGGTGTCGGTTACGGATGCGGTCGCTCCGCATTGGGGACAGGTCTTATCTGCGCTCAGGGATGCGGGTCTGAAACACATGGGATATATCCTTTCGTTGTTAGCATTGAACTACGGCGCGCGGCGTTTTCCGACAGCTGCCCTGCGCTATCCCTCTTCCTTGAGGGCGTACAGCGTCTGCTTCGGTTTCGCTGCGAGGTCTTTTGTCAGGTCTTCGACATCGCCGATTTTCAGAACGTTTGCCTGGCAATGGTGCACGCACATAGGTACGCCGTCGTGCGCTTTCGTGCCGCATTCGCAAAGGTCGCATACGTCGGTAAATACGGGAAGGTACGTGTCTTGCCATGCGTCTTTTGCTATTTCCCATGCGCCTTCGTGGTGGACCACGACGCCTGCGCGGTTGTTGGGCAGGTCGTGGGATACGGCGCAAGCGATCTCGCAGGTGTGGCATCCCGTGCAGAACTCGTAGTCGACCAAAATTCCTCGTACCATCGCTTACTCCTCAATCTTATCGATCGTCACCAGCATGTTCTTGTAGTCGCAGCCGAAGCCTGCTTTGCCTTGGTCGAATTTGAACAGGGTGTTGCAGTTGTACTCCAGCGCACCGAACAAGCCGTCTTCTTCCGAGCGGCCTTCGCTTTCGGGGAACCACCAGCCGTGGTCGGTGCTGGCGATCCCGGGGGCCATGGTCTGGTCGATGACCACCTTGCGCTTGCATGATCCGAACTGGTTGCGCAGCACGACCCATTCGCCGTCTGCGAGATTGAATTTCTCGGCGATATCGGCGGGCACGAGTACCGTCGGATCGGGATGCAGCGCGCGCATGCGCGGAATCTGACGATGCTCGCTGTGGAAGAGGCTCCAGTTGCGCGATCCCGTGGTTAGCACGACGGGGAATTGCTCGTACTCTTCGGGGGTCCGATAGGGGCTGTGGGTGGGCTCTTCGTACACCGGCAGCGGGTCGAGTCCGTAGCCGTTGTAGAGCGTGCACCACAGCTCTATGCGGCCGGTGCGGGTGTTGAACCCGACCTGTCCGTCGGGGCGCAGCTTCCCGGTTTTATATTTGTGGTATTCAAACGGCAGGTACACGGGCGCTTGCTCGCGCACTTCCTCGAACCGCATGCCCGTTTCCGCAAAGATGCTCGAGAACATATCTTCCTCGTTGTCCCACGGATAGGCGTCGGGGTTGAATCGTTTGCCCAGTTCCCGATTCACCTGCATGTCGCTACGCACGTCTATTCCCTCGCTACGCCGATCGACTGCGCGGTTGATGGTTTCGGCGCGCTGTACGCCGTCACCGATACGGATGCCCTGGCGCTCGGGGAACGATGCCGCGGGGAGCACCACGTCGGCCAGCTCCATGATGGTGGGTGTCATGAACAGGTCGATGGCCGCTACGAACTCGAGTTTGTGGAACGCTTCGATGAGGTACTCGGGGTCGGGTGCGGTATTCACGAGGAAGTTCGTGGTTTGGATCCAGGCGCCTTTCATGGGGTGATCTTCGCCCTTTTCGTTTTTGCCCGTCATGATGGTGTTGTACACCTCGTCGGCATCGGCTTTGGAATAGGCGTCTGCCACCATGGGGAATTTGGAATCGCCGATGCGGTTCTTCCTTTTTTCTGGGTCGAGCAGCTCGCGACCCCAGCCGCTGAAGTACATGAGGATGTAATCGGGGCATATCATACCGCCCGGGTTGTCTACGTTGCCGGTGATCGCTTGGATGCAGGTAATGGCGTGGCCTGCGGCTACGGCGTTCTTCTGCATGTCGACGGCTACGCCCCATTGGAATATGCAGCCATCAGCTGCGGCGATGATGCGAGCGGCTTGCCTGATCTTGTCGGCCGGTACCCAGGTTACCTCTTCGGCCTTTTCAGGCGTCCATTCCTGAACATGGGCGGCAAGCTCGTCGAAGCCGTAAGTCCAAGAATCAACGAACTCGTGATCGTACAGATCTTCGTTGATGATAACGTTGAGCATGGCCATGGCCATGGCTGCATCGGTGCCCGGCCTGATCGGCAGATGTACTTCCGCCTTGTTTGCCAGCCAGATGCGCTGCGGATCGATCGTGATAATCTTCGAACCGCGTTTCATGCAATCGACGACCCAATGGCCGTACAGGCCGTCGGAATTCGATTTCAGCGGATTGTTGCCCCATACCACGATGACTTCGGGTACCTTCCAGTTGGGGTCGTCGTAGCGGTCGACGAACTGCTGGGAGTAGTCGCCCACCCAGAACGATCCCGTAACGCACATGGCGCCGGCAACGCGCGGGCCGTAGCAGGAATTGCCGGACATGCCGAACACGTTGTTCGGGCTGCCGAACGACCAGGCAAAACGGGTGATCCACGGTGCGATGTCTCGTCCGGTCCCCTGGAAGAAAGCAACGCTCTCGGGGCCGTATTCCTCGCGGAAGCCGTTGAACTTCTCGTAGATGAGGTCGTACGCTTCATCCCAGGTGATAGGCGTCCAAGCATCTTTGCCGCGATCCTTCGGATCCCTTTTCATGGGGGTGGTCAAGCGATCTTCGTGGTAGACGGCCTCCATGGCATCGAGGCAGCGCACGCACAGGCGGCCCTTGTTGAACGGATTTTCGGGATCTCCCTCGATCTTGACGAGCTTTCCGTCTTTGTCGGTGTAGAGCAGAATGCCGCAACCGAGGTGGCATCCCGGACCCGACCAGGCGCTTCCGCGGGTGACGGTGAGGCCGTCTTCCGTAACGTACCTCCATGGTTTTTCATGCTCTATGGTTTGAAACTTCTTTTCCATTGTTTCCCTCTCGCTTTGTCCTTTGTCTTGCAGAAACAGTTTCATCGGGCGCGTCGGGCGGCATTCCTGCCAAAGATGCCGATGGGGAACGCCCTGGTGGCTTGGGAAGAGGCATGCCGCAGACTTCGCAGGTGCGCGCACGGGGAGGATTGGAATGCAGACACTTGGGGCAGAGGCCCTCGGGTATCGGATCGCGTACGCTCCCGGTGCATTTTCCGCAGTTACAGCAGCAGTAGCACATCGGTTCACCTCCGTTTGCTCGGACGCCGACTGTTTGCCGGATCCGTGTTTCATGGGATCCGGCAAACGCAGCGGTGGCCGGGGCTGGCTAGAAAACCAATCCCACCGAGGCCAAGCCTGCGCAGATGGCGCAGAGCACGATGGCCGGAATGGCGCATGCTATGAACTGCTGCGGCCAGACGTGCTTCATCTTGCAGCCGGTCACATCGAGGTTTACGAAAAGGCCGCCCGAATAGGGAACCGTAGAGCAGCCTGCGGCGCCGATCGAGACGATTCGGGTTAGGGCATCGGCGTTTACGCCGGGGATGGCGAGCCATTGTGCGCCGAACGTGTTGCAGACCGCCGTCGATGTCGCACCGGCCGATCCGCAGATTACGCCGAGCAGCTGGGTTGCGATGAAGCCTTGGAAGTACGGGTTGCCGGCGGACCCCATTGCAATGTCCACAAGCGATTGGAATGCGGGCGTTGCGGAGAGCACCGAAGCGAATGCAACCATGCAGAACATCGCGGATGCCGGGCTCAGTCCGCTCATGAGGCCGTCGAATACGCTCTTCTTCATGCCTTCGCCGACCGAAAGGCCGTTCTCCTTATTCTCGTAAAACTTGAAGTTCAGGGCTAGGCAGATGATCGTGGCGATGACGTTCGCCGTAACGACGGCGGTTGTCGCGCTCATCTTCGGGATCGGGCCGAAACCGTTGCCCAAGATAACGAAGAGGGCGAGCAGGACGACGATCGGGATGATCGAGCGCACCATGCTCGGGCAGGTCTCGATCGAGCGCGATTTGATGGGAAGGCCGACGCCTTCCTCGAAGGTGTGGTTGCGCTTTGCCGCCCAGCGATCAAGGCGGTAGATGAACCACACGTCGAATGCGAACCACAGAACGGTGGCGATGATGCCCCAGCCCGGCGCTGCCGTGACGGACGTCCCCAGGATTTGCGCAGCGGCGACGTTGCCGGTTTGCGGAGATCCCGGCATGGCCATGTTCGCCCCGCCCAGAAGACCCATGTACATGATGGTCAGGAAAATGTAGCGGGGTTTGTTCATCGCGCGAGCGATGGGGATGGCGAGCGGCCAGAACACGAAGACGATGACCAGGGCGTTAATACCGCCGTATGTGAGAATCATGCAGATCAGGATAAGAACCGGGTAGATGAACTTCTCTCCTGCTTTGTCCAGAACCCATTGAGCGATGCGGTCTGCCGCACCGCTGTCTCCTATCACCTTCGCATACATGGCCGAGGTAAGGAACATGAGAATGAAGGTGGTAACCCAGTTGCCCGCAGCGGGCAAAAAGTAGTCGGTAAGGGTCCCCCAAATGCCAAATCCGTTGAAAACGCCGATGATCAGTGTGGCGATCAGCGCACACACGATGGCATTCCATCGCCGCCACGCTAAAACGACAAGCGCGGCAATTGCCAGAAGAATACCTAAAACACCCAACACAAGCATCACCCCTAACTGGAAACGTTTCAGATACAATTGCGACGATCCTGCGAGCTCTACAGAATCCTTCGGGGAAAAATATAGAGCGCCTAAGGGTGGAGTGGTATTGTATGGTCTGCATGGCTTATGCAGTTTTTGCACAAGGCGATCGGGGGAGCAATGCAAATCGAGTACCTGAAAGAGTTCCTTCTCCTTGCGAGCAACATGAGTTTCACGAAGACATCCGCTGAAACCTATCAGACCCAATCGACGCTCAGCCGTCACATAGCTGCCATCGAAGAAGAGATCGGGGCCAAGCTCTTTATTCGAGACACCCATCATGTTCGCCTGACGGAGATAGGGAAGGCGTTTTACGAAGACTCGCAGATCACCGTCGAGGATTTCGATCGCTCGATGCGGCATGTCGAAAGCCTGAAGAAGCGGGGCGAGATACTGCGCATCGGGTATCTCTACGATGCAGCACGCGGGCTTTTGCCCCTGATCAGCGAAGCTATTCTGAGATCGAACAGCAATATCGTTCCCGAGTATCAGGCGCTCGAGTACGGCGATCTGATGCAGCGGCTCCGGCAGCGTCAGATCGATCTGTGCGTAACGCTCGATATCGACCCCGATCTCGGCGATTCGTTCTGCCGCGTCTACATCGGCAGGGACACCTACTACGCGACCATGCCGAAGGACCACGAACTGGCTGGCAGGGAATCCGTCACCCTCGAAGACCTGTCGAAACAGCCGATCATATTCCCCGATCCCAAAGCGATGGGTGCCATCAACGCGTACTATCGGCGCGCTCTCAAGGCGAGCGAATACGGCATTGAACCGGCGGCCTACTACAAGGATATTCCTTCGTTGGCGTATCAGGTGGAATGCGGCATGGGGCTGGCGCTTGTTTTCAGGCATCATCAGGAACGCTACGGCGATCGCATCGCGTTCGTTCCCATCGCCGATCTAGCTCAGTCGTGCCGGGTCTGCATCATGTGGGATAAGCGCATCGAGAACGTCGTTCAAGGTTCGTGGGTACAAGAGCTGAGGGCTTTGGAGAAGTAGCGAGCGCGCTGTTCGGCACGTTTTTGCCGGGGGTCCGGCGCATGCGATTGCGGAAAACCATCGCGTCTCGCGCAAACGTGAATAATCCCTGCCTCGTTAAGCTGCTAGCGCATGGGCTCCCGACACTCTATTTATTTCTAATATAGAATATATATCTATTAAAATATATCCATATAAGTATAATAGACGAAGTGGCAATGGGGCTGATTGGCGATTTACGGACGGAAGCATGCGGGAAACAATGGGGATAGATGCCAGCGAAACGAGGTCGCTGTTCAAAGAGGCCGATGATGCGCTGTTCTTCGCAGCGTGTGAGGCGAGCCAGCAAGTCCTTTCCCATGCGGGCGTGCCCGCTTCCGTCAAGGCGTCGCCGCTTATCCTTACAGGTGATTGCAGAACTCGGCCTATCTGCCGGCACTGCAAATGGGAGTACTTCAAGGCCGAATCGTACGACTCGTTCGTGCTCGACCGCCCGCTTTCGGAAATCGTCGACCATGCGCACTATCTTGCTGATCTTGGCATCGACCGCGCCTTTACCGCCACAGGGTGGATGGGGTACCGTCTGCCGAACGAATACCTTGATGCCGTTGCGGCCATTCACGACGCCGAGCCGCGCCTGCAGCTGTTCGGGCTGTTCGGCGCGCTCGACCGCCAAAGCCACTTCGACCTCGCATCGGTGGGTCTAGCGGGCATGCTTACGAGCTTGGAATCGCCCAGCGACGAGGTGTACCGCTCTTTCAGACCAGGAGGAGATTCGCTCGACGATCGGCTTCGCGCGCTCGAATACACGCGTGAGGCGGGGATGTCGATATGGACGGGCTTTCTCGTGGGCCTCGGTGAAACCGAAGACGACGCCGCATGGGGAATCGAGGCGATCGCGCGGTTCGAACCCGAATCGGTATCGATTCTTCCGTTCGTGCCGTTTCCCGATACGCCGATGGCAAACCATCCTGCAGCCGATCCGCTCTGG
Organism: Raoultibacter timonensis; assembly: GCF_900240215.1. Lineage (GTDB taxonomy): Bacteria > Actinomycetota > Coriobacteriia > Coriobacteriales > Eggerthellaceae > Raoultibacter > Raoultibacter timonensis. Next base: position 2,302,509 of record NZ_LT964679.1, on the reverse strand, counting down.
CTTGCGCGGGTGAACGCCGTTGCGCGTACGCGCCTCGATCGCACGCCGTATTTCTTTTCTGACCACGACCAAAAGTTCGATCGGCTGTATGCCGAGCGCATCGGCATCAACGGGTCCTACGAAACGGGCATCGCAGCGCGCGCCCGATCGTAACCATAGAAAAGAAGAACCAGCAACCTTGAGGGAGGAAGCAATGAAGAAGCAAGATCATTCGACCACCGAAAACCTCGGCCAACCCCCGCGCATGCTCTCACGCCGTTCGTTTATCGGACTGTCCGGCTGCGTAGCGTTCACGGCTCTCGCCGGAGGCGGGTTGTTGGCGGGGTGCGCATCTGAGGAGAGTAAGGACGATTCTGCTGCATCCGAACCGGCCGAGCAGCCGACTGAAGAGCCTAAGGGCGATCGCACCGTAACCAACCTCGACGGCTCCACGATCACCGTGCCCGCCGAGGTTACAAGCGTAGCCGCCGTCTTCGGGCCATCCTACGAGAAGCTCGTCGCCATCGGCGCCGAGGACCGCATCACCTGCGACGGCGACTTTCATATCAGCGGATGGCCGTGGTCGAACGTTATCTACCGGCACATCAACGACGTCCCCGGCATTCCCAACGCGCATTCCGATCTCAACGTCGAAGACCTCGTGGCCCAGGGCGTGCAGGTCGTGTTCTGCTTCCCGAACCCCGAACAGGCAGAATCCATCAACAACGCCGGTATGGCCGCTGTGCCGATGACCTCTACCGGCGCCTTCCGCGATGTAGCCGACACGCTGACGCTCTACGCCGACGTGATGGGCGACGAGAAGGCGGCGGCGCAGGCCAAGGCGTACTCAGAATACTTCGACGAGAAGGTTGCCATGGTGAAGGAGCGCACGAAGGGCGTCGCCGAGCGTCCGAGCGTATACCTTGCCTACACCGACATGCTGCACGGGTACGGTGACAAGTCCGATATGGTCGAGGTCATCGAGCTCGCGGGCGGCGAGCTTGCCAGCAAGACGCTTTCGGGGTCGTCGAACATCGAGGTGACGAGCGAGCAGCTGCTCGAGTGGAATCCCGATTACATTTTCTTGGACCACGCAGGTTCTTCGGGCAACGCGACTGCCGAGGACGCGATCAACGAAGCCCTGTCGACAGGCGATTTCAACAGCATCACCGCCGTTAAGGAAAATCAGGTGGTTGCCACGCCGACGGGCGTGTTCTTCTGGGATTCGGGCGTTCAGAAGATCCTCTATCTCATCTACATTGCGAAGACGATCCATCCCGATCTGTTCGAAGACGTCGATATGAAGGAGCTTCTCATCGATTTCTATCAGCAGTTCTTCGACTATAAACTGACCGATGACGAGGCGAATCGCATCCTCAACCACCAGGATCCCGCGTAGGGCTGACGGGATACGATGGTGCCGAAGGTGAGGGAAAAAAAGAGCCGCGCTCCGTTCGGACGCGTTGGGCTCATCGTGCTGGCCGTGGCGACCGTGATCGTCGCTGCAGCTTCGCTCGCGGTCGGGAGATTCAGCATCGACATTGGGCTGCTTGCGTCGACGCTGGCCCATGCTCCCGATGCGGTCTTTGCGCTCGTTTCGGGCGGTGACCTCACGAGTGAGGAACTCGTTGTATTTAAAATGCGACTTCCGCGCATCATCGGGGCGCTCCTTGTCGGTGGCGCGCTCGGTATGGCGGGTGCGGCGTTTCAGGGGATGTTTCGCAACCCGATGGTGTCGCCCGACCTGCTCGGAGCATCGGCGGGCGCAGGCTTCGGCGCTGCATGCGCGATGCTCGCGGCGGCTCCCGTTGCCGTGATATCGGGTTCGGCGTTCGTCGGCGGCCTCATTGCGGTGTTTCTCACCTACCTCATCAGCATAGCAGTGGGGAAGGGGCCGTCAAACGTTATCGTGCTCGTCTTGGCGGGCGTGGTTATCAAAGCGATGTTCGAGGCGCTGATTTCGGTAACGAAGTACGTAGCCGATCCGTACAGCCAGCTTCCGGGCATCACGTTCTTCCTTATGGGCGGGCTTTCAAGCCTCACTTGGTCGGATATCGGAATGCTGTGCGTGCCGGTGCTTGTGTGCGGAATCGTGCTTTACGGGCTTCGATGGCGTATCAACATCCTCTCGCTCGACGATGACGAGTCCCGCGCTCTCGGCGTAGAGGCGGGTCGCATCCGCGTGGTCGTCATCGTATGCGCCACGCTCATGACAGCGGTAAGTGTGGCTGTGACGGGCATCATCGGGTGGGTGGGCCTTGTGATCCCGCACTTCATGCGGATGCTGTTCGGCCCCGATTCCCGCCGTCTTTTGCCCGCCTCGTTTCTCGGAGGTGCGTTCTACCTGGTGCTTATGGACAACATTGCGCGCGGCCTGTTTCCCATGGAGATACCCATCGGCATCCTGACGGCGCTTATCGGTGCGCCGGTTTTCGTGACCCTCCTGATCAAGTACAAAGGGGGGTGGAAGTGATGGCGCTCGTAGTTGACGACGTTTCGTGCGGATACGGCGGCAGGCCGGTACTCGAACACGTGGGATTTCAGCTTGAGCCGGGAAGCGTTACGGCAATTCTCGGGCCTAACGGCGTGGGCAAGACGACGCTGTTCAAGGCGGCGCTCGGGTTTTTGCCGCTTGAGACGGGGTCGGTGACGATCGACGGCGGCAAAATCGCCGACATGAGTCGAAGCGAGATAGCTCGCGCGATTGCGTATGTGCCTCAGATCCAAAACATTCCCTTCGCCTATACGGTGGAAGAGGCCGTGCTCATGGGCAGAGCGCCCCACCTGAAGCTTCTGCAGCAACCAGGTCCCGAGGATCGTCGGATCGCTCGCGAAGCGCTCGAAACGATGGGTATCGCTCGTTTAGCGAAGAAGACCTGCACCGAAGTTTCGGGCGGAGAGCTGCAGATGGTGTCGATCGCTCGTGCGCTCGCTCAGCAGCCGCGCTATCTTGTTATGGACGAGCCGACGGCAAGCCTTGATTTCGGGAATCAGATCCATGTGCTCGAGCGCGTCATCGAGCTAACCGAGGGCGGTATCGGCGTGCTTATGACTACGCACGACCCCGAGCAAGCGTTCTCGCTCAAGTCCGATGTGGTGCTGCTACAGCGTGGCCGCGCTTGCCGTTGCGGCTACTACCGTGATGTACTCACCGAGGAGGCGCTTGCTGAGACGTACGGCGTCGACGTACTGATTCGGCCGATTCCCTACGGTGGCAAGAGCATCGAATGCTGCATGGCGCTCATCAAGGAGACGGGTCATCGGCATAGGGAAAGCCGGTAAATCGCGTGGGCGCAACGAAAGGCCTCCGTCATGCGGTCGGAGGCCTTTCGTCTGCTTGCATGAATCGGAGAACTCTTGCTTATGCGTAGATCTCCTTTTCGACTACGAGATCGTTCTTGATCTTGCCGACGAGTTTTTGCAAAGCGTCGATGGCGTTGGGGCGGATATCGGCGCCGATCAGCACGTACATGATCGAATCGCCCACGTCGAGAGCACCCTCGTTGAGCCATACGCGCACGTAGTACACGCCCGGCCAGGTGAGCGCGTCGGCGACGGCGGCGTCGACGCCCGCTGCGTCGTAGGAGAACTCGACCTGCGCAACGTCGCCGAGACCTTCGACGCCCTCGCGCACCTGCGCTTTGGGCGTTACGCGGACGGTGCCGTTATGGGTGAGGAACATGCCGCACTGCGCGGCCTTCGGATCGGCTTTCGCCTCTTTGAGCCACTGATCGATTGACGGTTCCGGTTTTGCCATGGTGCCCCTCGTTTCGTTTTCCCATCCGATTGCTCGGAAATCCTAGTGTATCAATGGGGTTAAGTATACCGCATCGTCACGGTCATTCTCGGATGAGAATGACTTTTGGCGAAGGAAAAGCCCCTTTGTTCAGGGGCGTGCCGCATGCGCTGCCCCGGTCTCGGGGCCTATGCCGGTGCACGATGGCTTCGCACGAGCTTGGCGTCAACGAGTAAAACCGCCCGAACTGCTGGATTTTGCTCGTTGTGTTGCGTTTGGGGCCCGTTTCGGGCGGCTTTTCGCGCGATCGGCCGAGACCGATTGATGCCCTTTCGCATAAGCGCAGGTCAAAATTTCGAGCATTGTCGCGGCCGTATTCCGAACGCAACACAACGAGCAAAAACATGCAAAAAAGGCGAGAGGTTCTTGGAGCCGAAGGGCCCCGTCTGCGTGCAGCTTCTGAGAGCGGTTTGGCGTTTTGAGGTCCGGATAGGCACATGCTGATTCCGGATTCACAGCGGATTCCCGGGTTTGCGGCAGAAAAACGAAGATATTCGTCGTCTGGACCCCTTCCGTGCGGCAAAATGTACGACTACTGTATCGAGTAACTCCATCGCACCTGATCAGGAAGGGGTTAGGAGTCGACTGTAAAAAAAGGACTCTGATGGAGACGAAAAACTTCGTATTTCTGTCGTGAGTGCGCCTTCGGACTGCCGAGCTCGTGTTACGTCGATCTTCGGTGCCAAGCGGCGAAAAGTTCGAAAGCGCCTCTCGTCCCGCACGCTGCCACCCAATCTGCGCAGCTCACCCGCGCAGCTCACCCGCACAGCACGCTCGCACAGCTCCATTCCCTGGGGTCTGCACTGCAAGCCTTCCAGCTCATCTCGCCCTACAGCGCCGCCAAGCCGCTGTCAGCCATCTTTTCGATGAAGCGCGCAACGTCTTCAGCGCTTTCTTTCATGCCCGATTGTACCCATGAGCGGATAATCGCGAGGCAGCCGTTCGCCATGAACGTGTAGAAGCGATCGAGCTCCGAGCTTGCGAGGTCGGGCCTTGTTCGGTTCCACATGGCGATGCTTCTTTCCCTGAATCTGTCGACGATGCGCAGGAGCATGTCGGGATCGCTGTATTCGCCGAAGAACGCCATGCAGAGTTTTTCGTTCTGCGCGATGATGGTGCAGATGTCTTTGCTGAACGCTTCGAGCGAGCCGCCGTTGATCGTCGTGCTCAGCGAGTGCATGATGGTCTGCGCAAGGTCGCGCTCTATCTCCTCGTACAGTGCGTAGATGTCGGTGTAGTGGGAGTAGAAGGTCGCCCGGTTGACGCCCGCTTTGTCGCACAGCTCTTTGACGGTGATCTTGCCGACGGGCTTTTCCTGCATGAGATCGAAAAAGCTGTCGCGCAGCATCATTTTCGTAAGGCGCACGCGGTGATCTTGTTTCATGGAGCTCCTCGCCTTCGCGTTTTCGGGTTGTGCGTTTTTCGTTTGAAAGGCAACAGATCGGGGCCGGATGTCGGTTTGCTGACACTTCCGCAGCATTTATCGGTTGAAGAATAACCATGATGCAATATAACAGTAAGTGAGAAAGATAATCAACACTGTGTTGCCAACAAGTCGCAGATCTTCCGGGCCGAATTTCGAGCAGCGGGCGTTTGCCTTGTTGGCGGCGGTAAAGGATGCAGTTGCTGTGGACCGATTCGCTACGTTCGTCATCGACCATAAAAAGCCGATCGTCTGGCTGACGCTCGCGCTTGCCGTCATCGGTACGGTGATGACGTTCCTCGTGCCGATCAACTACAACCTCTCCGAATACCTTCCCGAAACCACCGAGTCGATGCGTGCGGTGGATACGATGGAAGAAGAGTTCGGCATGGCGGTTCCCAACGCGCGCGTCATGGTCGACGATGTGGGTGTGACCGAGGCGCTCGAATATAAGGAGCGGCTTGAGGCGGCGGCGGGCGTCGATGACGTCATGTGGCTCGACGATGTCGCCGACCTGAGCATTCCCCTCGAAATGCTCGATGCCGATACGGTGTCGGCGTACTACAAGGATGGTCACGCGCTTTTCGACGTGACCATCGCGTCGGGCGCGGAATCGGAGGCGATGGACGCCATCTACGGCATCATCGGCGAGGGCGGTCACGCGTCGGGCCAGTCGGTCAGTACCGCCGAGATGAAATCGATGACCATCACCGAGGTGATCAACGGCATCCTCATCCTCGTGCCGCTCATCCTCCTCGTTCTCGTTCTGTCGACCACTTCGTGGGTGGAGCCAATCCTCTTTTTGCTTGCCATCGGCGTATCGGTGCTCATGAACATGGGATCGAACCTCTTTATGGGCGAGGTATCCTTCATCGCGTTCATGGTCGCTCCTGTGCTGCAGCTTGCGGTATCGCTCGACTACGCTATATTCCTGCTCCATGCGTTCCAGCGGTTCAGGGAAACCGAACCCGATGTGGAATCGGCCATGCGCGCTGCCATGAAAAAGAGCTTCTCCTCGATCGCTGCTTCGGCTGCGACAACGTTTTTCGGATTTGCGGCTCTGTGCTTCATGCAGTTCCAAATCGGCACGGATCTCGGTCTCGCGCTCGTGAAAGGCATCGTGCTGTCGTTTCTCTGCGTCGTGATCTTTCTGCCTGCGTTCACGCTCATGGCTTACAAGCTCATCGACAAGACGCGCCATCGCCGTTTGCTCCCGACGTTTCGCGGTGCGGGCAAGTACCTGGCCCCGCTGCGCATACCCGTGTTCCTCATCGTGATCGCGCTCATCGTTCCGTGCTTCCTCGCTCAGTCGAACACCCAGTTCACTTACGGTATGGGTTCGGTTGAGGGAAGCCAGACGCGTGCTTCGCTCGATGCCGAGGCGATCGAGGATACCTTCGGGCAATCGGAGGCGACCGTGATCCTCATCCCCAACGACGACAGGGCGCGCGAGGCTGAGCTGGTGGCCGAGTTGGAGCAGATACCCCACGTCACTTCGGTTATCTCGTACACGAACGCCGTCGGCATGGCGATTCCCGTCGAATTTCTCGACGAGAGCATAACGAGCCAGTTCTATTCGGATAACTACGCGCGCGTCATCGTGTACGCCGATACGGAGAACGAGGGCGATGTGGCGTTCGGCGTGGTGGAGCAGATCCGAGAAAAGGCGGGCGCCCTCTACGGCGACGAGAGCATGTCGGCGGGGTACGCGACGAGCCTCTATGACATGCGCGCTGTGGTGACGGTGGATAACCAGACGACGAACCTCATCGCCATCTGCGCGATCATCCTCGTGCTGCTGCTGACGTTCAAATCGGCGACGCTGCCCGTAATCTTGCTCGCCACCATCGAATCGGCCATCTTCATCAACCTCGCCGTGCCGTACCTGACGGGCGATTCGCTCAACTACCTGGGATTTCTTGTCATCAATACCGTGCAGCTCGGCGCGACGGTCGACTACGCCATCCTGTTTACCGACAACTACCGCAAGAATCGCCAGGCCATGGCCGTACGTCCCGCGCTTTCGCGCACGCTCGGCGATACGTTTTTCAGCATCCTCGTTTCGGCGAGCATCCTCTCGATGACCGGTGCCGTGCTCTGGCTCACGTCGAGCAACAACATCGTATCGGTTCTCGGCCTGCTTCTGTGCCGGGGAACGCTGCTTTCGTTCTTGCTCGTGGTCACGTTTTTGCCCGGAGCGCTGCTCATCTTCGACAGGATCATCAAAAAGACTACCTGGCGTGCGAACTTCTTCGATCCGCGCGCCTCGCATAAGGAGGAATTGTCATGAACGACGTAACGCCATCGAATCGTATGCTGCGGATCGCGCTTGCGGCAACGCTTGCGGGAACCCTCTCCCTCGGAGCGCTCGGCGCATCGTCGCTGCAGAGCGCGAACGCCGAAGAGCGGGACGGAACGGCGAGCGCCGCCCAAGGGTCTTCTTCGGACGGCGGGTCCGCCTCGTCGACCGAGCGACATGCCGAGAACGCAACGCCCAAAGACGAGGTCGTATATGCAACACTTGACGGATCTGGCGCGGTGAACAGCATCTACGTGGTCAACGTGCTCAACCCCGAAAAGCCGGGAGCGGTGACCGACTACGGCGACTACTCTTCGGTGACGAACCTTACCGACACCGCGCAGATCGAGCAGGAAGGCGATGCCGTGACGGTCGATGTGGGCGCGGGGGAGAGCTTTCGCTACCAGGGCGATCTCGCTTCGAAGAACCTTCCTTGGGATGTGGCGGTAACGTACAAGCTCGACGGAAAAGCGATCGATGCGTCGGAGCTTGGCGGCAAGAGCGGCTTACTCGAGATGGAGATCGCCACCAAGCGCAATGATGCCGTGGATGCGACGTTCTTCGATAACTACCTGCTGCAGATCTCGCTCGTGTTCGCTTCCGACAAATCGAGCAATGTGGCTGCGCCCGACGGGCAGATAGCGCTTTCGGGATCGAACACGCAGGTGACCTTCACGGGCATGCCCGGCAAGGACGGAACCTTTTCGGTGAGTGCCGACGTAACCGATTTCGAGATGGACGGTGCGAGCTTTGCCGCCGTGCCGTTTTCCATGGTGATCGACTCGCCCGACAAAGACGGATTGCTTTCGGGTTTCGTGCAGCTGTCCGACGGCGTAGGACAGCTATCCGATGGCGCTTCGCAGTTGGCGAGCGGCGCCCAGAGCCTATCGTCGGGTGCAGACGAGATGGCCTCGGGCATAGCGGGCATTGCGGATGGCACCGCGGGTATCGCTTCGGGCGCTGATGGGCTCGCGTCGGGCGCATCGTCGCTTGCCGAGGGGCTCGAAGCCTATCAGGGCGCCTTGAACGGTCAGGCGCAGCAAGCGCAGGGGTCGGTGATCGATTCGAGCGCCCAGCAGCAAGCCTACCAGACGGCACTGCAAACCTACGTCGCCGCGTTCGCGATGGCGTATCATGCGTCCGATCCCGACGCCGACCAGGGCGCCGCCATGGCGGCTGCGCAGCAGGCCACAGCTGCGCAGGCAGCCGACTTGCAGCAGGCGTTCCAAACGCTCGTGACCGTCGAGGCTGCCAATGCCGCCTACGGCGCCGTTGCGCAAACGCTTACGGCCGCCGCTTCGGGTCTCGGCTCGGCGGGCGACGGGAACAGTCTCGTCGGTGGTATCGAAGCCCTCGCGTCGGGCGCTTCGTCGCTCGCATCGGGGGCAAACGAGCTTGCGGGCGGCGCTACCAGCGCGGCCTCGGGTGCAAACTCGCTCTCGTCGGGTGCGGGCGACTTGGCCAGCGGTGCAGGCGAACTTGCCGACGGAACCGGTAGCCTTTATACGGAGATTCAGGCGATGCCCGATACGGTGAGCGAAGAAATTGATAAGATGATCGCCGAATACAGTAAGAGCGATTTTAAGCCGATAAGTTTTACCAGTTCGAAAAACACCGATGTTACACTGGTGCAGTTCGTGATGGCCACCGAGCCTATCGTCGCACCGGAGAAGATCGAACCCGAACCCGAGCAGGAGCAGGGTTCGTTCTGGGACCGCCTTCTGGCGCTGTTCGGCATCGGGAGCTAGACAGGTAGCGGTCGGCGTCGCTTGCAGTGCAGTATGCGTTTCACCGACCGAATGGAAAGAGGAACCCCATGGCTCTACCCGCAGCCGACCTGAACAAAAAGGCCGACAACCTGACGACTATGGAGCTCGGGCACGTGCTGCCCCTGACCGCCGAGGTCAAAGACGACCACCTCTTCGTCGGCGGCATCGACATGGTCGAACTCGCCCGCGATCAGGGTACGGCCCTGTACGTGATGGACGAGGCCGATATGCGCCATCGCATGGAAACCTACCTCGGCGCATTTCGCGGCCGCTACGAGAACTCCGATGTGGTGTTTGCGAGCAAGGCGTTTCTCAACAAGGCGGCGGCGAAGATCGTTGCAGAAGAGGGCCTGTGCCTCGACGTGTCGGGCGGCGGAGAGCTTGCGGTGGCCCGCGCCGCGGGATTTCCGATGGATCGGGTTTTCGTGCACGGCAACAACAAGACGCCCGTCGAACTGACCGAGGCCATCGAAGCCGGCGTCGGCTGCATCGTGATCGACTCGCGCATCGAGCTCGACCGCGTGTCGAAGATCGCAGGGGAGCAGGGGCGCGTGCAGAATATCTACATGCGCATCACGCCGGGCGTTGAGGCCGACACCCACGAATATATCCGCACGGGCTGCGAAGATTCGAAGTTCGGCTTTACCATGCGCGACGATTGGGCGTTCAACTGCGTGAAAGACGTGCTGGCCGCCCCCAACGTCCGCCTTGCGGGCTTGCATATGCACATCGGGTCGCAGATTTTCGCCCTGCATTCGTTCAAGGAGGCCATCAAGGTGATGGTCGACCTCATCGCGCGCATCAAGGCCGAATACGGTTACGAGATCGACGAACTCGACGTGGGCGGCGGCTTGGGCGTGGCGTACACGGCTGACGACAAGCCCTCCACCATAGAAGACTTCGCCGAGTGCGTAACCTCCGCCGTGAAAGAGTACTGCGTCGAGTTCGACGTGAAGCTCCCGCGCCTGCTCACCGAGCCGGGCCGCAGCCTCGTGGCGAATGCGGGCATAACGCTCTACACCGTAGGCATCCTGAAAACGCTCCCGGGCATCCGCAAGTACGTTGCCGTCGACGGCGGCATGTCGGACAACATCCGCACGGCGCTCTACCATGCCGAGTACGAGCCGATTATCGCCAACAAAGCGGGCCAGCCCCGCACCGAGATCGTCACGCTTGCCGGCAAGCATTGCGAGAGCGGCGATGCGGTGGTCATCGACATGCCCATCCAGCATCCCGACCTCGGCGACATCGTGTGCGTGTTCGGAACGGGCGCTTACTGCTACACTATGTCGAACAACTACAACGGGCAGCCGCGCCCCGCGATCGTATTCGTGAAAGACGGCGAGGCTCGCGTGACCACGCGGCGCGAGACCTACGAAGATCTGATGGCGTGCGATCTGGATTAAGGGAGACAACGACATGGCTGTAAAACTCGGATTGGTTGGCACCGGCACCGTCGGCGGCGGCTGCATCGAGATACTCAAGAATCACAAGCAGGCGTTTTTGCGCCACTACGGCATCGACGTGGAACTCGTCCGCGTGTGCTCGCGCAATCCCGAGCAGGCCATCGAGCATGGCGTGGAGGACATCTTCACGCAGGATTACACCGACATCGTGAACGATCCCTCGATCGACATCGTCATCGAGCTCATCGGCGGCACGACCGTTGCCAAGAACGTGGTGCTGGAATCGCTGCGCGCCGGCAAGAACGTGGTTACGGCCAACAAGGCGCTCATGGCCACCTACGGCGAAGAGGTTATGGCTGCTGCCGCAGAGGCGAACAGGGAGATCGCGTTCGAGGCGAGCGTGGGCGGCGGCATCCCGATCATCGATCCGATGAAGCACTCGCTTATCGCGAACCGCATCGATACCGTGATGGGCATCGTGAACGGCACGACCAACTACATGCTCACCCGTATGGCCGAAGACGATATGCCTTATGACGAGGTGCTCGCCGAGGCGCAGGCCAAGGGCTTTGCCGAAGCCGATCCGACGGCCGATGTCGATGGGCTCGACGCCGCGGCCAAGATCGCCATCCTCGCATCGATTGCCTTCAACTCGCGTGTGACCATCAACGACGTGCATACCGAGGGAATTCGTAACATCACGCCGCTCGATCTCGAAATCGCGAAGGACATGGGTTACAGCGTGAAACTCCTGGCCCATGCGCATCGCACCGACGAGGGCATCGACGTGCGCGTGCATCCCACTATGTTGCCCCTCGACCACCAGCTTTCAACGGTGAACGGTGTGTTCAACGCGATCTACGTGGTGGGCGATGCGGTGGGCGAGACCATGTTCTTCGGCGAAGGTGCGGGTTCGGGTCCTGCGGCGAGCGCCGTCATGGGCGATGTGCTGGAGGTTGCGCGTCACATTCAGGCGGGCATTCCCCCGATCGTGGGTTGCACCTGCACCGATACGCTTCCCATCGTGCCGATGGAGAACCTCAAGACCAAGTACTACATCCGTTTCGCCGTCGCCGACCGTTCGGGCGTGCTGGCCGCTATGGCGGGCGTGTTCGCCGATCACAACGTGAGCGTCCACTCGGTTATCCAGCGCGGCAAGAAAGATGCGAACAGCGTCGATTTGACTTACGTTACCCATACCGCTCGTGAGAAGAGCGTCCGCGCCGTGCTTGCCGACATCGCGAGTCTCGATGACGTGCTGCGCGAGGAACCCTCGGTCATTCGCGTGGAGGATTAGACGTTTTCCTCGAAAAGATAAGACACGAAACGGCCCGGAAGATGCTTCCGGGCCGTTTCGCTTGCAGGTTGCGGGCTATTTGCTGAGGTACTCCTTGATATATTCAATCGACATCATTCCGCTTGTGAGGGCATATCCGCAGGTTGCTCCCACGTAATCTGTGTAGGGATACGAGAAGTAGCCGCCGCTGTCTTGTCCTGCTACAAACAATCCTGCGGGCGCTGGCTTGTTTTCTTCTCCGATGGCCTGCAGGTGGTCGTTGACCTTTATGCCGTTGTAAGTGCCGTCGATGGGCGATATCACCCGGACTGCATAGAACGGCCCTTGGTCGAGAGGATGCAGGAGCTCGGGCCTTTTCCCGAATAACGTGTCTTCGCCCGAAGCGATAACCTCTTGATAATCGACTATGGTTCTTGTGTACGTGCTGGCATCGAATCCCGCTAATTCGCCGAGTTCTTCAAGCGTATCGGCTTTCCAGGCCTGATTGTGGTTTAGCGCGGCGTCCATCTCGTCTTGGAGGGTGTAGTAGGAAGGAACGAGAATCCTCTCGCGCATCTTGTATTCCGCGATAATGCTTTCTCCGAGCACATCGTGAACCCCGCTGTTGAGCAGCTTGTCGAAATCGTTCTGGGTAAAGATTATGTAGCTGGATCCGACCCTGCGCATTGCTGAAGCGCCTCGTGCGAGAGCATGGGTTATGCAGAACGTTTCGTTCATGTAGCGCGCTCCGGCGGAATCGACCATGAGGAATCCGGTTTGGTTGAGAAATTTCATGTATCCCGCATAGAAGTCCAATACATCGTTGCTGCAGAACTCGGCAAGATGAGGAGAGACTTCGGTCGACAATACGGCACCGGCCGTTCGGCACATTTCGATTCCATCCCCCGTATTGGTTGCTACTCCGTTGAGGTAAAAGTCCGATGAACCGAGAATCTCGTTCTGCATGCTTTTGTTGCCGCCGAATCCCCCTGTGCAGATGAGCACTGTCGGGGAGCTGACGCGTATCGCTGTTCCATCTTGTTTCGTCGCAGAGACGCCTTGCACGGTGTCGCTTTCAACGATGAGCTCTTCAGCTTTCGTGTTGAGCAAAAGCGTTGCTCCCCCGGGGATGATGTAGTTATCCCAAAGCAGCTGGAACTTTTCGGTGCCCTTTCCGTAGTCGTGCGCAATGCTTGTCCCCGACGTCTCCTTGGGAGCTGAAAACCCTTTGTGGCCGCATTCGTCCCAATGGGCCTGAAGCCAATCGACCATTTCGCCGGAATGATCAAGGATGTTGTAGACAAGACTTGCATCGCTTTTCCAGTAGCAGTAGTCCATCATATTGGAGAATACTTCCTCCACGGTAACGTGGTTGCCAACCTGCTCGTCGAGCTTGCTTCCTACGGCTAGAGCGCCGGTTGCGCAGGATCCCTCGCCGGATATTCGAGCGGTTTTCTCGATGATTACCACTCGCAGGCCTTCTTCGATAGCTTTGAGGGCGGCGGTTGTTCCGGCAGTGCCGCCGCCCACTATGCAGAGATCAGCCTTGTAGGATTCTTCTTTTGGCTCATGATTGGTTGCCTTGGCGAATCCGGCTAAGTCGGCACCGGCTTCTTCGAGCGCCTTCGCCGTTGCTGCCGTGAGGGCGGCCGCCGTTAGGGTAGAGCCTGTGACGGTGTCGATAAGCAGAGACTGTTGTTCGATAACGTTTTGAGGGATTCTTTCGGTTGCGGGTTCGAAGAACCCCGGTGTATCCGAGCACGAAGAGACTTCGATGGAAACGATGCTCGTTTCATCGACGGTTACTTTAACCTGGGTCGGTTCGATGGTAGCAGGACATCCGAATCGCTCGCCCTCGATGCTTCCCTTCTTCCATTTTCCGTAAGCTTCTCCGGTATAGGTTCCCGGGGTCATCGACTGGACGATGCTTTGCGGATCGAACGCTTTGAGCTGATTGGGATTTGCTCCGGCCTGCTTGATCGCATCCGTAACTCCGGCAATGACGGCTTGGGAAGACAGGGTGGCTCCCGATACGGTATCGATGTCAATTGATTGAGTGTTGATGATCACCTGCGGAAGAACGTTGAGCGGGATGTAGCTGATATCCTCTGTTTCGGAATGGCTCACTACCTCGATGCTGTCGATTCGGTTTTCGGAGAACGAGACTGCCAGCTCGATAGGCCCATGCTTTCCTTCGGCTTGCGCTTTGTACGTGCCCGGTGTATAGCTTACGTTTCCTGTTTTGGTTTCAGCTTGAGGCGAGGAACATCCCGCAAGCCCTGCCAAACCGCCCATGCTGAGTAATCCGAAACCCGCTACCCCTGCGGCCCCTTTGAGAAACTCTCTTCTACCGAAGCAGATCGACTCGGGTACATCTTGCTCGGACGCAAATGCATTGTCGGATAATTCTTCCATCTCGTTTTGTAGGCTCATAGCCTCCTCCTTAGAACCGTGTGTGGACGAGGCTTTTGATTGTTGTGCGCTGAAGGTGAAGAATCTTCCCATGCGAGTGGTGGGATTCCTTTTTCTCTCACCATTTATATGTTATTTTCGGTTCCTGGGCATGGTTTGCTTGGTCAAAACCGATTGCTTTTGCTGCGATTTTGCTATACCGTGCCTAGTGAAAAGGGCGGGGGTTCTCGATATGGTTAATCTCAAATCGACTTCGCGGGATGCGCAGGCGAATTTGCAGGTTCAGCCTCTTAAGTCGGCTGGTTTTCCGATTCAGGTACTTGTTTGCGTAGTAGTTGGGATGGCGTTTTTTTGGCAGTTTTTCAGGCATGCTAACCTCGCAAATCTTTTTAGCTTGCAGGCGTTGAGCCTTTCAGCTGAGGTTGGGTTCTGGGTTCCCGCTTATTACGGAGCGTTGCTTCTTTTAGCCATTGCGGCGTTGAGCTCGGTCGCCATGCGAAAGAGCAGAAAGCGGTACTCTGCGTTCGCTATTTCGGCTTTAGCGTCAGTCGCAGCTGGAATGCTATTGGTTTTCAAGTTTGCCTCGACGATGGATGGCGGGCTTCTTTCAGGATTAGGATTTGTTGCGGAAGCGGTTTTTGCCGCATCGTTTGTTGCGTTGGCTGTTGCTTGGTTCGACTGTTGTCGAAGCCTCGCGCAGCTCGATATAAAAAGCGTCGTGTACTGCTTGTGCGTTTCGTCGTTGGTGAGCTTGGTGATTTCGTTCGGGCTCTTTTCCCTTTCGCCCGTTCCCGAGATTTTTCCTGTTATGGTGCCTTTGGCGTCGGCTGTGCCTCTCGTGTGCGCGCAGAGGGCAATGGTTGCTTCGTCGATAGCGGCGGTTCGAGGAGAAGCGAGTCGCGAAAACAAGCGGAAGAGTCTAGCGATGGCACCGAGAGGACTTATTCCCGTATTGGTCGTTCTCTTGTTTATCGCCGTTTGCGTGAAAGGGATGTATGACACGCTTGTTGCGAATGGCTCCGAATCGGGGTTGTATCTCAAGCATTTCATCACCATCGTCGAACTTGCCTGCATCATGGCAATCTGCTTGTTTGCGGTCAAGATGGAAAAGGTTGCTTTTCTCGGTTGGTTCGTTTTAGTCGGTGGTTTGGTCTCTGGACTTGTAATGGTCTCTCTTTCCGATTCGGACTTGTTTTTGCAAGTGGGCTTGGGAACCATTACCGCCGCGCGCACATGTTTCGAAGTTTTTGTTTTCAGCTTAGTTGTGGGAGCGATGGGCAAGTACGGCTCCGCCCGGGCGGTGCTTCTTCTCCTTATTATTCCGGAGTCCGTATCGTGCTTGCTCGGTTACTTCGTTGTTCCGGAAGTTCTTTTGACGGCGCAATTTTCGGTGCTTCCGACGGTCGGCTTCATTTCCTTGGGATTGGGGATTGCGGTCGCTATATGTTCGTTTCTTGTTGCGAGTTTTTTTGCACTCAAAGGCCTCGATGCCGTTGCTTCCGACTCGGTTAAGGATGAGCATAAGTCAGAGAAGGTTGAACCGCACTCGGAAGATCGGCTCGACCGCATAGCCGAAGAGCACGGATTGACTCGAAGGGAGAGGGAGATCGCTGGTTACGTATTTCGGGGCTATAGCGCAAAACGAATTGCGGAGCTCCAATACCTTTCTCTCAATACCGTGCAGAGCCATACGAGAAATCTGTATCGCAAGATCGATATACACTCCCGTCAAGAGCTTATTGACTTGGTCGATATGGGGAAAGATGGCGACGTTAATCCCGCAGACCAAAAATGAATGCGGGATTAACGCTTCTGAATCAAGGGCATTGCGGTTTCGGCAGGGTATCGCTTGGCATCCGGGTTTCGCCCTACGCCGCTCGGGCGATTTCCTGCGATTCTTCCGCTGTGATCATCTTGTATTCGACCATCTGGCGAAGCACCTGCTGCTGTCGCTCCGCCGCCAGCTCGGGGCTTGCGGTGGGTGCGTAGGCGGAGGGGGCGTTGGGCACGCCTGCGAGCAGCGTCGCTTCGTAATCGGTGAGCTCCGAGGGCTCTTTGCCGAAGTAGCCGATGCTCGCATCGTGGATGCCGTAGTAGCCGTTTCCGAAATAGATCGAGTTCACATAGAGCTCGAGTATCTTATCCTTCGAAAGGCTCCTTTCGAAGTTGAACGCCATGAACACCTCGGCGACCTTGCGATCGAGCTCGCGGTCTTGCGTGAAGTACTGGTTTTTCGCAAGCTGCTGGGTGATGGTGCTTCCGCCCTCGACGAACGCCCCTGCTTTCAGGTCGTTGATGAGGGCGCGTCCGGTTGCGATGACATCGAAGCCCGGATGCAGGTAGAAGCGGTGGTCCTCCACGGCGACAACAGCGTCGAGGTAGCGTTGGGGCAGCTCCTCGACAGGCGTGTAACCCGGTGCGGCTTCGATCTGCTCGACCATGGTATCGAGGCTCGTTGCGGCAAGCGCTTCGCTGTACATCGAGTATCCGCGAGAGACGTAGAACGCTACGGCGCAGAGGGCGAGCGCGGCGATGATGGCGAAAAGCTTTCCGAGAACCGAGCTGATGGATCTATCCTCATGCCGAGGTGCTACGGCTACGCGGCGATAGTACGTATTGCCAGGATGGGAAACGGGGGAGCGGTATACGGTTGGCTGGGTTCTGCTATGCGCGCTGTTCATGATGTTCACCTGCCTCGTCGAAGCCTGTTTTCGTTGCTACCAGCATAGCGCGCCTTCCTTGCGCCTACCTTACAGGGCGCTTATGGGCGTCTTACACTTTTGTAAGGAGCTTCGCTGTTCGGGCTGGGCAAGCGGTTTGCGGGACGTATTTCGTTTCTCTTGCGGATAATCGGGGCGCGGTGCTGTCGGTTTGGTATCCTAGGTTGCGACAGCAACTTGGGAAGGGGTTCTCTATGGCGATCGGTGCGGTATTCGACTGTGACGGAACGCTCCTCGATTCGATGGAGGCATGGCATATCGTGCAGAGCGATCTCGCGAAACGTGCGGGAATCGTATCGACCGACGAGTTGACGGTTGAGCTCGGTCCCATGACGATTCCCGAGGCAGGAGCCCACCTTCACGCGAAATACGGCGTTGGCGTCGATGCGGACGACGTGGTTTCCATGATCGACGAGGGAATGCTCGAGTACTATCGAAACCACGCAGAGCCGCGCCCGGGTGCACTCGAGTTCGTCGAAGCCCTCAACGAACTCGGCGTGAGCTGCAGTGTGGCGTCGTCGAGCCCTCAATCGTATCTGCAAGCCGGGCTTGCTCGCGCGGGGTTCACCCCGTACCTCGACGCCATCGTATCGGTTGACGATGTGGGCGCATCGAAGCGCGATCCGGCGGTGTTCAACCAAGCATGCAAGCTCATGGGTACGCGTATCGACGAAACGTGGGGATTCGAAGACTCCCTGTACGCCCTTCTTACGCTTAAGCGCGCGGGGTATAAAACGGTCGGGATCTACGATTCCGATTTGGCCGGCACGTTCGATCAGCTTGCCGAGGTCGCCGACGTGGCGGTGAGGGCATTCAACGAGCTGGATCCCCGAACGTTCGCCGAGTAGCCTGCGACGGTGCAAACCGCCCGTATTGAGCGCTGCCTCAATTTTCCGACATAGTTTAATAATGTTCAACCTGTTCAGTTTTGTGTTTGCTATACTGAACAAATCCTAGCTGGTGGATATCATTAACGACGATGGATCTGCAAATACATGACCAACGGTCGCATACTTGCCGAGGAGGAACGATGACCGAAGAGAACAACGCTAACCCGAACGGGGTGCCCGATCAGCAGCCAGCTGCATCCGGCGCTTCCGCTCCCGATCAAGCCCCTGCGGCATCGCAGCAATCGGAAACGCAGCCTTTTGCGGCAGAGCCGTATGTGGCCCCCGAGCCTCCCGCTCCCGGTGAAACCGCCCAATACTCGGCCGCCCAGCAACCGGGCGCTACCCCCGAGCCGCCGACGCCCGGCTATGCCGCACCGCAGCAGCCCACCCAAGCCATGCCGAACGGCTATCAGACGCAGCCCAGTCAGCAGCCTCCGATGGGGTACGGTTACCAGGGAGGCTACGGTGCGCCCCAGCCTCCGACTGCGGCCCCGACGGGCCCCGGAAGCGGTAAAGCGCTCGGTTCGCTCATCTGCGGCATCTGCGCCATCGTGTTCTCCGGAACCGTGATCATCAGCATTATTCTGGGCGTCATCGCCATCGTGCTCGCTTCGCAGTACGTCAAGTCGTTCGGTAAAGACGGCAAGGCGACGGGTGGTAAGGTGTGCGGCGTCATCGGCATCGTCTTCTCGATCCTCATGCTGATCATCTACATCTTCTCGGGCATCTTCCTTGCTGCCGTGTTCAACGAGTACAGCAGCTCGCCCAGCTCGTCGTACTCCTATTCGTACGATAGCGGATCTTCGTCGAGCGATAGCGATTCCAGCTCTACGCTGCCGACTGACGCTGACGAGCAGGCTGCCATCGATGCCGCAAGCGCCATCCTCGACGAGCTGAAGAACCCCACCGATGCCGACATCAGCGCTTTGGCATCGGGCCTCGACGAGGGCTTTGCGCAGGAATCGGGTCTTGAGAGCCTGAGCGATCTCGGCATCGAATCCCGCGAATTCGCCGAGTGGTTGCTCTCCGATCTGACCTACGAGATCGACGATGCATTCGTGTACAGCGATGGTACCGGCACCGTGTACGCCGATGTGACGACGAAAGACTACTACGAGTTCATGTACATCTTCTCCGACAACATCGATACGTTCGTTGCAAGCGATGAGGCGGCCACCATCACCGACGATGCTGCCGCCAACGCCAAGATCGGCGAGTTGCTGAGGGATGCCATGGCCAAGACTCCGACCACGGTGAATTACGCTTCTATCGAAGTGAAGAAGGTCGGCGGAACCTGGGTTGTCGACGATGAGTCGCTCGAGGAGCTCGCCCAGAGCATCTTCGGCATCTATTACTAAGGCTTGACCCCATCCGCATGGCGGTGGGGCGCAGAGCAGAAAGAAGCGACCCCTTGGGGTCGCTTCTTCGCAATCGGGATCATTTTTAGCGCCAGGGATCCTCTTCGTAGGGGCTTTCGCGCACGATGCGGTCGGAATACGGGTCGTAGCCGTCGTCATCTTCGTTGGCGGCGCGCAGAAACGGATCGTGTTTGACGTTCGCGCGCTTCTGCTTCTCCTGCAAGGCGGCTTCCGCGCGTCTTTGGGCTTCGGCGCGCTCGTTCGCTTCGAGGGGCATGTGCGCAGCTTCTGCGCGATCTTCCTCTTGCGACACGGCCTACTCCTCTTCCCCGATCGAACCGATATCGTATGGTGTTGTCTGATAGACGTAGTAGTTGAGCCAGTTCGTGTACAGCAGCTGCGCTTGCGCCCGCCAGGTCGCGAGCGGCGCGCGCGTGGGATCGTTGTCGGGATAGTAGTTCACCGGCAGGGCAACATCGGGTTCTTTACCCAGATCGCGCTCGTATTCACGGCCAAGCGTTTCGGTGTCGTACTCGGGGTGGCCGAATACGAAGAAGTGATGGCTGTCCGTGCTCTTGGCGATGTAGACGCCCGCAACGTCGGACACGGCTATCAGCTCGAGCGCGGGGTTCGCCTCGATGTCTTCGGCATGCACTTCGGTGTAGCGCGAATGCGGAGCCATGAACGCATCGTCGAATCCGCGCACGAGCGGGGAAGAAGGTTTCACGAGCTTGTGCTCGAACACGCCGAACAGCTTTTCGGGCAGCTCGTACTTCGGCACCCCGTAGTGGTAGTAGATGCCCGCTTGGGCGCCCCAGCAGATGTGCAGTACGCTGTGCACGTTGGTGCGCGACCATTCCATGATGTTCGAAAGCTCGTCCCAGTAGTCGACGTCTTCGAAGTCGAGTCGCTCGACGGGCGCGCCGGTGATGATCATGCCGTCGAAGTGCTCGTTCTTGATATCGTCGAACGAGGTGTAGAACGTTTCGAGGTGCTCTTCGGAAACGTTCTTCGATTCGTGGCTGATGGTTTGCAGCAGCTCCACATCGATCTGCAGCGGCGTGTTGGAGAGCTTTCGCATGATCTGCGTTTCGGTGACGATTTTTGTGGGCATGAGGTTCAAAAGCAGCAGCTTCAGGGGACGGATGTCCTGATGCATGGCGCGGTATTCGGTCATTACGAAGATGTTTTCGCTTTCGAGAATCTCGGTTGCTGGAAGCGAATCGGGAATCCTGATCGGCATAACGCGTCCTTTCTGCTTGCCGCATTATCAACATTTGTCCAGATGGGTATGCGGCTTGCGCCCATCCGGATCGGGGAGGTATCGCCCCGCGAAACAAACACGCCCTATGATACCAGCGAGTGAAACCAAGCGCTAAGGCAATCAAGGTTTCGCCATATTGGGAGGATCCCTCGCCCTCGGCCTCGTCGAGCAGGTCGTGCTGCAATGCGCGAAGCCCCGCTGTCCGACGGGGCTTCGCCGTGTTTCCCCCGAATCTCTGCTTGACACCCTTATATATAATCTGTACAGTAGCAATTAATAACTGTACATTTGAAATATACAGATAGGGGCTCGCATGGTATCGAAAAAAGGTGTGGTAGCGGTGATCGCCGCTTGCGCGGTTGCCGTTCTCGTTCTCGCGTCTTGCCAGGCCGACAACGGTTCATCCGCCAAAGCGGCGGGTGGCGATTCGCCGAAAACGCCTTCCGCCGACTCTTTGCAAGAGGGTGCCTATCACAAGATAGACGCCGAGGAGGGCAAGCGGATGATGGATGCGGGCGGCGTGATCGTTGTCGATGTTCGTACCCCGTCGGAATATGCAGAGGGGCACATCCCCGGAGCCGTCAACGTTCCCAACGAGGATATCGGCTCGCAACAACCTGACGGTCTCGAGGATCTCGACGCGACGCTGATCGTGTACTGCCGTACGGGGGTGCGCAGCAAGCAGGCTGCCGATAAGCTTGTCGAGCTGGGCTACCAGAGCGTCTACGACATGGGCGGCATCGTCGATTGGCCCTACGATACGGTTTCCGGGGACGGCAATGAATAGCGATTTTTCCATTGCGGTTCACGCGCTCGTCTTCCTCAACCACAAGCAAACGGCCCTTACGAGCGACGAGCTGGCGGAGAACATCTGCACGAACTCCGCACGCGTACGCAAGGCGCTGGCTCCGCTCAAGCGGGCGGGTATGCTTGTTGCGAAAGAGGGTGCCAAGGGCGGGTATGCGCTTGCGGCTGAGGCTGAAACGATAACGCTGCAAGACGTTGCGGACGCCCTCGGCACGCGGTTCGTCGAGGCGGGATGGAAAAGCGGCGATGCCGATATGGAGTGCCTGATCGCATCGGGCATGGCGGGCATCATGGACGGCATCTGCGCCGATTTGGATGCGGTATGCAAAGAGCGTCTTGCCCGCACGACCGTTGCGGATATCGATCGGATCATTTTCCCCGAGTAAGGATGCGCTTGCGCATAGAGCGAAACCAAGAGGTCGAGGTACGGGCGGCTTCTTGAGACGATCGGTGCGAAATCGATAGGGTTCAACAATGCAAGCCTACGGGCGAAAGGAGCTACAGCCATGGATGCAGCTATGGATAAGGTGGATGCGGCCATCATCGGTTTTGGCAAAGGAGGAAAGACGCTTGCGGGGGCGCTTGCCGCAGCGGGAAAAACCGTGGCGCTCGTCGAGCAGTCGAGCGGTATGTACGGCGGTACGTGCATCAACGTGGCGTGCATTCCCACCAAGTCGCTCGTCAAAAGCGCAGCGCTCTCGGCCGAGCTGGGCGGCTCGTTCGAGGAACGGGCGCAGCGCTACGCCGAGGCGGTCGCAGAAAAGGATCGGGTTGTATCGATGCTGCGCGAAAAGAACTATCGCAAACTCGCGGATAATCAAGCTGTGCGGGTGGTCGACGGCAAGGCGTCGTTTGTCGATGCCCATCGCATTCGCATCGAGCGCGACGGCGCATCCCAGGTGATCGAGGCCGATTCCGTGTTCGTCAACACCGGTGCGCGACCGTTCGTGCCGAATATCGCCGGCTTATCCGAGAGCTCGCGCGTGTTTGTGAGCGAAACCATGCTTGACCTCGCAGAGCTTCCCGAAACGCTCGTGATCGTCGGCGGGGGTTACATCAGCCTCGAGTTCGCTTCCCTGTACGCAAATTTCGGATCGAAGGTTACCGTCGTGCAAGATGGCAGCGCGTTCATCCCCCGCGAAGACGCTGAAATAGCTGCGGCGGTGCTTGCGAGCCTTGAGGCGCGCGGCATACGTGTGATTCGGTCGGCCGTGGTCGAATCGGTGCGCGATGCCGAGGAATCGACCGTGGTGACGGTTTCGGTCGGCGAAAACCGAGAAGAGCTTGCGGCATCCGCTGTTTTGGTGGCAACCGGGCGCAGGCCCAACGTCGACGGCCTGAATCTCGAAGCGGCGGGGGTCGGGCTGACCGCGCGCGGCGCCATCGACACCGACGGGCATCTGCGTACGACCGCCCAGCATATCTGGGCGATGGGCGATGTTGTCGGCGGCTTGCAGTTTACCTACATCTCGCTCGATGATTACCGCATCGTCGCTTCCGACGTGCTCGGCGACGGTTCGCGTACGACGGAAAACCGCGGCGAGGTGCCTTATAGCGTGTTCGTGGATCCGCCGTTTTCTCGCGTTGGCATGACCGAGCAGGAAGCGCGCGAGCGAGGCTATGCCGTCAAGGTGGGAACGCTTCCCGCTGCCGCGATCCCGAAAGCGCAGCTGCTGCGCAAGCCGACGGGGCTGCTCAAGGTCATCGTCGACGCAGCGACCGAGCGCATACTGGGGGTTCATCTGTTCTGCGAAGAGTCGCACGAGATGATCAACACCGTTAAGCTTGCGATGGATGCCGGGGTTTCCTATACGACGCTGCGCGATGCCGTCTACACGCATCCGACGATGACCGAAGCCTTCAACGACCTGTTTGCGGCGGTGCGGTAGCGGTTTGCCTTCGGCGGCATCGGCTCTTTCGTGGAGCCGATGCCGCCGATGCGGGCATAACCTGTGAATCTCGGGGTTTGCCAACTGCGAAACCCATCTGCAATGCGCGGCGGTATATAATGCAGCCACCAAAAAGAGCACCGAACAGCAAGGAGCAACACGTGAGTGAATCGATCAGCACCGTCTGCGTTCAGGGTGGGTACACGCCGGGCAACGGAGAGCCGCGCCAGATCCCCATCATCCAGTCCACGACGTTCAAGTACGATACGAGCGAGCATATGGGCAAGCTGTTCGATCTGGAGGAGTCGGGCTACTTCTACACGCGCTTGCAGAACCCCACCAACGATCACGTTGCTGCGAAGATCTGCGAGCTCGAGGGCGGTACGGCGGCAATGCTCACCTCGTCGGGCCAGGCAGCGAACTTCTTCGCCGTGTTCAACATCGCTTCTGCCGGCGATCACGTGGTGTCCTCCTCGTCGATCTACGGCGGCACGTACAATCTGTTCGCCGTAACCATGAAGCGCATGGGCATCGAGTTTACGTTCGTTTCGCCTGATTGCACGGACGATGAGCTTGCGGCGGCGTTCCAGCCCAACACCAAGGCGGTGTTCGGCGAAACGATCGCCAACCCCGCGCTCTCGGTGCTCGATATCGAGCGCTTCGCGAGCGCCGCGCATGAGCACGGCGTGCCGCTCATCGTGGACAACACGTTTCCCACGCCGATCAACTGCCGTCCCTTCGAGTGGGGCGCCGACATCGTCACGCATTCTACGACCAAGTACATGGACGGGCACGGCGTTGGCGTGGGCGGCTGCATCGTCGATTCGGGCACGTTCGACTGGTGCGCGCATGCCGATAAGTTCCCCGGCCTCACCACTCCCGACGACAGCTATCACGGCGTTACCTACACCGAGCGCTTCGGACTCGAGGGCGCTTTTATCACAAAAGCAACTGCCCAGCTCATGCGCGATTTCGGGGCGATACAGGCGCCGCAGAACGCGTTTTATTTGAACCTCGGCCTCGAGAGCCTGCATTTGCGTATGGCGCAGCACTGCAAGAACGGTCTCGCGATGGCCGAGTACCTCAAGGCACACCCCAAGATCGCCTGGGTGCGCTACCCATCGCTCGAAGGCGACGAGTATTCCGAGCAGGCGAAGAAGTACCTGCCCAACGGATCGTGCGGCGTGGTGAGCTTCGGCGTGGTCGGCGGGCGTGCTGCGGCTGAAACGTTCATGAAGAACCTCAAGCTTGCCCAGATTGCCACGCATGTTGCCGATGCTCGCACGTGCGTACTCCATCCGGCGAATGCGACGCACCGTCAGATGAACGATGCCGAGCTGGCTGCGGCGGGCATTTCGCCCGACCTTATTCGCCTGTCGTGCGGCATCGAGGGCACCGAGGATCTCATCGCCGACGTCGAGCAGGCGCTGGCCTGCGTGTAGGCTATCTTTTTTCATGCAGGGCCTCGTCCGATCGGACGAGGCCCTTTTTAAAGGTGCAGGTCGGCCGCGATGCGGCTTGCATGCCTGCAAAGCACGCGTTTCCGTAAAAACGAAACGGTTTCTTCGACGAACGGATTTGAATGCAATCGATGGAAAGAGTGGGTATCGTCTGCGCGAGCGATACAGAATTGGCTCCCTTTTTGGAGCGCATGGAAAAGGGCGAAACCGTGGAAAGGGCGATGCTGGAGTTCCGCGAGGGTGCGATCGGTAAGACGAGGGTGGTTGCGGTGTACAGCGGCGTATGCAAGGTAAACGCCACCATCGCAACGCAGCTGCTCGTTGACGTGTTCCAGGTAGATGCGGTGGTCAATGCGGGGACGGCGGGCGGCATGCGCGAGGACGTGAGGCTGTTCGACACGATCGTTGCGGAACGGACCGCCTACCACGACGTTGCCGATGACGTGCTGACGGAATTCCATCCATGGATGCCGTCGGTGTACTTTCAGGCTGACGAGCGGCTGCTCGATGCCGCTAAAGGCTATGGCCGTGCGTCAAAATACCCAGTGCTGTTCGGCTCGATCGTGACNTGCCGGATGCTCGCCGCAGGTTTCTCAGTCGGGAGCGTCGAACGCTTCGGAGTCGCAGGCGACTGGGGAGACGAATGCGGGTGGCGAAAAGACCATGCAGGAATGGGGCGAATTATATCCGCTTCAATACAATTCATATGCGACGCTGAACTACAAACAGGTTGATTTCGGTGCGGAAGACGGATTGGGCCTTTATGAGGACAAGACAGAACGCCCTCATGGACATTTTGCAACGCTGGCGATGGAAGTGGGTCCGCTTGCTCGTGACAGCGAAGGAAACTTACTGTTCACAGACGATGCACGCTTTGGCGTGGACTCGCTTGAATACAATAGCGAAACGGGCCAGTGGTATGTTGACGATAGCAACTGGGTTGAAGTAATCAACGATGCTGGGTACACCAAAGGCTGCTATGCATGCCGAAGCTCGAAGTTTGATGTAGCGTATGAACAAGAAGGCGCCGAGGTGTACGGTGAACCTGTTGATCAGGAGTTCGCCGACCTCCTGAACGGCCAGTTATGGGATTGCGCCATCTGCCACGAAGAGACGCCCGGGGACGAGCCCGATGCGACGCTTACGATGTTTACGCAGCTTTCTGGAGATGCGTTTGACCAGTTCGATCCAGAAGAAAGAGCATGTGGACAATGTCACAACACCTTCAATCATCGGAAGTTTATTACCGATCAGGAGACGATGGACAGCTTCGATCCCTACAAATACGGTACTGATATCGATTCATTGCTCCAAGCGGAACTCGAGGATGGCATCTACGATGTCGATGAGGATACGGGCATAAAGATCGGCTGCTTCGATGAGCCTGAGCTCGAGATGACTCAGGGAAGCCCCATGAACGAACTCGGCGTAACGTGCATCGATTGCCATATGCCCAAAGTGACGGATCCCGAAACCGGTGAAACGTATACCGATCACAACGCTTCGGGCTCTCCTCTTGCAAGGGAAGAATCGCTCGAATACTGCCTGACTTGCCATAAATCTCAAGGTATCGAAACGACTGATGATATGGTTGAGATGGTTCGGAGCAAGCAACGCGAGGCTCGTGAAGCGCTTGGCAGCGCCCAAGCCAGGATGGACGAAGCATATGAGCTTATCAAGGCAGCCGTTCAAGATGGAAGTGTTGATGAGAACACGCTAAACCAGGTCCGCGACGACTATACGCGCGTGGACGCATACCTCCACATTACCAATGGCGATAGCAACGGGCGCGTGGTTCACAACAACGATAAGCTGAATGATTACCTTGCTCGAGCGAATAATCTGCTCGATGGCATTATGGAAAAACTTGCATAACCGAATATAACGAAAGGCGCCTTTAAGATGTCTTTCCAAACATCATAAAGGCGCCGTGCGACACCGTTTCATCTCGCCTTTCGCTTGTCGGACGGCTACCTTATTTCAACTTCTTTCGGGGGGGGGCATGTCGGTTCTTGGATCAACAGCTCTTTGCGTGGCACTAGCGTGTGGTGCGTTGTCGACGGTCTGCCTGTTCGTCGGAAGTCGGCTTTCTGAGAGGCGCGGGAGGATTCGCTTCGCCTTAAACGCGGGAGGGTACGGAGCGGTTTTTGCTGCGTTGCTCGCCTTGTCATTCAGTTTGCTCCTGCTGGCCTTTTGCTTTACAACGGGAGACATCTCTCTCGAGTACGTTGTATTCTACCGATCCGATTCAACAAGCGACCTAGCGTGGCTATACAAGCTTTCCGGAATTTGGGGAGGAAGGGAGGGCTCGCTTCTTGTCTGGGCATGGTTGTTGGCCGCGTACAATTCTGCTGTCGCTGCAAAAAGCGCCAAGGCAAAAAGGAGTTTGGACGGCGTTGCTTTGTCAGTCCTGTCGTTGATCCTCACGGCTTTTATCAGCGTGCTGGTTTTTTCGGAAGACAATAGCCTCTTTGCGGCGCTCGACCCCGTTTTTGTTGATAGCGCAGGTCAGCTTACGGGACTTGCTTCCAAATGGGGCATGAGTTCCTTGCTGGAGCATTGGGCTATGGCCATTCACCCGCCTATGCTGTTTATCGGCTACGCTGGTCTCACGGTTCCCTTTGCCTATGCGATTGCAGCGCTTGTGACGAACGACCCATCGAGTATATGGGTAAGTCGATGCTCCCGCATTGCCTTGTTTTCCTGGGTGTTCCTCGGCCTCGGTATTGGGGTGGGAGCGGCTTGGGCTTACTCGGTTCTTGGTTGGGGTGGCTACTGGGGCTGGGATCCTGTAGAAAATGCAAGCTTGCTGCCGTGGTTGGCAGGAGTGGCCCTTATCCATAGTTTCATCATTTTTCGCAAGCGAGGAACATTTCGATGCTGGACGGTGCTGTGTGCCTGCATTGTTTTTTCGTTCGTTTCGCTGGGCGCATTTGTTACGCGTTCGGGTATTATTGGTTCGGTTCACGCTTTCGACGGTGACCCCTCATCTTTCGCGCTGTTTCTTTTCCTGTCGATAGCTCCTGTTGCGCTCGGCGCTATGGGGCTTGTGCTACGACGAAAGAGCTTCTCTTTCGGTAACGAGAAGGGATGCGTTGCGGAAAGCATTTTTTCTCGTGACGTTGCGTTTTATTTCAATAACCTCATTACCGTGGCATTTTCTTTTCTTCTTGGGTATATGACGTTGGCTGCAGCAATGCCTTCATGGATGCCGTTCGGGGGGCAAACTGTCTCGGCTGAAACGTATAATGCGATAGCGGCTCCCTTGGGTATCGTATATTGTGCGGTTATTGCGGTGTGCCCGCTTTTGTCTTGGTGTAAAACCGGATGGCGACAGTTCTTGAGAAGAGCTCGCGTCCCCGGTATCTGCGCCACTGTGCTTTTTGCTGCGCTTATGGCCTATCATGTATCGAATCTGATTCCGAGCTACGAAGCTGCCTTATCCGGGGGCGGAGCCGTCGCTGAAGCGCTCGCCGCACGTGGGCCGTCTTGGTACTACAACGGTCTGTCGGCAGTAGGTTTTCTTGTCGCGAGTCTGCTTTTTTTCAACTCCATCTTTGCGTTGCGTAAGCGTTCTGAGTACGGCGGGGGATGCCAGGGCGGAGCCTCTCGGGCTGCTCGCGCGCTTGCGGTTGCGCGGGAGCGTGCAGCGACGTATGGTGGTTTTGCCGCCCATGCCTCGATGGCCCTTATTCTTGCGGGCCTCATTGGGTCTTCCATGTACGTGACCGAAAAGATTGCCTACCTGGATTACGATGCCGAAAAAGATGAGGTTGCGCAGGGCTTCCAGATCGAAGATTACACGCTGGAGTACAAGGGGAAGCTTGTAACGGTCGAGTCGAACCAGACGGATCTCTTCAATACGGTTTATTTTGATGTATACGAAGGCGACAAGCTTTTAGCGACGGTCGACCCATCTGTTCAGATGGTTGCAACAACGCAACAGCAGCACTATCATGCTTCGATCGTCCATCAACCTCTTGAAGATTTGTTCGTTGTGTACAAAGGGGTTGATTCAGGTGACGGCTGGTCGTTTGCTCTCGATGTACGGGTAAACCCTCTCGTTTCCTTTCTCTGGGCGGGTTTTGCGCTTCTCGTTGCCGGGTCGTCGATTGCCATTTTCGGACATCGTGGGGTTTCGCTGCCCAAAACAACAGTTCGCTGACGATCCTGCGGTTTTCGTTGCCCGAAGCGAATGGT
Source organism: Raoultibacter timonensis (assembly GCF_900240215.1). Taxonomy (GTDB): domain Bacteria; phylum Actinomycetota; class Coriobacteriia; order Coriobacteriales; family Eggerthellaceae; genus Raoultibacter; species Raoultibacter timonensis. Next base: position 2,273,561 of record NZ_LT964679.1, on the reverse strand, counting down.
GTCTCGCGAGTGCTGGCGGCTTTCTTTTCGCTTAAAATGCCCAGTGTTCGTTTCGAGCGATTGCGAAATCGCAATCGTTTTCGGCTTGTATTGAATTGAAACCAAGCGCATTCGTTGGTAGAGTTGCGCGTGGGGTAAGGTTCGATCCGAAGCTACTTCATGGCTTTGGACTACGGAATATGACGGGAAGCGATATGAGGGATGATCGTGGGGCTTTAGCTACTCGATTAGCCGTGAGGCTTGTGGTGCTGGTGACCATAGTCATCGCCATTGCGGCGGTCCTCTACCTTATTTGGAGCCAGGCCGCTCAGGAGGCAGCCGTGGACAGCAAGGTGCTTGCCGAGGCGAGAACGCTCAATACCGAGATGCAGGCTGTATGGGACTATATCGACGATTCTCAAGCAGCCATAAACTACAACTCGGACGGCTCCTACGACTTCAAAGGGATTTACTGCTCGGTTGCAGGCAAGGGGATCGCCAAACGCTTTACAAGACAAACCGATGGCTATCTGATTCGGTATGTTCGAGAAAATCCCCGATCAGGCACCGATGTTCCCGATGCGTTCGAAGCGGAGGCCCTTGAGCGGTTTGCGGCTGGCGTGGACACAGAGCATTACGGCATGGCGGATTTTGAGGGCAGAACGGTGTTTCGATATACTTCTGCTCTTACCATTAAGCGCAATTGCCTTGCTTGTCATGGCGAACCTGCGGGAGAACCGGACGAAACGGGGTTCTTGCGAGAAGGCATGCAGATGAACGATCTTGCCGGTGCGGTAAGCATCGTTATTCCCATTGACGCATACGAAAAAGAGGCACGGTCAAGTCTAGCGGGATCGGTCGGGTTCTTTCTCGTTCTTGCCGTAGCTATCGCGATTATTGTATGCATCGCACTCAAGAGATGGGTTGCCAAACCGCTTGAGCAGGCAAACGCGCAGCTCCAAAACGAGAGCGAAGAGAAATCAAACTTTCTGGCCATAATGAGTCACGAACTGCGTACGCCGCTGGCTTCCATTATCGCCTATACGGATATTTGGGAAAAAACCGTCCATTCGAAGACATCGAACGAAGAAAAGATCGTGCGTGAGATAAAGGAGAACAGCGTTGCTCTGCTCAGCATGGTAAACAATACAATCGACGTGGCCCGCCTTGAAGCGGGCAGCTTCGAGGTGCAATACGACGATGTCGATCTGGTCGATGTGATCAATGCGGTGTTTTCGGTAGCGGAGCCTTTGGCCATCAAGCAAAGTATTGCGCTCACTAAAGCTATCGATCCGAAGATTCCAATTATGCGCTCCGATTGGGAAGCTCTGCGCAAGATTGTTTTGAACCTAACGAGCAATGCTCTGAAATTCACCGAGCGGGGTGGGTCGGTAAGCGTGTCCGCTCATTACGAAGTCGATGAAGAGATCGTTGCCATTGTAGTGCGTGATACGGGGACGGGTATCGCCTCCGAAGATTTTGAGAGAATATTCAATCGCTTCACCCAAGCGGGACCTGCGAGTCCCAGTGAATCCGACGGTAGTGGTCTCGGTCTCTTCCTCGTGAAGAGCCTTGTAGCGAAGCTCGGGGGCGCAGTTACCGTTGAAAGCACGGTGGGAGAAGGCAGTGCATTTACGGTTTTCGTACCGGTTGACCAATCCGACAGACGAAAATCGTGAGCAATGCGGTAGATGTAGAGATGTGATTATGGGGTGTTGCTATGAAGATCATGCTTGCCGATGACGAACTTAGCCTTTGCGATGCGCTCGAGATCATTCTCGACGATGCCGGATATGAAGTCTGCATTGCCCATGATGGCGCGCAGGCAATTGAGTTGTTTAGACGGGAGCAGCCCGATCTGGTGGTTCTCGATGTGATGATGCCGAAATACGATGGGTTCGAGGTATGCGAGGTTGTCAGGGGGACCAATCCCGATGTACCGCTTCTCATGCTTTCGGCCAAAGGCGATATCGTTGATAAGAAAAGCGGATTCAAGGCAGGTGCCGACGATTATCTTGTCAAACCGTTTAACGATGAGGAGCTGTTGCTGCGCATAGAGGCTCTTATGCGACGGCGCTCTCGAGGAGAGAGCCAAGGCGAGCTGAAGAAGCTAACCCAGACGGTTCAGATAGGGGATTTGGTCATTGACCCTCTCCGATACGAAGTCACGGTTGCTGATCGCGTGATAAGCCTTACGCCCAAGGAGTTTCAGATACTTGCCCTTATGGCCGATCATCCAGGAAAAGTATTTACCAGGGAAGATCTGATCGAAAACATCTGGGGAAAAGAGTACGAAGCTGGAGCGATTAGCATCCCCGTGTACGTGCGCAGGATTCGCGAGAAAATCGAGGAAGACCCGTCGAGCCCGAAATATCTCCAAACTGTTTGGCGCTTTGGGTACAGGCTGGGGGATTGATCATTTTGTGAGCACTGCCTTATGCGTTCCGGCCTGTAAGAATTCAGCAAGATTTTAGTCATACACTGAAAGAAGCGGTTTATGGCTATTACTTCTTCCCGTGCGTATTGTTGGTGACACAAGGAGCAAACAAAGACGAGGCTCCGGTGTGCGGGATGGAATAAGGAGGAATATCTATGGCTGGCTATCTCGAGAGAGCTACGAACGCTCGTATCAGTCGTCGCAGTTTCATGCAAGCAAGCGCTGCAACGGCGGCGGCGTTGGCCGTTTCCGGCGGACTTGGAGGATGCGCTAATTCGGTGCAGCCTGTCACAGAAGCCGAAAAGGGCGTTTCGGAAGAAAAGTGGGTTCCGGTAGCGTGTTGGCACGGTTGCAGTACGCGAATGTGCGTCAATAAAGCCTTGGTCAAAGACGGTGTGGTAATAAGGCAGAAGTCTG
>NZ_LT964679.1:2269216-2270627 GCF_900240215.1 Raoultibacter timonensis | reverse complement strand
GTACGACGTACCCGCGACGATCGAATCGCCCGGACGCAGCGTGCCGCGATGCACGAGCACCGTGGCAACCGGGCCGCGGCCCTTGTCGAGGTTCGCTTCGATGACGAAGCCCGACGCGAACGCATCGGGGTTCGCCTTGAGCTCGAGCACATCCGCCTGCAAAAGGATCGTTTCGAGCAAGTCGTCGATATGGAGCTTCTGCTTTGCGGAAACCTCCACGAACATGTTCGTACCGCCCCACTCCTCGGGGATGACGCCGTATTCGGTAAGCTCCTGACGTACCCGATCGGGGTTGGCACCGGGCTTGTCGATCTTGTTCACAGCCACGACGATGGGCACGTTCGCCGCTTTCGCGTGGTTGATCGCCTCGATGGTCTGAGGCATGACGCCGTCGTCGGCGGCAACCACGAGCACGATGACGTCGGTCACCTGCGCGCCGCGAGCGCGCATCGCCGTAAAGGCTTCGTGGCCGGGCGTGTCGATGAACGTGATCTGGCGCCCGTCGATCTCGACGACCGATGCGCCGATGTGCTGGGTGATGCCGCCCGCCTCGCCCTCGGCAACGCCGGTATGGCGGATCGCGTCGAGCAACGAGGTCTTGCCGTGGTCGACATGCCCCATAACGGTCACAACCGGCGGACGGGGCTTGAGATCCTCTTCCTTGTCGTGGAACACGACGGCGTACTCCTCCTCGGGGGAGACCACGCGAACCTTGCGGCCCATATCGTCGGCGATAAGCTCGATGAGATCGTCTCCCATCGACTGCGTGAGCGTGAGCACCTGCCCGAGCATGAACAGGCGCTTGATGATGTCGTTGGGCTGCACGCCGAGCAGCTCGGCGAACTTGGAAACCGTAGTACCCTGCGCAACCTCGACGACCGAATCGTCGAGCACGAGCGTGGGATCGAGGCCCTTCTCGATGGCCTCGAGCTCCAAGCGCTCGCGGTTTTCGGCTTCGCGCTTTTCCTTGCGCTTCTTGCGGCGGCCTTCGCCACCCTCCTGCGTTGCCGCCTCGACGGCTGCGCGCGCCTCGGCGAGCACTTTGTCACGCTGGAGCTTCTCGGCCTGTACGGCCATCTGGGCATAGCGATCCTCGCCCGTGGCCTGCTGGTTCAACTCGGGAACCTCGGGTTCGAACGAACGCTTCGACTGCTGTTGCGGCTTGGGAGCACCCTGCTTCTTATCAACGCGCTGGGGCTTCTGGCGCTGCTGGTTCGCAGCCCCTTGCTTGGGAGCGTTCTGGCGCTCGGCCTTCTGCTGCTCGATACGGGCCTTCTCGCTTTCGATCTGGGAAAGCAGCGAATCGAATGACGATTTGGGCTTCGCACCGAGAACCGGGGCCTTCTTGGCGGGCTCGCTGTGCTTGGCGCCTTTGCCGCCTGCCTTGCGCGCCGCCAGCGCCTCGGCTACC
>NZ_LT964679.1:2245770-2269115 GCF_900240215.1 Raoultibacter timonensis | reverse complement strand
ACGCCGGGCGTTTCGCTCGGCGGCGCACAGGCGGCGCGAGCTACCTCAGCCGACGCTTCTTTTCCGTCTTCATCGGCTTTTTTCGGTACTGCGGATGATGCTTGAGAAAAACCGCTTTGCAGACGAGCACGATGCCGAGAGCGATAAGCGTTACCGCAAGGAAGCTCGCCATGATATCGAGTGCGAAATAATTCCGTTCGAGGAGTGCGTACAAGCTCGCAAGCGCGAAGAAGCCCGAGAGGATACCCGTCAGCCACGTGAAGGATTTGATGAGGACTTCCTTGGCCCGGTTGGGTGAAGACCGGTACGAAACCACGAAATAGACCGCAAGCGCAATGATGGCGAGCACGATGACCAACGGTATGATGCGGTACAGTCGAGCGATCACGGCGCCTCCTTGCGTCTTCACGGCCATATTCGGCCTGCGGTCAGCTTGATCAGTCCATGATATCACGACGGTCCCGCGATTTCGGTTTCGTCACGGATCCGAAAATCGAAGCAAGCGCAACGGAATCCAGAAAGCGCAATGCTGCGCGGAAGCGCTCTCGGCCCAACCGCGAAGCGGGGCCGACGGGCCGACGCCCGCCAGCCCCGCAAGACGTACGCAACCCGCGCAGGCGAATGCACAGGTTGCGGCAACGGCTCGAACAACCTACACCAAATGGCTCCCCTTGAGCAGGTCGCCGATGTAGGTGCCTTCGGTTTTCCGCACGAATCCGTCGACGATCTTCTGCTCGACGAACGGCAGATCCATATCGACGAGCATCTTGCGATCGGACAGATAGTAGATCGAGTTGGCGATGGCGCGCAGATCGTAGGCCGAGGCGAACGTCTCGGGAACGCCGCGCTCGATGTCCAAGAGCTGGTACACCGCCTCCATGGCCGTGCGAACCGAATACTCGGTCGTGAACACCGTATCGCGCTCGGTCTCGGCGAAGTTGCCGATGAACGCGAGGTTCTTGGAACCCTTCGGCACGACGAGCGGACGGTCGCCCGGAGATCGCAGCATGAAGTACGAGGTGATGAAGGGCATGTACACGGGAACGACCGTGCACGACCCGTGGGCCATGGCATCGATCTTGTCGTCGGGCACGCCTAGATGGAACAGCAGCTCTTGCGCGATCTCCTCGCCGGTGCATTCCTCGATGGGCTTCTTCACGTAGTTGCCCGGCACGTTGGAAAGCAGGCCGTACACCCACATGACCGTCTGCTCGCCGCCCTGCTCCTTGAAGTGGGGCTGACGATGGATGGTGAAGCTCATGAGCCAGTTGGAATCCTTCACGGTGATGATGCCGCCCGTCACGATCTTGCCGGTGCGCAGCTCCCGGTGCGTCAACCGCTCGATATACGGGTCGATCTCCCCGTTTTGCCAGGTAGCCGTCGCCGAGACGAACCAGCTTTCCTGGGGCAGGTTATCGCAGAACGCATCGGGGTTGCCGAATTCGAGCGACTGTTTGGCGAGGTTCTTCCACAGGGTCCAGCTGCCGCCCAGATCATGGGTGATGGGAGCGGGCTTGTCGTGGGCGCCCTGCGTGGAGCTTTCGGTGATAGAGCCGTTCGTCACGAATACCAGATCGTTTTCAGTCAACTCGATCTCGGCGGTCTTGCCGTCTTTCTCGGTGAGCAGCTTGCGGGCTACCTTGTTTCCGCCCGTGAAATCGATCGGGATATCCGTGACCCGGATACCGTACTCGAAACGAACGCCCTTGTCCTCCAAAAACGAAACAAGGGGCTTCACGAGGGATTCGTACTGGTTGTACCGCGTGAACTTGAGCGCGGTGAAATCGGGGAGCCCTTTGATGTGGTGAATGAAGCGCATGATGTAGCGGCGCATCTCGATCGCCGAGTGCCAGCGTTCGAACGCGAACATCGAGCACCAGTACAGCCAGAAGTTCGATTCGAAGAACTCGTCGCCGAACACGTCTTCGATGCGTTTGCCCTCAAGCGTGTCCTCCGAGGCCATCCAGAGCTCGACGAGTTCTTTCTGGGCCTTCTTAGACAGCGTGAAATCCCCGTCGTCTTCGGCGCGCTCGCCGCGGTTGCAGATGATGCGGCAGTTGGACGAGTTCGGATCGTCGTGGTCGAGCCAGTAGAACTCGTCGAGCACCGATGCGNTCCAGAGCGTCGAGACCGCCACCACGTCCAGATCGTTCTGCACGTAAGCGCTTACGATCTCGTCGGTGCGGTCATCGACGATGAGGTCGAGGTAACGCGGCTCGCCCTGCTCTGCCGGAAGCTCGAACGCGAACGATACGCCCGAGCCGCTTTCGGAATTCGGCTCGCCGAACCGCTCGACGAAGGCCGAGTAGCTGCGCGACGTTTCAAAGAATCCGGCCGCCTCGTCTTCGGTGAGCACGCGGTCGATCGACACGAACTTTTCAGGATATCCCCCGATGAAGCGTACCTCGTAATCGAGGGAAATGTCGGTAAAAACCTGTATGCCCTGCTCCCCCGACGCTTCCGCCGCCCTTGCGCGCTCATCGTCGAGCATTGCCGCGCAGCGATATTCGGCAGAGTACAACGTAACGTTCTTTATTCCCACATCGCCCTCGTCGGCATCGTTTCGGTAGACGAGCTCGAAAAAACACCAATAGGAGCGTTCCCCCGATACTACGGGAAAGCCCGAACTCACCTCTGCGGTCTTCACGCCGTGGTCGGTCGAGTACGAGCCCGCCACCGTACCGCCATCGCGCTTGCATACGTCGGTCGGGCCGGGATAGGCCTCGAAGAGCTCCTCTATCTGCCGGTCGAGATCGACATGCGAATCTCGCACGTTCGGAGCGAAAGCCGCTCGAATCGCCGCCGCATCGCGTGCATCCACCGCGGCGAAAAAGCCGTCGACGGCTTCGTTGAACAAACGCTCCTCCTCGCTCACATAGCCCTCGCCTGCACCCCGCCCGAGCAGATCTTCCGCAAGTCCGCAACTACAGCAAGCAAGGCAGAGCGCCGCAAGAGCGCCGACCATCCAAAACCGCACGAACCGTTTCATATTCGTTTCACCTGAGGTCCCGTACGCGCTTGTTGAGCGCGTTTCGCCGATCGGATAAAGCACTGTCCACTATAGACCGATCGGATGCATCGAGCGAGGCGAAAAACGCAAGCAGGCGGCTAAAGGAACGTTAGGGCATCACTTACCGAACAGATGCGCCCTTTCCCCAGCGTTCTGCTATGATGATTCGGTTGCCGCCGCCATCTGGGCGGTTGCAAGCCGCATGGCATATGTTCCCGAGAGACAGGGGTTGCGTTCGTGAAAGAACTATTGAGAAAATACAACGACATCAGCTTGATCAAGCGTATCGTCGTCGGCCTCGTCATCGGCGCTGCGCTCGGCGTGTTCTTCCCGGGAATCGAGCTCATCACGCTGCTCGGATCGCTGTTCGTCTCAGCCCTCAAAGCGGTCGCGCCCATCCTCGTATTCTTCCTCGTCATCAGCGCGCTTGCCAATGCGCGCTCGGACGGCTCCATGAAAACCGTCGTCGTCCTCTACGTCATCAGCACGCTCGTTGCCGCGCTCGTAGCCGTTGCCGCGAGCTTCCTGTTCCCGCTCACGCTCACGCTCACCGAGGCGGTCGACCAATCGTCTCCGAGCGGCATCGGCGAAGTGCTCACCACCGTCATCATGAACGTGGTCGACAATCCCGTGAACGCGCTCATGAGCGCAAATTACGTCGGCATCCTCGCCTGGGCAGCCGTGCTCGGCATCGCCCTGCGCATCGCCAGCGAAAGCACGAAGGGTGTATTCACAAGCATCTCCGACGCCGTATCGCAGGTCGTCCGCTGGGTCATCGGCTTCGCCCCCTTCGGCATCCTCGGACTCGTGTATACGTCGGTATCGACAAGCGGCCTCGAGATATTCACCGAATACGGTCAGCTTTTGCTCGTGCTCGTCGGCTGCATGATCTTCATCGCGCTCGTCACCAATCCGCTCATCGTGTTCCTCGGCATCCGAAAGAACCCCTACCCGCTTGTTCTGCGCTGCCTGAAAGACAGCGGCATCACGGCGTTCTTCACGCGCAGCTCTGCGGCGAACATACCCGTGAACATGGAGCTTTGCCGCAAGCTCGGCCTCGACAAGGACAACTACTCCGTATCGATCCCGCTCGGCGCGACCATCAACATGGCCGGCGCCGCCGTGACCATCGCCGTCATGACCATGGCCGCAGCCAACACGCTCGACATCGCCGTCGATCTGCCGACCGCCGTCATCCTGTGCGTGCTTGCCGCCGTATCGGCTTGGGTGCCGCGCCGCAGCTTTTTAACGAGGAGGCACTATGAACGAACATGAAGCTTTGGCTATGTTGCTCCGCTCTCGCGCGCTGTTGTACGCCATGCTCTCGCGTTGCTTTGGAAATGCACCCGATAAAGCCATGATCGATGTCCTGTCGAGTTCGGAGTTCGATCAGATTTGTGCGGTGTTGGATGATGGGGGAGGGGCGCTCTCGTCGTCTCGTGCTAGCATTGAAAACGAGGTCGTAAAACTTGGTCTCGACGAATGCCGTCGCGAATATACGGCATGTTTCATCGGTCCTAAAACATTGGTTTCTCCATGGGAATCGGTGTACGTAACCGGGGAGGAGCTCGTTTTTCAGCCGTGTACATTGAAAGTGCGCGACGCCTATCGTTTTGAGGGTTTTGAAGCGAGCGATGGGGCACATGAACCCGATGACCATATTGCTACGGAAGCTGATTTTCTTGCAAAACTGGCGGAACGGGCGTTGGTCGAGTTCGAAAGCGGTGAAACCGAAACCGCCTTATCAACCCTTGAGGCGTCAAGATCCTTTCTTGTTGAGCACTTGGGTGCATGGATTGTCGACTTTTCAGATGCCCTTGAATCGGCGGGACCAGATGGGGCAATCTATTGGCGGATGGCTCGGTTTGCGGTAGCATTCACCGATAATGATAAAGCGCTACTCGGGGAGCTTGTCGAAACCATTGCGTAGCGGATGGCGCTACGATACGGGATGAGTCGGGGGCACTATGGGAAGGATTACCCTCAAAACGAAATTCGTCGTCCTTCTTGCGGCGATTATCGTTGCGTGCCTATGCTTGAATCTCGCCTGGAGCGTTCAGGGCGGAGAAGAGCAAACGGAGCGGGAATTGCTTCAGCAGGCGCGTGCTCTTTCAGCCAATATGGATGCAGCCTGGAACTTCATGACCATCAATCAAGATCTCATCAATTACGACAGCGAAGGCAACTACGAATTCAAGGGATTGCAGTGCTCGATTGCTGGGCGGAGCATAGGGTCGCTGTTCTCGCAAGAAACCGACTACGTGACGCACTATGTGAGCCCTACGCCTCGAAACGAGTCTGACGAGCCCGATTCGTTCGAGGCGGTTGCCCTCGAATCGTTTGCGATCGATCCGAATCGAACCGAATACTATGCTGTTGCCGATGGCGAAGGCGGCCAAGTGTTTCGCTATCTTGCTCCCATGGTGATGGAAGAAAGCTGCCTTGATTGTCACGGCAGCCCCAAAGGTGAGATCGACGAATCGGGCTATCCGAAAGAAGGCTTGGAAGTCGGTGATTTGTACGGTGCTATCAGTCTAATCATTCCCATGGAGGCCTACGAGGCTGCCGCCTGGGAGAATACGGTCCGTAACGTTGTGTTCTCGATCGTGCTCATCGTGACATGCATTGGGGTAATCTATCTCGCATTGACTACGCTTGTAACCAGACCGTTCGGCAGATTCAGAGCTGCGGTTGCAAAGGTGGAGGCGGGGGATCTTTCGGTCCGGCTTGCGCCGGAAGCGTCTTCGCTCGAGGTGAGTGATCTTTCGCGCGGATTCAACCGCATGGCAGATAAGCTTGAAACGCTGTACACGGGTCTTGAGGAGCAGGTGTTCGAAAGGACCGAGGCGCTTGAAAAGGCGAATCGCGTTCTCGAGCTTCAGCGGAAAGACCTTGAAGCCATGAATGAGAAGCTCTTGGACGAAAACCGCTACAAGAGCGATTTTCTTGCCATGATGAGCCATGAGCTGCGAACGCCGCTAGCGGCTTCGATGGCGTTTACCGAGTTGCTTGAGGAGCGCAGTCAGCCGCAGGGTGAAGAGGAGCGGCAGCTTTGGCGGGAGATCGATGCCAACAATAAGACACTCCTGTCCTTGATAAACAACATTTTGGAGATGGCGCGCATTGACGCTGGGAAGGAAACGCTGCACCTAGCGCTTTTCGATATGGGCGATATTGCCGGCATGATGCAGGGTACGGTCGAATCGCTCGCCAACCAGAAGGGCATTGAGGTGGTATATCGGGTATCGTATGCGGTGCCGCTGTTCATGGTCGACGCGGAAAAGCTTCGGCGTATTGTCGAGAACCTCATGAGTAACGCAGTGAAGTTTACTCCCGAAGGCGGAACGGTAACCGTCTCGGGTGATTTTGATGCATCGAACAAGCGGGTGATCATTACGGTTTCGGATACTGGGATCGGTATCCCTCTCGAAGATCAGAAAACTGTGTTCGACAGGTTCGTTCAAGTGGATAGCTCTTCGTCTCGATCTTACGGGGGGAGTGGACTCGGGCTTGCTTTGGTGAAAGAGCTGGTTGAAATGCACGGCGGGACAATACATCTGGAGAGCGAGCCGGGCGTCGGAAGTACGTTTACCGTTGCGATCCCCTCCGATTTAGTCGATGAAGATGAGGTTTGATCCGTGCATGTTGGGATGGATCGTAGAAAGGCAATAACGCGATGGACAAGATACTGCTCGTAGATGACGACCCGAGTCTTCAGCTCGCCCTTTCTCATGTAATAAAGGATGCGGGTTACGAGTTCTTCTTTGCCTCGAGTGGCGAAGAGGGGCTTTCTATGCTCGAAGAGCTTAGACCCGATCTTTTGCTTCTCGATGTTATGATGCCCGGCATGAACGGCTACGACGTATGCGCGAAGATGCGTGAAAAAGGTCGAAGGATTCCCGTTATCTTTCTTTCGGCGAAGGGCGATATCGTTGATAAGAGCATTGGGTTCAAGGCCGGTGGCGACGATTATCTTGTGAAGCCGTTCAATAACAGCGAATTGCTTTTAAGGATTGAAGCGCATCTGAGAAGGCATAAAGACGATCTCGCGTTCGCTCGTGCGACCGCCCAGGGCGGAAGCGCGAGAATGAGCGATTTGGAGATATTTTTCAGCAAGTATGAAGTGCTGAAAAACGGTGAGCCTGTCGATCTGACAAGCAAGGAATTCGAGATCCTCGCGTTGCTGGCGTCGAATCCCGGCAAGGTGTACACACGCCAGCAGATATTCGAGCATATCTGGGAGACGGAAGCGACCATCGACGTCAATTCGATTACGGTGTTCATTCGCAGGATCAGAGAGAAGATCGAGGACAATGCTTCGCAGCCGAAGTACCTTCTGACTGTATGGGGCGTGGGATACAAATTCGCTGAACGGGTATAGTCGCGAGTGTTGCTGTTTTCGTTCTGGGCGGGTAAGAACCTCGCAATGTGTATGAAGATACGGTAAAGACGCATGCGATACCAGGTAAACATGTATATTCGTCCTCTAAAATGCACCACAACCGAATAACGAACTCGTTTCCTTCCCCGGATGGAAACCGCGAAAGCGTTTGTATGTCGACACCGTAGGGCTTTGAAGGTGGGACGTATGAGCGCTTTTTTCATTCGGCTGACAGATGATGAGTCGTTCGGCGAAAACAAGCGCCCGCGTAAAACGGGCAACGGGGGCCGCAAGGCCGAAGAAAGGAGGCATCATGTTCGAGAAGGCAAACGATGGCAGCAATGGAGTCGTGACGATTCGCGTGGCCGATTCGGCAACGGGAGCCTATCGAGTCAGCGCATCGACCGCGCACGAGATCGCTGCATTGATCGCGCACGAGGAAGAGGGCATGGCGTCTCGCTTGCGGACGCCGCTTCCCGTAAAACTGCCGTTCTAACCGATGGTCCTGCGCGCGAATCGGTTGCCTTGCGATGCCGTAGCGCAACCGATTCGCAATCGCGCCATGCGTCGCGAGGTGGCATAATAACCAGACAACAACGTAGGTACGCGCGCGATAGGAGCATCGTGCGCGACGCCGAGCACAACAGGAACACACACATGAAGGAGCAATCATGCAGAAATTCATTGCCGAAGATTCGTTTTGGGAGCTTTTTCCCGATGCGGCCATCGGGATCATCGTCGCGCACGACATGAAAGGCGCATCCGATGTCGATCCATCGGATGCGGAATCCATCCGCAGGCTCTTGTCCGAGGCGAACGAGCAGGCGAACCAATACCTTACGAGCAATGTCATCTCGGAAAACAAGATGGTGAAGGTGTGGCGCGAAGCGTATAGCAAGTTCAAGACGAAGAAAGGCGCGCGCTGCTCGATCGAGAACCTGCTCAAACGCGTTCTCAAGGGCAATCCCGTCGGCTCGATCACGCCGTCGGTCGATATCTACAACGCCATCTCACTCAAATACGCGCTGCCGGTCGGCGGCGAGGATATCGATACGGTCGAAGGCGATTTCCGCCTGGGCGTCACCGAGGGCGGCGATGCGTTTCTGCCGATCGGCGAAGACGAAGAGGATCCCACGCTTGCGGGCGAGCTCTGCTATCGCGACGATGCCGGCGCGATCTGCCGCTGCTGGAACTGGAGAGACGGCCAAAGGTCGGCTCTTTCCGACGATTCGAAGAACGCGATCCTCGTCATCGAATGCGTCGACCCCGAGCGCATCGGGGTGCTGAACGAGGCGCTTGACGAATTCGCCGAGCTCATGGGCCGCTACCTCGGCGCAACCATCGTCTCCCGCACGATCGTGACGCGCGACAACCCCGAGTTCGCAATCGTCGAGTAGGAATCTCTGGCCTGATCAGGCACCGCGTTCGTTTAAAGTGTCGGTGTCCGAGCGCTTGCGTTTTGTCTAGACCTAGATAAAGGTAAGCCCGCAGGATGCGCTTCCTGAGCGCTGCGAGTGGTTGCTTGCTGAAGCTCGCAAGCGTATGGAATCAGCTCCCTCGACGGCGGTCGGAATAGGTGCCGATACTTCTCGATATCCGGGGGCTGCCCGATTTTCGCTTTCATGGCGAAAGCGAAACGCCAGTTCAAAGGTGGGGGTTATGCCGTAGGTTATGAATTTAACCCCTGGATTCGAGAATGGTCGATGCGCCGCATCACGTTCCAGAGGCACCATGTGCCGCCGAGGGGTTGCGATCGACTGCTTTGGCGGCGCATGTACGCTCTTTGTACGCTGACGAAACCATCGGCGTTCGTCGCTCCTCGGTAGTGTGAACGAAATCGAGGAAGGGTATCAACCATGGAAGTAACACGTCGCGATCTGTTCAAATTCGGCGGTCTTGCAGCCGTCGGCGCTCTGGGCGGAAGCGCCCTTGCGGGATGTTCTCCTCAGGCCGGTTCTGCGGAAGCGGATGACCGTGCAGGGGGAAACGAAGCTCAGACTCCCGAATTCTTGAAACAGCCCGAGGCCATCTCCGAGTTCGCGGAAACGAAGGGGTACGACGTCGTCGTCGTCGGCGCAGGCGAATCGGGTCTTGCAGCCGTCCATACCGCGCTCGAGGCGGGGGCAAGCGTTGCTTGTGTTCAGAACATCGGCACCGCGCAAACAACGGGCAACATGGGAGCGTCGGTCGATACGACTAAAACGGATGCTGCCGGCGTGGAAGCATGCGTGGCGTTTCTGCTCGAGAAGAACGCGTACCGCAGCAATCGCAAGCTTCTCGAGGCGTGGGCGAAGAACTCCTACGAGGCGATTGCCTGGTGGGCCGACACGGCAGCGAAGGGCGGAGCGGATTCGAAACCGTACGACTCTTCGAAAGAGTATAACGGCTATACGTTTTATCTCCATGCGAACACCTACAACCATCTCGAGGGTGCACATAACGACGCTGCGCTCGCCATAGCCGATCAGCTTGCGGTTGACGGTGCGGAATTCTTTTATGATTCGCCTGCCGTTCAACTCTGCAAGGAGGGTGAGCGTATTGTCGGGGTGATCAGCGAAACCGAAAACGGTTACACGCTTTTCAGGGCTTCGAAAGGCGTTATCCTCGCAACAGGAGATTGCTCGGGCAACGAGGAAATGCGCAATTACTATTGCCCTGACCTGCGCGGATTCAAGACCATGTCAACGTTCCGTGACGGGTCGGGCATGTGCGCAGGCATATGGGCTGGAGCGCAGATGACCCCTATCAACCACAGCAAGATGGTGCACGGGGGCGGTGCGCTCACGCGCTTGCAGGTACCGTTCCTCAATCTCGATATTCACGGGAAGCGCTTCATGAACGAAGCCCTGAGCTTTGCCTACCTCAACAATCTTATGCGCGACTATCTTGCAGAATACAATTACCAGAATTCCATGGCAGCGAAATTCTTCACCATCATGCCTGCGAACTGGCAGAGCATCGCGCAGCAATGGGCCGAAGAAAACCCCTCCGAGGTGCAATTGTCCGTCGGCAATATGAAAATGCCCGATGAGAGCAAATTCGTGATGGGAAGCACCTACGAAGAGCTTGCTGCCAATATCAACGCCTATATGGAACAAGAGGATTGGGGCATCGATCCTATCGACGAGAAAGACGTCGTTGCTTCCATCGAGAGCTACAATGCGCTTTGCGCAACGAATGCCGATACCGAATACGGCAAGCGTGCCAAGTACCTCGTCCCCCTTGAAGAGGGGCCGTACTACGCCGTTCCTCGCGGCGCGAACAGCGTACCCGCCGTGCTCGGCGGTTTGGTGGTCGACGAGAACCAGCAATGCCTCGACTTCGAACGCAAACCCATCGAGGGCCTGTTCGCAGTCGGAAACGCCTCTGGCCAGTTCTATGGCGGCGTTGACTATCCGATGGATATCGAGGGGCTATCGGTGGGCCGTGCGATAACGTCTGGCTACCTAACCGGTCGCTACGTAGCGTCTTTGTAGGCGCACGAGTCCGATGCGGGCGCACGGCATAAGCTGTTCGCCCGCATCTCTTTTGGGGCAAGCCATGATCTGCTCAGCTGACATGCGAAGCCGCTATAATGTTTGTCCATGGCAGTCTTTTCGAAAACCAAATCAGCGCATCGTGTCGATCAGCTCGACACGATGATCCCTTATCTTTTCGCCCTCGGTTGCGCGCGTGTTTGGATGACGCTGACGTTTGCGGCGCCCCTGCATGCCGCGAACGTGCCGTTCGACCCTCACACCGTGTTCGATTACGGATACGCCGTTGTCGGGGTTTCCGTAGGATTGCTTGCGCGCCGCATAGCGCCTCTTCAGGAGCAGCGATGGTCGAAGCCCTTTGCTCTGACGGCCATGGTCGTCTCGTCTGCCTGCATGCTGATTGCTTCTGCCGTGCCGGTTTGGGCGGCCGTGCTTTCGGCGGTTGGCTCCGTCATGGGAGCAGCAGGATTCTGCCTTACTCTTCTGTTGGTAACCGAAGCGCTGGTTCCGTTGAGCTTGATTCGCATTGCATTGTATACGGCGGCATCTCGTTTTATCGCCGTTCCTCTTGTGCTGCTGTGCGAGGGGCTCGATGAAGTACGCCTCGGCATCGTCATCGCCGCTCTGCCGTTCATCGCGATTGGCTGCGCGACGCTTGCCTACCGAAGCACGTCTGAAGCCGATCGCCCGACGGGGGCATATCCGAAATTCACGTTCCCTTGGAAGCCTGTAGCCCTGTACGCAATCTACTCATTCGTTTATGGATTACGCGAGCATCAGCTTGCCGCTGGTGCGGGTATGCACTCGTCGATTTCGACCGCTCTGATAATGGGCGCGTTCTTCCTTGTGGTTTATTTCTTTTCAGGACGTTTCAGCGTAAGCGCTCTCTATCGATCGCCAATGCTTCTCATGGTGTGCGGCTTATTGCTCGTTCCCGCGGAAGGCTTGCTCGGTACGGCTGCTTCGAGCTACCTTATCTCTATGAGCTATACGCTTATGTCGCTACTGATCTCGCTGCTTCTCTACGATCTTTCCAAGCGCCTCGGTATTGCGATCATCGCGTTGTCGGGCATTATGAAGGCTGTGACGCTCTTCACCGTATGGGGTGCCGATTGCGCGAACCTGCTTGCGGCTTCCCCCCTTTCAGACCAAGCGCAGAATATCGTGATTATGGTGGCGGTGGTAATGCTCGTCCTTGCTGGTTCGCTTATACTGCTTTCGGAAAAGGAGCTTGCGTCGAAATGGGGCATTCGACTGCTCGACACAAACGACCTCGTCGAAGACGGCCTACGTACCGAGCGGGTCTCTGAGCGGTGCAGTGCGATTACGAAGCGCTACCACCTCAGTCCGCGTGAAGACGAGATTTTTCGGCTGCTTGCTCAGGGCAAAGCAAACCGTGCGATCGAGGAGGAGCTGTTCATCGCAAGTGGGACCCTCAAAGCTCATGTTCAGCATATTTATGTGAAGATAGGGATACACAGCCGCAAAGAGCTTGCCGAGCTTGTGGGCGAAGACGAAGACGTCTTTATCCGAAGATGATCAGCAGCCCCAGCATCATGCCGATGATGACGAAGAACGCGGGCATCTTCGAGCGGTACATGAGAATGGCCTGCGGGACGATCTCGCCGAACACCACGTAGAGCATGGCGCCNCTGCTGTCTTTTATACACACCTGGATGTGTATAAGAGCCAGGCCGGTAGCCGAGCCAGGCGCCGAGCACGGTGGGGACGCCGCTTGCGGCGGTGACCAGCACTGCTCGGACGCGCCCCATGCCGCCGTTGATAAGCGGTACCGCTACCGCCATGCCCTCGGGGATGTTGTGCAGGCCGATGAGCACGGCAAGCACGATGCCGGCACCTGCGGCCAGCTCGGCTTGGGTGGCGAAACCCGCGCCGATGGTCATGCCTTCGGGTACGTTGTGCAGCGCGATCGCACAAGCCATGACGATACCTGCGACGAAGAGCGACGATTTCGGGTCGTTGTGCTTGCGGTGCTCGGCAAGGTGGTCGGCGTGAATCAGCTCGTCGAGATCGTCATGCGTTTTCGGATGGTCCCCTCTCGATACGTGGGGGACTTCGCGACGCGTTCTGCGGTCGATAGCGAGGTTGAGCAGATAAACGACCGCGATGCCTGTGATCACCGCTGCGCACACGATGAATACCGCGTGCTCGGAAAAAGTTTGCGCCGATTCGATCGATTCGCTCAAGAGGTCGAAGCATACGATGGAAAGCATCACGCCGCCCGCAAAGCTCAAGAGCAGGCTGACGGTGCGGCTCGAATCGGTGCGAAACAACGCGCCGATGATGCCGCCAAGCCCCGTTCCGCCCATGCCGGCGATGAGCGTCACGATGGTGATGAACAGAAACGGATCCATGGCCCCCTGGTTTCCTCGCGTCAAAAAGGCGCCCGTGGATACCGGGCGCCGAGTTTCTCGTCTGCTACGTATGATAGCAAACTCTTGTTAGCCGAGGTTAAACGAGTGGGAGTTTATGCGGCTTTGGGCAAATTCTCATCTTCGGCGCCCTCATCTTCGTTGCTGCCTTCTGCGTCGGCATTGCCTTTTGCCTCGGCGGCGCCTACCGCGATGGCGATTGCGGCGGCTTCGGCGACCGCCTCGGGATCGGCCTTCGACAGCACGTCGGTTCCGTCATCGACGGTGCAGCCCGAGCAGCCGCGGTCGCGGTTCGCGTCGAGCGCATCCTGCACGGTGCCCGAATATATGGTGCCCGAATTCTTGATGTACTGGCAATCGGGGTTGAAGTGGTACACCTCGCCGAACGGCGTCCAATAGGCGAGCCCGTCGTCGGCGAGCGCGGCGGCTCCTGCCTCGGCCTGGTCGAGGTCTTCCTGCGTCGTGGGATGATAGTCGACGCCGCTCGCAAGTGCGGCGATGAGGGCGACGACGGCGACGATCGATCCGATCTGCTTCGTCTGCTTGTCGAGGTTCTTATTCGAAAGCAGGACGATGACGATGGGGGCGAACGCGATGGCGGCGATGATGATGCCGAGATCGGTCTGCACCCAGTAGGCGAGCTTGTTTTCTTTTGAGGCGGGGGAAAGGTGGTTGGCGTGCTTCCATAGCTGCGATCCTGCGACTACGAGCACGAGATCGGCTACGATCCAGACGATGATCCAGGCCATCTGGCTGAAGGCGGGCAAAAACAGCGTCCCGTTCGCAACGAGTATCGCCATGACCTCGCAGGCGATGCCGAGCACCCACAGCACGACCGCTCCGATGCGAAACGGCAAGGCGTTGCCCTTGCGCTCGGCGTGCATCTCCTCGCGGACGGCTTGCGTGGCCGCTGTCCCCGAGCCTCCCTGGTGCGGCTTCGCGATCTTCTTACCGGTTTTCGCGTCGACGAACGTGCGCTCTTTCGGCTTCTTCTCGGCAGGTTTCGCCTCGTCGGCCTCGGTCTCTTGCGCGGCAGCGTCCCCTGCGGCTTCGGGCTGCTTGTCTTCGTACTTCTTCGTTGTCATGGATCCCCTTGCTCTCAGCTTCAACCAGCGGTGGTGTCACCGCGATTTATCTCGTGAACTTTGGCGAGGCAATTATAATTCCGTATGGCGTTGGGTAATCGAAACCCCTGATGATGCAACTAATCGTTGAAGGAGAACACCCGTGGATGTACAGCAGATAGTGGGAGCCGTGTTGGAATCGGTCGCAAAAGACCCCGAGAGTCTGAAACAGTTCGGCGTCGATCCCGCCGAGGCGATTAAGGGTGCAACGGGGCTCGAGCTTACCGATGAGGAAGTAACCGACGTGGTGAAGGTGGTCGAGCCGTTGCTTGAAGGCAAGGAACTCGATATGAACTCCGTTATGGAGACCGTGGGGGATTTCCTCGGCGACAACGGCGGCGATCTGCTTGGCAAGCTGGGCGGTCTCTTCGGCGGAAAGTAGCGGATCTCCAACCGCGCTGCTGCATCGGTGTCGGACCCGCAGGCCGCACAGCCGAGCCGACGCCCGGTTTGCCAAGCAGCGCCGCCATAGCGAGCGCTCGTACCGTGCGGCTTGCCGCTGTGCGATTGGTCGTCTGCAGCACGGCGCAGGGCCGCTCATCGCGGATACTTGTGGAGAAACGCGGCTAAATGGGAGATGCGATGGGCGAAAAGCCGCCCATTCGTATTGACGTGCTCATTTCGTCATCTTACAATGCAAAGGTTCGCTTTCAAAAGCCCCGTGTGGCAGATTTGATGCGGAAGCGCAAACGGTTGGAGTCCAGACCAGCCCGGCGCGTCGGCGTAGGAACCCGGCATCCGTATGCGTCTGCAACTTTTGAAAACAAACACCCCGCAGGTCGGCAACCGCTTCTCAGACCGCGGGAGCAAGCAATATGGAGGAAATGAAGTGAAGACGTATTACGCAAAGCCCAACGAAGTTGAGCGCGAATGGGTCTTGATCGATGCAGCTGATCAGGTTCTCGGCCGCGTCGCCACCAAGGCCGCTCATATCTTGAAGGGCAAGCACAAGCCGCAATACACCCCGCACGTCGATACGGGTGACTTTGTCGTCATCATCAATGCCGACAAGATCCGTCTGACGGGCAACAAGGCAGCTGCCAAAGAGTATTATCGTCACAGCGGTTTTCCGGGTGGGCTGAAGGTCGAATCCTTCGAAGAGGCTATGGCCAAGCATCCCGAGCGCGTGATCGAGCATGCCGTCAAGGGCATGCTTCCGAAGAACACGCTCGGCCGTGCAATGGGCAAGAAGCTCAAGGTCTATGCCGGTGCGGAGCATCCGCACATGGCCCAGAAGCCCCGCGAGATCAAGATGGAGGATAACTAATGGCAGGCGAAGCTTTGTATTACGGCACCGGCCGCAGGAAGAACGCCATCGCCCGCGTTCGTCTCGTTCCCGGCACCGGTAAGGTTACGGTCAACGGTCGCGAGGGCCTCGACTACTTCGGTCGCGAAGCGCTCGTGAACTACGCGAAGTCCCCGTTCAAGGTGACCGACACGATGGATCACTTCGACGTGATCGCCACGCTCAACGGCGGCGGCATCTCGGGCCAGGCCGGCGCTCTGCGCCACGGCATCGCCCGCGCCCTGCTCGAGGCTGGCGACTACCGCGGCGAGCTCAAGCGTGCGGGATACCTCACGCGCGACTCCCGTATGGTCGAGCGCAAGAAGTACGGCCTCAAGAAGGCCCGCAAGCGCCCGCAGTTCAGCAAGCGCTAAACTTACTTCAATGTCATGGAAGCCCCCGATTTCGGGGGCTTTCTTGCGCTTGGATGCTGTGGCTTTGGCGGTGGGTCTTCTGAAGCGGCGATGCCCGGCGAAGTGTGGGGGCGGAGCGCGATGCGTCGGGCTACGAATCTAGGTGCGCGGTGATGCTGGAAGCATAGAGGCTGTCGATGCGATCGTACAGGGTGTCCAGCACGCGCAGGGTGATTTCGACGTCCCTATCGTCAATACCGTCGTAGAGGTGCAGCACTGCTCCGTACATGGTTCGATAATACTCGTGGACGGCCGCTATGCCCTTATCGGCGAGTATGGCACGAATTGCTCTGCTGTCCTTCTCGTCGGGCAAAATGGTCACGTACCCGGTGCTTTCGAGCTTTTCGAGTATTTGGCGGGTGTTCTGGTAGGAGCTTTCATTCGCCTCTGCGAGCTCGTTGAGGGTCGGAGGATTATCGAAAGAGTAGATGATGGGGAGCAGAAGCAACTGGCTGCCCGATAGGTCGCCGACGGGCATGCGTCTGAGCCGCTTCATCTTGTTGCTGAAGCTAGCCAGCTTTCTGATGAGCATACGTTTCGGTGTCATAGGGTAGTCGGGACGCATCGCATTCCTCCTCGGTTGCGGACGCACGGGTGGCTTTCCCCGATTGTACTTGCCACATAAAAAAATAGCAGAAGTTACCTAAATTATGCATGATCGTCGAAACGTAGCAAGGCAGCGCTTCGATGGCGGATCGACGCGGCGCTAGATCGGGCGGCGTTTGCAATGGTCGACCTAGGCAGCGCTCCCGAGGGCGAATTGCGGCAGTCGTGTTTTCGGTTTCGGTTGACGGTGACTGCCCTGCGATGCTTCTCTGCCACAGCCCCGAAACGCAATTCCTGCACCGAACTCGCAATACCCGTAACGGTAATATATTGCAGAATGACTGAGCGCTGCTGTGGAGCAGCCTCTCAAGATGCGGTGTCGCGTTGCGTGGCCTAGCGGAGTCAGGCCGACTCCTTGGGAACCGGCCTGATCGAGGTGTGCTGATGGGAGCCGTTTACCTATAGCCCCAGAGCGTGGTTTACGGCAACCCAGCCCATAACGCTTCCTGCGCCGATGCTGATGCCGCCATGCACATAACGGCCGCCGGAAACGCCCGATGAGCAATTGCCCGCAGCGTACAGACCGGGTATAGGCTCGCCCATCGCGCTCATCACCTGAGCGTTTTCGTTGATGGTCAATCCTCCGCCGGTTCCGCAGGTGCCCGGCACGTACACGGCACCGTAGAAGGGGGGAGTGGAAAGCGGGGCGAGGCAGGGATTCGCCAGATCGGTTCTGCTGCCCGCCATCACGCCCGTTGTAGCGACGTCGAGATGCTTTTCTCCGCGATGGTAAACCGGATCGATTCCCTGCTCGGCGTTTTCGTTGAATTGGGCAATCTCATTCGCAAGGCCCTCAGGATCGATGCCGAGCTTTTCTGCAAGCTCTTCGAGGGTATCGGCTACTACAAAATGGCTGGGAACCTCGTCCCCGCTGCTTTCGCTGCCGTAGGTTTCGTCGAAGTAGCCGCCATCCATGGAGCTGACGGTGTGACCCGGCATAGAGTAGGTGTTCCAGCAGGCCGAATCGCAGATGAGGTACGATGGGATGTTGATGTGCTCCATTTCGCCGTTATCGTAATACGAGAAAGCACGAAAGAACGAATCGTAGGCGGTTGCCTCGTTACCTATGCGGTGACCTTTCCTGTTGACCACGACAGCACCTGGAAGGCCTCGGTACATCGCCCAGTCGGTACCCGCGATCTCTTGGGCGATCGTACCGGTTTCGATGAGCTCTTTTGGATCCTGACCCGTCGTGAGAACGGCGGGCGCTCCCCAGCATGAATCCATGAGGGATACGTCGGCGCCGATAGCCATGCCCATTTTATGCCCATCGCCCGTGTTGGTGGCAACGGCGTTAGTGGCGAGTATCTTGAACGGCATGTGCTTGGCGCGCATTTCGTCGTCATGATCGAAGCCGCCGGTTGCGAGAAGGACGGCGTCGGCCCTGATTGCGATTTCATCGCGCCCCGAAGTCGCTTTTACGCCGATTACGGCTCCCGAGCTGTCGGTGACGAGCTGCGTTGCCGGTGTTTCCATCATGATTTCAACGCCTGCTTCTTCGAGTGCCGCTTTCAGCTCGGTCCACATGAAGGCAGCGCCGGTCGAGCCGTCGTCCTTGGCGAATCCCAAGCTTGCGCGTCCGAATGGCGCCCATCCCTCAACGGGCTCGTAGTAATCGCTGAACAACGGGCTGGGGTTGCATTGCCAGCCCATGGTTTCGAGCATCCAGTTCAAGAAATCGTTTCCGTTGGTGGCGAACGACTCGACTACGGCCTGATTAGCGCGACCTTCGCTTGCGTTCTGGAAATACTTCAGAACCTCTTCCAGCGAATCCTCCGCACCGGCAGCTTTTGCCACGTCGGTAAGCGGTATGGCCATTCCGCCGCCCGAGGTTGCGGCCGTGCCTCCCCACATGGTGCCCTTCTCGAGGAGGATAACCGATTCTGCGCCGAGCTTCTTGGCTGCCAAAGCTGCAAATGCGCCCGTGCCTGAACCTGCAACGACAATGGTCGCTTCCTTATCCCATGCGATGTTCTCGCTTCCCGTCGCGCTGGACCCGCCCTTTTCTCCGCCGGGGGCGCAGCTTGCGAGCATTCCCGCTGCCCCCATGGCGACGCTTGAGAGCGCGGCTGCTTTCAAAAAGTCGCGCCGTCCGATCGTTCCGTGATTTTCCATCGGTAACCTCTCTTTCGTGTTGCCGGCTTCATCGTGCCGACCATCCCTCTTAAGGCTGCATACGGCCATGACGGGGTTTCCGTACGGGTGCCGTATGTTGGGATTAGATTACCGAGCGAGCCAAAAGAAACCATCTCTCGAAAACGACGATTGTGGTGGTTTTTGTCATCCGAAAGTTATGATTACTCGGTTCGGCGGCGACTGGTGCGGGGGTTTATCTGCTTCCGTTCTTGAAGAGGTCGATGAGCTCTTGCTTCGTTCGGACGTTGAGCTTTGCATAAATGTGTTTGGCGTGGGTTTTGGCCGTACCCTCTGAGATAAACAGTGCATTCTGTATGTGCCGAAGGCTTCGGCCTTCGAGAAGCAGGGCAGCAACCTCGGTCTCCCTTTTCGTGAGGCCGTACTGTCCAGCTATCTCTTCGACGAGCTGGTCGGGGGTGCTCGGCATGGTTTCCGGGCGGTCTATCCAAGTGCTTTGGAACAAAAAGAAGCTCATCATAACTGCGGCGGCGAGGACGAACGATACGGCTTCGGGAATTTGGGGCGCCATGCGCATGGCGAACGATCCCAGCAGCGAGCCAAAGGCCCATGAGAGGTTGACCAGAGAAAAGTACATCGCTTTGGGCAAGCGCAGGCCCGATGAGGCTGTGATGGCGAGAGCCATGTAGAGCAGCTGCATGGTCGGGTAGGTCGGCATGGGGCTGTGGAACAGGTCGTTTAAGCCCGTCGGAACATGCAAGGCTCCAGCGACGAACACGAAGCCCCCGGCGATGCCGAATGCGCACACGAGAACATTCGGCGTGGTCACCAGTGTTTTTAAGGAAAAAGGACGCATGTTTTTAGTTGGAGCGGAAGGTGTTTTGAGCCCTGCCAGGAGAGCGCACGGCGCAACGATCATGAAGATATCGCGCAAGATTTGGGAGGATTCGGCGAGAATCAGATTCAGAGCGTAAAACATCACGAGGGACTCGGTCAGCACCGTTGCGAGCATGCGGATGTTGTCTGACTTTGCCAGGTTGTCGAGTCGGAGCAGCTGGCAGGCGCATGCACTGAAGGACAGCACTGCCAGCGTAGCGTGCTGAACGACGGTCCCCGACAGATCCAAAAGCCCGACTGCCGTTAAAAGCGCACAGGCGCTGCTTGCAACGATCGGTGCGAGAATGCGAAACCGCTGCGGAAAGGCATCCCACTTTAAAAGCAGCACAAGTGCGGCAATGATGATGCCAAGCGCCCCTTGGCCGTACCATGACGCTTCCGTTGCCATGGTGAGGATGGATCCTTCGGCGTGAGAGGTTTGGTAGAACCAAACCCAGATGGCGGCATCGACGAGTGCGATCTTGGACGAGCGCGAAAAATCAATGCGTTCCGACTGCAAATACACCTGCATTTTTTCCCTCCCGATTTGAAAATCGTCCCTTTCGGATGATCCATTTCGGCCATATAGCCTTTTTCGTGAGATCGATCCCCGGGCCGATCCACGATAGCATCCGAGCTACCCGATTCGTCGGAAAAGGTATGAGCGATGAAAGGCCCCACGCCGTATCGCCGATGCCGATTCTAACGCTTTCGATCGTTTGACGCCAGACGAGACTGGGCGAAGGCGGATCGGGTGCCCGAAAACGAAAGGAGGACGTATGGGAGAACCGGATGGCGTTTCTCGCCGAGATTTTCTGAAGGTTGGTGCGGTTGCCGGATGCGCTGCGATGACCATGGGAGTTTTAGGGGGATGCGCCGAACAGAATACGGCGCCGGAGGCACTGGTCGAGGAACCCGAGGATGCGCCGAAGGAGGATGCCTCTGCCGAACAGGCTGCTGCACCGATGATATACCTCATCGATCGCATGGTCGTTAAGCCTGGCAAGGGGCGAGAGGTGCATGATGCTTACCTGGAAAGACTCGAAACCGTTGCGACGGAGAAGGGCATGACGCTCGAGCACGCCATCGTTGCGCCTCCGATTTGGCTCACCGACGCCGAGAGCAACAATACCCTTGAATTCATATGGTCGTTCGAGGGGTATGGGAAACTGGCTGCAGCCATCTCCTATGGCGATGCGAGTGTGACCGAGTGGTGGCGCGGGCTCGAAGAGAGCCTTGAGAGCAGGGATCGATCCTATTTCTCAACCGAAGCCGACGTGGAGGTGCTGAACCGATGATAAACGCCCTGTATATCGTTAAATTTGCCGATGGCGTATCCGTTGAGCAAAAGACAGCCATGGCGGATGCGGCGCGAAAGCTGTGCGAAAGCGTTTCCGAGGTGGGTATTTGCGAGGTCGTGCCCGATGATTCTCCTACGAATCCCGGAGATCTGTTTTGCGAGATGGCGTTTCGTGAGCGGACGGATTATGATGCCGCTTCGTCAACCGGCGCTTGGGACGAGCTGAAGGCGACCGTTTCAGAAGAAGAACTTGCGGCCGACGTAACCTTTGTGGCTTATGGTCCCGGAGATGCCAACCTCGGCAAAGGCGAGTGCACCTGCCATCGGGTTATGCTGATGCGTCTCGTGGACGGAGTCGCCCCCGAGGTGATCGATATGATGCGCCGCCGCGTGCTCAAGGTCGGAGAATACGTTCCGGGACTCGTCAGCACGCAGATATCGGAAGTTTTCGAGTCGAGCGGTTCCGTTGATTGGAACTATGTGTACGATTGCGATTTCGATACGCCTGCGACCTTCCTGGGCAAGTACATGACCTCCCCATATCATTGGGGGTACTTGCGGCTTGTGCAATCCGACTGCGTCGAATGCGTGGCCGACATGCAATTGACCCCCTACGTTGTTACCGAGAAAGCTTTTCTTACCTCGCTATCGGATTAAGCTCGGCGTTTTGCCGAGACGCAAGAAAGCCGAGGCCCTCGCTGGGCCTCGGCTTTCGTATGCGGCCGTCGAGCGCTCCGCTCGACGGCCTTTCGATGGGGTCTCGCCCGTTTACTTCGAAGGCGTTACAGTATTGACGCGGTCGGCTTCGGGCATGGGACCGGCGAGGATCTCGAGGTCGGCTATCTCCTTGTCGGCATCGCCGCCCGCTGCGTTGATGCCCGCGATGCGGCCGAAGGTGAGGCAGCGGCCATGATTGGTGCCGGGGCAGATGGTGGGGTAGTCGTTCGAGAAGTACTGGCCGCCCGCGGCTCCCGCAACGTAGAGGTTCTCGATGGCCTGGTTGTTCTCGTCGAGGATGTGGCAGGCGGTGTCCTGGCGCAGGCCGCCTGACGCGGCGAGCAGGGTGGATACGAGTTGTCCGGCGAAGTACGGCGGCGTGTCGACGGGCCACATGATCTCGGGACGCTTGCCGAAATCGTCGTCGTTGCCCTTGGCGCAGAGCTCGTTGTAGCGATCGACCGTTGCCTTGAGGTTGTCGGCGGGTACGCCGATCTGCTCGGCGAGCTCTTCGAGCGTGTCGGCCTGGAACAAAAGCCCCTGCTTGATCTTCTCTTCGCGCAGCTTGAGCTCGACCTCCATGTCGAAGGGAACGCCGAAGCGGCGGTACTGCTGGTCGGACGAGATGCCGCCTGAGCGCCCATCGTTGCACGATTCGGCGAACGATTCAAGGGAGTTGGCGTCGTAGATGGTGAACGCCTTGCCCTCGGGCTGGAACGATTTGACGCACGATTTCGACTGCGTGTTCACGTCTTCGTTCATGAAGCGGTTGCCCTCGGCGTTGACGTGGAGGAAGTTGTAGCTCTGGGCGCCCGATTCGAGATGGATCGTCGAGCAGTGGGGTTCGGACTCCTGCATGGCCCCGCCGATCCACATGGCCTGCTTGTGGAGGTCGCCCGTGGAGATGCCGAAGGGAATGTACAGGCGGCTGTCGGCGTTCCAGGTGAACGGCTGGTAACGGGTGCGCATCTCGTCGTCGTCGAGGTAGTCGCCCGATGCGACGATGACCGCCTTGGCGTTGACCTGGGTGTAGCTGCCCTCTTCGCCGATGATCGCGCCGGTCACCGGGCCGTCGCCGTCGCGGAGCAGGCGCACGCACGGGGTGTCGTAGCGGTATTCGACACCGAGTTTCTCGCCCTGTTCGATGACGGCGGGGATGAGCACCGCCATGCCGAGGCCGGTGGAAACGCCGTCGAGGTATACGAAGTCGGTCGTGTCGTCGTAGAAGAAGTGCGTGATGGGCTCCTCGGTGTAGTCGGGGCCCTTGTAATAGCCCGCCCAGAGGGTCGGATGCAGGCCCGAATCGGCGACGAGGTCTTCGAGCCAGTCCATGCAGGCACCGGACTTCTTGGCGAATTGCCAGAGCAGCGGCTCCTTCACGCGTCCCGTCGCCCATTCGGTCAGGCGGCGCACGATATGGGCGTAGTCGGCTTCCTCGAACCAACCCTCCTCGACGTACTGCTTGACCATGCGCGAACCGTAGGCGGTGATGTGCCCGCCGCGGCCCGACCAGGTGGAGGCCTTGTCGATGCAGAGCGTCTTAGCGCCGTATTCGGCGGCGGTCGTCGAGGCGATGGCACCGGCGAAACCGCAGCCGACGACGAGCACATCGACGTCTTCGGTGCCCGTGATCTGATCGGCGGGAATCTCGGCCGGCGGCGTCATGAACG
>NZ_LT964679.1:2184190-2245650 GCF_900240215.1 Raoultibacter timonensis | reverse complement strand
CGGCTCCGTTCGACGACCCGGTGGCCGGTGCCTCGTTGTTCGGCGCGCAGCCGACGAGCCCCGCTCCTGCGGCGCCGATGCCGGCGAGTCCTGCCCCGATGAGAAACTGCCTGCGCGATACTCCCGTTGCCTTCTTGTTCATGATGCCCCTTCCTCCCGTGAAGTAGGTTTTGCGGCGCTTTGCGCCCTTCTATGCGTTGGCTGATCCGTGTTTGCACCGGCTTGATGAAGCATCGGCGCCAGATCGCTTCCGTGAGATCACCCTAGCCTCTGACGAGGTACTATGCATCCCCCGGCTGCGGGTAACTTGCGAGGGGACGCCATCTACCCCCGCGGGGGTAGATGCAGAATCGGGTGTGCAAAGCGACGATAGGGCAGGTGTGGTAGTATTTCCACACGATGCGCTTGAAGCCGGGGGTGCGAGGGTTATGGGTCGAACGAGGGAATCGCAGGATGCAGCACTCACCGAATCGCGTGAGCGCAAAACGATTCTGCGCGATTTCGGCCAGGAGATCGCGGCGCGCTACCGTCTTTCGATCGGGTTCGGTTTGTTCTGGGCGTGGGTGTGGCTCGTGTTCCAGACGACGTTTTTCAGCCCGGCGTTCCTCGTCGAATCGGGCGTGCCGATACCGGGCTGGATCATTCCCCTCTCGGCGTACGCCGTGACGTTTCTCGTCCTCGGCGCCCTGTTCAGGATCAAGCGCGTGGTGCCGAGGGGTTCGTGGTACGTGCGGGCGATACCTGCGGTTATGTCGTTCGGAACTCTCGTGTGCGGCATCCTCACGTTCTCGCCGCTGCTCAACCCTGCGGTCAACTCGGTGGTTTTCTGCATAGGCGGTCTGCTCATGGGGGCGGGTACGTCGTGCTTCCATGTCGAATGGGGCCGCATGCTCGGGCATTTGGGGCCGCGCAAGACCATCCTGCACGGCATCGTGGGCACGGTGCTCGCGGCGGCTTTCCTCGTGTTCATCACCTCGTTTTCCACTGTGTTTCTCTGGGTGATCGCGTTTTTCATCCCGATTCTCAGCATGCGGTTGCTTGGAGCGGAAGCCCGATCGGTCCACCATCTCTATCCGCCGGTAACCGACGTGCAGCTCAACGTGCCGCGTCGCTTTCTCGCCACTTCGTTCACCCAGGGGCTTTCGCTCGGCATCGTGCAGACGATTCTGCTCACGGGCAACTACGATGGGCCCGTTGTCGCCCTCACAGCTTCGAGCTTCGCCCTATCGGCGGTGATCCTGCTCGTATGCGCGTTGTTCTTCCGCATGGATTTCAACCAGCTCATCTATCAGGTGGGTTTTCTCGTCATGGCGCTCGGTTACCTGCTCATGTCGCTCGTAACGCCCGATTTTATCGGCGCGCTGCTCGTGCAGATGACGGGGTATCGGTTCGTGGACATCATGATGTGGGCGCTGTGCGTCTATCTGATCAAGCAGCGCGGCCTGCCGACGAACTGGGTGTTCGCCATCACCACGTGCTTTTTGCTCTTGGGACAGCTCACCGGCGCGGTGCTCGGGTCGGCCACGATGGCGGTCATCCCGCTATCGGGCGAGGGAGCCTACAGCCTTTCGATCGTCATGGTGTTCGTGCTGCTCGCGCTCGCTTTGCTGCTGTCCGATCGGAAGAACCTGCAAACGGGATGGGGCATGGTCCGTCCCGGCGATGCCGAGTCGCCGCCCGGCAACTTCGAGATGGGGTGCACGCTCGTGTGCCGCAAATACGATCTCACCGCACGGGAGGAAGAGGTGTTCGCGCTTCTGGCGAAGGGGCGCAACCGCGCCTACGTCTGCAGCGAGCTCACGTTGTCGAAGGAGACGGTGAAAACCCATATCCGCAACATCTACCGCAAGATGGGCATCCACTCCCAGCAGGAGGTGTTCGAAGCCGTCGAGGCCGAGCAGAGAAGCTTCGGCTTCGAGGAGGAGGCGCCGCACGAGATGCGGATCTGAGGCATTTGCATTTCGGGTGCCGATCATGCGCCCGTGATCAGCCCATATCGATATTCCCTATGGACGAAGATCAAGAATGTGCACAAACCGTCCAAGAAGCTATATCATGTGTTCGAGAAAAATCTAGCCGAATAGGAGACAGCATGCTTTCCGAGCGCATTCTTTCGCGCCTGATCCATACTATGACCAAGAGCCATCTCGCACTGAACCCGACCGACGAAACGATGATGCCGCCCGCCAACCCCGAGCAGAAATACATGCTGTACATGCACGTTCCCTTCTGCGAGCGTCTATGCCCGTATTGCAGCTTCAACCGCTATCCGTTTCGGGAGGAGGTTGCTCGTCCGTATTTCGAGAACATGCGCAAAGAGATGATGATGCTCAAAGACCTGGGCTACGATTTCGAGAGCATCTACGTGGGCGGGGGTACTCCCACCGTCATGATCGACGAGCTGTGCGAGACGCTCGACCTCGCCCGTGACAATTTCGACATCAGGGAAGTCGCGTCCGAGACGAATCCGAACCACTTGACGCAGCCGTGGCTCGACAAGCTGAGGGGCCGCGTTCAACGCCTTTCCGTGGGCGTGCAGAGCTTCGACAACGATTTGCTCAAGCAGATGGACCGCTACGAGAAATACGGCAGCGGGGAAGAGATATTGGAGCGCATCGCCGAGGCCGAATCGTATTTCGATTCCCTGAACGTCGACATGATCTTCAACTTCCCTTCGCAGACCGAAGATGTGCTGATGGCGGATTTGGAGAAGATCGCTCTCAGCGGGTGTCGGCAGACCACGTTCTCGCCGCTGTACGTTTCTTCGGCAACGACGCGCAAGATGGCCGCTACGCTCGGCAAGATGGATTACGATCGCGAATACCGCTACTACCAGCTTCTCGACGGCGTCTTGGCCGATGGCGACGACCCCCTTTTCCGCCGTACGACCCTGTGGACGTTTACCCGGGGCGACGAAGAAGAGAAGAAGGAGAAGCCCGCCGACGCTCCGCAGATCGAGGAGTACCAGGTGAACTACGACGAGTATCCGGCTATCGGTAGCGGCTCCATCACCCATCTGAACGGGTGCCTCTACGTCAACAACTTCAGCATCAAGGATTACAACGCCGCCATCGAGAGCGGACGCATGTCCATCATGGGAAAGACCAATATGAGCAAGCGCGATCTCATGCGCTATCGCTTCCTGCTCGATCTCTACAAGCTTCGGCTCGATAAGAAGCAGTTCAAACGCGATTTCGGCTGCAGTGTCGAAGCGGGGCTTCCCATGGAGATGGCGTTCATGCGCGTAAACAAGGCGTTCGAGACCGATAACGACGAAGAGCTGACGCTCACGCCCATCGGACGCTACCTTACCGTTGTCATGTACCGGCAATTCCTCAGCGGCATGAACAACCTGCGCGACCAAGCGCGCGCCGCGCTCAAAGGAAGCGAACGCGAGCTGCTTTTCGGCGACGGGACTCCTGCGTAAGACGAGTACGGGGTTCTTCCGACCCGCCCGCCTGCCTCGCCGACAGCGGTTTGCCGAATAACCGATATTAGCGTGGACATGCGGGCGGTCGGACGCCATCAATGCTAGAATACGTGCCACACGATTTTCAGGAGACGCCTATGTTATTGTGCGCACATTATATTCTGCCCATAACGTCCGAGCCGATCACCAATGGTGCTGTGCTCGTGCGCGACGGAAAGATCCGCGACCTCGGCAAGGCCGACATGCTGAAACTGCGCTACCCCGACGAGGAAGTCAAGGACTTCGGTCTCGCTGCGGTAATGCCGGGCCTTATCGATCTGCACACCCATCTCGAGAATGCGGTCATGCGCGGCGTAGTGCACGACGTGCCCTACGCCACCTGGATCACTTCGGTGCATGAAAAAGGCAGCCGCATGGAGGCGGGCGACTGGTACGATTCGGCTATTCTCGGCGGTCTCGAGGCGCTGTCTTCGGGTATCACCTGCGTCGCCGACATCACGCCGACCGGCGCCGCCTGCACGGCCACCCAGAAGCTCGGCCTGCGCAGCGTGATCTACCGCGAGGTCGGTGCGCTCGACAAGCACCGCGTCGACTACGCGATGAGGCTCGCCGAACACGATATCGCCCATTGGAAAGAAGAGGTCGATTCGAGCCGTATCACCATCGGCATCGCGCCCTCGGCCCTCTATGTCTGCCACCCCTCGATGTTCGCCCGCGTCGCCGAGCTTGCGACCAAGCACGAC
This sequence comes from Raoultibacter timonensis, assembly GCF_900240215.1. GTDB lineage: Bacteria > Actinomycetota > Coriobacteriia > Coriobacteriales > Eggerthellaceae > Raoultibacter > Raoultibacter timonensis. The sequence continues at coordinate 2,241,477 of NZ_LT964679.1, read as the reverse complement.
ATGCCGGTTGCCATGCACCTTGCGGGCAGCCGCGAGGAGTACAACTTCATCAAGTACGGCTCGTCGCCGTTCTCGGTGCACGAAATGGATCAGAAGCGCGGCTACGTGGAGATTCCGCCATGGCTTCCCACGGGCACGACTCCGATCCGCTATGCGCTCAACTGGGGCGCGTTCGATGCGCCCAACGTGCTCGCCATCCACTGCGTCCACATCGATGCGGAGGATATCGAGAAGCTGAAAGAATACAATGTGGCGATCGCCGCCTGCCCGCGCTGCAATGCACAGCTCGGCATGGGCGTCGCTCCGATCAGCGAGTTTCTGCGTGCGGGCCTGCGCCTTGGTCTCGGCACCGATTCGCCTGCGGCTACCGATTCGACCGATATGCTCGCCGAAATGCGCATCGGCATGCTCGTGCAGCGCGCGGTCAACGTGGGCAAGTTCCTCGATTCCCAGACCATGCTCGAGATGGCTACGATCGGCGGAGCGCGCGCCCTCATGCTCGACGATAAGGTCGGTTCGCTCGAGGTGGGCAAAGAAGCCGACGTTATCGCGGTCGACCTGTCCGGTTCGCATCAGACCCCGTCTTCCGATCCGGTTTCCGCCGTGGTGAACACCTGCAGCGGTGCGGACGTGCTCATGACCATGGTCGCCGGCACGATGCTGTACGAGAAGAATCACTGGCATGTGGACGTCGAGGTCGCCAAGAACATCGCTCGCGTGATCGAGATACGTGGAAAACTGAGGATGTAAATGTCGAACAAGCAACAAAAACTCACCGCTCAGCAGAGAAGCGAGCGCATCAAGGCCGCCCAAGAACGCGAGGCGCGAGCCAAAGAAAAGCGCGAGAAATCCGAGAAGCTCAAAAAGACCTTCATCGTGATCGTCGCCGTGATCTTGGTGCTGGCTCTTTCGCTTCCCACCATGGCGCTTATGGTGATGGGCGGCGGTTCGTAGGATCTTCGGCGTACTCGCAGCGGGTTACCCGTCTGTGGAATAATGCTCATGCGCGTTTCCGAGGGTATCGAACCGAGGGTTTGTGCTACTATGATTCGGTTAAAGATCGATGAGGTGCGAGCGTAGCAAGACGAGCTTGTGCCATGAGAATGTATAGGGGTTACCTTGTTTGGTATCAGTGGAATCGAGTTTTTCCTCGTGCTGCTGTTCGGGTTCCTCGTGTTCGGACCCGATAAGCTTCCCGCGATTGCGAAAACGATTGGAAAAGCAATCGGCAAATTCAGAAGCGCTCAAGAGGAGATGAACAAGGTCATCAAGACCGAGGTGTACGATCCTACCTCCGACGAGCCCTTCAAGAACCCGCTCGACGCTCTGTCGAAGATCAGCGAGGTCGGCAAGAAGGACGAGGAGAAGACCGAGAGCTTCTCGGAGCGCAAGGCGAAGTACGACAGAGAGCGTGCGGCGAAGAAGGCTGCCGAAGAGAAGAAGGCGGCCGCAGGCACGACGGCGGCCGCGGCCGGTGCCGCAGTAGCGGCCAAGAAGGCAACCGACGGTGCAAAGGCCGACGAGAAGCCCAAGCCGTCCGCCGACGAGTTGTACGGCAACAAGCCCGCAGCTGCCAAGAAGACCGCAACCTCGACGGCGGCCAAGGCCGATGCAAAGGCCGATGGGACCGAATCCGTTGCGAAGAAGCCCGCAGCAAGGGCTGCGGCGGCAAAGCCAACGGCTGCCAAGTCCACGGCGGCGGCGAAGAACTCGTCTGCCGCAACGTCGACCACCGCCGCGAAAACCACCGCTTCGAAAACGGCTGCGACCGCAAAGCCGGCCGCGTCGAAGACGACTGCCGCCAAGACCGCATCGGCGGCTAAGACTTCGACCGCCGCTACCAAGACCGCTTCTGCCGCTAAACCGGCGGCATCGAGGACGACCGCTGCGAAGGCGACTGCCTCCAAGGCGACTGCCGCAGCAAAGCCGGCAACGTCGAAAACCACGGCTGCGAAATCGGCCGCATCGAAAACGGCGGCCAAACCCGCAGCTTCGAAGACGGCGGCCAGGCCAGCGGCGAAATCCTCCGCAGCCAAGCCCGCTGCAAGCAGCAAACCGACGACTGAGGAAAAGGGGGAATAAGCTATGCCTATCGGTCCGGCGCGTATGCCCCTTTTCGACCATCTGAGCGAACTGCGCATGCGTCTTGTGCGCATCCTCGTTTGCTTGGCTGTGGCAGTGTGCGTTTTCTACCTGGCAACACCGACGATTTCCGAATTCCTGATCGCGCCCATCCGCGATTATCTTCCCACCGATCTTATAGTCATCGATCCGTTCGAGCCGTTTGCGCAGCGTTTCAAACTGGCATTCTGGACTTCGCTCGTGGCTTGCATGCCGGTAATCTTGTGGCAGATACTCGCGTTCTTCCTTCCAGCGCTCAAGCCCAACGAGCGCAAGTGGTTCGTCCCTACGTTCGCTGCGGCCGTCGCCCTGTTCATCTTCGGCACGGTGTTCTGCTACCTCATCATTCTCAACCCCGCATTCGAGTGGCTCACCGAGCAGGCGGTAGGCTGGGAGATCATGGCGCGAGCCAGTTCGTATCTCGATATCATCATCAAGTTCGAGCTCGGCTTCGGCTTTGCATTCGAGCTGCCGCTCATCGTGTTCTACCTCGTTATCTTCGACGTGGTGCCGTACAAGAAGCTCCGTAACAGCTGGCGTACCGTCTACATCGCCCTCATGGTCATCTCGGCCATGGTGACGCCCGACGCCTCGCCCGTTACGATGCTGCTCATGTTCGCCGCCCTCGTCGCGCTGTACGAAGCGAGTTTGTTGATCTCTCGTCTTGTGCTCGGTAAGCGCATCAAGGAGCAGACGGCGGCGTACGAGGCCGCCCAAGCCGAAGAGGCGGAATGGCAAGAGGAATACGCTGCCATGAAGAAGGAGCGCAAGAAAGACAAAGACTAACCTCGTGCGCTCGCGATAGGTTTGACTACGTTGATCGGTGTTGCGCTCGGCATAGGGCGCAACACCGATTACACTTTCAGGTACGAAACACCGCAGAGATGCCGCCGCGGGCGGATCGCTGCGAGAGCGAAAGGTTCATCACGTGCACGAATTAGGCATCATGACCGGCGTCATGGAATCGGTCGAGACCGCTGCCAAGGATGCGGGGGCCGATAAGGTTCTCAAGATCAGCCTTTCGGTCGGAGTTATGACCGAGGCGATCGAGGACGCGCTCCGCTTTGCGTTCGAGGCGCTCTCCGAAAACACCATCTGCGAAGGCGCTGAATTCGAGATCACCATGATTCAGCCCAAGAGCCTCTGCCTCGAGTGCGGCGTCGAATACGAGCACGATCGATTGCACATGCTCTGCCCCGAGTGCGGCAGCTTCGCAACCAAGCTGCTTGCGGGCAAGGAACTGCAGATCGATTCGATCGAGGTTGACATTCCGGATGACGAAGGCGGGGCCGACGATGTCGATGCCCTGGAACAGAAACCCGCTGACAGCGAGAGTGAAGGAGCGTAAAGCATGCAGATAGACATCAAGCAGCCGATTCTCGGCAAAAACGACGAGCTGGCGAAAAAGAACCGCGATCTGTTCGCTCATCACAACGTGTTCGTGCTCGATCTGCTCGCGAGCCCCGGTTCGGGCAAGACCTCCACGATCCTTGCGACGATCGATGCGCTTCGCGACGAGTTCAACATCGCCGTCATCGAGGGCGATATCGCTTCGAGCGTCGATGCCGAGAAGATCAAGGCCCAGGGGATCGCCGCCGTGCAGATCAACACGGGCGGTGCCTGCCACCTCGAAAGCGACATGATCCGTCGAGCGGTCGATGTGCTCGATCTCGAGCGCCTCGACCTTATCATCGTCGAAAACGTGGGCAACCTCGTATGTCCCACCGATTTCGATCTGGGCGAGAACATGAAGGTCATGATCCTTTCGGTTCCCGAGGGCGACGACAAGCCGCTCAAGTACCCGGGTGTGTTCCAGGCATCCGAGGCAGTTATCCTCAACAAGGTCGATACGATGCCCGTATTCGATTTCGATCGCGATGCGTTCTACGCTTCGGTGAACCAACTCAATCCCAATGCACCCATCTTCCCTATAGCCGCAACCAAGGGCGAGGGAGTCGCCGAGTGGGCCGAGTGGCTCGCCGAGCAGATTCGCGCGATTCAGTAGCAGTAACGCGCCGGCAATACGCTCGAAACCTTCGCAGCCTATACTGGATGCATTATGGCGGGCGGCTGTGCGGCTGTCTGTAGCTTGCGGCGTGGAAAGGCGGGAGCATGCAACCTCAGGAAATGTACGAAGCGTGCGTGGCGGCGCTCAGGAAGTACGCCGATAACGCCGGGTTCACCGATGCGGTCATTGGGCTTTCGGGCGGTATCGATTCGGCCGTCGTTGCCGTGATGGCGGTCGATGCCCTCGGCGTCGAGCGCGTGCACGGCGTACTGCTTCCCGGACCGTACTCGAGCGAGCATTCGGTCGAAGACGCCCAAGATCTGGCCGATAACCTCGGCATACGCGCGCAGACCATCTCGATTCTCGAGCCGTTCGAGGCGTTCGAGCGCGTGCTTGCCAAGCCGTGCGGGGGAGAGCTTACGGGGCTCGCCGCCGAGAACACCCAGGCGCGCTGTCGCATGGTGTGCCTGATGGCTCTCTCGAACGCATTCGGATGGATGCTCGTCAACACGGGCAACAAGAGCGAGGCGATGATGGGCTATTCGACGCTGTACGGCGATACCGCCGGGGCGTTTGCGCCGATGGGCGGCATCTACAAGACCGATGTGTACCGCATCGGCAGGTGGCGCAACGGCAAGGCCGCCCGGGACGGGTTGGTTGTACCCATTCCCGAAAGCACGCTCGTGAAGCCGCCGAGTGCTGAACTCGCTCCCGATCAGCAGGATGAGCGAAGCCTCGGCATCGCGTACGCCGATCTCGACGAGATCCTGATCGCCGTGCTCGAACACGGAAGGTCGGTCGACGAGGTTGTTGCGCAGGGGTTTTCCGAGGATGCGGTACGCGATGTGCTCGCAACGGTTGAGCGCTACGCGTTCAAGCGCGCCCTAGAGCCGCCGTATCCGAGCATTTCGTTCTACCGATAGCGCCTCTGGGCCGGATCAGCTGGACGAAGCGGTCTTGTCGGCATCGTCCTTCTGCTGTTCCGTCTGCGCATCTTCCGAAGCCAGCTCTTCGACGAGGGCTTTTCCGACGATCATGCCGAACGCCGCGTTCGAGGCAAGGCCGTTCGCGCTTTCGGCAGCGCACGATCCGCAACAGTATACGTTCGCAACGGGCAGCGAGGTCGCATTGACGAGCTGCCCCGCGTCGTTGGTTTTCAAGCCTCCGAGCGTCTTGTATCTGACGGGGAACTGCTTGATGGCGTAATACGGCCCGCCGACTTCCTCAAGAGCCGATTCGCGGCCGAACGCCCCGTCCTTCTTCGCTTCGACGGCTTTTTCGTACTCTTCGAAGGTGCCCTCGAGCGTCTCGGTCTGCACGCTTATGGCTGAGGCGAGATCTTCGAGTGAATCGAACGGCCCCACGATGCGTTTTGCGTACTTGCTCGATACCGAGGCAACGCTTCGGGAGAGGAGGCCTTCGGAGAGCTGCTTGCCGAACACCGTCCACCAGAAGCCGAATCCGAGCGATACGCATTCGGTGGCTGCTTTCCCTACCTGATCTTCTCGGGCGAAACGGACGCCCTGGGGCGAAAGGTTCACGGTCGGCCCGAATACGCCCCAGGCGGAAACCGGGGGGATGTCGCCGGTGAGCAACGCGGGCTGGCTCATATCGGCCGTCTGACCGCCGAGGGTCGCGCCGAGGGCGATGCCGTCGCCGGTGGATGATACGGTCAAGCATCCGATCGTCGTTTGGTCGGGCGTGTTATCGCTGATCATCTGCTGGTTCGAGCAGAACCCTCCCGATGCCAGGACGATTTTACGCGCCTTTACGTCGAGTACCGTACCTGCTTTGTCGGAGTAGAAGCGCATGCCTACGGGGTTGTTCGCGCTATCGAGGATGAACGCGGTTGCGCGCATGCCGAGGGTGAACGACACCCCTTTGCCCGAGAGTCCCTCCTTGATGGGGGCCATAACGCTTTCCATGTCGCCGATGCCCTTTTTCGGAAGCAGGATCGATTCGGTCGTCGCGCTCTTCGCGTACTCTTTCGGATCGGCGAACTTGGCGTGGTAGTCGTTTGCGGCGCGATCGATCCATTCGGTTTGCGCCATGACGAGGCTCTGCTTGAAGTGGAGGTCGTCGGTGTTGCCTTCTTCTTCGAGCTGCGCCTTGCGTTCCTTCCAGGCGTCTTCGGCCGTTTTCGTTATACCCGCCCCTTGCTGGACGGACGTGCCCGAAACGTAGAACAGGCCGTTCGCTTCGTAGCTTTCGCCGCCGAGCAAGTCGCGCTTTTCCACCACGAGGACCGAGCGCTTCTGTTCGATGGGATCCATGGCAGCCGAGAGACCGGCGATGCCGCTGCCGACGACGAGCACGTCGACCGTTTCCGAAAACGATATTGCGGGGGAGCCGACGACGTTTTCGCCCTGCGTCGGGTCAGCCGTTTTGGGAGCGACGATCTCGGTTTCGCATCCGAACAGGGCTCCGCCGATCGCCAGGGTGGCGGCAGACGCTCCGGCAAGCTTGAAAAAGTCGCGTCGTTCCATTGAGGCGATCGTGTTCCTTTCGGATGCAAGCCGAACAGCGCTTCGGCGATACGTGTACGAGGATCACCGAGTATAGGGCCCTGCGGGCGGGTTTGTCACCACCCGTTTTGCCGAACGTCGCAATGTCTCCATCAAAGCCTCGGCATACGGGATGAACGGTTGGCGGACGGCATGGGCGGGATCGCGGGCGCCTCGTTCAGCTGTTGCTCTGCTCGGGGCGAGGGGTGCCGCGCTGTGCCAGGCAAAAACGAGGTCTTCGGTGCCCGTCGTATTCCGTACATAGTTACAGTTTGAATATACTCTTGCCAGAGTATGGCGAAAAGCCCCTCATCTCACCTACTATACCCGTATGGAAGATTTTCTTATAAACAGTAAAAAGCTCACTGCCGCCGATTGGCTGTTCGATGCCGCCGTCGCGCTCGGTGCGTTCGCGTTCGGCTGCGCACAGCTTCTTTTGACGCTGTCGTCGGTCGTTATGCCCGATGAGCTTTTCCGCCAATTGCTCGGCATACCGAACTCCATGCCGCAGACGGGGGCGTACGTTGCCGTAGGCTTGACTACGCTGCCGCTTGTGGCGCGGCGCAAATCGCCTTGGCTCGTTTTCATCTTCGTGATGATAGCCTTTCTCGGAACGCAGAGCGTTTTGAACGGATATACGCTTGCCGTGCTCGGCCCGATCATCGCACTGTTCACGATAGCCCATGAGCGCGATCGCACTGAGGCCATCGTTGCCACCGTGCTCGCGGTTGCCTCGCTGCTCTTCATTGCGCCGCCGACGAAGAGCGAAAGCCTGGCCGATCTTATGCGGCTGCAGAACGTCACGTACATGGTAGCTGCCGCGCTCGGCGGTTTCGCTCTGCGCACCCATCAGGAATACGTGCTCGAAACCGAGCAGCGCGCCATCGCGGCGGAGAAGAGCCGCGAGGAAGAGGCTGCCCGCCGTGTCGAGGCGGAGCGCGTCCGCATCGCCCGCGAAATCCACGACATTACGGCTCACTCGCTGTCGGCGGTGAGCATTCAGGCTGCGGCGGCCGATCGCCTTATCGACAAGGATCCGAAAGCCGCCAAAGAGGCCATCGGCACGATCCGCGCAACCTCGAAGGACGCCCTCGAGGAGATACGTAGCATGATCGGCGTGCTTCGTAGCGGCGATGCCCAGGCCGAAACGGCTCCGACCGTGGGAACCGAGCGTATGGCCGATATCGTCTCGTACCTCGAGGATGCGGGCATCGAGGTGGACTACGACGATTCGGGCTTCGATCGCGAACGGGTTCCCGCCTATATCGATGTGGCGCTGTTCGGTATCGCCCGCGAAGCCGCAACCAACATCGTGAAACATGCGCAGGCAAGCCACGCTTCGATCCGTCTCGCCGTCGACGGCGAGACGGTGCGGCTTTCCGTCGAGGACGACGGGTGCGGGCGCAGCGACGAGGGTGCAACCGACGGGCACGGCATCGAGGGTATGAACGAGCGGGTGAGCCTGCTCGATGGCACGATAACCGCGCACAACCGCGCGGGCAAGGGATTTGCCGTGCGCGTGGGCATCCCTTTGACCGAAGCTGGGAGGAATCATGGCTGAAGAACTCATCGGGGGCTCCGACCTCTACAACGATAAATACCGGGAGATGCAGGAGCGCTTGCGCCAGCGCAGCGAAGAGGCTGCGCGCATGGCCGACGAGGCGCTCAGCCGCGGACCCGAGCTGCGCGTGGTGATCGCCGACGATCAGGATCTCGTGCGAAACGGGTTCAAGCTCATCCTCTCGTCGTTCGAGAACCTCAAGGTGGTGGGGGAGGCGAGCAACGGGCGCGAGGCGGTCGAGCGCGTGCGCGAGACGAAGCCCGACGTGGTGCTCATGGATATACGCATGCCGATCGAGAACGGCATCGAGGCGACGGCGGAAATCACCGCCGATCCCGAGCTGGCCGATACGCACGTCCTGATCTTGACGACCTTCGATATCGACGAATACGTGTACGACGCGCTTTCCGCCGGGGCGAGCGGGTTCATGCTCAAAGATTCCGAGCCCGACGATATAGCCGATGCCATCGAGGTGGTCGCCCAAGGCGATGCCCTCATCCAGCCTTCGATTACGCGTAGGCTCGTGGAAACGTTCGTCGAATCGCGCACGCGCAGGGTTCATTCCGAGACGTCGCTTTCGGTGCTCACCGAGCGCGAGCGGGAAATCCTCGCTCTTGTGGCGCGGGGCCTCACGAACGACGATATCGCGTCCGATCTCGTTATCTCTCCGGCAACGGTCAAAACCCATGTGGCTCGCATCATGTCGAAGCTCGGCGCACACGATCGCGCGCAGCTCGTGGTGCTCGCTTACGAGAACGGGCTTGTGGTGCCGGGGTCGTGAAGCTGGGGTACGATGTGTAGAGTCCTTGTGAAACCTAAGTCAAAGAGACTTAGGTTTTCTCAAATTGGGTTGCATTCCCTGCCGTTGGTGGTAATATACCGCATTGTTTAGCACTCGTTACTCAAGAGTGCTAGCACTCAGCTCAAACGAGTGGTTAAATAGAGCAACGTGACGTGATTCAGAAAGAGCCGATCGAAAGGAAGGCATAGATATGAATCTTAAACCATTGGGTGACCGCGTGATCATCAAGCCGGATGAGGCGGAGACCACGACTGCGTCGGGTCTGTACATTGCGTCGGAGGCCAAGGAGAAGCCGACGACCGGTGTTGTGCTCGCCGTAGGCGATGGCAAGCTCGACAAGGACGGCAAGCATCTGCCGATGCCCGTCGAAGTCGGCGACAAGGTTATCTATGGGAAGTTCGGCGGCACCGAGGTTACCGTCGACGGCGAGGACGTTTTGATCCTGCGTGCCGACGACCTGTATGCGGTCTTCGCATAAGCCTAGTTTTTCTGTATCCCTGTCAAACATACCGCCTTTTCGCCGCATCGATGCGGAAAGCGCGGGTTGCAGTAAGTAAATGAGAGGAAATGAGCACTATGGCAAAAGATATCAAGTTCGAAGCCGATGCGCGCAGCGCACTTGCGGCCGGCGTTTCCAAGTTGGCCGATGCCGTTAAGGTAACCCTCGGCCCCAAGGGCCGCTACGTCGCCCTCGAGAAGTCCTACGGCGCGCCCGTCATCACCAACGACGGCGTGACCGTCGCCAAGGAAGTCGAGCTGGAGGATCCGGTAGAGAACATGGGCGCCCAGCTCGTCCGCGAAGTTGCCGTTAAGACCAACGACGTTGCGGGCGACGGCACCACCACCGCAACGCTGCTCGCCGACGTCATCGTTTCCGAGGGTCTGCGAAACGTGACCGCCGGTGCCGATGCGCTCGGTATCCGCCGCGGCATCCAGAAGGCAACCGACGCCGTTGTCGAGGAGATCAAGAACACCGCAACCGAGGTTTCCGGCAAGGATCAGATCGCCAACGTCGGCACCATTTCCGCAGGCGATGCCGAGATCGGCGAGAAGATCGCCGAGGCTATGGACGCTGTCGGCAAGGACGGCGCGATCTCGGTCGAGGAGAGCCAGACGTTCGGTCTCGAGATGGACATCGTCGAGGGCATGCAGTACGACCGCGGCTACATCTCTCCCTACATGGCTACCGACATGGAGAAGATGGAAGCCGTTCTGAAGGACCCCTACATCCTTTTGACCGACCAGAAGGTCAGCAACATCCAAGACATGGTTCCGCTGCTCGAAGAGGTCATGAAGTCCGGTCGCCCGCTGTTCCTCGTCGCCGAAGACGTTGAGGGCGAGGCTCTGGCCACCATCCTCCTGAACAAGCTGCGCGGCACCTTCAACTGCGTTGCCATCAAAGCCCCCGGCTTCGGCGATCGCCGCAAGCGCATCCTCGAGGACATCGCCGCCGTCACCGGTGCGCAGGTCATCGACAAGGACTTCGGCATGACCATGGCCGATGCCACCATCGACATGATGGGCCATGCCAAGACCGTCAAGGTCACCAAGGACACCGCGCTCATCGTCGACGGTGCTGGCGACAAGAAGGCCATCGAGGATCGCATCCACCAGATCAAGGCCGAGCTCGATCGCGTCGATTCCGATTTCGACCGCGAAAAGCTCCAGGAGCGCTTGGCCAAGCTCTCCGGCGGCGTTGCGGTGCTCAAGGTCGGCGCTGCTACCGAAAGCGAGCTCAAGGAGAAGAAGAGCCGCATCGAGGATGCCCTGCAGGCAACCCGCGCTGCGGTTGAAGAGGGCATCGTCGCCGGCGGCGGCGTGGCTCTCGTGAACGCCATCCCCGCGCTCGACAAGGTCGAGACCGCCGACAAGGACGAAGAGGTCGGCGTCGGCATCGTGCGCAAGGCGCTCGAGGCTCCGATGCGCGCCATCGCTCAGAACGCCGGTTTCGAAGGCAGCGTTGTCGTCGAGCACGTGAAGAGCATGAAGGTCGGCGAAGGCCTGAACTGCGCTACGGGCGAGTACGGCAACATGATCGAGATGGGCGTCAACGATCCGGTGAAGGTTACCCGCACCGCGCTGCAGTCCGCTGCTTCCGTGGGTGCGCTCATCCTCATTACCGAGGCGACCATCAACGAGATTCCGAAAGACGGCCCCGATTTGTCCGCGCTCGCAGGCGCTGCCGGCGGCATGGGCGGGATGATGTAAGCGCTCGCTTACCGTTTTTACCGTAAAGCTTCAAACTCGGAAATTGGGCGGCCTTCGGGCCGCCCTTTTTTGAAGCGTCGAGGCATTGGGGCGTCGGTCGATGTGTACGGAAGCGCGGCGCCGCCGGATCCTGCGAAAAGCGCAAGAGCCCCTCGACGGGCAGCGCAGCGGTCTGCGCAGCGGATCGGGAGGTTTCGTGCAGCTTTTTTCGATTATGCGCTCTGCGAAAGGCAATTCGAGCGCCGAAAGAGCTTTTCTGATCGCAGATCCAATCAGCAACAGAGACCCGATGATGTATCGTCTCTCTGACCAGGCGTTATCGAGAGCATTCGGCGGGGCGGCGATCGGTGGGGTACCGTTCGGGCTGCTCGTCGTCGCATAAACGAAAAAAACTGCACTCAAGTCGCAGTTCAGCGAACGGGAATACAGCACCTAAACGGTTCCGCTCGTTTCGCCTTCTACGATCTGCGTGGGCGGGTTCGAACGCGCTACGTACCGTTTCGTACCGTTCTGTACCGCCTCATCCCCCTCGTTTACCCTCATATATGAATAATTCGAAAATAAGTATTGATCTGGCTTAATGTAGTGAAAAGACGTACTTTGTGAATAATGTATGACGAACAACGGTTTGCCCGATCGCATCGCTATCATGGGCAACGGACAATACGTTGTACGATACCCAGGAGGATCACATGTCTCAAGAAGCACGCAACCTGCCGGATCAATTCCGCCACTGCTCGAACCTCATGCGCCGCATGTACCACCAGAGCGGCCCCATGAACACCCGCCACGGACAGGGCAAGCTCATGCACTACCTGCTTGCCTTGGACGGCGCAACCCAGAAGGACCTCGCCAAGGAGATGCGCATGTATCCCGCGTCGCTCGCCGACGTTGTGCGTCAGGCCGAGTGCAACGGGTTCGTCACGGTTGCCCCGAACGCCGACGACTCCCGTTCTACGGGAGTGTTTCTGACCGACGAAGGTCGCGCCATCGCCGAGAAGCGGGCGGCGGCCAACGACCGTGTTGCCGAGGAAATCTTCGCTGATTTCACCGACGAAGAGCGCATGCAGCTTGAAGGCCTGCTCGCCAAGCTTTCGGATTCCCTCGAAAAGAAGGCAACCCAGGAAGACGATGAGGACCGTCGCTGCAACCATCGCAGCCGCCGCAGCCGTCGTTACGACGGTCATCGCAAGTGCGGTGGGCGTCGCATGCGCAAGAACGACCAGTTCGTTTCTCGCGGATAGGGCGGCGTGCCGTCGAATCGAATGCACGCAGTGAGAGCCGACCGAATCCGGTCGGCTCTTTTGCGTGTCGGGCACAGCGAGGGCCGCGGGAGGTTTGGAAGGTTCGGCGAACTCCGTTGTGCCGAGCTTGCGAAGCGTCGAACCAAGCGAACAGCGTTTCAGTCTGCGTAGTTGGCAAGAAACGGCGTTTCCTGGGCCAGATACGGGGTGCAGAGGTTCGTGTTGACGATCCATTCGTTGCAGGCCGGTTCGAAGAACTTGTCGATGTAGCAGAAGTGGTACGGGGTCGTCATGTACTTGCCCAAGAACGATCCCGGTTCGTCGAAATCGCACTCGAAAGCGTAGGCCCACGAATCGGACCCCGCCGACTCGACGATCTTTGCGAACTTGCAGTTGCGCAGTCCGGGAACATGCTCGGTCATGCCGTTCATATTGGCTTCCATCTTGGCAACCATGTCGGGGTTCGCGTCTTCGAGAAGGCTGAAGATGAGCACGCGGTGGCATTTCGAAACGCTTTTCTCCTGCAAGGTCAGCGTCCCGTCCCCGTAGGCGGCGAATTCGAAGCCCGCAACCACGGCGGTGTTCTCGAACAGCGTGTACAGATCATTCCAGGAAGGTTGGGCTTTCGCCTGGTCGTACTCGGCTTGGTTCTTGAATCCCAACTCGCAGAAGTAGTCGCCGCCGGGCATGGGCGGCTCGAGCACCGGTGCCGCGAGGTTGACGGTCGTAATCGCGCCTGCTGAGGCTTTAACGTCTGCGTCGAATGCCTCTTTCGCGGAAGCATCTGCCCCCTCGGCGAACGTGGCCATGAATACTGCGCTAAACATTGTTGAGCACCTCCATATACTCTTCGCTTGCGAAATACGAGCGATCGCGGGAAACCACGCGTTTCCTGACTGCGGCGCACCATTCGACGTAAGCGGGGTTGTATCGCGTTGCCGACGACATCGCCCAGCAGGCCACGGCGATGTCGTCGAGGGCCCATACGACCTGTACGGTGTTGGAATCGTTGTCGAGCCACATGGGGGGCGCGACCGTTGAGCTGACGAGCACCATGCCGGCGTCCTCCGCCATGGGGCGGTACGTTTTCATATAGTCGTCGAGGAATGACTTGCCGTCTCCCGGTTTCGGCATAAACGTATCGACGACGTACAGCTTTTCTTCCTGCGCCATCTCTGCTTGGCCCCCTTCGTCTTCCTCGGTTGCTTGCGCCCCGTTGGCGGGCTCGGGCGGCGAAGCCGTTTGTTGGGAGCAGCCGGCCATCGCGCCGAGCGATGCGACTCCTGCGGCGGCCCCAACCGCCATGAACGCTCTTCGGGAAATATCCGAACGCATATCGATCATAACCATCCCCTTTCCGATGATTGCGCCGACGCCGCATCGCGCGGGTGCCGACGGCGCTCGCTTTGGGCGAGCGATCCTGTAGCGGCGAACCGCTCGGTATGCATCGGATACGACGTGCCGCTTCCTTTCTGCTTGACAAATGCCGCCCGATACAACTAGGCTACATGGAGGTTTCTCCCAAAACCCAGCAGCCCACACGAAGCAGATTCGACTCGGTTCACCATACCTGCGGGTAGTGAGGCGGTCTGTCTCACGAAAGTGGCTAAACTGCCTTTTTCTGTCATCCGTAAGGTATGATTCGGGGGGAGGGCGTGGAGGGAAGGGCATGCAAGTAGACTTAAAGGCGGGGAAAATAGGGAAGAGGCAAGTTGCGAAAACGGCGCTTCTCGATGCGGTTATTTGGTTCTGGTTTCATCAGGTATCCTACCAGAGCCTGTTTACCCAGCAGGTGGATTGCCTCCCGGCGTTCGGGGTGTTCGGCCTTCTCGTAACGCTGGCGACAGGGGCGGGCATTATGCTCGCGCGCTGGGATCGGATACCGTTCGCGTTTCGGGTAACCGTCCCCGTCCTTGCCCTCGCTTCGACGGTGGCGCTTTTGCTCATCAGCCGGTTCTCGCTATCGGGCACGGTGTACGAGATGGTCGCCTTCCTGTTCTTCTCGGTCGCATGCTTCGGGTGCCAGCTCCTGCGCGTCGAAAACCTTGCGAAATGCGATGACGTGAAGACCCTTACTGCGGCGCTGGTCGGTTCGTTGCTTTTGTACTACGTGCTCAGCTTCGCGCTGCTGATCCTTCCCCGCATGGTGTACGACGCATTCGCGATTCTTGCCCCGCTTGTTCTGCTGATCGGGGCACGAAAGCCGCTGCGGGAAACCGAACGCGTCGGCAAGATTTCTAAAAAGACGTTTTTCCTCACCCCGAACCTCCTCGTGGTGATATTCGGGATAGCGGGGGGCTTCGTGTTCTCCAGCGGGAGCATATCCTCCGCCACGACGCTCGCCGATCTCTTGACGGCGCCGTCCCCATCGTTTCTCCTGATGCTTCTTCTCTATATGGAGTTGGGGGTAATCGTATCGTTCGGTTTGCGCTTCAGGAAGGCGATGTACTTCGTCGTGATGAACGTCGCGTGGGCGGTTGGATCGATGCTGGGAAGCCTTGTGTTTCAGCTTACACCCGCCGTGCCCGACTCGCTGTCGGTCGTCTTGTCGGTTGCCATCGTTGCGAGCTTCTTTGTATTCCAGAACACGTGGCTCAACGGGCCGAAATACATCGTCGAATCGAAAACGGTGGCTTCGGAGGATTTCGCTCGCGCCCAGGGTTTGTCGAATCGCGAGACGGAGGTCGTCCTGTTGCTTCTCGAAGGCAGAAGCCTGCGCTACATTCAAAACGAGCTCTACATTTCGGAGGGAACGGCGCGAACCCACGTGAAGCGGATATACGCCAAACTCGGGGTTCATTCGAAGCAGGAGCTCATCGATTATTTCAAAGCCAACGTGTGAGGCGGCGGGGAACGTGAAAAAGGCCGGCCCCAAAGAAGCCGGCCTCGGATGGCGAGAGGCTGCGGGCGCTGCCCGAACCGCAGCTGCGGTTCGGGCAGCCGACGAAGCTAGAGCCCGAGCGCGTGGTGGACGGCAACCCATCCCATAACGCCGCCCGATCCCAAGCTGATGCCGCCGCCGACGTAGCGACCGCCGGAAACGCCCGACGAGCAGTTGCCCACCGCGTAGAGTCCCGATATGGGCTCTCCGAGCGCATTGACGACCTGGGCGTTCTCGTTGATGGTGAGGCCGCCTGCGGTGCCGCAGGTTCCGGGAACGTAGATCGCGCCGTAGAACGGGGGCGTTGCCACCGGTGCCAGGCACGGGTTCGCGAGATCGGTGCGCATGCCCGCCATGACCGCGGTGGTGTTCAGATCGAGCTGTTTTTCACCTCGATGGTACACAGGGTCGATGCCCTGCTCGGCGTTCTCGTTGAAAGCTGCCAACTCGGCGGCGAGCCCGGCTGCGTCGACCCCGAGTTTCTCGGCAAGCTCTTCGAGCGTGTCCGCTTGAACGAAGTGGGCAGGAAACTCGCCGTCGGATCCATCGCTGCCGTACGTCTCGTCGAAATAGCCGCCGTCCATCGATCCGACCGTGTGCCCCGGGAGGGAGTAGGTGTTCCAGCATGCCGAGTCGCAGATGAAGTACGAGGGTATGTTGAGATGCTCCATTTCGCCGTTGTCGTAATAGGCGAAGGCCTTGTTGTAGGTGTCGTATGCGGTTGCCTCGTTGCCGATGCGGTGGCCTTTTCTGTTGACGACAACCGCGCCGGGAAGGCCTCGGTACATAGCCCAGTCGGTTCCCGCGATCTCCTGGGCGATCTCGTTGTTGGCGATCAGCTCTTTGGGGTCCTGTCCCGTCGTGAGAATGGCGGGAGCGCCCCAGCAGGAATCCATGTACGAAAGGTCGGCGCCTACTGCTTGGCCCATCTTGTGGCCGTCGCCCGTGTTCGTGGTGCAGGCGTTGGTGGCGAGTATTTTGAAGGGCAGATGCTTTGCGCGCATGTCTGCGTTGTGGTCGAAGCCGCCGGTGGCGAGGATGACGTGGTTGGCTTTGATGGCGATTTCGTCGCGCCCCGACGTCGCTCTGACGCCGATCACCGCACCGTTTTCGTCCGTGACGAGCGTGGTTGCGGGCGTTTCCATCATGATCTCTACGCCGGCATCGGTAAGCGCCGCCTTGAGCTGCTCCCACATTTGCGCGGCAACGAGGGCACCCGAAGAATCGGAGGCTCCCAGGCTCGCGCGGCCGAACGGGATCCATCCCGGAAGCGGCTCGTAGTAATCGCCGAACAGAGTCGAGGGCGTCCATGTCCATCCGAGCGCCTCGCCCGTCCATTTGAGAAAGTCGTTGCCGTTGTCAAGGAAACTGTTGATAACGGTTTCGTCCGCGCGCCCCTCGCTTGCGTTGAGGTAGTACTCGACAACCGCTTCCTTCGTATCGTTCACACCGGCTTCTTTTGCTGCATCGGACAGGGGGACGGCCATGCCGCCACCCGAGGTGGCCGCCGTACCTCCCCAGAACTGCCCCTTTTCGAGCAGGCAGACGGATTCCGAGCCGAGCTTTGCGGCGGCCAGTGCGGCAAAAGCACCTGTTCCCGAGCCGACTACGAGGATGTCCGCTTCTTTGTCCCAGGTGATATCTGCGCCTGACGGTGCGGCTTGCTCTTGCTGGTTGCTCGCGCATCCCGCAAGTACGCCGGCGGTGCCCAAGGCCATGCCGGACAGGGCTGCTGCTTTGAGAAAATCTCGACGTGCGATCGTTTCTTTACCCATGCTCTCCTCGCTTTCGTTTGCCGACGCATCGCGTCGGCCCCTTCCTCCTTGACGCCCTCGCCGAGGCTCGTGCGCATTGGGCGCACTCCGCATACCGATGCGCCTTTCCTCGATCGTTCGCAGGGCATGAGTGCACTGTACGCTGGGATTTCGAGAAGGTCTGTCTCACGAAAACGGCTATATGGGGCGAATGTGTCATCCGAAACGGATGAATCGAGCCCTTTTGCGAAAGTGTTCCCGGCCAAACCAGCCCGGGGCATTGCCGGGTACGCTCCGCTCGCAGGGTTTCGGACTCCGAGCTCCGATCGCTGGGTACGGCCTGATGCTCCGGCCCGAAATGCCGCGCGTTCGAGACGCTAGCTCGGGTTCACGAGGTTTCTGATCGTCACGAAGATGCCGACGAGCATCTCAACGATGGACATGCCAACGAGGAAGCCGCCGAGGAAATCCATCGTCTCGCTTGTTGAGGGGTCGGCCACCGATTGGCCGACGGTGAGGGTTACGAAGCCGAGCATGATAATGAGCACGCCAACAAGCACGCGCTTTTCGCGCTGCAGCTGCTCGACGGTGTTGAGCGCTTGGCGCACCACTTCTTCCGAGAGGGCGCTTTCGCGATCGCTTTCAATATCGTGGCCGTTGAGAAGCTCGCTCAACGTAACGCCGAGACGCTCGCAGAGGGGTTCCATGATCGAGCTGTCGGGCAGGCAGCGTCCCGTTTCCCATTTCGATACTGCTTTTCCCGTTATGCCGAGCTCTCCCGCAAGCTGCTCTTGCGTGATTCCGAGCGTCTTGCGCTTGAGGGCTACGAATCGGCCCGTTGTTCGTGCGTCCATGCACTTCCTCCTTGCTGTGATTCCATGATCATAGGCGGATGTGCGCGGCAATGCCATCCCCGCGAAGTAGAATATGGTAGAGAAGATTCGTTTTTTCGAACACGTCGTTGATGGGAGCTTCACGTGCCGATTATCCGGTTGTCGTCGTTGGGGGATTCGCGCCTCGATGCATATGCGCGGCTTACCGAAGCGCAGTTGCGCAATCGGCTCGAGCCCGAGAAGGGCATTTTCATCGCGGAGTCGATCAAAGTGATCGACCGAGCGCTCGCTGCGGCCTACGAGCCGATCTCGTTTCTCATGGAGGAGAAATGGCTTGATGCGTCGACGGGCGTTATCGACCGCGTTCAATCCGATGTGCCGGTGTTCGTGCTGCCTGCCGATGAGCTCAAACGTCTGACGGGTTTCGAGCTTACGCGGGGGATCCTTGCTGCGATGCGCAGGCCCGTGCTGCCGAGCGTCGAGAACCTGCTGGCTGATGCGCATCGCGTGGCCGTGCTCGAAGGCGTCGTCGACCATACCAACGTGGGGGCGATTTTCCGCTCGGCGGCAGCGCTTGGCATCGATGCGGTGCTCGTGACGCCGAGCTGCTGCGATCCTTTGTACCGACGTGCTGTGCGGGTTTCGATGGGAACGGTGTTTCAAGTTCCTTGGACCCGCATAGGAAGCACGGTGGAAGATTGGCCCGAAGCGGGGTTGGCTCTGCTGCGGAGCCTCGGGTTCGCCACGGCGGCATTCGCTCTGACCGACGAATCCCTTTCGATCGATGATGAGCGTCTTCATGCTTGCGATCGGTTGGCTATGGTGTTCGGTACCGAAGGCGACGGGCTTGCGCAATCGACTATCGCGCGTTGCGACTATACGGTCAAGATTCCCATGGCCCACGGAGTCGACTCGCTCAACGTCGCCGCCGCTTCGGCTGTGGCGTTTTGGGAACTGCGCGAGCGCTGATCGTCGCTTGCTGCTTCATGGCGTCCTCTTCGGGTGGCGCCGAGCGCGGGTTTTCTGCGGTTCGTCAACGGCCATGAGCTTGCTGCACGTAGATTCGATGGTTCTGCTAGAATACTCAGCCATGGAAATCATCTTACATATTTTGGAACACTCGGTGATCGACACGCTGCGGCTTGTACCGTTTCTGTTCGTTACCTATCTTGCTATGGAGGCGCTCGAGCATAAAGCGGGCGATAGGGCCGAAGCCGCCATCCGAAAGGCGGGGGCCGCGGGACCTGCGATCGGCGCAGTGCTCGGCGTGTTTCCCCAGTGCGGGTTTTCCGCTGCTGCCGCGACGCTGTATGCCGGGCGGGTGATCACGCTTGGAACGCTCATCGCCGTGTTCCTTTCGACTTCGGATGAGATGCTGCCCATCTTCATTGCCGAGCAGGTCGATCCCGCCGTTATCCTGAAAATCCTCGGAGCGAAGCTGCTTATCGGTTTGGTCATGGGCTTTCTCGTCGACGGGGCGCTGCGCATCGCCCGCCGCCGCGGTGCCGATGCGATGAGCATTCACGAGCTGTGCGAACGCGATCACTGCCACTGCCATGGCGGCGATGGCGGAATTCTCAAAAGCGCTATCAAGCATACGCTGCAGGTTACGCTGTTCATCTTCATCATCACGCTTGTGCTCGAAGCCGTTATCGAAGGCGTCGGCGAAGATGTGCTCGCCGAGTTCCTCGGTGCGAACCCGGGCCTTTCGGTGTTCGCCTCGGCGCTCGTAGGCCTCATTCCCAACTGTGCGGCATCCGTCGTCATCACCGAGCTGTACCTCGAGGGCACGCTGGCGGCTGGAGCCATGATGGCGGGGCTGCTCGTTTCGGCGGGCGTCGGTTTGCTCGTGCTGTTCCGCACGAACCGTTCCATTAAGCAGAACATCGCAATCCTCGCGCTTCTCTACGGCATCGGCGTGGTGTGGGGGCTTGTCATTTCGGCGGTTGGAATAACGTTCTAGGCGGCAGTGGCTTGCCATGGGCAAACGAATTGCTATAGTGGGCAGTAATCGATCAAGGCGAAACAGGAGGAGCCATGGCGAAGCTTGAAGCTGGTATGACGCGCGATGAGGCGCTCGAACTTTTGAAGGAGCACAACAAGGATCCGTTCCATATCGAACACGGCGAGACGGTTGAGCAGACCATGATGTACTTTGCGCGCGAGTACGATCCTGAAAACGAGGAGTTTTGGGGCATCGTCGGTTTACTGCACGACCTCGATTGGGAAGAGCACGACAACGAGCCCGAGCTGCATACCATCTACGCCGCGCAGGATATCGAGGCTGCCGGCGGCACCCCCGAGCTCATACGCGCTATCCAGTCGCATACGTCGGATTTCAACACCGATCTGCCCAAGCCGGAACTCATGATGGAGAAGATTCTGTTCGCGACGGAGGAACTCACGGGGCTCATCGGAGCTGCCATCGTCATGCGTCCCTCGAAAAGCGTCATGGATTTCGAGGTGAAGTCGCTCAAGAAGAAGTTCAAGGACAAGCGTTTTGCGGCGGGAGTCAGCCGCGAGGTGATTCGCAGCGGAGCCGAGATGCTCGGTTGGGAGCTCGACGAGCTGTTCGATCGCACCATCACGGCCATGCAGTCGTTCGCACCCGACAAGGACACGTTCGTTCCCGCCGAATAAGCGCCGCCCCGTTTGGCTGCCGGGCCCCCGCATGCGGGGGCCTTCTTGCTTTCGGGCTGCAATCGGGGTTTCATCAGAAATATGCGGGTGATGCAATCAGGCTTCCCATCTGGTACAATTCGCTAGTTGTATAGACGAGGAGGTATTCGATTGGACGGGATGACCGATACACTCATCAGCGTTACCGGCGCGATCAGCGAAGCGATGTACACCTACGTGCTCGTGTTCATGCTCGTGGGAGCCGGGGTGTATTTCACCATACGGACCAAGGGCGTTCAGTTCCGCTATATCAAGGACATGTTCACGGTACTGACCGAGCAGAAGCACGTGGGCGGTACCAGGAGCGTCTCGTCGTTCCAGGCTCTCATGGTTTCGACGGCGAGCCGCGTCGGCACCGGCAACATAGCAGGTATCGCCACGGCGGTTGCTACCGGCGGACCGGGGGCGGTTTTCTGGATGTGGCTCATGGCTCTCATCGGGTCGGCTTCGGCGTTTATCGAATCGACGCTTGCGCAGATGTTCAAAATCAAGGGCCCGGGCGGGGAATTTCGCGGCGGACCCGCTTATTATATCGAGCAGGCGCTCGGAAAGCGCTGGCTCGGCGTGCTGTTCAGTATCCTGCTCATCATCTGCTTTGCGTACGGGTTCAATGCGCTGCAGTCTTTCAACATGAGCTCGTCGCTCGAATACTACATCCCCGGCTACTCCGAATCGCAGGCGCCGCTGGCGCTCGCAATCGTGCTCGTCGTGTTCACCGCGTTCGTCATCTTCGGCGGTGCGCACCGCATCAGCTTCATGACATCGATCATCGTGCCTATCATGGCGATTGCCTACATCGCCCTTTCGGTATGGATCACGGCCACGCATATCGATGCGATCCCCGCGGTGTTCTCGCTCATCTTCGAATCGGCGTTCAACTTCCAATCGATCTTCGGCGGCTTTGCCGGGTCGGTTGTCGTGATTGGCATCAAGCGCGGGCTTTTCTCGAACGAGGCCGGCATGGGCTCTGCTCCCAACGCTGCCGCTGCGGCGTCGGTATCGCATCCCTGCAAACAGGGTCTCGTGCAGACCCTTTCGGTGTTTATCGATACGCTCGTAATCTGCTCATGTACCGCGATGATGGTGCTCGTGTTCTTCGTCGGAGGAGAGCCGGGCGATCTCAACGGCATGCCGCTCGTGCAACAGGCCATCAACTATTCGGTCGGCGAATTGGGCATCCATTTCATCACGTTCTCGATTTTCGCCTTCGCTTTCTCCAGCCTGATCGGCAATTATTTCTATGCTGAGAGCAATATCAAATTCATCAAAGACAACAAGATCGTCTTGTTCGTGTTTCGCATCACGTGCCTTGTCGCCATCTTCATGGGTGCGCAGTCGAGTTTCGATCTCGCTTGGAACGTTGCGGATATCGTGATGGGCGCCATGGCGTTCGTGAACATCATCTCCATCGTCCTGCTCGGCAAGTGGGCGCTTCGCGCGCTCGATGATTACACGGCGCAGCGCAAGCAGCATAAAGATCCGGTTTTCGTGGCCTCGAGCATTCCCGGTTTGCCTCCGACGCAGTGCTGGCACGAAACCGCCGAAGAGCTTGCCGAACACGACCGCGCTTTGCGTGTAGGCGAAGAAGAGGCCTAAGCGGGCGAAACCGCGCAAACCGCAACGTCTTCTGGTGCAGCGCCCCGAGCCGCTTTGGTTCGGGGCGCGTCTCTGCCCCGCTATCGCCATCGCAGATAGTCGTGTCGCCTTCGTTTGGGCGAATGGGCTTTCGCGCGCGGCGGCGCGGCGGCGGTCTCCGGTGACACGCGTTGCATCCGGCGGAGCGCTTTCCTGCGCTTCGAGCGGACGATTGCCGCCACTGCCAAAACGGCGAGTGCGATGAGCGCGGAAGCGCCGATCGCAAAGACCGCGGTTCCGTCTCCCGTCCTCGGCGCTGCCGGGCGCCCGTTCGCGCCCGCTTGAGGCACGGTGTGCTCAACGATGTTGCTGGTGTTTTCGAGAACGCCGCTCGATCTTGCGCGGTCGGCGGCGCTGAGCGCGAACGAGGCCTGGTTCTCTATCGATCGAACCGTCTGGGGAGCATCGACCGTTACGGCGAACGACAGCTCGAGCGTTGCCCCGGCTTCGATGCGCGGCACGAGCCATTCGATACGGCGATTGTTTTCGCCCAACGTACCGCCATCGGAAGCCGACTGCGGCACGTACGATGATCCTTCGGGTACGGGATCGCGAACGAGCACGTTTTCGGCGATCGCATCGCCGACGTTCGAGACGGTAAGCACGTAATCGATCTCGTCGTCGTTTCGCACGCTTTCGCCTGCTGGCGGTACGGATGACTTCACGACGTTCACGATGGGGCCGAAGGGCGATGCGGTGTTGACCGAGTGCACGGTGCGGGCGGTGGCGCGGTCGGGGTCGGGCAAAGTCGGATCGCCTGCGGTAACCGAGTCGGACGATGCCGAATAGAGCGCCTCGTTGACGATCCATTCAGGCGGGTTTTCACCGACACGAACCGAAAATCCGACCGACCGTTCGGTATCGGGTGCGACATCGGTAAGCACCCATTCGACATAGCCGTCGCGTTTTTCCGTGGCGATAACGAATGCGCCTCCCTCGCTTGCCGAGTCGAACAGATACGAGGCCCCTTCGGGGATGTAATCGCGAATCCGCACAGTCGGCGTTGTTGTCGCGCCGGTGTTCTTGACGGTAATCAGATACGCTATCTCGCTGCCTGCTTCTACGGCGGATCCCGATGCGGGATTGGCGGTCTTGTAGGCGGTCGTCTTGTATCCCTGTATCGGCTCGGGGTCGTGCGAGGGAAAGGCTACGGAAACTTCGTGTTCGACCGACGCGTCTCCCGTGTTGTCTGCCGAAGCCGTGGCGCTATTGCTCACGGTATCCCCAGGCTCCGCCTCCTCGTCGATCAGCGTTTCGTAGCGTATCGTCAGCTGGTCGGCGCTTGTCAGATCGAAGTCCGTTTCAACGGAAAAGCCCGTGAGCGTTTCGTTGCTGTCTGCCCGGTAGACGATTTGCGCGGAATCTATCGGTTCGTTGTCGCCGTTGCTTACGACAACCGACCCCTTGGCTATCGATGCCGATTCGGTCGATTCGAGCGCGTCGGTCACGCCGATGCTTCGTGCGGGCCCTGTTTCGTCGGTGTTGAAGATGGAGAGTTCATAGCGGGCCGTGCGGCCGGGGGAGTAGGTTTCACGATCGGACGTCTTCTCTATTTCGAGCGCGGTATCGTCGGGGTCTGCGCAGGTGATCGAGCAGCTTGCTTGTGCTCTCGGGGCGTCGTCCGCTTCGGTCCAGGCGGTATTGCTTACGGCCTTCGATGGGGTTTTCGCATTGAATCTCGCTTTGTACGAAACGATGATTTTCGACGAATCGGGAAGATCGGCGTTGGTGGTGATAACGAATCCGCTATGTCCGCCCACCCCGTTGTCGGCCCATGCGACGTCCCACCCGGAAAGGGTGCGACCACGTTCGTCTTTCAACGAAATCGAATCGTCGAGGATCGCAACGGCCCGAGCCCTGTCGGCGAGCAGATCGTCGCCGATGCGCACGTTGTGCGCGGTCTCCCCAGTCCGCAATTCGGCTACCTCGATCGTGTACTCTGCCACGTCGCCCACGTGGTAAAAACCGATATCAGCGGATTTCGATATGCCCAGAACGGGACCGGCGACCGAAACGGTTTCCGTATCGGTCGCGGGAAGGTTCTCGTCGCTTGTGGCCGTTATGCTGTTCGTGGCCGTTTTTGAAGCGAGCGCTTGATCGGTGATCAGGGCTTGGTATTCGATTCGGAAGGAGCGTTCGCGTTCGATATCGAGGGGATTGAGCGCAGCCGCTTCGATGACTGTGCCGCCGTTGTTGCAATCCCATATACGATGGTTTTGGCTATTGACAAGCGCCTTTCCTGTTTCGATCTTCCAGTTCTGCGAGCCGACGTTTTGGGCTATGCCGATTTGATCGGTGATGACGGCGCCGTCCTGATCGCTGACCACGATGGAATTGCGAAGCAGCTCCATGCCCGGTGTTTCGAGAACGTCCTCGAAAACCACGTTGCGGGCGACGGTTCCCCGTGCCTGGTTGGAGGCGTCGATGCGATACGTTACGATATCGCCTACTTGGTACGCGAGGGAAGGAGCCTGCTTGGCAACACTGAGGCGCGGCGAGTTTACCCATACGCGGGCAGCCGGCTCGGCCGTTACGGGTCCGGATGCGTTTTGCGCAAAAACTACGGCGCTGTTCAGGATCTCGCACCCATTTGCTTCTTCTGAGGGGATGCATTCGAAAACAAGCTTAACCGGCGTGTCGGCAGGCAGGTAGTTCAGCGACAGGGAGGATTCAAGCCGGTTTTCCGATGCCTCGACGGTGCCCGAGATCGTACGTTGCTCGGCTTCTCCATGCACTTCGTCGTCGCCGTGGACGGGATAGGGGGTTTGCGCTGATTCCCCATCGAGGTTGATTCCCTCGACGCGTACCGCGTCAGGCCCATCGACGATGGTGAGCCCCTCGGGCAGAGGAAGGCTTTCGAGCGTAAGGTCGCGCGCGATGGTCCCCTTTGGTTCGGCTGCTATCTTCACCTCGAAAACGACAGGATCGTCCACGCGGCGCTCGTAGGCGCTTCCGGTCAACGGGGAGACCAGCGCCTCTTCGGAGATGACCAGGCGGGGCGAGTTGATGAACACCTCGGCATCGTCAGACGTGGGGATAAGGGGGCATCCCGTGCTGCCATCGGGGATGTTTTGCGCATGGGCGTATACCGTATTGACCACCTCGGTTCCGTTTCCCTGCTCGCTCGCGATGGCGCGATACGATATATCGACGGTTTCTCCGAAGTCGAGCTCGTCAAGGGAAGCGGTCCAGCCCTCAGCCGTTTCGCTGACGGATGCATTTTCGCCTTCGGCTATCGCAACCGAGCCGGGTACGAGTTCGAGCCCTTCGGGAAGCGGATCCGAAACAGCCACCGTTTTGGCCCTTGCGTTCTTTTGCGTTTGGGTAAGCGTTGCGCGAAAGGTCACCTCGCTTCCGACGGGAAACTCATACTCGTTCGCGGTTGCAGGATCGGCTTCGACGTGCTTGTCGATATCGAGCTCGGGCGGCGCGAGCTCGGTTACAACCTCTTCGGTGGGTTGCTCGGTTCCGTTGATGATGGCCTTTGCGCTGTTGGCGAACCGCAGGGTGCCGTCGTCGGGATAGTCGATCACCTCGGTTTCGATTTCGAGATAGTACGTTTCGCCCATCATGCTCATCCCACTTTCGCAGAATTCTTTTGCGAACTCGAAGGAGACGGTCCTCGTGTTGTCGTCGAATGCAGCTGTACCTGCTTGAGGGAGTTCCTTGCCGCTTTCATCGAGCAGGCGTGCGCTTTCGAACCGAAGCGTGCCCGGTAACGTATCGACGATCGACATCGATTCGTAGCGGATGAAACTCGTTGCGCCGAGGTCGTTCAC
Source organism: Raoultibacter timonensis (assembly GCF_900240215.1). Taxonomy (GTDB): domain Bacteria; phylum Actinomycetota; class Coriobacteriia; order Coriobacteriales; family Eggerthellaceae; genus Raoultibacter; species Raoultibacter timonensis. The sequence continues at coordinate 2,215,468 of NZ_LT964679.1, read as the reverse complement.
CTGTTGAGCGATGCGGTATGTGATCGTGTCGCCCAGACGGACATCGTGCGTTTTGTCGGCGATCTTCGTCGGAGCCGGCGGTTTAACCGAGGTGAGGGTCATGAAGTTGGTTGCGTACCACATACTACCGTTCATGACGGCCCCGTCGCCCGCGATGCCTGCCGTGCCGGACCACGAAGCGGTTTTGACTGCGTATGCTTTGGTTTCGATCGAATTCGACAGCTCGTTGTCGACGGCGAAGCAGACCGATCTCCAGTAGTACGTTTGCTCTCCGATCGTATCGGAGAAATCGATAGAGTCACCGTTTGAGTCGTATACGTCGGGGCAGCCGATAAACGTGGTGTAGCCATTTCCGTATTCGTCGGTCTTGTCGTAGAGCAGGCTGCCGGCGATGACGTCGTAGGGGGTCTTTCCCCCCTCGTAGTTGTAGAGCAGCGAGGCGTCCGGCGCTTCGTTGCTCACGTAGCGGGCGGACACTTTTTCGCTCGGCAAGGCGAACCCCTCCCCTCGGTTGAGCGATGTGGCTGTCACGTATATCGTGCCGAGTTCGATCGGCAACCCGGTTTGGGCTTCGAAGAACTCATAGTGCGCATCGAGCTCGTCGGTGCCGACGAAGAAGATTCCGTGGCTGAAGCACTTGGGTATCTGCACGAGCGGATGGCCGTTGTAGTGCGCTTGGTAGTCTCCCTGTTCGGCCACCGTGTTGCCGTCGCGAACCGTGTAGGTTGCTTTGATGGATACGGGAACGCTGAAGCTCGGATCGGCGATGTCCTTCATATCGCCAACGTAGTCATAGACGATGCTCACGCTGGCTCCATTGGCTGCGGAGGCTGTCTTGTCGCAGAGAAATCCGAAGCCCGGAATGCCTTCGGTTCTGCCGTAGACGTTCTCGATGGGTATCTGCATGGCGCGATAGGGCGAGTAATCTCGGTTTGGGTCGCGCTTCGCGGTGCTGTCGGTGAGGGCGATCATCGAACCGCCTGATGTAGTGAAATCAGGGATGGCGATATCGTTTTCGAGATCGAGCAGGTTGATGTACTTTCCCTCGTCGAAGAAAGTCGTTCTGTCGACCGAGACCACCCCGCTTGCCTGGAGCAGGTTTTCCTGCGGCGAAGCAGAGGCGACGGGTGGGTTTCCCGCGAGCCCCGCTGCGCAGATGAGCAGCGATACGAAGAATACGAGTATGCGGATCGGGTTTGCGGACATCGGCTTCCTCCTTGGTTCGCCGCGCACCTCGGCTGTAAGACGCGCGATACAGCAAGCCTACCGCGCGCGTCTTGCGCGGCGGTCTGAGGGATGAAGCGGGAACCTTGCACCGTTGAACATGAGGAATCCGGACAGTCTTACACGCATCGTCCTTTCGAGTGAGTTTTCCGCGATGCCTTTTGCGTCGGATTCGAATTAAACTGAGAATGATTTACCTCGATCCCGTCGTTTTGCCGGTGTCCGAAATATGTCGGATAATTCTCATTGACCGCATTAGAACTCGCGGCTAGAATAGATACTCGCATTTCGCGAAGGTACCCTATGGTTCCGCACGCTACGCGAGTGAAGATGGTGGGCCGTTAGCTCAGCTGGTAGAGCAGGGGACTTTTAATCCCAAGGTCGCGGGTTCGACTCCCTCACGGCCCACCATCTTCACTAGGCAAGCATATGCCGCGAAGGGCGACCCGTGTTTCCTTCGTTTCGGGAAACACTGTATACACTGGCCCATCGTCCAACGGCAGGACTCTGGTTTTTGGTACCAGCTATCTAGGTTCGAATCCTGGTGGGCCAGCCACGCAATCGATAATCGCCCGTAAGGGCGATTTTGCGTATAAGCCGATAGTCGATCGAATCGGGTCTCTATCCTAAAGTGCTTGGAGGGCTTCAGGATGGATGAGCGCCCGTTTCCAGGGGATTCTCTATGGGGGACTGCGTACGATCGCCGAATGACTATGGGTTTCCGTGTGCAGCCTATGTGTGCGCCCATAATGCGTGCTTGCATGGCTGCCTGCGTTTTTGATATCATCTACGTTTGTCGCTTAATGACCTATTTGCTTTAAGGAGCACTTTTGACCAAAGAAGATGTTATCGAGCTTGAGGGGACGGTCCTCGAGGCGTTGCCGAACGCAATGTTTAGGGTTGAACTCGAGAACGGGCACAAGATATTGGCTCATATTTCCGGCAAGATGCGTATGCACTATATCAAAATCCTGCCGGGGGATAAAGTAACCGTCGAGCTCTCGGTGTACGATCTTAATCGCGGACGCATCACCTATAGGTACAAATAAGCGGTTTCCTCCCGCGCATCGGGTTTCCGAATGTGCGGTTTTTGTGTGCTTGAGGCTAAGCATGCGTTGTTCTCGCGGTCGAAATCGTTCGGCGCGGGCTTATGGAGCAAACAATCACCTGCGGCTGGGTGTGGCTATACAGTAAAGAAGATAAGGGTCGCTTTAGACCTGCACAAACCGAAAGGAATTTATTATGAAGGTACGTCCTTCGGTCAAGAAAATGTGCGACAAATGCAAGATTATCCGACGCCACGGCAAGGTTCTCGTCATCTGCGAAAACCCGCGCCACAAGCAGCGTCAGGGCTAGGAAGAAAGAGGAGAAATAACCTATGGCACGTCTTGTTGGTGTCGACCTTCCTCGCGATAAGCGCATTGAAGTCGGCTTGACCTACATTTACGGCATTGGCCCCACCACCGCCAAGAAGATCATCGCAGATACCGGTGTCGATCCCGACATCCGCGTGAAGGATCTCAGCGAAGATGATCTGACCAAGCTGCGCGACTACATCCAGGACAACCTCAAGGTCGAAGGCGACCTGCATCGCGAGGTTTCCCAGAACATCAAACGCCTCATGGAGATCGGTTGCTACCGCGGCCTGCGTCATCGTCGCGGCCTGCCCGTGCGCGGTCAGCGCACGCACACCAATGCGCGTACGCGCAAAGGTCCCAGGAAGCAAATCGGCGGAAAGAAGAAGTGAGGTAACTAAGTGGCAGCAAAGAAGAACGTGCGCACGCGCCTCAAGCGTTCCGAACGTAAGAACATCGCCGTCGGCTCTGCGCATATCAAATCTACGTTTAACAACACCATCGTGAGCATCACCGATCCTCAGGGTAATGTGATCTCGTGGCAGTCCGCCGGTACGGTCGGGTTCAAGGGCTCTCGTAAGTCCACCCCGTTCGCAGCGCAGATGGCTGCGGAAGCGGCAGCGAAGACCGCCATGGAGCACGGCCTGCGCAAGGTTTCCGTGTTCGTTAAGGGTCCGGGTTCCGGTCGCGAGACCGCTATTCGCTCGCTTCAGGCTGCTGGCCTCGAAATCGCCAGCATTCAAGATTGCACGCCTATCCCGCACAACGGTTGCCGTCCGCGCAAGCGTCGTCGCGTTTAACTGAAAGGATCTACACATGGCTCGATACACAGGGGCGGACTGCAGATTGTGCCGCCGCGAAGGGACGAAGCTGTTCCTTAAAGGCGATCGCTGCTATACGGACAAATGTGCCTTGGAGCGTCGCAACTATGCGCCGGGCGAAGCCGGCAAGAAGCGCGTGAAGGAAAGCGAATATCGCACTCAGTTGCGCGAAAAGCAGAAGACCAAGCGTATTTACGGTGTGCTCGAGAAGCAGTTCCGTGGCTACTACGATCTCGCCAACCGCCAGCAGGGCGTTACCGGCGAGAACCTGCTTCGCATCCTCGAAAGCCGTCTGGACAACGTGGTGTACCGTCTCGGGTTCGCCAAGTCCCGCGCCGAGGCTCGCCAGCAGGTCCGTCACGGACACATCGTCGTCAACGGCAAGCGCGTCGACATCCCGTCGTACCGCGTTCGCCCGGGCGATCTCGTCGCCGTAGCTCCGAAAGCCAAAGATATGCTGGTCATCAAGAGTGCGCTCATCTCCAATGAGCGTGTGCAAGTCCCCGCATGGCTGGAAGTCGACATCGAGAAGCTGCAGGGTAGTGTGCTCTCCCTCCCGCAGCGCGATCAGATCGATCTCGACATTCGCGAACAGCTTATTGTCGAACTTTACTCGAAATAACATTGCGGCATAATTGAAGGAGGCTTACACAATATGACAGAGTTCATGAGGCCGACGGTAACAACGGAAGAGATCAACGAGACCGTTGCTCGTTTCGTTGTCGAGCCGCTTGAGCGTGGTTACGGTTACACATTGGGTAACTGCATGCGTCGAGTGCTCCTTTCCTCGCTGGACGGTGCGAAAGCAACCGCGATCCAGATCGAGGGGGTGCAACACGAGTTCACCACCGCTGAAGGCGTGATCGAAGATATTACCGACATCGTGCTGAATGTGAAAGGCCTGGTGTTTTCCGCACTTTCCGATGACATCGAAGAGGCGACTGCTCACGTATTGGCTGAAGGACCGTGTACGGTCACCGGTGCGGATCTCGATATCCCCACCGAATTCACGCTGATCAACCCCGAGCACGTCATCGCTACTGTTGCCGACGGCGGTCAGCTCGATATGACCATCCGCATCGGCGTCGGCCGCGGCTACGTTTCGGCTGAGCGCAACAAGCGCACCGAAGATCCTATCGGCGTCATCCATGTCGACTCGCTGTTCTCGCCGGTTCGTCGCTGCACGTTGAACGTGACCGACACCCGCGTGGGCCAGCGCACCGACTACGACAAGTTGGTGCTGGAGGTTGAGACCGACGGTTCCATCGCCCCCACCGAGGCGATCTGCCGTGCGGCCAACATCATCAACCAGTATATGGGCGCGTTCTTGAGCCTCTCCGATACGCTCGAAGAAGAGGAAGGCGAGGTTGCCTCGATCTTCGCTCCCGAAGGCCAGGAGAGCAACGCGGAGCTCGACAAGCAGATCGAGGATCTGGACCTTTCGGTTCGCTCCTACAACTGCCTGAAGCGTGCGGGAATCCACTCCGTGCGCCAGCTCGTCGAGTTCTCCGAGAACGACCTTTTGAATATCAGGAACTTTGGTGCGAAATCCATTGAAGAGGTCAAAGACAAGCTGATCTCGATGGATCTCAATTTGAAGCTATAGGAGTTAGATAACGATGAGACACTATAAGAAAGGTCGCAAGCTCGGTACCGACGCGAGCCATACCAAGGCAATGAAGAAGAGCCTGGTTGGTGCGTTGTTCCTGAACGACCGCATCAAGACGGTCGATGCGCGCGCCAAGGAGATCCGCGGCGACGTCGACAAGATCATCACCTGGGCGAAGAAGGGCGATCTTCATTCCCGCCGTCTCGCCATTGCGGCACTCGGCGACAAAGAGCTTGTTCGCGAGATCTTCGAGAAGGTTTCGCAGGGCATGTTTGCCGATCGCCAGGGCGGTTACACCCGCATCATGAAGCTCGGCAACCGCAAGGGCGACAATGCTCCCATGGTCATCATCGAGCTCGTGACCGAGCCCGTCGCCAAGGCCAAGAAGGACGATGCCAAGCCGGCTGCGAAGAAGTCCGCTGCCAAGAAGGCCGCTCCGAAGAAGGCCGACGAGGCCGAGGAAGCCAAAGAGGCTGCCGAAGAGCTCGAGCAGATCGAGGAAGCGGTGAAGGAGGAAGCCGAGACTTCCGTCGAGGCCGCCGACGAAGCCGGCGACGAGAAGGCTGCCGTCGAGGCCGCTGAGACCGCCGCCGAGGCTGCCGAAGCCAAAGAGGAGACTCAGGAAGCCGAGGCTGCTGCCGAGAAGAAGGCAGACGAGGCCAAGTAGGCGCCTGAGCTTGCAAGCGGCACATAGTTGAATCGAACGGGGGCTACGGCCCCCGTTTTTACGCTCGGAAACGAGTGCATCCGAAGCGGTGCATCATCATGCCATACTCGTTCATCCACATGTAGCAGCGTTACGAAAAGCCTGCCCGCAGAAGCCTGCCGCAAAGGATGCGAAAACAGCTTCAAGAGCAACGCAGGAGTTCCGAGTGCTCGCGATGGACGATTGAGGGGTTCGTCGGTCCCGTCAAAAAACCGGCATCCCAATACGTATCGTTGGGATGCCGGTGAAAAGAAGACGCCCTTATCGAGGGAACTGCCTAGAACGTCTCAAGGGCGTTGAGAACTGCGCGACGACCCGATGTGTAGGCAAAGGACGTACCGGTCGATGGTTTGGCGATGTTGTCCCTGCCCTGGATGCTGCAAAGCATCTGTCCGGTGCCGTACAATCCGGGGATGGGCGTTTCGCTCCAATCGAGCACTTCGAGGTTTTCGTTGGCGATCAAACCGCCGTAGCTGTGCGCGTACCTGAGGTTCATCTTGATGATGTAGTAGGGCCCTTCTCCAATGGAGGAGGCGATGGGGCGGTTGAACGCAGAATCGATACCGGCGGGGGCGTCTGCGTTGTACGATTCGATCGTCGCCTTCAAACCCTCGCTGTTTATTCCGGCTTCGGAGGCAACTTCGTCTACCGTGTCGGCGGTAACGATAAAGGGCAAGTCTTCACTTGCAAGCCACTTCTCCCAGGTATCGGGGGTGAATACGCCTCCCACTTCCCTGGTTCCCAGGGCATAGAAGACGTCGAACGATGCTTTGTCCAAGAAGAGGTAGGCGGTGGAATCGGGAAGGGATCGATACGCATTGACCTGCGCCGGCGCTGGGCCCATTTCGTTCATTATCCTGTTGCCGTCAGGTCCGATGATGATTCCTGCGGCATCCCTGAACGAACCCAATACAACGGAATACAATTGCGTGCCGGTTCCGGGCGAGAGCTCGAGGCCTCCGCCTTCGATAGACAGGTTGTCGAGGTACCGAAGCATGGCTCCACCGTACAGGGCAAGTCCCATTGCTTTGCCGTCCGAGGACTCCGAGCCGTAAAAATGACGTTTTTGAGCGACTCGTAGGGAAGCATGTCACGTCGCGCGCCAAAGCCTCCCGCAGCAAGAACGACGGCTTTGGCGTTGATGCGGTATTCGGTTCCATCCGCGGCTTCGGCGATAACGCCTACAACGGTACCGTTTTCCTTTATAAGCTCGGTAGCGGTCGTTTCGAGCAGCAACTCGACGGGGGATTCTTCGATTTTTTCCGTCAGGGTTTTAGCGATGCCCGGGCCGCCCCCGATGGGATAGCAGATTCGCGCAACGGGATACGGGGGGAAGAATTGTACCTCGTCTGAGAACTTGACTCCCATATCGGACATCAGCCAGTCGTAGGTTGCCCCGTTGTTCTCGGAGTACATTTTTGCCGTGGCAAGTACGTACGGGTCGTCGAGGTCTTTGGCGTAGCTCTCCAAAATCAACTCGGCATTGTCTTCAACGCCTGCGTCTTTTTGCTTTTGCGATCCGCCGATATTGGTGGCGGTAGCGCCCAGCGAGGCTCCGCCGGTCATCGGCATTGCCTCGAGCAAAACAACGCTGGCTCCTTTTTCGGATGCCGTGCAGGCCGCGCTTAGCCCTGCGGCACCTGCTCCAACGATGACGATATCGGCAGTCTTCTCCTGGTTTTTCGCTTCCGTGCCTTCCGAACCGTTCGAATCCGCAGATGCGGTGGTGGGTTCGGCGCTCGGGCTGCACCCGGCCAAACCTGCTAAAGCTGCGGCTCCGCCGGCGATAACGGCGGTTGATAAGAATTTCCTGCGATCCATTTCCATGGCGATCTCCCATCCCTTTTAACCTTGAAGCCATCTATGCGGTTTCCTGTTTGTGCCGCCTGGCATGTCGGTGGCATTGCTGTGTGCTTGTCTGGTCCAACTCGTTGGCAGCACGATTACCCCCTTTCTGCAGGTAAGAGAATAGGGGTCTCGAGATGATCGGTCTAGAAAGCGGGGCTACAGGTGTAGTCTCGGCTACAGCGTCCGATCGTGTCTGTGCTAGAGCGTGTTTTGATTGCTGACGGCTTGATCCTTCTTGTACGCCTCAAGGCGTTTTACGTCGGGAACGTTGTAGGCATTGTTGATCCTGCGGATGAGACCTTGGTTTTTGAGGGATCGCATGCACTTCGTCACCGTAATGCGATTCGCATTGACGAAATCCGCCAGCAGCTGGTGGCTGAGCGGAAACGCGATGAGCTTTCCTCCTTCGAAGTCTTTTCCATATCGGTAAGAGAGTTCAAGGATGGTGTCGCCGATCCGCCAAACGACGGATTCGTTTTTCCGATTGCTGTAGAGCTTTTTTATCGAAAGCATTTTTCTTGCGGCAACGCGGGCCGCATACTGGGAAACTTCTTTATCTCGTTCGAAAAGGTCTGAGAAATCCGCTGCGGAAATGAAGAGGGCCCGGGTTTTGATCTGGGCCTGAAACCCTGTTGGAAAGGGGATGCCCAGCAAAAGCGACGTTTCGCCGAGCAGTGTTTCCTTGTCTACGATCAATCCGAAAACCTTTTCACCGTTTTCCGTGAAGTCGACAGCGAAAACAAGCCCTTCGATAATGTAGTAGCAACCTCCTATCGAAGTATTGTGTTCGACCAGCATTTCGCCTGGAGCGAATTCTCGCTCGTCCCCAACGAGGAGAATGCTCTGAGGCACTGGCGGTGCATCGTAGAATAAACTGGAAAAGTGGGCTCCCATGGCTTCCGCCTTCTCTCGGTTCAAGTACTTGCCATTCTAGCGTATCGGGAGCATGCGGCGAAGCGCGGTAAAGCCGTCGTAGCTGTCGCCGAAGCGCTCGGGCGAGTGCGATTCGGGTGGATGCCGACGAGTTCGCGCTCTCGCATGCGGCTATTCAGGATAGCCGGCCGCTTGTCGACGCCGATGCGGGCTACCCCCGTTGATTCAGGTCGCCGCCGTGCGTGCTGTCGACGGATTTCCTTTGCTCACGACAAGCAAAGAAGCCCCGCGCAAGCTTCCGAAAGGGGCTTGCGCGGGGCTCGGTGCGCATATGGGTTCGGGCTGTTTCGGATTGCTAGATGCTACGGGCTACGATGTTGCCGGCATGTATGGCGCTTTGAATGTTCTTGGGTGCGTCGCATCCTACGGCATATGCCTCGATGCCGGTCGCGGCGATATCGTCGACAAGCGCGGTATTGCCTACCATGTCCCAGCACTCGATAACCGTTCCGCAGACGATTTCCTTGTCGAGGCCGCAATCCCGCATCGTGATCCTGAGGCCGCTATCGGTAACCTCGGTCGCATCGGCTTCGTTGTAGACCTTGACGCCCTTTGCGTACAGGTGGGGTAACGTGAACCTTCTCACCCAAGGCGATTGCTCGATGTCGAGAACGTCTTTGGCGCCGGGGTTCACGATGTCGACATGCTTTCCTTGCGCAATAAGAAACGATGCGATATCCACTGCCTGCAGGTTGCCGCCCACGATCACAACATCGTCGTCGATCTCGTTAAGATCGATAGAGCCTACGTCCATGACGTTAACGGAGGCGCTCGAAGAAAGCTTGCTTTCCCTTGAACCGCCGACGGCTACCAAGACGACATCGGGACCCTCGCTTTTCACGAAGTCCACGTCGACCGTCTGGCCGGTGACGGTCTGGACGCTTGCGATCTCAAGTTGGCGTGCTAGGTAGTCCTTGAGGTCGCCCATCCGCTCGTGGGTCCCCTTGTAGGCCTGCGCCGTTCCCAGCAGGCCGCCCAGAGAGTCCTTCTGTTCGTAGAGGGTGACGGTGTGGCCTCGAAGCGCTGCAATGCGCGCCGCCTCCATGCCCGCAGGGCCTCCGCCTACGACCATAACGTTCTTGCTTTTCTCGGCAGGCTCGAGCGCGTAGCCTTCCGGCATTTCTTCGGTGTAGGCAAACTGCGTTGTTGCATTCACGCGGCACATTTCCGCTTCGCCCAGTGGTTTCGCATGGCAATGGAAGCATTTCGTGCACGGGGCTATCTCGTCCCGACGGCCTTCCTCGAGTTTTTTGGGCAGTTCGGGGTCTACGACGAGCATGCGGTTCATGAAGACGAGATCGACGTCACCGTTTGCAACCGCGGCATTGATCAGATCGGGGGCAAGCCTCGCATCCATATTGCCCGCGCAGCCCACGGGGATGTCGACGACCTCCTTGATTTTCTTGGCGAGGGGAATGAATCCGCCGACGCCCGAGTGGCTGCCGTCCATCAGGCCTTCGAAGTGCTTCGCGTAATCGAACTGCGTGCCGAAACCCGTTGCCCCATCCATCTTGTAGCCCGTGTGGTTGCAATCGGGTCCGTAGCAGGTAACCTCTTGGCCGGGCACGCCTACGCGGACCTGGATGAAATCGGCGCCGGATTTTTCCAATTCCTGAGCCAGGTATTGCGCCTCTTCCAAAACGATGAATCCGTCGTTGTCTCCCAGGTTCGAATCCATCTCTTCTACGGCGTTAATCAGCGTCAGGATGGTGAAGTCTTCACCGCATTGGCTCCTGATCTCCTCGATGATCTCCTTGAAGAGACGGACGCGATTCTCGTTGTTCTGGGCTCCGTATTCGTCTTCTCTGAAATTGCGGCTCCTCGAGAGGAACTGGTTCAAGACGTCGGTGGTCGCGCCCTTCATTTCGACGCAGTCGAAGCCGGCGTTCTTCAGCCTGAGGGCGGCTTCCCCGCAGTCCTTCACGAGAGCCTTGATTTCCTCATTGGTGTAATCGTTGACCTGCGTTATGGGGGACAGCGGGGTGCCGAGGCCGAACTGGACGCCAACGTATGCATCGGCTTGATGGATCCGGTCGGCGATTTTCTGAGCTTCGAGAACGCCTTGTTCGCTGGGTTTTGAGCCGTTCGTGAGGCCGAAGGGGCTCAATGTTCCGGTTTCGAGAATGATGAGCGCGGTGCCTCCGTCGGCGATGAGACCGTAGTAGTCGATCGCGTTCTGGCTCATTTCCGTAGCGCCCTTCGGCATTGTGTCGGAGCCTGCTGCTGATTTTACGATGCGGTTCTTGAGGTTCATGCTCCCGATCGTGATGGGGCTGAAGATTGCCGACACGTCGCCCGAATAGCTATCGTACGAATCGTCTTGCGGGTTGAGTTCGACTACGGTGGACGGCGAAGGTACCGCCGAAGGGGCATTCGCCGCGTTTCCGCTCTCCGCCGAATTCGATGGTGCGGGGCTGCATCCCGTGAGGGACAGAGCCGATGCCGCCGTTGCGCCGATGGCCGCCAAGGCTGCGCCTCCCACAAAGCTCCGTCTCGAAATGCCCGTGGTTCCGATTGCCTCTTTTGAGGGCTTTTCCATCTGTGGACCTCCCTTGTACCCTGTATCATTGTTTTGCAGCGCTGCAGAAACGATGATATTGGTTGGGTTCGTGCGCGCTACCGCATGAATCAGGGGAAAATCGTCTCGCTTCTTGGATCACATCATTGATGTGATGCCTGAAATCAAAAGATCGAAGCGTTTGGCGCTTTGCGACATATAATGGTTGTCGGTTATCGGCCGGGATACGGGGATGGGCCGGTTTGCTATAGCGAAGAGGAGCAGCGTGGTAGTGGTCGCGAGAAACAAAAAGCAAGGCGGGGGGTTCCTATCGGGCTTTTCGCTGCTTGCCTGCTTTGCCATTGCGTTCTATCGGCTTGTCTATTGGAGTACCAACTCCGGGTCTTTCGCCCCGACGAACGACTTTCTGAACTTTACCGAAATGGCCGCGCAGGCTGTTGCCATGCTCGCACTGATCGTGCTCGACTATCGTTTCGCGTATACCGAGCGAACGGTCAATGCCTTCATCGTCGTTGCCGCCGCCGCGCAGCTCGGCGGAAGCGGATTGCTCTTTGCGCCGTACTATTTGGGGGATTTCGAATCCCAGGCGGTTGCAGTTTTCGGCGCCGTGTTCCGCGGGGCGGGAAGCGCCGTGCTGCTTTTGGGCTTGGGGCGCCTTTTGTGTTCGATCGAGCCGAAGCGCTCGGCGCTCATCATTGCGGGCGGGTATACGATTTTCGGTGTTATCTCGCTCGCTCTCTCGCTCGCGCCGCGCGACGTTATCGCGTTTGCGGCGCTCGTGTTCCCGATCGCATCGGGGTTTTGCTTGGTGTGGTGCAGCGAGAAAAACGCCGTTAACGTCGGCGAAAAGCAGATGGTTGATGCGGCGATGCTGCGAAGAATTCCCCTCGACACCGTGATCCTTTTGTTCCTCTGCGCCCTTGCGGGCGTTGTCAGCGGGGCTTTTACGCCGCCGAGCCTCATTGACCAGAGGGCTTTCAACGTGTTTTGGATGATCATCTACTTCGCTGTTTTCGTGGTCTATTGCGTTTGGGTATTCCGGTTCAAGCGCAACGATCCCGACGCCCTTTGGCCTTTCCTGGTACTCGTTATCTTCAGCGGCCTGTTTTTCTATTCTTCGTTCTCGGCAATCAACTCGGAGCTTGCTACGAGCTTCATGAGCGCAACCCGACGGACGCTCATGCTGTTCTGCTGGGTGTTCATGGCGGCTTCGATCTATCGGCAAAAGCTTCCGGCGCTGCTGTTTTTCGGCGCCGGCAACCTGGTGTTCTCGCAGCTTCCCGCCATGGTCGGCTACCTGATCGGGATATTCCACCCGATGCTCGACAGCTACGAGACATCGCTCGTCAACATAGCGATAACCGCGGCTATGGCGCTGGTTCTTGTAGTGGCGATCATCGTAGTGGTGATGAGGGCCAGGGTTTCGCAGGTTGTTTCGCCGGGCCAAGCGAGCTCGATCGATCCGACGGAGCGTGCGATTGCCGTCATTGCCGAGCAGTACGCGCTTTCTCCGAGGGAGTCGGAAATAGCCTTGCTGGTTGTCAAGGGCTACACGCTGCCGATGATAGGCGAGAAGCTCTTCATATCGACCGATACCGTTCGATCCCACTCCAAAGGGCTGTACAAGAAGCTCGGTATTCACAAAAAGCAGGAGCTTATAGCGCTTGTCGAGCGGCACGTATAGGAGTGCGCCAATCGGGGCATGGGGCATCGCGGGGACCGAGAGGTTGGTGCTGACTGGGTCTAAACGGGGGCGCGGCTTGCGCGGGCCGCTCGTTTAAAAGCACAAAAATCGCCGTTGTGAAGCTTTCTGTGCCCGATTCCCCCGCCTTCACATTTTTTGTCCTTTAAAAGACCAGATCAGAAGCTTGCTGATACAGTGATCTCAACCGTTACGCTCCAAAGCGGTTCCGCGCGTCTTCTGAGGCGGACAAAATGCTTCACATCGGCTTTTTTTGTCCGCTCGACAGTGTTTTGGCTGCATTGCGGCGGGTTGACGATGGGCTCGGAATTCGAAAAACGACGTGCATTTCGGGGGCTGGGCTGGCGGACGGCGGGCCATTGCGGCTTGCCTGCATGCTCCCGGGGCCGACGCCGACGGACGCTCGACCCGTCCAATCCTATAGACGAGCGCTGTCGTCGATGAAAACCGAGATGCCTGGGCTATACTTTGAGCAACGGCAACGGCAACGGCAACGGCAACGGCAACGGCAACGGCAACGGCAACGGCAACGGCAACGGCGGTAGGCCATGAACGAACCCGAATCGGATGGTATCGATCCTCTCTACATCTCGGATATCGAGACGTACGACCTGCTCTGCATCAACGAACCGGGACGGGAGCTGTTCGGCGTCAGCTCCGATGAGGATATAGCCAACTTCAGGTGCTATGAGTTCTTGCAGTATCACGATTCCCTGACGGGCCTTCTCAACCGCAACCGCTATATCCAGGATCTTGACGGCTTGGACGAGCGAAACCAACCGATCGGCGTTATCTTCCTCGACATCAACGGCATGAAGGAAGTCAACGATCGGGACGGCCATGCGGTGGGCGATCGGTTGCTTATCGAATGCGCGAATGCAATGCGCTCGGTGCTCGCCGACTTGTTCTCGCTGTACCGCATCGGCGGCGATGAGCTTGTCGCCATCGCCGTGGGTATCGCCGAAGACGATTTTTCCCGTTTGTCGACTGAGCTCGGCCGAACGTTCGAGGACGGTTCGCTTTGCCGCGCGGCCATCGGTGCACGCTGGGAGGAGCATCCCGAGAGCATTTCGGAGATGCTGTTCGATGCCGATGAGGCGATGTGCTGCGACAAGCGCACGTTCTATCGCGCGGCAACGCGCGGCTCCCACGGTGTGGGATGCGATCGGGTTGAAGGCGGACGGCGCGAAGAGGGTTTTAGCGTGCCGCTCCGCCGCAGCGATGCGGTTTGCTTTGATTGAGTGCTCGTGGATGGATACGGGGTGACGGCTTCATGTTCAAGATAGGGGAGTTTTCTCGGTTATCGCGCGTTTCGGTGCGCATGTTGCGCCATTACGACAAGCTCGGGCTGCTCGCTCCCGATGCAATCGATCCCGAGAACGGCTACCGTCTCTATTCCGTCGGGCAGCTGCGTCGTGCGAACAAGATCACGACGCTGCGCGATATGGGTTTTCTCGCTGAGGATATCAAGCGTTTGGTAGAGCTTGATGACGAGGGGTTCGTGTGCGAGCTCGATCTGCACGAAGAACGCATTCTCTCGGATATCGAACGGGGGGAACGGCGGCTTGCCGACGTGCGCAGCCTTCGCGATGCCGTGGTCGACGGATCGGCCGGCCTCGATTTCGAAGTGTCGCTCAAAGCGGTGCCGTCCTACGAGGTGATCGCGCTGCGCATGGCGCTTTCCTCCTACGACGAAGAGCGCCGTGCCTGGGAGGCGCTCGGTTCGTTCGTGAAGGAGCACGACGTGCCCGTATCCGACCCCTATGTCGAGTTCTGCGAGTTCGACAGCCAAAGCGAAGCGGACGAGGAAGGCGTGACGGTCGAGGTGGCGGTGGCGGTCGACGAGCTGCGCGAAGGCGAGGGTCCCGTCCGCTTTTACCGAACCGACGCCTTGCCCCAGGTAGCTTCGATTATGGTGTACGGTCCCTACGAGAACATCGCCCCGGTGTATACCGCGTTCGCTCAGTGGCTCGAGGGGCATCCCTTGTACGAGATGGCGGGCAATACCCGAGAGATCGCCCATCGGGGATGCTGGAACACCGAGGATCCGAGCGAGTATGTGACGGAATTCCAGATTCCGGTGCACCGCAGATCATCCGAGGGCTGATCGGTTACCGCTCGGCCGCGCGGTGCCCAGCGCGTTTTTCCGCTTTCGGCGGACGACGCGCCTTCAGCCGTTTTGCCGCCATGCGTCCGCATCGGTTGTGCGGGCGGCGAAATTACCCGTTGACCCTGACACGGTGTCAGCCTGTACGCTCCCGATACCACGAGAAAGGAGCGTTTCATGAGCACCATAGAACTCAATCCCATTGGCACCGTATCCGAGCGAGACGGCCTGTCGGCCATCGAGGTTGCCGAGGCGTATCGCCCTGGGCTTCGGGGGCTCGACGGATTCAGCCATCTCATCATCGTATGGTGGGCGAGCGGCGCCGACGAGCCCGAGTACCGTATGTTCCTCGATGCGGGCATGCCGTACCGCAAGGTGGAATCGCCGCTTGGCATCTTTGCCACCCGCTCACCCGTCCGCCCCAACCCGCTGTGCATCAGCGTTGTCGACGTTGCGGGAATCGATACCGAAGCGGGCATTATCCGCACACCGTATCTTGATGCCGAGCTTGGAACCCCCGTGATCGACATCAAGCCCTACACGCCGAGCATCGATCGCGTGGATGCTCCCGCAGTTCCCGATTGGTGCGCGCACTGGCCGAGGGACGTCGAGACGTCGGGCGATTTCGATTGGGGGGATGAGTTTCGCTTCTGATCGGCTGAGCGAACGCGGCGGCGATGGGGACTGTGAGGCTGCCGTGCCCGCCGGGCGAGTCGAGGCACCTCGCCCGCAGCGCCGATTCTGCGACGACGACTTCGTTATCCCAGATCGCATGTCCCCCAAAACGGGCCAATCTCGGTTTTCGCGAGGTAGCCCCGTTGCGGGGGATGTATGCCCCTTTCGGTTTTTCATAGAGTGCGCTCAGGAGGACGGGCTATCGGAGTCCGCTTGGGAAATCCTCTTGCACGTACGTCCGATGCATCGATGCGGCCCGAAAAGCATTGAAGTCGCATGCGGTCATCGGAATCGTGGAAACATCAGGAAGGGAGCTAGAACATGGAGATGGATCGTCGTAATTTCCTCAAGGGCGCGGGCGTGACCGCGGTCGGGGCCATGGCGGCCGCAACGCTCGGGGCCTGCGCGCCGAGCGCGGATGCCGGCAAGAAGGACGCGAGCGCGCCCGTATCGGCCGACGGCGAGGAATACCTGACCGCTGAAACGATGAAGAAGAAGTGGTCGTTCGAGATTCCGCCCGAGCCGATTGCCGAGAGCGACATCGCCGAAACCATCGAGGCCGATGTGATCGTGGTGGGAGCCGGCACGGCGGGTCTTATGACGGCGAACAGCGCCGCGGAAGAGGGCAAGAACGTCGTCGTCGTATCCGCTTCGACCAAGCCCACTTCGCGCGGCGGCTCGAACAACGCGGTGTACTGCAAGGCGTTCGAGGAGCAGGGCTACGAGAAGGTTCCCGTGTCGCAGTACCAGAAAGAGATCTTCTGCCAGATGCACAAGGTCGATCAGCGCAAGTGGTACCAGCACTACAACAACTCCGAAACGGCCATGAACTGGACGATCGACCTCATGGAAAAGGCGGGCTACTCGATCGACATCGAAATCGGCACGCCCGACGAGGAGGACAGCCTCTACCTGCAGCGCACGGCTGCCGTCGGTTGGAACCTCAACGGCCAAGAGCCTCCCGAGGAGGGCATGGAGGTCGTAACCGGCAAGATGCAGCCGCTTCTGGTGTACGAGCTCGCCCGGCATCTCACCGAGGATCTGAGCGGGACGATCTACTACAAGAACGTGGCCGAGCAGCTTGTTCGCGAAGACGAGAACACGGGCCGCGTAACCGCCGTCATCTGCAGGCGCGAAGACGGCACCTACGCCAAGTACGTCGGCAAGAACGCCATCGTGCTCGCCACGGGCGACTTCTCGGGCGATCGCGACATGATGCGCTGCTTCTGCCCTGAGACGGCCGACTTCGTGGACCCGAAGGTGTACGACAGCGAGCCGGACTACGACCAGGGCTTCAAGTACGGCGGCATCTACAAGGGTCAGGGCCAGAAGATGGGTCTTTGGGTCGGCGCCGCATGGCAGAAGAGCTTCCCGAACTGCACGATGGGCTCGTATTGGGCGCCCGGACCCCGCAACCTTTACACGAACCATCTCGGCCTGCTGCTCGACCGCGACGGCAACCGCTACATGAACGAGGACTGCATCGGCCCTATGGCCGCCGAGAACATCACGCTGCTTCCCGAGAAGAAGGCCTATGCCATCTGGGATGCGGGCTATGCGAAGCACGAAGCGGTTTCGGGCGACTGGACGGTCGATTCGATGATGACGGGCGAAGAGGCCATCGCCGCAGCGGTTGCCGGTTGGACCAAGACCGCCGAGGGCAACGGCCAGACCTACGTCATGGGCGATACGATCGAGGAGGTCATCGAGAAGCTCGGCCTTCCGAAAGAGACCATCGAGACGGTGAA
This sequence comes from Raoultibacter timonensis, assembly GCF_900240215.1. GTDB lineage: Bacteria > Actinomycetota > Coriobacteriia > Coriobacteriales > Eggerthellaceae > Raoultibacter > Raoultibacter timonensis. The sequence goes on along the minus strand of NZ_LT964679.1, from coordinate 2,198,222 downwards.
CCGCTACAACGAGCTTGCTGAAGCGGGCGTGGACGAGGACTTCCACAAGGATCCGCAGCATCTGCACCCGATCGCCGAGGGTCCGTTCTTCGGCGAGATGTGCGAAACGTTCGGGTTCCTTACGGTGCTCGGCGGCTTGAACACCAATGTGAACATGCAGGTATGCGATGCCGACGACAAGCCGATCCCCGGATTGTACAACGTGGGAACGATGGTGGGCGATATGTTCTCCGGGACCTACACGTTCATGATCGAGGGCGCGAACTACGGCATGACCTGCGTGACGTTCGGCTACCTCACTGGCAAGTACATCGCCGAGAACGAATAGCTTAGGCGCATTCGACGCCTTCCGTAGAGCCCCGACGCTTGCTTGCTGAAAGCGTCGGGGCTTGCGTACGTTGGCGCGGGTGCGGTTGGCGTTCGGGATACGGGTCGTTTTCAGGGCGGATGCGTGGCGGGTTTCGCGCCTCCGCTGTGCTGTAGCCTTAGCTCAGCTGTTCGATGGTGAAAAGCGAGGTGCGGTCTTCGAGGCGACTGTCGTCCATGAGCTTTTGATAGCGCTCCTCGATATCCTCAACGGGGGCTATGCGGTATCGGTGCGATTCGGTCGTGCCGTCATAGAACGTCGCCGTGATGGTGAGAACCGATTCGCCTACCATCTCGGCGGCCTTGGTTTGTACGAGAACGCCTAGTTGGTTCATCGCCTCGTTGTAGGCATCCATTTCGTCTTGGGTGAACCCCTCGTTCGGATTCTCGTCCGGGTTCTCTGCAAGGGCTTCATCCATGCGCTCAAGATGCTCGTCGAGCACTGCGGCCGACTCGACAAGATCACCTTCGACGGGAACGTTGGCCACGATGTAAATGAAGCCCTTGTCGGCGTTTTTCAGATCGTCGGGACCGACGGTAAAGCGGTAGCGCGTGAAATCTTCGGGGGGCGTGCTCCAATCCCGCGCGGGATCGAAATTGAAGTACACGCCTTCTCCTTCGAGCTCGTAGGTGAGCGAGGCGATGCCCGAGCCTTCGCAGGCGAGGTCGAAATATATCGAGCAGATGTAACCCTTCTTCATGTCCGTGTCGTGAATGAAATCGTTCTCGTAGGGGCTTGCATTCTCCCAGGCTAACTCGTCGAACGAGTACCAGCCGCCCCAGCTGGCGAAGTTGCCGAGAGCGAGCTTTACGTTGCCTGCGTTTTCGGTTGCTATGCCCGCAGCATAAGCGGTCAACGCGAACGATTTCTCATCGCTGCCGAGCATGCGATCGACGGCGGGCGTGAAAAAGAGGCATCCGAATACGATGGCGCCGATGCAGGCAGCCGCCGCGATGCGCCACGCGGGTCTTGTCGGGAGGCGCTTGCGCGTCGAGTGCGCTGCGGATGATTGGCTGCATGCCGAGCGCTCCTCGAGAATCGCCCGGTTAAGGCTTTCGCGGGCGTTATCGGGCAATTCGACTTCGTTCATGTGCTTGCGGTAGTCATCGAAAAGGTTGCGGTTCATGATTCGCTCCTTTCTGCTTCGTGGTGATGATGGCGGCTTGTTCGTTTGCGCCGAGGTTTTCCCGCAGCTGCTTGCGCCCGCGATGGAGGCGGGTACGCACCGTTGCAGGAAGAATGCCCAAGATATCCGCGATCGCTTCGGTCGAATACCCCTCGACATCGTGAAGGTGAACGACGATGCGAAGCTTTTCCGGCAGATGCGCAAGCGCCGCCCAGACGGGATGCTCGAAGAGCGCCTCGAGACCGGGATCGCAGACGGCGGACTCTGCAAACGACGCAACGTCATCGGTGGATTCAACGCGCCGTCTCCAGGCGCTGCGATGGTATTCTCTGCATCGGTTGGCGGTGACATGCAAAAGCCATGCCTTCATATGCTCGTCGTCGTGGAATTCGACGGTGCTCTTGAGCAGGCTGAGAAAGACATCCTGCACGACATCCTGCGCATCGGCGGCGTTGCGCAGGTGCGCGAGCGCGAGCCGATAGACGCTGCCCGCCAGGGTGTCGAGCGCATGCTTCATGAATTGTTCCGAACGCAATTGGTCGGTCATTGAAATCACCTCCTTGCATAATACATGCGGGAAAGCCCCGATTCGTTTCATCGGGGCGGGTTTTCTTGCGGGCACGTGGGACGATTTGCCAGTGCGGCAGTTGGTGGGCGTGCCGCCCGCGGTGCCGCAGCCGATCGTCGCATTGCTTTTCGCGTCCGCGCGGCAGTTAGCCGGAGCGCGGGCGGCACGGCATTGTGCCAGGCGGGTTGTACCGGGCTCCTACTCGCCGAGCGTTGCAGCGCGCTCGTGCGTCATCGCGATGAGTTCCTGCTTGGAGTGCACGAGGAACTTTTGATAGATTCTGCCCGCATGGGTTTTGATCGTCTCTTCCGCCAGGCAGAGCTCTTCGCCGATGGCCTTGCGGCTGTATCCTTTGACAAGCAGCGCATAGACCTCGGTTTCGCGTGCCGAAAGCCCGTGCTCGCTTGCGAGCACCTGTACGGCGAGCGCCTCGTTGGTTCCCGAGTCCGCCTTGTGATCCGAGCCGGGGCTGACGGCGCCCCAGCCGCGGCGCAGGTTCTGATTGCTCGTCATGTACAGCGCCGCGAGCACGAGTACGAACGCAACCGTTACGGCGAGCGCGGTCTGGTCGGGGGCGACGGCCTCGAACACGGTGCCGACGAGCTGGCCGGCCAAGAGGCACGCGGTGCTCGTGCCGACGATCCAGACGGGAGGCTGGTTCAGCCCCTTTGCGAGGTATGCGCACAGCGAGCAGCTGATGAGGTATTGGAAGCAGTATCCGACGTCGAGTACCGCCGCTCCCATCTCCACCATGCTCGGTGCGATGCCGAGCAGGAAGAATCCTGTGGCCATGAGCGGGAATCCGATGCGGTAAAACAGCAGATCGAAATCGCTTTTCAGCATAATCGAGCAGAAGAACACGAGTCCGATGGCTGCAAAGAATCCCAGCGAAACGAGCAGCGCAGAATTCTCGAAGGAATTTACGAGCAGGCTGTGCATGACACCGAGTGCGAGGCCCTGAAACGCCGAGGTAACGAGAAACTTCGTCGGCAGCTTCACTTCGGTTTTCATGCCGTGGCTGTACACGGCTTTGCGTGGTACCGCATCGAAGCTTTTCATGAGGCAGTACACCATCGGAATAGGCACGGCGACGATGGCGATTTTACCTGCCGCCAAGGGCAGCAACGAGAAGAAGTAAGCTCCTGCAGTACCGATGAGCAGTGCGAATACCAGGTGAAACAATGCTTGCTTGGGACCGATGTGGCCGAGAATGCGGCTTGCTTCGAGGTTGACGTTCGCGGTGCCGCAGCCGATGAGAATCGATCCGAGCAGATAGAGGATGACGGCGATGTCGTGATGGGTGTACGCGAACTCGGGATAGCATGTGAACAGCAATGCGCCGAAGGAAAGAACGGCACCGAGCGTAAAGGGGAACCAGCGGCGCATGCTCACCGCATTGATGCGTTTGTACAGAATGCTCCAGATGAGATAGGTGGCAACGCTCGCTACGAGCAGGACCGTTCCTTTCGGGAGCGGGAAGCCGCTGAGCGGTGACGGCTCGAGAAACAGGTACGGGCTTTGAAAGAGCAGCGTCGTCTGCATCCAGTACAGCCCGAACGCGATGCTGAGAAAAGGGTTCTTGGCGACGCTGCGTTTGACGCTTTCGAGCAAGCGTTGCCGTTCTTCCGCCTGGTTGATAACCGCAGGCGTGCGTTTCCCCATCGCGATGACCTCCCATGCCAAACCACCGAAAGGGTAAGTATAGCGCTTTGCATTGCGAATGGCGCGAACGGGAGTGCCGTTCGGCTACGAGACGGATCGAGGCGTTGTTGACCGCCTGTTTCTTTTGCCATGCAACCGTTTCATCTCCGTTGCCGCCCGTACGCCTACCGACCTGCGATAAGGCATACAATCGAATCAACAAAAACGAAGCGTTGCCGCAGATGGCGACGTAGCTCGAAGAGAATCCGACGAAAGGAGCGGGATCATGACCAAAGCAGGATTGGCCGATGCCGAAAAGATGCTCACGATGGACGACGACGTTGAGCGCAGGCGCGCCGCGGAAGAGCTTGAGCGCATGGAGGAGAGCATAAAGTTCGAAGCCGAGGCTTCCGTTGAATCCGCGGATGCGGTATGCGACGAAGCCGCTTCCGTCGAGGCGGCTGAAACCGCGGCGAAGGCCGAGGAGCTGAGGGAAGCAACCGAGCAGGAATTTGGCGACTAGCTCGTATGAACGATAGGCAAACCCCGTAGTGAACCAGAAGGAGATCATCATGGCTGATATGGATACGATGGTGAAGGATACCGCCACCAAGGCGGAGGACACCGCACACGATATGAAGAATGCCGCGAAAGACGCAGCTACCGATGCGAAGAACGCGGTGAAGGACACCGCACACGATGCTCGCAACGGCGTAAAGGATGCAGCGACCGACGCGAAGTCCGAAGCGCCCGAGGCGATGGATCAGGTCAAAGAGAGTGCAAGCGAGATGGCCGAGAACGTCAAGCACGCGGCTGAATCTGCCGCCGAGACGGTCAAGGGCGCAGCGCAGGATGCCGGCGAGGCCGTTCAGGACGCCTTCGAGAAGATCAAGGCGAAGTTCTAAGCCGAGATCGATTCCTCGAGATCCAAGGGCGCCTTTCGGGGCGCCCTTTTCTGCGGCGGGGAGAATTCCATCGGGAACCCCTCGATTCCTGAGCCGGTACGTTTTTGCATCTCGGTTGCGTTGAGGCGTTCGGGTCACCCGATTCCACTGCTTGGCGAGCGGTTGGAAAGCGGTTATGTCATACTGCTTGCATGCAGTTCAGCGTGAGCATCTACATACCCGGTACAACGCCTATCCATCGACTTGACGCGCGCGTCAAGCTTGTCTTGCTGCTCGCGTATTCGGTCACGCTGTTCTTCGTGCAAACGTGGGCGGGTCTGGGCGTATGCATGGCCGCTTGCCTCGCAGCCATGTTGGTTGCGAAAATTCCGCCTGCCCGCATGTTCTCATTGCTCGTTCCCGTGTACGTTATCCTTGCGTTCACGCTTGTCTTCAATAGCTTCGCGTTCGATATCGCCCACGTTGCAACGGGTTTCGGTGCAGGCGATGTTTCGGCTGGTGTGCTTGCGGGCATTTCACCGGTGCCGCTGATCGGTTCGTTCGGGTTCGTGCCCGAGGGGTTCGCTCGCGGTGCGTTCTATGCGCTGCGCATCGTGTTCCTTGTACTCGCAAGCTTCGTCGTGTGCTTTACAACCACCTCGAATGATCTGACCGATGCGCTCAACGACTTCCTCAAGCCCCTGCGGGCGTTTCGCGTGCCCACGCAGGATATCGCCATGATGGTTTCGATCGCCCTCAGATTCATTCCCGTGACTGCTGAGGAGTTTTCTCAGGTGCGTTCGGCGCAATGGGCTCGCGGCGCGGCGTTTTCCGACGGCACGGTAATGGAACGGTTGCGCGCATGGCAAACCGTGCTCATTCCCCTATTCGTGGGGCTGTTCCGTCGCGCTGACAACCTGGCTGTCGCGATGGAAGCGCGGTGCTACGGCATGGGCGATGTGCGAACCGAGCTCGATCCCCGGGAGTTTTCGGGGGCTTCTGTTGCGGTGCTGATCGCCGGTTTGGCCGCATGCGCGGCGCTCGCGGCGTTTCTGTAGCGACGCCTTGCCGCTGCCGTGGAACTTGTGAGCGAAATCGCCGATCATGTGCCGCCTTTCGAAGGTATTTAGTATCATGGCATCGTTTGCTAGGTTGCGGTATCGCATTTGCACGGCGAACCGTCACCCATACCAATACCAATGAGGAGGCAGTGCACATGAGCATCATCATCGATGTATTCGGCCGCGAAGTGCTCGATTCACGCGGTAACCCGACGGTGGAGGTCGAGGTCGTACTCGAGGACGGCTCGTTCGGACGGGCGGCGGTTCCCTCGGGCGCTTCGACGGGCGCATTCGAGGCCGTCGAGCTGCGCGACGGGGATTCCGAGCGCTATCTCGGCAAGGGCACGCTCAATGCCGTTGCTCATGTCAACGAGGAGATCGCCGATGCGCTCATCGGCATGGAAGCCGACGATCAGCGCCTCGTCGACGAGACGATGCTGTCAATCGACGGAACCGACAACAAGGGTAACCTCGGTGCCAACGCGATCCTCGGAGCATCGCTCGCCGTTGCCAAGGCTGCGGCCGAGGCGGCGGAGCTGCCCCTGTACAAATACGTCGGCGGCGTGAACGCGAGCCTGCTTCCGACGCCTATGATGAACATCTTGAACGGCGGCGTGCATGCCGACAACAACGTGGACTTCCAGGAGTTCATGATCATGCCGGTAGGCGCCCCCTCCTTCGCCGAGGCGCTGCGCTGGTGCGCCGAGATCTACCACACGCTCAAGAAGGTCCTGCACGACGCCGGCCTCGGCGGCGGCGTGGGCGATGAGGGCGGGTTCGCTCCCAACTTCAAGACCAACGAAGAGCCGCTCGAGTACATCGTGCGCGCCTGCGAAGCAGCCGGCTACGCGCCCGGCACCGACATCATGTTCGCGATGGACCCCGCTTCCACCGAGTTCTACAACGCAGAGAGCGGTAGGTACGTGCTGGCCGGCGAGGGGCGCGAGCTCACGAGTGCCGAAATGGTCGATTATTGGGAGGCGCTCGTCGACAAATATCCGATCATCTCGCTCGAGGACGGCATGGCCGAGGAGGATTGGGACGGTTGGAAAGCGCTTACCGAGCGTATCGGCGATCGCGTTCAGCTCGTGGGCGACGATCTGTTCGTTACCAACTCCAAGCGTCTGGCGAAGGGCATCGAGATGGGCTGCGCGAACGCCATCCTCATCAAGGTGAACCAGATCGGCAGTCTCACCGAGACGCTCGAGGCCATCCAGATGGCGAAGCAGGCCGGTTACGCCTGCGTCATGAGCCACCGTTCGGGCGAGACCGAGGACACGACGATCGCCGATTTGGCGGTTGCCTGCAACGTCGGCCAGATCAAGACCGGCGCACCCTGCCGCTCGGATCGCGTGGCGAAGTACAACCAGCTCATCCGCATCGAAGAAGAGCTCGATGCCGCTGGAACCTACGCCGGCATGGGCGCGTTCTACAACATCAAGCGCTAAGGCATCAGGCTGAGGAAGCGCACGATACAGAGCTACGCCGTCTTCGAAGGCGGCATTCGGCGAAGCCCCCGCTTGCGCACTGCGCGGGGGCTTCGCCCTGTGACGGCGCAGGGTCTGCGGAAGGCATGCAGCGCGCAGGGCCTGCGGAAGTCGCGCAGCGCGAGGTGTCGGCGAAAGGGCGCAGCATGATCAGCGTGCACTGCCTTGACGTGAGTGCGCTCGACCCTCGCGACCCCGATCTACTCGCAAGGGTTGATGCGCAGCGCCGCGAGCGCATCGAGCGGTTCGCGAAGGACGAGGACAAACGGCTTTGCCTCGGTGCCGGCCTCCTTCTGGTAGAGCACATCGGCTCGGCTTCGGTTGAGCGAGACGAGCGGGGTAAGCCGTTTCGTGCGGGAGGCCCCCCGTTTTCCCTGTCCCATAGCAAAACCATGGCACTGCTCGCCGTAGGGTCGATGGGGGCGGTCGGCTGCGATGTGGAGCATTGCCGTTCGCTGGACTACTTGATGATCGCGCAGCGCGCGTTCGCCGCAGAGGAGCTTCGGCAGATCGAGCGGGCGACGGATCCGTTCGAGATGTTCTTTCGAATATGGACGCTTCGTGAAAGCTACCTCAAGGCAACGGGGCAGGGCATCGCCGGCGATCCGTCGTCGGTGTGCTTCGAGGTTGCCGAAAAAGCTACGCTCATCAGGCCTGTTGCGGACAATTGGAAGTTCAGGGAGTTTTCGGACGTTGCGGGATACCGGATCGCCGTATGTGGAGAAGAACCGATAGGCGACGTGGAGATCGATGTAATGGGATAAAATAAGTATGCTATTACATAATCGACGAAAGGGCCGCCATGATCACGTTTCCCGAACGCTTTCGGACACTCGCCCAAATCCAGCCTGACAAGGTTGCGTTGGTATGCGGAGACGAGCGGATCACCTATCGCGAACTCGACGACCTTTCCGACCGGTTCGCCGGGGCAGTGGCGGCACGGGGCGCGGGGCGCGAGAAGATATACCCGATCATGCTGCCCCGAGGGATCGACTACCTGGCCGCAGCCATCGGCGTTCAGAAGGCGGGTGCCGCCTTCGCGCCGCTCTCGCTCGAATACCCAGCCGACCGCGTGACCTACATCGTCGGCGATTGCGGCAGCGATCTGCTGATCGACCAGGGCTTCGTCGATGCGGCACGCGATCACGAACCCCTGCGCGACTGCCCCGTAATCGATCCTCGCGACGCCGCCATGGTCACCTACACCTCCGGATCGACGGGCAACCCCAAAGGCATTCTGCACGAGCACGACGGGTTCACCCGGGCGATCGTCGCGGAGCTCCCGATTTCTTGCGAAGCCGGCGGCATCGAGCTGAGCGTCACTCCGTTCAACTTCGCCATCTCGATGGCCGATATCTTCGTGCCGCTGTGGGTGGGCGCAACCATCTGCATCCTCTCGGAGGAGGAGCGCAGGGATATCGCGGTGGTGGACCGCAGCATCGACGAATACGCGATCACGGCCACGGTGATGAGCCCCCAGCTGCTCAAGCGGCTTCCCGACAGGCCGAGCACGCTTCGTGCCGTCTGCTGCGGTGGCGAGCGGCTTTCGGGCGTGTTCCGCGAGCACGGAACCATCTACAACGGGTACGGGCTCTCGGAGCTGTTGAGCGTGGCGATCGCTTTTGAAGTGGACAAGGCCTACGAGAACACGCCTATCGGGTATCCGACGAAGGGCTACTCGGTGTACCTGCTCGATGAGGACGGCAACCAGGTTCCCGACGGCAGCGAAGGCGAAATTTGCATCGCGGGGCCGATCGCCCGAGGCTATATCGGCCTGCCAGAGAAAACCGCCGCAGCGTTTCGCGAGAACCCCTTTGCTTCGGGCCTGGGTGACGAGCGGCTCTTCATGACGGGCGATGTGGGCTATCGCGACGAAGAAGGCCGTATCGTGTACGTGAACCGCATGGACTGGATGGTCAAGGTCAACGGCCAGCGCGTCGAGACGGGCGAGCCCGAGGTTGCCATGGCGGCCGTCGACGGCATCGAGAACGCCGTCGTGAAGGCGTTCGAGGACAACGACGGGCAAACCTACCTATGCGGATACTACGTGCCCGAGAAGCAAGCGGGCCGATCGGATGCGGAATTCGACGCGCTCATCCGGTCGGAACTCTCGTCCAAGATGCCCGATTACATGATTCCCCGATTTTTGGTTCGTCTCGAAGCGTTCCCGCTCAACGTCAACGGCAAGGTCGACCGCAAGAGCCTGCAAGCTCCCGACGCCGCGTCGTTCAGTCAAGCCTACGTTGCCCCCGAAACGGCAAAGCAGAAGCGGATCTGCGAGGCCTTCGCATCGGTTCTCGGCATCGAGAACGTGGGAATCGACGATGATTTCTTCGCGCTCGGCGGCGATTCGATCAAGGTCGTCATGCTCCAGGCAGAGCTTGCGCAGGATGCGCTTGCGGCGCAGGACGTGTTCAGGGGGCGAACGCCGCGTGCGATTGCCGCGCAGCTCGGCAAGGGCGAGCAGGAAGCGGGTCTGTACGCTGATCTGGATTCGCTGCGCGTCGAGCGCGAGGCTTACCCTATGACCGACAGCCAGCTCGGCGTGTACCTCGAGTGTGCGCGCGATCCCGAAAGGCTCATGTACAACAACGCGATGGGCTTTCTGTTCGAACCCGATTGGGATATCGACCGGCGGCGTCTGCGCGACGCCGTTGTCGCCGTGATCGGGGAATACCCATTCATGCGCGTGCATGCCGCGCAGAAAAACGGCATAGCCTCGCTCGTCTACGACGCCGATTGCGCGATCGACGTGCCGATCACGGAAAAACCCGCGGCCACCACAGACGAGCTCATCGCCTCCTTTGCGCAGCCGTTCGATCTCGAGTGCGGTCCGCTGTTCAGGTTCGAGGTGTGCGCCTGCCGCGATGGCGTGGTGCTTTTGGGCGACATGCACCACATCATCGCCGACGGGACGTCGACAGCCCTGTTTTACGACCGGGTGGCGCAGGTCTTCGGCGGAAAGGACCTCGGAGCGCAAACCGTCGATTCGTTCATGGTCGCCAATGCGCACGAAGCCGCCCGAAAGTCGGGGCGCACCCAGCGGGATCAGGAGTTTTTCGATGCGATGCTCGACGGCGTGGAGGTGGATTCGAGTCCGATTGCCGATGACCGGGCCATCCTCGAAGAAGACCGGCCGGTCTCTCGCGGGGTGGACGTCTCGGTTCGAGACGAGAAAACGCTCGCTTCCATTGCCGCCTGCACGCGGGCGACGGGGATCACCGAAAGCTCGCTGTTCCTTGGGGCGTACCTGTATGCGCTCGCCAAATCGTCCGGGCAAAGCGAGGTTTTGGCCTGCATGGCCGAGAATGGGCGCCATGATCCGGCTTTGGGCGCCACGTTCGGGATGCTCGTCAAAACGCTTCCGCTGTACACGACGATCGACGAGACCGAGCGCACCGCTGCGTTCCTCGAGCGCATACAGGACCTTCAATTCTCATGCATGGAGCACGATCAGTGCTCGTTCGTCGAGCTGGCGGCGCGCCACAACGTCCGCTCCGACGTCATGTTCGTATACCAGGGTGACATGCTCTCGGGCATCGATCTGGACGGCCGCTTCGTCGCGATGCGGCGGGCGCCTCACGAGGATGCGATGGCGACGATCGCGCTCAGCGTGTCCAAGGGTTCTGAAGGCTACGAGCTGTCGTTCGAGTACCGTGCCGATCGCTACACCCGCGATACGATCGAGCGCTTCGGAGCCTTGATGGTTCGGATCGTCGAGGGCTTGCTCGAGGATCAAAACCTGAGCGAGATCGAGCTCTGCTCGCGCGAAGAGCTCGATCGGCTGAGGGCCCTCGACCGCACGGGCGTGCCCGACTACGACCATAACCTGACCGTCGTCGACCTCTTCCGCGCGCAGGTGGCCGCCCATCCCGACAACGAAGCCATCGTCTCGGGCGATAGGGTGCTCACCTACGGCGAGCTCGATCGCCGCTCCGAAGCGCTGGCCTGCGAGCTGGCAAAACGGGGCGTGCGCCGCGAGGTTCCCGTGGGCGTTCTCGTGAAGCGCAACGAGCAGTTTCCCATCTGCATCCTCGGCATACTCAAAGCCGGGGGCGCCGTGCAGCCGCTCGACGCGAAGTATCCCGAGGAACGCCTGCGCTACATGCTCGAAGATTCCGGGGCTCCCATCGTCATCGTCGACGAAACGCTGAAACCCCTCGTGCCCGAGCGGTTCGAAGGAGCGGTGCTCAATGCGTCCGAAGCGGTCGACCTCGCGCTCGATGCGTCGGTCGAGCTCGAAGGGCCCGCAGCGGATACCCTGTTCACGTTGCTCTACACGTCGGGGACGACGGGCAAACCGAAGGGCGTGATGCTCGAGCATCGCAATCTGGTGAACTTCTGCATGTGTCTGCACGAGCGGCTCGACCTCGGGCCGACCGACCGCGCCTCGGCGCACGGAAGCTTCGGCTTCGACGCCTCGATGCTCGAGTTCTACACGTACCTCACGAGCGGGGGATGCGTCTGCATCATACCCGACGATATACGCCTCGATCTTCCGGCGCTCCACGAGTTCATGCTGTCCAACCGCATCACCGTCGCGTTTTTCACCACGCAGCTGGGCAGGCAGTACGTGTGCGCGTACCCCGACGACCCGTTGAAAGCGCTTTTGTCCGGGGGAGAGAAGCATGTGCCGTGCGAGCCCCCGCGCTACGACTACATCAACGCGTACGGCCCGACCGAGTGCACGATATTCGTGACGGACTTCTCGATCGATCGGGAATACGATGTCGTTCCGATCGGCTTTTCGACGGGGGATAACGAACTCTACATCGTCGACGCGTTCAACAGGCCGCTTCCTGTGGGAGTACCCGGCGAGCTTGCCGTTTCGGGCAGGCAGGTGGCGCGCGGATACCTCAACCTTCCCGACAAGACGCAGGCGGCCTTCACCGAAAACCCCTTCTCCGACGAAGACGGGTTCACGCGCATGTATATGACGGGCGACGTGTGCCGAAGGCTGGCGGACGGCGCGATGCAGTACGTCGGCCGTGCCGACGAGCAGGTGAAGATCAGGGGTTTCCGCATCGAGCTTTCGGAGATCGAGAAGCGCATTCGGGATTTCGAGCCGGTTCGCAACGCGAGCGTCATCGCCTACGATCTGCCGGCTGGGGGCAAGGCCATCGCCGCGTACGTGGTTGCCGACGACCCCGTCGATGTCGGTGCCTTGAACGCCTTCATCAAAGAGGAGCTGCCCGCCTACATGGTGCCGGCGGTGACGATGCAGATCGAGGAGATTCCGCTCAACCACAACGGCAAGGTGGATAAGCGCAAGCTTCCCGAGCCGAAGGCGGCGACCTCGACGGCATCGGCGTCCCATCCGCTCACGAAACTCGAGCAGGAGCTGGTCGGCATCGTTGCCGACGCGACGGGAAACGATGCGATCGGCATCGGCGACGACCTGATGGCCTGCGGCGTCACCTCGCTTTCGGCCATCATGGTGGCCACGGAACTTGAGGAACGCTACGGCTGCCGCATATCGGTCGCCACCCTGCTCGAAGGCGGCAGCATCCTCTCGATCGAGGATGCGATCGTCGAGCACCTGCTTTCCTCGGTTTGCGCGGACGGCGCGCCGCCTTCCGACGGCAACGGCTCGGCTGCATCGCCCGCCGCCGTAACCGATGAGACGGGCGTAAACCGCGAGCGCGCACCCCTCTCTTCGGCGCAGCTCGGCGTGTACTACGATGCGATGAAGCGCCCCGAAGCCCTGACATACAACATCCCGACGCTCGCCACCTTGCCGCTTTCGGTTGACGAAGGTCGGCTCGCGGCTGCCCTCGTTGCCGCCGTCGACGCCCATCCGGTGCTCAAGGCACACGTCGAGTCGGCGGGATCGGTACAGGATCTCGTGCTCGACAACGACCGCGTGCTCGATGTGCCCGTCGTCCAAGAGGGCGAAGCATCGCTCAAGGCGCGCGCCCCGCAGCTTGCCCGTCCGTTCGATCTGCATGAGGGGCCTTTGTGCCGCTGCGAGATCGTACGGACCGAGCACCGCGTCGCATTGTTCTTCGATGCCCACCATCTCGTGTTCGACGGGTTCTCGCTCAGCGTGTTCCTGCGCGATGTGCGTGCCGCCTATGAGGGATCGCCGCTCGAAACCGAGGTCGTTCAGCTCGATGCGGCGCGGATCGAGCTGGAAACGGCGGACGGGAGCGCTGGCGAGGCCTCGCGGGCGTACTTTCGCGATCTCTTTTCCGAGTTCGGGGGCGAAGCGACCCGTATCGCCCCCAAGCTGGGCGGGCGTGTCGAAGACGGTGCGCTCGCGCGCGTCGAGGCTCCGTTTCGCGGCGGTGATCTCGATCGCTTCACGCGCGAGCGCCGCACNCCGTTTCGCGGCGGTGATCTCGATCGCTTCACGCGCGAGCGCCGCACCACGCCTGCACGTCTGTTCCTTGCCGCAACGGGCTACGTGATCGCACGTTACGCCGCTGAGCGCAGCGTGTACTTCTCGATGGTCAGCGCCGGGCGCGACGACGCCCGTATGCGCGCGGGCGTCGGCATGTTCGTCAAGACGCTTCCCCTTCATATCGGCGTCGACCCGGATGTCTCCGTCGCCGAATACCTCGAGGCGACGGGCTCGGCGATGGGCGAGGCGCTGGCCCACGCATCCTATCCGTTTTTGGAGATCGTCGGCGAGGCCGGCTACTCTCCCTCGATCGACTTCGCCTGCCAGCTCGGGCTCGAAAGCGAGCTCGCGTTCGAGGGCGTGCCCATCGAGACCGAGTTCGTGGGCGATCTGCGCCCGAAGTTCGACCTGTCGATCCATATCGAGGGTACCACGGCCTCGCCCGTCATCGCGCTCGAATACAACGACGCGCTCTTCGACGAGGCGTTCGCCGACGGGTTCGCGCGGGCGGTTGCAAGCGCGGCGCGGCACATGATGGCCGACCCCGATGCGCGT
>NZ_LT964679.1:2114267-2183973 GCF_900240215.1 Raoultibacter timonensis | reverse complement strand
GGCGTTCGGCGCGGGCGAGCGATTCGAGGCCGCCTTGGACGGCGGCGAAACGTTCCACGGCCTGTTCGAACGGTGCGCCGAGCGCTATCCCGAGAGGGTCGCCCTCGTCGCTGCCGACGCCACGCTCACCTACGCCGAGCTCGACGCCCTCACGAACCGCATAGCGAACGGCCTCATCCAGGCGGGTCTGCAGCGAAACGATCGCGTCGTGCTCCTGCTTCCCCGAACGTCGCGTTCGATCGCGGCGATGTACGCCGTCATGAAAGCCGGCGGAGCCTACATTCCGTGCGACCCCGCCTACCCCCAAGAGCGCATCGCGCACATCCTGGCCGACAGCGAGGCCCGCTTTGCGATCGTGCCTCCCGATCGGTTAGACGAGCTCCCCTCGGTTCAGGCCCTCGACGTCGAGCGGCTCGCCTCGTGCTCCATCGAGCGCTCGCCCGAAATACCGCGCAGCGCAACGGACGTTGCGTATCTCATCTACACGTCGGGCTCGACCGGTACCCCGAAGGGCGTGGTTCTGTCCCATCGCGGCATCGCGAACTACCTGTGCGACCGTGCGGGCAACCGCCATGTTCACGCCCTTGCCGCCGAAGCCCACGCACTCGTATCGGTGACGACGGCATCGTTCGACATGTCGCTCAAGGAGACGGCGGTGAGCCTATCGAGCGGACTTACGCTCGTGCTCGCCGACGAGGACGAAGCGCGCGACCCCGTACTGCTCGCGCGGCTTTTCGAGCGCACGGGCGCCGATGCGTTCAACGCGACGCCGTCGAGAATGGCGAGCTACCTGGGGCTGCCCGCGTTTCGAGATGCCATGGCGCGCTGCTCGGTCGTCATGTGCGGAGGCGAGAAGATGCCCGATGCGCTGCTGGCCGAACTGCAAGGCGTAACCGCCGCGCGGATTTTCAACACGTACGGCCCGACCGAGATCACGGTCTCGTGCAACGCCAAGGAGCTGACGGGCGAAACCCGCGTGACCATCGGCGCGCCCCTGCTGAACGTTACCGAGTTCATCGTCGACGCCGACGGCAACGAGGTGCCCGTCGGCGTTACCGGGGAGCTGCTGGTGGGCGGCCCGGGCGTTGCGCTCGGGTACTGGAACCGCGAGGATCAGACGAGGGAGGCGTTCGTCGAGCACTGCGGGATGCGCGTCTTCAGAACGGGGGACTTCGCCGCGTGGACCGATGAGGGCGACGTTTCGGTGTTCGGGCGCATGGACGACCAGGTGAAGCTCAGGGGCCTGCGGATCGAGCTCGAGGAGGTCGAGCGCCGTCTTCTCGAACACGAGCGCGTTGCCTCCGCCGTGGTCGCCATCCGCACCATAGGGCAGGCCGAGCATCTGAGCGCCTATTACGTGGCCGACGTCCCGATCGACGCCGCCGAGATCAGGGACATGCTCGCCAAAACGCTGGCCGGCTACATGGTTCCCACCGCGTACCTGCAGATGCAGGCGTTCCCGATCACACCGAACGGCAAGACTGATGTGCGGGCCCTGCCCGACCCCGAGCTTCTGGGGGCGACGGCGTACGTGGAGCCCGAAACCGAGCTCGAACGCACGATGGCCGAACTGTTCGCCTCGGTGCTCGGCATCGATCGCGTGGGCGCGTGCGACAGCTTCTTCGATCTGGGGGGCACGTCCCTTTCGGCCACCCAGGTGCTCATCGCCTGCGACGAGGCGAACCTCGCCGTGTCGTACGGCGATATATTCGCCCATCCGACCCCGCGCGGTCTGGCCGAGCTCGCGGACGGTCGCGCAGGGAAGCGGCCTTCGTCCGAGGCCTCTTCGGATCGGGATTCCGATGCCTCTGGTACACGCGTCGGCGGCGACGGGTTCGACTACGGTTCCATCGACGCGCTGCTTGACGGCAACACCCTGGACGCCTATCGCGGGGGAGAGCCCCAAGAGCTGGGAGATATCCTGCTCACCGGCGCGACCGGATTCCTCGGCATACACGTGCTCCGCGCGTTCATCGAGCAAGAGGCGGGCCGCGTCGTGTGCCTCATACGGAAGGGGTCGACGTCGTCGCCTGAAAACCGACTTAAGGCCAAGCTGTTCTACTACTTCGAGAACAGCTACGAAGAGCTGTTCGGTACGCGCATCTTCGTCGTCGAGGGCGATGTTGCCGACGATGCATGGCATGAGGATGTGCGAGAGCACGCCATCGATACGGTCATCAACTGCGCGGCGTCGGTGAAGCATTTTGCGAGCGATTCGGCCATCGGGAATGTGAACATCGGGGGAGTCGAGCACCTGATAGGCTTCTGTCTCGCTTCGGGCGCGCGCCTGGTGCAGGTTTCCACGACGAGCGTTGCCGGCGAGCGCGTAGGCGAAGAGCCGCCCGCGGGAGCAAAGCTCACGGAGCGAGACCTTTTCATCGGCCAGCGGGTTGACAACCAGTACACCCATAGCAAGTTCGTTGCGGAGCGAATGGTCCTCGCTGCGATCGATCGCGGTCTCGATGCCAAGATCATGCGCGTGGGGAACCTGGGGCCGCGCACGTCCGACGGCGAGTTCCAGATCAACTTTTCGACCAACGGCTTCATGGGAAGGCTGCGCGCCTATCTGCTGATCGGGGGATTCCCGTACAGCATGCTCGATGCGACGACGGAGATCGCACCGATCGACAACACGGCGAAAGCCGTGCTGCTACTTTCGCGGACCCCTCGGCCGTGCCGCGTGTTCCACCCGTTCAACAACCACTCCATTGCGATCGGCGATATCATCTCCCAGATGAGGCTCATGGGCCTCGGCATCGAGTTTATGGAGGACGATGAGTACGAGAGGGCTTTCCGCACGGCGATGGCCGACCCGAAGAAGGCGGCGGCGCTCACCTCGCTGCTCGCGTACCAGAGCAAGGATGCGGGCGAGGCGGTCGAGTTCGTGAAGGTGAAAAACCGGTTTACGACCCAGGTGCTGTACCGCTTGGGGTTCGAGTGGTCCATGACCTCGAAAACCTATATAGCGCAGTTCGTCAAGGCCCTGATGGGGCTGGGCTTCTTCGACTCCGACGGGTCTTCGGGCCATGTATAAGCGCAACGGCGCCCTGTTGACCGGCACGTTTTGGCAGTATTTGGGGCCGAGCCTGCTGTCGACGACTTCGATTCTGCTCGGATCGATCGTTGACGGCATCATCGTGGGCAACCTGATCGGCCCCGACGCCATGTCGGCCGTCAACCTGACGCAGCCGGTCGTCCTCGTGGTGCAGGCGCTGTTCTTCCTCTTCGGGATGGGCGCGGCGACGGCGATATCGATCGCCCGTGGCCAGCGCGAAGAGGCTCAGGCGAACGCGCTGTTCACCATGGGTTCGCTGTGCCTGCTGGCGGTTTCGATCGCTGTGGCCGCACTTGGCACCGTGGGCATCGACGGCGTCGTGGCAGTGCTGTGCAGCAACGAGGCACTCTCGGGGCTCGTGCGTTCGTACGCCTCGGCGATCATCGTGGGCGCGCCGTTCATGCTCGTGGTTCCCGGCCTGGTCTACGTCATCCGCGTCGACGGCATGCCGCGCATGTCAGCAGCCGTGCTCGTAGTGGCGAACGTGGTGAACCTTGTGCTCGATCTCGTGTTCATCGCGATGTTCGGCATGGGTATCGCGGGCGCTGCGTTGGCAACCGTTGTCGGATATGCGGCGGGTGGATGCATCGTTTTAGGGTACTTCATGTCGAAGCGGCGTACGCTGCGGTTTGCGTCGCTCGGCGAGCCGCGCAAGCTTCTCGCGCCGATCATCGACGGGGGAGTTGCCCCCGCGCTCAACACCTGCCTTCTGTTCGCGAAGGTACTGCTGCTCAACAGGATCGTGCTCGCCGTCGCCGGGCAGGGGGGCATGGAGATTTTCGCGGTATGCAATTACGCGATCAGCTTCGTTTCGATCTTCGTCTCGGGTGCCGCCGAGGCCATGGTGCCCTTGCTGGGCATGCTGTTCGGCGAGAGGGATGCCCGCGGGATGCACATCGTCTTTCGCCGTGCCCTGTTGTTCGTGCTCATCGCCTGCGGCGTTTCCATCGCGGCGATGGAGTTGGCGCCCGAGCTGATTCTCGCGGCGTTCAGCATAACCGATGAGAGCAGGCTTGCCGTCGGCGTCGTCGGGCTTCGGGTTTTCGGGTTGAGCCTGTTCGTTATGGGAGCGAACCTCATCCTCATGTACTACCTGCAAACCGTCAGGAGAAAATCCATCGCGGTTGCGATCACCGTGCTGCGCGGGTTCGCCCTCGTCGTTCCCGCCGCGTGGCTCCTGTCGACGCGGTTCGGCATCGACGGTGTGTGGTGGGCGTTCGTGATCGCCGAAGCGGCTACCCTGGCCGTTGCCGTTGCGGCTTGTCTCGTGGCGGCGCGCCGCTCGCACGGGGCTCTTGAGGGCGTCCTTTTGACCGAGAAGCCCGATGACCGCGTCGCCCTGTTCGACGGGTCGCTTCGCGCAACCAAGACCGATGCCGTGGGCGTGTCGACGGAAGTCATCGCCTTCGCGCGCGCAAACGGACTTGACGATGCGATGGCGAACACCGTCGGGCTCATGGTCGAAGAGGCCGTTGTCAACATCGCCGAGACGAACGCCCCGTGCGATCGGGGCCGCTCGGCGTCCAAGGCAGCCAACCCGGTGGGCGTCGATGTGCTCGTGCGCATCGATCCCGACGAGATTCGGATCGCCGTCCGCGATGGCGGCGTGGCGCTCGATGCGCTTACGGCGCCCCGTGGCAGCGCAGAAGAGTTCACCGGCATCACGGTGATGCGCGCGATGGCCGAGCGGGTCGAGTACGCCCGCACCCTCGGCCTCAACGACACGCTGGTGCTGCTGAGTCGAGACCGAAAACATGCAGGATGCGTATCGTGATAAGGAGTGGTGATACATGGCACTGAGATTCTTCTGCTACAGCTTCATGCGGGTTCGCGAAGCCGCCGAGATCGTCGAGGACATCGCTGCGATCGTCGCGGCTTCGCAGCGCTTCGAGCGCAAGAGCGCGATGATGCTGTTCGTGTTCGTGCCGACTGCGGCGCTCGCCGAAGTGCTTGCGAGCGTGGACAGGAGGTATGTGAAGGTGGCCGCTCAGGATGTTGCTTCGCCGTATGCGTGCGAGATAGCGGGCGAGCTTTCGCTTGAGCGCCTGCAGCTCTTGGGCGCCGATATGGCCCTGGCGGNGGGGTGGTCTACCAGCATGCCTGGTCGATGGGGGAGCGCGCGTGCAAAACGCCGCGCGGCTACGTCGAGGCGCGCCTTGCCGCCATCAGGGGCGCGCTGCGAAAAGCCGTACCGGATGCGCCGATCGACATTCCCGTGTTCTACGGGGGCTGCACAGGCGAAGACGAGGCGGTTTCCTATCTGGGCGAAGGCCTGTTCGACGGCATATTCGTCGACGATCGGCAGTGGAGCCCCCGCTCGTTCTGCTCGGTCATCGAACGGGTCTGCGGCTGCGAGCGCCCATGATGCAGCCAAGCGACGAGAAAGAGAGGTTCAGCGAAGCGCATCGCGTAGCCTACGCGGCGCTCGCATGCGTCGGGTGCGCGGTGCTGTACTTCGCGGTGCTCCAGGCTTTTTTGGAGATTCCGCTTTTCAATACCGATACCCAGGTAAGGCCTGCTTCGGGGTTGGGGCCGGTGCTGGGGCTGTTCTTCGGCGTGCCGGGCATCCTCGGGTGCGCCGTGGGCAATCTCGCATCCGACATGCTGTACGAGTCGGATCCCGTGCTTTTGGCGGCCTACTTCGCCATACAGATCGCCTACAACGCCGTACCGTACCTGATCTGGTACGTGGTGATGAGGAAGTCGGAGCACCCGTTCCCCCGCCTGGACTCGTCGGCGAATGTAGCCTTGTTCATGGCCCTCGCGCTTCTCGATGCGATCGTGGTAAGCGTGCTGCTCGTTCCCTTTGAGCTCGATACGATGGTCGCGTTCGACATTCACCTCATCCGCTGGCTGAACAACGTCATATTCCTCGTGTATCTGGGGATACCGACCCTCATCGTGCTCGATCGGCTGCCGCTCGAGCCTTTGGCTCCGCCCTGGATACGGTTGCGGTACCGCCAGCGCAAGACGATGAACCTCTCGCAGCGGACGACCTTCGCCGTCACCTTCGGGGCGGCATGCGCCATCCTCGTACTCGTCGGCCTCACGTATGCACCCCGCTTTTTCGAGCCCAATGCGGATTTTGCGCAGCTGATCGGGTCGATCTACATCATGGCCGCCGTGTTGACCGCGACCGTTTTCGCTCCTCTGCTCAGCGTCGTGCATGCGCTCGAGAAGCGCTTCACGCGCCCGATCGAAGTGCTCACCGAGGCATCGCGCACGTTCGTCGAGCAGGTGGCTGCGCACGATCCTGGCCGGGGAAGCCTCGCGGTTTCCGACGTCGATCTCAAGGGGACGGCGCCTCGCCACGAGATGCGCGATCTTTTCGCCTCGACCAACAAGATGCGCGCCGATCTGGCGCGCTACATCGGCGAACTCTCCGAAGCGACGGCGGAGCGCGAACGGACCGCCGCCGAGCTCGATATCGCCAGCACCATCCAGAACGGTGCCGTGCCCCACGACTTCTCGTATTTCTCCGAGCGCTATCAGCTGGATGTCGCGGGCGTCATGAGGACGGCGAAAGAGGTCGGCGGCGATTTCTACGACGTGTTCGACGCGGGGCCCCATGCGGTCGGGTTCGTGATAGCCGACGTGTCGGGCAAGGGCGTTCCCGCGGCGCTTTTCATGATGCGCGCGCTGACCGAGATCAGGGAGCAGATACTGCACCGCAACGATGTTGGGAGCGCATTCACGCTGGCGAACCGAGCCCTGTGCGACCACAACGAGGCCTCCCTGTTCGTGACGGTGTTCGCCTGCATCCTCGATACCGAAACGGGGACCGTCACCTACGCGAACGCGGGGCACAATCCCCCGTGGCTGCGCCGCGGCGTTCGGAGCGGATGGCTCGACGTGGCGCCCGGGTTCGTCATGGGCGCCCTCGATACCGTCTCGTACGCTTCCGCTACGATCGACCTGTCGCCCGGCGACGGGCTGCTCATGTACACCGATGGCGTCACCGAGGCGGTCGATGCCAAGCAGGAGCTGTTCGGCACCCGCCGGTTCGAAGACGTGCTGCATACGGCAGCAGGCGCAGATGCCGAGGCGGCGATTGCGCAGGCGGTCGAGGCGGTCGATCGCTTCGCCGACGGTGTGGATCAGGCCGACGACATCTCCCTGCTGGCTTTCTCGTGGAACCTGCCCGTCGTATCGACGGAGTTCCCGCCTGACGATCGGTACCTCGACGACCTGTTCGCCTTCCTGAAGCCTTTGACCGAGCGTGCGGATTGCACGGATCGGACGTATCTCGACCTAATGCTGATCAGCGAAGAGGTGTTCGTCAACATAGCGCACTACGGGTTTCCCGAGGGGCAGCCGATACAGCCCGTGAAGGTAGAGGCGGCGATCGACGAGCGGGCACGCTGCCTGCACCTGACGATCAGCGATGGGGGAATCGCCTACAATCCGCTGTCGTTTCAGCCCGAGAAGGTCGGGATGGGCTCAGACGATCGGATCGGCGGCCTCGGGATCCTGCTCGTGAAGGAGCGTGCCGACGACGTTCGCTACGAGCGAACGGGCGGCATGAACGTACTGCATATCGTAAAGAAGTTTGTCTAGAGCGAAAGGACGCACGCATGGAAATCACCGAACAGCGCGAGGGCGCAACGCTGGTATTGACGCTTGACGGAAGGCTCGACACGTTGACCTCGCCGAGCCTTGAGAGCATCGTGGCAAATGCCGATACGCTTGCAGGAGTCGAGACGCTCGTACTCAACATAGCCGCCGTCGAGTACGTTTCGAGCGCGGGCTTGCGCGTCGTTTTGCAGGCCCACAAGGCCATGGAGGCGCGCAAGGGCGTCTTCGTCGTACGCCATCCCAACGAGTACGTTGCCGAGGTCTTTCAAGTGACGGGCTTCGCCGACGTTCTGACGATCGAAGCGTGAGGCATCGGAGATTCGTCTGCTTCGGCGGGTCGCGAGTGCCGTAAGCGGCGCTTCCGAGTTCTGCGTAAACCTCTCAACTAATCTTATTCTTCTAGCGCTATAATGGACGACGTGCATTGTTCGACGCGTGGCGGGAAATCTGCTGGAATAGGCTTTTGCCCGTTCACGTTTTCGTAGGGGAGAGAAGGATACATGACGGAAATGATCTCGCTCGAAGAGGCCCGTTCGCTTGTGCTTTCGCATGTCGAACCGCTGCCCACCGAAACCGTTCCTCTGCTCGATGTCGTCGGCCGCGTGAGCGCTGACGCCCTGGCGAGCGATATCGACATATCGCCGTTCGCGCATTCCGCCATGGACGGATACGCGCTGTTCGCCGCCGATATCGAGCAGGCGAACGAACAGGATCCCGTGCAGCTGAAGGTTATCGCCGAAGTTGCGGCAGGCGACTGGTACGACGGCCCGGTCGAACGCGGCGAGTGCGTCCGCATCATGACGGGCGCACCGATCCCCGAAGCGCTCGATACGGTAGTGAAGTACGAGATCGTAGAACCCGTCGAGGGCGACGGCAAGCCCGGCAGCATCGTGTCGTTTTCAGCGCCGGCAAAGATCGGCTCGAACATCCGCGAAGCCGGGGAAGAGGCGAAGGCCGTCGAGGCCATCGTCGAAGCCGGCGAGGTTATAAGCTGTGCGGGCATCGGGTTTCTTGCGGGCTGCGGCATCACCAGCGTGACCACCTACGAGCGCCCGCGCGTTGCCATCATCTCCATCGGATCGGAGCTCGTCGATCCCACCGAAGTGCCAACGGGCGGAAAGATCCGCAATTCCAACAGCTACGCGCTTGCGGCAAGCGTGCAGGCAGCCGGCGGCGTCCCTGATATCCTTCCCATCGTGGAAGACAGCGAGGACGCTCTTGCCGATGCGGTGAAAACGGCCGCCGCGACCCATGACTTCGTCATCACGAGCGGAGGAGCATCGAACGGCGATTTCGACTTCATCAAGCCGGTGGTCGAGCGGTTGGGCGAGCTTTTGATGACGACGGTCAACATGCGTCCCGGCAAGGCCCAGACGTTCGGTATCGTCGACGGGAAGCCGGTGTTCGGTTTGCCCGGCAATCCCGCTGCCGCCTATGTCGGCTTCGAGATGATCATCCGGCCGGCGCTCCGCAAGATGCAGGGTTACCGTTATTTCGAGCGCCCGCGTATCAAGGCGAAGCTTTCGCGCGATGTGAAGAAGAACGATCCGCGTCGAATCTTTTTGCGTTCGACGCTCTACAAGAACGACGAGGGCGAATATATCGTTGCTCCTGCGAAGAACCAGAGTTCAGGGTTGTTCGGCGTTATCCAGCGCAGCAACTGCATGGCGATCATGCCCGAGGGGCTGGAGTCCCGTACGGCGGGTTCGGTTGTCGAATGCGTGCTGCTCGATGTGGCTGAGGAACTCAGCCTGTAAAGATGCCCCCTCAGCTGCGACGGCCGGCAGTTGGCTGCTACCTGGCCGACCGCCGCAGCATATAATCGCCTGCCCGATCCTACGAGAAGGAGTCCGACTATGTCCGATAAACCGGTTCGCTTTGCGATCGTCACCTGCTCCGACACGCGAGACATAAGCCAAGATACCGCAGGGGCGGCACTTGAACAGCGCATCGCCGATGCGGGATGGGAGTGCGCAAGCCATGTGATCGTGAAGGACGAGCGGGCCGACATTTCGGCTGCCATCGTCAAGGCGGCCGATGAGCTGAAGGTCGATGTGGTGTTGACGTGCGGGGGCAGCGGTCTGTCGTTGCGCGATGTGACGCCGGAGGCCACGCAGGACGTGTGCGATCGCAACGTTCCCGGCATCGCCGAAGCGATGCGCGCCCACAGCCTGGCCATCACGCCGCACGCCATGCTGTCCCGCGCGTTGTGCATGCAGCGCGGTCGCGTTCTGGTCATCAACTTGCCGGGCAGCAAGAAGGCCGCCGTCGAAAACTGGGAAGGCGTGCTTCCCGCTCTCGGCCATGCCGTTTCGATGATGGCCGGGGAAGGCCACTGAACCTGGGGCCGACCGCCCCGCAGCCGTATCGTATTAAGCGGTCGGCGATCCGTTAAAACCCGACGGTCATGTGGAGGAAGTAGAAGTCCGCCCGCGTGGCGAATACGGCGGCGAAAACCAACAGGCAGGCGACCAGGCGCAAAGCGAAGACGCCCCTGCGCGAGACGGTCTTCTTGAGCGATGCGGCGGCGCATGCGATTCCGGCGGATCCGATTGCCACGTGAGCCCAGATGGTCGCCAGGTACTCGGGAACGAGCTGCGCGGCTGTTATCTCGTTGTTCGCGATGCCCGAAAGCGTGGCTTCGTGCATGAACAACGTGATGGAGCCTGCCGTCAGCGCGATTCCCGCCAAGGCGACGAGCGCGATTCCCATAGCGCGAGAATCGAGGTTCGCGCAGGCGATGGAGAACAGGGCAAGGACGGGGCCGGCTAAGAGCGCCGAGAATACAAGGTTTGCCGGCGTAAACGCGGTATCCCAGGTAGGGACCGTGCTTACCGAATAGGCAAGCGAGGTCATTGCGATGAAAAGAACGCCGGCTGCTATTGCGGCGGCGATCCAGATACGCGCCAAAGCCTTGGGGAAGCGCTCTTTGAACGCCATCATCCAGTAGGAGCCTGCGAGGAAGAGGAATGCCACCGCTGAAAGAACCTCGTTCGATAGAGGCGATCTGCCGATGCCCGAAAACACATGGAGGGCGTTTGCGGGTGTACCGAGATGCGTTGCGGAGGCGATGAAGCCTATGAGCGCTACGGCGATGGGGACGGCGAGATAGCGGTTGAGTTTCATTTCCTCTTGTTTGCCGATGGGGGATTTGAACATGGCGAGTGCCATGCATATGAATGCGATGACGCCGCCGGGGGCGAGCGTCGTGAACACCGCGAGAGATAGTTCGTCGAATCCGCTGTTCATACGTGTTTCCGTTCGCTAATCGATCTCATCGTAATTGGCGATGTGCCCCTTGCCGTGCTCGGAAGCATAGGCTGCCGCATCCGAGACGTTGATGAAAAGGTTCGGATGAGTGTACTCGGGTTCGGCGAGGGGGAGGATGCTCGAGGCGCATTCGGGGTGGGTGCTCAGCAGTTCGCTTGTCTCTGCGAAATCGAGCGCCCGAAGCGGACAGGCTTCGACGCAGATGGGTTTGCTCCCCGTCGCGATGCGTTCCCTGCACCCATCGCACTTGCTGCTCTTTTTCGATACCTGGTCGATGACCGGCGCATGGTACGGACAGGCCATCGTGCAATATCCGCAGCCGATGCACTTGGTTGCATCGGGCCAGACTAAGCCGAGGTCGTCCTTATGCATGGCCCCCGTGGGGCAGACGCGAGTGCACGCTGGATCGGAACAATGGTTGCATGCGAGCGAGATATGGTAGACGAAACAGTTTTGGGTGACCGATCCGTCGGGTGAGGTTTCCCAGGTGCCTCCTTCGTAATCGATGACGCGACGATACGTGCGACTCGCATCGAGCCCCTTGTAGTCTTTGCAGGCCAGCTCGCAGGTTTTGCAGCCAGTGCACCGTGCGTTGTCGAAGAAGAAGCCGTATTGCATACCGTGTTGCTCCGATTCGAATCCTATCTTCCTGCGTCGATTATACGCGGATGACCCGTTTTTACGTCGGGCGGCACGGTATATTCGGGCAGGCGGGTTTGGGCGTGATCCGCAGGAGAGCGGCACCGTGGTCGTATGCGCGGTGCCGCTCGGGAAGTGAAAGGGAAGCGCTATGCGGCGGGGGTGCCGGTGACCTCCATTTCGTTTGCGATGGAGCCCGTGCTGTCGCCGGGTTCCTTGGCGGCATCGCATGCCTTGATGGCGATGTTGGGCTGCGTTTCGTCGGGGGAGGGCATGGGCGCGATGGCTGCGGTGTCGCCGTATTTCGCGCGCAGATCCTCGATCTCGCCGAACTCGAGAGCGCGCAGCGGACACGCTTCGACGCAGATGGGGTTCTGCCCGTTCGTCACGCGATCGTAGCAGAGGTCGCATTTGACGGCGTAGCCCTTCTCGGTATCGAGGATGGGCACGTTGTAGGGGCAAGCCTCCACGCAGGCTCCCGAAGCCGTGCACTTATCGTCGTGGATGCGCACGATGCCGGTTTTCTGATCCTTGTCGATGGCGCCCGAAGGGCATGCGCCCATGCAGGCGGGCATGTCGCAGTGGTTGCAGGCGAGCGACACGTGGTAGGCGTAGGCGTCGGTGGTGTACGATCCGTCGTCGGCCGCAGTCCACGTTCCGCCCTCGTAGTCGTACACCTTGCGAAACGCGACCGTCTGGGAGAGGTCTTTGTAATCCTTGCAGGCCATCTCGCAGGTCTTGCATCCGGTGCAGCGCGAGCTGTCGAAGTAGAATCCGTATTGAGTCATCGTGATACCCCCTTACGCCTTCGCCACTTGGACGATGATGGAATGAACGCCGTTGCCTTTGGCAAGCGGGGATGGCCGATACGTTGTCAGCGTGTTGATGCAGCCCCCGTTGTCGATGCGGTCTCCCGTCATGTCAGCGTCATGCCATGCGCCTTGCGGAATGCCTACGGTGCCAGGAATGATGCGTGGGGTCACGCGTGCTTCGATGCGAATCGTTCCTGCGGGGCTCGTAACGGCGCACATGTCTCCGTTCTCGATATTGCGAGATTCGGCGTCGGCGGGATTGATCCACATTTGCTGGCGGCAGACTTGCTTCAACTCGTCGACTCCACCGTAAGACGAATGGGTCCTGCCTTTGAAATGGAAGCTCGAACAGTAGAGCGGATACTCGTCGGTCACGCTTCCGTATCCCTGAAATCCTGGATCAAATACAGGAATAGGTGTTACGATCTCGTCTTCTTCGAGCTCCATTTGCATTGCTGCTTCAGCAAGGCTTTCGGAGTAGATCTCTAGTTTCCCTGATGGTGTTTCAAGGGGGTTGCTCTCGGGATCATCGCGAAAATCCTTAAGGCCTATTACGGGGTTCAATTCTCTTTTGAAAATGCCCTGCTCTTGCATTTCCTCCCAAGAAGGCATGTTTCCGTCGGCGTCCGCTGCTTTCTTATAGAGTTCCTCGATCCATTCTTCCTGGGTTTTACCTTCGGTGAATTCATCTTTCTTTCCAAGCTTTTCTGCTAAGTTGGATACGATGTCGTATTCGCGCATTGCTTCGCCCGGTGCTTCCTGAGCTTGAGCGCCGAGAATAACGCCGTCATAGTATTCGGCATATCCGTTTCCCGCCATGTGGGGCTGTTCGGCGCGCATGGCGTCGGGGAGAAGAATATCTGCATAGCGGGCCGAGTCGGTAAGTACGGTGTCGATAACTACGATGAATTCGCATTTGGTCTCGTCTTGCAGAATCTCGTGAACCTTGTTTATGTCGCCGTGCTGGTTCGTGATGGTATTGCCCGCATAATTCCAGATGAACTT
This sequence comes from Raoultibacter timonensis, assembly GCF_900240215.1. Lineage (GTDB taxonomy): Bacteria > Actinomycetota > Coriobacteriia > Coriobacteriales > Eggerthellaceae > Raoultibacter > Raoultibacter timonensis. The sequence continues at coordinate 2,170,617 of NZ_LT964679.1, read as the reverse complement.
GATCCCTGTCTTGAGCTTGTCGGTGCCGCGAACCCCGTCTTTCGCAGCGGTCATTTTCTCGCCGTGGTCTACCGCGTTCAGCCATTGGTAGCAGTTGATGGATGTTTTTACGGGATTGTCACCCTTCGGCATGCCTCCTACGATACCGTCCGGATTGGCTTCTCGAGAGCCCGTATTTGTTCCAGGGAGGCCAATTTGCCCGATGAGCATGGGGATCATGCATATGGCACGTGAGGTGTTCTCTCCGTTGCTGTGCCTTTGAGGACCCCATCCTTGTGCGATGAATGGCGCTTTCGCGTTCGCGATATCGGATGCGAGGCTGCGGATGCGATCCGCTGGGATTTGTGTGATGGGCGCAGCCCACTCAGGGGTTTTCTCGGTCATGTCGTAGCCGGTACCCATGATATAGTCTTTGTACGATTTATTCTGCCCTTTGGCTGACTCGGGCATCGTGTCTTCGTCGTATCCGATGCAGTAGGTATCGAGAAACTCTTTATCTACCTGATCGTTGACAATGAACTCATGGGCGATGGCGTTGACGAGAGCCGCGTCGGTACCCGGCCTAATCGGAACCCACTCATCGACTTGCCCCGACGAGGATTCGTTAAGCCGGTAGTCTACGCTGATGATTCGTGGCCCCGACTCCCTCACCTGGGTGTAGTCGTATACGATGTTCGCTCCGCCCATTCTCGTTTCCGCTGGGCTGTTGCCGAACAATACGATAAGATCGGAGTTCTTGGCTTCCGACATCGAAGATGAGAATTTGCTTCCTCCGTCGGTCCAATCCTCCCCAAATGTATAGGGCATTCCCGCTTGCATCATGTTGGTGGAGTAGTCGTAATAGTATTTGAGATATCCGCCCATCAGATTCATCAGTCGGGGAAACACCCTGCTGGTTACAGAACCGACGCCGCTGCCGTAGTTTATGTAGACGGCTTCGTTACCGTATTTCTCAATGGTTTCGGTAAGTTTGCTTGCGATTTCATCAAGCGCTTCATCCCAAGAAATCTGTTCGAACATGCCTTCGCCTCGTTTGCCGGAGCGTTTCATGGGATGCATGAGCCGATCGGGGGAATTGACCCATCGCCGTAACGATCTGCCTCGTAAACAGGCACGCACCTGGAGTTTTTCGGCATCTCCAGTGTTGTCGGTCTCGGCGTACAGGAGCTTTCCGTCTTTGGTGTGCCATCTGAGCGCGCAAGCGCCGCCGCAGTTAACAACGCATTGGCTCCACACGATCTGATCGGCTTCTTCGGCCGGTGCGCCTTCGCCGCTCTGCTCTTTCTCTTCAGCGGGAGTGCAGCCGTAGAGCGCCGCCGATCCCGCTGCTCCTGCAAGCGCGAGGCCTGCCAGCGAACCTTTGACGAAGGTTCGGCGTGATAGGGTTGTCTCGTCTTTGAAATCCATAGTCCCTCCTTCTTTGCGGATTGCTCGTCATGCTCAACCCTAATGGAACGAGCTGGTGGATTAATCACATGGCGCATGTGATTTAAGCATCATGTGATTAATCCACCTGCGGCTTTAACCGATCATTCGGTATAGTGAGCATATCGCATAGCGGGGCGCGTGCAAAGCTTGAGGGAGGAGGCCGCCGCATGGCTTTCAAGCCGCATGTATCGAGTTGGGGCTATGCCTTTTTCCTTACCGTAAATGCTACGTCCACGTGGGCGGGCATCTTTCCGTTTCTTCCCCTTGAATTTCAAACCGCCGAAGTCACCCTGACTTTTTTCCTTGCTCAATCGCTCGCGTTTTGGGGAGCGTTTCTTGCAAGCGTGTTCGGATCGTATTGGTTTCCGCACGAAGCGCGCCGCATGCTCGTATCGCTTTCGGCCATCATGGTGTTCACCGGGTCGGCGTGCCTCATCGGCGCGATGTACCTGGCTGATTTTACGCTTGTGCTCGTAGGCGGGGGAGGCGTCCTGCTCGGTGTCGGCTGCGCTGGGCTGTTCATGCTCTGGCAGCGCTACTTCGCCTCGTTGCCATCGGAGGAAGGCAACTTGCGGCTGATGGTCGGAACTGCGCTTGCGCCGTTTATATATTTCGCGCTCTACCTCGTCCCCATTGCACTCACCGCATTTCTCATTCCGCTCGTATTCGTACCGCTATGCGGATTGTGCGTAGCGCTGAGCGTACGAGAAATGAAAGTCGATCAGCCGATGTTCGAGGATGTGCCGCGCCAGCATCCGCGTGTGTATCGACAGGTTATGAGCGACTTTTGGCGAAGTGCCCTCTGTGTGGGCGCGCTTGCGTTCGCAAGCGGTGTAATCCGCGGCATCGCGCTGCTTCATCAGGAGGTCAGCACCGTTGTCAACGTAGCCTCGATGCTCGGCTCGTTCATTTCGGCTGCGGTGCTGTTGGTGCTGTGGTATCGGGCGAGTTTTCGGTTTGGCCTCACCACGGTGTTTCGCGTCGTGTATCCGCTCATCATCACGGGGTTTCTGCTCCTGCCGTTTCTCGGCGCATTCTACCTGAACCTGTTTGCCGCGCTTACGTACATGGTGTTTTCTCTGGTGCTTATGCTTATGATGATGCAGTGCGCGCAGGTTTCGCGCGATCGCGGCATCAACCCCGTGTTCATCTACGCGTTTTTCGGCAGTGTGGTCTACCTCATGCAGAGCCTCGGCTTTCTCCTTGGATGGCTCTCCGATTCGGTATCGTCGATGGGGTCTGAATGGTTGTTCGTGGTGGCAATGATTTCCAGCTACGTGCTCGGGCTCACGCTTTTGGCGGCAAGCGGTACCCTGTTCAAGAACCTAACGGGGAGGGCTGCCGTCCAGGCCGATCCTATCGAATTTCTGCCCCTTCGACGCGAGCCCGTGCGGATTTCGCAGGATTCTCCGGGCGATCAAGATGCGAGTGGAATAAGGGCCGAGGACGCCGATAGCCTCCGAGGGGATAAGCCGGGGAAGAAGCGTCGCTCCGATACCGCGAAACGTCGCTCCGTGGAGAAAAAGCGGCGTAATCGGCCGTCTCCCTCCGAGGACTTCGGCACGATTCGCGACCGCCTCTCGAAGCAGTGCTTCGACCTCAAGGACGCATACGGTCTTTCTTCGCGGGAAACCGAGGTCATGGAGCTCATCGCGCGCGGTCACAGCGTTGCGGTCATCGCCGAAAAGCTCGTCATTTCCGAGAACACGGTGCGTACGCACAGCAAGCATATCTACACGAAGCTCGATATCCACAGCCGCCAAGAACTGCTCGAGTTGCTGGAAACGCTGAACGGATAAACGCAACGCTCGTCGTCTTCGGGCATCGCCTATGCTCGGTTCGCCTGTGCGGGAGACCGAGCTGCACCCATCGACCGGCAAGAAGGTTGGCGGATGGGTTTGCGCGCGACTGCAGACGATGCTGCAAGCGCGATATCGGCCCTGCGACCTGGGCTGTGGCACGAATTTTGAGGCCTGTCAAAAGGTAATGCAGTAATAAACTATGATCGAAGCAAAGCCATCTCGTTGATCAGGCGCTATGCCGAACCCCAAGCTGGTAAGAAGATAAATTTATTGATAATAATTGCCACAGGTCCAATTTCGTGCCCGATTCCGACATCTCGGGAACGTGCTGGGAATTCGATAGCGCATCGAAAGTCGCTGATGCGTTCTCCTCGTTCCGCGTACCCAAACACCGTTTGAGGGCGGACGAAATCTTCATGCAGTCGAACCGAACGCTGCCGTGTTCATATTCGGTGCGCTATACTAAGACCGAGCTGAGAGAAAGGCATTTTTCGTGAGCGAGCAACGCAGCGATTATTCGAGCATGTATTCCCAGAAGAACGCTAAAAGGCCGATCGACTTTGCGCGCGATGTCATATCGCCTTCGGGTAAGCTCGCCTTCGACCCCGAGAAGCTGGCGACCATCCCGGCCCGTGACCGCAGGTGGGCGTGGGTCGAAATCGATCTTGCCGCAATCAGGCACAACGTCGGCGTAGCTCGGCAGTGCATCGGGCGCGGCAAGAAGCTTATGGCCGTCGTAAAAGCGGACGCATACGGGCACGGAGCGGTCAAGGTTGCGAAGACCGCGCTCAACTCGGGTGCCGAGTACCTTGGGGTGGCAACGGTCGACGAGGCCATCGAACTTCGTGAAGCGCTCATCAACGCGCCTGTTCTTGTGTTGGCCGAGCCTCCGATAACGTCGATCCCGCTTTTGCTCGCCTACAAAGTGATGCCGACGATCTACACGCCCGAATTCGCCATCCAGTACGGCGAGGCGGCCGATGCCTTCGGCGTGAGGGCTCCGTACCACCTGAAGATAAACACCGGCATGAACCGCATCGGCATACGCCACGACGAGGTCGTCGAGTTCATGACGCAGGTCAGCTTTCATCGAGCGCTCGATCTGGTGGGCACGTTCACACATTTTGCGACGGCTGATTGCGCCGAAACCCTCGACTTCCAAATACAGGCCAAACGGTTCCTCGAGGCCATCAACGCCATGCGCGCGGCGGGAATCAACCCCGGTATCGTGCATACCGCCAATTCGGCGGCCATCATCCGCTATCCCGATGTGCACTTCGACATGGCGCGTCTCGGCATATCCCTCTACGGGTTCCATCCCTGCCAGGAAACACGTCGCATGGTCGAGCTTCGCCCTGCGATGAGCGTGCATGCGCGCATCACCGAAGTGAAGCTCGTGCCCATGAGCGAGGGCGTCAGCTACGGGATGCAGTACCGCAGCCCTGGCAGCGTGAAGATATGCACCCTGCCACTCGGCTATGCCGACGGGTTTCGCCGTGAGCTTTCGGGCAGAACCGATGTGATCCTCGACGGGCAGCGCTGCCGCCAGGTGGGCAACATCTGTATGGATCAGTGCATGTTCGAGGTCGATATGCGCGTGTACGGCAACCGCCGCAGGCTTGACCCGCAGATCGGCGACGAGGTGATCGTCGTGGGCCGTCAGGGCGATTCGGTGGTGACGGTGGACGATATGGCGAACATGCTCGGCACGGTGCAGCACGAAATAGTCATCGGCTTCTCGCATCGTATGCCGCGCGTATACGTATGAGCGGCGAAGCGAACATGCGCCGCGTCGAAGCTCATCGGCGCGTGGCGGCAACGGGTGGCGTCAGTGTTCGGCAAGGCGGCGAGGCAGGAACGGAACGGACAGCTATGAAGAAACCGCATATCCCTTTGGGGCAGATCAGATCGGAAGTCGAGGCGTGCAAGAAATGCGCGCTGTGCGAGGGCCGCACGCAGATCGTATTCGGGGTGGGAAACCCTCATGCTCGCGTTATGATCGTCGGCGAAGCGCCGGGCAAGAACGAAGACCTTCAAGGAGAGCCGTTCGTCGGTGCGGCGGGGCAATATCTCAACGAGCTCCTCGCGTTTGCGGGACTCGTGCGCGAAGACATTTACATAGCGAACGTGCTCAAGTGCCGGCCTCCCGGAAACCGCGACCCTCAACCCGATGAGATCACGCTGTGCACGCCGTACCTGCGCGAACAGACGCGCACGATCGATCCGGAGTTCATCGTAACGCTCGGCAACTTCTCGACGAAGTTCATCCTGAAAACCGACGTGGGGATAACGAGGTTACACGGGAAGTTGCAGCAGGCGGGTAAGTTCAAGGTGTTCCCGATCTTCCATCCCGCCGCAGCCATCTACGACCGCAGCAAGCGCGACATCATGGAAGCCGATTTCCGTACGCTCGGCGCGCTGCTGGCCGAATCCCCCGATCCGAAATTCGTGAGATCCGAGGCCGACGATGCCCCCGCCGATCCTGCGAAAGCTGCGTCGCCGGCGCAAGACGCATCTTTCGCCGGCGCCTCCGAAGATCCCCAGAAGGCCGAGCCGGTTGTGCCGGGCGACCTCCTGACGGCAGATGCGAGCGCCCCTGCGGCCGAACGGCTTCCCTTGGGCGGTGATCCGCGTTAGAGCCACTTCTTCTTCTTGAAGAAGCCGAGCTCCACGACGATAAGCGCAACGCATACGACGATGATGATCGGATACGCGTAGGGCGAAGCGAGCTCGGGCATGTTCTGGAAATTCATGCCGTACCAGCTTGTAATCAACGTCAGCGGTACGAAGATGGTGGTGATCACGGTGAACCAACGCATGATCTCGTTCTGCTGCGTATCGATCTGCATCTGGTAGAGCTCGCGCAGCTGCAGGCTGTAATCCTTGAGGGATTGCGCGCGCTGCATGAGCCGATCGGCTTGCTGCGAGAACAGATGGAACAGGCGCCGCTCCTCTTTGGCGAGCATGTGGTGCTCGTCTTCGCTCATGATGCTGCTCATATCGGATAGCTGCTGGTAGTAATTGTCGAGCTTGAGGATCTTTCTCCTGACCTGCAGCATATGATGGTTCGTTACGTGTCGTTTTCTGTCGAGGATGTTCTCCTCGGTGTCGCCGAGCTTGTCTTCGACGTCTGCGAGAAACAGCGTATCGTCTTTGACGGTGAACTTGAGGAACTCGTACAGTACGCGGGCGACAGTGAGGTTGCACGCAGGGCGGGCTTTGGCGATGCTGTTGAGAATCGATTCGCAGATGTTTCCGTCGTCGACGAATATCAGGCGCATCTGATCGAGGTAGAAGCCGAAGCACGAGGGTTCGTCGAGCAAGTCGTTCTTGTTGGGAATCGAAAGCGATCCGATCATGCAGTCGGGGAAGGCATCGACGTAGGAGCTCTGCGACGAGGCGAGGCTGCGCAGCGATTCGAGCGCGTCGATATCCCCGATGCCGATCGAATCGAGCTCATCGGTTCGCAGCACTTCGATGACGGGCTGCGCGGGGTCGGTCCCTTGCTCTGGGTCGAGGGCTTCGAGGCGGTCGGTTAGGCGATAAAGCGCTGGCATGGCGATACTCCTTCAAGCTGTCGCACGACCGCTTCCCGGCTGCTCTGCTTCAATGCGGCGTCTTCATGCGATGCCCCCGATTATACGGAAGAACGAGCTGCGTCGCGGTTGTCGTGTGCGCTCGGTTATCGATCTGTTGCCCGTGCCGCCCGGTTCGCTATTCGCCTTCTTCGTCTGAGGGGATAACCTGCGCGATGGTTTGCGCGGTGCTTGTTGCCGAAGCGTGATTGTTGTGCGCGGCCGCGAGGTTGCAGAACGCCGCAAAAGCGGGGGAGCTTTTCCTTGCTGGGCCGATAATGTACAGGGGAACGTAGAGGCCCTCATCGGGATGGAACGATACGGGCGTGGTTTGCAGGATGTCCACGTCGAGCGCTGCAATGCGCGGGAGCAGAACGGCGCTGCCGACTGCGTACAGTTTGATGAGGCTTCTGATCGATCGATCGGCCGGATGCGGAGTGAACGGCGCGTTCTTCTCGATGAGCAGCCGTTGGATGGTGTCGTTGAAAAAATCGTAGTTAGGCCAGAGCGCGACTCTCGTATCGGCGAGATCGGCAAGCCTGATGTAGGGCTGTTGCGAAAGGGGGCTGCGCTTGGTTATCTGCACGCCACAAGGAAGCTTGCCGACCGGCAGACATTCGTATCCGGGCACTTCGGCCTCGCCGATGGCGATTACCGCATCGGCATCTCCGCTGTCGAGCGCGGCAAGGCATTCGCTTTTCGAACCGAACGAAACCTCCGCTTCGACACCGAGGTTCGCCCTGACGAACTTGGCAACGTTGACGCTGACCTTCTCCTTCGAGCCGAATGCGGGAATGCAGATGTAGACGTTGAACACCTGCGATCCCTCGGCGCGGTGCTTGTAGCCGCGCGCGAACGATTCGAGGTCTTCGTAGCAGCTCATAACCAGCTTGGCGCGTTCGTAGAACTCGAAGCCGAAATCGGTGGGAGAGACGCCGCGGTTCTTTCGGGTCAGCAGCTGGGCGCCGACTTCGGCTTCGAGATCGGCGATCGCCTTCGACATGCCCTGTGCCGTGATGAACTGCTCGGAAGCAGCCGATGAGAAGCTGCCGCATTCAACGACCGAGATGAAGTATTTGACTTGGTTGATATTCAAAGCGTTCCCTTGCGAAGCGAGTGCGGTTTTGCCTTTGGAAAACGCATGGAGCAAAAAGGCGGCACCGCTTATTATGGGTGCCCTCGGACGGGTGTCAACAAAGTGCAACGATAAGTTGAAGCGCGACGATTATAGCAGATAAATAATGTATTACCTAGTATTTGAAACGTGCTGGACTTGGGTGAGGATTTCGGAAGCCTGCGATTCGGAAATGAATCGTTTTGCCGCCTTGAAGAAGCGCTTCAGTGCGATGACTTTCGGCGCGGGATTCAGCGATCTGTTGGAGAGGCACAGCGGCGTGGCTATTCCCTCGCTTCGATCGAAGGGGATGGAGACGGATTGGATTCCTCCCTCGTCGATGGCGGAGATGTAGGGTACGACCAAAGCTCCCCCCGATCCGAGAAACTCGGTGAAGTCCCGAACGTCCGCTTCGATCGGGGCGGGACCGATGGCTGCCCCCTTTTGATCCAAGCGCTTCAGGGCGGCGGCGTTGAAAAAATCGTGATCGGGCCACAATGCGATGCTCAGATTGTCGAGATCGGCTACGCGGATGCTTTTCATCGCGGCGAACGGGTGGCTTTTCGCTATCAAGATGCCGCAGGGGATCATCCCGATGGGGTCGCAGTCGATGCCGGGAACCGTGATTTCGCCAAGCGATATTGCAGCATCGGCGGACCCGCTCTTCAGGGCTGTTAGGCATTGGCTAGGCGACCCGTACGAAACGGTGGTGTTGATGCCGAGGTTCTTGCGTACGAAAGCCGCAACGTTGGTGCTCACTCTGCCCATCCCGATGAAACTCGGGGCGCAGATCAGCAAATCGAGGGTCGGGGTTCCGTCGGGGGCTTCGACGTAATTGCGTGCGAACTGTTCGAGGCTGTCGAAGCTGAGCTCCGTCACTCTCGCCTGCTTGTAGAACTCCTTGCCGAATGCGGTCGGTTCGACGCCGCGGTTTTTCCGCACGAGCAACTGCAAACCGAATTCGTGCTCGAGATCGGCGATCGCCTTCGACACGCCCTGTGCGGTGATGTAGTGCTCCGCTGCCGCGGCGGAAAAGCTCCCGCAATCGACGGCGGAGATATAGTATTTCACTTGATTTATGTTCACGGGCTGTTCCTGTGCGTTCGGGCGGTGATCGTCTGCGCTTTCGACATATGCCCTCATGATATGGATACGTAAAAAGGCATGTCAACAAACGCAACGAGAAGTTGAACCGACGAAAAACAAGACCCGGTTTTTCTGCGCGGTGCTACCCTAGGAACGGTCTTGCCGCAGATGCGGCTGCGCCTTGTCGGGGCAGTGCGCAAGCGCGATGCGCGCTGTGCGGCGAATCGTAAGGCTGGGATGAAAGGAAAACGAATGTCAGGTTCTCAGAAAGCGTTGAAGGTTGTATCCATCATCGTGATCATCTACGCGATCCTCATGATTCTGCTCGGCGCGTTTCTGTGCTTCGGGGCATCGCTTCCCGGCATCGCCGGCCAGGCGATCGACGTGGACGGGTCGGCGTTGGACGCGGCGGCGGTCTCGGTGATTTTGGGCGTGGGCTCCCTCGTTTCGGGCGTCGTCTATCTGATCCTCGGATTGCTCGGCAAGCGCGGCGCGAAGAACCCCCAGAAGATCGGACCGTTTTTCGTGCTGTCGATCATCGGCGTCATCCTGTCCATCGCGAGCGCAGTGCTCGGCATTATGCAGGGGTCGTTCCCCCTGTCCCAGTTCGTCGGTCTGCTCATCGTCATCCTGTGCGCGGTTTTGGCGTTCAACATCAAGAAGCAGCAGGCGTAAACACCGCTTCGGAGGTTCGTCGGGCGCAGATGCTTTTAGGCATCTGCGCCCGTTTTTACGCAAGGCGGCATGCGGGCGGGCATCGGCGTCCGCTCGCATGCAGTATGCGGTGTTTAGGCTCCTTTAACCGTTTAGAAACATTTCCCGTGTAGGGAAGTTGCTATAATCGTTCGTCGACACCGATTAGTTAAGCGGCACCGTGCCCGTACAAGCGCGGTGCTGTTTTGCATCTAAGACGAGAAGGACGAGACCGCCGTGTATCCCATCAAAGAAGTCGAAGCACTCAACGACGAAGTTACGCGCATGGTTATCGAGGCGCCCGCAATCGCCAAGAAGATCAAGCCCGGGCAGTTCATCATGCTCCGTATAGACGAGAGCGGCGAGCGCATTCCGCTCACGATGAACGATTGCGATCCTCAAGCCGGAACCGTGACCATCATCTTCCAGGCCGTGGGCGCCACCACCGGCAAGCTCGCAACGCTGAAGGCGGGAGAAGCGCTTCTGGATTTCGCCGGGCCGCTCGGTAACCCCACCGAACTCGAAGGCGCCAAACGGGCGTGCGTCATCGGCGGCGGCTTGGGAACGGCGATCGCGTTTCCCCAGGCGAAGTGGCTTCACGAGCACGGCGTTGAGGTAGACGTGATCACCGGGTTCAGGAACAAGGATCTCATACTGCTCGAAAAGGAGATCGACGAGAACTCCACCCGTCAGATCATCATGACCGACGATGGCTCCAACGGCAACAAAGGCCTCGTTACCCAAGCTCTGCAACAGCGCATCGACGAGGGTGCCGACTACGATTTGGTGCTGGCCGTCGGCCCCGTCATCATGATGAAGTTCGTGGCCGCCACCACGAAGCCCTACGGTATCAAAACGCTTGTGTCCATGAACCCGCTCATGATCGACGGTACGGGCATGTGCGGCGGCTGCCGTGTGAAGGTGGGCGACGAGTACCTTCACGCCTGCGTCGACGGCCCCGATTTCGACGGTCATCTCGTCGATTTTGACGACGCGATGCGCCGCGGCGTCATGTACCGCTCGTTCGAAGGCGCGGCTCGCGAGGCGCACGAGGGTCGAGATTGCATGAACGGGAAAGGGGAGTAGCCATGGCCGAAGAGAAGAAGCTTCAGGTGAACAGGCAAAAGGAAAAGACTCCCATGCCCGAGCTCGATCCGACGATTCGCTCGCAGACGTTCGACGAGGTCGCGCAGGGCTACAGCGCCGAAGACGCCGTCAACGAGGCGCTCCGCTGCATCCATTGTCCGAACAAACCGTGCGTGAGCGGTTGTCCGGTCGGCGTGCCGATTCCCGATTTCATCCGCGAGGTGGGCGAGGGCAACTTCGGCCGTGCGTACGCGGTCGTGAAGGATACCAACACGCTGCCGGCGATCTGCGGGCGCGTGTGCCCCCAGGAGAACCAGTGCGAGGGCGTGTGCACCCGCGGCAAGAACGGCGAGCCGGTGGGCATCGGCCGCCTTGAGCGGTTCGTAGCCGATTGGGCGTTCGCCCATCCCGAAGAGGCGGCTGCGGCGCTTGCGGAATACCGCAGCGGTTCCGCCTGCGCGACGGGCCACGATCTTGCCGGCAAGCGCGTGGCGGTTGTGGGATCGGGTCCCGCATCGCTCACCTGCGCGGGCGAGCTCGCGAAGTGCGGCGCCGATGTGACCGTGTTCGAAGCGCTCCACAAGGTGGGCGGCGTGCTCACCTACGGCATCCCCGAGTTCCGTCTCCCGAAGGACCTCGTGGCCAAAGAGGTGTCGGCCATCGCCGATCTGGGCGTATCGTTCGAAGTGAACGCGCTTGTGGGCAAGCTCTACGACATCGACGAGCTCATGGGCGACATGGGTTTCGACGCGGTGTTCGTGGGAACGGGCGCGGGCCTTCCGTCGTATCTGGGCATCGAGGGCGAAGGCCTCAACGGATCGATGGTGGCAAGCGAGCTTCTGACCCGCGTGAACCTCATGAAGGCGTACAAGTTCCCCGAGTACGCCACGCCGGTGTACGCGGGCAAGAGATGCGTGGTCGTCGGCGGCGGAAACGTTGCGATGGACGCCGCTCGCACCGCCCGCCGTCTCGGTGCCGAAGTGACGATCGTGTACCGTCGCGGTAAGGAAGAAATGCCCGCCCGCAACGAGGAGATACACCATGCGGAGCAGGAGGGCATCGAGTTTCAGATGCTTACGAACCCTGTTCGCGTGCTCGGAACCGATGAAGGTTGGGTGAGCGGTCTCGAATGCGTGAAGATGGAGCTCGGCGAGCCCGATGCGAGCGGGCGTCGTCGTCCGATCGAGGTCGAGGGCAGCAACTTCGTGATCGATATCGATATGCTCGTCATCGCCGTGGGCTCGAAGACCAACCCCCTTATCGCCGATACGACGCCCGGCTTGGAAACCACTCCGCGCCACCTCATCGTAGCCGACGAGGAAACGTGTGCAACCTCGGTTCCTGGCGTGTTCGCGGGCGGCGATGCGGTTATCGGTGCAGCGACGGTCATTCTCGCCATGGGCGCGGGTAAGCGTGCAGCCAAGGGCATCGCGAATTACCTGAGCGCAGTATAATGGGGTGACTGACCGCGCGTTAGCAAGGAGTGCCGCTATGGATCTCATATCCGGAGAGCACCGGGCATCCGAGGCGGCTTCGGCATACGTTGTTCTGGCGGGGCATGGAGCCGTGCTCGTCTCGGCCCCGCATCGGGTCGAGCACGCTCGCAACGGCGCGGTGAAGTGCGCCGAGCCCGATGCGGGCCGGCTCGCCCTGCTGCTTCACGATCGCATGGGCTGCCCGGCCATCTACCGGTGCGGGGCGTCCCTGGAGGATCCGAACTACGACGAAGCGAGCGACTATCGCGACGAGATCGTGCGTCTCGTGCGCGACGGAGGCGTGCGGGCGGTGCTCGACCTGCACGAGATGGGCGATCGCCATCAGTCGATGGTGGAGATCGGTACGGGACACGGGCGTAACGTCGACGGGCGGTTCGAGCTGACGGACGAGATCGTGCGGGCCTTCGAGTCTCGCGGGATCGAGCCGGTGACGGTGGATGCGATTTTCCCTGCTGCAGGCCCCCGAACCGTATCCGCCGACGTCGCCCGAAGATCGCCTGCGCTCTGCTTTCAGATCGAAATGAACGTGAGACTGTTTCTCGAAGAGGGGGAGCGCTCGGATTTTTCGGTCGTGTGCGATGCCCTCGAAGAAGCGGTGGGGCGATTGAACGAGGTGCTGCGATGAGGGGCTGGCTCGTTGTCAACGGGTTTTTGCGAAGCGATCGTTTCAGGGCAACCTATGCCCATCTCGTCGACGCCGCCCGCGAAGCGGCTATCGGCCTTTCCGTGAAAACGAACGTCGAGTTGGCTCCCGTCGACTTTTCGACCGTACCGCCCGACGAACGACCCGATTTCGTTTTGTTTTGGGACAAGGACGTCAATCTGGCAAAGCGCCTCGAGATGGGCGGTTTTCGCGTATGCAACAGCGCGCATGCCATCGAGGTGTGCGACAGCAAGGCTCTGACCTATCTTGCGCTTGCGGCCCGCGGCATCGAGATGCCCGATACCATCGTGGTTCCCCTCTCCTTCCAGCCTCCTTCGTGGGGCAGGGAGGACTTTCCCGATCAGGCGATCGAGCGGCTCGGTTTGCCGTTGGTGGCGAAGGAGAGCAGCGGCTCGTTCGGCGAACAGGTGCATCTGGTGCACGCGCGCGAAGAACTCGTTGCCGTCCTCGATTCGTTCGGAACCCGTCCTGCCGTCTTGCAGCGCTTCGTCGCATCGAGCGTCGGGCGCGATGCGCGGCTGCAGGTGGTTGGCAATCGCGTGGTTGCGGGCATGCTCAGATCGTCGGGTGGTAAAGATTTTCGTGCGAATATCGTGCGCGGGGCGTCGGCCGAGGCGTTCGATGCTCCGGAATCGTTTAAGGCTATGGCTCTTGCGGTTTGCCGCACGGTAGGGCTCGATTTCGCCGGCGTCGACATTCTGTTCGGCGAAGGAGGTCGGCCGGTTTTCTGCGAGGTCAATTCGAACGCCCAGTTCGAAGGGATACGGGCATGCTGCGGCGTGAACGTGGCAGAGGAGATCATCGCGCATATCGCTTCGATAGCGGGAGGTGGAAGCGATGGCGGGCGCTGATGCGGAGCGCGCGGTTGCCACGGGCGTCGGCGAGGCGTCGGCATCGGTTGTCATAGCGGGTAAAGCCGATTCCTTCGTGCCCTCCAACAGGATTGATGTGAGCGCCGCGTGGGCGCGCGAGCACGGGTTTATCAATCGCGAGCTCGTGCGCGTTGCGCGAAAGGGTGATTCCCGATCGGCCGAATGCTGTCTTGTCATCGCAGCTTCGGACGAGGACGACGATTTCGCTTCCGATGCTGGCTGCAATACGGCGAAAACGACGCTGCGGGTTATGGAAGTCCTCGGCATAGACGCGCAGGACCGCGTATGCGTATCGGTGCGCAAGCACACGAGCACCTTATTGGTGGAACACGTGGCCGTCCAGCGGATCGACAAGGTGAGGGAGGGCTGCATCGCCCTGTCCGAAGACCTCTATCGGGAGTTGGGGGCCATCGAGGACGGCCTTTCCTCGAAGCGTCGGCATTACTACCGGTTGAACCATCTGGCGACGGGCGCCCTGTGCTACATTCCGTTTGACAAGATTGAGGTCGACGAAAGCCTTGCCCCGAAAACCATGCGGTTGAGCCGGTACCAGCGAACGCTGCTCAATCTGAGCGTGCCCCCATGCACGCTCGATGAGGTGATGCGCAGGTTGGTTGACGAAGCGGGTGTCGATGCCGAAACGAAGCAGCGCATAATCGCCTGTTACGAGCGCGCACCCCAGTTCGTCCCCGAGTCCTACGAAGAACAGAAGACGATCAGGCGGGATCTGCGGCAATGCGGTTACGACGCCGTGCAGATAACCGCTTCGGCGTTCGACGAATCAGCGCACTTCCTCTCGGGGGTGCCGAAGGCGATTTCGGGTTTCGTGGTGGGGAACAGTTCGATTCTTCTCAAAAGCTGCCGTCCGTACGACAACGACGAGGGGCGCGATGTTGTAAGGCTGCCCCGTTCGGCGATGGTCCACCTCGGTATAGACGAGTCCGACAAAGTGATCTTGCGGCACGGAAAGGCCAAGGCGAAGGCGAGGGCTCTTCCCATCGATTCGCTCGAAAGGATTCGGGAAACGAATACGATCGCCCGCGAGGCGGACATTGACCCGATCGTCGGCATCCCCGCTTTCATGCGGCGCGATCTTGGCGTCTGCGATCTCGACGAAGCGGTTCTCGTCGAGCGTGACACGGGCTATCTTTTTGCAAAAAACCTCAACGCGCAGTTCATGCCGGTGCTGCTGTTCTTTCTTGCCGTCATCCAGACGGGCTTTCTGTTCGGAAGCGTCGTGCTGGGCTACGCGCTTTTAGTATCGATCATTGGGTTGCCGCTCATCGCGTTCATCGTGTTTTCCGAGCAGCGTGCGAAAGTGAAATGAGGATGACTATGTCGTTCGACCCAGTAGCGTATCTCGAAAACCCCGCATGGCGTGCGAGCAAGTTGGGGCTTGGCCGTATCGCCGAGCTCGTCGAACGGCTCGACCATCCCGAGCGAGCGTACGGCATCGTGCACGTTTCGGGTACGAACGGCAAGGGCTCGGTGTCCGCGTTTGCCGCAAGCGTGCTGCAGGCTGCCGGACTGCGCGTCGGCATGTTTACGAGTCCGACGATCGGGGCGTACGAGAACAGCATCACCGTCGACGGCGCACGTATTTCGCCCGATGACTTTCTTGCAGCTACGGTTGCGGTGCGCGATCAGGCGGAAGCCATGGACGATCATCCAACCGAATTCGAGCTTGCCTGTGCCGTCGCATTCGTGCACTTTGCGCGGGTAGGCTGCGATATCGCGGTTGTGGAAGTGGGTCTGGGCGGACGGCTCGACTCGACGAATGTGATCGAGTCGCCCGAGGCGTGCGTGATCGCGCGCATCGCACTCGACCATACGGGCATTCTCGGCACTACGCTCGCAGAGATTGCAGGCGAGAAGGCGGGCATCGTCAAGCAAGGCGTACCCGTGGTGTCGTGGCCGCAGGAACCCGATGCCATGAGCGTGATCGAGGCGACGGCCCTCAAGTTCGATGCGCCCTTGGCTGTGCCCGATTTCGCCGAGCTGTCGAACGGGGGCATGGTCGTGGAAGGCGAAGCCGTTTGCGTCGACGCGGGTGCTCGCGGTTCGGCGAGCGATGTTTCACGTGAAACAAATGTTCGTATTTTTTCGTATAAACAGTATAGAGATCTCGAAATCGGCCTGATCGGCAGTTATCAGCCGTACAACGCGGCACTCGCCATCGAGACGATCGAGGCCCTGCGCAAGCGCGGTTGGGCGGTGTCCGATGAGGCGCTCCGCATCGGATTGGCGCAAGCCGTGTGGCCCGGGCGCTTCGAGATCGTGGCGAAGCACCCGACGTTCGTCGTCGACGGCGGGCATAATCCCCAGGGAGCCCGCGCGCTCGCCGATTCGCTCAGACAGGCGTTTCCCGGTCGCAAGGCGGTGTTCGTCATCGGCGTGCTCGAAGATAAGGAGTATCCCGAGATGCTCGAGGAGCTTTTGCCGCTCGGGAGCGCCTTCGTCGCCATCGAGCCGCCGAATCCGCGGGCGCTGCCCGCCGCAAAACTCGCCCGTGCCATCCGCTGGACTGGCCAAGATCTGCTCGGATGTTCGGCCTGCACGGCCCCCTATGTCGCGAAGGACATTCCCGATGCGGTCGCAAAAGCCCGTGAGCTGGCAGGGGATGAGGGCCTTGTGTGCGCAGCAGGCAGCCTCTATTCGATCGCCGAGATCAAGCGGGCGCTGTAGCACGCACGCTTGCAGCGGACGCGATCGGACTACCGCTCGGCATCCTTTTGCAGCAAATCGATCAACTCCTCCTTCGAGTGAATGTCGAGCTTGCGGTAGATATGGCGTATGTGGGTCGACACCGTGTTCTTGGACAGGAAGAGCGTATCGCGGATGTAGGGCTGGCTGCGCCCCTGGGCCAGCAGCCTGAACACGTCGATCTCCCGCTTGGAAAGGGCGTACTGTTCGGCGATTTCGTCGCAGATCGAGACGAATGATCGCTGAGGATCGCTCGGTGCCTCCTCGAGAGCAGGCTTTGCAGGCGGCATGCCCGACCACGCCGGATCGTTGCGGGGCACCAGCAGCATCGCGAAAGCGAACACGCCGATGAGAACGAGGCAGTACAGCTCGACGCTCGCCGTCTGCCGGGTGGCGAGCGCCGCCCACTCGGCACCGAGAAGGTAGCCGATGAGCAATCCCGAATACGTTGCGCATGCGCCGATTCCGATGAACAGGGATACGGGGCGGTGCACCTTGCGAGCGAGGCGGATGAAATACAGGATCATGATGATCTCGAGGCTCGTGAACATCGCATTCGCCAGGATCGACGCGACGGTTATGGCTAGCGGGTCGGAGAAGGCCGTGAGCACGACCGAGAGGATAAGCGGCGTCGACATCCACCGAAAGTACGCGTCGAGGTCGATGCGCGAGGAGAACAGCACGATGGCCAGCGAAACGGCGATGGCGAAGAGGATTCCGATGATGTTGGCGGCGACGGGCGGCACGACCAGTTCAATGTCTTGCTGCAACGAGGGTATGGTGCAGCTGATCGCGTAGGCCACGAGGATCAAAAGGAAGATCCTCGCAATGCTCGACAGGGGATAGGGCTTCGCATCCTCGTCCGTTTCCGCTGCCTCCCGGAAATCCGCCGTGCCGGTTTCGATGCCGTGCTTCGACATGAGCAGAAGCACAGCCGATACCAAGGGGAGCAGGACGGCGACCGCGACCGCGGCAACCGCCGGAAGATAGGGAATGACGAGCATGCATACGATGATCACGAAGAACGATGCGGGTACCACCGTCTCGACGGTATCGGTGTCGAGCTTCGCGTAGAGCCCCACCCAGAGCACCACGATGATGGCGGGGCCGATGCCCGTCCCTATTCCCGCTGCAATCCCTAAGATCGGCTGGAACGTTTCGCCGGACAGGGGGTACAGGGCAATGCAGAGTGTCCCGATCGTGGCAAGCAAAGGGCTTGCGACGATGAGCGAGGGGCGGTCGATCAACTCCCGCTTTCGCCCTGCGAGGGCGCAGGCGATGCAGGCGACAGGCGTGAGAAAGGCGGAAAGAAGCCAGATGTCGAACAGATACCCGGTCGGTTCGCTTGCGCGCACAGGCGAGAAGATCGACAGCTCCCAAATGCACGAGCTCCATACGTAGACGAGCCCGAACCCGAGCAGGCGCACGGGAAAGCGCGGCTCGATCAACGTAGCGAAGCGCGCGAGCATCGCTTCTGTTTTCCGGGGTTCGTTCATGACGGCTCCGTTCTGCCAAGCTTGCGTTTCGAGCGCTTCCCTCGTTTCCCCTACCACCATCCTACCGCAGCGTGCGTGAGGAAGCATCACCTCAGAAACGTGATTTTCACGAGGTATACCCAGATCATTCCCTTGCTGCACCAAACGCATCTTTGAGGTGATGGCGCAGGCCGTCCGTTTCCGTACGATTGCGCCATTGCAACGTAACAGGGAAGGAATCAACCATGGATGCAAAACTTGATCGACGGGCGTTTCTCGGTTTGGTCGGAGCGGGTGCGCTGACGGCCGGCTTGGGGCTTGCGGGATGCTCGCCTGAGCAGAACGGCGGAAACCAGGCGGCCAGTGCAGAACCCGCTGACGCTCCCGCGCAGGCCCCGGCGGGAATAGCGCGCAAGGAGGGAAGCGAAACGAAAGCATGCGATGTTGCGATCGTCGGGGCGGGCGCTGCGGGACTTCTGGCTGCGCTTAAGCTCACCGAAGGCGGTAAGAGCGTCGTTGTGATCGAAAAGGCCCCCTCTGCCGCGATGTCGAACTTCTCGATGTGCGGAGGACCCACCGCGTGCGAAACCAAGCTGCAGGAGCAGGAGAACGCAACCGTTACGCTCGACACCATGTTCACCTACATGAACGAGTTTTCGCGCACAAGCGTGAACGGTGCGCTTCTGCGCAACACGCTCAGCCACACCGGCGATGCCATCAACACGATGCTCGATCTCGGTATACCGATGACGCTCATCCCCGATTCGTACGGCGTGGGCTTCCGCGGCCGCCATATGTTCGATACCGGCGGGGAGGAGCGCGTGGCCCCGCTCGTGCAGGCGATAGAAGCTGCGGGCGGCGAGTTCCTGTTCAGTACAGCGGCCGAGAAGGTCATCATGGAAGACGGTGTCGCCAAAGGCGTGCAGACCGATAAGGGCATCGACGTGATGGCTGATTCGGTTGTGGTGTGCGCAGGTGGGTTCCTCGGAAGCGAAGACATGCAGATGGATCGCTTCAACACGAAGGTCTATGCGCTCGGCAACACGCTCTCCGACGGCACGGGCATCGCCATGGTGCTCGACGCCGGCGGCGCATGGGATCGGAACTTCGCCGTGCTCGGCAACGAATGCGGCGCCGTTTCGGCTGCGACCGAGGGAAGCCCCTTCAACCCCGACTGGACCAACGTAAACGAGCACTACGGATACTGGCTCTTCGGAGGCCTGTACACCGATACGGCGGGCGAGCGGTTCATCAACGAGGGCAAGATCGCCCAATTCCCTCTGGCTATCGGCGGCGAGGCGCTGCTGCGCGCGGGCAAGGCGTACGTGATCATGGATTCGGACTACTACGAGGCCGTGAAGGGCGATGGTATCTTCGCGTATCTCGGCCAGCCTGAAAGCTGGGTGCCCGGCCCCATGGCCGACTACTATAAGACGACTCCCGAGAACGCCGAAGCGCATCTTGCGCAGGCCATCGATGAGGGCTGGGCGCTCAAGGCGGACTCGCTTTCCGAGATTGCGGAGAAGTTCTCACTCGATTCGCTCGAGGCCACCGTTGAGAAGTACAACGGATTCTGCGATGCGGGTGCCGACGGCGATTTCGGGAAAGATCCGACGTTCTTGAAGGCGGTCAAGACAGCACCGTTCTATGCGTTCGAGTACGTGCCGAGCGCGTGGGGCACGAACGGCGGCGTGAAAGTCGACAGCCATCTGCGCGCCATGGACGAGAAGAACAACCCGATCCCCGGTCTCTATGTTGCAGGCGTCGACCAAGGCAGCGTGTACAGCGTGCCGTACTACACCAACGAAGGCGCGTCGGTGGGTCTCGCACTCGGCTCGGGTGTGTACGTGGCCGAGGAGATCATGAAGTCGTAACGAGGCGGACCGTCCTTGTTCGTGCGGGCCGGGTTGCGAGAATCCGGCCCGCACGTTAGGGGCGCCAGGGGTCGAAGCGTGCGGGTTTAGGTGTTGGTTGACTGCGGGCGCGATTGTCGCCGAAGCGCTACTCCGCCGCATCCTGCTGCGTGAGATCGCATCTTGCTTCGCGATCTTACAGCGTTCCGCACGTTTCTATGAGTTCTTGTTTGCTGTGTACATCGAGTTTCTTGTAAATGTGCTGGATGTGGGTCTTCGCGGTGGAATTGGAGATGTAGAGTGTACCTTCGATGCTGGCTATGGTTCGGTCGTCGAGCAGCATGGCGAGGATCTCCTCCTCCCGTCTGGTGAGCCCTTTGATCCGGGCGATGTAAGCTGCCCGTTCAATTGTGCTCGAGCGGTCTTCCTGATCTTGGAATGCCGTTTTCTTGCTGGACAGTGTCATACCCCATGTGCTGGTGAAGTCCTTGTCGCTCATGAATACGACGAACAGGATGATGATCACGGTAGCGATGATGCAGACGCACAGGGTGTAAAACGTTGCATTCTGCAGATGAATGTCGAACGAGGCGTGAACCGATTGCGCAATGATCTGCGCGAGGGCGAGGGCGCTTTGCGTGAATCCGAACGTCCAAAGCGGGTTTACGCCGTACCGAAACGATATGTTGCATAAGACGGCAGTGATGAAGATGCTGAACAGCGTATACGCCCCGTTGGTCAGAAGCGAACCGGCAAGTGCGGCATTCGGCAGGTCGATGAGCGAGCAGAGCGCACCAGCCACCGCCATAGGCAGCGAGATCAGATACAGCGAGCGAATGCTGAACTGCTTGAACAGCAGCAAGATGACAACGAGCACGATTGCCGAGACGATCAGGACGCCGAAAAGGGCGTATCCTCGTCCCGCACCCGACAAGAAGCCCCGTAAGAAGTTGTTGCAGAAGGTAAAGCCTGCGAACAGCACAACGGGTTTGAGGGGAAACGACCAGCCCGACGAAACCGCTTCACCCTGCGCGAAGGAAACATGTTCGATCCTGCGCGAGCTGACGATGAGCAGCACCGTCGAAACGAGCGGAAAGGCGACGATGACCGCCGAGACGAATGCAGCCGAACTCACGAGCGTGAGCGCGAATGAGAGAAACGACGAGAGCGCATGCGTTGCCGTATAGTAGGCAAGGACGTGGCGCATGTCCATGTTCGCGTACAGCTCCATCCATGCAAGGTATAGGGGGACGGTTCCGATGCTGATGACGATCGATCCGCAGGCGTTTAGCCAGAGCGCCGTTGAGCCGATCGACGAGCGGGATGCAATGGTGAGGACGGCGCCAATCGAAAGAACGATAGCTGCTGCGATAAGCAGACGGTGCTTTTTGTGCAACGGAGTGAGCCTCGTTGAAAGAAAAGCCGCTGCTGCGAACAAGATCATTTTCGTAAGCGGTCCGAAGGGGAATTGGCTTTGCGAGGCGAGAGAATCGTCGATCGCGTAGTTGCTGAGTGAAAGCGACGTGCTGAACGAGACCATGAGAAAGAAGCCGAGGAAGCAGAAGCTCGGAATCGATTGGCCCTGTTTCGCTCTGAGCGTATGCGCTTGTTCTGTATCCATGTTCCTCCCTTTCGCTATTCTACTATCGGCGCGCCCCATCGTGCTCGAGAATGCGGTTCCCTATGTTTGCCTCTCGTATCCACCCTGATCAAGCAGTGGGGTATGAGAAAAATCATCCCGCTTCCTCATCCCTTCCTCGCCTTCACCCTTGCGGTTTCCCGTCGCATAGTGCGTCTATCGCCTGGGCTTTCATCGGTTAGGCGATGCACGGGTACATCGAAACCAAGGAGGAATCGACATGAAAGAGATTTCAAGAAGGAACTTCATCGGGGGAGCGGCGGCGTTCGGTCTCGGTCTCGGAGCAATGGGGCTTGCGGGTTGCGCGGCGGGGGAACCTGCTTCAGCGGATGCCGATGCCGGGTCGACGGGGAAAGCGGGCGGGCAGGATACGACCGGTGTTCCTTCGTTTTTGCAGGCACCCGACCCGATCACAGACGATCAAATTGCGCAAACCATTGAAACCGAGCTTGTTGTAGTGGGCCTCGGCGTTGCCGGAGTATCGGCTGTGCGTTCTGCGGCAGAGGGGGGTGTGAAGGTCGTTGCGATCGAAAAATGCTCCGAACCCAATTGCCGCTCGTCTCAGTTCTCGGCATTCAACACCGAAAACGCCCGTTCGATGGGCATCGAGGATATCGAGACGACCGATCTTGTCAATGAACTCATGATCCAGATGAGCCATCGCAGCGATTTCAGGATTCTCAAAAACTGGGCAGACCACTGCGGCGAGGCGTTCGACTGGTACGCTTCGGCCTACGACGGTCTTGTCTGGGTGCATCCTGGCGACGAGACGCCAAGCGAAGACACGGTGTACGTGAGCAACAAGAACTCGTATCCTCCCTATGAATACGGGCGCGACCACGAAGTCGTCTTCAGCGGCACGCTCTCGTTCACGGCACCCGACAAGGGAGGCCAAAAGCCGGTATTCCTCGCGAACTTCGAGAAGGCCCAGGAAACTGGTAACGTCGATGCGCATTTCGACTGCCCGGCTCGTCAGCTTGTGAAGGAGGGCGATAAGGTTGTCGGCGTGATCTTCCAGAACCTCAACGACCAAACCTATACCAAGGTGCTGGCTTCGAAGGGCGTTGTGCTGGCAACGGGCGATTACGTGCGCAACGACGAGATGGTTGCACATTATCTGCCCTGGATTTACGACCAGAAGGAAAAGTTCACGTTCACCTATATGCATCAGGATATCGAAGGGAACTTCGCCGATATGGGCGACGGTCACCGCATGGGCTACTGGGTCGGTGGAAACATCGAGGCGGGTCCGCATGCTGCGATGGCCCACGGCGATTTGGGCAAGCTCGGCGTCGATGCCTTTTTGCAGCTGAACGGCAAAGGTGAGCGCTACATCAACGAAGATTTAACGAACGATCATTTTGGCTCGGCGCTGATCCGTCAGCCCGGCAACGTGATCTACCAGATTTTCGACTCGAAGTTTCCCGAGCAGCTTTCTTCGATGCAGGCAGGTCTCGGCACGAAAAGCAAGATCTCGCAAGAGGATATCGATGCAATCGATGATTGGACGAGCGCCAAGGGCGATACCGTCGAAGATCTGGTGGCCAACCTAGGGGTCGAAGCCGATGTCGCCGATACCATGAAAGCGCAGATCGCACGTTACAACGAGCTATGCGCCGCCGGCAAGGACGAGGATTTCGGAAAAGCCTCCGAGCGTATGTTCGCTCTGGAAACCCCGCCGTTTTACGCAATTCGCTACGCAGTGGGCGAGCCTGGCTTGAGCGGGGCTTCGCAGGATGCTCTTCGCTGCCTCGTAACCATGAGCGGCCTTTCGACAACGAAGGACGCCGAGGTGTGCGATGCCGATCTCAATGTCATCCCCGGCCTGTATGCCATCGGCAACGTTCAGGGTGGTCGCTTCTTGGCGGACTATCCTGCGACCATTGCCGGCGCGAGCCATAGCATCGCGATGACGTACGGCTATCTGACCGGCAAGCATATCGCCGAAAGCGCCTAGCGCGAAAGCCGTTTACCGACTCCCGTAAAGCCTGCGCTCCGCATGTTTCCCGCACGCTGAGCGCAGGCCCGGTGCGAAAGAGGATTGCGATGAGGTGCCGATCGCTTCACCGTTTTTACTGCCGTAAGGGGATCGAGTAAGGGAAGTTCTGTGCTGCGAGTCGAAAGCGGTTGCTACTCCGCCGCATCCTGCTGCGTGAGATCGATCCTGTCGTCCTTGATTTCGCGAACCCTCGCTTCCACCATCTCGTCAAGCTCTTTGCGGGAGTGGATACCGCACTTCTGATAGATATGGCGGATGTGGGTCTTTACCGTCTCCTCTGAGAGGACGAGGTCGACACCGATATCGGCTCTGCTTTTTCCTTGGGCGATACGCCGAAGAACGTCACGTTCCCGTTCGGACAATCGGTACAGGGTTCCGATCTGATCGCAAGACGAATCCAGTATCTCGGAATCGCCGGGGGCTTCCCCGGGTTTCGCCATGCCCCATGCTTCGAGCAGGTTATTGTGACTGACGAGCGATAGGGCGGTGAGCAAGAGCAGGAACAAAACGGTGGCTATGAGCAACGATACGTCAGTCGAAGCAGGCAGGGGGTGGAGGATGGTGAACATCTCGAATCCGAAAAACCTTCCGAAGAGCAGCGTGCCGATAACGAGTCCGCCCAGCCAAACCGGCGAAACGCTTCTGTGTCGGATGAGGTAGGCGCATAGGCACCAGATAAGCATGTCGAGGCATCGGTACCCAATGCAGTACACGCCGTATCCCCACGCTGAAATCTCTGTGCCGAACAAGCACAAGAATGCACCTGTAGCCATGATGACGAACGAGATTCGGTAGATCATGTAGTTGAAGTTCATTCTGAGGCCGAGGGTGATCAACGCAAACAGCACCGACGCTACAAGAAAGCCGACAACGCCGAACGTATACCAGGCCGTTGTTCCGAACGATCCCGAGAACGACAGGCTTTGAAACGTGCCGAAGGAGAAACCCGCTACCGCCGCCGTTACGAGCAGCTTCCAAGGCGCCCGGGTCTTTTCTGGGAAGATGCCGCTTGATCGGGTTTCTTCGCCGTTATCGCCATCGGATCGCTTTGCCATGAGGAAGGCGCAGAGCGCACCGCAGGCGCCAACGGCCGCCGGCATAAGCTCGCGCAGCGTCTGCGGAATGAAATTGAGCGAGAATATGAGCGCAGTACCGAGTACGGAACCGCATACGACGAAGGCGATGGTCTTTTTCGGCCCCGTCCGGCCGAACGCCTTCATCCACTCGAGGAACAGGAGCGTCTGCCCGATGCCTGCGAAGGCGGGCCAGATATAGGAGATGGTGGCGTATCCCGGATCGAGATAGTCGGGGGGTAGCTTGCTGAGTAAAACGAACAGCGCCGAAGCGGCAACATAGCATACGCCCGCGATGGCGGCGACGGCGGCGTTTGGAAGCCGCGCTGCCGATTTTCTGAATCCGAGGCCGAGTGCTATGCCGCATATGCCGATGATGAGGTAGGTGAGGTTCGATCCAAGCCAAACAGGTGATCCGACGGTTCCTGCATTTGTGTACACGAGCGTTGCGGATGTGCAGCTCCACGGCCAGGCGCACACGCAGGCGAAGCCGATCCAGACGGCGGGCTGGGATGCTGCGGCCTGGGAAAACGTTTGCAGCGATTGTTTCATTGCGCGCATGTCGCGTCGAGCGTTGGAATTCGGCATCCGAGCATCTACCCCCTTGCGGCGAGTATAGCACAGGGGTGCTCCCCGCTTTGGCGGGGAGCACGGGCGACGGGCGATTAAGCGGTTGCGTTAGCTGCTGCCGCGGCGCCGGCATAGCGTCCGAAGCAGAAGCACATGCACAAAGACGTTCCCGATTGCGGGTAGAAGTATCCGATCAGGTGGCCGTTTGCCGATTCTCCGACCGCGTAAAGGTTCGGAATGAGCGAACCGTCGACGGCGATAACCTGCCCGTCGGTATTGGTGCGCATTCCGCCGGTTGTGCCGGAGAGGGCGGTTGTCTGTACGGTCATGTCGATGGCGTAGAACGGAGCGGTTGCCAGCGGATTGAGCAAGGTGAATTCCTTGTCGATGACGTCGAGATCGTACTCTTTCGGGTCGTCGGGATCGAACACGCGGCCCATGCGCGTGGCGGGTTTGCCGAACTCGGGGTCGTTTTTCGCTTCGCAGTACCCGTTGTAGTCCTCGACGGTCTTCGTAAGCGCTGCAGTGTTGACGTTCATCTTCTTGGCGAGCTCTTCGATGGTGTCGGCCTTGACGATCGTTCCCGATTCGAGGCCCTTCTCTCCGGTTTGGCCGGCGACCTGCTCGTAGAGGGCGGAGTCGTACAGGGCCCAATACTCGGTGATGCCCTGCTTGTAAGCGATGCCGGCGCGATCGAGGAAATACAGGTTCTCGTTGACCCATCGCTTGCCCTCGCGGTTGACGAAGAGTCCCTGGCCTGCGTTGTCGCTGTATCCTCCATCGACATTCACGAAGTACGCCATCGTACCGCCCGGCGCTACCACGTCGGCTCCGACCGTTTTTGCTTGCAGGAGCGCGAACCCCTTCGACTCGCCATCGAAGGTCGAGCAGTTGGGGGTATGGGGAGCGTAAAGGCGCAGCAGGTCAGATGAGCCGCCGAATCCGCCTGCCGCCACGATAAGCGATTTGACGTTGAACAGCGTTCCCTTATCTCCCGAAACCGTTTCGAGTCCGGTTACCGCGCCCGAAGCATCGGCAACGATCTTCGTCGCTTCGGTCGAGAAGCGGAATTCGACGCCGAGCTCTTCGGCTTTGGCTTTGAGCGGCTCGAGGTAGGCTTTCACTCCATCGCGATCGGCGCTGGTCACGAAGGTGCGCGCGGGTACTTGGAACGGGTTGGTGGGCGGAACGGTCACGCCGACGATGTCCACGCCATGCTCGATGAGCCAATCGATCGATTCGGCCGAGTGCTCGGCGGCGAAGAGCTGGGCGTCGGTGTCCATGAACGAATCGCTGTCGGGGTATTGGTTCCAGAATGCGACGAGTTCCTCGGGTGTCCAGTCCTCCCCAAGCTCTTTTTGAAAAGACGTGCCGACCGCCGTAATGCTGTGGGCGTATACCTTTTTCAGGCCATCGAGTTTTTCGAGCACGATGACCTTTGCGCCTCCTTCGGCAGCGGAAATGGCTGCGGTCAGCCCTGAAACTCCCGTGCCGATCACAACGACGTCGGTATCGACGGTTTCGGTCATTTCGACAGTCGTGTTGGTTGAAGCGGCTGGGGCGGAGCCTTCTTCGGCTGCGCTCGCTTTCGGCTTCTCCTCGTTTGCCGGGGAGCAGCCGAACATGCCTGCTGCAGCGATGCCGAGCGCGCCGACTCCCGCCCCGGCAAGAAACGATCGCCTGGTTACTCCGGACTTCTCGGAATGACCTGTATTGATACTCATGGTTCCCTCCTTCGTATCGGTTCGGCGCCTGTGCGCCGCAATAAACGATAGGCCGCTGCAGCACGAAGCGGTATCCCCCGAGCGGGAGTGACTTGCCCAGGCTGTCGTTCACCCGCCGCGGGGGACGGATTCATCAGCGGAAACGGCTTTTTTGTTTTTGAAGGCCTCGCATTGTCTCGTGAGCATAAATCAAGTATACTTGCAAATATACTTGAAAGGAGGCTATTGTGGCCCAACTCTCCCTCTATCTCGAAGAGGAGACCATGGACATGCTGAAGAAGAAAGCGGTGCTTGCGAACGTCTCTCTTTCTAAATACGTTGCCGAGCTCATTCGAAACGATGCAGCGAGCGGTTGGCCGACGGGCTACTGGGATCTCTACGGTTCTATCGATGACGAAACTTTCCGCAAACCTGCGGAGCTGTCGTTCGAGCTCGACGGCAAAAGGGGCGCTTGGTGATGCTGCTTCTCGACACGTGCGTGTGTATTGAGTTTCTGCGTGGCTCGATGCCGGGGGTTCTGAAGGCGCTTCGATCTCACGATCCTCGGGAGATTATGGTGCCTGCCGTTGTCGAAGCGGAGTTGCGGCTAGGGGCTCTGAAAAGCGCAAAGCCTCAGGAGAACCTCCTGAAGACGGAACTCTTCCTCGATCCGTTCGAGCGCACAACTTTTGATTCTCGGTGCGCCGAAGAGTACGCATCCATTAGAGCTGAGTTTGAAACGCACGGAAAGACTATCGGGCCAAACGACCTGATGATAGCTGCGACCGCGAAAGCCCACGGTGCAACCTTGGTGACGAACAACGTGCGCGAATTCGAGCGCGTGCCCGGACTGAAGGTCGAGTCGTGGGCGCTTGCGGATCGGGTTTAGTCGGGCAGCCGATCGGGAGACGAAGCGAAACGAAGCGGGGTTTTCCGAAAGTCTCGTTTCGGCTGGATGAGGCGGGCTTGTAACGCAAAATGCCAATTTGGTATTTCGGGGACGGATTCGGACTCCACCGCTTGCCGATGTCCTTCACGTGAGCCAAGCAGAAGATGCGCTTTCCTCGGTGCCGCGAGGTCGCACCGCAGCCGATGGGCCGTTTCGTCGCCCGCCCGCGCTTTCCCAAACGATGGTAGAATGCTGGCACTGCTATGGGAGCGCGATGCGATCGCGTAAGGAGGCGCGTGCGGCGATGCCGCCGCGTGGATACGATGAGCTGAGGAATTCGATTGTCCTTCTCGAAGGCAAAGGCGATAGCTAAAACTCTGCGTTGGCATCATGTCGGCTTTGCGTTTCTGTGGGCGACCACGTTTTCGGCTCTTCTCTATCCTTCAACCGCAACGGCCGAGGAGATGCTCGCGTTCAAAACGCTCAACCTGCTCTGCACCATCGGTGCGGTCCTCGCTTTGGTGGCGATCGTTCGCGCGAGGGGAAGGGAGCAGTTCGGTCCGCGCGTCGCTTTCGCTGCGGGCCTCCTGCTCGCTGTGGGTGCCTCTCTGTTCTATACGGGGTTTTACCTCGATGTCCCGAGGCTCCCTTTCGTGCTTTCATCCGGAGCGTTTATCGGTTTGGCGAGTGGCATGTTTTTTGGGTTGTGGCAGGCGTTCTTCACCTCGGAAGGCGCTTCGCGCACCGCGATCTACATTCCGCTTTCGGCGGTTGCCTCGGCGATACTATGCTTTATCATGCAGCCGCTTCCGCTTGGCGGAACGATCGTGTGCTCCATCGCCGTTTTTCCGGTTCTGGCTTCGGTTACCCTGTACAAAGCGATTGCGGAAATCGAGCCGAGTTCATCCGAAGGCTCGTCCTGCACGGATATGCGCGGCACCGTCCGAGATCTCTGGAAGCCCGTGTTCTGCGTGTGCTCGATCGGGTTCGTATGGAAGCTCGCTTCGAGTATTCTGAGCGATGCGAGCTCTTCGACGCTTATTTTCGTTCTTGCCGGATTCGGTGCCGCAGCGCTCGTCATCGCGCTTATCGAACTGTTCTCGGTAAAGGGGTTCGAGGTACTCAGATCCTATCAGGTTCTGTTCCCGCTCATCACGGGGGCATTCCTTCTCCCGACGATATTCGGAATGGAATACGCGCCGATGCTTTCGGCTACGCTCATGTTCGGGTTCGAGATCGTCAACCTTCTGCTTATCGTTACCTGCGCCGTCTATGCGAACGAACGCTCGATGCCGTCGATCTACGTGTACGCGCTCGGCCTGTGCCCGGTGTATGCGGCGATGGTGATAGGAGATCTGCTCGGTGCGCATTTGAGTTCCGCGTTCGCCCATGATCTTTCGTTTGTAGTGAGCGTCTTGTTCATGTGCGTATACGTGCTTTCGCTCACGATGTTCCTTGTTTCGTGGACGAGGCAGCGTAAGCGAGGCCGCGGCGACGAGGCCTCAGACGACGATGCGGCGCATAGGGTCGGGCCTGCAACGGATCGCGAGAGGAAGCCTCAAGCGGATACCTCGGGATTGAGCGCCGCCGATCTCGAAGAAGCGTGGATCGCATCGCTTGCGAGCCGGTTCGGGGATATGGACCTCGTTGATCCGCTGAGCCAGCGCGAGCGGGAGGTTGCCGCCCTCATCGTGCGCGGCAACAGCGTCGCCGGCATCGCCAAGAAGTTGTTGATATCGGAGAATACGGTTCGAGGCCATGCCAAGAACATATACCGAAAGTTCGGTGTTCACTCGAAGCAGCAGCTCATCGACTTGATGAACGGCGAGTGAAACCTCGTTCACCCATTCCTGCGATTCCCCTGACATGGTTTTAGACCCGTCTTCGCTGTGCGTTGAAAAGACAACGGAAAAGCACTTGACGAGGCACAACGCAAAAACAACCTGTTTTATGGGGTGCGGTTTCATCTCCCTTTTCCTACTATCGGGTCACGGTTCCAAGGTCGCCGGGCATGAGCTCGGGATCACGTAGCAGGAGCCGGGCAAACCTATTCTTTAGGAGGGAATCACATGAGCGAAACGAAATCAGGCATCTCGCGGCGCGATCTGCTCAAGGGAGCGGCGCTCTCTGCGGCGGGCGTTGCGGCACTCGGCGTCGTGGGATGCAGCCCCGCAGCGTCGGGAGAAGGCAACGCTTCGAGCTCGGGCAGCGATGCGTCGGGAGATGCGGCTTCGGCGAAGCATACCTGGGAGATCAAACCCGAACCCATCACCGATATCGCCGAGACCGTCGATACCGAAGTGTTGGTGATCGGCGGCGGCTACTCCGGTACCTGTTGCGCGCTTAACGCGGCCGAGAACGGTACCAAGGTTGTTCTCGTCGAGAAGGACACCGTGCTCAACGGCCACGGCGTCGGCGGCACGGGTGCGGTCGGCTCACGCGAGCTCGACAAGCTCGGCATCACCATCGACAAGCCGATCGAGATGGAGCGCTGGGTTTCCACCTGCGGCAACCGTTGCCGCGAATCGCTCGTGGCCAAGTGGTTCCGCGAGTCCGAGCGCTGCATGAACTGGCTGCTCGATGTGGCGGAGTCCGACGGCTGCAGCTGCATGGTGACCGTGGGATCGCGCAGCGCCGTGCACCCCGAAATCGATTGCTACCACATGATCTACGGCGGCGAGACCACGTCCGACATCATCAACATCGCCAACTACATCGAGTACCTGTTCATGAAGAAGGCCGAGGAGACCGGCAATGCGGAGTTCGTGTTCGAGATGCCGGCCGTTCAGCTCGTGCAGGACGAGTCGGGCGCGGTCAAAGGCGCCATCTGCGAGAACTCCGAAGGGAAGTACGTGCAGTACAACGCCTCGAAGGGCGTCGTGCTCGCTACGGGCGACATCAGCTACAACGACGAGTACCTCGAGGCGTTCGCTCCCATTGGCTTGAAGGTCATGACGCGTCTGTGCTCCGACCGCGGCAACGTGGGCGACGGCCACAACATGGCGGCGTGGGCAGGCGGTGCGTTCCAGGACGGCCCGTGGCCGACGATGATGCATCCGCAGGCTGCAGCCACCTACCACGGTCCCTTCCTCTTCGTCAATCCCGATGGCAACCGCTTCATGAACGAGGCTACGTGGGTGCAGGGCAAGTGCGTCGGCGTCATGGTCAACGGCGGCTACGACCATGCCTGGTCGATCTTCGATGCCAACTTCGAGGCCGACAACACCGACAGCCTCCAGTACGGCGGCGGCATGTTCTGGGATAGCTTCCGTCCCGTGGGCTCCACCTACGAGGACGCTTCGAAATCGCATGCCGAGGGTGTCGAGAAGGGCGTGACCGACAATCCCGACAACTACAAGAAAGCCGATACCATCGAGGAGCTCGTCGCGCAGCTCGACGTTCCCGCCGACGTTGCCCTTGCAACCATCGAGCGCTACAATGCGCTGTGCGAAGCGGGCGAGGATACCGATTTCTACAAGGAATCCCACTACCTCTACCCGATCAAGCAGGGCCCCTTCTACGCCTGCAAAGTCGGCCCCGGCCTGCTCGGCGTGTGCGGCGGCATCCACATCTCAGATAATTTCGAGGTGCTCACCGCCGACAACCAACCCGTCTCCGGGCTCTACGCTATCGGCAACTGCGCGGGCGACATCTACGCCTACGACTATCCGATCAACGTGCAGGGCAACAGCCACGGCAGGTGCCTGGTCGAGGGCAAGTGCCTCGGCGAGCAGCTTGCGGGCGTGTACGAGGAAATCTAGGTCGTACGGACGAAGCGAGGAGGTGCTTGTGACTACCGGAACCGTCAGTACTCCCGATGCGCATGCGCGCGAGCGCTCGATCGACGAGATGTTCGAGCACCTCGAGGCGCTCTGCGACGCGCTGCCTCGCATGGAAGAGCTCGGCGCACGGGTGGCGAAGGCAACGTGCGCCCGCGAGGCGGTTGAAGCCGATCGCCGCTACCGCATCGTTCGCACAGAGCTCGACGAACTCGAAGCGCATGCAGCTGAAGCTCTTGCGCTGGCAGAGCAGGCCCGCGCTGCGGGCAAGCCCGAAGAAGAGGTCGAGCTCTATGAACGCGACCGATTGTACTTTGCCGCCATGCGCGGCTTCAAAGTGGGGCCTGCGCAAAACGAGCGGGCCGCTTCGGACGAGGCGCTGAAGGCAGGTGGCTTCTCCTCGATCGACGAGGCGGCGAAAGCCGTACTGCCGACCGACGAGCTCTCGAGGCTCGAAAGGGAACTCGAAGCGTATCGTGCCGATTACACCGAAACGCTTGCGGCATGCCAGGAAGCCGAAGGGTAGCGCTCGGCGCGAGCAACCGACGCAGCGGAAGTTTCGAGGCGAGGGGCGAGGTCGATGCGGCCTCGCCCCTTCCTGCATTTAAGCGGCTTGTGGCTTCTTCCCCCCGACCTTCTGCGCAACCGTCGTTGCAAGCGGAAGCGCGAGGATGGTTGCCACGTACGCTATCCCCCAAATCGAGGCGATGGGAGCCAGCCAGCGTATCAGGAACGTCGATCCGTCGGGCATCGTGCCGAAGCCTGTTGCGAATGCCGTCATGCCGAACGAGACGCAGAACGTCATCACTGTGGCAATGACCACCGATTGCAACAGACCCCACGCAAGCCCTGAGCGCTCCGCACCGAAGAATTCGGCGAATTTCTCGCCCAAGCGCGCAATCGGCAAGACGAGCATGACAACCAAGCCGATCACGGTAGCAACAAGCATCTGCGTAAGAACAAGGATCGGCTCGAGCGGCTGTCCGTTGTTAAGAGCCATCGCGAACGTCATGACGGTGCCGACGGCGAACGACATGAGCAAACTCAAAGTGAAGACAAACCCGAAACTCGGTTTCATTTCCCTTCCTTTCGTAGTCGGTTATACGTGCAGGTTCCAGTGGCCGGGACCTTCCATGACGGCAAGCAGTGCATCCTTTTTCCCCACGTAAAGGCACTTGGTGGGGCAGACACTTACGCACAGCGGACGATGGTTCTTCTCGGTGCATGCCGCGCATTTGTCGAGTTGCGGAGCTCCTACGTGGTAATTACGCAGCTCTCCCGCCACTTTCTGGGGTTTTCTGCGGATCATCTCCATCCACAGCTCGTCGTATCCGAACCCGTTTTCCTCTCGGCAGGCAACTTGGCAAGCTTGGCAACCGAGACATGCGTCAACGCGCACGAGCATCCCTATGTTTTCAGTATTCATCTAAGCCTCCATTTTCTTGATGGCGCACAAAGTCGAGCGCATCGGCGCGGTTGCGAAGCTCGGATCGGTCGTATCGCCTCCGCCGGGTATGAGGTTGTTGATGCAGACGTCTTTCCAGTCGTATCCGGGAAGGTTGAGCTCGTCGCAAGAGCTGCGCCATCCGGGGCGGGGAAGCGCTACGACGCCCGGTGCGACCTCAAGCGATACCTGCGCCTTCGCCTTGATGGCGCCGCGCGGCGAACTGATTTCGGTCCAGTCGCCCTCGACGATGCCCGCCTGCGCCGCATCTTCGGGATTGATGACTACGAAAGGATACGGATAGAGTTCGCGCTGGCCGGGCACGTTGGTCCATGCGGAGTGGAAGAAGCTGTACAGGCGGAATCCGGTCGTGAGGATGAGCGGGAAGTCCTTTGCGGTTTCGGGCTGGCTGTACGGGCTTTCCTTCGGCTCGTGGTACACGGGCAACGGTTCGTAGCCGAACGCGGTCATCGTGGTGCTGTAGAATTCGATTCGGCCGCTCGGGGTCATGAATCCGGGTTGCCCATCGGGGCGAAGCATGCCTTTCTCGTACTTCTTGAACTCCCTGCCTGAAAGCGATGCGGGCGTGTCGATGTACTCCTTGTCAACGTATTCGTCCCAGGTGAGGTCAAGGCCATGGTAGGTCTTGATGCGCCAGAGCACCATGTCCTTCTCGTCGTCCCACGGCCACAGCTCGGGGTCGAGCCGCTTGCCCCATTCCAGGTAGAACTTCCAGTCGTCCCAGCATTCGCCCGGGGGGTCGACGGCGCGCGGCGAGGAGATCAGCCGTCCTTTGAACGTTTCCTCGTCGATGGTGTCGCGCTCGGACCAGTCGCACGAGGGCAGCACAAGGTCGGCGAGCTGTGCGGTCGGCGTCAGGTAGAAATCTTTGACTGCGATGAACTCGAGGTTGGGCGAGGTGAGCGCCTCAGCGACCTTCTGCGGAGCTTCGTAGCAGTTCAACGCGTCGTTGGCAACGAATACCATCATCTTGATGGGCCACGGTTCTTCGGTTACGACCGCATCGAACGTATCGTAGGGCACGTTCGAATTGCCGAACGCGGCGAAAGCGGGATACTTCTGGCTGCCGATGAGCTTTGCTTCGGGCGCGTTGAAATTCCAATCGGCCGGAATAAGCGTGAGCTCGGGGTTCGATATCGGACCGGGTGCGAACATGAATCCCCCTGCTACATCGACCGGGCCGCAGAGGCCGACGAGGCAGGTGAGCGCGCGGCCGCTCTGCACGGCGTTCGAATGCATGCATCCAGGGCCGAGCATGGGGTAGAACGTCGTGGGCTTTTCTCCGCCCATCATACGGGCTGCTTCAACGATCTTTTCGGCCGGGACCCAGGTCACCTCTTCCGTTTTCTCGGGCGTCCACTCTTCGACCATCTGTGCCAGCTCGTCGAAGCCATACGTCCAGTTGGCGATGAACTCCTTATCGTAGAGGCATTCTTCGATGATCACGTGCATAAGGCCGAGTGCAAGGGCGCCGTCGGTTCCCGGTCGCACCTGTAAGAACAGATCCGCCTCCATGGCGAGGTCGTTGAAGCGAGGGTCGATGGCGATGATCTTGGCTCCGTTTTCGTCGCGGTTGCGCAGCATCTCTTTTACTTCGGACAGCATGACGATCGGGCTGATACCCCACAGGACGATCGTCTTGGCATGGGCGACATCCGCCCCTTGCATTTGCCCCGCGCCGAGCGTGAGCGCATGGGGCATGATGTTGGGGATAAGGCATACGTGCAGAGGCGAAAGGCTCCAACCCTTGTTTCCAATCGTGCTCTTGAGGCGCTGGCCCCAATCGTTGGACGTGCGGCTCGTCCCCTGCGATACGATGATTGATTCCGGGCCGTATGCTTCTCGGATGCGTTTCACGTTTGATGCGAGCATATCGAGCGCTTCGTCCCAGGAAATCTGCTCCCATTTGCCCTCGCCGCGTTTCCCTATGCGCTTGAGCGGGTGCGTGACCCTGTTCTTGTCCTCG
Organism: Raoultibacter timonensis; assembly: GCF_900240215.1. GTDB lineage: Bacteria > Actinomycetota > Coriobacteriia > Coriobacteriales > Eggerthellaceae > Raoultibacter > Raoultibacter timonensis. The sequence goes on along the minus strand of NZ_LT964679.1, from coordinate 2,135,687 downwards.
TGGATGAACCGCTGCGTGACGCCGCTGCCGCAGAACGCGCCCTTCGAAACGGGATTATTCGGATCGCCCTCGATCCTGACGATCCTGTTTTCCTCCGAATACACGATGGCGCCGCATCGTTGGTGGCACCCCGTACAGACGGTGCGGGTTCGTTTCGTCTCCATATGAACCTCCTTCTCGTCATGGTTGGCAAAGTGCTTCGCCGTAGGTTCATTGTTGGCCGAATAGGGGAAAAGCGACTCAACCGAGCAAGGGGGAATCGGGGGAACTTGTCTCAGCCTTGTGGTGTGATCTTTGCGTTTCCCCAGCTTCGGGGCATGCAATGTCGCGGGTCATTCGCGCGTGCGGAGGCGGATGATGCTACACTGGTTTCAAACGGCCGGGGGTGTGAGAATATCGTTATGGTCCATGAATCCGCCAAAAATCTTGTTTCGGAGATCCGCGCATCGCTTCCTGTCGCGGCAGGCACGGGCTTGGCGCTCGGAGCATGCGTTGTTGCGCTGTTCGACGCCATCGGCGGTTTGGATCCGGCTGTGGCTATCGCGCTGGTTTTTGCGGTTGCGGCTTCCGTGGCATGGCTTTCGGTACTCCGCGCGCATACGGTTGCCTACCTCGATCAAACGGCTCCTGTCGGCGCTATTGTCGCTGGGATGGCGAGCGTCGTCGGATTGACGGTGCCGGTCTCTGCGCGGCTTTGGGTATGCATCGCGTATGTGGCGCTGAGTGTCGGCTTATGCGCGGCTTCGCAGTTTCGGCTTGCGCGTGGGCGAAGCGGAGGCGGGTGCGAAGGCGATGGCGAGCAGCAGGCTGAGCAGGGATATCCTCCCGGCATTCTGGCTAAGCCGTTGGCGTATCTCATTGCGTATGCGGCTGTATACGGCGTTGCGCTCGGACTGCTCTACGCTGCGCATGCGCCGTGGCTCGCATCGGTGCTCGGGGGCTGGGGGTTCGGCTGCGGCCTGGCCATTGCCGGAGTGGCCGTGTGGGGCATCCGCTTGTTCGGCACCGCCGCACGAGGCCTCGATGTCATCACACGCTTTTCGCTCGTCGCCGTCGTCGCCGGCTTTCTCTTTTTGCTGCAGCCGGGCATGCCCGAAGCATCGCTCGGTGTGCTCGCGTTCGGAGCCGGATTGTTCTCCTATGCGCTCATCCGCATGGCTCTCGATCTGTCCGAAGCGTTCGCCCTTCCCCGGTGGACGGCGCAGGGGGTCGCGCTTCTGTTCGCGCTTCTGTTTGCAGCAGGTGCAGGCGTGGGCTGGCTGCTCGTGCAAGCCGGCTTGGTCGGATCGGATTTGAACGGCCTCACGATCGGGGCCGTTCTTGCCATCGTGATCGTGACGGTGTACGGCTTGAGCTCCGACCGGCGCTGGACGGCTCACGAGCTGAAGGGCATCGACGGTTCGGAAGGGGAGCTTCACGGTAGGGGAGGCACGTGGCGCAGCGCGTGCGACGCTGTAGCCGAGCAGTACGGCTTAACGCGGCGCGAGCGGGAGGTGTTCGAACTTCTCGCCAAGGGGCGCAATGCCGCATCGATCGAGAAGACGCTTGTCATATCGAATCACACGGTGAAAAGCCACATGCTCAACATATATCGCAAGCTCGGCATTCACTCGCATCAGGAGCTCATCGACGCTATCGAGGAAAAGCGGGCGCAACAGAGCGGTACCGAAGGCCCATTGCGGTGATGCGGAGCCCGTCGCTTCGAGTATTCGCACACTTTACAGCACTAGAGGTTTCGGGATGAGGTTATCCGATTGCGGCTATAATGGATCGATCGAGTACGGGCGCCCGGTAAAGCGGGCAGGCGAAGAAAGCCGATTGATGCAGTGAGCAGTGGCAACCGACAAGAGCAGGGCATCGCGCGCATGGTTGCGCGCTTCACGCCGCTTCGGCGGTTCGGCTGGTCTTTCTTGCTCGCCTGGGTGTTCTGCGTGTTCTACACCGAGGTGGTCGAGGGGTATACGGGCAAGCTCGGCGTGTGGCTCGGGGCGTACGGGTCGTTCGAGCTCTTGTTCTTCACCGGGTTTCCCGTGTTCATGTCGGTTGTCATGCTCGTCGCCATCGTGCTCGGCGAAAAGCGGTTCGGGTCTCCGACCGAGCATCCATCCCTCTTCTTCGTCGCGCCTGTTGCGACGGCGCTTTCGACCCCGCTTCTGTTCGGTATTACGGGAGATGTCGCGCTTACGGTTGCTCTGTTCGTTTTCGGTGCTGTACTCACCGGGTTCGGCAGCGGGTTCATGTGGGTGATGTGGGGCGAGTACTACGCTCGCGTTTCCCAGGAGGACGGCGAGTTCCTCGCTCCTGCGTCGGCGATCTTCTCGGCCCTGCTCGTGCTGCTCGTATCGGCGATGGACGGCTGGATCGCGCTTGCGTTCGTGACCTCGCTGCCGCTTCTTTCGGGGCTGTGCTTCTATCTCTCCTGGAAAGATGTGGGCGGAGCGGCCACTGCGGAGCATTCGGGAGCTTCGGAGCAAAAGGCGTACGACGATGCGCGCAACCTCGCCAAGCAGAGCCTTGTGAGCGTGCTCGCTTCGATGGGCAGGGCAGGGCTCGGCATACTGGTGGCGTGTCTGTTCGTGTGTTTGCTCGGAACGTTCTGGCCGGCTCCCGACAAGCATGCCCCCGAATTCCAGGCGGTGCTGCTCGCGAGCATCGCGTTCATGGCCGTCGTCTCGTTCGCTTCGACGGTGGGTCCCCGACGCATCTCGATCGCGTTTCTCTACCGATGGATGTGCCCTGCGCTCGTGATGGGGTTCGTGGCGTTGATCCTGTTCGGTACGGGCTTTGGAGGATACTGGGCGTTTCTGGTATCCATTGCTGCGCGCTTCGCATTCTGCGTGATAACCCAGCTGTACTTCGCGCGGTATGCGGTGGCGGGAAAGGCGACGGCGGTGCAGTCGTACGGTCTCGGCTGGATCTTCGTCCACCTCGGCGATTTTCTCGGCGTTCTGCTGTATGCGGGGCTGACCGAACCTCTCGGCGACGGCAGCCTTTCTGTGGTGCAGGTGGCAGCGGTGTCGATTGCGGTGCTCGTGGTGGTTACCATGTTCGTGCTGAACGACACCAAAAGCTTTGCGTTTGATCAGGGGGGCTCGCGTGACGGTTCCGCGGACGCCCCGGCGGCCCGATCCGACGAGGTGGACGGTCGGGAGCATTCGGGCGCGGAACTCGCCGACCGAATCCGCGAACTAGCGGTGCACTTCGAGCTGACGCCTCGCGAAACCGAGGTGTTCGAGCTGCTCGCGCGTGGAAGGTCCATACCCTATGTGCGCGATGCGCTCGTCATATCGAAGGAGACGGCGGCGACCCATGCGAAGCACATCTACGCGAAGCTCGGGGTCCATTCGCGACAAGAGCTGATCGATCTGGTCCACTGAGGCGGTTGCGGGGCGGCGCTCGAAGGCGTACCGGCTTGCGCACCGTGCGCGGTTGACGCCGGCGCACCGGCTTCCCGCAACCGCTCTGCTCGAAAAGAAAGGGCTCCGACGGGAGCCCTTTCGGTGTGCAGCGCGTTGCTTCGATTTCTACGATGCGCCGAGCGCATGCTTGGCTGCGATGCGGGCGAACGTGGCCACGCGTCCGGCGTTGATGCCGGTGAAGTTGCTCGGGTAGTTGTGGGGATAGAATCCGCCTTGGTCGTTGCCGCAGACGTAGAGATTCTCGATCACGGTGCCGTCCTCGCGCAGCGGCTGGCTGTTCGTGTCGGTCACGACGCCATGGGTGGTGACGAGCAGCTCGCCGGCGATGCGCGCTGCGTAATAGGGAGGCTCGTCGACCGCGCTCATGCGGAACGGCTCCTTGCCGAAGTCCTCGTCTTTTCCGGCTGCAACCAGCTCGTTGTAGCGTTCGACTGATGCGACGAATGCGGCGGTCTTGTCGGCGTCGAAGCCCATAGCGCTTGCGAGCTCCTCGAGCGTGTCGGCCTTCTTGATGGCGCCGCTCTCAAGGTTGGGAGCGAACCAGAAGCTGTCGAGGTGCTCTTTGCTCATGGCTTCGCAGTCGTACACGTCGGCGTTGAACGCGGTGCCCGAAGGCGCGGGGGCAAGACGCGAGCAGCCGCAGGTGTCGAACTGCACGATGTCGTCCCAGTAGCTCGCGTCCCAGATTTCCCACGAGAAGTGGCCGGGCTGGTTGAGGCCGCCCGAATAGCTCATCGGGTAGCACTGGTCCTCGTTCATGAAGCGCTCGCCGTTGGCATTGACGTGGAGGAACGGCTGGCTTCCCGGCAAAAAGATCTGCCCTTGCCACGGGCGCCCGAACCCGGTGTCGTCGTTCATGAGGCCGCGGTTCCAGATCATGCACGAGCCGCCCTGCTCAAGATAGGCTCCTGCCCAAAGCGCCATCCGGATGCCGTCGCCCTCTTCGGTTACGCTGTCGCCGAGTACGCAGTACTCCGATACGACAGGGCAGAGGTCCTTGAGCATTTCCTCGTTGGCCCCGTAGCCGCCGGTGCAGATGATGACGCCCTTGTTCGCGTTCACCTGGATGTTGCCCCGATCCTTCGAAGTGGCGATGACGCCGGTGACTTTGCCCGCATCGTCCTGGACGAGCTGCTGGGCGGGCGAGGTGAACAGGATCTCGCCGCCGAGCTCCATGAACACCTCGCGCATCATCTCGAGGTGCATGTAAGCGCCGTAGTTGGGGCCGTCGGGGTTGTACTCGTCGAGGCAGGGGTTGTAGCACATGGCCGGGTAGTACGCCTCGGGGGCGACATCGGGCGAAGGGCAGTGCCACTCGAACGGGAAGAGCATTCCCTTGGGTTCGAGCGTCTCTTTCATCCACTCGATCATCTCGCCGGATTTTTCCGCCCAGGTCTTGTACATGAGCATGTTCGCATCGCCGGACTGCGTCATGTTGGCATGGTTCATGAGCTTGGCGGGGTCTTCGTAGTGATCGGGTTCGAGGTTCGAGTTGAGTGCACCGATGGCCTCGCGCGCCATCGCGATATCGCCGCCCTTCTCGATTACGATGACCTTCGCGCCTTCTTGCGCGGCGGTGGTTGCGGCGACGAGCCCGCCGTTGCCGGCGCCGACGACGACGATGTCGGCCTCAAGCGTTTCTGCAATGTCGGTGATAGGTTCGGGCTTGTCGCGCCACGATGCGGATGCGCCGGCGTCGGTCTTTCCCGTTGAGCCCGTCTCGCCCGAAGCGCTCGGGGCGCATCCTGCGAGTGCACCGGTTGCGGCAAGGGCTCCCGTTGCGGTGAGTCCTGCCANCGGTTACGCTGTCGCCGAGTACGCAGTACTCCGATACGACAGGGCAGAGGTCCTTGAGCATTTCCTCGTTGGCCCCGTAGCCGCCGGTGCAGATGATGACGCCCTTGTTCGCGTTCACCTGGATGTTGCCCCGATCCTTCGAAGTGGCGATGACGCCGGTGACTTTGCCCGCATCGTCCTGGACGAGCTGCTGGGCGGGCGAGGTGAACAGGATCTCGCCGCCGAGCTCCATGAACACCTCGCGCATCATCTCGAGGTGCATGTAAGCGCCGTAGTTGGGGCCGTCGGGGTTGTACTCGTCGAGGCAGGGGTTGTAGCACATGGCCGGGTAGTACGCCTCGGGGGCGACATCGGGCGAAGGGCAGTGCCACTCGAACGGGAAGAGCATTCCCTTGGGTTCGAGCGTCTCTTTCATCCACTCGATCATCTCGCCGGATTTTTCCGCCCAGGTCTTGTACATGAGCATGTTCGCATCGCCGGACTGCGTCATGTTGGCATGGTTCATGAGCTTGGCGGGGTCTTCGTAGTGATCGGGTTCGAGGTTCGAGTTGAGTGCACCGATGGCCTCGCGCGCCATCGCGATATCGCCGCCCTTCTCGATTACGATGACCTTCGCGCCTTCTTGCGCGGCGGTGGTTGCGGCGACGAGCCCGCCGTTGCCGGCGCCGACGACGACGATGTCGGCCTCAAGCGTTTCTGCAATGTCGGTGATAGGTTCGGGCTTGTCGCGCCACGATGCGGATGCGCCGGCGTCGGTCTTTCCCGTTGAGCCCGTCTCGCCCGAAGCGCTCGGGGCGCATCCTGCGAGTGCACCGGTTGCGGCAAGGGCTCCCGTTGCGGTGAGTCCTGCCAGAAAGCTGCGGCGGCTGATGGTTTTCTCTCCCATGATTTCCTCCCAAAGTAATCGTTGGTTCTACCGTGTTCGTCGACCGAGCTTTCTTCGAGCGCTTGGTTCGCGCCGAAGGCTCGGCTGGCGGATGGACGGTTCTCACTATAGGAGGCGAAAACGTGCCTGCCATCGCGCGATTGCGGGTATTGTCGGGCTTGAAACGCCGGAAGGAACTATACCCGAAAAGGGGTGAGGGAACCTGTTTTACCTGATAGATATGCCGATAGAGAAACCTGAAAGGGCCCGCGCTCGATTTTGAACGCAGGCCCTTTCGTGGGAGGGAGACAGGTATGCGCTAGACGCCCTTCGCGGCGTTTTCTCCGGCTACCTTGCCGTAGTACATGGCCATGGAGTGGCTCGTGCCGGAGAGCTTGAAGGGGTACTTGACGGCGAAGCGATCGCCTTGGGCATTGCCGGAAACGTAGAGGCCCGGAATGATGTCGCGCTCGGTCGAGATCACGTGGGCGTTTTCGTCGGAGGAAAGTCCGCCCATCGTGCACAGGCACAGGCCCACGCCCATGCGTTGAGCGTAAAAGGGACCGTCCTGCACGGGAAGGAGGTACTTCTCCTTCTTGCCGAAGTCCTCGTCGTATCCCGCAGCGCACAGCTCGTTGTAGCGCTCGACCGATTTCACCGCCTCTTCGGCATCCATCCCTTCGATCGAGGCGAACAGCTCCTCAAGCGTCTCGCCCTTGAAGATGGTTCCGTCGCCCACGCGTGCATCGAATTCTTCCAGGGGCGAAGCGAACGTATTGATGAAGAGGGGAAGCTGCTCGTCGAGGTGGGAATCGAAGACGAGGAACGCCTTGCGTTTGGGCTGCATGTCGAACGCGAATTCGCATTCGGTGGCGGCCACGTCTTCGTTCTGGAAGCGCTTGCCGTGGTAGTTGAGGCGCAGAAGCGGCGCGGTCAAGCCCATCGAGGCATCCTGGGCATCCGTGTCGCCCGGACCGCCCATCACGTGCACCATCGGCGCCTGGTACTGCGAGAAAGCAGCGCCCGCCCAAAAACCCATCTTGTAGACATCGCCCGTGTTGGTGCGATTTCCCTCGACGTCCATATTCGGCCAGGGGTTGCCGTTGCCGTTCTCAACGACGGCGGGGAAGAAGTAAGCCATCATGTCGGGGTTGGAACCGCAATCGCCGCACGAGAGGATGACGCCTTTGGCGGCGTTCACCTTCTTATACAGACCCGTGTCGGCGTTGCGCACGTACACGCCCGTGCAGGTTCCGTCTTCCATGATGAGCTTTTCGGCGAAGTGACCGAAATACGCCGTGCCGCCCTTGTCTATGCCTTTCTGCAGATTCGCGTTCACCACGTGCGGATGATCGGTGAACGAGAGGTTCTCTGGGTATGCTGCCTGGTTTTCGTTCTTGTAGTCGATCGATGGATCGCTCATCGACGAGACGGCTACCGGATGATCGGGGTCGCCCATCATGCCGATTACCTCGCCGGGTTCGGGGAAGTACAGCTCGTCGTCGCCGGCGCACCACCAATCGAATGCGTCGGCGCAGTTATAGGCCCACTTGCGAATGATGGAATAGTTGGTGATGCTCGAGCAATCGGTGAACTCGTGATTGATCACCTCGTCGAGATCGAAGGTGCCGAGGTTGAACCGCTCGGTCATCGAGCCGTTCAGATAGGCGTACTGGCTCGAGCGCACGCTCGGTTCGGCTCCCTTCTCGAAGCCGGCTACGCTCGCACCTGCTTCGACTGCCGCGCGAAAAGCAGCGACGCCGGAAACGCCGAGGCCCACGATGGCTACGTCGACGTCGATCTCCTCCTCGACATCCGCATCGGCGATCTCGGGCGGGTTGGCCGGCCAGGGATAGTTCGCACCCGTGGGGCTTACGGCAAGCTCTTCGCCCGCGCCCCCGGTGGCTGCATTGGCGGCCGAGCCGGAGTTCGCTGCCGGCTGGGCGGCGCATCCTCCGAGCATGGCCAAGGCGCTTGTGCCGACAGCGGTAGCGGCGGCTCCTGATAGGAATGCGCGGCGCGATAGTCCTTCTCTGCGCTCGGGCGCGATGTTCTCGTCCGAATCGAATCGAGTCATGATCTCCTCCTTGATGATCGGTTGCACAACGTATCCGAGCCTACGTTGGTTGTGCGCTGCGGTCGATCATCGCGTTGCGTGAGAGGCATCACCGTTTTGCAGTATATTGTCTTCGGAGCCATCAAAATCGTTTCTCTGGAGGCTTCGTGCGGTACAATTTGCGCGGGAGGAGAATATGAACGACAGCCATGCATTTTTGCGGTACCTCAACGCTCGATCCAAGCTTGTGCTTCGGCCGTCGTTGCTTCTGCTCGGTCCCTTTTTGGCATCGATGCCGTTCTTTATTCCGAATGCGCGCATTATCCGTGATCTGTCCGGCAATGCTGCGGGAGTCGATAGCCTCGTGCTCGCCATGGCTGCGGCATGCTTGGTGCTGTCGGTGGTTCTCGGACTCTATGCGGTAAAGAAGCCCCGATGGGCGGGATTCGGCGGAGCCGCTCTCTGCGCTGCAGCCGTGGTGTACGTGTTGTCGCAAGCCGCCCTCTGGGTCCTGCTGCTCGCGGAACGGGACTTTGGCGCTGCGATTGTCTGCTTGGGCGTTGTGCTCGGGGTGAGTTCGATGCCACTCGTCATGGCGTGGATGGGACGGTACGCGATGGATGTGCGCAACGTGATGCTGTACGGGGCGCTTTCCTGCATCAGCGCATCGCTGCTGGCTTGGGGCTTGTCGCTGCTGCCCGCGGTTCCCGCTGCGATCCTTTTCGTCCTCTGTGCAGTGGCTGGTGGGCTCGCTCCTCATGTAACAGGCGATAGACGATCGACTGGGCAAGGGCGCGAAGCGCGCGGTCTTGAGGCGGCGGCACTATCCGACGCTCCGTCGGGCGCGGGCGTCGTCGGGTTCGGAGATTCTCTTCGCAATCTGCTTTCGGTCATCTGGCTGCCGTTGCTCGGCTTTCTCGTATGCATCTTCGTTTCGGCCTCTTGTGAGTTCAGCTTGGATGGTGCGACATTGCGCAGCGAGTTCATCGGCGGTGCGATAGCGGCGGTTATCGCGATCGCAGTGTGTCTCATGCCGCATAAAACGCCGTTCGTCCTGCTGGTGGAAAAGCTCGTGATCCCCGCATTCGTAGCGGTATCGATAATCCTCGGCGGGTTTCCTGCGGGAAGTTCGCCTTTCTATCTGGGCGCATCGGTCATCTTCTCGCCCATGATGTTCCTTTCGCTTTTCGCCCTCGCGTCGCTTGTCGCTATTGCGGCGGCGGGCGAGTTCTCGCTGCCGTTCGTGTTCGGCGCGGCGTTCTTTTCGGGTAACTTGGTAACGCTGCTCGGTTTGGCGGCGGGGGGAGGTATTGCCTCGTCGGATGCGATGGGCCCGGTGGTTTGGGTAATGATATGCGGTTACTTTGCCGTGGTGATAATCAATCTAGGGTACTCCTCGTGGCGTCAGCTTTTCCGGTTAGGCGACGAAGAGGACGCTGCCTCGTCGGTCGAGGTTGATCCGGAGCTGCTCGAGGCATACCGCCATCAGCAAATCGATGCATTGGCGGTCGAGCGCGGCTTAACGAATCGCGAACGCGAGCTGCTCGAATACCTGAGTCGGGGATACGGGTCGTCCTTCATTGCGAAAACCCTGTTCATATCCGACAACACCGCGCGTACGCACATTCGCAACATCTATCGCAAGCTCGGAGTGTCGTCGCGCGAAGAACTCCTTTCGATCTTCAACGATGGTTCCCGTGCGGACGAGGGCCTTTTGAGCCGATAGCGCGAAGCGGTTTATCGGCGCTTGGCCAAAGGGTTCACGGGGTTCGACGCGATGCTATGCGGCTGCAGGTTGATCCGCTTCACGTTCGTCGGGCGAAACGACGGCAGGGGTGGTTTCGCCCTGATTCGCCGTGGTGCCCGCTTCGGCGAGTGCAGCGCCTTTGCCGAGCGAGAACCCGATGAGGATTCCCGCCATGATGATGCAGATGCCCACCATGATGCACAGGACGATCGCATTGCGCCGCGTTTGACCCTGCTTTCTGAATATCGCCCGCTCTCCGCCCGAATAGATGGAGCTCGACGAGCGCATGTAGGGATTCTCTGCGAGAGGGACGCTGTCGCGTTGAGGGCGGCAGGTGCGGTTTGAAGCGAGCGATGCACCGTGGGGTTGACTGAACGACCCGCTGTTCCGTTTATGTGGCTTGGTGCCGGTGGTGCGCTGCTTTTGCATAAATGCTTACCTACCATACCCGCAAGATGCCCGAATGGCACTAAGTATAGTGGCAAATAATTCGTTTGTACACTACGAATAGTGTGTTTTAACGAAAAATTGTCGATAAATCACCTGATGCCCATTCTAAGGACTGCGGAATGACACGTTTTTTAGCTGTAATACATTGTAATCGTATATAATACTTAAACCTAATATATATTAAATTGCGAGGTATGCCATGTACACAACGGTCAGCGCGCGGCTCGATGCCCGCCTGAAAGAGGAGGCGGAAAGCGTTCTGTCTTCCCTCGGCATATCCCATTCGGCGGCGATAGCGGCGCTTTATTCGCAGATTGTGCTTCAGCAAGGGCTACCGTTCGATCTCAAGTTGCCGCCGAAAAGCACGCGGTTCGGTCTATCGTACTGGGAGCTGCGCGATGCGGTGCGCACTGCGGCAGCGAGATGCGAAGTTGCCAAAGTCTGGCTGCACGGTTCCTATGCTTCCGGAACCGCCGACGGCTCGAGCGCTGTCGAATTGCGGGTCGATGCGATCGACGAAGGATCGGCCTTCGACGTTAATAGGTTCGCCCGCGATTTGGAGGATGCTCTCGGGGTGCCGGTGCATGCGGCGCTGACCTCGAACCTCTCGCGCAAATACCTCGGTTCGATCAAGGAAACCGAAGAGCTTCTCTACGCGCGCTAGCAGACGGTTTTCGCGTTTGCCCGCTTTGTCGTCAAATCAACGAGGTCGATTGCTGGGTTTGGCTCATTGCGATCAGAATTGCACGTATCTGCATGTGATTGTGAAAAGACTTTGCAAGCTGTGGGAGCGCGTGCATATGTCCGCCTACAAAGTCGTCGTGCTTTGTATGGGCGTGTTGTGCGTAACGCAAGAGCCCTTAGCGTCCGATAGTCTCCGGACAAAAAGCCAAAAGCAGCGCCCCGTCTGCCTTGATGTAGCTTCTTACCAAGAGTTGCTTGCACAAGAGGTTCGTACCCGGTATGCCTTTTCCTTGACCTCTCGTTTCATATCTGTCATTCTGCGCGCAGGGGCAAAGGGTCGAAGGGAGCGGGGTTGCTCGATTGAAGAAGCGCAGACTTCATTACCATCTGGCATTGCCGGTTACGGCCATCATCGTGGTGCTGCTGCTGGTGAACATCGCCCTCAGCTCCTCTCTTCAGCGAAAGCAGGCTGAAGACACCATGCGGGATCAGGCCTATATCCTCTCTCAAAACATGAGCGCTATCTGGGATTTCATCTCAGTCAATCAGAGCAGGATCAACTATGACAGGGATGGCGTCTACAACCAGAAGGGACTCTATTGCTCCAAGGCGGGCTTGTCTGTTGGTGCGCTGTTCTCGAAACGTACCGATTACATCATCAGCTATGCTGCGCTGAATCCGAGAAGCGAACAGAATCGCGCTGATGATTTCGAGACGGAGGCGCTCGTTGCCTTTGCGGACGATCCGAGCCTCGAAGAGTACACGGCTTTCGGGAAGGTGAGAGCCGAGGAGGGCTATTTCCGATACGCCGCTCCGTTGCGTATGGATGGCACGTGCGAGAGCTGCCATGGGGGTATCGCCGGAGAAATCGACGAGACGGGATACCCGAAAGAGGGCTTCGTCGACGGTGATCTGGTGGGCATCATCAGCATAGCCACGCCCGTTGGACAGTTCGAGCAGAACTACTTCGAAAATGCGTTGTTGCAGGGCATATTCCTCGTGGTGCTGTCGGCGGGATGCATACTGGCTAGCTACTGGTTCACCCAGAAATACGTATCAAAGCCGCTGGGTAAGCTGGAACGTGCAATCGAACGATCCGGCACCGATCGATCGTACGAGCGGTTGAACGCCGATGCGATCGGAGCAAAAGGGGAGATAAGCAGCCTGGTCTCTTTCTTCAATGATGCCTCGAAGAAGCTCGAGGCCGTTCATCTGGGACTCGAATCGGAGGTCAAGAGGAGAACCCTTGACTTGGAGTCTGCAAATGTGCTTCTGGTCTCGCAGGCCGAGGAGTTGGAAGCTCTGAACGGGCGCCTGAAGGCGGACAACCGATATAAGTCGCATTACTTCACCATGATGAGTCATGAACTCAAGACGCCCCTCACGGCGATTATCGCATATGCGAATATCCTTCGCGAAGCGAGTGGTTCGGCAGGCGACTTGAATGCAGATGCGATAGAGTCCATTGCCAGCAACTCGCGTGACCTTCTGAGGCTTATCGAAAATATCCTGGAATCAGCGAAACTCGAGGCGGGCAGGGCTTCGTTCGAGATGCAGGTGGTCGATACCGATGAGGTGTTCTATCATCTGGAATCATCCCTGACGTCGTTAGCCGCAGAGCGTAATCTCGCTTTATCGTTCTTCAGATCGAAGCACATGCCGCTGTTTCTTGCGGATTCGGTCAAGTTGTCCCATATCTTGGAAAACCTGATCAGCAACGCTATCAAGCATACGCCCAGCAATGGCTACGTCATCATCGAATCGTATCATTGCAAGAAGGACGAAACCGTAAGGTTCCGCGTTATCGATAACGGTACGGGCATACCGGAGGAGGAACAGCGCGCAATCTTCGAGGAATTCGTGCAGGCAAGCGATCATATGGACAAACCTACGAGCGGCAGTGGTCTTGGGCTTGCTCTGGCGAAGGAATACGCGGAGTTGCATGGCGGGTCCATCCAAGTAAAGAGCACGGTCGGGGAAGGCAGCATCTTCACGGTCGTCCTTCCCTATGTTGCGGTGGTATCCGAGGGGGGAGAGGATGATGTCTAACAGGATTCTTGTGGCCGACGATGAGCCCAGCGTGCTCAAGGTAGTCAAATACTATGCGGAGAAGAACGGCTATCGGGTTGATACCGCCTCCGATGGTGAGTCGGCACTGCGGTTATTCCAAGACGCAACTCCCGATCTGGTCGTTTTGGATATCATGATGCCGGGACTCAACGGTTTCGAGGTTTGCGAGGCGATTCGCGAAGTTGATATCAGGGTCCCTGTGATCTTTCTTACAGCGAAGGGTGATCTGGTCGATAAGGGCATGGGATTCAAGCTGGGGGCAGACGATTACGTGACGAAGCCTTTCGAGCCCGAAGAGCTGATCATGAGGATAGGGACCTGCCTACGCCGACGCGATGCATTTCCAGTGGAAAGAAAGAATCCAGGCGTAATCGATTTGGGCGATCTCTCCGTTGACCTAAGCTCGAAAACCGTGGTCGTCCGCGGTGCGGAGGTGTCTCTCACGGCAAAGGAATTCGATCTGCTGGCATTTCTTGCACAGCATCCGACGGAAGCGATCTCTCGCGTGCGTCTTCTGCAGGGTGTATGGGGAGAAGACTATATAGGTGATTCCGGCGTCGTTGCGGTGGTGGTCCGCAAGGTCAGGGAAAAGGTCGAGGAGAATCCGGCTAAACCGCATCATCTGCTAACCGAATGGGGGTATGGCTACCGTCTTGTGTGAACGGCGGCAAGGCCATCTCGGGTGCGGCAAGTCCAATGCTTTGCGCGGTCTTAATAATTCGTAATATTTCTTAATGGGTTCCTTAATATCTGGCATTGGCTGCGTTGGTAACCTGTCTCCGACGAGTGGGCGCTAGGGAGAGCGTTAGTGAGGAGGAGGGTCTTATGAGCGATGTTAGTCTCAATTCTTTCAAGATGGACATGAGCAGAAGGGGTTTTGTCGCTGCGGCAGCCGGAGTTGCCGGTTTGGCGCTTGCCGGCTGCCAACCTGCAGACCAGACTGGGAAGGTCGCAGAAACCGCTGCAGAAGCCACCGTGAAAACGGTGGGCGTTGCCAGCGGGTACAACTGCTCGTATTGCTATCTGCAGGGCAAGATCAAGGACGGCAAGATCATCGGCGTAGAGCCGGGTCCGCTACCCAATCGCCCCGGCAACAGCAACGCTTGCGCGCGCTGCATGGCGTTCGTTGAGAAGGTGCAGGACGAAAACGCACGCATCCTGCATCCCATGAGGCGCACGGGCGAGCGGGGTTCTGGCCAGTTCGAGCAGATCAGCTGGGATGAAGCCATCGAAGAGATTTCCGCGAAGCTGAAAGCCGTCATGGAAAAGAACCCGCAGGCGGCAAGTTTCTGGGGAATGACCGGAAACCTGACGACGCTGGCGAACCAGTCCGTTAACCGTTTCGCATTTAACATCGGCGCCTCTACTTGGGAGCCCGAACACATCATGGGAGACCACGGCGAGTCGATCGGCATGTTCATGACCTGCGGCGACCCGGCTCCCGGTCATGATGGCGAAGACTGGTACAATTCGAAGTTCCTGTTGTTCTTCGGTGCCAACAAAGTAGACACCTACACGCCCGTGGCTCGCCATATCGCCGAGGCGCGGCGCCGGGGCACCAAACTGGTAGTTGTCGATCCGCGCCTGAGCTCAACGGCCGCAATGGCCGACCAATGGGTCCCCATCAATCCCGGCACCGATCCCGCGCTCATTCTGGCGATGATGAACCTCATCTTCCAGAACGACCTGCATGACAAGGCCTATCTCGCCAACTACACGTGCGCCCCACTGCTGGTCAACGATGAGACCGGTGAGTACCTACATCCGTCTGAGGGCACGTACTGCGCTTGGGATACTGCAAGCAATTCCGTGGTCGAGATCGACCCTGCAGATGCCGGAGGCAAGGACGATCAGACTTCTGGTCCCGAAAGCACCCTTGCGCTCACGGGTTCTTTCAACGTTGATGGTGTAAACTGCCATCCCGCTATGGACGATCTGATGGCTGAGGCTGCCAAGTGGCCGATTGATCGCACGGCCGAGGTGACGGGCGTTCCCGCTGAGGTTATTCAGCAGCTTGCCCTAGAATACGCGGAGGCTACGCCAGCGGGTATCCAGGTAACACAGGGCACGAACCGCACCCGCTATACCTATGCCACTTCGCGCGCGGCTGTCACATTGGGTGCCGTCTGCGGCAACATCGGCAAGTCTGGGGGCGGCGTGGGTCGCGAGCATTTAGGCGTTCCCATTGCTACGACGGGCGATGCGGTGAACTTCATCAGCGCCGGTTCCATTTTCAACGATGGCGAATGGTACGACGTAGGTGAGAAATCCGACGCTTTCGGTGCTTTCTACGAAGTACTGCTCGGACCCTACAGCCTCATGGCTGACGAGCTCATCGCGGGCAACGCGTTCAAGTCTTCCGAATTCTACGATGCCGCCCTCACGGGTAATCCGGTGCCGGTGGACTTTCTCTACATTGCCATCTCGAACTTTATCAACCAGAGTCCCGATGCCAACAAGATCATCAACGAGGTGTTCCCGGCCATCGACTTCATCGTGACGGCTGACCCGTTCCGGACCTGGACCACCGAGTACTCCGATATTGTGCTGCCCGTTGCCACCTACTGGGAGTGCTGGGACGTGACCAACGATGGCCCGTTCGTACGTATGAATCAGCCGCAGATCGAACGCATGGGCGAAAGCAAGTCCGACTGCGAAATCTTCTCTCTTCTCGCCAAAGAGCTAGGCGTTGGCGATTATTGGAGCAAGACGGACGAGGAATGGGTGCGTACGTTCCTGGGGGGAAGCGAGCATCCCGGCATGGAGTCTTTCGACATGGACGAGATGCTCAAGACCGGCATCTTCGCTCGCGATGACGGAGTGTACGGACCCTCCTACCCGTTCGGCGACAAGAAGTTCAGCACGCCCACCGGACGTATCGAATTCTACAGAGACGATCTGGTTCCTTTCGGCGAGCAGGTCCCGACATGCCAACGCGTCGACGACAACCCTGAAGACGCCTTCAAGGACACCTACCCCCTGCAGTTCATACAGTGGCACAGCCGCGCCGCTGTGCATACGCAGGGTATGCTGCCTACGGCCATCAAGGCTATCGAGGCCGAGCCGTATCTGGTGATGAACGCCGTTGACGCCGATGCGCGCGGAATCGCTCACGACGACGTGGTCCGTGCGTTCAACGATCGCGGATCCATGAAGCTTCGCGCATTCGTTTCGGATGGCATCATCCCGGGCACTACCGGCATGTCGCAGGGTTGGACGCCCGAGCAGTTTATCGAGGGTCACTACCAGATGCTGACGCATTACACCAAGAACGCGGTTGAGGAGTTCATAAGTGCTACCAGCAGCCCGTTCAACGACGTCCGCATTCAAGTTGAGAAGGCGTAAGGAGGCAACGATGACGTACGGAATGCTTATCGATACGCGCTACTGCTCGGGTTGTCAGACCTGCGTGGTCAGCTGCAAAATGTCCAACCAGGTTAGCGACGATGCGTTTTACAGCCACGTAATCAGCTTGGATGGGGATGTTCTCTACCAGGCGACGGGCACCTTTCCGAATGTTACCATGAAGTTCCGTCCGACGCTTTGCAACCATTGCGAGAGCCCGGTCTGCTTCGCGAATTGCCCGACGGGGGCGATCGCGAAGGATGCCGAAACCGGCATAGTGGCAATCGACAAGGATCTCTGCATCGGATGCGGCGATTGTGCGGTTACCTGTCCGTATGAGATTCCTGTCGTGGTCAAGGACGAGGGGATTGCAGGAAAATGCGACTTTTGTTCTACCCGCGTAGCGGATGGCGAGCTGCCGTACTGCGTGGCGGCGTGTCCGACCCGCACGCGCTACTTCGGCGATATCGATGATCCCGATAGCGAGATTTCGAAGATGATCACCGACTTTGAGGCGGAGGTCTACATGCCGGAAGCCGGTACCAATCCCTCTGTGTTCTACGTCGTGTAGCGGTTGGCGGCTTTTCTCGATTCTGCTACTTCGAAACATGTCGATATGCGCCCGAGGCCTTTTCGGCCTCGGGCGCTTCCCTATTCATGCAATTCTTTCACTGCGGACTCGTCTCCATCGCCCTACGCGGAAGACGGCATATAGATGCAGATTCCTGACTTTCCGCTTGCTGTCGCCCTATCCAGAGCGGCTGAAATCGCTTTTGGAAAGCAGGTAGGCGAACGGAGCACGTGCTTCCTCCTTGTCCATGAAGGGCTCCTTCATAACACTGAACGATGGCGAAGCTTTCCATCGTTCGGCTCAAAGGCCCCTCTGCAATTACTCGTTCGAACCCATGGTTTGCTCTGTTGAGTCACGTTTGGTTGCGAGGCTAAAGACTCGTTCGGACGTTTCGGATCGCATTTAGGAGATTAGGCTGAAACCAGTAGTCCTTTCCCTCATACGAACCTCAGTATGAGGAAGAATCAGACATCTAGTCTGAGGACTCATGGCCGGTATCAAGCAAATCGTGGGATGCGAACCAACGCTTCCTCTGGAAGAATAATGTGCAGTTGCTACGGTTCGGGATTGGTTGCCCGCAACCGCATGGCAGCGAGCGTGCGACAGCCTATGCATGGTTTGTGCGGATATCGACGATTCGAAGACGCGATGCAGATGTTGTGAGCATAATGAAAAAGTAGTTTGTGAGAGAAAGGAAACGATATGTGCTTCAGACCACCCACTATCGAAGCCGGCCCCGTTAAGTGCCCCAAGTGCGGAGCAGAGGTCGATCCTACGGCAGACAAGTGCCCGAACTGCGGAGCGGAGGCTACGCCTGCTCCCGGTATGCCCGGCGTCCCCGGTGCCCCCGGTGCGCCCAAGGCCCCTGGTGCGCCTGGCGTCCCCGGTGCCCCGAAGGCACCCGGCGCTCCCAGTGCGCCGAAGGCTCCCGGCCAATAGGAACAGCACTACCGCAATAGCGTCGGACCCCGCAAGAAGCTGCTTTCTTGCGGGGTCCGACTGGTTTGCGCGTTCGGGAAATCGCTTTTCGGGGTGAGACCGTCCGATTCGCACGCCCGTTAGGTAAACCGTACCTTTCGGCTTACGCTTGCGGCGCTATCGGGTATTGGGTATCCTGTTCCAAGTTTCACCATGCAATCGCAATCAACATCTCTGGGGGAGGTAGGCGATGCGCAACGATTTTCCCCTTCACGACGATGAAGGCACGTCGTTTGGATTCGGTGCTGGGTCGGCGCTTCGGCTGGGCGACGTGAGTTACAACATGCTTTTGGAAGCCATCAAAGGGTTCGAGCTGCTTCATGTGCCGGAAAGCTGCTCGAAGCGGTTTACCTGGTATGCTTCCATCCCGAGTAAAAGGAAGTATTTCGATTGGAGTCATCGCAGGGATGTTCTGTTTCTCTGCCATGACGAGATAGCCGAAAGCCTTCTCGACGATAATCCGAGCAGCTTCTGCGTCGTGCTGACCGACGAGGAGCAGGTTCCTGATTGGGCAACTCTCAAGAGCCGTCGCAATCGCGTTGTGATCGTGAAGCAGAACAAGAGGTTCTACTCGTACGATTCGAAGCTCCAATCGTTGTTCGTGAACGATCTCATTTGGGAAAACGAAATGGATCGGGTCGTATACAACCGCGGACGGCTCGATCGGCTGATCTCTCTCAGCGAGGATATGCTCGGCAACTTCGTGTGCATTACCGATACGGGGTATAACCTGATCGCTTACTCGCGCGGCATCGAGCCTCCCGAAGAGGGGTATCGGTACCTGGTTGACAACAACTGCTACAGCGAGCACGAGGTGAAGGAGATCGAAGAACAGGTATTGGCAAACGTCGGGGAGAAAAGCCGGCTGGTATTCTGCGGGCCGAACGAGAGGCATCGGCACCCTGCATTGCACTACCCGGTTTTTATCGACAACGCCTACCTGTTCCACGTCGTTCTCGTATGCGAGAACGGTTCGATAGAGAGCTTGCGGGATCTTTTCCTGAAGTTCATGAGGCGCGTCATTTCGATATGCAACGATTTTTGGAAAACGACCGTCAACCTCGAATCGCCGTGGCATCGGGTCCTCGCGGGATTGATCGACGAAGAGCCGATGACCGAGGATTACATCGATGCGCAGTTGGCGAAAACAGCCATTCCCGCATCCGAGCAGTTCAGGCTGCTTCGCTTCCAGTTCAGCTCCCGGAAGCCGTTCCAAGAGCGCTCGCACGTGATCGAGGCTGCAAAAAACCTCAACAACGGGTTCGTGTACCCGTTCATGCACGAGGGCGATCTGCTCGTTTTGCTCTACTCCGCCTCGATAAGCGAAGCGGCACTGTCCGGCAGGGGAGTGTACAGCGATGTGGACGAACACATATACAAACCGTTCGGAATCGCCGCAGGCGCCTCCCAGGTGTTCTTCGACGTGCGGGATATCGAGCTCGCTCATCGCCAGGCGTCGATAGCGTATGCGATGCGCGCTCCGTTGAGAAACGAATTCGAGGCGCTGTACGGGTTTGCCGATATTCCCTGCTACGCGTTCGAGCACATACTGAAATACTACATTCTGACCGAGGGTTGCGACTCCGATCTCGTGGAGTTTTCTTTCGACCACAGCATTTTGAAAAGGCTCGCCGAAGAAGACAAAGCCGCCGGTACCGAAATCGCTAAGTTGGTCTGGGTCTATTTGAACAACGGCCGCAACGCGACTGATACGGCGAAGCTCGTACATGTCCATCGGAACACGGTTCTGTACCATATATCGAGATTGGAAAAGCGCTTCGACATCTCGTTTGAGTCCCCGTCGCTCAGAAGCCGCATGATACTCGACTACCATCGATTGCTCCTTGAAGACCACCTGTAGCTTGACCTGCGCTCCTAGCCTCTTTTCCAAATAATGCCCCCTAATTTGTAATCTTCGCCAATGCGCGGTTCTCGCTTCGTTTCATACAATGCAAACAGTGTAGGAAGCGAGTGCGCACCTCCTTGGACGAGGCGGTTTGAACGATGAGGATGCGTACCTCGAGCTGGCCGGCGATTCGTACTGCACACAGCTAATTCAGGGGATCTTCTGGAATAAGGAATACGTATGCAGATAAAGCGCATGAGCGCTCTGGCTGCATGCATCCCACAACAAAGGGGGTTGTGTATGTTCACACTGAAGAACAAGAACGTCCAGGCTGCCATCGTCCTGGCGCTGGTCTGGCTCGGCGTGTTTATCGCGTCGTATGCGCAGAACCAGCTGGCAGGCATGTCTGTGCAGTTCATGGAGCACTACGGCTTCACGCCCGAACAGTATGCATCGATTTATTCCGCCTCGCAGTTCATCGGAATCTTCTTCGCTTTCGTGTCGGGCATCCTTTCCGACAAGATCGGAACCCGAAACATCGTGCTCATCGCAGCCGGCATGGTTCTGATTGCGACCGTTGCGCGTATTTTCGCTTTCTCGTTCGAAGCGCAGTACATTTCCAACATGTTCTGCGGCTTCACGGGCATGTTCATGGCCGTTAACCGCGCCAAGATCCTCGGCGGTTGGTTCCCGCCTGCCACGATCGCTCTGGCCGTCGGCATAGCCACCACGACCACGCCGGTTGCGAATACGCTCGGCGTGGGCCTGACGTCGCTCATGCCCTCCATCGAGTTCGCATTCATCGTGACGGCTGTGGTATCCGCGGTGTTCTTCATCGGTTGGTTCTTGTTCGGCAAAGAGCGCTCCGATGAGATTGCGGCGGCGGAAGACAAAGCCAAGGGCGAAGACAGCGGAAAGGTTCTCAAGAGTCTCGTCGAGATCATCAAGACGCCGTGGATCTGGGTACTGTGCGGCGGCGCGTTTTTCCTCATGGCCGCCCAGGTGCCGCTGATGGCGTTTACGAACGCGTCGCTGGTGAACGCCCGCGGTCTCGATCCGGTTGCCGCCGGCGGTTTCGCAACGGCGATCACCATCGGCATGGGTATCGGTTCGGTCGTGACCCCGCTCATCGTCAAAGCCATCAAGGCCTACCGTCCGGTCATCGTCATCTACGCCGTCATCACCGCTCTCGGCATCTACTTCGGCTGGCAGATGCCGGTCGGCGTCATCATGTACGTCGTGTACTTCATCACCGGTTGGTGCCTCGGTGCGCTGCTCGCGATGATCTTCACGTGGCCCGTCATGATTTACGGGCGCGAGAAGGCGGCTACGGCGGGCGGCTTGGTTCAGACGTTCGTTCTGGCGGGCGCTTCGCTTGCCCTGACGAACATAACCATTCCTTTGGCCGGCGGCGGTTCGAACTTCGAAATGCTCTTCACCATCGCGGCTGTGTATCTGGTCGTCGGAGGCATTCTTATGTTCTTGATTCCCGATCAGGGCAAGAAGCTCGGGGCCAAGAAGAAGGCTGCCGAAGAGCAGTAAGCCGAAACAAGACAAGGAACGTTCTCTCAAAGTTACATCCGAGCGAAAGG
>NZ_LT964679.1:2087766-2114048 GCF_900240215.1 Raoultibacter timonensis | reverse complement strand
GCAGCTCCCGGTGCGCCTGCGGCCCCCGGTGCCCCGAAGGCTCCCGGTGCGCCCAAGCCACCGAGCCAGCCGTAACGTACGCAATGTCAGCCCAAGGTGCGCAGAGCGCGTACGGGAGACGGGAGGTCTGCCATGTGCTTCGGTAGCTGCCGTGTGACGTGCGATAACTGCAAGCCGAAGTTCGTGTATTGCCCCGAATGCGGGCGAAAGAACATGCTCGTCTTCAAGGCATGCAAGCAATGCGGAACGCTTTTGACGGAAGAGATGAAGGAACACGCGATCGAGGAATGGGAAGCGGGGGCCCGAGCGCGTGCCGAGAGGAAGGAACGTCTATGACTATGGATAAAGAGTGGAAGACCGAGGTGGGCGAGCTGGTTCGTACCCGCACGTGCGGATGGTCGCCTCCGGGCTGCCATCCGGTGGGATGCGGTATGTTCATCTACACCGACAAGGACGGCAAGTTCGTCAAGGTCGAGGGCGACCCCGACCATCCGATCAGCCAGGGCCGTTTGTGCCCGCGGTGCCTCGCGATGGGTGAGTTCTTGCAGCATCCCGATCGCATCAAGTACCCCATGAAGCGCGCCAAGGAGGATCGCGGCAAGGATACGTGGGAGCGCATCACCTGGGACGAGGCGCTCGACATTCTCGAGACCGAAGTGCGTAAGATCTGGGATACCTACGGTCCCGAAGCGATCTTTCTTTCGAAGGGCACCGGGCGCGAGGCCACCGAATACGCCCCGCCCATGGCGCAGGCCGTGTTCAAGACGCCGAACAACGCGTTCATGATGTCGGGTGCGTCGTGCTACGGGCCGCGTACCGTTATCGGCGACTTCCTTTTGGGTGCGGGATACCCCGAGCTCGACTACGCAGCGTTCTTCCCCGAGCGCTACGACGACCCGCGCTACGAGGTGCCGAAGTACATCATACTCTGGGGCAAGAGCCCGCTGCAGTCCAATCCCGACGGCTTCTACGGCCATGCTATCATCGACCTCATGAAGCGGGGCAGCAAGCTCATCGTGATCGACCCGCGCCTGACCTGGCTCGCTTCGCGCGCCGAGTACCATCTGCAGCTGCGCCCGGGCACCGACGCGGCCATCGGGCTGGCTATGCTCAACGTGATCATCGGCGAAGACCTCTACGACCATGCGTTCTGCGACGAATGGGTCTTCGGCCTTGACGAGCTTGCCGAGCGCGTGAAGGACACGACGCCCGAGTGGGCCGAGGGCATCACGTGGGTGCCTGCCGACGTCATCCGCGGAGCGGCGCGCGCCTTCGCCACCAACGCCCCGTCCTCGATCATGTGGGGCCTCGCCATCGACACCCAGCAGAACGGCGCGCAGGCCGGACAGGTTCTTCTGTCCATCGGTGCCATCTGCGGCTACATGGACGTGCCCGGCGGCATAACGCTGGCGCTGCCCTCGAGCTTCTTGGGACGCTGGACCTACGAGACCATGCAGTTCGTCGGAAAGGAAACGGAGAAGAAGCGCATCGACGCGAAAGAAGATCATCCGGCGTACGCGACCGGCCCCTACGCCCATCCCGATTCGGTGCTGACCACGTTGGAGACTGGGGAGCCCTACGCCTTCCACATGTTCTACTTCTATGCGTCGAACCCCATATCGCCCACCTGCTATGCGGAGCCCGAGCGCTGGTACAACGGCATCATGAAGATGGACTTCAACGCTGCGCAGGACTGCTTCATGACGCCCACCATCATGGGTCTGTGCGACCTCGTGCTTCCGGTCAGCTTCTTCCCGGAGCATGACGGGTTCGTGCTTCCGCACTTCGGCCGCAACACCCACTTCCTCGGCGCCATGAACGCCGCGGTCGATCCCGGCGAGGCGAAGTCCGACCTCGAGATCGACATGCTCGTGGGCAAGCGCCTCAACCCCGAGGCATGGCCGTGGGATTCGGTCGAGGAGTTCTTCGATGCGCAGATCCACACGCAGTACGACTGGGGCTTCAACGAGCTTCGCGAGTACGGTGCGTTCCAGCAGCCGTTCGAGTACCGCAAGTACGAGAAGGGTATGCTTCGCCCCGACGGCGAGCCCGGCTTCAACACGCCGACGGGACTGATCGAGGTGTGCTCGTCGATCTACGACGACTTCGGCGAGGACGAGCTCCCCTACTTCATGGAGCCGGCGATGAGCCCCTACAGCACGCCCGATCTGTACGAGGAGTACCCGCTCGTGCTCACCACCGGCGGACGCAGCTTCGTGTCGTTCCATTCGGAGCACCGTCAGATCCCCTCGCTGCGCTCGCTGCATCCCGACCCGCTCGTCACCATCAACCCGAAGACGGCCGAGGAGTACGGTATCAAGGACGGCGACTTCGTGTGCATCGAGAACATGCTGGGCAAGTGCGTCGAGCGAGCCCGCGTGTCCAACGAGGTGCCCGAGCGTGTCATCCATGCAGAGCACGGCTGGTGGTATCCGGAAGACGATCCCGAGTATCCCGATCTGTACGGTGTTTGGAAGTCGAACATCAACCGGCTCATCCCCATGTACAAGGTCGGCAAAACGGGTTACGGCGCGCCGTACAAGAACGTGCTCGCCAAGATCTACAAGGTTGACGACTTCGACGCCGCCAAGGAGCTTCCCGAGTCGTACGTGCCGCGCGAGAGCCGCGGGCCTGAAAGCATGACGAACGGCGCTCCGCAGCCTATGAGCTACGAAGCCATCCATCAGGATTAGGACGAGGTGATGTTAATGAAGAAGCACGCGCTGCTCATCGACTACAAGTACTGCACCGGCTGCCACAGCTGCGAGGTGGCCTGCCGCCAGGAGAAGGGCATCGAGTCCCAGGACGAGTGGGGCATCAAGCTCGCCGAGTTCGGCCCCGAGCGCCTGGCGGGAAAGTGGTACTGGAACTACGTGCCCGTCCCCTCGACGCTCTGCGACCTGTGCGCCTCGAGGCTCGAGGAGGGCCTCAAGCCCGCCTGCGCCCACCACTGCCTCGCGAAGTGCATGGAGGCCGTTCCCCTCGAGGACGTGCCCGCCCGCATGGCCGAGCTCGGTGACGGGGTCACCTGCTTCGTGCCGTAGTCGGTTTGACGAACCTGCTCGTGGTGGCGGTGGAAAGAACCGCAGCTCGGTCGACCGACCGGCCGGGCTGCGGGCCACCGCCCGAACAGGGCGAAACCTCGGATCGATTGCTTTGTTGCTGGGAATAAGGGGGATTCTGTTGTGGATAAAGTCTACGTTTCGGACATCATCGAAAAACCGGGAGGCATGAAGTTCTCCGTTCGGATCCTGCTCTTCGTCGGGCTGGCGATGGTGTTCGACGGGTTCGACTACATGATCGTATCGTTTACGATGCCTCAGATCACCGAGGAGATGCAGCTGGGTTTCATCGCTACCGGCAGTCTGGCTTCGTTCAGCCTTCTGGGAATGCTCATCGGCGGTTTCCTGTCGGGCTACCTTGCCGACAGGTTCGGCCGAAAGCATGTGATGAACGTGAGCATCATGATATACGCGTTGCTCACCGTGCCTATCTTCTTCGTCCATACCTACGATGCGTTCGCCGTATGCCGGATACTGTCGGGCATCGGAGTCGGCGCCGTCATCCCCTTAAGCGTCACCATCGTTTCGGAATACGCGCCGACCAAGCATCGCGGTGTGTTCGTGACCATGACCAAGACGTTCATGATGCTCGGGTGGGTGCTTGCCGGATTGACGGCCATGTACGTGGTTCCGAACTTCGGCTGGCGCATGTGCTATCTCATCGGAGGATTTCCCTTCCTGTACGGAATCCTCATGCACTTCATCATGCCCGAATCGGTGCAATGGCTGCTGAGCAAAGGGAGGACGACCGAGGCGCTCAAGATCGTGAACAGGATCAACGATACGCTCGACGCGCCGAAGGAAGGCGGCTATACGGCCGATGAGATACTGATACCCGAGGCGGAAAAGGCAGGCCAGCTCCGCCAGGTTGTGTCGAAGAAGTACTTGAAGGTTACGGTGGGCATATGGCTGGTTGCGTTTACCACGTGCGCTCTTTCGTATGGATTGACGAATTGGATGCCCACGATCCTGCTGCAGAGCGGGTATTCGGTAAGCGCGAGCTACGGGTACACCACGCTCATGAACCTGCTCGGTTGCGCGGGCGCCGTGGTGGCGGGAGTCGCCGCCGACCGTCTCGGAAGGATCAGGAGCGCATACGTCGCGTTCTTCCTCGCCGGGCTGTCGGTTGTGTTCACAGCGGTGTTCGGATTCGGCGGCTTGATGATCGTGGCATGCATATTCATGGGCTTCGCCATCAACTATGCCTACATGTCTCCGGCGCCCATCACGATCGAGGCGTATCCCACCGAGATCAGGGCAACGGGGCAGGCCTGCGTTACCACGGTTGCGCGAATCGGCGGCTTCATAACGCCGATGGTGATCGGCGGCGCCCTCGCATCGGGATCGACGTTCTCGACGGTTCTCGTCGTGTTCCTCGTCCCGCTGTGCTTGGCCGCCCTGTTCACGAAACTGCTCATTAAGACGGAGACGAAAGGTGTCGCAATGGAAGATCTCGGAACACTGCCGAGCGATTCGCTCAACGGAGGAAATACATCTCAGGAAGGAGAACGGTTATGACAAAAGCTCAGACATGGAAAAGCGACGAGGGGGAGCTGATCAGGGTTCGTACCTGCGGATGGTCTCCTCCGGGCGATCATCCAGTGGGATGCGGCATGTTCATCTACACCGACAAGGACGGCAAGTTCGTCAAGGTCGAGGGCGACCCCGACCATCCGATCAGCCAGGGACGACTGTGTCCGCGGTGTCTTGCGATGAAGGACTTCCTCGAAAGCCCCGATCGCATCAAATATCCCATGAAGCGCGCCAAGGAAGATCGCGGCAAGGATACGTGGGAGCGCATCACCTGGGACGAGGCGCTCGACATCCTCGAGGCCGAGGTTAAGAAGATCTGGGAGAACTACGGGCCCGAGACCATCTACCTGTTCCAGGGAACCGGGCGTGAGGCGACGCTGTATGCGCCTCCGATGGCCCAGGCCTGCTTCAAGACGCCGAACTGCTCGTTTTCCATGTCCGGCGGATCGTGCTACGGGCCGCGTACGGTCGTCGCCGACTTCCTTTTGGGCGCCGGATACCCCGAGCTCGATTACGCCGCCTACTTCCCGGATCGCTACGACGATCCGCGCTACGAGGTGCCGAAGTACATCATACTCTGGGGCAAGAGCCCGCTGCAGTCCAATCCCGACGGCTTCTACGGCCATGCCATCGTGGACCTCATGAAGCGGGGATCGAAGCTCATCGTGATCGACCCGCGCCTCACCTGGCTCGGCGCACGTGCCGAGTACCATCTGCAGCTGCGCCCGGGCACCGACGCGGCCATCGGCCTCGCCATGCTCAACGTCGTTTTGGGCGAGGACCTCTACGATCATGAGTTCTGCGAGAACTGGGTGTTCGGAGTCGAAGATCTTGCCGAGCGCGTGAAGGACACGACGCCCGAATGGGCCGAGGGCATCACGTGGGTGCCTGCCGACGTCATCCGCGGCGCGGCGCGCGCCTTCGCCACCAACGCCCCGTCCTCGATCATGTGGGGTCTTGNGCGCGCGCCTTCGCCACCAACGCCCCGTCCTCGATCATGTGGGGTCTTGCCATCGACACCCAGCAGAACGGCGCCCAGGCGGGCCAGTCGCTGCTCGCGCTTGCCGCCATCTGCGGTTACATGGACGTGCCCGGCGGCATCACGCTGTCTCTGCCCTCGAGCTTCATGGGGCGCTGGCGTTTCGAAACCGCGCAGTTCGTCGAGCCCGAGACTATGGCGAAGCGCATCGACGCCAAGGAAGACCATCCGGCGTACGCATGCGGGCCGTTCGCCCATCCTGACGAGGTTCTCACGGTCATGGAGACCGAAGAGCCCTATGCGTTCCACATGGCCTACTTCTACGCGACCAACCCGATTTCCCCGACGGTGTACGCGGAGCCCGAGCGCTGGTACAACGCGCTCATGAAGATGGACTTCAACGCCGCGCAGGACTGCTTCATGACGCCCACCATCATGGGCCTGTGCGACCTCGTGCTCCCGGTCAGCGGATTCGCCGAGCACGACGGCGTGGTGCTTCCGCACTTCGGCCGCAACACCCACTTCCTCGGCGCCATGAACGCGGCGCTCGATCCCGGCGAGGCGCGATCCGACCTCGAGATCGACATGCTCGTAGGCAAGCGCCTCAACCCCGAGGCGTGGCCGTGGGAGAGTGCCGAGGAGTTCTTTAACGCGCAGATCCGCACCCAGTACGATTGGGATTTCAACGACTTGCGCGACATGGGCGTATACCAGCAGAACTTCGAGTACCGCAAGTACGAGAAGGGTTTGCTGCGCCCCGACGGCGAGCCCGGCTTCAACACGCCGACGGGCATGATCGAGGTGTGCTCTTCGATCTACGACGACTTCGGCGAGGACGAGCTCCCCTACTTCATGGAGCCGGCGATGAGCCCCTACAGCACGCCCGATCTGTACGAGGAGTACCCGCTCGTGCTCACCACCGGCGGACGCGATTTCGTGTCGTTCCATTCGGAGCACCGCCAGCTGCCCACGCTGCGCAACATCACGCCCGACCCGCTCGTCACCATCAACCCGAAGACGGCCGAGGAGTACGGCATCAAGGCAGGCGACTTCGTGTGCATCGAGAACTCCCTGGGCAAGTGCGTCGAGCGCGCCCGCATCTCCAACGAGGTGCCCGAGCGCGTCATCCACGCCACGCACGGCTGGTGGTATCCCGAGGAGGACGGCGAGTACCCGAACCTGTTCGGCACCTGGAAATCGAACGTCAACAAGCTCATTCCGATGTACAAGGTGGGCAAGCTCGGCTACGGCGCTCCCTACAAGAACGTGCTCGCCAAGATCTACAAGGTCGACGGCTACGAAGCCGGCGATTCGGATCCGGCGGCGTACGTGGCACCTGCGAGCCGCGGACCCGAGAGCATGACCGATGCACACGCTCCCTTGAGCTACGAAGCCAAGCACGACGACGAATAGAAAGCGAGGTGAGACGACCGTGAAGAAGCACGCGCTGCTCATCGACTACAAGTACTGCACCGGCTGCCACAGCTGCGAGGTGGCCTGCCGCCAGGAGAAGGGCATCGAGTCCCAGGACGAGTGGGGCATCAAGCTCGCCGAGTTCGGCCCCGAGCGCCTGGCGGGAAAGTGGTACTGGAACTACGTGCCCGTCCCCTCGACGCTCTGCGACCTGTGCGCCTCGAGGCTCGAGGAGGGCCTCAAGCCCGCCTGCGCCCACCACTGCCTCGCGAAGTGCATGGAGGCCGTTCCCCTCGAGGACGTGCCCGCCCGCATGGCCGAGCTCGGTGACGGGGTCACCTGCTTCGTGCCGTAAGCGTTTGGAAAACGGGGTTGAATCCCGACTGCAAGAATACGATTGAGATGGAGGCCCGACATGGCATACAGTCCGAACCAGAAAGACGTTGAGGGCATCGAAGAGATTGCCGACAAAGCGCCGAAGGTGTGCCCGAACTGCGGTAAGCCGTTGCGCAAGATCGTTACGAGCCGCGAATTCGGCAGCTTCACGACAAAGTGCCCGTGGTGCAAAACCAAGTTCGACTACGAGATCAAAGAAGACGAGTAGCAGGTCTTGAGCGCACGGGCGGACGGGCTTGCAGCCTTCCGCCCGTGCTTTTTCTCGCATACCGCAGGCAGGCTGGCTTAGGGCACCTGCCTGCGGGTCTTATCGCCGTCGTACGGCGCTTTCCTGCTGCGCCCTTTATTCGGTGCTCCGGTCGCCGGCAGCAGCCGTTTTTGGTTCGATCTCCGGCAACCCCGTTTCCTCCATGCGTTTTTCGCTCCTACCGCCGCAAGCGACACCGCAAGCGAAGCCAGACATACCGCCCCGAAGAATACGAGCGAGTTTCCTGTGATGATATCGGTGAGCCCGCATGCCTTCGCTATGCCGCGCACGAGGATGATGCAGAGGGGGTGTAGGATGTATATCCACAGCGAGAGGTCGCGCGCCCAGGAGGCGTTGAGGGACAGTCGCATGCGTGCGAGCACGACGATCAGGAAGTACGTTGCGGGGACGAGCATGAAGTACATGCTGTCGTGGCGGTCGAGCCCGAACCCGTGCACGAAGCTCCCCTCGGCTGCGAGCAGCACGGCGGATACGAGCAGTCCCATGCGTTGGATGTCCGCATTGGACCCATCGGAACTTCGTTTCGATGCGACGACCCCGATCAACAGGAAAAGCGGGGCGAAGAAAACGCCGTTGCGGGTGTGGGGCGATACCGCGAACACGGCATCGTAGAAGCCCCTCAGCGCATCGGTTTGGCAGGCGAAGCCGTAATAGCTGTCGCCGAGAATGCCGATAAGGTACAGCGCGGCTGCGATCGCGAGCGAGATCCCCGTTCCGAACCGATCGAGCAGAAACGCAACGAGCACGCAGCCGAGAATGGCGGCGGGGAAGTACCAAAGGTGGTAGAACGTGCCCTCGAATACG
Organism: Raoultibacter timonensis; assembly: GCF_900240215.1. Lineage (GTDB taxonomy): Bacteria > Actinomycetota > Coriobacteriia > Coriobacteriales > Eggerthellaceae > Raoultibacter > Raoultibacter timonensis. Next base: position 2,105,593 of record NZ_LT964679.1, on the reverse strand, counting down.
ATGGCTTGAAAGGCGGCAAACGGCGAGTCGGGCAGGTTGCCCGCGTAGACGGTTACCGGCAGGTACAAGAGGGTTGCGATCGCGTAGAGAATGCAGAGCTTTTTGAGCTGCGAGCGAAACGATCTGCTTGCGAGGATCGAGCCCGCGCGGTGGCGTGCGAGTACGAAAAATCCTGTGGTGGCCAAGAAAAACGGTACAGCGATGCGCCCGAACGTATAGGTGACGACGTCATCGACCGCGGGGTCGATCGAAGCGAACGGTGCTACGTGGATGGCGACGACGAGAAACGCCGCCACCATCCGGAAAAGATCGATCGCCGGGTAGGCGCGGCGCTCAGGCATAGGCGAGCATGTGCGTGTCGGCCGGCGTTTCCGCGTTTGCGAGCGCTTCTTCGATTGCGACGGTGAGCACTTCCTCGAGCGACAGTCCGGCCGCCTCGAGCATCGAGGGGAAGCGGCTGTGCGCCGTGAAGCCGGGAATCGTATTCGCTTCGTTGAAGAGCAGGCGTCCGTCGCTTGCCAAGAAGAAATCGATGCGTGCAAATCCCGTGCAGCCGAGCGCGCGGAACAATCGCTTTGCAGCCCGCTTTACCCGAAGCGCATCGCGCTCGGCGATGCGGGCGGGTACGACGATGCTGGCTACCTCGCACGAGTATTTCTCGATGTAATCGAACACCGCTCCGTTGAGCTCTATTTCATCGGGCTCGCCCACGATGAGGGTGCCGCCCGATTCGAGTACCGCGCAGCCGATCTCGGCGCCGTCGATCTCTCGCTCGAGGATCGCCTCCGAATCGTAGGCGAAAGCGCATGCAAGTGCCCGAGCCAAGCAGTCGGGCGATTCCACTCGGCTGAGCCCCATGGATGATCCCTCGCGCGGAGGCTTTACGAACAGGGGGTATCCGATCCGTTCTGCAACATGGCGCATTTCGAGGTTGCTCATGCGGATATCGACGAGCGCTCCTTCGGGTACGCTGACGCCTTCGGCTGCGGCGATGCGGTGGGAAATGGTTTTGTCCATGCAGACCGCCGATCCCGTAACACCGCAGCCGACGACGGGGATGCCGGCAAGTTGCAAGGCGCCTTGCACGCTTCCGTCCTCGCCGTTGCGGCCATGGAGGATCGGCAGCGCCGCATCGAGATGCACGAGCGTTCCCGACGAGAGATCGATGACGCCGTGCGCTTCCTGCCCGAACGGCAGTGCGATGGGGGTGCAGCGCCCCGTTTTGAGCCACGAGTCGTCCTCGATCGACCGAGCATCGCCGCCGTATCGGTGCCAGCCGCCCGAGCGGTCGATTCCGATAGCAACGATGTCGAATCGCTTGGCGTCGACGCTCTGCATGACAGCAGCTGCCGAATGAAGCGATACGGGATACTCGTTCGAGCATCCGCCGAACAGGATCCCGATCGTGGGCTTTGCTGCGTCCATGGCGTTCTCCTTCAGGGTAGACGAAAAAAGAAGCGCGCAGGTCGTGTACGTTTCGGCCTTTCCGCGGCTCGGGGTTCCCGACGGACTTTGCCGTGTGCGGCCGAACCTGCGTGCCCGTGCATCCAGGCTACCTCGAAGCGGGCTTAAGCGTCTCGAAACAATCGTCAACGAAAACCTTAAGGAGCATTAAGTTATTCTGAAGAAACCGCGTTGCACCAAACGGCTTTGCTGCGGGCGGCACCGCTCTCGGATCGGTTTTGCCGTCGCGGCAAGCCTTGCCGCTGTAGCGCGGTTGGCTATGCTTCCGCAACCGGCTTCCTCCGAAGGCGGCGGCCGATCGTCTCGTGCAGCGGGGCGCTATCCGTCGGCATTCGGCGCGCTTTCGCCTTCGATCAGGTCGATGAGCTCCTGCTGGGAGTGGACGTCGGTTTTGCGGTAGATGTTCTTGACGTGGCTTTTCACCGTTTCGTCGGAGATGACGAGCTCCTCTTTGATGTGCGCGCGGTTGCGCCCTTTCGAAAGCAGGAAGAACACTTCGATCTCGCGCGGCGACAGGCGGTATTGGCGGGCGAGGCGCGTACACGATTTTTCGAACTCGGATGACGAATCGGCTTCTTCGATGGGCTTGACGAAGCCCCAGCCGGTGTTGGCCGACCCGTTGCCGAGGGCGAACAGCGCGATGAGCAGGATGAGGAATATGATGGCGGCCGAGAGCATCGCCAGGTCGAGGTCGGTGCGGAGGAATCCGAGCATGCAACCGCTCGCAATCGAGCCGACGAGTTGGCCGAGCTGGATCGAAAACAGGCTCCATGCCGCGATCCAGCTTGCAGGCAGCTTCGATCTGGATGCCAGCACGGGCCATATGGCCCAGAGCACGATGTAGAAATACTGGTAGCCGAATTGGTGGACGCCCGTGCCGATGACGTTGAACGGTTCGTGGAGGGGCAGAAACAGAAAGCCCGCCGCCATGAGGGGCAGCGCCACCTGGTAGGTCATATGGTCGAAGTCCATCTTGTAGATGCTCGTCGTGACGAATACCGCAATCGATCCGCCGACGATGGCGATGATGTTGAGCAGGTCGCGCATGCCGGTCAGTTCTGGCCCGATGGGCGCGAACAGCCCCTTCATGATGCCGAACGAGATGCCGAAGAACAGTGAGATGGCTATGAGCTTGTAAGGCGGTTTCTTCTCGATGTGCACGTTTTTCTTGCTTCGCGCCAGATGCGGGATGCTTCGCTTGAACCGCACGAGGTAGGCCATGCTCACAACGGGCAGCGCAGCTACGAGGATCTGGCTCACGTCCGCCGGGATAGCGGTCAGCACGAGGAAGGCGACTGCGGCGATCATGAATGCAACCACGCTGTAATTGACGGTTCGCTGAGAGCCGAGCGAGGCGAACAGCTCGCCCCAGAGCACGACGACGATCGCCGATCCGACGCCCGTGAGCACCGAGCCTACCAGGTAGACGGGTAAAGCGATCGAGCCGGCGAGCACGGTTGCGGGATGCGAGATCAGCAGGGTTCCGATGGCGGTGAGGGCTGCTGCGGCCCAGGGGAGCGCACGGATGCTCGAGAGCGGATTGCGGAAGTGGGAGAGCATGAGCAGGAATGCGATGGTGATCACGTTTGCGAGCAACGAAGTAACCCAAAGCGGTTCGAGCGCGAACGCGTCGGCGGTCGAGGTGACGATGAAGGCGCCTTCGCTGTAGAACAGCGAGCTCCAGAACACGCACCAGATCCACGTCCAGTGAGCGGCGAAGCCGATGAGATCGGGCGCGCGCCACAGCTCTTTGCGCAAGCTCCCGTCGAGCAAGCGGCTTTTCATATCGGCTCCTCCCTGCGCACGGCCACAGCCGTCTCCCAATGCACGTTCGGCTCGGTGCAGCACAGGCGATTCCTCCCTGTGATGCACGGGGCCGCTTCCCTCGATGCGCCGTTCGGAACCCCGTATGCGGTTTCGATTGCCAGGCAGCTCGTTCTAGCGCGCAGCCGATATGCGCCCCGAGGTTCCGATTCGTATCTGCATTATAGAGGAGTTCTTACGGTTTCCGCCGAAACGACCATCCCCCTGCTCGGGGGATTTTCCTGTGTGAGCGGGTCGTTTCCCCCCGCCCAAGGGATGACGGGGCGCGGGACGGGGCGTAGTGTCGATGGCATCGCATGCTGAGGGCGTGCGGAACAGGACGTTTCAATCCAGGAGGGAATTACATGGAGGAAAACACGACGAAACAGGGACTCTCGCGCCGTTCGTTCATCGGACTCGGCGGCGCTGCGNCAGGGCACGACCGACGCCGGAGCAGGCCAGGCGGCCGCCGGTGGATCCGACGCTGCAGGCGGCATTCCCGTAGCCGATAGCGGGGCTTCGGCCGGCCCCGATGTTGCCGGCATGCACAGCTGGGAGATCGCTCCCGAGGCCATCGCTGCCGACAAGATCTCGGGCACGGAGGATTGCGACGTGCTCGTCATCGGTGCGGGCCTCGGCGGCTGCTGCGCCAGCATTGCGGCGCTCGAAGAGGGTGCCGGCAAAGTGATCGTAGTCGACAAGAACCCCGAGATGGTGATCGCGCGCGGCGTGCATATCGCCGGGTTCCATACGAAGGTGCAGCAGAAGCTGGCTGACGAGGGCCTCATGGAAGAGCCCGACTACAACAACGTGGTGCGCCGCTGGATCAACTGGGCGCAGGGCCGCGTGAAGGAGCCTTTGCTGTGGGAGTTCGCGCACAAGAGCGGCGCATGCTTCGATTGGCTGTACGATCTGGCAACCAAGAAGAACCTCGAGGCGCTTTTGTGGGACGGTTACTACAAGGGCCCCGATTACACCGAGTATCCGGTTACGCACATCTTTTATCAGGCCGACAAGTACGAGGAAACGGTGAACTTCACGTTCTACCAGGGCTCGGGCGTGGGCGATGTGTACGGCAACGCGGTGCTCGTGCCGGCGCTGTACGAGACCATCGCCGATCTGGGCGGCGAGATCCGCTGGCAAACGAAGAGCGAGCGACTCGTCCGCGAGGGCGACGGCCCCGTCACTGGCGCCATCGTTTCTACCGGTAAAGACGAGTACATGCAGATCAACGCGAAATCGGTCATCATCGCCTCGGGCGACTACGCTGCCGACGACGAGATGTTCCAGTACTATTCGCCTATGACGGCATACGCTATGGACGGCCGTTTCTACAACCCGCCCGACTGCGACACCGGCGACATGCACAAGCAGGCCATCTGGGCCGGCGCGGCCATGCAGAAGTCCGAGCCGCATTCGGCCGTCATGCACCTCGATTTCGGTGCGGCGAGCTACGGCTTTCTGCATGTGAACTGGGAGGGCAAGCGCTTCAAGAACGAGGACGTGAACACCCAGTCCAAGAGCGTCACGAAGGCGCTGCAGACGCAGAAGGAAGCCTGGAGCATCTACGACTCGCATGGTCTCGAGCAGGTGAAAGAGCAGATCGACGCCGGTTTGGGCGGCGGTTTGCAATGGGGTCAGCTCACGCAGCCCGTGGGCGGCGAGTACAACCTCGAAGCGCAGAAGATCGTACTTGAGGGCGAGGTCGAGAGCGGCCAGACGCTGAAGGCCGACTCGCTTGAGGATCTGGCCAAGCAGATGGGCGTGCCGGCTGAGAACCTCATAGCGGCGGTCGATCGCTACAACGAGCTGTGCGATCTTGGCAAAGACCTCGACTTTGGCAAGCGCCCCGAGGTTATGGGCAAGATCCTGGAGCCGCCGTTCTACGCGGGCAAGCTGGTTGCGAGCCTTCTCACCATGTGCGGCGGTTTGCGCACTAACACCGAGTGCCAGGTGCTCGACGCCGAGGACCAGCCGATCGGCGGGCTGTACGTGTGCGGTTCGGCCGCCGGCGAGTTCTTCGGTGCAGGCGACTATCCCACCTATGTGCCGGGTATCGGCCACGGGCGCTGCGTGACCTTCGGTCGTATCGCCGGAATCAACGCCGCTGGCGGCGATGCCGACGCGAAGATCCCCAGCCTCGACATCTAACCGTTTCAAAGCGCTGAACAAGCGTGATGCCCTTCGTGTTGCCGTATCCTCCCTTCCGCTCGCGGCGGCACGATAGAAAAGCAGCCGGTGCCTATGCGCCGGCTGCTTGCATGCTGGCTCCGACTTCTTGGCGGCAAACGGCGGTCGGGTCCCGATATACGGGAAAATCCTCATCGTGTTGCGTTCCGGGCGGAACCCTCCGGATGTCTGAATCTTTGACCTGCGCAAACGCGGAAGCCCTATCCGGCACCGGTCCGCGGTAGTCTGAATACCCGCTCGAATCGGCCCCTAATTGCTACACAATGAGGATTTTCCCGTAAATCGAGGCCGATTCGCCGGTGAGCCGGGATCTGCATGCTCCCGCGCAGCGCTCGACGGCGATCGGGCGCCTTGTGGCTTCGGGCGAGCTTATCCAGGCAATGACTCGCCGGCGGATGAAGCCCAACGTTCGATCTTCGGCCACGCCGTCAGACCGCCGCTGGCGCGCTCGCCGCGTTGCCCGGGGGTGTTCGCGCTCTGTCACCCGATTGTCGCTAGACCGATACGGTGCGTTCATTGAACGGCTCTGCGGGATGGTCGATACTTACCTTAATGAGAACCCCCGGTTTTACCGGTTGATACAGCGAGGAAAGGACATCGTCATGCATGCGACATTGGAAGCCATACACAGGGCAAGCAGGCAGCCGGGTATAGAAGTCGACGATACCGAATCGGCTAGCGCGATCGAGGAGGCGGCCGACGAGCTGTCGACGGGTGCCGGAGCGGAAGAGACCGAGTCGAAGCGAGACGAACCCACCGACGAAGAGATCGACGAGGCGATCATCGCGCTCGAAGAGCGAGCGGAGGAGATCTCCCGAGGCGATAACGCCGACATCCAGCTTGAGGTCGATCCCGATCAGGTAAAGTAGCGGCTACTGGGCTTTGAAGGCGTGAGGTTGCAAGCTCACGCATACGCGCGCACTCCGTGCTGGTTTGAAACCATCCCGTCGGCGGCTCCCATTGCGGGAGCCGCCGATTCTTCTATCGATCTCTGAGTTCGTGGCAGGTGCCGCATTGGAATACGCCGCGATGGTGGCACTGCGCGCAGTATTTCATGGCATCCTTCGGAAGATCCCGAGAATGGTTGTTGTGGCAATCGGTGCAGGTGGCCGGGTGCTCGTCGTGCTTGGATCCCTCGGGGCGTTCGTGCGGGTTCACCGTTACGCCGTTGGAATCGGTGAGCGCCGTCGAGCTCGCCGTGAGTGCGGCCATCTCTTCCATGGAGCCGTGGCAGTCGATGCAGCTTTGGGGCTCGACGGTCACGACGGTTGCCTTCGTCGGCGCTTTGTCGCCGAACTTCACATCGGCATGGGCGGTCGAAAGCTCCGATTCCATTGTATGGCAATCGCCGCAGACCTGCGCTTCATGGGCTTCCGCCTGGGGGCACGCCGGTTCGGCTGCGCCTTCGGCTTCCACCGTATGGCATAGGGAACAGTCGCTTTCCATGGTCCAGCCGACCGGCTGGCCGTCCATCGCCGAGGTAGCAGACGGTTGCTCCTGATCAGTCGGCTTCGGCGCGTCGTCGGCCTCTTTCGGGGCGCATCCGACCGAGATCGCCAGTACCGTCGCAAGAGCGAGGACCGCACCGAAGACGGCGAGCAGCGCGACGCCCCGGTTGGTTCTATTCGTGTTCGTATCCATTGCAATTCCCTTCTTCGACGGTGCTGCCGTGCCTACTTCTTCTCGGCGTCCCAGTTTTCAAGCGTCGAGGCGTGCCGTCCTGCGATGCGGCCCCACACCATGTTCTCGGAGTTGTTGCCGCCCGTGATGCCGTAGCTGTGCGCCTGGAAGTTGCCGAAGCTGCCCGCGGAGTACAGACGGGGGATGACTTCGCCGCGCACGTCGACTACCTGGGCGTGCTCGTTCTTCTTGGGGCCTCCGAGCGTCGAACAGGATCCGGGGTAGAGGGTGTAGCAGTAGTACGGGCCCCCATCGAGCTTCTGGAGCGTTTCGGGATCGCGCTCGAATTTGGGGTCGGCGCCCGCTTCGCAGATTGCCTGGTAATCGTCGAAGGTTGCCTTGAGGGTTTTGGCATCCATCCAGTGATCCCATTCCTGCATTTTCTCGGCGAGCTCCTCGATGGTGTCGGCTTTGGTGATCCACCCCTTCTCGAGCTCGACCATGTTGTCTTCGCTCCAGCCGTCCCAATCGCGCAGTTCGTCGGGTAGCTGCGAGGTCATGTTACCGCACTCGAAGAAGTCGCCCTGGCTGACGCCGATCTTACCGCTCGTAAAGTTCGTCTCGTCGAAAACGACCCACGTGGGTATGCGGTCGTAGTCGTCGATCTCATCGTTGAACTGCGTATATACGTGCCATCCGTTGTGGGGTGTCTCGCCGTTGGCCGCTTCGTTGACGTAGCGCTTGCCCAGGCGGTTCACGTAGAAATAGGAGTTCGTGGGCAGATAGGCGTCGACGCCGAAATCGTTTTCTGGATCGCGGGTGTACATCGAGGACATCGAAATAACCATCGACATGTGCCAGAGCTTCGCTCCGACCTCTTCCACCATCTTGATGCCGTCGCCGGTATTGTAGCGCCAGCCTTCGAAGTGCCATGGGTAGCACTTGAGGTACTCGCGGTGCAGATCTTCATTGAACTCGAATCCGCCTGTCGTGAGGATGACGCCTTTGCGCGCCTTGACGGTTTTCTCTTCGCCGCCGATCATCGTGCGGCAGCCGACGATTTCTTTCGTTTCGGGGTTTTGGATGAGTTTCTCATCGTGGCAATCGAACAGCACCTGCACGCCGAGGCTCTCGCGCTGCGCATCGAGCTCGCGGTAGGTCTGCATGCCGAATCCCTCGACCGACGAGATCTTAATGCATCCGCCGTAGGCGTTGTCGTCGAGGAAATGGTACTCGGGGATGGTGCCGGCGAGTGCTTTTTCGGCAACCTCGTAGTTCATGCCGTACTTGTCGGCGTATTCGGTGTGGCGTGCGGCTTCCTCGACATAGGCGTCGATCATGGTGTCTTCCATGAGTCCGTGGCTAAACGCCTTGCAATAGGCCTTGAGGCGTTCGGGGTCGGCAACCACGGTCCATTCCCCGTTGTTGATGCGGCTGTTGCCGCCGCCCTCGATGGGGGCTTTTTCGAGAATCAGGACCTCGGAACCTCCCTCGTCGGCGGCAACGAGGCTCGCCCACATGCCGGCACCGCCGTATCCGATGATGAGCACGTCGCACTCGTAGTCCCACGTTGTCGGAAGCCATTCTCCGCTCCTTGCCGATCCTGTTGCGGAAGCGCCCGACGTGCAACCAGCGAGTGCGGCCGTACCCGCCATGGCGGCACCGGCAACTGCAGCGCCTTTCAGAAACGAGCGCCGTGATAAGCCGGCATGGTTGGTGAACTTGTCCATATTTCCTCCTTGTTCGCAATTCGCCGTGCTATCGTATTCAGCACGGCTTTGTAACGCTTTGCATGTGCGTTACGCCCATCGATACGGTACGGGCCTGGAAAACATCTGCCCTCCAGCGGTGCATCGGATTTTTTCGAGATACCGCGAGGTTCCGCGTCGATGCGTCGGTTTTTTGCCACTAGGGTTCTCCATCCGATGCCTCATCTGACAAGGTGTGAGTTACTTGAGAGTGGCTATTGGGCTTACGTGTGCTTTGGGGGAAATGGGATGCGGGAAACGATTGCGCGGGAAAGCCTCGAGGACGCTCTGGGGGCGTTTCGATCACTGGACTTCTATGTTGTTATGTTCGGGCTCGCCCTGTGCCGAGCGTGGATTGTCCTATGCCTTTCGGCTCCGTTCGTCGTGTCTGAAATCGGCGTTTCTGACTGGTTGTTTCTGATCCCCGGCGCCCTGAGCACCCTTGCCGCTGCATTCGTTGCTTACCGGGTTGCCCAACGCGCGCGCTTCGACCGCCGGTTCAAGGCGATAACCGGAGCGATGGTCGGGGTCTGCGTACTCGGGTCTCCCGTAGTCGTTTTGGGGCAAAGCACGATCGGTATGGTTGCGTTTATGGTGTTGGGCGGGGTTGCATCGAGCTGCCTTCAGGTTCTCTGGGGAGTGGGATTCGCGCGTCGAAAGGCCTCGTTTTCCCTGTACTGCTATCCTTCTTCGGCGATCGTAACGGCGGTTCTTGTTGCGATCGTGCTCTTCGAGGGGGGCCTTTTGGCGTTTTGCCTCTATCCTATCGCGTCGTTTCTGCTCCTGCTGGTTTCTACAAGCAAAAGCACGGGCGTCGAGCTCGCCGACGACGGCGATACGGCATCTGGCGATCCGGCTATTGAACGGGGCGAAAGCACATCGGGGCGAAAACCGTTGCCCTACCACGTTATCGGGCGGTTGCTCGTGAGCATTGTGATATTCAGCTTTCTGTGCAGGATGTACGACGCCTTGCCGTCGGGCGGTGCCGTGGATCCCCTTTCCGCGATCGGCGGCAGCTCGCTGTTTGCACTTGTTGTGACGGGCGCATTGTTCCTTGTATTTTCCGTGCTGCTCGGACGGGTTTTCAACCCCTTGTTCGGGTATCGCATAGCGCTTCCCCTCATGGCGCTTGGGATGGCGATCGTTTCCCTGTTCTTCTCCGATCATTGGTATCTTTCGATTTTGCTGATCGGCGTAGGCTACGAGCTTTTCGATACGTTGACGTGGATACTGCTGGTTGCTCTTGCCCAAAACCAGCAGGTTCGTCTTTCCCAGTACGTCATTTTCGGTTTGGGGACCGCCGCCACGATGCTCGGCATGGGAATCGGTTATTTTGCGGGCGGTACGGTACGCGAGAGCATCGTGTACGGAAGCCTGCAGGTGTCGTCTATCGGCATCGTCAGCGTTATGGTGCTGGTGGTGACGGCGTTTCTCGTGCTTCCTGAAGGTACGTTCGCCCAGCTTGCAGGTCGGCGGCTTTTCGATCGGGACGGGGGGAAGGCGATCGTGCGAGAGGCGGATGCGGCAGGAAACCCGCTCGAGACGGGATGCGATGCGATTGCAGACGAATACCGGCTGACTCCGCGCGAAAAGGATGTGCTCTTGCTGCTTGCGCGCGGGCGAACGCTTGCGATTATCATGAGGGATCTCGGCATTGCCAAGGGCACGGCCCAGACCCATATCGAAAACGTGTACCACAAGCTAGGGGTTCACAAGCAACAGGAGCTCATCGACCTCGTCGAGTCGTACGTTGGGATCTGAGCCTCTGCTTCATTCGCCGCGTCTTGCTCGAGGCGCTCGCGTGCGGTTGCCCGATTTTCCTGCGGGCGGACGGTGCGGAGGCGTACCGATGACTTTCGAATCGCCAAAATAGGGTGCTCCATCGGATGCGCGAATCTTCGGTTTTGCTAGCATCGGGTAGCGAGGAAGCAAGGAGGGCGTTCGCGCCGGTTCGCAGGCTGCATGGGGGCCAGGCGGTGTGCGCAAAGGATGGAAGGAAGCGTTATGTCTCGAATCGTACTGCCCGTGTACACGCCGCGCTACAAACCCAACGGAAGCGAAGTGGCCGTGATAACGACGGGGAAGGGCGTCGTAACCGTGCAGCTCGATGGGGCCAATGCGCCGAAAACCGTCGGCAATTTCATCGAGCTTGCGTGCAAGGGGTTTTACGACAGCCTCAAGTTCCACGCATACAAGCCGAACTCGGTTGTGCTCGGCGGTTGCCCTATCACGCGTACGCTCGGTCCGGCGCAGGTCGAGGCCGCATCGCGCGGACTCATTCGCGGCATTCATCCCGGGGTGGGGGACGCGCGCTATACCATCGAGGACGAGTATGCGGGAAAGCCGAACAACAAGCACGTGCGCGGAAGCCTATGCTTCGCGCATAAATCGGAGCCGAACTCCGGCAGCTGCCAGTTCTACTTCTCGCTATCCGAGCAGCCCGAGTTCGACGACGCCTTTACGGTGTTCGGGATGACGGTCGGCGGCATCGACGTCGTGGAGGCCCTGCGTGTAGGCGACGCCATCAAGGGGATAGAAATCATGTACGCAGACGAAGACGCGCTTGCGCAGGCCGTTGCGTTTGAGACTCCGAAACCGGGGGCGGGCAAAGAACAACAGGACGAGGCGATGCTGCAAGCGGGTTTGTGCTGAGCAAAACGGGCACCCCTCTTCTCGTTGGGTCGATTCGAATCGGCGGGCGTGCGAAGCGAATTGGGACGCTGCACGTTTGCGGGGGCACTTGTCGATCTTGTCGGTGTCGTTTCAGCTACGCGCCTTCCGGATGAACTCCTGACGCGAATGCGCATCGAACTTCTCGTATATGCGGCTGATGTGCGCCCGCACTGTTGAGGGGGCGATGAACAGCTCCTCGGCTATCTCTGCAATCGTCTTTTCATCGAGGAGAAGCGCGTATACCGAAGTTTCACGCTTGCTCAAGCCGTATGCCTGGGCGAGTACCATGGCATGATCGCGCTCGGCTTCGTTGGAAAGGGCTAAGCGCATGTCGAAGGCCCCGGTTCCGCTGGATCCGGCTATGATGAGCCCGTAGGATGCCACTACGGTGGCAACGAGGCCGATGATCAGATATGTTTCCCAGGCAGCACCGGAAACCAAACGTTCGGCCTCCTTCCCCAGAACAGTGAAAATCGTTACAAGCGAGCTGAGGAGCGCATATGAGAACAGGGGATCTCGGTTGCATCCTTGGCTCTGTACGCGGGCGACGATATAGACTACGAGGAACACGCTACCGAGAGCGGCTGCGATGAGCGTTTTCGAGATAAGTGGGGGAATGGATAAGAAGAACGACGAAAGCAGTCCGATAGTCATGAGTGGGCAGGTAATCCAGTATACGGTTGTGAGGTTAAACGTTTCGTAACGAACCATAAGCCCGATGATGATGATCGCAGAGGGCAGGGCGAAGCCCATTTTGAGTCCAAACGAAGAAACGCCGACCGATAGATAGCTTGTGCAGAAGCCGTACGCAAACGGGATAATAGCGGCAAAAGCTATCAGACGCTTTGAGGGGAGGTAGACGGGAAGGTTCTTTTTGCGTAGGGGGGCGGTGGCTGGGCAGGCAATTGAGCTCGCTGCTGACAGAAGGAGGGAGCTGATCAAGCATGCGGAAATTACGTACGCGTAGCTTGCTCCGATGTGCACATCTTCGATGATGGGGAAGCTTGCGAAATTAAAGAGGAACCCTGCTGATATGACGATAAGCATTTTGCGTGGCGGTAGTTTCGACATCATTTTCAGCCACATGAGTATGCACAGGGCATATCCGAATCCCATGGCAACATCACCTGAAATGCCCAAAACCAGCGAAGGAACATGTGTTGCATCGAGGGCAATGAGGCCGTTGCCTGCCGCCATCAACGCAAAAGGCGCTACACTGGCCAATCCGAGCGGACGTCTGCTCCATACCGTGAATGCGATTGCGGCTACCGCTAAAAAACCGAGCACTTCTCCAATATCTATGATTGCATTGAAGTCAAGCGGGCGGATGAGTCCAGCCTGCTGCGAAGCGATCGACAAACCCCAGTTGAACGGAAAAAGCGCGAGCGAATATCCCGCAACGATAAGAACGGTTGCTTGGTTTAGCTGAAGCGTCCGAACCAACGATTCGAGCGAAAACTTGTTTTGACGAGTTCCCTTCTTGCTGTGCATTGTTCCTCCCTCGATCCCTCAGCGAAGTGTAGCAGCACATGAAGCACCTGTGCTTGCAAAGGAACCGCCGAACTGATTTTAAGCAAGCTTAAAACGGAAAAGGAATTCTCCATTGCTGTGATGACCTAAAGTTTTACCAGTTGAATAACCTGTTTTTCGATCTCTAGCCAGAGGTGGTTTGCGTGCGGTTTTGGGAGCGCTGAGCGCAGGATGCAGGGATTAAGCGGTTGTCGAATATGCGCGACATCGAGGCGTTTTCTAAGATTGGAGCGCCGCTTTCGGTAGCAAAGCTTTTCTGGGCTGCTCGAACCGTAAGGCGGTGTAAGCGTAATTCGAAAAAGGAGGATGGGATGAAAGAAGTATCACGTCGTAATTTCATTAAGGGTGCAGGCATAATCGCCGCTGGTGCCGCTTTGACGGGGCTTGCCGGGTGCGGTGCTGACGAAGGGAAGCCGGATGTGGCGAATGCAACTAATTCGACGGCTTCTTTGGAGTGGGTCGACGAAGCGGATGTCGTTATCGTGGGTACAGGGGCGGCGGGCCTGAGCGCTGCCGCAACGATGAGCCTTGAAAACCTGGGAAGCGCACTTGTTTTGGAGGCCGCTCCCGAGGAGTTGCGCGGGGGGAACACCATTGCTTCGGGACAGATTGTCTTCTGCCCCGACAGCCCAGAGGCGGCGATCGAATACCAGAGCGCATTGAACGGACCCTATTCTGTTCCCGATGACGTCATGAAAACATGGGCCGAGGACATCTGCCAGAACGTGCAGTGGCTGACCGATAACTTCGGGGGCGATTACGAGGGCAACTACTACGATGAAATAGGCGAGTTCCCCGAAATGCCGAAGGCCGAACAGATGCCAAGCTACCTTCACGAGGGAAAGAGTAACAATCAGGCTACCTGGCAGCTGCTGTTCGACTATGTAGACGGCACCGATACGCCGATCTACTACGACTCGCGTGCTATCAAGCTTATAACGAATGAGTCGAACGAGATTATCGGCGTATCCACCGAAGACGGCCGTAATTTCAAGGCCAACAAAGGCGTCATATTGGCATGCGGCGGATTCGAGTCGAATCCGGATATGATGGCGCAGTACATGCCTGCTGGCTTTCCAGAACGCGTTGGGAAAGGGACGTGGTACAACCGTGGAGATGGAATAAAAATGGCGCAGGAGGTCGGTGCCCAGCTATGGCATATGAACAACTGCTCCGGAAACAACCTGGGCGTCAAGGCGCTCGCTTCCGATGAGATCGATGCCCGCACCTCGGTGTCATGGCAGACGAACGATTACATCTATCTGAACGAACGCGCGCAGCGTTTCATAAACGAGACCGTGTATGAGCTGAGAAGCGGCCTGCAGCGTCATGGTAAAAGCTATCGCAGTGGCACGTACGCCGATCTCGATCTGCCAACGGGAGCTTGGGCGGTTTTCGGGCAGGCAGCATTTGATGCAGGCACTCTCTTCTCGAAGAATTGTTTCGCGGGCTCGATGGACTACGAGGGCTTTTTCAAGACCAATCAGGAAGCGCTCGATGCGGGCGTTATTGTAAAATGCGACACACTCGAAGAGGTCGCAAATGCGACGGGATACGACGTGGAGGCCGTTACCGCCACCGTGAACTTCTACAACGAATCGGCTGAGCAGAATAAAGACACGTTGTTCCATCGTGGCGAGGCAATGAACAGATTCGGAGAGCTCATCTCAACGCCAGGTCACGAAAACGATGAAATCGCAACCAAACCGTTCGATCTGGTTAAGCTGGAACCCCCGTACTACGTTATCGCTTTGCATGGACAGATCCTGAATACGCAGGGCGGACCCAAGCGCACGGCCGAATGCGAAATCGTCGATGCGAGCGACGCGGTCATCCCTCGCCTGTACGGTGCGGGCGAAATGGGCTGTGCGTATCCGTACGTGTACAACGTGGGCGGCAACGTGAGCGAGGCGATATCGAGCGGTCGTCGATCGGCCCGCAATGCAGCGGCACTCGAGCCTTTAAAAGCTTAATTCCAACGTGCGTATGTGCGTCGATTCCGTACTCCCTCTTTACGGGTCGGCGCACATCGCATGCGCTTTGCCGAAGACGAAAATCGAATGGAGAACCAAGAATGAGATTATTGATCAAGAAGGGGACACTGGCCGGTGTCATTTGCTTTGTATTGTGCCTTGCAGTTGCCGGATGCTCGCCGAGCGAAGCCGCCGAATCGGACCGCGATTCGGCGGGTCAATCGAGCGAGGAGGCGGTTGTGTCGACTTGGTCGCCCGATATAGATTGCGGTACATGTCACGAGGCGGAAACTGCCACCTCCAAAGACGCTGCATGCTTAGCGGGTGCGCACACCGTTGACCAAGGCTTCGGATGCATGACTTGCCATGCGGACGAAGGGGCTTTATCCGCTGCCCATGCTGACATGAACAGCGGTAAAACGCCGAAGAAACTAAAAAGTACAGAGGTTGACCAGGACTTGTGTTTTGGCTGCCATATTCAAGACGAACTCATGGCTGCCACGGCTGACAGCATCGTGCTGACTGACGATTACGGTAAAACGGTCAACCCCCATGCGATACCCGAGAACGCAGACCATGCCGAAGACGTACTCTGTACAAGCTGCCATAAGGGACACAGTACAGAGGGGATCGAGGAGGACTCCAAAGACCTCTGCGTCGGCTGCCATCATGCAAATGTGTATGAATGCGGAACCTGTCACGAAGAGTAGCAACGTCGTCGACCTGTCTCGCTGGGGGGTCTGGCAGCTGGGTTCGAAGCCTACAATGTAGGCGATTCGCTGGCGCCGGGCACCATCGCTCATGCTACGTTTACGGGCAATAAGGTGGCCAGGGGGATTTAGCGTCGGTTCACGCGAGGCCGTCCAACGGCGTCGTTTGGGGTGCGCAAAAGCGGCACAACCGGATTACACGAAGAGGCGGAGCCGGCGAATTGCGGGCCCCGCCTTTCGCTTTGGACATTTCAAGGCTTTGGGCGGCTGCCGATACGGGGTATCGGGTGCGGATCGCCTACTACAACCTCCCAACCATTTCAACCACGTCTTCCCGCGCATGCACGTCGAGCTTGGCGTAGATGTGCCTGATGTGGCTCTTGGCGGTACCGTTCGAAATGACGAGAGCTTCCTCGACTTCGGCGATGCTTTTATCCTGCGCGAGCAAAACGAGCACCTCTTCTTCTCGTTGGGTCAGTCCGAACCGGTGGGCGATGATCGAACATTTGCCCTGCAGGGTTTCAAAAAACTCCTCGACGGCATCGTTTCTCTTGGCGGGAAGGGGGTTGATGCCCCAGGTGCTGGTGAAATCTTTGTCGGAAAGGAAAAACATCGCACAGGTTGCAATGAGCACGATGGCAAACGCTCCGAACACTGCTTTGTCGTCGAGTCCGACGGATGCGGCCCAGGAATAACCGTATGCGGCGGCGGTGCTTGCCAGCACGCGAAACGCGCGCGTCAAGCCGAACAGCCAGATGGCGGTAACGCCGTAAGTGTAGGATATGTTGCTCAGCACGATAAGGGTAAGGATGACAAATCCCGAAAACCCTGCGTTTATCAGGACGTTTCCCAAGCCGTCAAAACCGGAGAAGAACGAGATGAGCAGGAATCCGCCGATCATGAGCGGGGGTGTGACTTTGTAGAGCAAACGGGCATCGAATTTGTCGAACAGGAACACGTTGCATACGAGCACGATTGCCGCAATGAGCAGCATGCCGAGCATTCCCACATCGTTCGAGTCGAAGCTCATCGACCTACTGAGGGTTGAAGCGAAAGCATACACCGCTAGCAAAATGGAGGGGCGGATGGGGAACGACCAGTGGGATTCCGCGCTCTCCTTTACCTCCTCTGCCTGATCGGGCAACAGACGCAAGCTCAACGTGAGCATTATCATCGAAACGACGGGCAAAAGAGCGATGACGGCCATTTGCCACAGCGAGTCAAGCATCGAAACCGCGTAGAAGAGAATGGCTGCGAGCATGAAAGAGCTCGAGTAGAAAATGCTCGCATCTCTTCGCGGAAGGCTTGCATACAATTCGCTCCAGATCAAGATCAGCAAGGAAGTGCCCGCGCCGATAAGGGCGTTGCCGGTAACAAACAGAAAATCGCCCGCCACCGCGCCGAGCGGTGCAAGGGAGGCGACGGCTGTTCCGAGAAACGAGCTTGCACCGGCCGTCCAGACAAACCCCTTTTTGGTGGAGATGGGGGCGATTTTTCGCGCGAAAAAAGCGGCGAGCACCAAGCAGGTCAGGTTGGCAAGGTTCGAAAGTATGAGCGAATCGAGGGCGCGATCGGACGTCTCGAAGACACTTGTTGAAAAGTGTATGGTGAACAGCCAGGCGAGGTACACGCCCACTCCAAGGAACCGAAGGGGGAACAAGCCCGTCTTCGACAAGATGAGATCTCTGTCCGCCGCAGTGCTTTCCATGGCATCCCTTTCCGCCTGCCAATGATTATAGCAAGGAGGCAATCCTCTCCCAGCGGCGCAACCTCGCGGTCTTGTTTTGATTCTGTACTGCTGTTTCTCTGATCAGGCAATATAGCGAGGGGTTATAAATATCATCCCTCGCAGACAGATGATCATCCGCCTTCTCTTCTCGTGAAACGACAGGTTTCATCCCACAATGACGTCGCCGATCGGATGGGGCTGCGCCGAAGGGCGGCTCCGTGTGCCGGCTTGTAACGATACGGGCTCGCGATGGGAGCCCGGGAATTGAAAGGGGATCGATTATGGGAAGTATCGATACGACCAAGATGAGTCGCCGCAGTTTTCTTGCGTTCGGCGGCGCGGCGGCGACGGTGGTAGCCGCCTCCTTCGCTGGGTGCGCCCCGGCGG
>NZ_LT964679.1:1990122-2087730 GCF_900240215.1 Raoultibacter timonensis | reverse complement strand
CCGGCGGGCGACCGGCAAGCCGATGCAACGCAGGGGGCCGACGGAGCCGACGGGGTGGCGACGTACGCCGATGGGCGCGTGGCCGCTTCCGAACTCGAGGGTTCTGTTGCTGTAGCCGAGCAGATCTCTGACTTTGCGGAGGAATTGAGCTTCGATGTAGTGGTAGTGGGCGCGGGAACCACGGGCGTGCCCGCAGCGCTTGCGGCCTGTGAGGCGGGTGCAACGGTTGCGGTTCTACAGAAAGAGGCGAATCCCGTTGCGCAAGGCATGTTGGCGGCTCGGGTCATGAAGGATCAGAGCACCGAAGCGGGTATTGCTGCGTACCTGCACGAGATGCACGAGCTCAATGCTCATCAGCCCGATATGGCTCTTCTGAAAGAGTTTGCGGACAAATCGCAGGATGTGCTTGAGTGGTATGAGGATAGGCTTACCGAGATTGGCTTTGATGCATGCAAGGAAAGCGATTCGATGGACCACGTTTACGAAGACGGAAACTGCTTCGTGAAGGGTCTGCTGTTTCCCGATAGCATGCAGGCGCCGACGACGGCGCTTGCCGAACAGGCGGTAAAAGATGGTGTCGAGTTTTTCTTCAATACGCCTGCAGTGCAGCTTGTTGTGGAAAACGGCGCGGTGACGGGTGTTGTTGGCAAGGCCGAGGACGGAACGTACAAGAAATTCTCTGCCGCAAAAGGCGTGATTCTTGCGACGGGAGATTTCCAGAACAACGACGCTATGCTCGCCAAGTACGTTCCCGACGCGCTCGTGTTCAACCGCAAGCAGATCAACAAGACAGGCGACGGACACCTGATCGGCCTTTTGGCGGGCGCTGTGATGGAGCCCGGCGGCCACAGCAAGATGATCCATGGCGGCAAAGGATGCTTTCGCGAAGAACCCCTCTTGGCGGTCAACGTCAACGGCGAGCGCTTCATGTACGAGGATGTTCCTTACGGTGCGCGCAATACGATTCTGCGCGATCAGCCCGAGCACCGCATGGTGACCATCTTCGACGCGAACTACTCCGATCAGATATACGGCTGGGGGAGCGATCCGACGGTTCCAACCGTGGCAAACGGCACGCCCGAGAAGATTGCGGCGTTCGTCGAGGATGGCACGCTTCTGCAGGCGGATAGCATCGAGGAGCTGGCGAAAGCTGCGGGCCTGCCTGTCGAGGCCACCGTTGCGACGGTTGAGCGCTACAACGAGCTGTGCGAATTGGGCGCCGACCTCGATTTCGGTAAGGCTTCGAAGTACATGCAGCCGGTGAACACCCCGCCTTTCTACGCGATGCCCCGCGAATATGCGGTGTCCGCAATACCCGCAGGGCTTTTGATCGACGTGAACGGTCAATGCAAGAACGCCGACGGCGAACCCATTGAGGGCCTGTTCGCGGCAGGCAACTGCTCGGGTCCGTTCTACGGGGCGATCGATTACTCGCTTTCGACCATGGGCCTTTCGGTCGGGCGTTGCATTGTGTTCGGGTATCTGACGGGTAAGCACGTGGCTGGAAAATAGGATCCCGGGATTCGGCTTCATTCGAACAAAAGACGGACGGGCGGGCAAACGACCGTCCGCCCGTCTTTCTGCATGTGAACGGTGCTTCGTGGAGTAGTCAGGCTGTTTTCCAGGCATCCTGTCTCTCGGAGAAAAGAACGGGCGGCATCGATTAACCGATGTGCTGCGACCGTTTCACGCGTTCGATGAGTTCTTGTTTTCCCGATACACCGAATTTCTCGTACACATGGCGGGCATGGGTTTTCACAGTGCTGTGCGACAGCACGAATTTCTTTTCTATGGCCGGCAGGCTGTAGCCCTGTACGAGCAGTTGAAACACGTCGTTTTCGCGGGGAGTCAATCCGTGTTCTTCGGCTAACGCGGCAAAGTGGTCTTCCTGCTCTTTCTCCCACGAGGGGGATTGCTTTGCTAGAAGGCGCTTCGCGCTGTTGCGGTAGAGCAGCAACGCGACGGCGAGGGTGTATACGATTATCAGAACCAATGCGGTAAGCGATAGCGTCCCTTGGTTGACCTGCACTTCGAAGAAGTAAGCAAGGGGAGCGGCCAAAAGGAGGAGCAGGTTGAGCGCCGTCCATCCGCCGACGAGCACGATAAACGGGTCGGCTTTTTTGGAGTTCGCGATTTCGGGGAGGATAAGCCATATCAGTACGTAGAAGAACGTCCAGCTTGATTCGACGAGCGCCACGGCGACCGTGGCGACTATTCCCTCGCGTCCTGGCAGGAGGAGCAGCCCGAGCAGGGTGAGGAAGAACAGGGGGATGATCATCTGCTGGGTGTTCGGTGCGAACTGGACGCGCGAAAGGTACAGGAGAAGTAAGATCATGCCGCCAATGCGGATTACCGCTGCTGCAACGGTTTGCATCGATCCGTCGACGGCTGGGAAGTTGAAGAATACGAGAATCCTGAAAAGCATGGCATAGCTTGCCATGAGCACGACCAATTCCCATGGAATGGAAGCAAGGCTGCGACGAGCGTCGAGCGCCTTTCCTCCTGATGCTTCCTTGTCGTATTCGTCATCGTTTTGCGGCGTGAGGAAAAGCGGCAGCACGCTGCCGCATGCGATGGCGAGAAAACAAACGGCCTGCATGCTTTGGGGCGCCGCACTCATGATCGTAAAGATGAGTACGGCGATCAGCGCCGCAAAGGCGATCGAACGATTTCGATGGGGTTTCTCAAGCGAGGTGAGGTACTCCGCCCAGCAGAGAAGTATCCATGCATGGGCGATCCCTATCAAGCACTGCGCAGCGAAATAGACCGGCAGGCTATAGGCGTAGTAGAAGGTAAGAACGAAGCCGATGAGGAGTGATGCTCCGTTGACGGCCAGCATGGTGCGGAGCCGCAGAAAGCGGCAGCCTCTCAACGCCATGGTAAGCGCAACGAGTAGAACGGCTACCGAAAGGATTCTGGCAATCCAGAGGCTGAAAACAGGAAACGCATTGATCTCCGTCTCCCATAAAGAATAGGAGGGCGTTTGCCGGAGCAGGCCGAGCGTTGCCAGCTGGCAACAAAAAAACAGCGGTAGAACCGTTGTGTCAAAAGCCTTTGATCTGCCCTTTTTTGCCATATCGTCCTTTTAGGTCAATACGAAAAACTCGTAGTTTTTATAATTCGACCCCTTTGGGCCGATGCCCGTGCTCGCCGTCGCCTCGATGATACGAAAGGCGGCAAGGCCGTCGAATCGGATAATGGAAATACTACCAAAGGGGATGATCTTATGAGCATCACGCGAAGGAATTTTCTCAAAGGAGCCGCCATCGGTGGCGTAGGCGTTGCTTCGGCCGGATTGTTGGCGGGATGTGCCAGCCAAGCGAGCGGAAGCGGCGATGCCTCGCGCGTGGAGGAAGGGCAACCGGCGAAAGTCAGCGTGCTCGGGTCGATGGATCCAGCCGACGAAACGTTCAAAGGCGATGTCGTTGTGCTGGGGTGCGGCCCTGGCGGGATAGCATGCTCCACGCGTTTGGCGGAGAACGGCGCCAAAGTCCTTATCGTAGAGAAAACCGAAAACATCGGTGGAACGGGCATGGTCTGCTCGGGCAATTGCTATATTTCGCTCAACAGCGAATACCAGCTCGAACAAGGGCTGCAAGCCGACATCCCGGCGTTTTACAGAGAGTGGCTCGAGGCCGTTCACTACCATTGCGATCATGAGGTATTGAGCACGTATCTGCGCAATTGCGGCCGTGTCGTCGATTGGCTGCGCGGTTACGGCTTCGGGTTCTACATGAAGGAAACTCCCCCGACCAACGGATTGTCAGGTAATGAGTACCGCATCTCGCAGCCGCCGAAAGACGACGACAACCGCAAGAAGACGTACGGCAAGATGGTCGATGCTGTGATCTCGGCCGGGGGAGCTATGCATACAGGTTGCACGGGCCAGGAGCTTATCGTGGACGAATCCGGCGCCGTTGTCGGCCTTCGGGCAACGCAAGGTTCGAAGACGGTCGATTTTATGGGAAAGGCCGTCGTGCTTGCTTCGGGCGGGTACGGTGCAAACCAAGACATGATCAACGAGTTGTGCTCGGTGCCGCTGCTCGGCCGCGATCCTGTGCTGAACAACGGCGAAGGAGCCGCAATGGCATGGGCGGCTGGGGCGGCAAAACCGTGGAATCTCGGCATCCTCTGCTGCGATACTCTCTATCCCATCGACGAGAACTACGTATCGTATCCTGGCGGTGTTCAGGCGCTGGGCAACGTCATGCAGGATCCCGCGAAGGGCCGGATGCACGTCAGCCGGTTCGGTAAGCGCTTTCATTCGGAGGACGCGTTTTGCTGGGTGCCGACGTACGGCGGCGCGAACGGGGTTGCCTATGACGAACCGTGGTTGTTCGTCATAGCGGATCAGGCTGCGATCGACGGCTTGAAAGAAGCCGACCCCGATACGGTTACCGATGCGTATCTGGCATCGATGAAAGACTCCGGTGTGCTGTTCGAGGGAGCCACCCCCGGGGCGCTTGCGGAGGCCGTCGGCTGGGATCCGTCGGTGTTCTCTGCGGAATTCGAAGCGTATGCCGCGCTATGCGAAGCAGGGGAAGATCCGGTTTTCTTCAAGGATGCGAAGTATCTCGTGCCGTATGGCGACGGTCCGTATTTCGCTGTGCGCATGGCTCCGACCCCCTTCGGCACATGCGGAGATCTGAGCGTGACGCCGAAGATGGAGGTAAAGGCTTCAGAGGCGGGAGCTACGGTAAGCGGGCTGTATGCTGTTGGGACCGAATCGGTGGGAACCATGCACAATGACTACTACTGGGCGCTTGGGCAGACGGTCGGTTGGGCGCACACGTCGGGCGTTTTGGCTGCCGAGGAGATTGCGGCAACCGTGCTCTGACGGCAGCGGCGGCATCTATGCCCGCGCTTGATATCAACGACCCGCACGACGAGAGCGGCCATGGGCCCGGTGTCGTGCGGGCCTTGTCGCCTGAAGGTCTCTCGTGCGGGCAGCTTCGTGGCTGTATCGACCCGCATTTGATAAAGGCAACGTTTTTTATCTTTACGCAGTTATTTTCAGCAATCTAAACGTGAAAAATCGGAGTTTTTCACGTTTAGGATCGCTCGAGAGCAGGTCTATACGTTACTATTATTGATAATTCATCGATGTCACCAGTAGGATCGAAGGCGAATGGCGATGGTCTACAAAACGCTCGAAAAGCTTTTCCATGCCGACGCATCAAGCGATCGGATGGAAGCGAACCTGATCGAGGCACGTCGTCGCCTCGAGGATCTATCCACGTTTCGAACCGGTATCGATATCGGAACGGGGGAGCTGTTCCTTGCTTCACCTCGTGAGCTTTCCCTATTGCTTGACGCTACGCTACGGATGGAGCGCAAAGTGTCTCAGCTATGGCGTGACCTTCCAGGAATAGCGTGCGGCGCATACATCCGCAATCTCATTATGGACGAAGTGGTGAGTACAAATGAAATGGAAAACGTACGGAGCACCAGAAGGCAAATAAAGGAAGCCCTTGATGGTGCTGAAGGAGAAGAAGATGGTGCGCAAAAACCTACAAAACAATTCGTCGAGTTCGCAAAGCTCTATCTTAACCTGATAGAAGAAGATGCTCTTCCTCCCCGGACGCTTCAGGATATACGTGACATCTACGACGATGTTGTTGCCGGAACCCTGGGAGAAGACGATCTGCCCGACGGGCAGCTGTTTCGGGCGAGTGGGGTCGACATCACGGGCGCTTCTCAGCGCGTTGCTCATCGTGGTGTCGAGCCGGAGGAGAAAATCGCCGTTATGCTCCAGGAGATGATGTCGCTTGTTGGATCGGAGGATATCCCCGAGCTGTACAGCGCGCTCCTGTCCCATTTTTTATTCGAATACATCCATCCTTTCTACGACGGCAACGGAAGGACGGGGCGATATCTTCTGGCTCTCTACGTGGGTAAGCCGCTTTCTCTCCCTACGGCACTTTCTCTTTCCCGGGTCATTGCACAGAACAAAGGCGCATACTATAAGGCCTTTTCGGTGACCGAAGATCCCCTCAATCACGGCGAGGGGACGTTTTTCGTGTTGCAGATGATGCAATTGATCCGCGATGCTCAAGACGATATTGTTTCGGATTTGAACGGGAAGCGCGCCGCGCTCGATGAAGCATGCGAAAAACTCGATGCGATTGAGGCGAAGTATGCACTGTCCGAGCAAGCTATCCAGATTCTTTTTCAGGTGTTGCAAGTGGCGTTGTTCGGCGCGTACAACGAAGTGCCTCTTCGTCAGATGGCAACCCATATCGGCTTCACTGCTCAAACGGCACGCAAGTATACCCGTGAGCTTGAGAATGCGGGTTTGATCGTGCCTGTAGCACTTAAGCCGCTCGCTTTCGAGCTGACGGACAAAGGGAAGCGCGAATTCGGATTAGATTTACTTTCGGTGTAGCCCGTACGTCTCCCGCTTGCAACGCGTTCGGGTACAATAGCCTCGCAAATGCAGGCGTGCGTGCTATAGCACATTTCTTTCGACGGAAGGCGATCTCATGGAAAAGCGCTACTTCGAATACGGCGATGAAGAGATAGCCTACCTCAAGGCGAAGGATAAGCGGCTTGCCGAGGTCATCGAGCGAATCGGTTTTATCGAGCGCGAGGTGCACGCCGATGTGTTCCAGTCGCTCATCGACTCGATCATTGCCCAGCAGATATCGGGCAAGGCGGCGCAGACGGTATGGAACCGCATGGTCGAGGGGCTTGGCGAGGTAACGCCGGAGCGTATCGCCGCGGCTCCGATCGAGGAGTTGCAGCAGTTCGGCATGACCTTCAGTAAGGCGCGTTACATCCACAACGCAGGGGAGAGGGTTGCCGCAGGCGAGCTTGATCTCGAGGCGCTGCGCGAGAAACCCGACGAAGAAGTGTGTCGCGACCTGTGCGCCCTCGACGGCATCGGCGTATGGACGGCCGAGATGCTCATGATCTTCTCTCTGCAACGGAAGGACATCCTGAGTTTCGGAGATCTGGGCATCCAGAAGGGGATGCGCATGGTGCACCATCACCGCAGGATTCCGCGCGACTTGTTCGAGAAGTACCGCCGCCGTTACGCGCCGTACAACAGCGTTGCGAGTTTGTACTTCTGGGAGGTCGCGGGCGGTGCGCTCGAGGACATGAAGGACTACGCGCCGAAGAGGAGACAGCAGAAGAAGCGCTCCTAGAGGCAACGGGCGGGCTTCGACGCTCGCCGAACCATCGGCTCGGGCATCCTCTCTTCTGGATATCGATAAGACGAATACTTATACTTATGCACCATAGGGGATACGGCAGCATTAGCGGGAACTGAAACGGTTCGAGCCGCCTGGGCGAACCGGCGGTTTCGGGCGTACAAGGTAAGTGGTGGTGTATGGGAGCGGAAAACAAGGGAGCGGACGCGGTTGCATCCGAGGGGGGATCGGACTCGAAGGCGTTTCTCGCCACCGAATCGCTCGGACGGCTGATGGCCCGCCTTGCCATTCCCACCGTGGTCGCCCAACTCGTGAATCTGCTGTACGGCATCGTCGATCGCGTGTTCATCGGCCATATTCCCGGCGTCGGGGCCGATGCGCTGACGGGGGTGGGCGTGTGCTTGCCCATCGTGCTGCTCATAGCATCTTTTTCGGCGTTTGCGGGAGCGGGCGGCGCGCCGCTGGCTTCGATCGCTTTGGGCAACGGCGATGCCGGGCGGGCGAACCGCATTATGGCGAACGTCGTGACGCTGCTCGTCATATTCGCCGTATGCCTGATCGTCGTGTTCGCGCTGTTCGGACGATCTTTGCTGGGGTTGTTCGGGGCAAGCGAGGCTACGCTTCCGTACGCGTGGTCGTACCTTTCCATTTACCTTGTCGGCACGTTTTTCGTGATGGCGTACCTGGGCCTGTGCCCGTTCTTGCTCGCGCAGGGCGATTCCAAGTACGCGCTCATCGCGGTGGCGACAGGGGCGGTGCTCAACATCGTGCTCGACCCGCTGCTCATTTTCGTCTGCGGGATGGGGATCCAGGGTGCGGCGGTGGCGAGCGTTGTTTCGCAAGGGGTGAGTGCGGCGCTCACGGTCGCTTTCCTGCGAAGAAAATCGAGCGTATTCAGAGTCGAGGCGCGCCTTGTTCGCCCCGAAGGCGAGATCGTGCGCCCGGTGCTCGCGCTCGGCGGTGCCCCGTTTTTCATGCAGGCTACCGAAAGCTTGATCATCGTCGTTCTGAACGGCACGCTGCAAACCTATGGCGGCGATCTGTACGTGGGGGCGCTGACCATTCTGCAAAGCATCCTGCAGCTCTTGTTCGCGCCCGCAAACGGGTTCACCCAGGGGGTTCAGCCCATCGTGAGCTACAGCTACGGCGCGCGCCTATTCGATCGTGTGAAGAGCGCGGCTAAGCGCCTCATCGCCGTATCGTTCGCATTCGAGTTCGTCTGCGCCGTCGCCGTCATGTTGTTTCCTGCGCCGATTGCGCAGCTGTTCACCGAAGATGCGCAGCTCGTCGAGTTGGTGGGCGAAGTGGCGCCCGTATTCATCGCGGGGATGAGCCTGATGGGGTTGCAGCTGGGCATGCAGTCGATCTTCATGGGGCTCGGGCAGGCGAAGCTCTCGCTCGCCGTTGCGACCGTGCGCAAAATCGTCTTGCTCATCCCGCTTGCCCTCGTTCTGCCGCACTTCGTCGGCGTGTGGGGAGTCTATTTTGCCGAGCCCCTATCCGATGTGCTTTCGGTCGCCTTCTGCTCGACGCTGTTCCTTGTGAACATCCGGTCGATCTTGAGCGAGAGGGCGCTTGAGAAGGTGGCGTGAGGGCATGGATCCGTGCGCAAAACCTCGCTGTCTGTGTGAATTTGGTTGCTTCGACAACCGATACCCGGGCGCTTGCAGCGGGTTCGTCTATACTGATCTGGTTCAAGATCGAGTATCTCGAATGGGCTAGGGCGGCGCCAAGTTCTGAACCTGGTCAGGTCCGGGAGGAAGCAGCCATAAAGGACCGCTGACGAGCGCCCTTGCCTATTCGGGATACTTGCATGTTCTACGTTGTACGCGCGATGCGATAGGTTGCAATGGAAATCATCCAGTTCTTCATCGACCTGCTCCAAGACCCCCGTAGCTTCATTGCGGAATGGATAGCGAGCTTGGGCCCCCTCGGTGCATACGGTCCCATTTTCCTCATCATCTTCATCGAGACCGGCGTGGTTATCATGCCGTTTCTGCCGGGCGATTCGCTGCTGTTTACGGCGGGCTTCTTCGCAGCCGACGGGCAGGGCTTGAACCTGGCGATCCTGTTGCCTGTAGTGTGGGTGGCCGCCATTGTCGGCGACCAGTGCAACTATTGGATCGGCCGCGAGTTCGGCAGGCGCATCATCGATTCGGGGCGCGTCAAGTCGATGACTCCCGAGCGCATCGAAAAGACCGAGGCCATGCTCGACAAGTACGGTCCGCTCGCCATCTTCCTCGGCAGGTTTTTCCCGTTCATCCGTACGTTCGTACCGTTCTTCGCCGGCTTGGGACGCATGCACTACAAGAAGTTCTTCTTCTTCAACGTACTCGGCGGCATCGTCTGGTCGTCGGTGTTCACGCTGCTCGGCTACTTCTTCGGCGGCATTCCCGTCGTGCAAGAGCATTTCGAGCTGGTGATCGTGGCGATCGTGCTCATATCGCTCATCCCCGCAGTGGGCGGCGTGCTCAAGGCGAAGTTCGGAAAGAAGAAGCCCGTCGCCGCAACCGAGGGCGCCGAGGCGAACGTCCCGGCTGCCGTCGCGGCAACTGACGGCGATGCCGAGGCGGATGCATAGACTGCCAAGGTGCAGTAAACTAACTTGATACCAATGAGGCGCGAAGCCCGTCAGGACGCGTCGTACATATGCGAGGGTAGGAAAAGGCGATAGCATGGCAGAGGCACTGTACAGAAAATACCGCCCCCAGATCTTCGAAGATGTGGTGGGCCAGGAGCATATCGAGCGCACGATCAAGAACGCGATCGAGCAGGATAAGGTCAGCCACGCCTACCTGTTCACCGGTCCGCGCGGCACGGGCAAAACCACGACGGCGCGCCTGCTTGCAAAGGCGCTTTTGTGCGAGAAGGGCCCGACGGCCGAACCCGATGGAACCTGCGAAAACTGCACCGAAATAGCCAATGGAACCCATCCGGACGTCTACGAGCTCGACGCGGCAAGCCGCACAGGCGTCGAGAACGTGCGCGAGGAGATCATCGGGCGCGTGCAGTTCGCGCCGACGCGCGGTCGCTCGAAGGTCTACATCATCGACGAGGTCCACATGCTGTCGACGGCCGCGTTCAACGCGCTTTTGAAGACGCTCGAAGAGCCTCCGTCGCACGTCGTGTTCATCCTGTGCACGACCGACCCCCAAAAGGTTCCCGAAACCATCCATTCGCGCTGCCAGCGCTTCGATTTCCGCCGCATATCTTCCGAGGCCATCGTCTCGCGCCTCGGGGCCATCTGCGTGGCGGAGGACGTCGAGTTCGAGGGCGATGCGCTCGACCTCATCGCGTACCGGGCCGAAGGCGGCATGCGCAACGCGCTCACGTCGCTCGAGCAGG
This sequence comes from Raoultibacter timonensis, assembly GCF_900240215.1. Classification (GTDB taxonomy): domain Bacteria; phylum Actinomycetota; class Coriobacteriia; order Coriobacteriales; family Eggerthellaceae; genus Raoultibacter; species Raoultibacter timonensis. The sequence continues at coordinate 2,077,231 of NZ_LT964679.1, read as the reverse complement.
TTATCGCGTTCGGCGAGGGGAAGGTCACGCTTGAGAATGCCGAGCGCCTGCTCGGATCGCTCGATACCAACGACATGGCCGAGATCGTCCGCTTCGTCGGTACGCGCGACATCGCGTCGTGTTTCACCTGGACGGCGGAATACATCGAAACCGGTGCCGACCTGGCGCAGTTTACCCGCGATTTTGCCGAACATATCCGCAACATGTACGTGCTTGCGCTCTCGGGAGCCGATACGGTGCTCGAAATCAGCGAGGCAACCCGCCGTGAGCTGGTGAGCGAGATGGAGTTGTTCGGACCCGATCGCCTGGCGAGGATGCTCGGCGTGCTCGGCGACCTGTCGGCCGAGCTGAAGACGTCGACCAATCCGCGCCTCTCCTTCGAGATCGCCCTCACCCGCATGGTTCGCCCCGATTCTNTGCAGAAGCCCGAAGTGTTCGACGTGGTGAAAACGGCGCTTTTCCAAGCTGCCGGCGCCGATATCCCGTTTCGCTATGCGCAGGGCAACGGCGCTTCGACGCCTTCCTCTTCTGCGACAATGCAGCCGTCGGCAGCGCAGCCTGCCGCCCAGCCCGCGCAGACTGCCGGTGCGGTTTCATCCCAGAGGCCTCAGCCCGCTGCGACGCGAAGTGGCGGCGCGGTGCCAGCCTCTGCGGGCGCGGCCGCTCCCGCGTACGGCGCGCCCGAGCCCGACCTGCCTCCCGTCGATGCGTACGACGATGTGTACGTGCCCTTCGACGCCGACGAGGCGCCCGTTTCGGCGCCGAGATCGGCCTCGGTTGCGGGTTCAGGTGCAGGTGCAGGTGCAGGTCAGGCGGCTTCCGTGCCGTCTCTGTCAGCGCAGCCCGCGCAGTCGGTTGCATCGCCCGCGCAGTCTACCCAGTCATCTGCCGCGAGCGCCGTTGCGGCCGCTCCGAGTGCGGTTTCTGCGCAGGGTTCAGCTCCGGTGGGCGCAGCGCCTGCACAGGGTTCAGCCCCCGCGGGCGCAGCTTCGGCTGCGGGGGAGGGCGATATCGAGTCGATTCTCGCAGCGGGGTTCGGCGAGGGATTCACCATCGAAGAAGTTGATTAGCCCGGCTTGCGTAACGGAGCCGGTGGCAAGCGATTACGACAAAGGAGTACCGCCATGGATATGAAGAAGATGATGAAGCAGGCTCAGAAAATGCAGATGGAGCTTGCCCGTGCGCAGGACGAGATCAAGGATATGACCTTCGAGGCCACTGCGGGAGGCGGCATGGTGAAGGCCGTTGCGCTCGGCGACATGACGCTGCAGAGCATCGAGATCGATAAGGACGCGGTCGATCCCGAGGATATCGAGATGCTCGAGGATATGGTCGTCGCTGCGGTGAACGAGGCCCTGCGCGGCGTTGGGGAAGCGAGCTCGTCGCGCCTGAACTCCATCACGGGCGGTATGAACATTCCCGGTTTGATGTAGGGGTTCTGCCGTGAACGCTGCGCCGTCGATACAGAAGCTGCTTGACGAACTCGAGCGCCTGCCGGGCGTTGGCCCGAAGTCGGCGCAGCGTATCGCGTACTGGATTCTCAATACCGATAAGGCGACGGCAATGCGGTTGTCGGAAGCCATCGCAGAAGTGAAGGAAACCGTACACTTCTGCTCCCGCTGCTTTAATTACGCCGAGGACGATCTGTGCGAAATCTGCGCTTCGGCGAAGCGCGATCGGGGAATCATCTGCGTGGTGAGCGAACCGCGCGACATCCCGCCCATAGAGCGCACGGCGGCGTTTTCGGGTACCTATCATGTTTTGGGCGGCGCCCTTTCCCCTATGGAGGGGATCGGCCCCGACGATCTCCATATTGCTCCGCTGCTTTCGCGCTTGGCTTCCGAGGAGGTCGGCGAAGTGCTGCTTGCCACCAACCCCAACGTTGAGGGCGAGACGACGGCAACGTATCTTGCGCGCCTCATCAAGCCCATGGGCATCAAGGTTACGCGTCTTGCGAGTGGATTGCCGGTCGGCGGCGACCTTGAGTTCGCCGACGAAGTAACGCTCGGCCGCGCCATCGAAAGCCGAAGAACGCTATAGCCGCCTGCCCGTCGATGCGGTAGGTGTCGCTGTCTTTTTTAGCGGGTTGATTGCGTTTCTGCCCTTGGTTCGTCGGCAAGCTCTGGATTCGCGGCAGGAAACGAATGTTTTTCGTCGTCTCCGAGCGATAAGCGCCTCCCAGGCGGATCGCCTTTGTGCATACGGTTGCTTTTCACCTGATCGGGCCAGGCGTTCCTCGCGCTTCTCTTTTCGGGAATCCGCGCCGCAACGAAAATCCGCTGTTTTCTGCCATCTTAAGAGCCGTGTGCTGCCGAATCAGATGCAGCGTATCGTTTCGAGGTGCCAAGAAAAAAATCGGGCGGTGAATGCTCACCGCCCCTGAAAGCGTTTCGGCAAAGATGAAAGATCCTGCCCCCTCCAAAAAACAGAATCCTTATCTTTGCCGAAACTCGTTGAAGTGTTTCCTTCATTAACGCAGCCGTTATTATACAACGTTTGCTACAAGAACAATAGACTTTTTTCAATTTTGGGTAAAGCGCCTGATGGCATGAATAACGAAGCCGCTTCTAGCGGTTGAATCGGGAGGACGAACCATGGAAATCCGCATGGAAGCATGCGGGCAGAGCGTCGGGTTCGATGGCCGCGTCTTGAGATTCTTCCGGACGCGGTGTTATCGCCCGAGAAGCCATGCGACAAAAAGTCATGCGACAATGTGCTATTCTATGGTCGGTAAGAATCGGGGATTGTCGAGCGGGGGATACGCTGCGCCGTGAGTCAGCTGATCGTTGCATACTTGTTCTTGGGTGGCGCCGGGGCGGGTGCTTTCGCAGTACTTGCTTGCATCGATTTTCGGTACTGCAGGTCGAGCGCCTTTTCCTTTCGAGCGAGAAGGGGCTCGGCATGCTCGGCAGGTTTATACTCGCAGCCTGTTGAGAAGCGGTATTTCGCGAATTTGACCAAGAGGGGTTACGCCGCTTCTTTTGTTGTCTTGGCTCTTGGGGCAATTTGCCTCCTTGCCGATTTGGGCCGACCGGAGATAGCGTACATGCTTTTTACCCAGCCGACGCTTAGCTATATCAGCGTGGGCACGTACTCGTTGACAGCGCTCTTGCTTTGCGTTGCGTTTGTTGCGGCGGCGGGATGCTTCTCTCTGCCTGGTTCGCTCGATCGGATAAAGCCGATGGCGCTCGTTATCGGCTTTGCGGCGGCGTTGCTCGTGATGACCTACACAGGCGTGTTTTTGCAATCAATGAAGTCGATCGCCTTGTGGAATTCTCCGTGGCTGATCGCTTTGTTCTTCCTGTCGGCTCTTTCGACGGGGATTGCTCTGGTGATGCTGTGTTCAATCAGCTTGAACCTTGATCGAACAAAAACGGGCATTTTGCAACGGTTGGCAAAAACCGATCTGGTGGTTATCGTCTTAGAGTTTGCCGCATGCGCCGTATACCTGATGACGGTTTCGGGCACAAGTTTGGGCGCCCAGTCGGTGAAACGCTTGATTGCGGGGGACAACGCACTCGTATTCATGGCGGGATTCGTCGTATGCGGTTTGGCGGTTCCCGGGATTATGAACGCCGTGTCGGCGCGGAAACAGCACGATGAACGGATAGATTTGGCGATAGCATGCTTGGTTCTCCTTGGCGGGTTTTGCCTGCGGCTAAGTTTGTTCGATGCCAGAATACATAGCAGTATGTGAATGAGGAAGAATGACAGCAAAACCGATACCGCCATTTGAGATAGACGAATCGAGCGATCTGCCCCTTTGGGTGCGACTGAGAGATCGGCTCGTCTACCTCATCAATACGGGATATTACAAGCCCGGCGACCAGCTGCCCACCGTGAGAAAATTTGCGGCTGAGCTCTATATCAGCTACAACACTGTCAGCAAGGCGTATGTTGCGCTTGAGCGAGATGGCTATATCGTAACAACGCAGGGCAGGGGCGCATTCGTCAGCGAACCCGATGCCATATCGGATGCCCCCGACGTCAACGCGATGGTGGAAGATTTTGTGAACAACTGTCTGGAAAAGGGCATGACTTACGACGATATCCCCAAGCACGTCAACAAGACCATCCGGAAACTAAAGAGGGAACATGAAAAGAAACAAGGCAAATAAAGGCCCTTACGCCGACGCTCCCCAGAAACGCGATACCGCTCGCCGCATAGAAATGGAGTTCGGCGTTGCCGCCGAAGCCTACCGTTCGGATCCAGGAAAAAGGGCAACGCGCAACGGCGCTCTTGCTTTGCAGATTGCGCTGGCCGTGATTGCTTTTGCGGTGGTCGTGCTGGTTTTCTATCTCGCTTTTGCGGATATTGGCATCGTCGCGGTTTGCGTTGCGTTTTTGGCGGGCTTGGCCACGCTGTCGTCGGTGCACGTTGCGCTTGAATGGGAACGCATGGTGGTGCTGAGGCTGGGTCGGTTCTCTCGCGTCGCAGGGCCGGGAATATTCTTCACTATCCCGTTGATCGAGTATTGCTCGCTTCGCGTCGACCAGCGCATCATGATCACGCCGTTCGGGGCGGAAGAGACGCTCACCTCCGATCTGGTTCCCCTCGACGTCGATGCGGTCTTGTCATGGATGATCTGGAACCCGGAGCGCGCGTGCACCGAAATCGAGGACTGCCACTTCGCCGTTGCTTTGGCGGCTCAGACCGCCTTGCGCGATGCTATTGGCAGGGCTCCAATATCCGAAGTTGTGGTACGGCGGAACCAGCTTGACCACGAACTGCGCGCTGCAATCGAAGGGAAGGTGTCCGATTGGGGGGTGACTGTCATCTCTGTGGAGGTGAGGGACATCATCGTTCCCAGCGGCTTGCAAGACTCGCTTTCTCTGGAGGCCCAGGCGGAACGCCGCCGGAATTCGAGGATCATGCTCATGGAAGCAGAAAAGGATATCTCGGAACTCCTTTCCGAAGTTTCCGACCAATACCGCGATGACGAAGTGGCTCTTGAGCTGAGGAAAATGCACCTGATCCACGAGGGGATACACGAGAACGCGGGTGCCGTTGTCGTACCCAGTTCGTACACGGAGGGCTTTGCGCCTTCGCAGGGCGACGGACACGAGCACAAATAGCCGGACGTACCCCATTAGCTACAAAGTAGAATAATGACAATCGGAAATTGTCGCACAACAATCTTGAATGTCGCACGACAATCCTGTATAACGGTATGTGGGGAATTCAGCTGATTCCAAAACTATGGCATGACGCGTAAGGGAGGCATCGGCCATCTCGTTCTGTCGGGATGGCAATACCGTGCTATGCGCTCATGCCTTACGACGAGAGGAGAGGAATCATGGCTGGTAACGAGCCGTCTACGCTCACGAGGCGAACCTTCCTGCAAACTACGGCCTTTGCGGCGGCGGGCGCAGCTTCGCTTGCGACGCTTGCCGGATGCAGTCAACCTGCGTCCGAAAGCGATGCTTCGAAGGAGGACGCGCCGGTCGAGGTGGCGGAGGAAGTGTATTTCCAAAGCTGCATGGGCAACTGTTCTGGATGGGGATGTCCTTGCTACGTGCATGTTCGCGATGGCAAAATCGCAAACATCACCCGCGCAAAGCTGAAGTGCCCCGACGGTAGCGATAGCCCCTATCAGGAAACGTGCCTGAAGGGCTATGCGAACATCGAGCGTATGTACTCACCTACACGCGTGCTGTACCCCATGAAGCGCGCAGGAGAGCGCGGTGCGGGTGATTGGGAGCGCATCTCGTGGGATGACGCGGTAAGCGAGATTACGGCAAAGTGGAAAGAACTGCAGGAGCAATACGGTCCCGAGGCCGTGGCTTTCATGAGCGGTTCCGGCTCCGGCATGGCGACTATATCGTATACAGGGCGTCTCCAAGCGCTCATGGGCGCCATGACCATCGCCCCATGCTATGACAATACGGGCATGAACGTGCAGATGAACCACGGCGGCTTGGGTGCCTACACTATCGGCCATAACGAGCATCGCGATATGGTGAACGCGAACAACCTTTTCATCTGGGGAACCAATCCCACCGAGTCCAACATCGTAGATTACCACCTGGTATCACAGGCTAAGGAAAACGGCGCCAAGGTTATCTGCATCGACCCCATCTATACCACTTCTGCTGCCAAAGCAGACATCTATGTGCCCATCCGTCCTGCCACCGATGGGCTGCTGGCTGCGGGGATGGCCCTTATTTCCATTCGTGATGGACACGAGGATGTCGCCCATCTGCAAACCATGACGGTCGCTCCTTTCTTGGTGAAAGATTCGGATGGCCTGTATCTGCGCCTTTCCGACCTCGGTCAGGCTGAGCCGTTGAGCGAGGAGGATCGTATTCTGGTGTATGAAGGCGGTGAGGCCGTTGCCTTCGACGCTGCCTCCAATCCGGAAATTCGCGGCAGCTTTGAGGTCGAAGGCGTTGCGGTCAAACCGGCTTACCAGATTCTTCTGGATCGATTGAACGAATGGGACTTGGATACCATAGCGGAAATGACCGACGTGCCGCTTGGGACCATCGAAGAGTTGGCCGCTATTTGGAATTCCGGACTCTCCTACATCTTCACCGGATTCGGTCCCGATCATTACGCCAACGGCCAATGCGGATACGACGGCATGTTCGCCCTCATGGATATTACGGGTCAGGAAGCAAAGCACGGTGCCGGTTGCTCGTGCACTGATTTCAGTGCCCCCAACACTCCTGGGCTGGTGAATACCGCCACTGCCGATCTTGTCGGTGTTGCTGCTCCGGGTCGCACCATTCATGCCCCTCATTTCCATCAGCTGATGGAGGATGGCGAGTTTGCCGGTATGAAGGCGCCGAAGGCTGCCTATATCTACATCTGCAATCCCATCACCAACGAACCCGATCGCCAGAAGTGGTTGAAGTCCTTCGATGCCATGGAGATGGTGGTCGTATCCGATATGTTCATGTCCGAGGCTGCTCAGTATGCCGACTATGTGCTGCCAGTTGCATTTCTCTATGAGCGCGATGACTTGTCTTCTACCTCGAACCCCTTCGTCAAGTATACCCAGAAAGCAGTCGAACCTGCAGGTGAGGCTAAGGGCGATTTCGAGATCATCACTGCATTGGGCAAGGCTATGGGTTTCGAGGATTACTTCACGCAGGACCTCACTACGTTTTTGGCGTCCTGCGTAACCAATGATGCTGCCGCAGCCGTCGGTCTGAGCTGGGAAGCTCTGCAGGAGCAGCACGCTATTTGGACGTATCCCGAGGAGCCGCAGGTGGTCGGTCTGACGGATATCATTTTAAGCGCGACCGGTCGCTTCGAGTTCTATCATGAGGGAATTCAGCCTATGGCAAACGTGGGGCAAGAGTGGGACATGCTGAAAGAATCCTGCTGGTTTTGGGAACCGCCCATCGAGGCGTGGCCCGAGACGATCGGCGGCTTCGAAGCGGTAGACGAGGCGGAAAAGTATCCGTTGCTGTTCATCTCGGAGCGCTGCAAGTTTAAGACCCATACCATGTTCAACAACTCTCCGATGATTCTTGAATTGGACCCCGAGCCGTACGTGAAGGTAAACCCGAAGGATGCTGAAGCCTATGGTGTGACCGAAGGCGATGTCGTGCGCATCGAGAACGATCGCGGCTACGTCGTCATCAAGGTTGTCCTCAACGCAGGCGTCCGTCCCGGCATGTTGGTCATCGATCATGGATGGGAGCGCGACGGCTACATCGACGGTCATTATTCCGACCTGTCAACGTATGAGACGTGGCCGCGCTTCGAGCAGGACAACTGGTTCGACTGCCTGGTTCAAATGGAAAAGGTTCAGTAGGGGGTTATCATGCAATACGGAATGGTTATCGATCTTGAGCGTTGCATGGGCTGCCAAACCTGCGCGACTTCGTGCAAGCTTGCCAACAATTTGCCGTCGGGCAACTGGTGGAACACGGTCCGCACCGAGGGCGGCAAAACCATCGATACGGCATCGGGGGAATATCCGAACTGCGAGCTGCAGCATTATCCCGTTGCCTGCCAGCATTGCAAGGAGCCCGCATGCGTTGCGGTATGCCCCACGGGCGCAACATACAAAGACGAGGAAACAGGTCTCGTCATGCAGGATCCTGAAACGTGCATCGGATGCAAATCGTGCATCGAAGCTTGTCCTTATGCGGTGCGCGTATACAACGACGGGGAGCCTGCGTATGCGATGGAATTTGCCGTAGGCTTTGCCGATGCGCCGGTTCATATAGCCAATACGGTAGAGAAATGCACCATGTGCGCGAACCTTGTCAAGCAGGATCAGCAGCCTATGTGCGTTCAGGCCTGCGTTGGGTACGCCCGCTTTTTCGGCGATCTCGATGACCCCGAATCGGAGGTGTCGAAGCTTATCGCGAGCCGTGAGAGCACGCAGCTTCTCGTTGAGCAGGGAACGGATCCCTCCGTGTACTATCTGAAGTAAACGAGACGGGGCCTTTCGCCATCATGCGGAAGGCCCCTTGCTCGAGCTGGGTCGGCATATACGAAAGGATATCCACATGAGCTTCGTTCTCGTTCTCGTATGCACGACTGCATTTGTCTGGGTTTTGAAAACACCGCTGCTGAAATGTCCTGTTGCGTTTTACGTCCTAGCGATGCTTCTCAACGTGCTTTACGTTTCAAGTGCGTTTACGACCTATCCTGAAGCGATGCGCCAAACGTTGTTTCTTCTTATGCAGAAGTGCACGCTTTCCCTCGCTGTGTTTACCGTGGTCATGTTCATCGGGGCTTTCCGAAAGGATTCAGCGGTGAGCCTCGCCTTGCGACCCGTGCGCGCCGAGCTGTCTATCCTCGCTTGCGTGCTCGCGTTGGGGCATATGGTGATGTACCTCATGTCGTTTGCGCCGCGCCTGTTGAATGGAAGCGCGATCGATAGCGGTTTCCTTCTGTTCTTCGCGACGGCGATCGCCCTGATGGCGTTGCTTTTGATCCTGGGAGCCACCTCGTTCAAAGGAGTGAAGCGCCGCATGGACGCGACGGCGTGGAAGCGTCTGCAAAAATGGGCGTACGTCTTCTTCGGGCTGGTGTACGTGCACCTTGTGAGCATTCTGTTGCCTGCGGCGCTTCTTCGAGGCGATACGGCGAGGACGAGCATCGTTGTTTATACGGTTCTGTTCGGAGCGTACGCGGCGTTGCGGATTCATCGAGCTATGAAAGATCGAAAGACTAGACGGGCGGAGCGTCTGCGATGCGCCGGGTAAGGCGCTCGTCGCTGCCCCGAGGTTCTGCGAGAGCAACGTAACCATGTTTCTTGATGGCCACGCGAGCCCAAGGTCTCCTCAGTTCGCTGATGGGATGGCGAGAGGGATGCGCCACCTTTTCTGTCGTTTCATCGCGGGGCTTCTCGGGGTGATTGCTGGGTTGTCCGTCCCCGAAGTGTAAGTGCTCAGGCGATCGGTTGGCTTCGGCGGGGATCCGCCCATGCTGTCGAACGGTGTTTAGAGCTTCGACGTCCCTTTCCCTGGGGCCGCTATGGTAAGCTTTTGTCCCATGGAAACGAAAACCGAAACACCCCCCGAAGCCGGTTCTTCCAGCAGCGAAAGCGCTTCGCGCACCGCCGGCACCCGGCATGCCACCCGCTCCCGGCGGGCTCTTGTTATCAGTTGGGCGCTCGTTGCCGCATGGGCATGCTTCATCTTCTTCATGTCAGCCAATACCGGATCGGGGCTGAACGACGATCTGGGTTTCTTCTCCAACATCTACCGTGCGCTCAAAGACGTGCAAACGCAGCTCTTGGGCCCCGATGCCGATGCCATCAACTCGATCGCCCATTTCTGCGAATATGCGGTATTCGGCGCTCTGCTTGCGAACGCACTGCGGTTCCATATGCCGCTGCGCCGCGCGTGCCTCGTCGCGCTGGCTTGCGCGAGTGCCTACGGGGTGACCGACGAGTTCCATCAGTACTTCGTGCCGGAGCGCATGTGCGATCCGGTCGACTGGGCGGTCGATACGTTTGGCGGCGCCCTTGGTTCGAGTCTGCTGTACGCAGCGCTCCGCAAGCGGGTGTAACCTCTTTTCCCGGAGCGTCGGAGCGCGACGGAGGCCCGCCGGATATGCCGCGGCGGGCGGATCCGCTCGGCGGCGTTTGCGTTTTGTCGAGAAGATGGGCGCTCGCCCCTTCTCATTGACGAATCCGCTTTGCTCGCGTAGCGTTCGGGGTATCGAATTCCGAAAGGCTTTGAGCGAAAGAGGCTGCCATGATCAATCGGTTCTGCAAACATCAACTGTGGGAAGTCACGCCGACGCTTGTTGCGGTTGCGCAGGGGTTGCAGCCTGCGGATACGGTTATCAAGGGTGCCAAGCTCGTCAACGTATGCACAGCCGAAATCCAAGAAGGCATCGATGTGGCCATCGCCCGGGGGCGCATCGCGTACGTGGGGGCGAGTGCCGATCACTGCATCGGCGACGAGACGACGGTAATCGAAGCCGGCGGCGCTTACATCGCCCCCGGCTTCCTCGACGGCCACATCCACGTGGAGTCCTCGATGCTCGGCGTGACCGAGTACGCGCGGGCCACCGTGGCTCACGGTACGACCGGCATTTACATGGATCCGCACGAGATCTGCAACGTACTCGGCCTCGACGGCGTGAAGATCATGGACGAGGATGCGCGCCGCGTTCCCCTCAAAACGATGATAACCACGCCTTCGTGCGTGCCCGCCGTCCCCGGGTTCGAGGACACCGGTTCGGCGATCGGCCCCGACGACATCGCCGAAACCATGACGTGGGACAGCGTTGTCGGCCTTGGCGAGATGATGAACTTCCCGGGCATCCTCTCCGGCTCCGATCACGCGCACGGCGAAGTGGCCGAAACGCTCAAGCGCGGCTATGCGGTGACCGGGCATTATTCGCTTCCCGAAACCGATCGCGGCCTGAACGCCTACATCGCTTCGGGCATCTGCTGCTGCCATGAATCCACGCGTGCCGTCGATGCACTCGAAAAGATGCGCCACGGCATGTACGCGATGATGCGCGAGGGGAGTGCTTGGCACGACCTGGCGGCGCTTGCGCCCGTGATCGCCGACGGCAAGGTCGACAGCCGCTTCGCCGTGCTCGTGTCCGACGACAACCATCCCAATACGCTCGTCGAGAAGGGGCATCTCGACTACCTCATCAGGCGTGCGATGGAGGAGGGCATCGACGCCGTCACCGCTATCCAGATGTGCACCATCAATTGCGCGACCTGCTTCAAGATGAACGACGATTTGGGCAGCATTGCGCCCGGCAAGTGCGCCGACATCGTGTTTATCAAAGATCTCGAGAGCATCGAGGTTACGCGCGTGCTGATCGACGGCGAGGTGGTGGCCGAGAACGGGAAGGTGCTGTTCGATCCCGAGCCGTTCGCATATCCGGAGTGGGCTGTCCATTCGGTGCATATCAAAGATCCGATCACGCCGGCATCGTTCGCCATCGCGCCGGGGGAGCTGGATCCCGATGCGACCGAGGTGACGGTACGCGTGATCGGCGTTATGGGCGGCCGCGTCGACGATGAAGAGCGTCGCGCAAACATCGCGGTCGAAGGCGGCGAGATTCGAAGCGATGTAGAAAACGACATTCTCAAGACGTTCGTGTTCGAGCGCCATCACGAAACGGGCACGTTCGGTTTCGGGCTTACCCAGGGCTTCGGCATCAAGCGCGGCGCCATGGCTTCCACCGTCGCCCATGATGCGCACAACCTGCTTGTGGTGGGAACAAACGACGACGATATGGCGATAGCCGCCAACACCCTCATCGAGTCGGAGGGCGGCATGGTCGTGGTCGCCGATGGCGAGATTCTCGGGCATGTGCCGCTGCCCATTGCGGGCCTTATGAACGATCTTCCCGCGGAGGAGATGAGCAGGCTTGTCGGCAAACTCGAGGAAGCCTGGGCGGAAATCGGTTGCAGCATGCCCTCGCCGTTCATGACGATGGCGCTCATTCCGCTCGCGTGTCTGCCCGATCTGCGTCTGACCAATCGCGGCCTCGTTGATTGCAACACGTTCCAGTTCGTTGATCTGCTGGTTGAAGAGTAAAAGGGAGACGGCATTCCGCATGCTGTGCACGCGAGGGCGTTGACGCTGCGCGCATCGAACGCCACCGAGCGATAAACTCGGTGGCGTTCGCGTTGCGTCGTCCGGGCGTTTGCTGTCGCTCGGGTGGGTTTCGGTTGTCCCGCTTCCGCAGTAAACGCCGTGGGGGCTCGTGCGCGGGGGTCGCCTTCGGCCGTGCAATGCTATACTTTTGCATGCTGCGAAAAGGAAGGTTTGCTCATGGCTGTTCAGGTACCGAGCCCTGCGGTTTCCATCGTCGGGCGTCACAATTCTGGAAAAACGACTCTCATTGAGAGGCTCATAGCGGAGTTGGTTGCGCGCGGGCACGACGTGGGTAGCGTGAAGCACCACAGCCATGTGGGGTTCGATATCGATTACCCGGGCAAAGATTCGTACCGACATCGCGCCGCCGGCGCATCGGAGACGGTTATCGCCGCCCCGGGGCAGATGGCGCGCATCAAAACCGTCGAAGGCGAAATGGAGTGCGACGAGATCCTGCGTACGATGCCGGGCCACGATGTCGTGATCGTCGAGGGGTATCGAAAAAGCGGCCTTCCCACGATCGAGATCATGCGGTCGGGCAACGATGCCGATTCCCGCGTTGCGCAGGTGTTCTGCGAGGGGGCGAAGCTCGGTTGGCCGCTCGGCACCGATTTTACGCAGATGACGCGCGGCATGGTTCCGGTCGACGAGCACGACGGCGACGAGATTCCCATGCACGGCGAAGGAGACAATCCGATTACCGAGCATTTTCCGATGCAGGCTCCCGATTACGACGACATTTCCAACAAGCTTCCGATGGCGGGAACCGAGGCGATTGCAACCGATATTCCCGAGGCGGTCGAGGCGGCGGAGATCTACGGCATACCCGCCTTCGCGCTCGACGACATCGGGGGATTGGCCGAATTCATCGAGAACTCTTACGTTCGCCCGCGCTTGACCGTGGTCATCCAGGCCGGCGGAGAGAGCCGGCGCATGGGCCGCAGCAAGGCGACGGTGCCGTTTCTGGGGCGCCCGCTCATCTGCCGCCTCGTCGAGCGCTTGAGTCCTGTGGCCGACGATCTGATCATCACGACGAACGAGCCCGATAACCTCGTATTTCTCCATAGCGAGTTTCCCGATCTGCGCATCCAGCTCGTCTGCGACGCCGCCGATTACCGCGGCGCGCTGCCCGGCCTCTACACTGCGCTGCAGGCCGCGCGCAACCCCTACGTGGCCATTGTGGCGTGCGACATGGTGTTCGCGTCGGCTGCGCTCGTTGTCGCCGAGGCGCTCGAGATGAAGCGGACGGGAGCCGATGTGGTAGTTCCCGCGAACAAGCACGGCTACGAGCCGTTCCATGCGATGTACAACCGCATGGGATGCCTGCCCGCCGTGCGCAAGGCGCTTTCGCGTGGCGATCGTCGCGCCCAGTCGTTCTTCGACGATGTGAAGGTGCAGGAGCTGCCGCAAGCAAAAGTTCTCGAAGCCGAACCCATGGGAGGCTGCTTCGTTAACGTCAACACCCCCGAAGAACTTGCCGCCGTCGAGGCGACGCTCATAGATAAGGAATAACGTTTCATGCCCAATCTGAACGATATCGTAGAAATCGCCGAATCGCTCGAAAGCAAGGCGGTGTTCGCCGCCGAGGAGCGATGCGTCGTGGTGCGCAACCGCAACGCGAAGTGCCGCAAGTGCGTTGAGGCGTGCCAGGCGGATGCGCTCGAGGTGGGCAACAACCGTCTGACCTACCACGCGCGGGCCTGCGTTTCGTGCGGCGCCTGCACCGTGGTGTGCCCGACCGAAGCGCTCATTCCCATGAGGCCGCTCGACGAGGATCTGGCAACGGCGACCGCCCAGGCATGCGTGCTCGCCGACGGCATGGCCGTGTTCTCCTGCGCCCGCGCCGCTGCGAGGCGTAAGGCCGACCCCGATCGTTTCGCCGAGGTGCCGTGCTTGGCCCGTATGGAGGAAAGCGTGCTCATGAAGCTCGCTTCATGCGGGGTGTCGCGCCTCGTGCTCGTCGACGGCACGTGCAAAACCTGCAAGTACCGCGCATGCGATCCCGGCATCGACGCCACGGTCGCTTCGGTCAACGGGCTGCTCGAAGCCGAGGGCATAACGCTGCGCGTCGAGCGTATGTCCGAATTTCCCGAAGAGTTGCTCGTCGAAGAGACCACGGGCCTGTTCGGCGTCTCGCGGCGCGGATTTTTCACCCAAGCGAAAGACGTGGCGAAAGACGCCGCCGAAAAGGCGGCCGTCACGGCGCTTAAAAAGGAGCTTCAGCAGAAGGCCCCGTCGCTGCGCGATCGCCTCAAGATGTCCGACAAGGGATCGCTGCCGCAGTTCAATGCGATGCGCCGCATGCACGTGCTCGATGCGATGGATTCCATCGGCAGGCCCATCGTGCCCGAAATCGAAACCAGGCTATGGGGCAATGTCGGGATCGACACCGAGAAGTGCACGTCGTGTTTCATGTGCACCACGTTCTGCCCGACCGGCGCCCTGAAGAAGAGCGAGGTCGAGGCCGAGGACGGCAAGACCCGTTTCATCGAGTTCTCCACGGCGGACTGCGTGCAGTGCCGCATGTGCGAGGACATCTGCCTCAAATCCTGCATCACCGTCTCCGACGTCGTTTTGACCGAAGAGCTCTTCGATTTCGAGCCGCGGATGATCGAGCTGCCCGAGCCCCCGAAGAAGGCGGGCATCATCTCGAACCTCAAACGGCGCTAGGCGGTCGAAATCCATGGCTGCCGCAACCCATCGGATAGAGGCCGAACAGGGTCTCGACGGCTCGCTTGCCCAGCTGCAGGTAAAGGATGCCGAACGTACGGGGTTCCTCTCGATTGCGCCCGTTCCCATCGGCAACATGTTCAGCGCATCGGCGCTGCTCGTGGGTGCGACGCTCGGCGCCGGGCTCACGCTCGCCGACAGCCTGCTCGCCATCGTGTTCGGCTTCGGTTTCGTGATGTGCTACATGTGCCTCGTCGTCATGGAGGCGGCCGACACCGGCCTTCCCACGGCGGCGTTCGCGGGCGCGGCGCTCGGCAAGGCGGGCGCACGCTACCTCGTCGCGATCATCGTCGGCATCGCGTGCCTGGGGTGGTTCGGCATCCAGGCGGCGGTGTGCGGTGCCTCGTTTTCGCTCATGATGAACGATCTTGCCGGCATCGATGTACCGGTATGGGCCTCCACCGTGTTCTGGGGCGCCGTCATGGTGGTCACGGCGGTGTACGGCTTCAACGGCCTGCGCTACCTTGGATACGTGGCTGCACCCCTTCTGGCGATCATCTGCCTGTACGGCACGGTCGTCTCGGTGGCGTCCGGCGGCGGCATCGCTGCGCTGCTTTCCTACGTTCCCGCGCCCGAGGCGGCGATCGGTTTGGTGGCGGGTGTGAATTTCGCCATCGGGCTCATCGCGATGCTTGGCACGACGGCGGGCGACTTCATCAGGTATGCACGCGATCGGAGGACCGCCGTGCTCACGTGCCTTGCGGGCCTTCTGCCGGCGGGCATCGTCGTGCTCATGATGGGCGCGATCATGTCGATCTCCACCGGCGAGGCCAACATCGCCGTCATCATGGCATCGTTCGGGTTGCCGGCCGTGGGGCTGATTGCGCTCGTGCTCTCCACCTGGACGGTCAATGCGAGCAACGTGTATTCGGCGGGCCTCGGCTTCTCGGTCATGCTCGGCCGCGATACCGATAACCGCAAATCGACGACGGCGGTTGCGGGCGTTATCGGCATTGCGTTCGCTGCAGCGGGGATTCTCGACCACTTGACGGTATTCCTCAACGTGCTTTCGGCATGCGCACCCGCGCTCGCCGGAGCGATGATCGCCGATTATTGGATCGCAAACCGCGGCGATGCGAGCAAGTTTTTCATCGGGAAGGGCTTTCGCGCGTGCGGTATCGCGGCGTTCGCGGCGGGTACGCTCACGGCGCTCGTCACCGGCGGTACCTTCGGTATGATACCGGTGCTCTCGATTCTCGATGTGCCGTTCTTCATCGGCCCCGTGAACGGGATACTCGTGTCGATTGCCGTGTTCGTGGCCGTTCGGCGGCTCACCGAGGTAAGATAGGCTCGGAATGCATTGTCGGTACGCCTGCGTTTTCGTGCGGGTTTCCGAAGTGAAAGGATAGTATATGAGAGAGTTGGGCGTACAGGAAATCGAGGATATCGCCTTAGGTGCGGCGCTGCTCGGCGCGGGCGGCGGAGGCGACCCCTATATCGGCAAGCTCACCGCCATCGGGGCGGTCAAGGAGTGCGGCCCGGTCAAGATGATCGGCATCGACGAGGTTCCCGACGGGTCCTTCATCATGCCCGCCGCTTCGATGGGCGCACCGTCGATCCTCGCCGAAAAAGGCGTGGGCGCCAACGAGTTCGCGAAGCTCTTCGATATGATCACGCGCTTCTACGGCAAAGAGGTCTATGCGACGATGCCCATCGAGGCGGGCGGCGTGAATTCGATGCTGCCGATCGCGGCGGCTGCGCGCCTCGGCATTCCGATGGTCGACGTCGACGGCATGGGCCGCGCGTTTCCCGAGCTGCAGATGGTCACGTTCACGATCGGCGGCGCATCGGCTACCCCGATGGCCTGGATCGACGAGAAGGGCAATTCGGGGATACTCTCCACCATCACGAACAAGTGGACCGAGGACATCGCCCGTTCGATCACGACACAATGCGGCGGTACGCTGACGACGTCGCTGTTCTGCATGGACGTCGAAACGCTTAGGCAGTACGGCGTGCACGGCATCGTAACCCGCTCCGAGGAGATCGGGCGCGCCATCCGCCTGGCGAAGGACAACGCGGGCGACAAGACGCCCGAGGAGTACTTCCTCGATTTCGTGGGCGGCCACCGCCTGTTCAAGGGCAAGATTTCCGACGTGCTGCGCGAGGTGCGCGGATCGTTCAACTTCGGCAAAGTGGTGCTCGACGGCATCGGCGACTGCAAGGGCAGCGAGGCGTACGTGGAGTTCCAGAACGAGAACCTCTGTGCGGTCGTGGACGGCGAGATCCTCGCCACCACCCCCGACCTCATCTGTCTCGTGGATACCGAGACGTTCAGACCCGTTCCCACCGATGCGCTCAAGTACGGCAAGCGCGTGCTCGTGGTGGGCCTCGAGTGCTTCCATCTGTGGCGTACGCAAGCGGGGCTCGATCTGGTGGGGCCGCGCTACTTCGGCATCGACGCCGACTACATCCCGATCGAAGAGCTCGCGGCGAAGAGAGGAGGCGGCCATGTATAAACTCGGAATCGATGTGGGCGGCACGAACACCGATGCCGTTCTGATCGACGAGGATCTCGCCATCGTTGCAGCGGTGAAGCATCCCACGTCCGCCGATATCACCCGCGGCATCATGGGCGCCATGGACGCCGTGCTCGAAGCGAGCGGCGTCGACCGCACGCAGATCAAGCAGGCCATGCTCGGCACGACGCAGTGCACGAACGCCATCGTGGAGCGCAAGGGCTTGGCTCCCATCGCGGTGCTGCGCATCGGCGCGCCGGCCACTGTGGGCATTCCGCCCATGGTCGACTGGGCCGACGACATCCGCGCCGTGAGCGTTGCGGAAACGATCATCGAAGGCGGCTTCGAGTACGACGGCAAGCGCCTGGCCGAGTTCGACGAGGCGGCGTGCCGCGCGTTCTTCGAGAGCGTGCACGGCAAAGTCGAAGCGGTCGCCATCTCGTGCGTGTTCTCGACCGTGCGCAACGATGATGAGCTGCGTGCCGCCGCGATCGCAGCCGAGGTGCTGGGTGATGCGGTGCACGTGTCGATCTCGAGCGAGATCGGATCGATGGGCCTCATCGAGCGCGAGAACGCGACCATCCTGAACGCCGCGCTCTACGATGTGGCCAAGCGCTTCACCGAGGGATTTGCGGAAAGCCTGGCCGATAAGGGCGTGACAAACGCCGACGTGTACCTGTCGCAGAACGACGGTACGCTCATGACCATGGAGTACGCGCGCCGCTACCCGATCTTCACGNTCCGGGCCCGCTTTGCGCTCGGGATGCGCGCGGCGAGTCTCTGCCTGCGGCCGGCGGCGCAGCCGGCCGCAGGCTGTCGCGTTCAGGCCGCCCGTGGCTGAGTCCGGCAGCTGGCTGTTGCGTTCGGGCCCCTGTGTGACAGCCGTCCTCTCGTCTCGCGTGAGCCGCTGGCTCACATGTACAGCGGATAATCCAGGTTGGTAACCAGTCACTTTTATTGATAATGCGATTTTGCTGAAAAACACTTTCACGATGGCGGCCAAGGGGCGGTTTGCGTAATTAAAATCGGATTCTCACCCGGTTTTCAGACCTCTCGTATAGGTTGAACCAACAAAAGCGCAGGTCAAATAGGTAACTTGGAACCAAGTACGGTGTGCACGGGGGTCTGTCTTTTCGCAAAGCGCCGACTGGCCGCCATCCGAGGGGCGTTTTCGCGCAAAATCGCATTATCAATACATGCGAGGGTCAGTCTGGGAACAAACTCGCTTCGCGCACGGGATCATTCCACCGCATCGTGCGTTTGCCGACCGGTTTAGAGGGTACGGGTTCTCTGAGTATTTTTCGAACGCCGGCAATCGGTTCGCAGTGCGCTGTGCGGTCATGCTATCATACGGATGCAGGATACATCGAGAGTAAGGTCGGCCGCTTGTTTGACACGCTGCGAATCAATGAGAAATCTGGGGTTCCCGTTTGGGTCCAGATCAGAAACCATATGGTGTCTCTCATCAAGATGGAGCAGATCAAGTCGGGGGATATCCTTCCGACCGTCCGCGAGTTGGCTGCTCAGCTAGGGGTTAACTACAATACGATCCACAAGGTGTATCAGGATCTCGAAGCAGATGGCCTCATCTGCTCGAGCAGGGGGAAGCGGTCGTTTGTTGCCGACGTGAACAGCAATGCGCTGCAGCTTCCTGAATCTCCGGTCGACCTCGTGATCGACCAGCTGGTGAAGGTTGCCGAAGATGCCGGCGTGACCAAGCAGGATGTGCTGATGAGGGTCGATGAGCGTTTTTCGAAACACGTGGCGGATTAAGGGAGGCATCATGGCCAAAAACATACCTGACGAGCCCGGTATCAAAGGGGAACCCGAGATCACTGACGAGGACAGCATGTTCGAAGACACGGCGACGAGTCGGTTCGGGGCTGTCTTGCTGCGGTGGTTGCTTGCGGCAGGCGTTGCTGCGCTGTTCATGGCTGCCGCGTGGTACTTTTCGTCACCGCCGCTTGTCGTTCTCGGTGTTGTAGCGGGCATCGTTTTATTCAGCTGCGCACATGTGGTGCTCGAATGGGAGCGCACGGTGGTACTGCGATTCGGAAAATTCAATCGTGTTGCGGGCCCCGGCCTCATATTCATGATTCCCTTTGTCGAATACTCGGCTGCAACGGTTGACCTGCGTATGCGGTCTACCGCGTTCAAGGCCGAGCATGTACTCACTTCCGATTTGGTTCCGGTCGACGTTGATGCGGTGCTGTTCTGGATGGTGTGGGATGCAGGGAAGGCCTGCTCGGAAATGCGAAACTACGAGCGGCTTGTGTTCTGGATCGCGCAAACGACGCTGCGCGACGTGATGGGCGGCGTCGGCATAGCGCAGATGGGCGTTCGACGTACGCAGATCGATAAGGAAATCGCCGATATCCTGGAACGCAAGACCAGCGAGTGGGGTATAACCATCGTATCGGTGGAGATCAGGGATATCGAGATCCCTGAAGAGCTGCAGGAATCGCTATCGGCCGAGGCCCGCGCCGAGAGGGAATACAACGCCCGCATCATCCTCGCCGAAGTGGAGAAGGAGGTGTCCGAGATGTTCGTTGATGCTGCGAGGACGTACAAAGAGGAAGACGCCGCTCTGCAGCTGCGCGCGATGAGTTTCGTTTCCGAGAGCGTAAAGGACAAAGGCGGGCTGGTGGTTATTCCCAGTGCTTTGTCCGATGCATTCGAGGGGTTAGAGAAAATAACGAGGAAATAAACTTTCGAAAGAGCGTTTTTCTACGGGGATCGCTTTACCGCCCAGGATTCGAAAGCCTGCTTGGGCAATCAGCTGAGCGCCGCGAGCCGATACAGGGCTCGTGGCGCTTTTGTTTGCAATGGCCGACAATCTATTATTCTCAAAAAAGAATCACACATCTATACGATAAGTATCATGTATTTGTATGATATATGATATTATATCGATGGAAAATCAGTGAACCGGGAAAAACGAGGCTTGTAATTTCAGGCAAAAACGTATCCGGATTGCTGGAAAACATGCGTTTAGGCTCTTTCGCACCAGCAGGCTGTACTCGCGGTGGGCTGCGGGATGGGTATCGGAAGCTGCTATCCGGCTCATCTCGCAAAAGAGCCAAAAGATGGATAAGGGGGAGGATGCGACGAGAATTCATCTTTTTGTCTATTACGAACGCATAGAGGAAGGAGAGAAATGGAAGGGATGAAAGGATTCATTGCGAACCGGAAGGTTCAGCTTTCTGCCGTGGCGATAGCCATCGCTGTGTTTGCCATGGCGGGGTGCGCCCAATCGGCTACCGTGAATGAAGGCTCCGAAGAGCCCACCACTGGAACCGCTACGGTCGACTACACGGCCGAAGGCAGATACAAAGACAACGTCGCGGAGTTTCCCTCGGGTATCGACCCCGAACTGGATGCCAAGAACGCGGAGCTCAACGCTCCGTCGAGCTACGTTGATCGAAACGGCTTTACGGTTCAGCCTGTGCCGGACGATCCGACTGGGTGGAACATCAGCTATCTGAACGCCGATAACCGCGGATGCACGTCGTGCCATGCGCTGGAAGATGCGCTGATGATGATGGATACCTACCACGGGACTATCTTCCCCGGGTATCCCACCGAGCAAACGGTTTCCACGTGTTTTGCCTGCCATATTTGGGCAGAGCCTCTGCGCACGAGCATGCATTCGACCCACATGGGCAACGAGCTGTTCGAAAACAGGGGCGGCACCTGCGAGTCGTGCCACTACGTCGATGAGAACGGCGATTTCACGCGGTGGGATTACGAGAAGTTCAACCTGTATAAGGGCATTACCGATATCGCTGCCAGCGACGCCGACCTCACCGTCACCTACGATCAGGATACGTTGACCGATGTTGACGACATGTTCTACAAGAGCATCAAGGAGTACGGCGATTTCGATCCGAGCAACTGGCGCACCGACGATAGCTTCATGGACCCCGAGCTGTACAACAACTGGGTGTTCAGCATCGGCGGGGATGTCGAAAATCCGATCTCGATGACGCTCCCCGAGCTCGTCGAGAAGTTCGGCACTGAAACTGCGGTCATGAAGCAGCAGTGCACCATCAACGGTGCGGGCAACGCAATCATTATGCAAAGCGAAGTGACGGGCGTGCCCATGCAGGCGATCATCGATTACGTCAAGCCGAAGGGCGATGTAAACGCCGTTGAGTTCTTGACCGAGGATCCGTATCCCAACGTCGGCAAGACGTACAATATTCCCTTTACTGCTATGACTGACAACGACTCGCTGCTGGTCATCGAAGTGAACGGCGAAACGCTTCCCAATACGCAGGGGTATCCGTGCTCCGTATGGACGGCGGGCGGATCGGCTGCCGGCGGCGTGTTCAAGGTGTGCACGGGCGTTAACTTCATCAAGACGACTGAGGACCTCGTCGCATCGGGCTACTTCCTGGGCGGTTTCGAGGATGCCGGCCTCGACGGTGCTCCAGCTGACAAGCCCAACAGCGCCGTACTGAACTACCCCTCCGGCGTTGTTCTCGAAGGTGCTGCAGGAACCGAGATCGAACTCGAAGGTTTCGCCGATGCATTCGACGAACCCATCCAAAAAGTCGAGTTCTCGTGGGATCACGGGCAGACGTGGACCACGCTCGAAACCCCGAACAACGATCCTCAGTACTGGACGTATTGGCGTATGAAGTTCACGCCGCCGAGCGAGGGCGCCTATCTGCTCGACATTCGCACGACGAGCATCCAGCCTGACGGTGCAGAGCGCGTAAACGGCATCAACACCCAGTTCCTTTTGAACGTGAAATAGCGGAGGTGATCATCATGGCAAACAAGAAACAGGTCGCCATCAGCGCGATGGCTGCAACCTCCATGCTGCTGGCTGGCGCAGCGCCCGCTTTGGCCGCCACTGCCGACGAAACGGTTGATTCTGCCCAAAACAGCAGTGCTGCTGTCGAGCAGTCCTCCGAGGGCACGAGCGCCTATGCGGCAGCAGATGCGGCAGCGGGGCAGTTCGCATGGGATCAATCGACCATCACGCCGAATGCTGTCATTCGCGACGTATTCCGTGCGGCAACGAGCGCCCTGTGCAATGCGACGAACGATCTTGCGGTCGACAATCCGCTGCAATGGAAGCTCTCGGTATCCGGCGATGTGGACAACGCCTTTACGGCAACCATCGACGAGCTGGCTCAAGAGCAGGCTGTGCAGCAAACGATGACGTGCTCGTGCGGCGGCAATCCCTCGGACGGCAAGGCCATCATCACGGCAGACGTCAAGGGCATCCCGGTCAATTACCTGGCTGGGCGAGCGAGCGCTCACAACGACGCCAACACCATTGCATTCGTGTCCTCCGACGGTACGGAAGTGGCCATGCCGCTTGCCTATGCGGTGGGGCATCATGGGGTTATCTCGTTTGAGATCAACGACGAAGACTTGTCGGCCTCGGTCGGCGGCAATAACCAGCTGTGGTTGGCCGGCGTCTCTGCAAACTATTTCGTGCGCGATATCGTAGAGATCCGCATTACGCACGAAGAGGTTGTGCCCGCGAACCCCGGTGAGGATATGGAGTATCCCAACAGCCCCAATGTTGGCCTGCTCTCTGCCTCTGCCGAATAGTTCGCCTGCAGGTGCGAGGTGTTCCGAGAAATCGCCCGGGAGGAAGCTCCCGGGCGGAAAGCCCGGTTTACCGGGAGGTTCCGTGAAAGGTTTCGATACCTTGAAAAAGGATGGACGTTACGCTTCAACGAAGAGTTCGGCAACGGCTGCGAGCGGGGTTTTTCGTCCGTCTTCGGTTACCGAGCGAACCTTGAGCTGATAGGTTCCTTCCTCTTCGGGGGTGTACGTGCACGTCCAATGGATCATGAGGTCGGGGTTTGAGTCGCTCGTGTCTTGCACGGCCCAGGTTTTACCGCCGTCGAGAGAGAACTCAAGAGCGACGATGTGGTTGCCGTAGTCATCGGCATAGCCCTCGAACGTGACGGGTTGGCCGACTCTACCTTGGACTGGGGCGATCATGGGGCTCCTTTCGATGGAACTGCTCGGTGCGTATGCAAGCAATTATATACTGCGCATCGAAGGCAAGGCGGGTTGAACGCGGTTTAAGCGGGAGGTCGATGCCCAAGCGAAAGCGGAAGGTTTTGTTTGGGCATCGATTGAACGGTGGATGCGGGTTTCGTTCTCGGGTCCCTCGTCGTGCGGGCGCATGCTGGATTCCCTCCCAGCTGCGCTCCGCGGCGGCCGGCAGATGCGGCTTTGGGGCCGATAACGCATTGAGGGAGCCGTCGAGCGGGTGTGGGCTTTCAAAAAGCCCGATCTCACGCAGTCGGTTGGTTAGAGATTGGAGAAAACATGCAAGACGATACGGGTATCCCACGGCGAGTGCTGCTGCAAGGCGCTGCCGTGCTTGGCGTGTCGGCGTTGGCGGGAAGCGCATTGGCCGCTCCCCGTGATAGGGCTTTCGCGCAAGGCGATGCGGAATCTGCCTCAGCGTACAACGGTGCGCAGTACGGGTTTCTTGTTCGTACTGCGAACTGCGTCAATTGCCAGGAGTGCGTGGAGGCGTGCCGTCGCGCAAACGCTACGCCCGACGGCGTTCAAGCTCGTCGAGAGGTGACGCCTTACAAGACGGCATCGAGTCAGACGGTATACGTTTCGACGGGCTGCATGCATTGCGAGGAGCCTGCATGCGCAACGGTATGCCCCGCCCATGCCATCACGAAAGGCGAAGGCGGCGTTGTGAGCGTCGACCACGACCGCTGCATCGGATGCAAATACTGCTACCAGGCATGTCCTTTCAGCGTTCCTCACTACACAGCTGAGGGGATGGACAAATGCGATTGCTGCCTGTCAGCCGGTATCGAGCTTGGCGAAAAGCCCTACTGCGTACGGGCATGCAAATTCCGCGCGCTGAATTACGGTACGCTCGAAGAGCTTATGGCTGGATCGGGTGGAAGGGCCAAGCAGATCGAAGCCCCGACGGGGCCTTCGTATTTGCTGCAATAGGCACGTACGGGATGATTCGGATGAAACGGTATGTGCTCGGTAAAGCAAATAAGGAGGTAGTCGATGGCTGAATTGCAATCGGTTTGGGGTTGGCAGCCGGCCCTGTACTTGTTCCTCGGAGGCTTGGGTGCCGGTGCCTTCATAACGGCTGTAGTACTGTACTTCTTCGACAAGAAGAACAACGAGAAAACGATATGCTTTGCGACGTGGGCGGCAACTATCAGCTTGATCGTCGGTCTGCTGCTTCTGCTGTCCGAGTTGACGAATCCGTTGCGCGGCATGCTGTTGTGGCAGAGCTTCAGCAACGGATCTTCGTGGATGACGTTCGGTGCGTGGGCGGTTTTCGCAGCGGTTATCGTCTTCGGGCTTATGGCGCTGCTTTCTACCAGGAAACTTGTGGTGGCGGCAACGAAGAAGTGGAAGAAGTTTTCGAAGGTGAGATCGCAGGCGCGCAACGTGCTCGCGGCTTTGGGAATCGTGCTGGGCGTTGTGGTGGCCGCGTACACCGGCGTGCTGCTCATGTCCGCTCCCGGCGTGCCTTTGTGGAACACTCTTCTGCTGCCGTGCCTGTTCGCCGTGTCTGCACTTGATACGGGCGTTGCGCTCGTTGAGATAATCGCAGTTACCGTCGAGCGGAAACAGGTTGGCCCGCGCAAGGCGAGCAAGGCGCACAGGTTGCTCAAGCGCTTCGTCGTGGTGCTTGTTCTCGTGGAGCTCGTTGTTCTGTTCGTGTTCTTGAACACCATGCTTTCGGGAAGCTCCGACAATGCGGCGGTGGCCGCAACGGGCGCCCTGTCGGCCGATCTGCTCATGTGGGGTACGTTGGCTCCGTTTTTCTGGGGCCTTGTGGTGGCATGCGGCCTCGTGCTTCCTCTGGTGGCGGCGATCGTCGGGCTGGCGGCGCGTTCGAAGAGCTCCGACAGCCTTGCCGTTGTGGGGGCGTCGGGCGCTTTGCTCGGCGGATGCGCATTGCGGTTTTTGGTCCTCATGGCCGGCCTGCATGCCGATGTCGTGGCAAATGCGGTGGCTACGCTGATCCACTAGCATATTGCTAATGGCGACACGGCTGAAAGCGGTCTTGCCGGTACGCGATTTTGGAACGGGGCCGAAGCGCGGTATGCTTGGGTCCCGTTGCTTTTCCCGCTGATGCCGACGGCTCCATCGTCGGCATCAGCGGGAAAGGTTTCGAAAGCACCCTCGTTTCCGAAAGGGGGCCGGGGGTCGGGCGGGCAATCGACGAACGGAGGAAGCCATGGATCAGCCGATCGCTTCGCGAAGGGCGTTTTTGAAGGTCGGCGCTCTCGCGGGGCTGGGGGTTTTAGGCGCGGGAACGCTTGGCGCTTGTGCGTCTGCGCAATCCGGCAGGAAATCGGAATCGATCGCATTGGAAGATATTGCCTGGGATGGCGAATTCGATGTGATCGTGGTGGGTTTCGGCGCTGCCGGAGCGGCCGCCGCCATTTCGGCGGCCGAGGCGGGTGCGCACGTGCTCGTTGCAGAAAAGGCACCTGAGGGAAGCGAGGGCGGCAACAGCCGATACAGCTCCCAGTTGTTCGTTTCGGCCGAAGACAAGCAGCAGGCCTTCGACTACCATCGCGCGCTTGCCGGAAGTTATTCGGTGCCTGACGACGTGCTGGACGCATATGCGGAAGGCCTGTGCGAGGTTCGAGGCACTCTGGTTTCGTGGGGGCTTGACCAGACGGAGCTGCTCGACGTGACCGACGTGACCGATGCCGACATCGACGCGCTTGCGGCGAATCGATAGCGCGAGGAAAGGGAGTGGTGACCCATGTGTTTCAGACCGCCGAGCGTCGATGCCGAAAGCACGGTCGTATGTCCCAACTGCGGCGCTTCGAACAGCCTCGATGCGACAAACTGCAAGAAATGCGGCACCGGCCTCGATGGTGTTTCCGAGGATGCACCTCCCATGAAAGCGCCTGAGGCGGCAGCAATTGCGCCGACGGCCATACCTGCGAGAAACAACCTTCCTCGGCTCGCTCCCAGCTATCCTGAGCTTCCCGGGGCTTCCTCCATTCGCACGAATCTTATCGGCTCGTCGATCAACGATGGGGCTTTATGGCGTTTTCTGAAGAGGGGTGTGGTCGATCGCAAAGAAGCTATCGACTGCTGGTATTCGTCTCCTGTTACGGCGCTTATTCAAAACCCCGAGACGGGCGCGATCGTCGGCGTCGAGATCGAGCGCGACGGAAGGAAGCTGAACATCGCCGCGAAAAACGGCGTGGTGATGGCACTGGGCGGCTATGAGAACAGTGCTTCGTGGACGCAGCAGACGATAGACAAGCCCAAGGTGTTGCCGGCGGGATCGCTGTACAACGAAGGCGACGGTATGCGGATGGTTCAGGCAGCCGGTGCGAAAATCTGGCATACAAACGCATGGAAGAGCGGCGGTGTCGGTCTTGCGCCCGAACAGGATCGCATGCGCAGCATGGGCGACAATATCGAGTTCTTCATGAGGGGCTCGGTGGTGCTGGTGGGCGGTGACGCGAATCGCTACATTGCAGAAGACCTCGAGCAGCGGCACGGGCGCGTTCTCGTGGGTGGAACATGGGCGGCGCCCGCTCGTCCCGACGAGAACTACTTCGTGTTCGATGAGAGCCAGCGTCTTGCGATGGAGGCCGGGGAGGTTCCGCGGCCGTTTCCCAACTGGTCGAGCGATCTGTCGTCGGAGGTGGAATCGGGCAAGGTGGTGAAGTCGGATACGCTATGGGGCATTGCCGAGGCGTTCTCACTCGATGCAGCCGCTCTGAAGGCGACCATCGATGCGTTCGGCGAAGCCGCGCAGGCGGGTGCCGATCCCCTTGGGCGAAAGCCCGAAAGCATGCGAGGGTTCGATGACGGCCCGTACTACGGCATGGAGGTTTTTCCTGTTGTTGTGAACACGCAGGGTGGACCCGAACGCACTGCTAGGGCCGAGGTTGTCGGGCTCGACGGCGATCCCATCCCCCATCTGTACGCAGCGGGAGAGTTCGGCGGCATCACGGCTCGCAATGCCCAAAGCGGCGGCAACCTTTCGGAATGCATCGTCTTCGGTAAGATTGCCGGGAGTGAGGCTGCCGCGTCGAAAGGCGACGCTCTGGATAGAGCTTCGTCGGGCGGTGCCTTTGGTCCGGGGTCGGGCGATGGTTCGGTGTACGACGAGGCCCCCGATGCCTCCGAGCTCGCTTCCGGCGAGGCGGTTGGCGTAGGCGAGGGGCTTGGTGGGCCCATCTGGGTCAAGGTTTCTTCAGAAGGTGAATCCATCGCTTCGGTCGAAGTGCTTCGCCATAGCGAATATGCGGATATCGGTGCGGTGGCTCTCGGCGAGCTCGTGCGGCGCATGGACGAGGCGGGTACAGCCGAAGTCGACGCGGTGGCGGGGGCTACGGTTACGAGCATGGGGTTGAAGGAAGCAGTGCGAAACGCGTTGACGGGAGGCGAATAGCATGGATAGGAGAAACTTCGTCAAGAGCGCAGTAGCAGCAGGGGCCGTTGTTGCGAGCGGGCTTGCGGCAATTGGCTGCAGTGCTGCGCCATCCGACGTTTCGCCCGCCAGCCGTGAGGGCGGCGATGACAGCACGGGTGCGCGGCAGGGTGTCGTCGCGCCCGATGTGACGCAGGGCGCACCGAGGGACTTGCCTCCGGCGAACCCCGACCCCGAAAGCGGTTTCGGGGTCGATTCGAGCATTAACATCGAAACCATCGATGAGTGGCTGGAACGTGACGACGTGGCATATCGTGATGTTCGCATGTTGTTCGACCCGGCCGACTACGCCTCCATCGGTGGTGACCCGGATCTGACGGCCACGGTCGAGGGGTTCAAAGTCGTGCCATTCCCCCTTGTTGCCACGCTGCCGCCTTTGCCGGTGACGGGGGCTTACGAGGGTCTGGCAGCATGGACGGTCGAATGGGCCGAAGACGGCTCGGTCGCTTCGGCATCGCCGGCGTATCGAGAATCGGAATCGCTGCTTCGCGAACTGTTCCCCGAGGATAAAGCGATTTTCCTCATGTGCGGCGCAGGGGGCTATGCGGGGCAGATGAGGCAGTTGCTCATCCATCTCGGGTGGGATGCTGAAAGGGTGTACAACGTGGGAGGCTTTTGGTCGTATGCGGGAAAGCACCGCGTCGAACTTATCGAGTCTTCGCCCGATACCGATGACGGGCGGCTCTGCTGCATGTGGCGCGTCGAGGTTGCGCCCATCGATTTTACGTGGATGCATTCCCTGTGAGGTCGGGTGCGTGGAAGGTGCTCGTTCGGCGATCTGGCGTTGAGGGGTGCCAAAAGGGGCATGCCGATTTCGGGTCGGCGGCGGAACCTTTGGATCGCGGCAGAAAAGTGAAGATATTCGTCGCTCGAGTCTTCCGATGCGAAGAGGTCGGTAATTGCGGAGCGAAAAGGCCCTCGTCATCCCAGTTCAGAGAGACGGCTTGAAAACCGGCTGCGGAAGTAGTCCCAAGCGGTGACGAACACCTTGCTTTTTCTGCCACGAAGCTGCCCCTTGGCGCGTTGATGGATATAAAGGTTGAACGTGATGGGCGGATTTCTGCTGTTCGCAGCGGCCCGCTTGGCGGGCGGGTGCTTCTCGGATGAGGCCGCCGCCCGCCCTGGTTGCGCGCCGCCCGCCACCATCGCGGCTTCGCTGCCGTCAATCTAGCAGCGTGCGTGCCGTCCCGCGGCTCAGCGCTCGAGGCCGCGACGTACCGCCGCCCGATTAGAGATGTTGACATCTCATCGTTCGCGCGCTGCTGTGCTATACTTCGTGATGCTTTAGCACAGTAAAGAAGTAGAGTGATAAAGCGCCAGGGAAGGTGCAGCGCCCGCCTCGGGTGCGTCGCTTCCGGCGCGATGCGCGGAATGCGAACCGATCACCGCGGGTGCGAGAGATTACACGGAGGAAGCTAGACATGAAGAAGAAACTTTTGGCCATTCTGAGCGCGGCATGCGTGCTGTGCCTGTCTGCGGTTCTGCTTGCAGGCTGCTCGGGGGGCGATTCCGCTCAGAAGAGCGAAGGCGGCGACGCGGCGGGATCCGATGCGTTCACGCTGACGGTCGGATTTGACCAGAGCTATCCGCCCTACGGCTTCGTAGGCGACGACGGCAACTTCACCGGCATCGACCTCGACATGGCGAAGGAAGTCTGCGAGCGCAACGGCTGGGAGCTCAAGCTCGAGCCCATCGATTGGGAAGCCAAAGACGCGCTGCTCGACAGCGGCGGCATCAACTGCATCTGGAACGGGTTCACCATGGAAGGCCGCGAAGACGGCTATCTGTTCTCCGAGCCGTACATGCTCAACGAGCAGGTGGTGGTTGTGAAGGCCGACAGCGATATCAAGTCGCTCGACGACCTTGCGGACAAGACGCTCATCACGCAGGTCGATTCCGCAGCGCTCGATGTGCTGAGTGACGAGGAAAACGAGGATATGGTAGCCCTCAAGGGCTCGCTCAAAGAGCTGCAGACCATCGGCGATTACAATAACGCTTTCATGCAGCTTGAGTCGGGTATGGTCGATGCGGTAGCGTGCGACCTGTCGATCGCTGCGTACCAGATGGCTGCCAAGCCCGACGCGTATGTGCAACTTGACCCCCTGTCGACCGAGCATTACGCCGTCGGCTTCAAGAAGGGCGAAACCGAGCTTGCCGACAAGGTCACCGAAACGCTCAAGGCCATGTACGAAGATGGCACCATCAAGGAATTGTGCGACAAGTACGCCGAGTACGGTGTATCATACGACAACTGGGTTCTCAAATAGGATTTGGCAACCTGCGCCGCTTCGGTTGCGCTTGCGAGCTGCCCGCCATCGGCCGAGCAGCACACCTACGATACGGAAACGGGCGAGGGTGCTTACCTTCGCCCGTAGCTGCGTTTAGAAAGGCTGCACCGTGGATTTTGGTACGATGATGGGGATCTTGCTGTCGGGCTTGCTGTTTACGGCTCAGATATTCTTCACCACGCTCATCGGGGCGCTGCCCCTCGGCGTGGTAGTGGCGCTCGGGCGCATGAGCAAGATCAAACCGATCGCCTGGATCGTGCGCATCTACATCTCAATCATGCGCGGAACGCCGCTCATGCTGCAGCTCATGGCGCTCATGTTCGGCCCGTATTACCTGCTCGGGCTCCAGATGGGTCCCGATTGGAAGTACATCGCCTGCTCGATCGGGTTCATCATCAACTATGCGGCGTATTTCGCCGAAATCTACCGCAGCGGCATCCAGTCGATCCCGCGTGGTCAGTACGAGGCCGCATCGGTTCTCGGCTACTCGCGCGCCCAGACGTTTATGAAGATCGTGCTGCCCCAGGTGGTCAAGCGCATTCTCCCGGCCATGGGAAACGAGATCATCACGCTCGTCAAGGACACCTCGCTTGCGTTCGTGCTCGGTATCGCCGAGATGTTCTCGCAGGCAAAGGCGCTTGCCGCTTCGCAGGTGAGCATGATCCCGTATCTGGTTGCCGGTGTGATCTACTGGGTGTTCAACTTCATCCTGGAGATGATACTCACCCGTGTAGAAAAGAAACTCAACTACTACCACGATTAACCCGAAGGACGCGAGGAGAACCACCATGGCGCAAGCTGCATCCGTTGTTTCGATCGAGGGCGCACGTAAGAGTTTCGGCGACACGCCGGTGTTGAAGGACATTTCGCTCACCGTTGCCAAAGGCGAGGTCGTTGCCGTGATCGGCCCCTCGGGCGGCGGCAAATCGACCCTTCTGCGCTGCATGACGCTTCTCGAAACGCTCGATGGCGGAAACCTTTCGTACGGGGGTCTCGTCGTGGCCGAAAACGACGCGGCGGGCAGGGCCGTGTACGCGGATAAGGCTGTGCAGAAGGAAGCGAAGACGCGCTTCGGCCTGGTATTTCAGAACTTCAACCTGTTCCCGCACTACACGGTGCTGAAGAACATCGTCGATGCGCCGATCCATGTGCAGAAGCGCCCCAAGGAAGAGGTCGAGGCGCACGCGCGCACGCTGCTCTCCAAAATGGGCCTTACGGGCAAGGAAACCATGGTGCCCTGCGAGCTGTCGGGCGGCCAGCAGCAGCGCGTTGCCATCGCGCGGGCGCTTGCGCTCAACCCCGACGTGCTGTTCTTCGACGAGCCGACGAGTGCGCTCGATCCCGAGCTCACGCAGGAGGTTTTGAAGGTCATCCGCGACTTGGCTGCCGAGCATATGACGATGGTCATCGTGACGCACGAGATGAACTTCGCCCGCGACGTGGCCGACCGCATCATCTTCATGGAGGGTGGCGTGATCGTTGAAGAGGGCGATGCGAGAAGCCTCGTGAACGATCCGAAGCATGTGCGTACCAAGGCGTTTTTGTCGAGGTGCACCGAGGAGTAGCGCGCGGCTCGATCGGTGCGGTACCATGGTGGCAAACGACCCGCGCCGATGCCCGGGTCTCGTCTGACGCCGAGGAGACCGCATGGATAACCAGACCTCCCAAAACAACCCCCAAAACAACTCGCAAAACTCCCAAGGTTCGCAGCCGTCGGGTGCGCAAAGTTTCTTCGACGATGCAGCCCGTCTGTTCGACAAGGGGATTTCGAAAGCCCGCACCGTCGTTTCGGAGACTTCGATTGAACAGCGCTCGTTCGTCAAGGCATTCGTGCGCACCTGCCACGACGGATGGCTCCAGGGTTGGCATGAGAGCAACGGCGGCAATCTGAGCTACCGCATGAAGGCCGAAGACGTTTCGGCCTGCCGTTCGTTTTTCAACGAAACGCCTGGCGCTTGGGTACCTATGGGCATCCAAGCCGACAGCCTGCGCGGCGAATTCTTCTTGGTAACCGGTGCGGGCAGGCATTTTCGCAATATCCCGCTCGATCCCTCCGAGAACATCGGCATCGTTGAGATCAATCCTGCGGGCGATGCCTGGCGTCTGGTGTGGGGCCTGCCGAACGGTGCGCCCACCAGTGAGTTTCCAAGCCACTTCATGATCCATGCCGTACGCAAGGCGGTGACGGCGGGAGAAAACCGTGTAGTATACCACGCCCATACCCCGAACCTTATCTCGCTCACGTTGCTTGAAGAGCTCGATAGCCGTGATTTGACGGTTACCCTGTGGAAGAGCATGACCGAGTGCATGTTCATGATTCCAGGGGGAGTAGGCATGGTCGAGTGGATGGTGCCGGGAAGTCAGGATATCGCCCTTGCCACGAGCAAGGCCATGGAGGAGCATACGGCTGTGGTGTGGGCGCAGCATGGCGTGTTTGCGACGGGTTCAAGCCTCGATGTCGCGTTCGGCCTCATGCACACGCTCGAAAAGGCAGCGGGCATCTATCTGACCGCGCGTGCAGCGAACGGGGGCGCTCAGATCGACTTCGCGGTGACCGACGACGATCTGCGCGCGATGGCCGAACGGCTGGGCATTCCCATCAGGGTTGAGTATTTGGGCTGGTTCCGTAGCAACGCGGATTAACCCCGACAAGCTCGAACAGCTCTTCGCGCGAGTGAAGGCCCATTTTCTGGTAGATGTGCTTGATGTGGGTCTTCACCGTGCTTTTCGCCACATAGAGCTCTTCTTCGATCGCTGCGGGCTTCTTGCCCAGGCAAAGGAGGAGCAAAATCTCCTCTTCCCTCGTGGTGAGGTCGTATTGTTTGGCGAGCTCGCGACATTTCATGCCGATGCGGTTCTTTTCGAGGTAGGCTTCGCGGTTCTTGTCGAGCGGCTGCTCGAGCAGCACGCCCCATGGCGAAGAGAGCTGCTTCTCCGAGAAGAAGAACCTCGTTACGATCACGATGATGACGGCGATGATCACGGTGGTGGGCACGAAGGCTGCGCTTTGCGGCGCGTCGGCGGCCCAGATGAACTGGCTGGCACCGATGCCCGCTTGCACGGCGATCAGTCTTACGGCGCGCTCTATGCCGAATATCCACAGCGCGCAGACCCCGTAGCGATACGATAGGTTGCTGAGGATTACCACGATGAGGATGGTGTAGAGCGTGTAGCTTGCAACGGCGCTCACATCGGTGAGCCATGATCCTCCCGGTAGGAGCAGACCGAACGGCACGAGGGAGAGCAGCATGAGCGGCATTGCCAGCTTCCAGATGAGGGAGAAGTTAAACGTCTCTCGGCGAAGCATGATCCCGAGGTACACGAACAAAGCCGCAAACAGATCCCCTTCCCCCGAGCTGTAGCTCAAATAGCCGTGGAAGATGCTCTCGTGAAGTCCGAACGCGAATGAATACAGGCATACGACGAGAATCGGTTTCCAGGGAAACGAGAATTTCCCCCAGCTTGCGTGCGGGTATTCATCCTCTGGCAGCGTTTTGTACGAGCGCCATAGGCACCCGAGCGAGACGACGGGGACGATGCAGGTGCCGGCCCACAGCCAGTAGAAGGCAAGGCCTTTGAATATCCAGAGAAGAAAGACGCTCACGATGATTCCCGCCGAGTAGTAGAGTGCGACGCGCAGCGGGTTGATGCAACCGTAGAATTCCGACCAGAGCATCAGGATGAGACCGACGCCCAATGCGCCGAGAAACAACGCAGGCGTTGTCAGCGTAGCTGCAAGCTCGGGGTGCAGCACGGTGTAGAATCGCATGCAGGCGCAGGCGATCATGAAAAAACCCGTCAGCGGAAAGATGAACGGCTTCCTGCACAGCGGAACGATCCAGCGCGAGAGGGCGGCAAGGCACAGCAGGAACGCTGCGGTCACGATGTCGAAGTAGCCGTAGGCGCTGAAATCAACGAGGGGGAACGCTGCGCTGTCGTTGACGGTACCCGTCCATACGCGAAATATCCCCATACCCAGAAAGCAGAACGGGGTCGGGGGAATCTTATCCCATATCCTGTCGAGCAACTTTTTGTTGCTGCCATCTCGGATCACGCGAACCTCCCTGTATCGCGTAAATCAACTCAAGTGATTATAGGACAGATGCGGTGCGCTGCGCGGCGGGCGAGGCGAAATCCCCCCGTTTTTACCCCGAGGGGGGAGATGGCGATTCTGAAATCCCCCCGTGTTGGGTGCTGCGGGATGATGCGCGAACACTCCGTGGCTCCTACGATGGGTCTGCCGGCTCAGGATGTGAACGTGCGGTCGGCAGATCCATACCCAGTAAGGAGGGAATCATGAAGGAAACGATTTCGAGGAGGAACTTCCTCAAAGGCGCGCTTGCAACCGGTACGGTAATGGCAGGCGCCGGATTGGTCGGTTGCGCGGGCGGCGGTTCGCCGGCAAAGGCTGACGCGCCGACGGCGGATGTTGCGGGTGGCGAGAAGGGCCGCTGGAGCTGGTCGGTCAAGCCCGATCCCATCACCGATGTTGCGGAAACGATCGATTGCGATGTGCTGATCATCGGAGCAGGAGCCGCTGGTGTGCCAGCTGCGATGTATGCGGGGCTTGAGGGCATCGACACGGTTGTCATGCAGAAGGAGGCGACCGTCCAAACAAATGGGCAGGGCTTCGGCACCTGGAACAACGAATGGGGAACCGAACAGGGCATCGAATGGGATATCCCTACGACGATGCAGGCGTTCGCCGATCTTGCGAACGGAAAGGCCAATCTCAAACTCGTGAAGAACGTTCTCGAGCGCACGGGCGAGTGCTCCAAGCTCATCATCGAGAACATTCCCGAGCCGAAGGCGTCGCCCGCCATCGTCGATGGTTACGTTGCTTACCGTTGGCTGTACGACGACGATCTCTCGACGCGGTACAAAGCATTCGCTGATCTGTATGCCGCCATGGGCGAAAAGGCGGCAGAACATGGCGTCAACTTCCTTTACAGCACGCCTGCGGTACAGCTGATCGTTGACGAATCGGGCGCGGTCACCGGTGCGATCGGCGAGCGAAAGGGTGGAGAGTACGTACAGGTCAATGCCAGGAAAGGCGTTGTGCTTGCGACGGGCGACATCTCGGACGACGACGAGATGCTCGAGGCGTACTGCCCCGTTATGCTCGGTATGCCCACGCTGCACGCCGTAGCTACCAACACTGGAGACGGTCATAAAATGGGTATGTGGGCCGGAGCCAAGATGGACACCCCGTCGGTCGGGCTTATGATGCATTTCGACCCGACACCGCTCCCTCAAGGGGCTGCACCCTTCTCTGCGGTGCCGTGGCTCCATGTTAATGTCAACGCGGAGCGCTTCACGAACGAGAACGTCGGCTACCAAGCGCTTGCGACCGCCGTTGCGATGCAGCCCGAACACCGTGCGTTTCAGATTATCGATTCGCATTTACTCGAGCATGCGTTCGATTACACTAACGGAGGCCGTCCGGCTGACGAAAAAGCCTTGAATGGTGCGGTCGAGGCAGGGCAGATACTGAAAGCTGATACGATCGAAGAGCTTGCCGGCATGGCGGGTCTCGATGCGGCCGCATTGCAGAAGACGATCGATCGCTACAATGAGCTCGTCGATAAGGGCAACGACGAGGACTTTGGCATGGCCAGCGAATTCTTTGTATGGAATGGCATCAAGGATGCGCCGTTTTACGCGATCGAGCGTATGCCTGGCAAGTTGGCCGTGTGCGGCGGTTTGGCGAGCGATGAGCGCTGTCGGGCCCTGAAAGAGGATGGCACGCCGGTGCCCAACCTGTACGTTTCCGGCAACGTGCAGGGCTCGTTCTTCGGCTACGACTATCCGGTGGTCGGGTTCGGCGGTTTCTCTCTGTCGCGCGCGGCGACGGGCGGCATTCTTGCAGTCAAGCAGATCATGGGTACGTTCGACGAGCCGATTGCGTAGGGCGGTTCCTATTCGATCGCTTTCTGTCCAGTTGCGTTTTACCAGCGGGGATGCGGCTTTTGCAAAGCCAGGCGCTTCAGGCGGCGGGGCCT
Source organism: Raoultibacter timonensis (assembly GCF_900240215.1). Lineage (GTDB taxonomy): Bacteria > Actinomycetota > Coriobacteriia > Coriobacteriales > Eggerthellaceae > Raoultibacter > Raoultibacter timonensis. The sequence continues at coordinate 2,041,272 of NZ_LT964679.1, read as the reverse complement.
TCGGGTCCCGCCGCCTGCGTTTGAGTACCGGACGGGCGGAATCGGGTACGCGAGCCGACTCCCGTGCGGTTCCCTATGCGTTCGCGACGGGCTCCCTTTGCCTGCACCGAACGATCCGTGCGGCGCCTAAGGGTTTTATTGCCTTTGGGGTAGGGGTGTGGGAGAATACGATCCGTTGTGAGAAGTGGGGGAATATGATAGCTCCGGTTCAAGGAAAAGTTGGCCAAACGGTCACGCTAGAGGGGTATGCCGACGATTTCGGCAGCCATATCGTTGCCGTTGAGTTTACGCTCGACGGAGGCAATTCGTGGGTGAGCCATTCCACCGAAAAGAGCAGTCCCGACCTCATGGTGCACTGGACCTTTTCCTGGAAGCCCGAAGAAGCGGGCGCCTATCAACTCAAGGTTCGCTCTGTTACGGAGGACGGCCGCAAAAGCCCGGAAGCCGCCGTTACCGAGCTTTACATATCAGAATGATGTACGCCAAAAGAGTTTCATCGATGCCGGTCGGTCCGGGAGTTTTCGCCACCCTTGGAATAACGGCGGCTATCCTGTGGTGCAAACTCATGGGTCATTCGCCGGGGTTCCTCCTGGCTTCGGCGGGGTTGGGCGATTGGGCGAACGCGCGGGTGTTCTGGCTGGTCGGAATCTTAGTTTGCGCCGTTGTGTGCATGGTTATCCCGAAGCGCGCACGTCGCTTCGACGCCGTACTGCGCTACGTGCTTCCTTTGGTGGCTGCTGCCGGGGCGGTGACGTTTGCCCTTTCGTTTCGCCAGGATTTCTTCGATCAGCGCACGATTGCCGTCGTGGGCATAGTGGCATCGGGCTTCGGCTACTTCTGGTTCGTATCGCGTTTTGTCTTGCTGCTCTCTATGACGCAGGGGCTTTCCTGCATGGTGTGGTCTTTCGCTGCGGCGTTTCCCCTGCGCCAGATAGCGCTTGCAACACTCGACGCCACCATGGCGCTTGAGGCTCAGGTGCTGGTCGCCATGGCGTTGCCGCTTGTTTCCGCTCTCATGTTCGAGCTGTCGTGCGCTGCTGCGCGACGTAACGCGGCGACCGAAACCGTCGGCGATCGGAGCGTGTTCGGCGTGCCCACCCTTCCTCGCACGGCGAATACGGGATCGGGGGAGCGCCGGTATCTGATGGTTATGGTGGTGGCTATCGCGCTGCTGCTTTCCGTCGTGCGCGCATGCAGCATATCGGGTATGTGGGGCACCGACCATACGATCGGGCTCGAGTTCTGGTCGGTGGCGTTTACGGTGGCGTTTCAGATCGTCTCGCTGGGCCTGTTCGGTTACTTTGCCATTATTCGTGCCGGCAAACATCCCGTTGCCATGCGGTTTCAGCTCGGCATACTGTTGGTGATGGCGAGTTTGGTCGTGGCGGCGCTGCGCTCGTCGCTGTCAGCTGTGCCGTCGTTTTTGCTGGATAGCATCGTCAACGTGAACGATCCGTTCGCTTTGCTGCTGTTCTGGTCGACGGTCGCCGTTGCCATCGACGCTCTGAACGTTCCCGCAAACAGGATGATCGGATTGGCGGGCGCCGTGTACGCGGCGGCATCCATTCTCTGGGTGGTGCTTATTACGGGGGAGAACGCTGTGGGCAGCGCCTTCATCCTCGTGGTCATCTACGCACTGTTCATGGTGTTCATGGTGTGCTCGTGCATCGGCCGACGTTCTCCCGATCGCCTTGATGCGAGGGCTTTCAAGGGCGGTTCCGAATCGGTCGAAACGCGCATTCCGGGCGATCCGGACAATGATTCTGTCTGCGAGGGTGTTGCGTCCGATGGGGCGGGCGTGGAGATCGGGGAGCCGGCGAGCGAGCTTCTCGCACGCGCTATCGACGAACGCTGCGACGAGGTTGCCAGCCAGTACGGCCTTTCCCCGCGCGAGAGGGATGTATTGCTGTTGCTTGTTCAGGGGCGTACGGGCGGGGCGATCCAAGACGAGCTTACGCTTGCCGCCAGTACGGTTAAGACGCATATGCAGCATATCTACGTCAAAGTCGGCGTAAGCGACCGACAGCAGCTTATGGACAAGGTTCTTAATTTGGGCGATTGACGCAGAAAGGTGTCGACGAGGCATCTTACGTGGGATTATCCGAAAAGCATCCTCCCTATGGGAGGATGCTTTGCGCTGTGGGCCTTGGGCCATGAATCGGGTGTTTGGACGATGGTTGCGGCGTTTCCTTCTCTCTACAATGGGCAATCGTGCGCTCGCCGGATGCAACGGCAACCCCTTGGGGCTTCCGGAAGCCGGACGGATCGCGATGAAACGAGGAGAAGAAAGGAAAGGATATGATACGGAAAAAGAAGGCCGTTCTTTTGGCCGCCGCATGTGCCGTTTGTGCGCTTGCGGCGCTGGCGGCCTGCTCTCCGCAGCAAGCGACGAGCGAGGCGGCAGAGCCTGGTGGCGCTGCGGAGAATCTGAATTTCGTCGACGGAAAAATCGGCAGCAAGATCGGGTACAGCGACGAGGGGCGCCTGATTGACAATATCGATCAGCTGTCCGATATTTACTCCCACGAGGAGGAGGAAGCGGCGAATGCCGAGAACAACCAGCCGTCGGTATACACCGATCGCAACGGTTTCGAAATACAGCCCGTTCCCGCAGACAGCAAGGGGTACAACGTTGCATGGCTCGATGCTGAGGATCGAGGATGCTTGTCGTGCCACGAGACGCTCGAAGACGCCCAGATGAACCAGCCTACCTATCATCGCCTTATAATGATGGGATATCCGGTGGAGCAGGGAGTCCAAAACTGCGTTATGTGCCACGATACGTGGCAGCCGTCGGCGAACAAGCTCAAGGACAACATCCACCAGACGCATTTCAACAATGAGATGTTCGGGGATATGGGCGGCAATTGCATGTCGTGCCACCATATCGACGATGACGGCGAGTTCGTGCTCTGGGATGTTGCCAAGTACGATCTGTTCAAGGGCTACAAGACGGTTGCCGCCAAGGATTCCGGGGCAACGGTATCCTACGACCAAGATACCATCACACCGCTTGAGAACCAATTCTACAAGACGATCAAATCAGAGCCTGCCGAGTGGACCAACGACGATACGCAAATCGATCCGACCGTGTACGAGAACTGGACGATCGAGATCAAAGGCGACGTGTCGAATCCCGTCACCATGACGCTCCCTGAACTCAAGGAGCGGTTCGGTACCGTAACGGCCGTTTTGAAGAACCACTGCAACGTGAACGGTACGGGGCAGGGTACGATCTATCAAGCTGAGGTGACGGGTATTCCCCTGAAGGACGTTATCGAGTTCGCGCAACCGCTTGAGGGGGCCAACGGCTATACCCCGAAGGGATACGATGGGTTCGGCAACCTCATGCCGATCGAGTATTTGGATGAAGACGCTATGCTCGTGCTCGAAGTGAACGGCGAGACGCTGCGCCCGTCGCAAGGCTATCCGGTGGCTGTATGGGTCGGAGGCGGCGCTGCTGGGGCCGAATTCCCGAAATACGTGACGTCCATAAGCATCACAACCGAGGACGATCCCGATAAGCTGTGGACGCACCCGCGCCACGGAACCAACGTCGCCCCGAGCGTTACGCCCGATCCCGAGGTGGTGTTCTATCCCAATGCGGGCGTCCTGAACTATCCCACGGGCGTGGTGTTCGAGGACCAGGTTGGAAAGGAGATCACGTTCGAGGGCTACGCCGATGCCTATACCGAGCCCATCACGCGTGTGGAGTACTCGCTTGACGGAGGCAAGACGTGGATCACCATGGAAACACCGAACTCCGATATCGACCGCTGGGTTTATTGGCGCATGAACTACACGCCGCAAGAGGCGGGGTCGTATCACCTGAAGATTCGCGCATTCTCGCTGGGTTCCGACGGAGCGGAACATGCGCCGACGTACACCACTGATTACATGTTCACGGTAAGGTAGGAAGCACTATGAAGGACTACAAGCGTATTACGTTAAGCGGAGTGGCCGCCGCCTCGCTGCTTATGGGCGGCGCTGCGCCGATGTTCACTGCCGATACCGCGCAGGCTGAGGAAACGGTCTCGAGTACATCTTCTCTTGCGGGTTCGAAGGACGCGGCAGACGCTTCGGGCGCTCAAGCGAGCGAAGGCGAGTTTTCCTGGGATCAGACGACCGTGACGCCGAACTGGCGCATTGCGAGTCTGTTCCGCAACGCCGTGGCCAACCTGTGCGGTTCGGTGGCCGATTTCTCCGCGGACAACCCGCTCGGATGGAAACTGAAGGTGACGGGCGACGTGCGGAACGAGTTTACGGCCACCGTCGACGACATGGCCTCCGAGGAGAGCGTGGAAGACCTGATGTCGTGCACATGCGGATCGAACCCCGCAGACGGCGCAGCCATCGTAACCGCTGATGTGAAGGGTATCCCCGTGACCTACCTGTTGGAGCGCGCGGATGCCAACGATGGTGCGAATACCATTACGTTCGTCTCATCCGATGGGTTCGAGCAGGCGATGCCGCTCGGGTATGCCATCGGCCGCCACGGGGTTATCTCCTACGAGATCAACGGCGAGGACCTGTCTGCGTCGGTCGGCGGCAACAACCAGTTGTGGATGACGCGTACGCCGGCGAGCTACTTTGTTCGCGATATCGTCGAGGTGCGCATCACGAAAGAGGTCGAGCCGCCGGCGAACCCCGGTGAGGGTTTCGAATATCCGAACAGCCCGAACGTGGGTATAACGAGCGCATCCGTGGAATAAGCCCCGTATCGGGGTGGGCGGCGAGTTCGCCTGGACAGGGGCTGCATCGGGAAGATGCAGCCCCTGTGGTCATCGTCTACGAGCGAAGGGCGTGTTTTACCGCCAAGCGGGCAAAGGTGAGGTTTTTCCCGGCGTGCAAACCGCCGTAGTACCAGGGATAACTCATGCCATAGAATCCCCCTTGATCGTTGCCGACCGCATAAAGGCCTCGAATTGCATTCCCCTGGGCGTCAACGACTTCGAGGTTTGTATTCACACGAAGACCGTCGAGGGCCGCAAGTCCCGTCTCTCCTGTAATCATGTGCATGGCATAGTACGGCGGTTCGGTTACGCCGACCATGCGGAATCCGATCTTGCCGAAATCGTCGTCAACGCCTTTATCGCATAGCTCGTTATAGCGTTCGAGGGTTTTGGCCAGCGATTCGACAGTGATATCGGGGCTTTTCTCCTGCATTTTCGTCGCGAGCTCATCAAGCGTGTCGGCCTGAACCATGTTTCCCGATTCGAGTTGCGGTGCAATGTGCATTTCGAAGAAGCTGTCGGCGTCTGTGGGTACGAGCGTAGTGCAGACGGCACCGGGAGCGGGCACCATGCGCGAGCAGATCGTGGTATGATACTTTGTCATTGCATCCCAATACTTGGAATCGAAGATGTTCCACCAATCGTTTCCCGGGTTCATGGCTCCCGCGTTTGCGCCGAAGTCATAGGGTGCATCTTCATTGCAGAACCGTTCTCCGAATTTGTTGACGCGCAGCCAAGGTTGGCTGCCGGGGGTCCATCCGCCTCCTTCGGTGCTTCGGTCTGAACTCATTACCCAAGCGCATCGCCCGTAGTCTCCTCCTGCCCATACGCCCATTTTGAATCCGTCGCCACCGTTGTCTTGAGGGTTGTTCGTTAGATTCTGGGATTGATCGGGGTTGAGTTTCTCCATGAGATAGCGGTTGCCGGAGTAGCCTCCTGAAGCAAGTACGACTCCCTTGCTTGCAAGGAAGCGCACGTATTCGCCCGCTTCGTTTTTCGCGATAACGCCTGCGACCCGATCGTCTTCCTTGACGAGCTGAACCGCTGGGGTTTTGTAGCGAAGATCAAGCCCTAAGGCTACCGCCTTATCGAGCAATACCGGATGGGTTAGTCTTGTACCCATCTTGTTCGGCTGCATTTCCTTGTAGGGTTTTTCTACGGGTACATGCGCGACAGGGGGACTTGCGTGTTTTCCGCCCGTGTTTTTGCTGTCCGTTTCGACGGCGAATTCGAGCGATCCGCTTTCTTCCAATTCGTCGCCGTACCAATCGATTGCTTCTCCGCTGTTGTCGTACCAGAGGTTGATGAGCCTTTGGTCAGCGCGGTGGCTGGCATACCACATGAGATCGTTTACTATCTCGCTCCGATCGAATGTGAGGCCAAGTTCGTTTTGGTATCGGCTGCCTATTCCCGCAAACCAGTTTGGCGCGGCGAAGTAGGTGTCGCCTTTTTCGAGAAGAACCGTTTTTGCGCCCCCCTCGACTGCCGTCAGTGCGGCGGGGATGCCGCTGGTTCCCGCTCCGATGATGACGATATCCGCCTCCACCGTCTCGGCTATCTCGCCGTTTTCGACAGGCGAAGGTGGCGAGGTCCAATCCTTGCTCGTTGGGGCGGAAGGGTTTGAGGCGGAATCCTGCGCATTCCGCGGCTCCCCACCGCATCCGACAAGCGCTCCCGTGCTCAATGCTACGCCTGTAGCGAGCATTCCGGTAATGAAGCTACGACGGTTGATTGTTGATGGCTGTGTCCCCATGGTTTCTCGTGTCTCCTTTCACGTACGAGTTTATGGCGCAAAGATCGTTGCACGGCAGGAGTCGATTCGGCATCTTCCCAAAGGTGGCATTTGGCGAAAGAGGCAAAATATACCAAAAGGGTATAGGCGCATAGTATAAGATGTCCATAAACTGAATGGTTGTTTTGGTCTGGATGACGGGGAGATGATTGAAATAACGCAGCACGGTAATCCACTGGCGAGGCTATCGGTCAAGCCTTGGCGGTTGTTCGGCTTTGGGTACTATCAAGCTTGGATTTATCTTGCTGTGCTGAGCACGGTTCTTTTTGCCGACCCCGATTTTTTTTCGACCCATCTACAGTTTACGCGCCAGTTTTTCTCGCTTAGTGTAGCGGTTTGCCTATTCTGCCTGATATTCGTGAGCCAAAAACTCGATATACTCAGTAAGCGGCATTACCTTTTGGTGATGGCCTCTTCGTTGACGGCAATGGGCACGATGCTGATCTCTCTTCCCCTGCAGGATTCTGGCGTTCAATTTGCCGTTGCTGTTGTCGGCATGGCGATGACGGGCATAGGCAATTCTTTCCTTATCGTAACATGGGGTGCGTTGTGGAGCAGGATGGACACCGACCGCATGGGGTTGCATCTGGTGGTTTCCAATGCGTTTGCTGGTTGTTTGTATCTCGTTGTTACGGTTCTTCCGGATTTTCTTGCGGTGATCGTTACCGCCGCTCTGCCGCTTTGCTCTGCTTTTACCTTGTTGGCAAGCGAAGACGAGCCTCTCAGGCAGCAGGAAGATACTTCGGCGAAACCGAAGAGGCTCTTATGGAAGGCCATCGTTGCAATGGCTGTAATCCCCTTTGTCTTCGGTATCGCTCGGGCTTTTTCTTCTCCTGTTGAAGCTTCTGACTTCGACGAGCTGCAGCATTCGATTGTGCTCGGTATGACGGTTTTTGCCCTCGCTGTTGCCGTTTTTGTAGTTTTGGCTCCGAGGCAACGTACCGTCGTGCGTCTGTATCGATTCGTGGTTCCATTGATGGCGGCAGGCTTTATCGCCCTGCCGTTTGCCCCGAACGAATACCGGTGGATGGCTTTTTCGGCAATCATGTGTGGGTTCTACTCGTTCGAAGGTCTTGTCTGGTTGCTTCAGCCTGAGTACGTGTTCCGAACAAAGACCTCGACGATTAAGGTATTTGGCTGGGGAAGGTGCCTGTTCCATCTTTTCGGTTTCGCGGGAGCTACGTTCGGATTTTTCGCCATAAACCAGGGTATGGCGTCAGCTTCAATACCGATATCCATATGTCTGGTGATCGTCCTTGTTCTGATTCTTCTATCGACATATGTATTTACCGAACACGATCTGCGGTTATTTATTGCAAAACCAAAAATGGCAAGCGAACCCGATGACGCCCAGGTTTATCGCGCCATTGGCGCTAAGTATGGATTGTCGGGTAGGGAAGAGGAGGTCCTTGCGATGCTGGGCAAGGGGAGAAGTGCTCCGTTCATTGCCGATTCTCTGTTTATATCAAAGGGAACGGTCAAAACCCATACACGTCATATCTATGACAAGATGGGGGTTCACAGCAAACAAGAATTGTTGGATATCATCGAAAACGAAGGCCGGGAACTGCGTTAGTCGCTCGGTCGGTCATCCCGAGCACGACGATGCGCCGCTCGGGCAACGCGTGGCCAAAGGCGGTAAGCTGTGTTGCCCATCTCGATATTTCGAGGTTGTCGTGCCCGCGCAGGCTACGCACGTCAGCTTTTTCATAGATGCGCTTTCGGTTGCCGATCTCGGATATCCGTTCGATCGAGCCGGGTCGACGCAAAGCGAAGCGAATTGGACCTTGAGGCGGGTCGAGGCATGTAAGGGGGCATCGATGCGGCCAAAGCATGCGAAACCCCCAGCGCGTCTGCCTCGCTGCCGCCATGTTTTATCGATAATGCGTTTTGCGCGGAAGCGGCTCTCTGGTGGCGGCGAACCGTCGTTTTGCGAAGGATTTTGGGCTTCGAAGGCGGTTTCGGGCAATTTGGCAAGAGGCGGTTCGGGAAAGGCGCAGGTCAGAAAATGAGCGGTGGTTAACTTCGGCTTCGATTTTTCGCAAAACGACGATTGGCCGCCATCTGAAGGTCGGTTTTCCGAAAAACCGAGGTTGGGGTTTTCAATCGTTCGGGCTTCGGTGGCTGGCGCTGTTCGGGGTTCGGCGGCTGGCGCTTCGTCTGTTCGGGCTATGCGGCTGGCGCTTCGGCGGCCCCCGTGGTGCACGCCTCGGGGTTTGGGGTTCACCCAGGGGTTGGCAGGCAAAATCGAGCCGCATCGTGGGATGCGGCTCGATGGGGCGCGACTCAGTTGAGCGTGGTCCGACGGGTGCGACCCGAACGGCGGCGACTGTGAAAGCTCGATAAGCAGCCTCGTGCGCTCGCCTTATCGCGATGCGCTGGGCCGATTATCGCCTAGCCTGCCAGATACGTTTTCGCATTCTGCGCGGCTTCGCGGCCCGAATTGACCTGATTGCCGAATGCGGTGCCGGGCATGTTGATGGTGTAGACGTGGCGGTAGTTCATGTTTCCGTCGTTGCCGATCGCATAGAGGCCTGGAATCGGTTCGTGGTTGTTGTCGAGTACGCGCCGCTCGATGTCGGTGGTCACGCCTCCGCATTCGAAGAAGTAGCTGTACCCGAGCTTGGCGATGTAGAACGGACCGCTCTCGATGGCGACCATCTTGTCGGCGGACTTGCCGAGGTCTTCGTCGACGCCGAGCTTGCACAGCTCGTTGTAGCGGTCGACCGTGGCCATGAACGCCTCTTTGTCCAGATCGAATGCGGCAGGAAGATCCTCGAGGGAGTCGGCCTTCACGAGCGTATCGCCCTTGTCGCTCTCGACCGCGTCGTCGAACATCTTTTTGGCATCGTCGGTCGTGCCGAAATAGGTGTCGAAGATGTTCTGGTCGAACACCACGTAGTTGGCGATGTTCTGCTTTCCGGGGATGCACTGGAGCACGAGGTTGTCGTCGGTGAGGTTCTCGCGGGAATAGCGCTGGCATTGTTCGTTGACCCAGAGCACCGGACCGCCTGCGGCGATGCCGAAGTAGCCGTTGACGGGGTTTTGCGAATCGTTGTGGAAGTCGATCGGGGGAAGCGCGGGAATGTTGTAGAGGATCGACTGGCAGGAGTCGGGCATGAAATCCTTCGCTCCCACAGCTATGGCCATGGTGTAAGCGTCGCCTGCCGCATTGGGGGATCCCACGACGAAGAGGTGCTCGATGTCCCATCCCTGCTTTTCTATGAGATCGGGGTTGCCGCCGAAGCCGCCCGTTGCGAACACGATGGCGCGTGCGTTGTACTGCGTGGTGCCGTCGGGGCCGTCCGCGTAGGCGCCGGCGACCTTGCCGTCCTGCATGATGAGCTGCGTCGCCGCCGTGCTCAGGTGCACCTCTACGTCGAGGTCCTCAACGCGCTTGATCATGGGTTCGACGTAGCCGATCGCCGCCTTGTTGTCCTTGAACCAATGGAAGGTGGGATGGAGTCCTCCGTAGTAGTCGTCGATCGTGCCGCTGTATTCGACGCCCTGCTCAAGGCACCAGTCGATGTTCTCGGCCGACTTGTTGCACAGGTCGAGCCAGAATGCGGCGTTCTGACGGTGCTGGCCGCGTACGAGCTCGTCTTCGACGATCTCGGCGGCGGTTACGTGGATGCCCTGTTCGTCGGCCATCTTCGAATTGATGGCGAACATGCCTTCGACGAAGCTTGCGTTGCCGCCGAGTTGACTGTTCTTCTCGATGAGGATGAAGTTCGTACCGTCGAGCGCCGCTTGCACCGCGCACGCGAGGCCGCTTCCGCCTCCGCCGATGATGAGCAGGTCGGTATCGTAGGTTTTGTCGACCTGCGCAGGTGCTGCGGGCGCCTCGGGCTCGGTCGTTGACGTCGATCCCGAGTTCGATTCCGACCCCGAGCCGGTTGGCGCCTGGTCCTGCGGGCTGCATCCGGCAAGTGCGCCGACCGCAGCAACCGCTCCGACGCTGGCAACGCCCGTCAGGAATGCGCGGCGCGAGATGCCGCTGCGCTTCTCGGCGCAGGTTACTGGTTCCTCATCGTGCATGTTCGTGTTGGTTTTCATGGTTTTCCTCCCTCAACACTAATCCATTGCTTCCAAAAACTCAGTTGAGTACGCAGTATCCATTCTTCCATCTGCCGATCGAGAATCGATAACCGCGCGGTTTCAAGTCAGTGCTGCCGCGATGACCGAACGGTTGCGCGGCGGTAACTCGTCCCCTTGCTGCCAGTGTGCTCGCTTGGGGTATCATGGTCTTCCCCAGCTGCGGGGGAACGGCCCCATTTCGTCCATTTCCCTCGACTCGGGGGAGGACAGATGTTCTGATGATCGGCTATGTTCGAGCTGCAGGGAAGCGCATGGGAGATACGGCCGATCGGTTTTCGGCTTGGGGGAGGTCGGTTTTTGGCATGAAGTCCAACTCGCTTATCAACGAGCAGCCCGAGCGCGCTCGCGTCGTGCATCGGCTTTACCGAAGCATCGCCGCGCGTCCTGCACTGCTGTTCGCTCTCGCGCTGTATTGGACGTGGGTGAATATGGCGTTTCAGAGTCCGCTGTTCTTCCCTTCGGTCTCCCTCGCCCAGGGATGGCTTTTTCCGTCGTGGGTGGGGCCGGTTGCGGTCAGCGCGGTAACGTACCTTATGCTCGGTATGTGCTTCAAGCGCATCAACGCGGTATTCGCCAAACGATGGTACATAGGGGGAGTTGCCGCGTGCATGGCATTGGGCGCACTGCTCTGCTTCGTATGGATCAATTCGTACGGCGCCTCGTTCGCTACCCCCGCAGCGTTTTTCCTGTACTGCGTCGGATCGTTCGGCGTCGGCTTCGGGACGGCTTGCCTGTTGGCCGAGTGGGGAAGGGTGTTCGGGTTCCTCGGCCCCCAAGAGGTGCTGTTTCACGGCATCGTGGCCATGCTCGGATCGGCTTTGTTCGTCTGCGCGCTGTCGTTTCTGCCCGGCATCGTCGGGCAGCTGCTGTTCGTCGTCATCCCCCTGCCGCTTGCGATGGGGTTCTACCGCGCGGTCCGCGGCTTGCCCAGGAAGACGATGCTCGAGCACGGGCTCGATGCCGAGCTCAACGTTCCGTACAAGTTCCTTGTGACGGCGCTGTTGCATGGGCTCGCACTGGGCGTTTTGCTCGGAAGCGCGATCTCGCAGGGCAACGACCAGGGCGTCGTACTGCTCAACGCGCTTTCCTTCGTGGTGGCGGCGATCCTTCTGTTCCTGACGGCGGTGTTCGTGAGGATGGACTTCAACCATCTCATCTATCAGGTGGGGTTCAGCATCATGGCAACGGGCGCCCTGCTCATCGCCGTCGTGCAGCCCCTTCCCGTGATTGGCGAATCGTTCCAGTTAGTCGGTTTCTGCTACGTGCATCTGATCATGTGGGGCCTGTGCTCGTATCTCACGAAGAACTTCAGCCTGCCGGCCATATGGGTGGTTTCGTGGCCGACTTGCTGCCTTATGCTCGGCCAGCTGGTGGGAGGCGCATCGGCGAGTTCTCTCGTGCAGCAGCCCGATTCGGCGTATTGGATCCAGATTACCGCGACCGTCGTGTGCTTTGTCATGCTCATGGCGGCGCTGCTCATGTTGAGCAATCGGAACCTGACGACCGGATGGGGGATCGCGCGTCCGGCGAATGCGGTGAGTCCCGACAGCGCCATCGAAAGCGTCGTTTCTCTGCTTACCGTCGAGAACGGCCTCACGCCCCGCGAATCGGAAACCCTCGCGTTGCTCGCGCGGGGCAGGAACCGCAAGTTCATCAGCGAGGAGCTCGTGGTTTCCGAGGAGACCATCAAAAGTCACGTGTACAGCATCTACCGCAAGCTCGGCATTCATTCGCAGCAGGAGCTGCTCGATCTGGTGGAGGTCAGGATCGGTGCCGTGCGGGAAGACCCCGTCAAGCCGATGTTCGCGTAGATGCGGTCCCGCGCGAGGGGGCATGCGGGGCCGTGCGGAGGGAAGCCGGCGTACGTAAAGCAGGAGCCCCGCACAAAAACAGGAGCCCCGATCGGGGCTCCTGCCATAGGGTTGCGCTGTTGCCGAGATGCCGGTTATTCCTCGACCTGCTTCAACAGACCGTAGCCGCCGTCGTCGCGACGGTACAGGACGTTGACGAGGTTGGAATCACGATCGGTGTAGGCGAAGAAGTCGTGGCCCAGAAGGTCGATCTTCACGAGTGCTTCCTCTTCAGTCAGCGGCTCGAACTCGATCTCCTTGACGCGTACGACCTCGTCGTCGGCAAGCTCCTCCATGAGCTCGTCGAGGCTGGCGCCCGTTGCGGGAATGGCATCGGGAGCCTTTTCAACGCCGGCGCGCACTTTGCGATCGACGACGCGGGTCTTGTACTTGCGCAGTTGGCGGAGAACCTTCGCAGCGGCAACGTCGATGGCCGCGTACATGTCCTCTTCGCTCTCTTCGACGCGAACGATATGGCCTTTGGTGCGCAGGGTGACTTCGCATACGGCAGGACGCGGATTCGCCGGATTCTTCTCGACGAACAGCACTACTTCGGCAACCAGGGGATCGATGTCCATGACCTTCATGGAGTTCCCGATTTTCTCTTCGGCATACTGACGCAGTGCTTCGGTTACGGGCATTTTGCGTCCGGTGACGGTAATGCTCATGGCAATCACCTCTTACGATCGTGGCTAATAAAAAACAGCTTGGTCAGGACGTTTTCGGGCGCGCAGCGATGCGTTTTGATCGACACGAACCCAAACCCGACTCCTTCCGTCAAGCTGATACGAACAGGATAGCGCATAGTCGCTATCTTTTGGACGTGTGCACAGAAACCGGTTGAAAAATTGTAAACAGTTTATCGACTTCCTGATCGGTGCATGATTACGCGATAGTATACTTTCACGAACAGATCAGCCAAAACGCCGATAAGCCGACAGTGGGGTTCATATGACGGGTAGCAATACGGGCAAAGACACCGGTAAAGATTCTCTTTTCATCCAAGAAGTCGCCGGACACCAGGCGCTCTACAAAAGGATAATCCAGCTGTTCCACTCTTCGACCAAGGCGGCGGCGTTCATGCTGCTGGCCGCCATCGTCGCCCTCGTTGTCGCCAACACGGCGTTCTACGATCAGTTCTATGCGTTCTGGCATACCGAAGTGGGCTTTTTCTTTGGCGAGGCAACGGCCGAGATGTCGCTTGCCCACGTTATCAACGACATCTTCATGGCGGTGTTCTTCCTGCTCGTAGGCCTTGAGATAAAGTACGAGATGACGGTGGGCGAGCTCACGAACATCCGGCAGGCGCTGCTGCCCATCGTAGCTGCGTTCGGCGGCGTGTTCTTCCCGATCGTCATCTACCTCATCTTCAATGCGACGAACCCTGACACGGCTCACGGCTGGGGCGTTCCCACTGCCACCGACATCGCGTTCGCGCTCGGCATCATGGCGCTTCTGGGCAACCGCGTGCCCAACGGCATCCGCGTGTTCCTGAGCACGCTCGCCGTGGCCGACGACATCATCGCCATCCTCGTCATCGCCGTTTTCTACGGGCAGAGCCCCTCGGCGTTCTGGCTCATTGCGGCCGCCGTTGTGTTCATCGCGCTCATCGTCATGAACCGCCGGCACGTGTATTCCCTGACGCCCTATATCCTTGTGGGCATCGTGCTGTGGTACTGCGTGTTCATGTCGGGTGTGCACTCGACCATCGCGGGCGTACTGCTGGCCTTTGCGATTCCCTCGGGTTCTCGCGTCAACCTCAAGAGCTTCATTTCCTGGTCGGGCAACCGCATCAAGGAGGCAAAGGAGCTCTACGAGCCGAACGATCCGGTTATCGGGCAGAAGGATTACATCAAAACGGTGTCGAGCCTGAGCCGCGTTGCGCGTCAGGTGGTGCCGCCTGCGACGCGTCTCGAGAACAAGCTCTACCCGTGGGTGTACTTCGCCATCTTGCCGCTGTTCGCGCTCACCAACGCCGACGTGTCGTTCGTTGACGGCAGCCTCGGCAACATCTTTGCCGATCCGGCGCTCTACGGCGTGTTCTTCGGGCTGCTCCTCGGCAAGCCGATCGGCATCATGCTGTTCAGCTTCATCATCGTCAAAACCAAGCTCGCATCGCTCCCTGAGCATGCGAACTGGGGCCATATGTTCGGCGCGGGCATCCTCGGAGGCGTCGGGTTCACCATGGCCATCTTCGTGGCCAACCTCGCATTCGACGACCCCGCTATCGTGACTACGGCAAAGCTCGCGATCCTCTCGGCTTCGCTTATCGCAGGTGTCGTCGGATTTCTCGTGCTGTTCGTTCAGGCGAATGCGGCACGCAAGAAAGGCGTTGCCTACATCGCTACGGCGAGCGACGATGCAGGCCATCCCGCCTCCGACAAGGAGTACGTCGAGGCTGGCAAGCGCATGCTCGAAGAGATCGAAAGCCCCCTGCTCAAGGAGGAGATAGAGGCTGCTCAGCGCGAAGGCGACGGGTACGCGGAGATCGTCGTCGAGCTCGGATCGGACGATAGGCGCAGCGACCGAGCGGCCGATGAGGGATCGGCCGATCCCGACAGGATCGACGATGCGGGCGCGAGCGGTTCGGGCAAAACGAAGTAAACCGACGATGCGATGCTGCCCCGCTTGTACGGGGCAGCGCTTTTTCGGGACGGGATCGCGAAAGGAGCTCCGTGAACGATACAACGTACGAGTTCGATGCGGTTATCCGCAAGGTCGACGGCATCGACGGCGCCTATGTGGAATTCCCCTTCGACGTGCGCGAAGAGTTCGGGCGGGGGCGCGTGAAAGTGCATGCGGCCTTCGACGGGCACCCCTACGACGGCAGCCTCGTTCGGATGGGCACGCCCGGTCATGTCATCGGCATACGCAAAGACGTCCGGGCGGCGATCGGCAAACAGCCGGGCGATTCGATCCATGTGGCGATTCGGGAACGCGAATAGAGCAAAGCGCATGGGTGGCGATCGCATGGAGTCAAGCTTGACTGATCGTCGATCTTTCAGGCGTTGCGGTATACTGATTTCCACCCAAAGCGGCCGGGCGCGGCGCACCGCAAGGAGCTCGTTTCGCCCGGCTACACGTTTACGTTGATGGAGGATCGCCTCGATGGAACCGCGTGCTATCGTTCTTGCCGCAGGAGCCGGCACCCGCATGAAGTCAAAGAAACCGAAGGTTGCCCACGAGCTTTTGGGCAAGCCGCTCGTGCGCTGGGTCGTCGACGCCGCGCGCGTTGCGGGCATCGGCGAGGTGGTGAGCGTGGTCGGACACGAGCGCGAGCAGGTCATCCCGCTCGTCGAGGCCGATACGCAGATCGTCGTGCAGTACGAGCGCAAGGGCACTGCCGACGCGGTTGCCGTGTGCCGCGATGCGCTTGCGGGATTCGACGGCTCGCTCGTCGTGCTTTCGGGCGATTGCCCGCTCATCACGCCCGAAACCATTCATGCGCTCGTGGAAGAACGGGAGCGGAGCAACGCGGCGGTCGTGGTGCTCACCATGAACATGGACGACCCTTTCGGCTACGGTCGCATCGTGCGCGACGAGGCGGGCTCGGTCGAGCGCATCGTCGAGCAGAAGGATTGCTCGCCCGAAGAGGCCGCCATCGCCGAGTGCAACTCGGGCTTCTACTGCTTCGACGCGCAGGCGCTGTTCTCCGCGCTCGAGCAGGTGGGAAGCGATAACGCGCAAAACGAGTTCTACCTTACCGATGTACTCGAAATCTGCCGCAAGGCAGGGCGTCTCGTGTCGGCGCTCGTCACCGAAGACCCCGCTGAGTGCCTTGGCATCAACTCGCGCATCCAGCTTGCCCAGGCCACTAAGTTCATGCAGCGGCGTATCAACGCCCGCCATATGGCCGAGGGCGTGACCATGGTGGATCCCGATCTCGTCTGGATCGGCCCCGACGTCGCGATCGGGCGCGATGTGGTGATCGAGCCGCTCACCTTCCTACTCGGCGCAACCGTTGTCGGCGAGGACTCCGTTGTCGGCCCGAACTCCCGTTTGACCGATACCGTGGTGGGCGAGGGGTGCACGATCGACGAAACCGTTGCCGTCGAAGCCGCGATCGACGACGGCGCGATCTGCGGGCCGCGCGCCTACCTGCGCCCCGGAGCGCATCTGTGCGAGGGTGCGAAGGCGGGAACGCACGTCGAAATCAAGAAGTCGACGATCGGCAAAGGCTCGAAGGTTCCCCATCTCAGCTACATCGGCGATACCGAGATGGGCGAGGGCGTCAACATCGGCGCCGGTTCGATCACCTGCAACTACGATGGCGCGAACAAGCACAAGACGACGATCGGCGATGGGGTGTTCGTGGGCAGCGATACGATGCTCGTCGCTCCCGTGCGCATCGGCGAAGACGCGACCATCGGTGCCGGCTCCGTCATCACGAAAGACGTTTCGCCGGGCTCGCTTGCGCTCGAGCGGTCGAAGCAGGTCGAGATCGCCGATTGGAAATCGCGCCAGACCGCAGCGAAGCGATAGCGCGCCGATGCGCTCCGCACGAAGCGGGCAGCGCGATACGGAGGCGGTTGCCGGACCGATGGTGAAGAAACCACGATAGTTGACCGTTGTTGCGGTATCAGGCGGCGACGAGCGGATACAATACGAATCGACTGAATTCAAGGCGGAGTCAAAAGGAGCGCGTCGATGACCGAAATGCAGAAGAGTATGGCCGTTTTCTCCGGTTCGGTTAACCCCGAACTGGCCGATCAGATTGCCGAGTCGCTCGGCATTACGCTCGGCCATGTGAAGCTTGAGAAGTTTTCCAACGGAGAGATCTACGCGCGCTACCTCGAAAGCGTTCGCGGTGCCGACGTGTTCATCGTCCAGTCGGTTGCCGGCGAGCAGGTGAACGACGCCCTCATGGAGCTGCTCATCATGACCGATGCGGCCAAGCGCGCATCCGCCCGAACGGTGACGGCGGTCATCTCCCATTACGGCTATTCGCGCCAGGACCGTAAGGCCGCTGCCCGCGAGCCGATCACAGCCAAGCTCGTCGCCAACCTCATGACGGTTGCCGGCGTGGATCGCACGATTACCATCGACCTGCACCAGGGTCAGATCCAGGGCTTCTTCGACACCCCGGTCAACCACTTGACTGCGCTTCCGATCCTCGCCGACTACTTCAAGGCGAAGAACCTCGACATGGGCCGCCTGTGCGTCGTGAGCCCCGATGTGGGCCGCGCGAAGGCCGCTAAGAAGCTCTCCGACATCATGGAAGCCGATCTCGCCATCATGCACAAGGGCCGTCCCGGCCACAACCAGGCCGAGATCACGGCGCTCATCGGCGATGTGCGCGACAAGATCTGCATCATCAACGATGACATGATCGATACCGGCGGCACGCTCGTCGCTGCGGTATCGACGCTCAAGGCCCAGGGTGCCGATACGGTGTACGTGTGCGCCACGCATCCGATCTTCAGCGGCCCGGCGTACGAGCGTCTCGAGAACTCGGAGATCGAGGAAGTCGTCGTCTGCAACACCATCCCTGTGCCCCAGGCGCATCAGACCGGCAAGATCAAGGTCGTCTCGGTAGCGCCGCTGCTCGCGCGCGCCATCGCGAACGTGTACAGCAACGGCTCGGTATCCGACCTGTTCGATCCCGACTTCGCCCTGTAGGCCGTCGCCGGATTCGCGGACGAGACCGGATATGGCCGAAACCTACCTGATCGCGGGGCTGGGTAACCCCGGAGACGAGTATGCGCACACCCGGCATAACGCCGGGTTCGATACGGTCGACCTGATCGCCGATAGGCTCGGGGTGCGCTACTGGAAGACCGAGGGCGGTGCGCTCACCGCGAAGGCGGTCTACCGCGATACCGATCTCGTGCTCGCCAAGCCCCAGAGCTTCATGAACACGTCGGGCGGCCCCGTCAAGCAGCTTATGAACGCCTACGGCGTCGACGCCGATCACCTCATCGTGATTCACGACGAGCTCGATATCGATCCGGGCACGGTGCGCGTGAAGTTCGGGGGAGGCCATGCGGGGCACAACGGCCTGCGTTCGATCTGCGATAAGCTCAATACGCGCGATTGGTTTCGGGTGCGCATCGGCATCGGCAGGCCTCCCGGGCGCATGAACGTAGCCGACTACGTGCTCTCGCTCCCGCGCAAAGAGGCCAAGGACGATTTCGAGGTTGCCTGTTCGCGCGGTGCCGAGGCGGTGTACTCGCTCGTCGATCATGGGCTTGCCAAAACCCAGCAGGATTTTAACTGATCCGCATGGCATCCGCGGCTTCCGAAGGAAACGGATCGTCCGGTAAGGCGAAGGCGCGCGACGGCTTTTCGAGCCGCGCGGCGTTCATCATCGCGTGCATCGGCTCGGCGGTGGGCATGGGCAACATCTGGCTGTTTCCGTACCGTGTAGCCGAGTTCGGCGGCGCGGCGTTTCTCATCCCGTATTTCATCTTCGTTGCCTTGCTCGGCTTTTCGGGCGTGCTTGGCGAAATGGCGTTCGGCCGTGCGATGGAGTCGGGCCCGGTCGGCGCGTTTGCGAAGGCGTGCAAGATGCGCAAAACCCGCAATGGCGAGCGCATCGGGCGCGCGATCGGCTTCGTTCCCATGCTCGGGTCGCTGGCGCTCGCCATCGGATATTCGGTCGTCGTGGGCTGGTTCCTCAAGTATTTGGCTTCGGCGGTTACCGGGGAGCTTACCCAGGTGGCCGATACCGGTGCGTACTTCGGAGCTATGGCCGTCGATTTCGGCAGCATCGGATGGCACTTCGTCGGCCTTACGCTCACGTTCGCCGTCATGGTGCTCGGCGTATCGCGCGGCATCGAGCGCCTGAACAAGGTCATGACGCCGCTGTTCTTCGTCCTGTTCGTCGTGCTGCTCGTTCGCGTGGCGACGCTTCCCGGCGCCGGGGCGGGATACGAGTACCTGTTCGTGCCCCGATGGGAGGCGCTCGCCAATCCCACGACGTGGATATTCGCGCTCGGGCAGGCGTTCTTCTCGCTTTCTCTGGCAGGAAGCGGGACGCTGGTGTACGGAAGCTACCTGAAGAAGGACGTCGATGTGGTCTCGTCGGCGCGCACCGTTGCCGTGTTCGACACCCTTGCCGCCCTGCTTGCCGCCATGGTGATCATTCCCGCGGTGTTCTCGTTCGGGTTCGACGCCGCCTCGGGTCCGCCGCTCATGTTCATCACGCTTCCGGCGGTATTCCAGCAGATGCCGTTCGGCTCCGTCATCGCGGTCGTGTTCTTCTTCGCGGTGCTGTGCGCAGCGGTAACTTCGCTGGTCAACCTATTCGAAACGCCGATCGAGGCGCTTCAGCACGAATTGAAGCTTTCTCGCGGGGCCGCCGTCGGCGTCGTTGCCGCCGTTGCGGCGCTCGTCGGCGTGTTCATCGAAAGCGGTTCGTCCGTTGGCACCTGGATGGATGTCATCTCCATATTCGTCATCCCCTTAGGAGCCCTGCTCGCTGCTATCATGTTTTTCTGGGTTTGCCCGAAGGGCTTTGCGCGCAGCCAAGTAGAGCTCGGCCGCGGCAAGCCGCTCGGCAGATGGTTCGAGGTCTTGACCAAGTACGTGTTCGTGGGCATTACGGCGCTTGTCTACGTGCTCGGCATTTTCTTCGGGGGCATAGGGTAAGGCGCCGGTTCGCGGCTGTCCGATGTGCGCATCGGCGGCACGGACGTTTGAGGGACGAGGTTTGGCAGGCGGTATGGCAGCAACATCGATGATAAAAGGCGAGCGCGCGCAGGTGTATGCGCTGTTCGCCATCGTTATGCTCGCGGGCGCGTTCGGGAATCTTTCGCAGACGGCGGTAAACGCCATGATGCACGGCATTCTCGGCGAATTCGGCGTGGACGTGGGGCTCGGGCAATGGCTTACGACCAGCTACATGCTCGTGCTCGGCGTGACCGTTCCCGTTGCCACCTTCTTCTCCCGCCGTTTTTCCATCAGGCAGCACGTGTTCATCGCGCTCGGGTTCTTCTGCGCGGGATCGCTGCTCGACTGCATAGCGGTTGACTTCTGGATGCTGCTCGGCGGCCGCGTGCTCCAGGCGGTTTCGACGGGACTGCTCATGCCCCTCATGCAGACGATCGCCATGACGAAGTTTCCGACGGATCGCCGGTCTACCGCCATGGGCATCGCGGGCATCGCCATGGGCTTTGCTCCGAACATCGGGCCCACGATCGGCGGGGCGATGATCTTCTCGTTCGGGTGGCGCAGTTTCTTCTACCTGCTCCTCGCTGCGGTGATCGTGCTTGCGGCGGCAACGGCACTGTGCATTGCGGCCGAAAAACCAGCCGACGGCGCGGCAAAGCTCGATGCGGTCTCGCTCATGCAGTCGACGCTCGGCTTCGGGGGCTTGCTGCTCGCGTTCTCGAACGCGAGCGGTTTCGCGCTGACGAGCCCGTTCATCTGGGTGCCGCTCGTGTTGGGCATTCTGTTTCTGGTTCTGTTCGTGCGCAGGCAGAACCGGGTTGACGATCCGCTTATCAACATGGGCATCTTCAAGTCACGGCAGTTCACTTCGGGCTTCATGGCGCTGAACTTTCTCCACGCTTCGTTCATGGGCATCACGCTCGTCATTCCCCTGTACATCGAGGGGCTGTGCGGGGGCACGTCGCTCGATGCGGGAATCGTCCTTCTGCCGGGCACCCTTGCGGCGCTGTTCCTCAACCCCGTCGCCGGTGCGCTCGTCGACCGCATCGGCATCCGGCCGGTTGTGATGGTATCGGGCGTGCTTCTGGCGTTCGGGTCGATCATCATGGTGTTCGTCGACGAGAACACGCCGCTTTTCGTGACCATGTTGTTCCAGGCCTTTCGTGCATTCGGCGTTTCGGGGTTGATGGCGCCCCTTATCTCGTGGAGCCTCGCCGATCTGCCGCGCAGCATCGTCACCGACGGCAGCTCGTTCTGCATCGCGGTACGCCAGGCCTGCGCGTCGCTCGGCACCTCGGCCATGGTGTACCTCATCACCGTCGTGTCGCCTACAGCTGCAACGCCGGCGCTCGCCTACCAGCTCGCCTTCGCGTTTTCCGCGGTGTTCGCGGTTCTGACGTTCGCCTATATCGTTGTGCGCGTGAAGTAGCGGGTTGCCCGCCGCGTCCTGCGGTTGCGTTCGGAACCGTCGGTTGGCGCCGTCGCTTTCGTTTATGGTAAGCTTGAGATAAAAGCGAGCGATGGGATATGGTGTGGAGCAGAGGGCAACGGAGAGAATCAAGGCAATCGGCGCGGCGATCGAATCGAGTATCATCGCAGATCGCAGGTACTACCACGCCCATCCCGAACCGAGCGGGAAAGAACATGCGACATCGGAGTCAATCTGCGGGCGGCTCGATGCCCTCGGCGTGCCGTACCGGCGCGTCGCCGAAACGGGTGTAATCGCTTCGGTTCGGGGGACGGCGGAGGCTTCAGGGGAAGCTTGTCGCGCTATCGCCCTACGCTGCGACATCGACGCCCTTCCCGTGACCGAACGGACGGGGTTGCCGTACGCGTCGGAGAAGATCGGCATGATGCACGCCTGCGGGCACGATTGCCATATCGCCATGATGCTCGGCGCAACGCGGATCCTGCGCGATCTCGCCTCGGAGTTTGCGGGTGAAGCGCGCATTCTCTTCCAGCCGGCCGAGGAGATATCCATCGGGTCGACCAAGATGATCGAGGCGGGCGCTCTCGACGGGGTCGATACGATCTACGGTGCGCATATCTGGAGCGAAATCGATGCGGGGCTGTTCTCGTGCGAAGCGGGTCGCCGGATGGCCCATACCGACTGGTTCCGCATCGACATCGAGGGTGTGAGCGCGCACGGCTCGATGCCGCACAAAGGCGTCGACGCGATCGTTGTGGGAGCCGAGATGATCGATGCGCTGCAGATCCTCGTCAGCCGCGACATTTCGCCGTTCGAGCCCGCAGTCGTGACGGTGGGGGAGTTTCATGGGGGAGAGGCGCGCAACATCATGGCGGGCTCGGCCTACCTGACGGGTACCGTGCGAACGTGGAGCGACGAGCTGCGTCGCGAACTGCCCTCGTGCATCGAGCACATTGCCGAGAAGACGGCCCATACGTTCGGCGCCGTGGCTCGCGTTACGTACGAAGAGGGCAACGCCGGGCTTTCCAACGATGTGAAATGCGCAAAGCGCGCCCAGCTCGCGGTGGCGGAAGTTCTGGGGGCCGAGGCGCTTGGCAAGTACCGCGGAACGCTTTCGGGCGAGGACTTCTCGGAATACCTGCGCGTCGTTCCTGGCGTGTTCGTGTTCATCGGGTGCCGCAACCCCGAGGTGGGCGCGAGCCATCCGCAGCACAGCTGCTATTACGATGTCGACGAGAGCGTGCTCGCGAAAGGGTCGATGGTTGCCGCCCAGTACGCGATCGACTTTCTGCAGGGGCGGTAGCAAAGGGCCCGCTTTCGCGAACCCTTTGTTCTCCTGCAGTTGTTAAGCCGAGCCGAATCGCTAGGCGTTTGAGGCCGTCGGCTCGGCCGGCTTGCGCTGCTCCTCTTTGCGCATGGCTGCGCAGCAGGCGACGGCGGCCGCGATGAACCCGATGCCTCCGATGATGCCGATGGGCATGGGCCCGATGAAGGGGTTCCCGCCCGATATCGAGAAGAGGGCGGCGGCGCTTACGAATCCGTTTACAGCGCCGTGGCCGATGACTGCGGGCAGGCAGCTCTTCGCCTTGAGCGAGAGGTAGCTGAACAGCGTGCCGATCACGATGCAGAAGATGCACATGGCGAAGATGCCGAGAAACGGCCAGCCTGGATACCCCACGCCGTAGTTGTGGCCGATCACCGTGAGGGGTGCATGCCATAATCCCCAGATCACACCCGTGATGAGAACGGTCGGGATAAACGAGAGCTTCTCGTGGACCTTCGGCACGAGGTAGCCTCGCCAGCCCCATTCCTCACCGAAGCAGGTCAGGCAATTGAGGATGGGGGAGAGCACGACGCCAACGGCGAGTTGCGCCCAGAGCATCGTCTGCATAACGTCGCCCGGTATGGTTTCTCCGCCCGAGGCTCCGGCGGCCTGCTGGATCATGAGCGCGGCGGCCGACATGGTGGGATCGAAGTCGTTCGGGAAGACGAGGAAGTACAGCGCGGCCCCGACAACGGTGAGTGCGGCGGGTCCGAACCAGGCGATGAGATAGTACTTGAACGTATGCCTGAAGTCGACGGGTTTGATCATCGCGTTTTTGAACCCCTCTTTGGTGATGAGCCGCGTGAGCAGCACGCCGATCGCCGGTATGAACATCATCGATCCGATGATGAACTGCACGGCTACGGGCGGCGCGGCAAGGGCGCTGCCCATACCGGTACCGGTGGCCAGGGGGATGACTACCAGTATCTCGAGTGCGTAGGTGATGGCGAAGGTTATCGCCAGATAGATGCCGATTCGCTTCATGGTATGCTCCGTTCCGTATCGCCCGATTGCCCCTTGCATTGCTGTTCTATCTGTTATAGCATAAATATAACAATAAGGCACAGCCAATGCAAGCGAGAATTTGACGATGCGACATATTGGACCTGCGGCCTCGGGTTTTCGAAACGGCAAAGCAGAAGAGGAGCGCTCATGGACACGCGTACACCGGTACTTTCAATCGAGCATTTCACCAAAACCTTCGGATCGAAGCGTGCGGTTGACGATGCGAGCCTGACGGTTATGCCGGGCGATATATACGGTTTCGTCGGACACAACGGCGCCGGAAAAACGACGCTTATCCGTTCGGTGGTCGGCGTTGCCGGTTTCGACGGCGGTACCATCCGCATCGACGGCACCTCGATCGCCGCCGACCCCCTCGCTGTCAAGCGGATCACGGCCTACGTGCCCGACAACCCCGACGTGTACGATTTTCTGACGGGGATCCAGTACCTCGATTACATCGCCGACATCTTCGAGGTTCCTGCCGCTGTGCGTCGCGAGCGCATCGAGCGCTATGCCGGCAAGCTCTCGCTTACGCCGGCGCTCGGCGACCTCATCTCTTCGTATTCCCACGGCATGAAGCAGAAGGTCGTGCTCATCGGCGCGCTTTTGCACGAACCGAAACTGCTCGTGCTCGACGAGCCCTTCGTCGGCCTCGACCCCGAGGCCTCCTATATCCTGAAGGGGCTTATGCGCGAACTGACCGAGCGGGGATCGGCCATCTTCTTTTCAAGCCATGTGCTCGAAGTGGTCGAGAAGCTCTGCAACAAGGTTGCCATCATCAAGGCCGGTAAGCTCATCGCCGACGGACCGACCGAAGAGGTCGTCGGCGATTCCGGCCTCGAGGCCGTTTTCCTCGGTTTGGGAAAGTAGGCGGTTGCGATGTTGCACGGATTGGGGCTTCTGCTCAAGATACAGCTGCTTGGCACCTTCGGGCTCAACAAAGCCCTCCATACCGATCGCGCAAAAGCGAAGCGGTCCATTGCCTTGTTCCTTCTCGCGGTCATCGCCATCGGTGCGCTCTGCGTCGGCTACAGCTTGGGTGCGGCGTTCGGCCTCGGCTCTTTCGGCCTTGCCGACGACATTCCGTTCGTTGCGGTGCTTGTGGGGTCGCTCGCCGGGGCGGTTGCGGCGTTTCTCAAGGCGAACGGCGTACTGTTCGCTTTCAAGGACTACGACATCGTCATGTCGCTGCCGGTTACCACGATGGCGGTCGTGCTGTCGCGGCTCGCGGCGCTCTATGCGGTTGCTCTTTTGTTCGGAGCGGTCGCCATGCTGCCGGCGTTCGGCGTGTATGCGACGTATGCGGGCGTTTCGTTCTCCTCGGTCGTCATGGTCGTGCTTTCGGTGTTTTTAGCGCCGCTTTTGCCCATGACGGTAGCGGTGCTGCTTGCGGTGGGCATCTCCGCCGTTGCGGCGAGGATGCGCCACGCCAATATCGTGACGGTCGTGCTTTCGATCGCGGCGGTTCTTGCGATTATCGTCGTTCCCAACGCGATAGTGGGCTCGACTGGCGGCGACGACGCCGAAATCATGGCGTTTCTGGCCCAGCAGCTCTCGGCGATGGCGGCGCTTCTTCCGCCCGTTGCATGGGCGAGCACGGGCATCGTGAGCGGCGATATGGTGGCATTCGGGCTGTTCGCGGCGGCATCGATCATTCCCGCTGCCCTCGGGATCGCCCTGATCTCCCATCGGTTCGCATCCATCAATACGCTTCTCATGGCAAGTCGTCCGAAAGGCTCGTTCTCGTTCGACGCGGCCGGCAAAAACGAAGCATCGGCCAAGCCGCGCTCGCCGCTCGTGGCTCTGCTTGCCAAAGAGGCAAGCAGACTCGTATCGACGCCCATCTACCTGATGAACTCGTGCATCGGATACGTGCTCGTACTGGTTGCCAGCATCGCGGCTGCGGCTGCGTCCGCGCTCGGGATGCTGCCGCCCGAAATTATGGGCGGCAAGGTGGGCGCACTCATTGCCGCCTTCCTCCCGTGGATGATGGCGTTCTTCGTCGGCATATCCTCGACGACGGCTGCCTCGGTTTCGCTTGAGGGCAAAAGCCGATGGCTCATGTATACCGCGCCCGTATCGGCGCGGACGGTGCTCGGGGCGAAAGCGCTTTTGAGCCTTGCGATCGCGATCCCCTCGGTGCTGGTGGGCGGTGTTCTGCTCTCGATTGCATTCGGGGTGGGGTTGTTGTCGGGGGTTCTGGCCGTGATCGTGCCGGCGTCGGTGGCGGTGTTCGTTACCGTGTTCGGTCTGTTCGTCGATGCGCGTCGTCCGCGCTTCGATTGGAAGAGCGAATACGAGCCCGTGAAGCGTTCGGTTGCGGTTACGATCACGGTGTTCTCGGGGTTTGCAATCGTGCTCGCCGGCGTTCTCGCGACGGCCGCGGCGGGGGCGATCGGTGCTATCATCTTCTCGGTCGCGCTTGTTGCGGCTGCGTGGCTCTTGTTCGGGAAATTGTCAGCGGCGCCGTTGCAGGAATAGGGGTGGGATCGAATGATCATACGAATCGACCAGAAGTCGAACGAGCCGCTGTATTTGCAGTTGCGGTCGCAGATCATCGCGTCCATCGCCCAGGGCA
This sequence comes from Raoultibacter timonensis, assembly GCF_900240215.1. GTDB lineage: Bacteria > Actinomycetota > Coriobacteriia > Coriobacteriales > Eggerthellaceae > Raoultibacter > Raoultibacter timonensis. The sequence continues at coordinate 2,014,852 of NZ_LT964679.1, read as the reverse complement.
CGCTCGAACCCGGCGATGCGCTTCCCTCGGTTCGTTCGCTTGCGAGCGATCTCGGCATCAACCTGCATACGGTCAACAAGGCCTACGCGGTGTTGCGCGACGAGGGGTACGTGGTCATGCGGGGACGTTCGGGCGCCTATGTGGCCGATCCGGCCGATCACGGACCCGCGCAGACGGAAGCCGGGCTCGCCCGCATGGATGAAGCGCTGTTTGCGCTTGCGCTGGAATACCGTGCCCACGGCGGTCCGCAGGAAGAATTCGTTGCCCGCGCCGCCGCGCAGGCCGAACGGGCATATAAGGAGGAGCGATAGATGAATGCGTCGATGGACACTACCGTGATTATGGGTCTGACGATCGTTCTCGTGCCGATCGTCGGCGTGCTCATGGCGCTAACGCCGTACCTCATGAAGAAAAGCGAGTGCTTTACCGTTACGATTCCCGAATCGGCGGCGAACGATCCGTATCTCAAGGGCCTCAAGCGCCGCTACCTCGCGATCATGCTCGTTTTTTCCGCTGCGCTTACGGCGGTGGGGTTCGCGCTCATCGCCCTCAGCATCCCCTCGGGTGTTCTGGCGATCGTTGTGGTGGGCACGCTCGGTATCTGCGTCGTCGGGTATGCGCTCATGCTGCATTACCGTAAAAAGGTTTCGACCTATAAGGCAAAGCAGGGTTGGCGCGCCGAGGCGCAGGAGGCGGTCGCCGTGGTGGGGGAGCGCGATGTGCCCCGCGCCATCTCGCTCAAATGGAGTTTGCTGTACGTGCCGGTGCTGCTTGTGACGCTCGGCGTCGGCATTGCGGGGTATGCGAGCATGCCCGACGTGATCCCCATGCAGGTCGGGTTCGACGGGGAGGTGAGCAGGTGGGTCGACAAATCACCGTTCATCGTATTCATGCCGGTGCTCATCCAGCTGTTCATGATAGCGTGCCTCGTGTTCTCGCACTGGAACATCCTGCGATCCAAGCGCCTGTCCGATCCGAACGCACCCGCTACCTCGGCTCTCGCCTACGGTATGTTCGCCCGCGCGCAGAGCATCTTCCTGTTGGCGATGGGCCTTGCCATCTGCATTGCGATCATCCTCATGCCGCTTTCGTTCATCGGGCTTGTCTCGCTCATGCAGGGCGCGGTTGTAATCATGGTCGTGTGCCTCTTCATCGTTGTAGGCGGCATTGCCATTTCGGTCGTATACGGCCAGGGCGGCGCGCGCCTATTCGCCCGCATGGGGGCAAGCGAAGAAATCCTTGCCGACGACGACGCGCATTGGAAGTTCGGCATATTCTACTTCAACCGCGACGATCCGAGCCTGTTTCTGCCCGCCCGCTTCGGGGTGGGGTGGACCTTTAACTATGCACGGCCTGCCATCTGGGCCATTATGGTGGGCGGCTTGGTGCTCACCGTCGCGTTCGTCGTGGTGATCATGTCGTTCGGATAGGGTGCGTGGTGCGCTGCGGCGTTCGGCGCATGCCAGCTCTAGCCTAACGGCGGAATCGTCGGAACGTGGCAGAAAAAGGACGGTATTCGTCGTTTAAGCCCGTTCGGCACGATGGGGCGCAGGCTGCAAAACAAGACCGCTTCATCGCCCCTGTTCAGCGACACGTCCTGAAATCTGGCCTCAGAAGAGATTCCGGGTGGCGACGAACGCCGTCACTTTTCTGCCACGAAGCCGGGCGGCGGTCGTCTGCCTAGCGGCGGGCGAGCTCGCGGTATCCCGTCAGCTGAACGACGAGGAACCGTTCGAGCGCGGGCTCGAAGGGCTGGGCAGTCTCTTCGCACCCGATGATACCGCAGTTGCGCATGGCCTCGATCTGCTCGGGCTTCGGGTGTGCAGCGGGATAGAGCCCCGAAACGTAGTGCGTCGTTGCCATGATCAGCTCCATCGCGCTGCTCGGCGCAAGAAAGCCGAACAGGCGAGCAATCTGGGTTGCCGCAGTTTCTGCCGCCGCGTATATCCTTCTCTTGCAGGCGGTAAGCGCCTCGACGTCGACGTTCGTCTCGATGATCGTCGTCAGCAGCGCGCCGATGCGCCCGAAGTTGCGACGGCGCATGCAGGCGGTTGCGAAGAATCGGGCGAACCGCTCGAAGGCGCCACCCCCGTCGTCCTCGCCGCTTTCGGCATCGGCAGGGATGCGCTGCGCTTCGTTTCTCTGGTAAACGGCAACATCGGCTGCGAGCGCCTCGATGTCGCGCACGTAGAGCCTCAGGAAGATCTCCTCTTTGGTGGCAACGTAGTGGACGAGGTTCGCGCGGGAGAATCCGAGGCCGTCGGCGATCATCGTCATCGTGATATCGCGGTACGCATGCACGTCGAGCAGGGTGTCGGCTGCAAGGAGGATCGCCTCCATGCGCGCCTGCTTCTGCTCGTCGGTGCGCGCTCGCTTGAACGAGCCGTCTGCTTTTGGCATGTTCCGCTCCCGTTTTCCTTGACAAGTTGCGGAGTGCAACTTATAGTACCTAAATTACATCATGTAACTTATTTTACTGGGAGGCGAGGCCCCATGCAATATCGGATCGACCCGCGAAGCGGAGCTCGGCTGTCGGCCCTCGGGTACGGCTGCATGCGCTTCCCCCTCACGGCGCTGGGTCGCATCGACGCCGACAAGGCCGAAGCGCTCGTGCTCGATGCGGTGGGCAAGGGCGTCAACTACTTCGACACGGCCTATCTGTACCGGGGCAGCGAAGAGGTGCTCGGCGCCATCATCGAGAAGAACGGCTTGCGCGGCAGCGTGCACATTGCCACCAAGCTTCCGCACGGGTCGTGCACGTCGTTCGAGGATTTCGATCGCTTCCTCAGCATACAGCTCGATCGGCTGCGCACCGATCGCATCGACTACTACCTCGTTCACAACATCATGAGCTTCGAGCAGTGGGAACGGCTCGTCGATCTGGGTATCGAGAGATGGGTTTCCGAAAAGAAGCGCTCCGGCGCGATCGAGCGCATCGGGTTCTCCTTCCACGGTTCGCAAGACGATTTCATGCGCATGCTCGATGCCTACGATTGGGATTTCTGCCAGATTCAGTACAACTACCTCAACGAGAACTACCAGGCGGGTCGCGCGGGGCTCGAGGCTGCCGCCGAGCGGGGCCTGCCCGTCATCGTGATGGAGCCGCTTCTGGGCGGCAAGCTTGCGGGCGGCCTGCCGCGCGATGCGGTGCGAGAGTTCGAGAAGGTCGATCCGAGCGCGTCTCCCGCAGCGTGGGCGCTCGCCTGGGTATGGAACCACCTCCAGGTAACGGTGCTCCTGTCGGGGATGAACGACCTCGATCAGCTTGCGGAAAACGCCGCCGTTGCCGAGCGAGCGCTGCCCGGCAGCATGAGCGAGGCCGATCACGCCGCCGTCGCCGCAGCTGTGGGCATCATAAGCGAAAGCTACCGCGTACCGTGCACGGGGTGCAACTATTGCATGCCCTGCCCGAAGGGCATCAACATTCCCGCGCTGTTCTCGGCATACAACACCTCGTTCGTGACCGGTCGTTTCGCGGGGATGTACCAGTACGTTGTTGCGTCGGGGGCTATGGGCGACAATTCGCGCCTTGCGAGCGATTGCATATCGTGCGGCGCGTGCGTGAAGAAGTGTCCCCAGCGCATCGACGTGCCCGCATCGTTGTCAGAGGTTCGCCGTCGCCTGCAACCGTTCTTTTTGCCCCCTGCCCTCGAAGTGGTGAAGCGCGTGATGCGCTGAAGCGGAGACGTCCGGTCGGGCATTGGGTGCCGATGCTCTAGCGGGGGCGGGTTCGCTGCTGGTCGAGCTGGACCATGCGCCGCGAGCCATGCGCTGCGAGAATTTTTCTTGACAAAGGAATACTTCGGTGTAAGAATTAAATTACTTCGAGAAAGGAAGTAAATGACAGCATCGACGAAGCAGCCCGTATTCCCTCTTGAGGGCACGATTTGGGATTTTCTCGATGCGTCGAAAGATCTGTTTGCCGCCGAACGCTGGCAGAGCGTTCTTATGGATTGCTCGAAAAACGAGCTTTTGGCGTTGGTGCACGTGTATCGTGCGGGGGAGACCACCATGTCGGGCATTGCCGATTATGTGGGGGTTCCGCTCAATACGGCGACGGGCATCGCGAACCGCCTCGAGCGCCGCGGGTTGGTGGAGCGTTGGCGAAGCGAGCAGGATAAGCGCGTGGTGTCGGTGCGCATTACCGAGCAGGGCAGACGGCAGGTGGCCGATGTCATGGAAAACGTCGGCGAACTGGTAGGCGTGCTCTTCGGCGATCTAACCGACGAAGAGCAGCGCGTGTTCCTCAAGGTCGTCGGCAGGATCCCCGAGCTTTTATCTCGCGAAGCGGGTGCGGCGAAAACGGCGGGTGCGGGACGAAGGGGCGTTAAGCGCATCGCCATCGAATGAGCAGGCGAGCAAGGCGGTACTCCTATCGGGCAGCGCTTGCCGATTGCGAGCCGAATGCGACCGGGTCGGTACGCGCGGGTTTCAGGTGCAGTCAGAAGAGCGGCGGCGACGCCGTTTTTCTCAGGAAAATAGTTCGAGTAAAGAATAATTCGATGAAAGAAGTAAGGAGCGAGCATGACGCGCATACGAATTTTCACCGGCAAGGGGGGTGTTGGCAAGACGAGCGTTGCTGCCGCCTGCGCGTGGGGTTCGGCTTCGCGCGGGTCGAGGACGCTTGTGGTGAGCACCGATGCGGCGCACAGCATCGGGGATGTGCTCGATCGTCGGATCGGACCCGATATCGTACACGTTGTCGAAAACCTCGATGCAATCGAGCTCGATGCCGATCGCATCATGGAAACCGAGTACGGCGACATGGTGCGCGGCATTACGTCGATGATGGGCAGCATAGGAGCGGCCGATGAGGTACCGTTTTCCCTGCCGGGTTTCGACGGCCTGTTCTCCCTCCTCAAACTGATAGACTACGCCGAAAGCGGAGAATACGACTCGATCGTCGTCGATTGCGCGCCGACGGGAGAAACGCTTGCCCTGCTCAAGTTTCCAGAATTGTTGAGCTGGTATGTGGAGAAATGGCTCCCGATCGGGAAGGTCGCAGTGCGCGTGCTCTCGCCCGTTTCGAAGAAGATCCTCAAAGTAGAGCTTCCCGATAAACATGCGATGTCCGACATCGAGCGGCTCTATGCGCGCCTCCTCGATCTTCAAGCGCTTCTGAAAGACGGCGAGAAAACCACCGTACGTGTGGTTACGCTGCCCGAGAAGATGGTGGTAGAGGAGACGAAGCGCAACTATCTCTATCTGAACCTGTTCGGATACCGCGTTGACGGGGTGATCGTCAACCGCGTACTGCCCGTCGAGGCGACGACGGGGTTTTTCTGCGAATGGGCTGATATCCAGCATCGTTGTATCGAAGGGCTCGAGCACGTGTTCGCCGAGGTGCCCATGGCGCAGGTGCCCTGGTACGAGACCGATATCTGCGGCGTTGCGGGCATCCGCCGTCTATCCGAAGCCATGCCCGACGAATCGACGTTCGAGCAAGCGCCGAACGTCGAGCACGAGCGCTACGAAAAAACCGAAAGCGGTTGGCGTTTGAGCCTGTTCGTTCCGCTTGCCGAGAAGGGCTCGCTCGAGCTGTATCGTGCCGGCGCCGATCTCGCCGTGCGCATCGGCGGGTTTACCCGATGCCTTCCGCTGCCGAATGTGCTTGCAGGCGCAGAGGTTGCAAGGGCGAAACTCGAAGACGGGCTGTTGACCGTTGAGTTCGATCAGGAGGCGCGCGATGAACGCTGATTTCGTTGAGAAGATGCTGCAGGCAAAGCGCTTGGAAGCGCAGGCGATGGCCCTGCTCGTGCCACCCGAAGCCCGCCTTGCTGCCGCGGCTGTCGTGCGCGCGTGCTCGGCAGCCGCGCTCAATGTGCTCGACGGCTCGCATGCTCCTTCTCGGAGCGCGTCGCCGGGCGCATGCGAGGGTAGCGCGGCCGTCTCGGCGAAGCGAAGCTCCCGCTCCGGCATGCAATCCATTCCCATCGAGTAGATCGGAAGATACGCTATGAGAATCATCCTTTATACGGGTAAGGGCGGCGTGGGGAAAACCTGTGTCGCTGCTGCAACGGCGATCCATCTGGCCGAACGGGGTAAACGCGTGCTTGTCGCGAGTACCGATGCGGCCCATAGCCTCGGCGATGCGCTCGACGTGCCCGTTGGAAGCGAAGCCGTCGAAGTCTCAGAGAACCTTTGGGCGCTTGAGATAGACCCGGTGGTTGCGGGCCGCGCTGCATGGGGTCGCATGCAGGAATACCTTCGGCTGCTCATGACGAGCCATGCGGAAGACGGCATCGAAGCGGACGAGCTGCTGGTGTTTCCCGGACTCGAAGAGCTCTTCGCCCTGCTGGCCGTTCTCGATATCGAAGACAGCGGACTCTACGACGTGCTCGTCGTCGACTGCGCGCCGACGGGCGAGACGCTTTCGCTGCTCAAGTACCCCGAGCGCCTCGGATCGTTCATCGAGGACATGCTTCCGATGAAGCGCGCCGCGCTCAAGGTGGGCCGCCCGGTCATCGAGGGCGTTATGAAGATACCCATGCCCGAAGACGAGCTGTTCGATGAGGTGGCGGCCCTTGTCGGTCGGCTCGAACGCCTTCGCGCTCTGCTGGTCGATCACGATCGGGTGAGCTTGCGCGTCGTCACGACCGCCGAGCGCATCGTCGTCAAGGAGGCGAAGCGAGCCTATTCGTGGCTCTCGCTCTACGGGTATAACGTGGATGCCGTGATCGTGAACAGGCTCTATCCCGAAGATGCGCTGGCGGGCTACTTCGATCGGTGGACCGAGCTGCAGCGAACGTCGCTCTATGAGATCGGGGAGGCGTTCGTCGACGTGCCTATCCTGCGTCTGGCGCTTCGCCATGGTGAGTTGCGTGGGGTGGCGAACCTGCGGGAGGCGGCGGGTGATCTGTACGGCGGCATCGACCCTGCCGAAGTGCTCGCGCGGTCTTGTGCGATCGAGCTGTGCGAGACGACCGATGGATACGAGCTTTCGCTCGCTGTCCCGTTTTTCGACAAACGGGATTTGGGCTTGCTGCAAGACGGAGATCATTTGATCGTATCGCTCGCAAACCAAACGCGCCGTGTCGCGCTGCCCGCATGCCTTCGCGGGCGTGAGGTTGCGGGTGCCCGCTATAAGGATGGGGCGCTGATCGTCTCGTTCGCTCGGGCCTGCACGCCAAAACGTTGACCGTCGGTGGCGGAAGCGCTGTCGCCGTACTTGCCAATTGCGGACGATGCGGTAGAATAGCGCTCGTCTTCGCATTCCGGAATGCGTCATGCTCGGATTCGGTTTTGTGGAGTTGCGCCCGCTGCCGCGTGGGCGTCTCGACCGCCATGCGGGTGCGTTCCCGGAAAGTGGAAGCCGGCGTTCCCGAAGGCGTGTTGGTTCTATTGGTGCTACTCGATCGGAAGAGCTATGAAGCTTTGCATTGGCCGTGCTCTGTGCAGATGGATATGATGGGACATCGCGCAGGGCTTGCCGGATAGGCGAATCGCCTGTCCTTTCTCATCGAAACCGATACGGCATGTATGCCGATACCGCGCATCGTGTGCGGTGACTCTGTGCGGCAATGGGCTATCCGCGTTGCGCATGGGGATCCGTCGGATTTCGATGCATCGAACCTCGAGGCCGTAGATGGTGTTCCGTCTACGGCTTTTTCGTTTCGAGGAGAGATATGGAATCAAGAGAACAGGACTTCACGCAGGGGTCCGTCGTTAAACATCTTATCAAGTTCGGACTGCCGCTCTTGGCGGCCAACATTCTGCAATACTGCTATCAAGCAGCCGATATGATCGTCGTCGGTCAGGTGATGGGCAACGACGGGCTCGTCGCCATCAGCAACGCTTCGATGATCTCGTTCTGCATCGGCTCGTTCGCCATCGGCATGACAGGCGGCGGGACCGTCGTCCTCGCTCGCTGCAAAGGGGCGGGCGATGCTGCGGGTCAGAGAACCGCATCGGCGGCGGTGTTCGTCCTATCGGCGCTGTGCGCGCTTGCCGTCACCGTACCCGGCATCATGTTCGCGTTGCCGGTGTTTACGGCGCTCGGCGTTCCGGGTCCGTCGCTCGACGAAGCGGTGTCGTACATGGTCATCGTAAGCGCAGGCTCGATTTTCACATTCGGATACAATGCGGCGTGTTCCCTCATGAGGGCGCTCGGCGATGCGCGCGGACCGCTCGCGTTCATCGCTGTGGCCTCGGTCGTGAACGTCGTGCTCGACATCGCATTCGTCGGGGTGCTCGGTTGGGAGGTAGCGGGTGCCGCATGGGCGACCGTTATCGCGCAGGCGCTATCGTGCGCCTTGGCGCTTCGGCACCTTTTCGCCCGCCATCCGTCTGCTCGGCCTCGCTTCGGGTTCGGCCGCGCGTTCGCCCGCAGCGCGGCGGAAGTGCTGAAGGTGGGCGTTCCTTCGGCGTCTCAGATGATCGTCGTGAATATATCGTACCTGCTCGTGACCGGCATGCTGAACGCCTACGGCACCGATGTTGCCGCCGCTTCGGGCATAGGCCTCAAGATCAGCACGTTCGCCGGATTGCCCTGTTGGGCAATGGGACAGGCGGTAACGGCCATGGCAAGCCAGAATGCCGGTGCGCAGCGGGTGGAAAGAATGCGCTCGATCGTTCGGGCGAGCTGCGGTATCTCGGTGGCGATTATCGCGCTCATCGCAGTGGCGACCCAGGCGTTCGCCTACGATCTTGCCCTGCTGTTCGGCGCATCGGGCACTGAGGCGATTGAGACGACGGTGCTCTATTTGCGTATAACCTGTTCGGTCAACTCGGCTTTCTACGCGCTTATGTACTGCTTCGATTCGTTTGCGCTCGGTTCGGGTTCGCCCAACCTCGCGCTCGTGAATGCGGTTCTCGATGCGGTGGCAATCCGATTCGGGCTTGCGTGGGTGCTCGGTACCGTGTTCGGCATGGGGTTCGTCGGCGTCTATCTTGCCCAGGCGCTCTCGCCCGTGCTGCCGGTGCTCGTCGGGTGGGCGTATTACCTGCGGGGAACGTGGAAGGTAAGGTTGGCGAATCCGCCGGATACGAAGCGGTGACGATCTCGCAGGCGCACATGATGAGCGCCGCTCCAACGACCACGTAGCGGCTCGACCCCACGCGATAGGCGATGTTTCACGTGAAACATCTGTTCGTTTTTTGATATACTACGATCATTGACGTCGATCCGAGGAATCGGAGGAGCCCCATGCGCGTGCCCGAGCACATCGATTCGAGCCTTTTGGCTCCCTGCGGCGTGAATTGCTTTGCGTGCTATAAGCACCTTGCGGCGAAAAAACCGTGTTGCGGATGCCTTGCGGGCGACGAGGGCAAGCCGGGGCATTGTCGAACATGCTTTATCAAGGAGTGCTGCGAGGGCAAGGGAATTGCCCGCTGCTTCGAATGTGCAGAATTTCCCTGCCCCGAAAGCAAACGTATGGAGCGCAACTACAAAAAGTACGGCGTGAGCCCAGTCGGCAATCTAGTGAGGGCTCGCGCCGTCGGTCTCGATGCGTTCATGCGCGAAGAGCGCGAGCGCTGGTCGTGCACCTCGTGCGGCAGGGGAGCGGTGTCGCAGCATCGGGGCGTGTGCAGCGAATGCGGGCATGCGGTAGGCTCGAGGTAGGCTTCGGCGGCAGACGATGAGAGGAAGTGCGCTATGGCGATTGACCTGAAAGTCATTCCGGGTGTCGGACCCAATATGGAAGCTCGCTTGCGAGCAATCGGCATCGAGTGCGTTGAGGATCTGGCTGGAGCCGATCCGGAAGAGCTTTACGCTCGCGATTGCATCGTGCACGGGGGTTCGGCTGACCGGTGCTGCCTCTACGTATACCGCGAGGCCGTCTACTTCGCCGAGACCGAGCAGCCCGATCCCGAAAAGCTCAAGTGGTGGGCTTGGAAGGATTGAGCTGGCGCTAAACCCCGCGCACTTCGGCGTTCGGCACGATCGTGCGAAGCTCGGGGAGAAAGCCTCGCAGCTCGTCGGCGGCATAACCGTGCAGTTCGCCTTCGCCGGCCAGTACCGTATCGGAGTCGACGAAGCTCTGCAGATGCCATGAGTCGGCGCCCTCGATCCAATGCGCAAGGGCAACAAGGCTTTCCCCGTCGTGGAATTCCCGCAGCACGGTTGTGCGGAATTCGTAGGGTACCGTCCCGGAAAGCAGATAGGAGATGCTGCGTTCGATGGGTGCCATATCGAACCTCTCGACGCCGACGGTTTCCGCGTAGCGTTCACGGGAGTTCTTAACGTCCATGGCAACGTAGTCGATCAGACCGGCTTCGACGAGCTCGCGCAGCTTCTCGGGAAAGCTGCCGTTGGTGTCGAGCTTGACGGCAAAGCCGCGGCGCTTGATCGCAGCGCAGAATGCGGCTATGTCCGGCTGCAAAAGCGGCTCGCCACCCGTGACGCAGATGCCGTCGAGCAGGCCTTGGCGCTTGTCGAGAAACGAGAAGAACTCGTCCTCGGAAATTGACGGAAACGCGCCGTTCTCGTCGCCGGCTACCAGTTCGGCATTGTGGCAGAACGGACAGCGGAAGTTGCAGGCGGGTGCGAATACCGTTGCGGCCGTCTTCCCCGGAAAATCGAGGAGCGTGAGTTTTTGGAGTCCGGATATTCTCATGGTCTCCTGATTGTAGCACTTCGGCAGGAGAGCTCGATCCTCTCCTGTGCGCCGGCCGATCATCGCGAACCTCTTCCTCCTATGGTCGGTCTGACGGGCGAGGACAGTCGCTCGACCGCGCTGTTTGGCGCCGTACGTCGGCCTTTCGTTGGGCGACCGTTTCCGCTACGTTGATGAAAATACTCAGAGAAAAACATAAACTACAACATGTAGTTGCCGTACGCAGAAAAGAATCTAGATATGGTGAGGTTTCCGTTGACTTGTGCGGTAGGCGGGACTAGGATACTGATACTTCAAACAGCACATACGGCAGGAAAACGAAGGAGCATGCATAATGTACCAGGTCAGAAAACGCGACGGTAAGATCTCCGATTTCGACATCGCGAAGATTTCGGGGGCGATCGCCAAAGCGTTCGACGCGTTGGAAAAGCAGTACCATCCCTCAACCATCGATCTTCTGGCCCTCAACGTGACCGCGCACTTCGAGCCGAAGATCAAAAACGGCATCGTCGATGTCGAAACCATCCAGGACAGCGTCGAGGAGGTGCTCTCCACCGCCGGGTACGCCGATGTTGCCAAGGCCTATATCCTCTACCGCAAGCAGCGCGAGAAGGTGCGCAACGCGAATGCGACCCTGCTCGACTACAAGGCCATCGTCGACAGCTACGTGAACGTCGAGGATTGGCGCGTGAAGGAGAACTCCACGGTCACCTACTCCGTCGGCGGCCTCATCCTTTCGAATTCGGGTGCCATCACGGCCAACTACTGGCTCTCCGAGATATACGACCAAGAAGTTGCCGAGGCCCATCGCAGCGCCGATATCCACCTCCACGACCTTTCGATGCTCACGGGGTACTGCGCCGGCTGGTCGCTGAAGCAGCTCATCCAAGAAGGCCTCGGCGGCGTTCCGGGAAAGATCACCTCGAAGCCCGCAAGCCATCTTTCGAGCCTGTGCAACCAGATGGTCAACTTCCTCGGTATCATGCAGAACGAATGGGCGGGTGCCCAGGCGTTCTCGAGCTTCGACACCTACCTCGCGCCGTTCGTCAAAGCCGATGGCCTTACGTACGAGGAAACCAAGCAGTGCATCGAATCGTTCGTGTTCGGCGTGAACACGCCGAGCCGCTGGGGCACGCAGGCGCCCTTCTCGAACATCACGCTCGACTGGACCGTGCCCGCCGACATGAGAGACGTTCCGGCCATCGTGGGCGGCAAGGACATGGAGTTCACCTACGGCGACTGCAAGCGCGAAATGGACATGGTCAACAAGGCGTTCATCGAGATCATGATCGAAGGCGACGCGAACGGGCGCGGGTTCCAGTACCCTATTCCCACCTACTCGATCACGCGCGACTTCGACTGGTCGGAGACCGAGAACAACCAGCTTTTGTTCGAGATGACGTCCAAATACGGTACGCCTTACTTCTCGAATTACATCAACTCCGATATGGAGCCCTCCGACGTGCGCTCCATGTGCTGCCGCCTGCGCCTCGACCTGCGCGAGCTGCGCAAGAAATCGGGCGGGTTCTTCGGCAGCGGCGAATCGACCGGTTCGGTGGGCGTCGTGACCATCAACATGCCGCGCATTGCCTACCAAGCGGAATCCGAAGCCGATTTCTACCAACGCCTCGACCACCTCATGGACGTCTCGGCGCGTTCGCTCAAGACCAAGCGCACCGTCATCACAAAACTGCTCGATGCGGGTCTCTATCCGTATACGAAGCGCTATCTCGGCACGTTCGAGAACCATTTCTCCACGATCGGGCTCGTCGGCATGAACGAGGCGTGCCTGAATGCGAAGTGGCTGCGCGCCGATATGACGCAGAGGGCCGCCCAGGAGTTTTCGAAGAACGTGCTCAACCACATGCGCGAGCGTTTGAGCGATTACCAGGAAGAGTACGGCGATCTGTACAATCTCGAGGCCTCGCCGGCCGAAAGCACCACGTACCGCTTCGCCAAGCACGACAAAGAGCAGTTCCCCGACATCATTACGGCGAACGAAAACGGCAAGCCCTACTACACGAACTCCTCGCACCTGCCGGTCGGCTATACCGAAGACATCTTCAGTGCGCTCGACGTGCAAGACGAGCTCCAGACGCTCTATACGTCGGGAACGGTGTTCCACGCGTTTCTCGGCGAGAAACTGCCCGACTGGAGGTCCGCCGCCACGCTCGTGCGCAAGATCGCCGAGAACTACAAGCTGCCGTACTACACCATGTCGCCCACCTATTCGGTATGCAAGAACCACGGCTATATCGCCGGCGAGGTGTACGAGTGCCCGTGCTGCCATGAGGAGACTGAGGTGTACAGCCGCATCACCGGGTACTACCGCCCGGTCAAGAACTGGAACGACGGCAAGTCTCANCGCCAGCGCGCCTGCCGCCGCGTCGAGCACGCTTCCCGCGGGTGTCTACCTGGTGGCAACGCATACCTGCGCGAACTGCAAGCATGCCGAGCAGCTCATGCAGAATGCCGGCGTGCCGTTCGAGAAGATCTTCGCCGAGGAGAATCCTGAGCTCGCTCGTCGTTACAGCATCATGCAGGCTCCGACGTTGCTTAAGGTGGGTGCCGACGGCAAGGCCGACGTCGTTCGCGGTGCCGCGGCGGTGTTCCGGGAAATCCCGAGCCTGAAGGTGCTTGCGTAAGTCCGCAGCACGCGTTCGGAAAGGCATCGGTTTCAGGGGCCCGCTCGGGCCCCTTTCCTATGTGGTGTGGGCGGTATGGGAGTGCGCTGTTTCGTTCGCCTGGCGACGGACGCGGACCGCGCGCGGAGTTGCGGGTTCCGCGTACCTTACGCCCCGAGGTATTCGAGCTTCGCCTTCACGATGCGCGCTGTCGATTCGTCTATCCGCGATTCGGGGATGCGCCCGTCGTTCACGGCGTCGATGACGCCCTGGTAGGCGGCAGGGAAGTCGGATGGCATGAGCACCATATCCACGCCCGCTTCGATCGCTGCGATGCCCGCTTGGTCGGCTGTGCAGAAATCGCCGACGGCGCCCATCTCCATGGCGTCGGTGATGATGATGCCGCCGAAGCCGAGCTCGTCTCGCAGCAGGTCGGTCACCACGGCGGCGTTGATGGAGGCTGGTATGTCGGTGCCGAGCGCCGTGGGCAGAGAAAGGTGACCTACCATCACGAACGGCACATCGGCTGCTATCGCGGCCTCGAAGGGCACGAGCTCCCAAGCGCGCAGCTCGTCGAGCGTCTTGTCCGAGACGATGGCCCCCTTGTGGCTGTCGCCCATAACGCCCCCGATGCCGGGGAAGTGCTTGGCGCTGCAGAGCATGCCCGAGCTCTCGAAGCCTTCGACCTGGGCTTCGACCATCTCAGCCACGGTCTGCGGATCGCCTCCGAACGAACGGAGCGCCATGACGTCGGTGCTCGAATCGCCGCAAATGTCGGCATCGGGTGCGAGGTTGAGGTTGAACCCGAGGTCGGTGAGATAAGCGGCCACCGTCTCTGCCGCCGTCTTCGCCTGCGAGGGGTCTCCCGTTGCCCCGGTATCCGCCATGTTGCCCACGTCTTCGATATCGAATCCCGGATTGTCGGCAATCCGCTTGACCGTGCCGCCCTCCTCGTCGACGGCGATGAAGGCGGGCAGGCCCGAGGCTTCCTGTGAGTAAGCTTGCGTGTTGGCGATCATCGTTTTCGTTTGATCGGGATCGATGAGGTTCTTCTGGAAGTAGACGATGCCGCCGACCGGATATTCTGCCAGGGCGCTTTCGGTCGCCGCGCCCGCCTGCGTTGCGGCGTCCACCCCAGTGATCGCCTCGGGCGTCACCATGAACATTTGGGCGACTTTCTGCTCCAGCGTCATGACGGAAACGCGCTCTGCGGCCTGCTCCTCGATCGTCGGTTCGGGGGCGGGCTTTTGCGTGTTCGTCGCCGCAGCGNCGTCATGACGGAAACGCGCTCTGCGGCCTGCTCCTCGATCGTCGGTTCGGGGGCGGGCTTTTGCGTGTTCGTCGCCGCAGCGGGCTCGGTCGTATTCGGGACTTCTGTTTCGATGGCCGGCTTATCGGCGGTTTCGCTCGGATCGTCGGGAACCGACGCAAAGGAGCAGCCGACCAGGGAGGCCGCGCAGGCGATGAGCGCGCAGGCTGCGATGAAGACGGCTTTCTGGCCTATGCGGCCTTTGCGGTTCTTGGATGTTGCGCGAAGTGCCACGATCCGATCTTTCTTTCAGGGCTGTCCATGTGGTGTGCGCCCAGTATAAAAGCGGAAGGCCGAATCGCACGCAGTTCCCTGTTTGCTGCAAGCAATGGTTGAGGCGCATTCGAGGCTGCGCACGAGCGCGAGCGCCAGTTGCGTCGCCCGGCGGGCCGAGCGACGCAACGCTCAAGAAAATGGATTCTGCGTGATGGGGATAGGTGAGCGTAAAGCAGCTTGCGCATGCGTCGTCGATGCGCCTTGCATTGTTGATCCGACGCCGACATAGCCGAATGTGGCAGAGAATTCGACCTGTGTCAATTCAAGAAGGAGTTACTTTATTGATAATGCGGCAAGTTGTAGGGAAACTCCAGTTCGTGAGGTATCGAAAGCATGCGCACTTGATACCTAAGTTATTCCATTTTGACACAGGTCGAAATTTCTGCCAGATTCTACCCACCGGCCGCTCGATCGCCGTTGACGCGACTCTGCTCGAAGCCTCGCGTGGACGCATGTCGATTCTGGCATATCGGGAGATGTTCCAGGAAGCGGCTTCGTCGGCATCGCATCGGGAGATGCGGGGTGTCATTGCGCCATTCGGCATCGGCGGTGCCTGCCCAGCGCCGGTCTGGCAGCATTGGGGGCGCCTGCCCAGCGCTGGGCAGGCGGTATCGGCCTTGCTGCGGGAAAGCGGTTGGTCTTAGGGCACGACGTTCGGGGATGCGGGTTTTGGGCGGGGGTTGCCTGAGGCAATTTCCCCCTCAGCACCCTGCGTGGCGGGACGCTCGCACGAAATGTCGGTGATCCTGACGGAAGCGTCTTTGTTCGCGTCTCTGGCACCATTGGCTCCGTCGGCTGCGTGGGCCCGCCCCCTCGCACCGCGTCTGCCCTCGATCATTTTCGGCAGCCAGACCATCGTTACCAGGCAGGTTGCCGCCAACGCAATGCAGATTCCGAACACGGCAGGCGCCGCACCGACGCTGCTTGCCCCGACAGCCGCCCCGCATGCCGCCGTGCCGATGGTTCCACCGAGGCCGCGGAAGAACAGCGCCATCGACGTCGCCTTGCCGATGTTGTGCGGTTCGGCGCCCGTCTGCGCGGCTATGTTCCCGAGCGGCATGCTCATGCCTATGCCGAAGCCGAGCACGGCAGACGAAACCGCTATCTGCGCCAAGTTCGTTTCCGCACCGACGATGCCGAGCGCAAGCGAACCTGCGCCCATGACGATAAAGGCGATGCGGGCGAGCATGCGCATGCGCCCGGTTTTGCCGAACAGCCTGCTGGAGGCGTTGCTGCCGATAATCAGGGCGAGCGTCATCGGAATTGTCGCGTAGGCGGACTCGGTCGAGCTCAATCCGAGCGCTTCCTGGGCGAAGCGGGGTATGAACATGATTCCGGCAAGCAGGAGGAACTGCGCCCCGAAGCTGAGCACGAAAGCCGCCGAAACCTGCTTGCGGGCGAAGAGCTGCACAGGGACGATGGGCCTTTCTCGGCCTTTTTCAGCCGCCACGAGCAGCGCGCCGAATAGCGCGGCTGCGATCAGGAGGCCGAAGAACGGGGCAGACCACCAGGCGAACAGGTCGCCTGTGAGGCTGAATGCAAGAACAAGCGGCACGACGGTTGCCGAGGCGAGTACCGCACCCCGCAGATCGAGACGTGATTCCGAATGAGCGCTTTTGCCGGGAAGGAACTTCGTTACGAGCACGAGCGCCACGATGCTGATCGGGAGGTTGACGAGGAAGATCCAATGCCACCCGACGGTGTCGGCGATAAGGCCGCCGACGAGCGGCCCCGCAACGCTTGCCAGCCCGTACATCGACGAGATGGCTCCCATGTACTTGCCGCGCTCGCGCGGTTCGAACAGCTCGGCGACGGTGATGAATACGCCCGACTCCACGAACCCGCCGCCGACGCCCTGCACGGCCCGCATCGCGGTGAGCGCCTCGATCGAGTTCGACAGGGCGCAGCCGAGCGAAGCGCCCGCGAATACGAGAATACCCAGCATGAACATCTTCTTATGCCCCACGCGTGCGGCGATGCCGCCGCAGAGCAGCGTGGCGATCGTGCAGGTGAGGAGGTAGGAGGTGAACGGCCACGTATAACGGTCGAAGCCGGAAAGCGCAGCGGCGATCTTGGGCATGGCGGTGCTCACCACCGTTGCGTCGAGCGCTGCGATGAACAGGCTCAGCATCAGCCCGACGATGACGCCGTCCGAGGCGGCTTTTGCTTGTTGCTCCATGGGAGCCTCCAATCTACTTACGGTGAAAGTACTATCACTGATAGTTAATAGGGAAAAACAAACCGGGCAAGCCCGGTGCGTTTGCGTGATGGGTAGGCGCGCGTCGAAAGCGCGTCGAAGGCGCGTTATTTGCCATACGGCTAGCCTGCGCCACCGTTCTCCTCGTCGCCGTAGAACTCGTGCTCGTATTTCTCGAGCCAATCGGCCACGAGACGGTACGTTTGCGCGCAGAGATCCATCGTTGCGCGAGCTTCGAGCCGGTCGTAGTCGGGAATCATCTTCTCAACGCGCTCGGCAGTGGCGCGATGCGATTCGATCAACTCGGCGATGAGCCCGCGGCCCTCTTCTTCGTCGATCCAACAAAGATTCGCCGTGATGGGCAAAAACCCGTAGTCGACGCGCACCGGCTGCGAAGCCGTTTTATGCATGAGCTCGCGCAGGCGTTCGATGCCCTTTTCGGTGATGGAGTAGATGGTCTTCTCGGGCATCTCGCCTTCTTTGACCACTCTGCCGTCGGCGTACCCCTCGTCGTAGAGCCTGATGAGATTGCGATATACCGAGGGGGAGCTGATGCGTATCCAGCGGCGTACGTTGCGGATCTCCATCTCTTTGTCCATTTCATAGGCGCTCATCGGGCGCTCCATGAGCGCTCCGAGGATCATGATCTCTATCGATTCACTTGCCATCGCAATCTCCTTTCGCAGCAAATACTATCACTGATAGTATTGGTGTCAAGGGTTTTTCGGGTGGATCTCGCAATAAGGTAATCTCGGCTACTTTTGGTTGCGAAATGTGCATTCCTGTGTAAAAAAAGTTAACTTTAGCTTCCATTATGGAAAAGTTTGGTCTATGATACATTTTGTTACATAAAGCTAACATCGTGAGGTGTATGGGTATGCAGGAGACTATGGCAGCAAGCAGCACGATATCCGCAGTACATGAAGCGCCCAACGTTGGAAGGGCTCAGATGCCGCTGTCGTTTTTGGGACGCGGCCAGTCGGCCACCATTGCAAAAGTGCGTGGCAAGGGCGATCTGCATCATCATCTCGAGAACCTCGGGTTCGTCGAAGGCGCCGAGGTTTCGGTTGTCTCCGAGATGGGCGGCAATCTGATTGTCGAGATCAAGGGCTCTCAGGTTGCTTTGAACAAGCAGGTTGCAACGCGCATCATCACCCAATAGGGAAACATCCGGGGTTCTGCGGCGTTTGGCGGGTTTCGGCTTGCCGGGCATGCGCGCCCTGGTCGGGAATACGAACAGCAAGAAAGGTAGGAAGCATGGCAGAAGCTGCTGGGGAAAAGACCCTGCGCGACGTGAAGATCGGCCAGTCGGCCGTCGTCCGCAAGCTTACGGGCGAAGGCGCCTTGAAGCGCCATATCATGGATATGGGCATTACGAAGGGCACCGATGTGTACGTTCGCAAAGTCGCACCCTTGGGCGATCCGATCGAGGTTACGGTGCGAGGCTACGAGCTCTCTCTTCGTAAAAGCGAGGCCGAGAGCATTCTCGTCGGTTAAGGGTCGTGCCCGACCGTTCGGTCGGGCTGAGGCGGTGAGCGACCGCCGAGCAGGCTTTTCATGGCCGAAGCCGCGGCATGGAAAGCATTTTTTTGGGATGCGAGTTAGCATAGGTTAACTTGAAAGTGCGGATCAACCGCAGGGCGGCGAAGGATCGCGCCGCCGAGAGATGAAAGGTAGAACATGGGAATTCGCATAGCGCTTGCCGGCAATCCGAATTGCGGCAAGACGACGATGTTCAATGACTTGACCGGTGCCAACCAATACGTCGGCAACTGGCCTGGCGTGACCGTCGAGAAGAAGGAAGGCAAATACACACGCGACAAAGACGTGATCATCACGGACTTGCCGGGTGTCTATTCTCTTTCGCCGTATTCTCCCGAGGAGATCGTAACGCGGGACTATCTGCTCGACGGACGCCCCGACGTGGTTATCAACCTCGTCGATGCAACGAATCTCGAGCGTAACCTGTATCTGACCACACAGGTGCTTGATCTGGGGCTTCCGGTGGTTATTGCGCTCAACATGATGGATTTGGTCAAGAAGAACGGCGACAAGATCGACGTTGCCCAACTCTCCCGGAAGCTCGGGTGCCCCATCGTGGAGACTTCGGCGCTCAAGGGCACGGGTATGCAGGATCTGCTCGACACCGCCATCAAGGCGGCGAAAGCGGGCAAGCCTGCGGCGTCGGAGCTTCGCTACGATGAGAAGGTCGAGGCGGCTCTTGCCGAGATCGCGAAGGTGATCGAGGGCGGGGTGCCCGGCGATACGCTTCGTTGGTACGCAACCAAGCTATTCGAAGGCGAGGAGCGCACCATCGCGGGTTTGAAGCTCTCCGCTTCCGACATCGCAACGGTCGACGCCATCCGCGAGCGTGTCGAGACCGAAGAGGATGACGATGCCGAGAGCATCATCACCTCCGAGCGCTACGATTCCATCGTCGGCTTGGTGTCTTCGGCCGTCAAGGTTTCGCGCAAGGGGATGAATACGACCCAGAAGGTCGACCGCATCGTCACGAACCGATGGCTGGGACTCCCCATTTTCGTCGTCATCATGGCCTTGGTGTACTACCTGGCCATTTCCGTTGGCACGGGTGTTGTGACCGACTGGGCCAACGATGGCATTTCGGGAGATGGCTGGCTCTACACTGGAGGTGCTGCCTACGAAGAGGCGGTTGGCGAATGGGAGGGCGATCAGGCGAATATCGAAGCCTACCTCGCCGCAGCCGAAGAAGGCGGTATCGACGTCGAAGGCGTAACGGCGGCGCTTGAGGCCGAAGAGCCTACCGCTGAGGACGAGTCGGCAATAACCGCGTTCGAATCCGAGGCGCAGGCGGCGGGCGTCGTCGGCATGGTCGAAGACGAGGAGACCGGCGAGGTCACCGAAGTCAACGGCGCTGCTTTCGCAAACGCCCTCGAGGCGGAAGAGCCCGATCCCACGGAGTTCGGCTTGTTCATCCCTGGTTTGACGCCGGTGGTTTCCGATGCGATGACCGCCGTAAACGCCGCACCGTGGCTGCAAAGCCTCGTGATCGACGGCATCATCGCGGGCGTCGGTGCCGTTATCGGCTTCATCCCGCAGATGATCATCCTGTTCTTGCTGCTCTCCGTGCTCGAGGCGTGCGGCTACATGGCCCGCGTCGCCTTCATCATGGACCGCATCTTCCGCAAGTTCGGCCTGTCGGGCAAAAGCTTCATTCCGATGCTCATCGCCTCGGGCTGCGGCGTCCCCGCCGTCATGGCCACCAAGACCATCGAGAACGAAAAAGACCGCCGCATGACCATCATGACTACGACGATGATCCCGTGCGGCGCGAAAATGCCGATCATCGCTCTCGTGTTCGGCGCGCTTGCGGGCGGTAACACAGAGGCTACCTGGTGGATCGCTCCGATGTTCTACTTCCTCGGCGTAATTGCGATCATCATTTCGGGCATCATGCTCAAGAAGACCAAGATGTTCGCCGGCGAGGCGAGCCCGTTTGTCATGGAGCTTCCGCAGTACCACATTCCGGCTATCAAGACCGTGCTTCTTGCCACGTGGGAACGCATCAAGAGCTACATCGTCAAAGCCGGTACCATCATCTTCCTGTCTACCATCGTCATCTGGTTCCTCATGAACTTCGGCATGTACGATGGCCAGTTTGGCCTGCTCGATACTGAAATGGACGGCTATATCCAATACAGCCTCATGGCCGGTCTCGGCAACGGTCTTGCCTGGATCTTCGCGCCGCTCGGCTTCGGTAACTGGGAATCAACCGTCACTTCGGTCACCGGGCTTGTTGCCAAAGAGAACGTTGTTGCGACCGTCGGCATCCTGACGAGCCTCGGCGATGTTGGGGAGGCCGATCCCTCGATGTGGTCGGCGTTCGCCCTCATGCTCGGCGGCTCGGCGCCCGCGATCGTCGCCTTCTGCGCCTTCAACCTCTTGTGCGCACCGTGCTTCGCCGCCATCGGCACGATCCGCCGCCAGATGGAGAGCGCCAAGTGGACGTGGTTCGCCATCGGCTACATGACGGTGTTCGGCTGGGTCGTCGGTTTGATGCTCTACCAGTTCGGCGGTCTTATCACCGGTGAGTTGTCGTTCAACCTGTGGACGGTGGTTGCAGGCGTGTGCTTGGTTGCGATCCTGTTCCAGCTTTTCCGTCCGATGCCGAACTACGATAAGAAGAATGCGAAGAAGCTCGCAGCCGAAGGCAGCGTCGCGTAAGACCGATGGCGCTGTAGGCGGGCAGCCTCGAAGAGGGGTTCGCATGCAATGGAAACGCACCCGGTCTGTCTTGCACGAGAGCGCCGGGCCGATGAAACGAGAAAGGGGCCTGCTATGCAGCCGATGATGTGGAACTTTTCGACCATCGTCATAAGCTTGGCGATCATCGCTCTCGCGGTCCTCGCTGTACGTCGTATGGCGAAGCGCGGTTTGTGCGATTGCCATGACGGAGAATGCTCTTCGGGCGAGTGCGCTGGATGCGGCGCTGTCGACAAGATGGTTGCCGATATGGAACGCGCTGCCCGCGCTCAGAGGTAGCGCTCACGTATACGCTCGCTGCAAAGGAGCCGGAGACCCTTGGGGCTTCCGGCTCCTTTTTTCGTTGCGGCGCTTATGCTGCGGGTGTTTCCTTGGCGACGTTTTGCCCGGCAATCCTGCCGAGCGTCACGGCGCAGAGCACCGTAGCGCCCGCTGCGCAGTTCCACTCGCACGCCACGCCCGCTGCGTACAGGCCGGGAATGGGGGAGGTCAGGCTGCCGTCTTTCGTGGGGGCCATGAGCTTCAAAGCCTGAGCTTCGGTGTTCGTCCTGAAGCCGCCCATGGTCACCGAAGTGCTCACCGAAATCGGCGCAGCGTAGAACGGTCCGGTCAGCGGAACCATGAACTCGGCAGGACGTCCAAAATCGTCCGCTTCCCCGGTTTCGCACAGGCTATTGAACCGCTCGACGGTCGCCTTCACCTTCGCGCCGTCGAGACCTACGGCCTCCGCCACCTCTTCAACCGTCTCGCCGGTAGCCCATTCGATCGGGCGCACGGCGAGCACGGCTTCGAGTTCGGGGGTGGTTCCGATGAAGGCGATTACCTGCGTGCCCTGTTCGTTTTGCTTGCGCACGATCGCGCGGTGGCCGTTCGGGTTCTCGTAGTTCGTCTCTTCATTGAAGAAGCGCTCACCGTTGGCATCGAGCCACAGGCCGTGCAGGCGCTCGTAGTAGTTCCAGTTGACGATCGATCCCGATTCGACGCCGGCGAGCGAGCTCATGAGCGGCAGCTCGGATGCCCGTGCGGTGTAGGCGCCGATGTCCATGGCCATAGCGAGGCCGTCGCCCGTGGCCCCCGGGTTCGAGCCGGGCAAGAGGTGGGCGCTCTCGGCGTTCAGCTGGGCGAGCATAGCGGGGCTTCCAGCGTAGCTTCCCGTCGCCATGACGACGCCCTTGTTCGCCTTGATGCGCACGTCTCCTTTCTTCGATGAAGCGGCGACGCCGATTTCCTGCAGCCAGTCGATCGTCTCGCCGCTTTTGTCGGCGAGAACGCGGGCCACCTCGGGGTCCTTCGGGCCGTACCAATCGGGATGGCCCATGAACCAGTCGTATACCTCATCTGCGGAGACGTCGATTTCCTGTGCCTTTGCGAGCTTGGTGCCCCAGCCGCCGAGGATACCGTCGCACAGCGTCGAATCGCCGCCGACGATGTTGGTCTTCTCGAGTACGATAACGCTTGCGCCTGCGTTCGCCGCTTCCACAGCAGCCGCAAGGCCTGCGCCGCCCGAGCCGATGACGACCACGTCTACCTCTTCATCCCATGACTCTGCGCCTTTGTCGCTTGCCGCCTCGGGTGCGCTGCATCCTGCTAAAAAGGATGAGGCTGCAACTCCCATGGAGCCGACAAGCGCCGCCCCCACGAATCCCCGCCGCGTCAGTTTTCTGTCTTCGAGCATGATGTTCCCTTTCCCTTGTCTCCCTTTTCTCCCTTTCGGACTCTCGTCCTCAACCGAAGCATATGAGCGGCTTACCGTAAGTGTCAATATCTAAAAAATTGATAATTAGAGGGGAGGAGTTCGAGGTCGAACCAGGGGCGGAAAAGCAATCGAAATACCATTTCACATTCGCATACATAAGAACGATAGCCGGTTGATCGAAATCGATCGTGCGTAGTATTATTAATTATCAATTCCTGATATCAGTGATGTAAGACGGTGAAGTCCGATGGGTGGGAGCCTATGACGAGCGAAATAGTCGACCAGATGATCGCGCTTCTGAAAGACCCGACGTTTTGCAACCTGCGGAGGCTGGTTGACGAACATCCACTGCCGTGGGCAGAATTCTGCAACGTGGTTACGCCCGCGGGCATAACGCAGAAGCAGACCTGGGATATGCTGAATGCGTTGCGGCGTCAGACTGCGATAGAGCTGCCGTTTCGCGATGGTGATGGGCGGCGCGGATGGTACTACCCGACCCGTTCGATCCTCGACGATCTGGACGATATCGACAGGCGGTGCCACGAGGGATCGTGGCTCGATACGGCCATCAAATCCCGCAACACCACGTTCTTCCTCATCGAGGCGCACGTCGACGAGGCGATCACCACCATACGCGAGGACGGGTTGACGATCGGATACGAAAAGGCGCGGGAGGTTCTGCTGGGGGAGCGCGACCCCGAGAACTCCGAAGAGCGCTTGCTGTTAAACGGTCATCAGGCGATATGGGATCTTGACGAGTACGTCGACAGGCCCTGTACGCCCGAGACGATCCTCGAGATGTACGAAAGGGTGTCGAGGGGCGTGAGCGTCCAGGCAACGCCGTCGGTGGCGCAGCGTTCCGCTTTATGGAGGAAGAAGCAGCTCGACAGTCCGAGTGCTTTGGCCCTCGCTGCCAAGCTGATCGAGGGCAATCGGGATGAGCACGCCGAGCATCCCTTGCTTCTCGGTATGGCCGTTCGCCACCTCGTCATGAGTACGTTTCCGCTGCCGGCTTGGAACGGAACCGTGTATTCGCTTCTGATGAAGCTTTTGTTCAAGAAGTCACGGCTGCCCGCACTCGCTTTCGTTCCCCTCGTCAAGATATGCCGGGAGTGGGAGAGCGGCGTTGTTCGCCCGCCCACCGTTTTGACCTCTCTTGCCGATTCCGAGGTGCTCATCGACAACGAGGTTGATTACACGATATACGTCGGCGTGCTTGCCAAGCTGGTTCGGCGTAAGCTCGACGAGGTGGAGGACGATCTGAAGCGGGTTATCAAGCGCGACGAGGCGTTCGTCCAGGCGCTTCGCGAAGACGTCGAAATAAACCACCGTCAGCGAGCGGTTCTGCAGGTTGCGCTGAGCAACCCCGAGGCGGTCTTTCGCATCGAGGCCCATCAGAAGACCCATCGGGTCGCGTACGCAACGGCGCGAGCCGATCTGCTGAAGTTGGCGGATTTGGGGTTTCTCCAGTGCGTCCGCTCGCGGCGCGCGTTCGAATTCCATGTAACCCCCGGGCTTCGCCAACTGCTCACGCGAAAGGGGGCGGTCGACTGAGTCAACAGCGCCCCGGACGCGCGGGTGGGAGGCGGTGGTCGGACTCGCTGGTTTTCCCGCCTTCGAACCTGAGTTGTGGAGGAATTGTAAACCATGGCAAACTTATGTTGCGTCGCGAATGAAGTTAACCTATACTAACATCATGCCAAGGCGGAACGGTTAAGAAAGCGCAAGCGGCGAAACCGAAACGCAGACCGCCCGCCCGCATACACCTCCTTTGCTTATCCGGGTGGTGGAGCTCCTCTCGTCTGGCTACCACCACATTTTGCGGCGGGG